>NZ_SKCD01000023.1 GCF_006542765.1 Paenibacillus luteus
GTCTCCCCATGAGTATCGTCGAGCTGCGTAATGAAATAATCCCCCAGTTCTCTGTACTTGAACTGAGGGATAGGCCTAACCGTTTTTTTTGTTTTTTTCACTGTCTACTTGACAGGGAGCACTTCACTCAATAAGGAGAGACCTTTTTTTTGTTTTAGGAGAGACAGTTAAGAAAGTGAAACTAAATACTTAATTAATTCATATGTAATGTTTCCCTCCAAAATTATAATAATCTTACTTACCTAGTTGCAGTACCACAAATGATAAGGGAGGAAAAGTCATGTGGAAAAAAGTTGGAATCATTCATCTTGCAGCAATTTTAATATTTACTCTGACCGTACTATCTTTAGGAACGCGTTCAAGCAAGGTATGGGCAAGTGAAACGGGTAACCCTACGGTTACCAATTGGTCATTTCATCGGAGCGGCGGCGTTGTTAGCAGCTATGCAGTCGATTCGAATGTGTATCATCGGGGAGGGCATTCGCTAAGATTAACCAATGAATCCCCATTATCAGCTAATGTATATTTTACGGCTTCACAAACGGTATCAGTCGAACCGAACACGGAATATGTCCTTTCCGTATGGGTTAAAGGAACGAATGTGAGCAATACTTGGTTCGGTGGAGCTCCAGGCTGGTCACTGCAGCAAGGAGTTCCTACAGGAAGCTATGACTGGCAGCAAGTGACGACAACCTATACGACTGGCAGCAATGAACATACCTTTGATTTCCGAATTCTTACAGAAAATAATACCGATTCTGTTTGGTTTGACGATTTGTCCATGGTCAAGTCAGGCGCAGGTGTGAACCTGCTGCAGAATGCGGGGTTCGAGAAGCAACTGCAAAGTGAAGTTATAAATGGCTTCAATCATCTAGCGGAATGGACGGGGGATAGCTCTGCAGCAGGCAATGTTGTCGTGGAACAGGAGAATACCCTTCTCACGGAAGGGACTCAGGCGGTACGAATCGCCTATAGTGTTCATTCTGAGGCAGACGGTTATATTAATTTTTATTGGAATCCTGTGCCAAAGCTTAATATTGCTAAGGCAGATAAGCTGTTAATTGATATCTATCCGGTGTCGCAAACAGCTGGTGCAAATGAGCCTCTTACATTGAAAATTTCAGGTAATTCCGGAGTGGTCTACGAAAGAGGGCTTGAACAATTGGTTGCCAACCAATGGAATACAGTGGAAATCGACTTGGCTTCGATTAGCATTCCAAAGGATCAGATCGGCATGATTAATTTCTTCATACACAGCAAGTCAGATCTTGAAGGACGTACAAGCGTGACTTATTTATTGGATAACATGCGAAGCTTGATTCCGATGCAAGTGAAACAGGTCATGGCTGATCAGGTTGGAGAAGTGTTGCTTAACTCAACGGTTCAGCTTTCTTCCGAGACCTTGGATTCAACGATATACTACACGGTTGATGGTACAGACCCGAGGAATTCAGGAACACGGACCACTTACAGTCAGCCCATCATTGTGGACAAAGCCATGTTGATTAGGGCTTACGCTACTGCAACAGACTTGGTAGATAGTGCGGTTTCCGATTATGCCTATACGTTAGGAACGGATACGGCAGGCGAGACATTCATAAGCTTAAACCACTTCAATAGCACGCTTGGTAGCGGAAAATATGCAAGCGTATTCAACGCGACTGAGGGAATTGAGATTAATGGGTTGCTGGATGAATGGGACAGCTTTATAAGTCTTTCGCTGCCTTCGGATAATAACCGTCAAGTCATACTCGACGGATGGTCTGGCAATGACGATTTATCGGCCAAGGCACAGTTTGCTTATGACCAAGATGCTTTATATGTAGGTGTCGAGGTGAAAGATAATATCCACGAAGCAGTTGCTGGTGACGGGATTTGGTTGGGTGACAGCGTTCAAATCGCCTTCAGTCAGGATGGCAATTCATATGGTCCGGAATATGGGCTCGCTCTTGTGAATGGTCAGCCTGATATTTGGCGCTGGAGCAGCGGGACCGCATCACTGGACAAGGAATCGGTAGCGTTCAATTCTGAGCGGAATTTAAACGTGACAACCTATGAAGCGAAGATTCCGTGGAAGGCGATTTTTGCTACAGGAAAGCCAGACCATCGGTTCAGAGCGGAGCTGCTGGTTAATGATAACGATGGTAATGGACGAAGAGGGTGGATCGAGTGGACCGGTGGTATAGGTAACGGCAAAGATGCTAGCCGATTCGCGGTTCTCGATCTAGTTCAGCAGAATGAGGACTGGGGCGTTTGGTTCGATGGAAAAGTTGTGCTCTCCAAAGACGAAACATCGATGTATCTGCTGCAAATTCCGAACTATAGTAATCATGAAATCACGTTAGACCTGAACTCGTCAGAGCTTGGTCTGGATCGTACAATTACAATTCCCGCACAAACGGTGTTGAAGAAAAAGATAGAAATCACTCGTTCGGTGCCTGGAATATACCCCATAACGGTTGCTGTCCATGAAGCGGCTAGTGGTATAAGTAAAAGCGAGAACTTGACACTTAAGGTTGACCATGCACAGTTCGATGAATTGGCAGCTAAGATGCCGCTGTTGGAAAATTTGTTGCTTGAGGCTAAGGGGCTCCAAATTCCAACGGATTATGAACAAGTGAATGCAACCGTTATCCGCAACTTCATCGAGTATGGCAAGGAAGATGCGGCGAACGGCATGCTTGAACGTTCCTTCTACGTTATTGAGCAATTGGAGAAGCTTTATGACGAAGCTGTAGGGAATTTGCAAGGCTATATAAATGGAAGCAAGCATTCAAAGCTTGTGCCGCGCTACATTACGGGCTTACAGAGGCCAACCATTCATAATTATTCTTTCATTGCGAATACGTACGATTCGACGACTAACCAAACAGAGCAAAGACCCGTCTTTTTCACAGGCTACGGACATTTCGAACAAGTCAGGCAGGATATTCCGCAATTCGAGGGTTATGGAACCAATATCGTACAGATTGAAATTGGACCGGACAGTGTCATTCGATCGGCTGATTCATTATACGGATGGACCGTCAATGCGACAAACGGCGTACAGGCGAAAGCCAAGGTGGATTGGAGTGTATACCATTCCGGTGAAGCAGCGCTTCTCCTTACGAACAGTACCCCGCTTAGTCCTAATAAATATATAAGTGTTATGCAGAATATCGCTGTGAAACCGAATACGACGTACGAGTTCAAGGCATGGGTGAAAGGACAGCATGTAAAGGATGTCTGGTTCCCCGGAGGAAAGAACTGGGATTACCGAATGATGTTCCCTACGGGAACGTATGATTGGACCGAGATTACCTATGAATATACGACTGGAGCAAATGAAACTTCATTCCCGTTTGTTATTTTATCGGAGAATGAAATCGGCAAAGTCTGGATTGATGATGTCAGTATGACCGAGCAGGGAAGCACGGTTAATTTATTGACGGATCCTGGATTTGAGAACAATGTAGCGTCGGGTGGAGGAGAAGATTACCTCATATCCACCGCTGCGATCAAAAACGATATTCAGAAAGTACTAGAAAATGCAAGCGATCATAATATAGCAGTCAATTTATTATTATCGCCGCATTATTTCCCTGCATGGGCATTGGAAAAGTGGCCTGAACTAAAGACTAACGGCGAAGGCTGGATTAAATTTGACATTGATGCGCCGAAAGCCAGAGAAATCATGGAAGCATACTTACGAACGATCATACCACTGGTTAAAGACTATCCGTCGTTGCATAGTATTACAATATCAAATGAACCTGCCTATTTTTCTGCAGTAGATCCGATAAATCTACCCAAATGGCATACGTATTTATCGGGAATTTATGAAGGGAATATCGGTGCGTTGAACCAGGTATACGGAACAAATTATGATTCATTTGATGAAGTGGGCATGCCTCCACACACGAAAGCGGTACCGCTTCACGCGGAGCCGACACCACAGTTTTATGATTGGGTGATATTCAACAATAAGTTGTTCTCGGATTGGCATAGCTGGATGGCTGGAATCATCCATGAGATTGATGCCAACCTACCGATTCATTCGAAGGTCATGGACACATCGGTGGATTCGACCAAACAATTAACATGGGGAACGGATCCGGAGCAGTTCAGCGAACTAAGCCAAATCAACGGAAATGACAACTCCAATTACTGGGGTCAAGGGAAGGATGGTTTCTTGAGCGAATTGAAATTTTATGATATGCAAACTTCGTTTAAGAAAGCACCCGTGTTTAACTCTGAGAATCATGTCATCCGTGACGGCGACAGCCTATACATTCCGGAGCAAGCGAATCACGTCCGTTCTGTGTTGTGGCAGGATGCTGTTCATGGTCAATCGGCAACAACCATATGGTCATGGGAACGAAGCAATAACACGACGAGTGATTTCTACGGAAGCATATTACATCGTCCGGATGTTGTCGCGGCTGTAGGCAAGACAAACTTAGACTTGAATCGTCTTGCCACTGAAGTAACCGCCCTTCAGGAGGATCAAGCGGAAGTTGCCATTTTGTACTCGATTCCTTCATCCGTCTTCGCACCGAAATACTACTCTGCGGTAACGAACGCTTATGAAGCAATCAGTTTAAGCGGGCTAAAAGTTGGCTTTCTTTCGGAAAAACAGCTAAAAGAGGGGCACTCACAGCAGTACAAATATTTGATTATACCTGAAGCGACGCATGTGAACGAGGAGACGCTGACGGCGATTCGCGATTATGTTGAACAAGGGCGTAAGGTGGTTATAATCGGCAATAGCGCCTTGAAATTTGATGAACATAATCAACCTTTACAGGATGTCGTTCGCAGTGCAGTGATGGGCAATAGCAACACGCTGCTTATTCCTACCAATACCTCATCAGAAGGGATCAGGAATATTTTAATTCCGAGCTTCACAGCCTCCGAGATGATTGATGTCATGCTCATTGATGCAGAGACCAATGAACCGATACAAGGCACGGAATGGCGTAGTGTCAAGTATAATGGCAAGCTTCTTGTTAATGTCGTCAATTACACCTCGTTGCCAAAGCAAGCTTACGTTATGGTTAATGGAATTAGAAAGACGTTATGGACAGATTTGATCAGCGGTAAGAGTGTGGCAGCGGAGCCGATGGCAGTGACACCATTAGTCCCTTATCTGCTGTCGCTTGAGCTTCCCGAAACACCAACAGATCCCGAAGAGAACTCAAATCCCCCTCAACCAGGTACTGGCGGCAACAACGGAACAGAAACAACTGAGACGGGCAATACTGAAGGGGAGAATCCGAATCCTGTAAAAGTGGCCTTCAAGGATGTTCAGCTCCACTGGGCGAAGGGGCAGATTGAGAAGGCGGTAGAGTTTGGTATTGTTCAGGGTTATTCCGATGGTACATTTCGACCAAACGGCCTCATTACACGCGCCGAGTTCGTTACGATGCTGGCCCGCGCATTAAAGCTTGAAGGTAGTTCTTCGGAGATAGCCTTTGCTGATAGCGGACAAATTCCGGCGTGGGCTGCAGGCATGGTAGGAAAAGTAGTCGAGGCAGGCTTAATTAAAGGCTACGAAGATCATACGTTCCGACCTAACCAGCAGATTAGTCGCGCAGAAATTGCTGTTATTGTTGCTAGGGCAATCCGACTGCAGGCTGATGTTGACGCAGAATTAACCTTTGCCGATTCAAAGGATATCCCAGCTTGGGCGAGGGAGGCCATGTCAGCGTCTGTAAATAAAGGATTGCTTAGAGGGAGACAGGGTAATCAATTAGCGCCTAATGATAAGGCTACAAGAGCGGAAGGGATCGTTCTGCTTATACGAATGCTCGATCTGAAACAATAGTTTGATAGGCCCGGACCTCCTTGCCATCTTTGGTGAAGCGGTCCGGGTTTTCATGCGTTGAACAAGGCAGCAAATCGGAAATAAACTGTGACATAATAGAATGAATACTTTGTAGAACAAGGAAAATAGAGCAGCAGAGAATATTCGTCACATGAGGAGGGATATGTTGAATAACAATTGGAAGCCCATTTCAAATCTATGGAAATGGATTCAGCACAGTTTTAAAACTAAGCTGATTCTCTCTTTCTTTGGTGTTGCCTATTTAGCCATATTTATATCAGGTATGGTTTACTATCATCGGATGTCTGTGAGCGTAGAGAGAAATACGCTCGCCAACATAGAGAAGTTGGCAGATCAGACGGTAGAGAGGCTTGAACTGCAAATGGGTGGTATTCAGAACGAGGCATGGGCATTTTTTACCGATTCGGTGCTGCAGCAGTTTCTCGCAGACATGTCAGTGGATACGACAAAAGAAATCCTTTATCAATCTAAAATTCATATGACACGACTAAGAAATGATCAAATTTCTATTATTGCCATTTATGATGAGCAAGGTCATCAATTTAATAGCGGGGAAAGAAATATTGCCGATTTGGATGGGAAAAGAAGCGACTTTGATTACGAAAGCCTGATGAAGCAGGAAAAGGAAATACTGTTTCGGTTAATCAATCAGGATGATAGTACCCCGCAGTGGCATGTAGGCCGAACGGTACCGGAAGACCTTCAGGAGCCTGAGTATACGCTCAGTTACATACAGCCGCTCAAAAAATTAAACAGCTACAGCCAAAAGCTAGTTGGCGTCATGCGCATTGATATGCGAGGGAAAGTATTGAAAAAAGCGTTAGCCGATATGGACCCGAATGGTATGCGTAACTTCAGTATTGTGGATGGCGATAGAAATATTATTGCCAGTGAGGATGATGAGATGATCGGACGCTCGATTCTGCATGATCAAGGATACTCGAATCATGATTTTCTTGGCATAAAGGGTCAAGGAGAACTAGTCATGGATGGCAAGCAATACGTCACCATATATCGTAAATTCAATAACCATGAAATGATGCTGGTTGGAAAAATACCCCTTAACACGATATTGGCGGATGTCAAGCAGGTACGCAATGATGCGATTATAATCGGCATACTTAGCTTGTTGGTCGCCATGCTGGCCTCGTATTTCATTTCAAGTAGGATGATTAAGCCCATTCACAAGCTTCGCCACCATATGAAACGGGTGGAGATGGGGAATTTCAACGTTTCGGTACCGATTCATACTTATGATGAAATCGGCTTTCTCGGCGTTAGCTTTAACAGGATGATACAGAAAATCGATAGATTGGTCAAAAAAAACATGGAGGCCAATCTGCTTAAAAGGGATGCTGAATGGATATCTTTACAAACTCAGATTAATCCCCATTTCCTATACAATGCGCTGGGTACCATCGATGCGATTGCCGCCATTGATGGCAACGAGTCCATCAGCTTTATTAGCCAATCGCTCGGCGGAATGTTTCGCTACAATATTAGCGGTGGCCAATATGCCACTTTGCGGGAAGAGATTCATCAGGTACGGCTATATTTGTCCATACAGCAAATCCGTTATGAAGATCGGTTTTCTTATAAATGTAACGTGGAGCCTGAGCTGGAGCAAATTCGGCTGCCCAAGCTGATTTTACAGCCTATCATCGAGAATACCTTCAAGCATGGCATAGAGCATATCCAGCAGGGAGGAATGATTACCATTATGGCCAGAGCGCTTGATAGACAGTGGGTATTTATTCAAATTAGCGACAATGGAACCGGAATTGAGCCCGAGCGGTTGCAAGAAATCAGGGAAATGATGCAGGATCCCTACAACTATAAACAGGCACAACCCTTGAATAGAGATCGGGTATCCATCGGTTTGCAAAACGTCAATCAGCGATTAAAGCTGTTCTGTGGGGAAAAAGCCGGCTTAACCATTGATAGTGAATATGGGGCTGGCACGTCCGTTTCTTTCGTTGTTCCATTAAACGTAATGAGGGGTGAAGAAGATGCTGAAAGTGCTGATCGTTGATGACGAGCCATTCATGAGAAAAGGTATTTTCTGCAAAATAAACTGGCAAGCCATGCAGCTGGAATTTGTCGGTGATGCGGCAGACGGACAGGACGCACTCCAGCAAATTCAAGACAAAAAACCAGACATCGTGCTGACTGATATTCGTATGCCTGTGATGGATGGCCTCATGCTGCTGGAACGGGCGAGACAAATAGATGCTAACATCCAATTCGTTGTCATTAGTGGGTATGATGATTTTCAATACGCACGCAAGGCTATGAACTTCGGAGTTGTTCATTACTTGTTGAAACCGGTAAATGCACTGGAATTATCGGAGGTTTTGGAGAAGCTAAAGGCACATTTCTTGGCCAAAGATAGTGAACAGGATTACCGCAGCTTGCTGCTCAGACATTACGAGGCGAACAGGATGTCACAGCGTGAGCGCATGTTGACATGGAGAATTCAGGAAGAGGCTCGCGAACGGCATGATCATGAAGATCTAGCGCAGATCATACGTATACAAGCTTCGGACTTTACTTTATTTGTTATTCGTGTGCGTCCGTTTTCCTTTCCTCATAAAGGGTTTCAGGTAGAGGACGAGCAGTTGATCTGGTTCGGCGTGCAAAACATTGTCGAGCAATTGCTTGTTCAATCCGGGCATAATGGCATTGCATTCCGACACACCTATCACTCTGACGAAATGATTGCCGTTCTCCCGACAAGGGGAAGAGGGAACTGCCACGACTTTACCCATATTGCGAGTCAAACTCTGGATGCCCTGCGCCAGTATTTGCAGCTGGAAGCGGCAATCGGCATCAGTAATTCGAATGCTCCTGGTGCAAGCCTGAAGAATGCCTATGAACAAGCTCGAATGGCGGTACGGGGAGAGGTTTTGCATGGAATAGGCAAAGTGTATTCCTATTCTGCACTTCGTGTTTCGGCTTTCAAGGAACGAGCATCAGGATCGACTATTATTGCAGTTGATCAGGAAATGGTATTTACAAAATTGTTGCAAAACAAGGATGAGGAGCGCATCAGTCGTTGGCTGGAGCAGCAGTATACAAGTTTGTGCAGTTTACCGGAAGCAGGTTATTTAGACTTTGAGAAACTGTCACTGCATATCTATTCTCTGCTAAGAAGAGTTCTAAGTGAGTATATCGATCCTAGCGAGCTTATTCTGAACGAGCAGCAGCATTTTACTGAAGTTCTATTGTCCTGTCGTTCCTGGCAGTTGGCGAAGGATGCACTTTTCCAAACGGCGCGTACCGTTATGCTGCTTATCCCAGATGACAAGTCGGCATCGCATGATGATGTTATTGATGAAGTAAGGCATTACATTGATCATCATTATTATGAGAATATTACGCTGGCATGGGTGGCGGATCATTACTTTATTCATCCCAACTACTTCTGCAAGCTGTTTAAGATGCGCAGCGGTGAAAACTTCAACAATTATCTTACGCAGGTGCGGTTGAGTCATGCCGTTCGACTGATGTCCAATGCCGATCTGAAGCTGGCGCAAATTGCGAGCATTGTCGGTTATGACAGCCATGCTTATTTCAGCAGCGTTTTTCGCAAGATATACGGAGTATCTCCCAAAAAATACCGTGAAAATATTCTCGCATCGTGTTAAGAAATCGAAAATGGAATGGTTAATATATTGATTTTTTCTCCTTGTAGTACCCCTTATGATAATGAAGTACACAATACAGAGGAGGTAAAGGGATGCACAGTAAACCAGGGGTTTTATCGAAACGATTTGGCATCATTATCGTTACTGCGATGATGCTTGTTATGGCGGCGTGTACTCAAGGGGGCAATTCGAATGGAGGAACGACAGCTCCGGAACAGTCAGAAAAAGCAACGGAAAGCGCCACGAATGAAAGCGCAGTCAAACAGGAAACGATAGAAATTACCGTCTGGGATAAAGCGAAGCCAGATGACATATTGAAGCCGGTCTATGATGAAATTTTTGCGGAGTTCGAGGAGAAGTATCCACATATCAAGGTAAAGCATGAGGTTCAGCCTGCAGGCAACAATGATCGGGAAGTATTCGTCACTTCGATGGCTGGCGGGAACGGTCCGGATGCCTACGCTTCGGCTTATTTTCCGATTATGAGCGATTGGGCAAAACAGGGCTTTGCTCTAGATCTGACGTCCTTCTGGGAGACGTATGCCGATAAGGATCAGTATCTCCCTTCGGCAATGGCAGCTGGGACGATTGATGGGAAGATCTATGGTATCCCGAATAATATGTATACGATGGGGCTTCTGTACAATAAGAAGCTATTTAAAGAAGCGGGACTGGATCCAAATAAAGCGCCTGCCAACTGGGATGAATTCGTTGATTATGCTAAAAAACTGACAATACCGGACAAAAATCAATATGGTTACGCTTTGCTTGGCATGGACTGGGCAGATTGGTGGTTTGAGTATTATGTGTGGCAGGCTGGTGGAGATCTCACAACTAAGAATGAAGACGGTTCTGTCACGCTAGACTTTAGCAAGCAGCCGGCTGTAACTGCACTGCAATTCTATAAGGATCTAAAGTGGAAGCACAAGGTTGTTCAGAAAAATATTGTGCAGGATATCGGGGATAATCAGAAGGACTTCTTCCTGGGACGTGTAGGAATGATCCTATCTGCCTCTGACTGGTTTGCAGGGGTAGTGCAGGGCGGGATGGATTTGAACGACATAGGCTTTGCGCCATATCCGGTTGGACCTGCTGGCGTTGCGCCTTCGCAAACAGGTGGACAGTATTGGATTGTGAATCCAAAAGTACCCAAAGAAAGACAGGATGCGGCATTGACCTATGTGGCTTTCAGAAATTCCAAAGAATCGCTTGAGAAAATGCTGAAGTTTCAGTCTGAAAATGGTATTTTGCCTAACTTGCTGTCCGTCCGGAAGGATGTTGATGCATCGCAATTTTCAAGTAATGTGCCTGCAGATCTGGTGAGCAGCGTGACGAAGACAGCGGAAAACGTTCAACTGGAGTACTTTCTGAAGGAACGCCTGGGAAGCTATGTCGTGAAAGCGATCCAGAAAGTATTAACGGATGAGAGCGCTGATCCGCTAGCTGAATTGACAGCTGCAGAGAAATTGGCACAAAAGGAAGTCGCTGATCCGTACAACAAGGAAATTAAGGAATAAAGAGTAAAGTCTCGAATATTTCCTCAGGGATTGAAACGGGCAGGCAGCTTATGCTAGTTCAACGATTCCCTGAGGAATTTATTTAACGGAGGTAATCAAGCTGGACATACCGTCGCAAACTAAGGCTCTGTTGCTTAAGCCGCCGCGTAATCGTCGCAAAATCAACTGGATAGCGATTCTTTTTTTAACGCCAGCCATTGTTGCTTTCTTAATGTTTAAATATATTCCGTTGTTACGGGCCGTATATATGAGTTTTTTTGATTACAGCCTGATGAATCCTCCTGGCAACTTTTTAGGGCTGGGTAACTATGTATTGTTGTTTAAATCATCTGTATTTTGGACGGCATTTGGCAATACACTTGCTTTCAGCGCGTTATATATCGGATTGACCTTCTGGGTGCCGATTGTTCAAGCACTATTTCTAAATGAAATTCATCGTAACAACTCGCTGTTCCGTGTTCTGTATTTGCTCCCTGCAGCGGTTCCAGCTGTAGCTGGATTGGTGCTCTGGAAGTGGATATATAATCCCGATTACGGACTTCTAAACGAATGGCTGGCCCTTGTTGGTCTTGGACCTTATAACTGGTTAAGCGATCCGGCAATTGCCAAGTTGGCAATCGTTATCCCGAGTATGCTGGGCGGCGGCATCAATGTGCTCATCTATTATTCAGCATTAAGAAGCATACCGGAAGAAACGGTTGAGGCGGCTAAAATAGATGGGGCGAATCCTTGGCAGCGTATCCTTAGCGTGATATTCCCAGGACTCCGATTCATCATTGGCATTCAGTTCGTCGCGTTTATTGCTGCTGTATTTCTATCGTTCGAACCGATGTACATTATGACAGGAGGTGGTCCTGTCGATAGCACGCGTGTACTGACGATGCTTGTATTTGATTATGCGTTTCAATCCTATCGCTTTGGTCTAGCGGGTGCGATTTCTTTCATTATGTTTTTGTTAATAGCGGCCATCACCATAGTACAGCTGCGGTTATCCAAGGATCAGACCCAATAGGGGAGGAAAGGAGAGACACAACATGAAATCCAATCGAATTCGAGAGAAAGGCGCGGGCAGTCTTAAACTGGCAGCTTATATTATTACGATTCTATTTATTGCCGTCAGTTTGATTCCGATGGCCTGGATGCTCAGTTCGTCACTTAAAGATGGGAAGTCGATCTACTCTCTTCCACCCAAATGGATACCTTCTTTGCCGCAAGCTGTCTCCATAATCATTGACTATAGCGGAACTACTGCGACCGATGAGCAATTCTATGAGCGTGAGGCTGCCAAAGCGACGTGGTATACATGGAAGAAGTTTCAGAATGAAGCGATTGGCGAATTGAAAGTGATTGGGATGAAGGATGATCGCAAAATATTCGAAGCCACAACGCCTTCTTATCTATTCACGGCGGGAAGACCCGAAATTGTGCCTGCTCAAGTCTTTACCGATGAGATGATGAAGGTAAAGCTTCCAATTATTCGTGCGAAGGGTTATACCGAATTTAAGACCTATGCAAATGGCGTTGATTTGGATGGGGCTGAGACGCAGAACTTGCGTGAGGGCATTGCCGCTGATCAAAGCCTTAGCACACAACTTGGCGAATATCTAGATACGGCTAATTTCATGCAAGGATCATTGCTCACCGTTCATCAGGCGGGAAGTTGGGCACATTTTTTTGATAATTATAAGGTTGTCTTTAAGACGAAGGGCCTTGATTCGGGTGTGGGTCTACAAACATATATTGGCAATAGTATTTTCGTTACGGTTGTGACGATTGTGCTTCATGTATTGATTGGCGGTACCGCATCCTACGCCTTGTCCAGGCTTGTCAGCAAGAAATGGAGTGTCGGCTTGACGATGTTCTTTGTAGCTACGATTATGATTCCGGAATTTGCTGTGCTTGTCCCCTTGTATTTGACCATCGAACAGATGGGACTGGTAGATACGCTATGGGGAATCATTCTGCCGCATTCCGCATGGGGAATCGCGATCTTTTTATTCAAAGGCTTTTTCGACCAGTTGCCTGGTGAACTGCTGCAAGCTGCCCGTATTGATGGGGCGTCGGAGTACCGCATATATTTTACGATGGTTATTCCTTTGTCGATTCCTATATTTACGACGATTGGCGTTATGTCGTTTATGGCGACATGGAATGAGTTTTTGTGGCCGCTCGTTGTGGGGCGCAAGGAAGAGGTTTGGACGCTAACCGTAGCCATAAACAGCTTTACGAGCAATCAATCGATGGGCCCTCATATTGTAATGTCAACACTTGCAATCGCAACCATTCCGCTGCTGCTTGTGTTCATCAGCTGTCAGAAGCTGATTGAACGTGGGGTGGCGTGGACAGGTGTTAAAGGCTAAATCATGATTAAAGGAGTTCAGAGAAATGCAGAAGCTGAAAATCGCCGTAATTGGTGCGGGCTCGATATCGGATGAACACTTAAAGGCTTATCGAAATCATCCGGATGTAGAGATTTATGCCATTTGCGATATAAACGAGGAACGTGCCAGACTGAAAGGTGCACAGTATGGTGCTTCTACCATCTATTCAAGTTACCAGGAGCTGCTGTTGGATAAGGAAGTTGATGCAGTTAGCGTGTGCACCTGGAATGAGTCACATGCTGAAATTAGTATCGCTGCGCTTGATGCCGGCAAGCATGTGCTTGTGGAGAAACCGCTATGCAAAACGGTAGAGGAAGCTTTGCTTGTGCAGGAAGCGGTGAAGCGCAGCGGGAGGCTGCTGCAGGTTGGATTTGTCCGCAGATATGATGCAAATGTGCAAATGTTAAGGTCGTTTATAGATAAAGGTGAATTTGGCGAAATCTATTATGCGAAGGCTTCCTCACTGCGTCGACTGGGCAATCCTGGCGGTTGGTTTGCTGATATTGAGCGCTCGGGCGGTGGACCGCTAATAGACATCGGAGTGCATATGATTGATCTTTGCTGGTATCTGATGGGTAAGCCTAAGGTAAAGTCTGTCAGCGGCAATACGTATCGAAAGCTCGGTAACCGCGCAGATATTCAGCATCTATCGTTCTACAAAGCAGCAGACTGGGATCCGGCGACGAATACCGTCGAGGATTTGGCTAACGCCTTGATCCGTTTTGACAACGGCGCTTCCTTGATGGTTGATGTCAGCTTCTCCCTTCACATCAAAGAGGATGAAAGATCGGTAAAGCTGTATGGAGACAAAGGCGGCTTCGAAATTGATCCTTCATTACTTATGGTAACGGAGAAACATCATACAATCCTGAATATCGTGCCGCAAGTGGATCATGCCAGCCTTGACGTGGACTCCGCATTTCAGAATGAAATCAATCATTTTATCGACTGTGTTCAGACGGGACAGCAGCCATTAAGTCCGGTTGAGGATGGAGTGGAGCTTATGAGAATACTGTGTGGAATTTATGAGTCGGCAGCGAAGGGTGTGGAGGTTACCCTATGATTCATGTTCCTAATAAAATTGGAGTCATTGTGGACAGTTTTCGGGTTGGCGTAAAAGAGGGCTTGCTCAAGGCGAAAGAGGTCGGAGCCGATGGCGTACAAATCCATGCTGCTTCCGGGAATTTCGTTCCGGATAAGCTGACCTCTTCCGCTCGTCAAGAATGGAGAGACTATATAGCTTCATTAGGGCTAGAAATCTCCGCGTTAGTTGGTGATTTGGGCGGGCATGGCTTTCAGGACAAACGGGCTAATACCGAGAAGATAGCTAAATCCAAGCAAATATTGGATATGGCTATTGAGCTCGGGACAAACGTTGTGACCACTCATATTGGAGTCGTGCCTGAAGATAAAAATGGTGAGATTTACGAGGCGATGCATTTGGCTTGTGCCGAGCTGAGTGCGTATGCCGAAAGTATGAATGCTTTTTTCGCTATTGAGACAGGACCAGAGACCGCAGCAACCTTAAAGGATTTCCTCGACGGACTTGGCACTAAGGGCGTATCTGTCAATTATGATCCGGCTAATCTGGTTATGGTGACGGGGGATGATCCCGTTCAAGGCGTTTACACGTTACGTGACTACATCGTCCATACCCATGCAAAGGATGGAGTGCGTCTGCGTGCATCGGACCCACGTCAGATTTATGGGTCGCTGGGGTATGAGCCGTTAGATCATGAGAAGGTAGCGGTAGCTGCGGAATCAGGCGAGTTTTTTCGCGAGGTTCCTCTAGGTGAAGGCAGCGTAGACTGGTATAGCTATTTGCAGGCGCTGGTTGATATTGAATATAGGGGATATTTAACGATTGAACGTGAGGTTGGCACGAATCCCGAAACGGATATTATCAAAGCGGTGCAGTTTTTGAAAAAATTCAAAAGTTAGCTTAGCTGGGGCTGACTACTATCACAACGGCTTAAAGAGAGAAGCAGATATCGCTTCTCTCTTTTGCATTTATGGAATCGTTCATATTTATAAAAGTGTAAGTAAGATTAATCTAAACTAGCTAATATCTTGTCAAATGGTTCTCTTAAATTTATGTGAAGATGGTTGTATATAACAAGAGTATCAATCTGACATCAAGGGATTCGCGATTTCCGCTCTTTTCGTTTATTCTATGGGTAGTGCAGTTGCAGCGTAAAGCGAGGCTTTGATTAGAATAAAGGTGGTTATGAACAAGGATGGCAAAAGGAAAATATTACGTTGTATGGGTAGGCAAAAAAACGGGGGTATTCTCTACTTGGGCGGAATGCCAAGCGCAGGTTAGCGGCGTGAAGGATGCAAAGTTTAAATCCTATGAAAGCAAGCCGCTTGCGGATGCCGCCTATAAGGATGGATGGCAAAAGCATTGGGGGCAGGGCAGCTCCTCAGGCACAGCTGGAGCAAAGACGGGCACAAAGGCAGGAGCAGCAGCTGCTCCGCGCGTAAAGCAGCCGGTTTTATTTGGCGAGGAAGAGTCGATCGATTACGACAGCGTTTCCGTAGACGTTGGAACCCGAGGAAATCCGGGGCCTGTGGAATACAAAGGCGTAGATACGCAAACAGGTGATATTTTGTTTTATGTCGGTCCGATCGCGAACGGGACGAATAACCTGGGCGAATTTATCGCAATCGTCCATGCGCTTAGGTACTTAAAAGAGAAGGGCAGCGAGCAAACGGTTTACACCGATTCCAAAACCGCATTGAGCTGGCTTCGCAATAAGAAAGTCGCATCGACGCTCAAACGGGACGCTTCTACCGCAAAAATATGGGAGCTCACCGATCAGGCGGTTAGATGGATTCAGATGAACACCTATACCAATAAGGTGATGAAGTGGAATACTGAAGAGTGGGGCGAGATCAAAGCCGACTTCGGACGCAAATAACAGCAAATGATGAATAGACTATAAGCAACAGGACTAGTTTCCCCGGAGTGATGATGGGGAAACTTTTTTGTGTTTTTTGAACGTTCGGCTAAAGTAGTAGATGTCGTTGAAGCCCGTGGCGGCAGCGATCTCTGACACTGTAAGCGGAGTATGGCGCAGCAAATAGTCGGCTTTACCGAGCCGAGTCATCGTAATATATTCGGTTACAGTATGACCGCTGAGTTCTTTGAACAAACGGCTGAAGTGAAAGCGGCTTAGATTGGCCATGCCCGCGAGCAGATCGACCGACAGCTCCTCAGGATAACATTTCTCAATATATTGGAAGACGGGCGCGAAGCGCTCGACATTTTTCATCCGCTCTGCATATTCATCCTGCGTCAGCACAGTAGCGACATGTCCGCGCAGCAGCAGCGTAAGCAGCCGGTACAGCTCAGACTTGATAGCGAGCTCATAGCCGAATTCCCGATGCTGCAGCTCATGAATAATCGCGAGCATGCTGGCAGTGACCTTGCTGTCGCTGCCGATGTCATTTTGCAGCAGCAGCCGGTTTTGGGTGATAGGGGTAATAAACTTGGTTTCCGCGGCATCCACCGATTGGCTGTGAAGCAGTGAGATATCTGCGATGAGCGCATAGTAGCACAAATCTGAAGACAGGCTGAATCCGTAATGCAGCTCATTGCTATTCACCACGATAAAATCGCCAGCGGAAGCTCTAATGGTCGTTGAACCGCATTCAATAATCGCTGATCCCGTAACAATATATAGAAATTCGAGATGCTCATGAAAATGGTGAGGAAAAACGACGATGCCCTTTTGATCAAAGGCGTTGCGATGCACTTTAATCGGAAAATGGGGATCCGGCATGTCCATAGGCTCGCGAAGCGCCTCGAATTTTTCCATATGGAGAAACCTCCTAATCGGGATAGCACAATCGTACAAACAAACCGCACAGCTTTGCATGGAGTTGCGCCTTAAAACCATTATAATACGAAAGTGTAGACGTGCAAAACCTAACTATAATTAAGGAGAGATTGACAATGAAACCGGTACAAATCGCGGTTATTGGAACGGGCTCTATCTCATCACTTCATTTGGAATCTTATAAGAACAACAAAAACGTAAATTTATATGCGGTTTGCGATTTGAACGAGGAACGGGCGAAGGCGGCTGCCGAAAAATACGGCGCAGAGAAAGTATATACGGATTACCGCGAGCTGCTCGCAAATTCGGAAATTGATGCAGTCAGCATCTGTACATGGAACAATACGCATGCGGAGATCAGCATTTCAGCTCTTGAAGCTGGCAAACATGTACTCGTTGAAAAACCGTTATGCCGTACGGTAGAGGAAGCGCTTCTTGTACAGGAGGCGGTTCGAAAATCGGGCAAGCTGCTGCAGGTTGGTTTCGTTCGCCGTTACGACACGAATGCACAATTGCTGCGCGCGATGGCTGACCGCGGCGAGTTCGGCGAGATTTATTTTGCCAAAGCTTCAACAATTAGACGTCTTGGGAATCCAGGCGGTTGGTTCTCAGACATTGAACGCTCCGGCGGCGGGCCGCTGATTGACATCGGTGTTCATGTCATCGATCTTTGCTGGTATATGATGGGACGGCCAAAGCCGGTTTCAGTTAGCGCAAATACTTACCACAAGTTGGGCAACCGGTCGAACGTGGAGCATTTGAGCTTTTATCAGGCGGCAGATTATGATGCGGAAAAAAATACGGTCGAGGATATGGCGAATGCCTTGATCCGCTTCGAGAACGGCGCTTCGCTGCTCGTTGATGTCAGCTTTACGCTGCATGCGAAATCGAATGAAGGCACGGTGAAGCTTTACGGCGAGAAAGGCGGCTTCGAGATCGATCCGGAGACTGTTATCGTAACAGAGCAAAATAATACGATTTTGAACGTGTATCCGCAAACGGATAGCAAAGGCTTCGAATTTAATGGTGCTTTCCAAAATGAAATCAATCATTTCATTGATTGCGTGACAAGCGGCGAGCAGCCGATCAGTCCCGTAGAGGATGGCGTTGAGATTATGAAAATATTGATCGGAATCTATGAATCGGCAGCGAAGGGAGCGGAAGTTCGACTATGAAGCTAGGCATCAGCACGTACAGCTTATATCAGGCGCTTAATTCCGGCGAAATGACGATTCTGGAAGTCATTGATTATATCGCTTCCCTTGGTGCGGAGCATGCGGAGATCGTACCGCTTGGCTTTAACCTTACCGAAAGTCCAGAGCTAATAGAAGCTATTAAGAAGCAAGCGCGCGAGAGCGGGATTGAGCTGTCCAACTATGCGGTCGGAGCCAATTTCTCCGGCTTGAACGAAGAGCAGTTCGAGCAGGAGCTTGAGCGGTTGAAAAAGGAAGTGGACATTGCGGCAGCGCTTGGCGTGAAGAAAATGCGCCATGACGTGGCTTCGTCTTCGGACCTGTCGATTTCACACTTTTTGCAGGAGCTTCCGAAGCTTGCAAAAGCATGCCAAGTTATCGCCGATTATGCGGCTCCGCTCGACATTACGACTAGTGTAGAAAACCACGGTTATTACATTCAGCATAGCGACCGGGTTCAGGCGCTTGTGGAAGTCGTGGACCGTCCGAATTTTAAAACGACGCTCGACGTCGGCAACTTCCTGTGCACGGATGAGAATCCGCAAGCGGCGGTAGCCAATAATATCAAATTTGCCTCGATGGTGCATATTAAGGATTTTTATTACCGTTCCTCCACGGACCAGCCTGGCGAGGGTTGGTTCAAATCCGCGGCGGGCAACTGGCTGCGCGGCTCTATCGTCGGGCATGGGGATATCGCCATACCGCAGGTGCTTCGCATCGTCAAAGAAAGCGGCTACGACGATTATATTTCAATCGAGTTTGAAGGCTTGGAGCATTGCAAGCTTGGAACGAGGCTTGGCTTTGAATTTGTGAAGCGGGTATGGAACGAACTATAGCAGAAGGAGCGTGGCGAAAATGGCATTGCCGATCATAACGAATAAAATTGGCGTAATCGTGGACAGCTTTCAGGTTGGGGTAAAAGAAGGCTTGCTCAAAGCGAAGCAAGTTGGCGCGGACGGTGTGCAAATGTACGCGGTGCATGGCGAGTTTGATCCGGCTAATCTCTCAGTAGCGGCAAGAAAAGAGTGGAAGGCCTACATCGCGTCATTGGGCCTTGAGATATCGGCATTGGTAGGCGATTTAGGCGGCCATGGCTTTCAGGATCCAGCGGAGAACCGCCAGAAGATCGATAAATCCAAGCGCATTATGGAGCTCGGCATGGAGCTAGGGACGAACATTATTACAACGCATATCGGCATTGTCCCAAGCGATAAGAACAGCCAGGTCTATGAGACGATGCATTCGGCCTGCGAGGAGCTTGCCCGTTTTGCCAATGACATGAATGCGTATTTCGCAATCGAAACGGGTCCGGAAACTTCCGCACAGCTGAAGTCGTTCCTCGACGGGCTTGGCACCAAAGGGGTAGCGGTCAACTTTGACCCTGCCAATATGGTCATGGTAACGGGTGATGATCCGGTGCAAGGGGTACACCTGCTTAAGGACTATATCGTGCATACCCATGCGAAGGATGGCTTGAAGCTGGCTGATATTGATCCCCGCGACGTCTATGGCTATTATGGCTACGAAAAAACGCTTGATCACGAGCAGATCGCAGCGATGGCTGAATCCGGCGAATCCTTCCGTGAGGTTCCGCTTGGCGAGGGCAGCGTGGATTGGCCGGCATACCTGCGTGCGCTGCAGGAAATCGGCTATAACGGTTATCTGACTATTGAACGCGAGGTTGGCACGAGCCCGGAGACGGATATCGGCAAAGCGGTTCAATTCCTCAAAGCTTACAAAGCTTAGCGTTATGGAGTTGTTTTAATATAAGGCTAGTAACTCATTGGTTCTGATGCTTTTTATTAGCTATTGATGAGGCGGTAAACTGATGCTCTATATCAGTGAGTTAAGAAGGCTGGTATTTGTTACACTCTATTAGTGAGGTATTAAAGCTGATATCTGATACTCTCTATTAGTGAGTTGAAAAGGCTAGTATTTGATACTTTCTATTAGTGAGGTATTAAAGCTGATATCTGATACTCTCTATTAGTGAGTTGAAAAGGCTAGTATTTGATACTTTCTATTAGTGAGTTAAGAAAGCCTGTATCTGATACTCTCTATTAGTGAATGGAGAAAACTAGCCATTGAAGAGATTGTCTCAACGTGGTATGCTCCCGCCACAGTAGCAAGGTTGTACTTGAAAACCTGCTGCTGCTGGCGGAGCATATCATTTGCAGTTTGTTTGCTGCGAGAGATGGTCTCTTCTTTTGTTGTTTAGCCGGGTTCTGGTGAATATCCATTCATTCGCTGCTAAATAGGTACGAAGGGACGATCCATTTCCAAAAAATAAATCTAGAAAGTAGATCTAAATCCCACTAACCCAGCACATACGTGCCCAACAGGCACCCATCCGCCCCGATAGGTCTACTTTTTAGATCTAAATCCTCAAAACTAACCAATTTCCTCCAAATAGATCTAAAAAGTAGATCTAAATCCCACCAACTCAGCAAATACGTGCCTAACTGGCTCCCATCCGCCCCGATAGGTCTACTTTTTAGATCTAAACCCTCAAAACTAACCAATTTCCACCAAATAGATCTAAAAAGTAGATCTAAATCCCGTCAACCCAGAAAATACGTGCCTAACTGGCTCCCATCCGCCTTGATAGATCTACTTTTTAGATCTAAATCCTCAAAACTAACCAATTTCCACCAAATAGATCTAAAAAGTAGATCTAAATCACACCAACTCAGCAAATACGTGCCCAACTGGCTCCCATCCGCCTACCGCATCAAATACCTCAGCAAATCCCGCCGCTATTGGAAGTGTTAAAAGGTGGAAGGGGTGTGGGTGTAAGTTAAGTTAGAATGCGGTTAGATCGTCGGCGGATTTGGGATAGATGATTCGTACAATGCGGTCACATATCATAGTCCGTTTCGCCCGAAGGGGGTGTTTTCTTTACATTTCTATAATAATTGAACATTCTCCCTATAGTTTACGCATAGTCAGTGACGGCGGGGCGGCCCATAATTATAGTTAGGAATGACAACATTCGACAAGGGGGACGAAAGGTTTGAAACATGCAAAACGAAAGTCTGCTTTACTGCTGATGTGCAGCCTGCTATTCGTGTTGACCGCATGCAGCGGAAACAATGGCAATGCAGAGCAGCCGACTACGGCCGTTAAGGAAGGTGGGGACTCAAAGAAACAGATTACCTTGACCTTCCAAAATCATTATCCCGATGCGACCGATGTGCAGCATAAGGTGATGAGACAAATTACGGATGATTACATGGCAGCTAACCCGAACATCAAGATCGAAGTCGATTCCCTGAATATCGACCAGCAAAAAATTAAACTAAAAACGCAAGCGGCATCCAACGATATGCCTGATATTACGGTTGTGAATGCAGCGGCGCAGATGGCGCCATTCGTCGAAGGCGGCAAGCTGGCGCCGCTCAATGATATTTTGGACCGCGACGGTCTAGGAGCAAGCTTTCATAGCGGAATTTTAGATTACTATACGTTCGACGATAAAGTGTACGCGCTGCCTGATGGCAATAACATTGCCGTCATTTATTACAACAAAGAATTGTTTGAGCAGGCAGGTGTAGCAATTCCAACGACCTTTGACGATTTGATCAAGGCCGCCGAGACGTTCAACGGCAAACAAATCATCCCGATGGTTGTTGGCGAGAAGGAAACATGGACCGGTTCTTACTTCTTCATGAATATCCTCCTTCGTCTGGCAGGCCCGGGCTACCTGAGCGAGGTTCAAGCGAAAACGAAGGATTTTATGGACCCAGCTTTTGTTCAATCGGTAGCGAAGTTCCGTGAGTTTATCGAAGCTAAGGGTTTCCAAGAAGGGGCAACATCCTACGACTACGATTCGGCGGAGAGCCTGTTCACATCCGGTAAAGCGGCGATGTATTTCATGGGCACTTGGGCGACTGGGGCCATGGATGACGCGGAAATTAAAGGTAAGGTCGGCGTGTTCCCTTTCCCTACGGTAGACGGTAAAGGCGATCTAGATGAGTATATGTTGGGTCCGGGCACAGGCTTCGCCTTGTCGGCGAACAGCGCGCATCTGGAGGAAGCGAAGGATTTCCTTCATTATTTTATGACGAATTATCCGAAGGTATCGTTTGAATTCAAAAACGCGGTTGGCGTGGCGCAAGTCGTGCAAGGAGATTTTGCACAGGCTGGGTATTCGCAGCTGGCGATTGACGTACTCGATATTTTCAAGAAGGTAAAAGGCGGAGATATTGCTTTCGATAACACGATGGACCCAAGTACGACACAGACGCATCTCAACAGCATTCAAAATCTGTTCGTATCCTCCATTCCACCGGAAGATACCGCTCGAGAGCATCAAAATGCATTTGCCACCAACAACCAGTAAACAAAATCAGTTAAAGCAAGGGAGAGGATAATTCGATGCACGCCGCCAAAATTTCAAAACTAACCCTTTCGGTTTTCGTTCTCCCTTGTCTGATTTTATATGTGGTGCTCGTCTTCGTACCGATTTCCGTCGCCGCCTATTATTCCCTGTTCCAGTGGAACGGCATCGGAGAGAAGCTATTTGTCGGCCTGTCCAACTATTCAACAATGCTGGCTCATGATCCTGTCTTTTGGCCATCGGTGTGGAGAACGATTATGTTTGCTTTCTTCTCCATGGCTGAGATTCCTATCGCCTTGCTCATTGCCGTGCTTCTGACCCGTTATGTGCGAAAGCCGAATTTCCTCGTTTCGAGTTACTTTCTACCGGTCATTCTCTCGGTGGTCGTAATCGGGCAGCTTTGGAAATCGATCTATAATCCGGCTTCGCTTGGCGGACTGCTGAACAATGCTCTTGATTTTGTAGGATTGGAATCGTGGACGAGAACGTGGCTTGCTGATCCTGAGGTATCGATTTTTGCTTTGTTCTTCGTATCGCTCTGGCAGTATCTGGGCTACCATATTCTGATTCAGTTTACCGGTATACAGAATATTTCGCAGGAGGTATACGAGGCAGCCAAAATCGACGGCGCAGACGGTTGGAAAGCTGATCGTTACATTACGTTCCCGCTCGTCGTTCCTGTCTTCAAAATCTCGATGGTTCTGGCCGTAATCGGCTCCTTGAAGGTATTCGACATGGTGATGGTGATGACCGCAGGCGGTCCGGCACATGCGACCGAGGTCATCTCGACCCACATGTACAATAAGACATTTGCGGCGCTCGAGTACGGGTACGGAAGTGCGATCTCCATCTTCCTAGTTATCGAATGTTTGCTGGCAACGGTGCTGCTCAATAAATTGTTCAAAAGCTCCGAGGATAGCATGCAGTAGCTGCACATGCACACGTACAGGAAGCAAGGGAAGGAATAACAGGCAATGAGGTGGACCGAATGAGAAAAATTGCGGTATGGATATTGTTTTCAGTTCTATTTGTATCACAGGTGTATCCGTTAGTATGGCTGCTGCTTTATTCATTCAAGACGAATAAGGAGATTATGTCGGGGCAATTCCTATCGCTGCCAGCCACGCTGCAGTGGGACAATTACTCCTCGGCCTATACCGCGGGACATTATTTGCAATATTTAACGAACAGCCTGATCGTGGTGAGCATTACGCTGCTGTTCACTCTAGTATTAAGCGCGATGGTGTCGTATGCCATTACCCGGTTCAATTGGAAGTGGGGCAAGGCGGTGATGCTGCTTTTCCTGATCGGCATCATGATTCCTATTCAATCGACGCTGCTGCCGCTGGTGGTCATTTTCAAAAATATCGGCATTCTGAATACGCATCTCTCGCTTATTCTGCCGTACATCGCCTTTGCAATTCCAATTGCGGTGTTTATACTATCTGGCTTCTTCCGGACGGTGCCTCGAGAAATTGAAGAGTCGGCGAGCATGGATGGGGCGTCGGTTTACCGCATTTTCTTTAACATTATGCTGCCGATTATTGCACCGCCGCTCATGACCGTGACGATTCTGACGTTTATTGACGTATGGAACGAGTATATTCTAGCATCGACCTTCATTTCTAAAATAAGCTTAAAAACGCTGCCTTTCGGGATTTACAGCTTCTTCAGCCAGTATTCAACGAATCATGGAGCCATAGGAGCCTATTTAATTATGGGTGCTATTCCAGTTATAACCATTTATTTCATACTATCTGAAAAAATAACGAAAGGAATGGTTGCAGGAGCGATAAAAGGCTGAAATATCGTGTTATAATTCGGACATTATTCATTATATTGCGACGAAAAAGGTGTTCAATAATGATGACAATGTTCAAATTTCGTTCATTCGGCACACGTTTATTTCTTTTATTCTCTGCATGTTCGTTCTGCCTGCTTATCGTTTTCTCGTTATCGTATTCGAAGCGCTCCACCGAGCAAATCAACAGCATGCTGGGCGACGCGGCTTACAAAAACGTGTCCCAAGCACGCGAGCATGTCGAGCTGCTCTTGAAGGGCTATGACAGCTTAAGCCGATCGATCGTTACCAACACCGATATTCAGCGCCTGCTTGGCAAGAAAGAGTCCAACTCAGCAGTTAGGGCAATTAACGAGCGGACCATTACAAACGCGCTGGGATCGATCTATTATTCTTGGGACGATGTTCTGGGCATCCACCTGTTTAATCTGGATAATGGCTTGTACAGCTATGGAAGCAGCACGCAAGTGATCGACCCGGACTTCGCCAGCCGGGCGTGGTATGAGCAGATTAAGCAATCGGCAGGGGAAACCGTATGGATCGGCATGAGGCAGCATTCGGTTATCGATCAGAACGAGCAGGGACCCGTATTCATTTTTGGAAGAAAGCTGACAGACTTGCACAAATCCCATTCGATTGGCATGGTGCTGATCGAGATTAAACCGAACGCGCTGCAAACGATTTTGAGCAATATGAATGTCACAGACCATACGATCTCGTTTCTTGCGGAGGCGGATAAGGTTATTGCCCATCTGGATGTTTCCTTGCTCCAGTCGAAACCAAGCTTCATGATGCCAATAATTGAGAACGCTACGTCCAGCCGCTTTGTTGCCAGTGATGATCAGATCGTTGTATCTAAGCTGAATACGAACAACTGGTATGCGGTAAGCGTGACGCCGATATCCGATTTGACGGTTGAGATTAATACCATTCAGCGGTTATTAACGGGTCTGACGATCGGGTTGCTTGTGGTATCGCTCGTATTCGCCTTGCTGGTCTCGGTTACGTTTACGGCGCCGCTCAAGCAATTAATGCGGCATATGAGACTGGTTGGCCAAGGGAGGTTTGAGGAGGCTCCGATTTTAAAATCGTTCAAGGAAACCGAGCTGCTGACCGAGGGCTTCAATCAGATGGTACGGCGCATCAACGAGCTGATAGAACGAAACAATCAGGTGTCTGAGAGCGAGAAAATCGCACAATTGAATGCGCTTCAATCCCAGGTAAATCCTCATTTTCTCTACAATACGCTCGATATGGTGTATTGGATGCTCGACGAGAAGGAGAATGAGTATTTAGGCAATGTCGTGTTAGCGTTATCGAGCATTTTCCGCTACAGCAGCGATTGGTCGAATGGCTCTTCAGCCACGCTGGGGGAAGAAATGGAGCAGATCAGGCGCTATGCGCTCATTACGCAGGCTCGTTTCGGAGATAAGCTGAAATTCGAATTCGAAGGCGAAGAGTATGGTCTAGATCTGACCCTACCGAAAATGACCCTGCAGCCGATCGTCGAGAACGCCGTCATACATGGCATTGGCCATGCGGGAAGCGGAGGGGTTGTCCGCATTGCGGTCGCTCGTATGGACCAGAACCTCGTTATAACCATCGAGGACAACGGGATCGGCATTGCCCCGGAGAAGGTCGCCATCATGAATGAGATGTTTGAAAATTCAGTACCTTTAAGCGGACGATCTGGCGTTGGCCTCGCAAATGTTCATCGTAGGCTTGCCTATCGCTTCGGGACAGCTTACGGACTTTCGGTTCGATCTGCTGTTGGCCAAGGCTCACAGGTGATGATTACCTTGCCATTTCAAGGGATTCGGCGTGCAGACAGGGAGGCGGCGTTATGAGGATTCTGATTGTGGATGACGAACCGACGATACGCAATGGGGTGAAGCGGACGATTGAGGCTGCCTTTCCGTCTGCCATTGTGCAAACGGCCGATTCCGGGGAAGCTGCGTTGCCTTGCCTGCCGGAGGTCGACATCGTATTCCTTGATGTGATGATGCCGGGAATGGGAGGACTTGAGCTGCTGCGAATTGGAAAAAAAGACTACGAGGACATTCGATGGATCGTCATCTCCGCGTATTCTGATTTTTCTTTCGCCCAACAGGCGCTTCGTTATGGAGCAAAAGATTATTTGCTGAAGCCGGTTGGCAAGCAGAAGGTCATTGAATTGCTGCTGGAGGCAGATGAGGCGATACGTGCCGAACGCTCACTCAAAGTGGAGCTCGAGCAGCTCGACCGCCATATCCACTATATTCGGGAAGCGGTGTTCCAGCGCTGGGCCTCGGGGCTTGATACGGGCCACTACGATATGACTCCGATTGCACGGGAATATGCAGGCAGCAGGCTGATTATGGTCAGCCTGCTGCCTGAGGAGGATACCCGCAGAAGGCATCTGCTTGCGGAGGAAGCGCTGACGGCTTGGATGGGAAGCAGCGGAAAAGGGTTTTGCGTCAGCTTCGGCCAGCGCTCGCTGCTCGGCGTGTTTCTCGCTTCCGCGTCGTTCCGGGACGAGAAAGGGGTAGCCAAGCTGCAAGCTGAGCTGAGTCAGGCATTAAACGGAGCGTTCCGGCTGCAGGTTTCACTGCCAGTGGCTGCTTTTGACGACATTCCTAAGCAGGTCACGCTCATGCAAGCACAAGCAGAAGAAACGGTAGAAAAGCTGAGCCTGCCTGAAGCGAACAACAATGTGATCGTTCAGACCGCGCTGAAATATATTCAGGACAATTACCAAAATAACTTGACGCTCGAGAAGGTCGCGGCCGCCGTATATTTGAATCCCGTGTATTTCAGCCATTTGTTTAAGCAAAGCAATGGGATGGGCTACAAGGAATATGTCATTCAGCTTCGGATCGAGCAGGCTAAGGAGCTGCTTAAGCATTCGACCTGCAAAATAACGGATATCGCGGAGCGGGTCGGCTACCAGGATATGCGGCATTTTACGCAGGTATTTCGGAAAGCGGTGTCCATGACCCCTAGTGAATATAGGCTTCAAGAAAGCAAAACAGGCTTTTGATCAATAGGATTTCAATAGAAAACAGGAGGGATCGTAGATGTTGAGAAAAATCGGCAAACCGGCACTTGTGCTCACAACAGCTTGTACGTTATTGTTCTCCGCCGCAGCATTCGCTGCAACAGACGGCAGCTCGAAGCACTGGGCTTCAGACACGCTTCAGGAATGGGTTTCGGAAGGGCTTCTAAAAGGGGATGCCACGGGTAATTTGAATGAAAACCAATCGATAACGAGAGCCGAATTCGTGGCTTTGGTCAATCGTGTATTCAATTACAGCGACACCTCCTCGCAAGTATTTGCGGATGTTGCCGCAACGAAGTGGTATGCGGACGAGTTTTCCAAAGCGTTTGCCGCCGGAATTGTGCAGGGTGACGCTTCGGGCCTAATGAAGCCAAATGCGAGCATTACGCGGGCGGAGGTCGCGGTCGTACTGGCGAATGCGTTCAAGCTGACTGCTCAAAATGCCAATACGTATAGCAGCTTCAGCGACGGACAAGCGGTTGCGGCATGGGCGCAGGATGCAGTTAGCGCTTTGCTGGAGAAAGAGTACGTACAAGGAAGAACGGGTAATCAATTTGCGCCTTCAGCGAAAATTACAAGGGCGGAAGCCGTAGTCATGATCGATAACGTGATGGGTTATCTGATTCATGCAGCGGGTACCTACAACCGCGATGCAAGCGGAAATGCGGTATTAAATGCAGGAGACATTTCGCTCAATCAATCGAAGGTTGCCGGGAATCTATATCTGACTTCGGGAATTGGAGAAGGCGATGCGACTTTGAAGGGAGTCACAATCAAAGGCAACCTATACGTGGAAGGCGGCGGCGTCAACAGTGTTACGCTTGATGGCACGTCGGTTGGTGGACAACTGGTCATCAACCGCAAGCAAGCACCGGTTAGAGTCGTCATCAGCGGGGAGAGCTCCTTGTCTAATCTTGTCTTCCAGCGCTCCGGCAAGCTAGTCATTGAATCGCCCAATACGGTTGATACAGTGACGGTGGCTCCTTCTGATTCCAAGGCTGTCATCACCATTACGGGAAAAATCAAGCGGCTCGTAATTGAAAGCGGAGCAGTGGTAGACCTGAGCAATGCGGAGATTGAGGTGCTGGAAGTCAAAGGCACCGGCGCAGGTGCGACCGTAACGGTAGACGCATCCTCACAAATCGGCAAAGCAACGCTAAGCGGTGCGGCCTCCATAAAAGGAACGGGCAAGGTGAACGAAGCCGAGATTCATGCTAGCGGCGTTACGATTGAACAAAGCGTTAGCACGGTTATCGTGAAGGATGGCCTGACGGCGACTGTGAATGGCAAAGAAGTGAAGGGAACAGCGAATAATACTGGGGGCAGCACGGGCGGCGGAAACTCGGGCACGTCGCCTACACCTGGAGTTACGCCAACGCCAACTCCGACAGCAACACCAGTTCCAACGGCAACAACGGAGCCAACACCAACAACTGAACCGACGGCCACTCCAGTTCCAACGCCAACACCGGATCCTGTAGGTAGCGTGAAATACTTTAGCTTTACTGATCAAAAAGTGCCTGTGAAGCTTAGAGACTATCATCTCGTGCTGATCGGCGAAAAAACGCTTGATTACACGATGACCTTGCAGCCATCGATTTTTCCAGTCAGCGATGACCATATCGTCGCTTCCGTATTGGATACGGATGGTAAGGTATGGGTAGCTTCGGCCAATGAGCTGACTAGGTTCAACATCTATGAGCAGGATGCAGGCAAAGCCGAGGTTTTCCATCAGGATGAGCATTTCAAGGGCGAAATTCAAGCGCTGCTTGTGGAAGGCGATGTCATATGGGTACTGACCAATGATTCCGTATCTCAAATCAAATATAAATCGTCCATAAAATAACGAGGAGGGCTCACGATGAAAAGATGGACTAAGTCAATGGTATCGGCCGTTATTGGCGCCAGTGTATTCGCTTCGATTCCGCTCAGTGCTTTTGCTGCCACGGCAGCCTTGCCAAGCGCTAAATTTGCTCCCGTCGCGTTAGAGGAGCGGGCTCAGAAAGACATGAAGTATTACAGCGCTTCGGAATTCTCGGCGCTAGCTCACAAAGATAAAATCCTAGCCGGATTTGCAGCATCCTTGGTGATACCTAGCGATTTGCAGGTGCTTAAAGTGATCGGTGAGGAGCAATTAACCGCATTTGTGCAGGATGGCGAAACCCTTTGGATTGGAACGAAAAGCGGAGTTACGCGCATGAATTTCAGCGAAACGGATACGCGTGATTACGTGCAATATTTATCAGGCCCTCGCTACCTTTACAATGGCGATGACGTTGTAACCGGGCTTTACAGTGACGGCAGCAATGGCGTCTGGATCCAGAATGCCAAGGGCGTTGTCCATTTGGCTATGGAAAATAAGACATTGAAGGAAAAAGCGGATATTCAGGAAGACATCATGAAGACGGTCAATGACCGTAACGGAATGATTCCAGATCAATATTATTCAATTGTAAATGGACAATATGTAGGCAAGCCGAGAACGAATGATAATGACGGCTTATGGACAGCGGCATATGCCATTGGCGAGATTTTCCGTTACCAGACAGCATTGCGCGAAGGAAACGAGCAAGAGCGCGTGGAGGCTAAAGCTGCGGCAACACGAGCAACGAAGGCGGTGCTGCTGCTGAATCAAATTTCGGGCCGCGCGGACGGGTTCCCGACGCGTTCCTACATCGTGAAGGGTCAGGAGCAGCGCAGCGGCTTATGGTTCGAAGTGAAGGAAGCCGGAGCAGGCGGTTACGCGCTTGCGGTGAAATCACGCGAGGCTGTTGGCGATAAAGGTGCTGAAAACTTCCGTATTACCGATCCGGACTTAATCCTTGAAGCGAAGCAGGCATACGAGGCGATGACCGGAAGAACATATGATGTGGATTGGGGCACGAAAAATTACTACGGTCCGAATTGGATTTATCCTGTCGTATTCGATACGAAGGTGTCTGGGCCGCGCAATGTCGGTTATTTGGAGCCCGGCGTCGCCTGGCGCTTGAAGTCCGATATCAATGAGGATCTTGATCCGATGCTGGCGGCGTTGTACCGCGACATGGGCATTTCGGATACGGACATCATTTATAAAGCCGATACATCAGCAGATGAAGTGCTGGCTCATTTCAGTCTCTTCTATTATGCAGACCGCTATTTATTCGATGGGGCTTCTGATGAGGATGCTCACTTGAAAGAGCTTACGGTCCAATTCGCAGACCGAATGATGAACCATATTCTTACGAATGATTTTAGAATTATCGATGCGCATGGCAATTCCACGACGTGGTCCAAGTGGTTTGCTTCCTATTTTCTAAAAGACGATCCGGAAAATCCGGGGGAGTTTGCTTATGGCTATGAAGACGGGCCGCTGAACGCGATTGAAATTATGAGCTTTTTGAAAACGACGATGTATTTAACGAAGGGCAAAGCGGATTACAGCGAGCACTATGCGCAGTATGAGCAAGCCTACAATGATCTTTGGGACTACAGCTACGACGGCACGGAAAACGGCAAAGGCTATATCCGCTTCGCCAAAGAGCATTTGCAGCGGAGGCTGGATATCGTTCCTCGCGATTATATGGAGTTTGACGATTACAGCTCTGATCCGGCAAGGATCGAAGACATCGTTGCCCGTCAGGACGTGACGTTGTCGGTCAACTACTCCGATGAGCATTTGTTTACGATTTCGTTCATGCCATTGATCGAATTGGAGCTGGAAGAGGACCCAGGCTCCAGCCGGGTGAAGGATTTACGGGAAATTTTGGACCAATGGTGGGTAAATATGAGCCGCGAGCTCAATCCGCTGTACACCTTCGTCTATCAATTCTCTAATCAAGATAACACGGATGTCGACCTGGAATCGGCGGTATGGATGATGTACCGCTCGCCGCAAATTCGCATTGAGCTGCCTGTTATGAATTCAACCCGCAAAGATGTGCTGCATCTAGATGATTACAGCGCAAGGGATGAAGAGGAACTGCTGCTTAACCGCGTGCTTCCGCCGGATGAGAACAAAATATACAAATACAACAAAAATCCGTTCGTTGCGGATGAGAATGTTAGCAACGGCGTATATGGTGGCGTGAATTACAACGATGGATATATGAGCAATTCAACGGCCTTTACGCTTCCTTACTGGATGGGCCGTTATTACGGAATGATCGAAGGCGAATAAGGGTTTCGGTAACCTGGCCTGGGCGCTGTCGGTCGTCATGACTGATTAGCCGTCCAGGCTTTCTTATTACCTTGAACCGGCTGCTTCTGCCACACAGCAGGACTGCTGCCGAACGCGCTTGCGGCTATGAGGAAAGAGGAGATTGTTATGGCTATCGTAATGGGGGTTGACGGCGGCGGCAGCAAAACGTATGCCGTCATCGTAAATGATCAAGGCATCAAGCTGGGAGCCGGGGTTGCAGGCTGCGGCAATCATCAGCGGATTGGCATAGATGCGGCCTTAGGCCATATCAAACAGGCGATTGACCTAGCGCTGGAAAAGGCGGAACTCCGCATAGAGCAGATTGATTTTGTACAATACGGACTTGCTGGAGCCGATCGGGCTATCGACTTTTCTCTTTTATTGCCTGCACTGGCCACGATCCCGTTCAAAAGCTGGGATGTTGTCTGCGATACGATGATCGGCTTGCGGACGGGCAGCAGGAGCCATACCGGTGTCGTACTCGTTTGCGGCAGCGGGACGAATGCGGCCGGTCGAAACAGCGAGGGGGAGATCGTCCAGGTAGGTGGCTTTGGCGAACTGTTCGGTGACCGGGCAGGCGGGGAATATTTGGCCGCGCTGACTTTTCAGGCTGCCGTTCGCTCATGGGAAGGCCGGGAAGCGGCTAGCAAGCTGACTGATCACGTAGCTGCCTACTTTGGCGATGACCATCTGGGTACTACCATTGAGCGGCTGCTCGACGAGGATATTTCCTCCGTACCGGAAGCACTTACGATCGTATTGCATGAAGCGGCCGCTAAGGGGGATACGCTCGCTATCAGGCTATTGAAAGATACGGGAAGAGAGCTTGGACTGGCAGCAAGCGCCGTTATCCGCAAGTTGGGCGGGCACCAAGCTAGGCCTATTCCGATCGTGCTGATTGGCAGCGTGCTGCAAAAGGGGCGCAGCTCCCACTTGATGAACGAGCTGCAGGCGATGCTGCGGTCGGAGAACAACGATGACCAGCTTGTCATTCCAGAAATGGCGCCTGTGTATGGCGCGGTACTGCTTGCACTGGAGCGAGCGGGTATTTATGAGACGGAAGCGCTCGAACCTATTTTTGTACAATATGGAGGCTATCAAGAATGAAACATAAAGATTTGAAGGTCGCGGTTATTGGCGGAGGCTCTTCGTATACGCCGGAGCTTATGGAAGGGTTTATTAAAAACTATGATCAATTTCCGATTAAACAGCTTTATCTTGTTGATGTGGAGGCAGGCGCCGAGAAATTGCGTATTATCGGCGAGCTTGCGAAACGGATGTTCGAGAAGGCGGGGCTTGCGGTCGATATTCGCGTGACTCTCGACCGGCGTGAAGCGATTAAGGATGCTGATTTCATTAGCACACAAATCCGCGTAGGGCAATTGGCGGCGCGCTCACTCGATGAGCGCATTCCTGCCGAGCTCGGAATGATTGGGCAAGAGACGACCGGCGCGGGAGGTTTTGCTAAAGCGCTGCGCACCATTCCGGTCATTCTTGATATTTGCCGCGACATCCGTGAGCTTGCGCCGGATGCCTTTCTGATTAACTTTACCAATCCAGCAGGAATCGTTACGGAAGCGGTGCTGAAATACGGAGGCGTAAAGACGATTGGCTTGTGCAATTTGCCCATTGGACTCCGCAATCAGATTGCGGAGCTGTGTGAGGTTCCCGTGTCCGAAGTCCAGTTGGAATGGGTGGGCATCAATCATTTGAACTGGACCACCCGCATTATCGTGCGGGGCAGAGATATTACGGAGCAATTTCTGCGTGAGATGGCAGGCGCGGGTGGAATGACCATGAAAAATATACCCGATCTGGACTGGGATCCGCAGTTTTTGCAATCGCTAGGGGCCTTGCCATGCGCCTATCATCGTTACTATTATTTGCGCGATGAGATGCTGGAAGAGCAGTTTGCGGCGATACAGTCCGGTGGAACGAGAGCGGAAACGGTCATGCGGCTGGAAGACGAGCTGTTCAAGCTGTACCAAGACCCTCAGCTTGCGATTAAGCCTCCCCAATTGGAGCAGCGGGGCGGAGCTTTCTATTCCGAGGTAGCGGTTAATCTGATGACGGCAATCTATAACAATAAAGGCGATGTCCAGACGGTTAATGTGCGCAATAATGGCATTATTGCCTGCCTGCCGGATGATGCCAGTGTAGAGGTCAATGCGATTATCGATGCTGAAGGAGCGCATCCAATCGCGTTATCCGAGCAGCCGGGACCACAAATTCGCGGACTGCTGCAGGTCGTGAAGGCCTACGAGGAGCTAACGGTCGAAGCAGCTGTTCACGGCGACTATGACAAAGCTCTGCAGGCGCTTTGCATACACCCGCTCATAGGCTCGGTGGCGGCAGCGAAGCAGGTGCTTGACCAATTGCTTGCGGCACATCAGCGTTATTTGCCACAATTTGCGCTGTAGAGGATCAGAGGTGCAAGGAAGAAATAGGGTTGTCGAAAGCTAGCATTGCTGAAGATAGTCTGAGGAAGAAATAGAGTGGGCAAATGGAGAAGTGATGGCGAAGTATAGCGAGGCAGTTGCCTTGATATGAAGAGGTTATTTAGAAGAAATGGCACAGTGCTGTCCACAACTTGAAGAAACCCTAGGTAAGAAATGGCGCAGTGCTGGCCACAACTTGACGAAACCCTAGGGAAGTAATGGTGTAGTGCTGGCCATAACTTGACGAAACCCTAGGGAAGTAATGGTGTAGTGATAGCCGCATCTTGAAGAAGAAATAGAGAAGACGTATGCACAAAGACTGTTTCTTGTAAAATTGCGGGAGAAGCTTTGTTGAAGCTAAGCATACGGAGTGTGGAAGGGGACTTATGCAGTACAGGTCAAAATGATTAGATAATTGACATGCAACAGCCGCTATCCTGCACTTTTGTAGGATAGCGGCTGTTTTGCTCCGTCAGGCGGGATCTATGTTGTAGTTTTACAATATAGGCTCTGATAAACGCTCACTAAGGTGTCGAAGCAGGCCTTTTTAGTGCAAATATACAGGATAGAAGCCGCAGAAGGGTCTCTATGTATAAAGTTAATGCAGGCGTACAGGATAGCCATCATACATAACACGCAGTATTATAGCCAACACGGCCAACTAACTATTATGGCACACAGCATCCAAGCCAGACAACAAACCCAGCAAACCCAGCAAACCCAGCAAACATAACACTATAGCCAATACAGCTAACATAGCATTAACTGCAGAAAAAGCTGTGTTGAAGTTAAGCATACGGACTGTAGAAAAGGGACATATGCAGTACATGTCAAAATGTTTGATAATTAACACGGAACAGCCGTTATCTTGCACTTTTGCAGGATAGCGGCTGCTTTGCTCCGTCGGGCTAGATTTATGTTGTAGTTTTACAATATAGGCTCTGATAATCGTTCACTAGGGCGTGGAATCAGCCCTTTTTAGTGCAGATATACAGGATAGCATCCAAAGAAGAGTCTAAAAGTATAAAGTTAATGCAGGCGTACAGGATAGCCATCATACATAACACGCAGTATTATAGCCAACACGGCCAACTTAACCATCATTGCACCCAGCATTATAGCCAACACGGCCAACTTAACCATCATTGCACACAGCATTATAGCCAACACGGCCAACTAACCATCATGGTAGACAGCATTATAGCCAACACGGCCAACTAACCATCATGGTAAACAGCATTATAGCCAACACGGCCAACTAACTATCATGGCACACAGCAAACTAGCATCCAAGTCACACAGTAAACCCCGCATAATAGTCAATACAGTTAATTAGCTATCGTATCTACACAGCAAACTAGCAATCACAGCAACCATAAGTCAACAGTTTGCTTTACTTAAAGGTTATTCTCCGCGTATCCGGAACTTCACAATTATAAATTAACTTGCTATAGAAGATGACTGAGCATTGAGGTGTGCCTCCCCCCATCCTAACGCTCGCAACTGAATTGCGATTGTCTCTAGGGCTGGCATACTTAAACTTTCACCACAAACTCACGATTTGTTTTACATGCTGGCGTTTCCTAAACTTACGCTACAGCCTCAGGCAGCTCAAGCTCATAGCCTTTGTGCACAAGGTATCTTTGCAATCCTTTGCAGTGTCGCAGCGTTTCTCTGGCGAGTGCAATGGCTTCGCTTCGGTTGCCCGACTTTAGCTCAATCTCACAGAGTAGGGCATATCTCATCCATGGCTTGGCCATTTGAGCCGCTGAGGCCCGTGCCTGTTCAAGCTTGCCCTCCTCAATTTGAACATATGCTTCGTAATATTGACGGTACTGAATCGGCCGGATATGGGGGATTTCATTTTTTAATGTAGAAATATTCTTGTGATATACACCATGGACCACCTTATACAGGGCTTGTCTTGCTGGCTGCTTGTATTTCCTCAGCAACTGATCGATCACGCGCTCAAACTCCTCATCTTGCCTGTTCGCACTCACATAAAATAAGTACAAGGCAGGCTTTCTTCGCTGTCTGATTAAAAACTTTTCAAGACGGTCCATATTCGTCTCTCGAAACAACATATAACAGTAAGGAACACCAAGAAAAAGCACGGCAATTAGAAAACCGTTGCCGAAAATATAAGGGAGCGTTACATTCAGGGAAGCTAGAATGGCAGAGATAATAAAAATAAATAGATAGACCAAAAAAATGCGAATGAACGGACGGATATGCGATCTCTCCTTTGTTATGAAGCTGCCATATGCAGCAAGTGTTTTGAGTTTGGTGGCAAGGAGGCAAGGCCTTGAATCAAGCTGTGTTCCAATTTATAGTATTATATCACAGGATATGCGAGAGGAAGCCTCTCTTTTTTTGCAACGAAGGATATCATTCCGCCTGAGTCCAACCAACGCTACAAAACCGATGAAAGGATAGATTAAAGCTGTCGAATCTTGTAAAATGGTGCTAAGTAATGTTTTGTGACATGGGAAGGGGGGATAAGGTTGAATCGCTTATTGACGAGGATGGTTTTGTTTTTCTCAAGTCTTATTTTACTTGCGGGCGCTGTGCTTGGATTTACCATTTATCGTTCTTCCACGGGCTTGGTGGAGGACTCATTGGGAGCACAGGCACAGCTTGTGGCGGAAAATGCAGCCAAACTAATTGATCTTGAGGCGTATGCCGAGATTAGCGTCGAAGCAGGGGAGAACGAGTATTATACAAGCCTGCGCACCCAGCTAAACGAGCTTCGCGAAATGAATGGTTTGAAATATTTATATACGCTGGCAAAGAAAGAGGAAGGCGGGCAAGCCGTTTATTATTATGTCGTCGATGGAGCACCTCTGGATACAGAGACTGAGGGTTTTTCGGCGCTTGGAGACCCAGAGGAAAATGACTATCCACGCATGATTCAAGCTTTTGCCGAAGGCACTCCGCAAGTAGGGGATTTGTCGGATGATCCGGAATACGGTGCAACGATTACCGCCTATGTTCCGCTCAAAAGCAAAGATGGCGAGCTGATTGGCGTTGTTGGTGCAGATTTTGATGCATCCGGTGTGTTTAAGCTTATGAAGGACAATCAAAAGGCCACGCTTTATGTAACTCTTGGCATTATTGCGGCGGGGATTATTCTGGTTTATTTGATGGCGAGCTACTTGACACGGCCATTAAACAAGCTGACCACGCAAGTAGCTAGGGTGCGGGAAGGGGATATGACGGTCGCAATCCAAGCCGGCCGAAAGGACGAGATCGGCCATTTGGCCAATACGTTTGACCAATTGGTCTCAAACACGCGATCAGTTATCCGCAGCATGCGGGATAATTCCGAGCGGCTGCTCCATACCTCGGAGGGCGTTTCGAATCATGCCCGTACCACAACAGAAGCGAGTCGCAGGATTGCGGCAAGCATTCAGGATGCGTCCGGAGGGGCTAATATACAGGTCATAAGGGCAGCCGACATGACGAAGGCAGTGGAAGGCATGACGCATAGCATGCTTCGCATCACGGAATCGGCTACAATCGTGTCTCATGTCGCGCAGGAGACGATGGAGGAAAGCGAGCGGGGCAACGGCCTGATTGTCCATGCGATGACGGAGATGCAGGCGATTCACGAGACAGCGGAGCACATGCTGGCAGCAACAAGAAGACTCGAGGGCCGTTCAGGTGAAATCGGCGCGATTACGAACGTCATGGCTGGCATTGCGAAGCAGACGAATTTGCTTGCGTTAAATGCTGCCATCGAAGCCTCCCATGCGGGCGAGCATGGCAAGGGCTTTGCGGTTGTGGCCGATGAAGTGCGTAAGCTCGCTACACAGTCGCAAGATTCTGCCAAGCAGATTGGCGAGTTAATTGCCGCGATCTTGGAGCAAACAGCGCAGCTGTCTTCGAACATGGAGCTAAGCGCGACGAAGGTGGAATCAGGACTTCATCTTGTGAAGGATGCAGGGGCTTCGTTTCAAGTGATTGTATCGGGACTGGAGCAGGTGAACGTGCAATTGCAGGAGGTATCAGCAGCATCGGAAGAGGTATCTTCCGAATCGGAGGAGGTCGCAGCCTCGGTCGAGGAGATGGAGCGAATTTCGCGCCAGGCGGCGCAGCATTTTGAAGGGATCGTATCCAACTCAGGCGCCCAGATTGCAGCGATGGACGAGGTGAGCGGCTCCGCGGAGCAAATCCGCACCATGTCCAACGAGCTTACTTCATTGAACAAGCGTTTTATTGTGTAATCGAAAATGATTATTCACGAATTTCATGATTGAATTCAGTGTAAAGGTATAGGAATAAAGAAAGCTTAAATTTATAATGGTTTTAATTAGAAAAGACGGCAGTAGGCATCGTACACGAGCTGGTGCAGTTCATTCCTTCGATTCGTACGATAGCCGTTACAGGACGGCGACAGCCCTGTTTGCTTGGTGTATAATCAACCAAGGGACCTAGGCTGCTGAGCCAAGTTCAAGCCTTTCTAACAAATAACCTTTAAGGAGTACTCCAAAATGACTAAAACGCTTATTTTCGGGCACAAAAACCCGGATACCGACACAATTACATCAGCGATTGCATACGCTGAGCTGAAAACAAAGCTTGGTGCTGACGTTGAGGCGATTCGCCTTGGGGACGTAAACGGTGAAACGCAATATGCGCTTGATTATTTCGGTATTGCTGCGCCCCGTTTGATTGAGAATGTTGCAGACGAGACAGATACGGTTATTTTGGTAGACCATAACGAACGTCAACAAAGCGCAAACGATATCGATAGAGTACGTGTTCTCGAGGTTATCGACCACCACCGTATTGCTAATTTTGAGACAAGCCACCCGGTATACTTCCGCGCTGAGCCAGTAGGCTGCACAGCGACGATTTTGAATAAATTGTATAAAGAGAACGGCGTAGAAATCCGTAAGGAAATTGCTGGTCTGATGCTGTCCGCTATCATTTCGGATTCCTTGCTGTTCAAATCGCCAACCTGCACAGAACAAGACGTTGCAGCAGCTCGCGAGCTTGCTGAAATTGCTGGCGTAAATGCGGAAAGCTATGGTCTTGACATGCTTAAAGCAGGCGCAGACCTAAGCGACAAAACCATTGCTCAATTGATCTCCCTTGATGCGAAAGAATTTGCGATGGGCAGCTATAAAGTTGAAATTGCACAGGTGAACGCGGTGGATACAAACGATGTGCTTTCCCGTCAGGCTGAGCTTGAAGCAGCTCTTACGGATATTATCGCAACGAAAGGCCTTGACCTGTTCGTGCTTGTTGTTACGGATATTTTGAACAATGATTCCGTAGCTCTTGCACTCGGCGCTCAAGCTCATGCGGTAGAGAAAGCTTACAACGTGACTTTGTCCGACAATAAAGCGGTATTGAAGGGCGTTGTTTCCCGCAAATCGCAAATCGTTCCTGTGCTTACAGAAACACTTAGCAGTCTGTAAGAAAAGCCGCTTGACCGTTTGGCAGAAGCAGTCTGAAGCTTGCTTGCAAGTTTCGGGCTGTTTTTTTGTTATGATGTTATACTAGAGCTGGATAATCGCACAACGAAGAAGGAGCGGACGGCATGTTTGCAATCAAGGAGTTCAGCAGTGAACTGGTTAAAGATCCATTTGGCATCTTATCCGGCAAGCGATATGAGATGGTGCTTGACCTGGAGATCCCCGAGGATGATGAGCTTGATCACGAGGAGGGCATTTCCCTGCGGGTCATTTATGTCATCGAGGAGAGTGGGCCGCGCATTGCCAAATACGAGTTTCTAACGATGACCACAAACACTTATCTTGACTTTGAGCTTGAGGAAGATGAAGAAAAGATGGTACTCGAATTTTGTTCGGAGCATTATAGCCAGACCGAATAGCCATAAGACGAAGTAGGGCACAAATGATTGTGTCCTATTTTTTTCTGCATTTTTTTCCATAAAACCCCTTCTATTTTTTCGGAATTATGCTAATATACTCACATATGACTTGAAAATTTGTCATTTTCGACAAGAAATGATAAGAATCAGGGAAATTTAAAAGATAGCAGGAGGATTATGATGAAGATGTTCAAAATGATGGTGGGTTTGCTGGCGGCTGTGCTGCTGCTGACAACAACGGCGTATGCTACCGAAGCTTCGCCGGAGGTAAATTGGGTTGAAGGCGGCAAAGCGGTGCAGGTGGAAGACATGGCCATGCTTAAGCTGGATCAATCGCTGCTTTATTTAAACAAGGCGGATACAAAAACGATTCAGGAATACATAGGCAATCATTGGTATGGAACGGAGCTCGGGAGTGTATTCCCGGCAGATGATAGCCAAAACTGGTTTGTTCTGTTCGAATATGAAGAAGTGGGTCATATCTCCGACAAGGAAAAGGACAAAATTGACGGGGACAAGCTGCTCAAAAGCTATAAGGAAGGAACCGAAGAGTCCAATAAGGAGCTTGCGGAAGAAGACCGCTTGTATGTGACGGGATGGCATACAGAGCCTTATTACAATGAAGCGGATCGTACGCTCGTTTGGGCTCTCGAAGCCAAAGACAGCGAAGGCTATCCTATCATTAATTACAACGTGAGAACCTTGACTCGCCAAGGTTATATCTCTACGCTATTAGTAACGGATCCGGAACGGTTGGATCAAGATGTTCAAACGCTTAATACACTTATTTTGCCTAACTTTACCGTTAAGGGCGGGCAGCTTTACACTGATTTTAATAAAGAAACGGATAAAGTGTCCGAGTATGGCTTGACGGGTCTGATATTAGGAGGAGCGGGCTTGCTTGCTGCTAAGAAAGCAGGGTTGCTTGTAGCGGGAGCTTTGCTTCTCAAAAAATTCTGGTTCGTTCTCCTTGCAATTCCTGCTGCTATTTGGTCTTGGTTTAAACGCCGCAGGGAAGCGGCAAAGGCCGGCGGTTACGAGGGGAATAATCAGGATACGCCTCAATAACCATGGAAGGAAGTTGACCTCTGATGGAGAGTGTAATTAAACGCAAGCTGACTGGGGACGAATTAAATGCGATTGCGGGGCAAGCCTTCAATCAAGTGACAACGGCGGCTACTGAGCTGACGGATGGATGGGCCAATGCGGCCTATCTGGTTGAGCTTGAGGATGGCCGCTCGGTCATCATTAAGGCGGCTCCGCCTGCGGGAACGAAGCTGATGAGCTATGAGCAGGGACTGATGAAGGCGGAGGTCGAGGTGCTGAAGCTTGTGAAACAGGCAGGCACTGTGCCGGTTCCATCTGTATATGCCCATGATGTTTCGGAATCTCTTGTGAACTGTGAGTATTTTATCATGGAGAAGCTGGATGGTGAGCCTTATAATAAAGTAAAGGGCAGCTTGACCGAGCAGGAGCGCAATCAGATCGATTACCAGCTTGGCGTTTATAACCGTCATCTGAATCAAATTCGGGGAGAGCGTTTTGGCCTTTATGCGGCTGATGAAGAAGCTAGCGCTTCATGGAGAGAGAGCTTTCATCGCTTGCTGCTCGGCATTCTTGCTGACGGCGAGAGCGAAGGCGTTCGTCTCCCGGCAGCATACGATGCGATCAGATCTGAGGTCGCGCTTCGGTTAGACGTATTGGATGAGGTTACAGACCCGAGACTGCTGCACTGGGATTTATGGGATGGCAATGTGTTCATCAAGGATGGAGCGGTGGAGGGAATCATTGATTTTGAGCGCGCGCTATGGGGCGACCCGCTGATGGAGCATTATTTTAGCCACTTCAATGGCTCTCCTTCCTTTCTGGAAGGGTATGGGATGGGTGAGCTGACGCCGCAGCAGCGGGGGAGAAGAGCGCTCTATGATTTGTATCTTGATCTTATCCTGCTGATTGAATGTCCTTTCCGCCAGTATGACGATCTTAATCATCTGAAATGGGCAGCTGAGAATATGGAGCAAGGCTGGAAACGTTTTTTGGAAGTCAGCTTTGAATAGCTCCGTCTAGGACGAAGTAAAAGGAAATAATAGCAATTATCGTTAGCAGCGGTGCCATGGATATGGTGGCCGCTGCTTTTTTTTGCAGGCTGCTTTAAAGCTTCTATATCATGATCTGCTCGCGCAGCGACCAAAACCCAAATGGTTAGTTCAACTTATTTAACTTACGATAATGGATGCGATAAGCGACCCTTTTGTTATGAGTCGGCAGCGTGCCGCATAACATTCAAAAACAGCTATTTTTTGCAAAACTATGCAGAGAGGAGCAGGAGATGAACAGGGCACACAAGGATATTGAGCAGACGGAGCAGTATGGCGCCCATAATTATCATCCCCTGCCGATTGTCATTAACCGCGCAGGGGGCGTTTGGGTGCAGGATTCGGAGGGCAGGCGCTACATGGATATGCTTAGCGCTTATTCGGCTTTGAACCAAGGGCATCGTCATCCGCGCATTATGGAGGCATTGATTGAGCAGGCAGGCAAGGTTACGCTCACTTCGCGAGCTTTTCATAACGAACTGCTAGGCTCGTTCTGTGAGAAGCTGGCCAAATACACGGGCAAAGAGCGGATTCTACCTATGAACACAGGAGCGGAAGCGGTCGAGACGGCTATTAAAGCGGTAAGGCGTTGGGCTTACCGAATTAAAGGCATCTCAGAGGATCAAGCGGAAATTATCGTTTTTGAAGGCAATTTTCACGGGCGGACGGTGACGCTTACCTCTTTCTCCTCAACAGAGGCGTACCGTCAAGGCTTTGGCCCGTTCACGCCTGGCTTTCGCATGATACCTTATGGGGATTTATCTGCATTAAAAGCAGCAATTCAGCCGAATACCGCAGCTGTCCTACTCGAGCCGATCCAAGGTGAGTCAGGTATTCGGATTCCAGCGGATGGCTTTCTTGCTGCTGCGGCACAGCTATGCAAAGAAGAGAAGGTGCTTCTCGTTGCGGATGAGATTCAAACCGGCTTCGGCCGCACGGGCCGTAGGTTCGCTTGCGATTGGGAAGGGGTTACCCCTGACATTTATATTATGGGCAAGGCGCTCGGTGGCGGAGTTCTGCCGGTGTCGGCGATCGCTGCTGACGGAACGGTCATGGACGTCTTTGAACCAGGCTCTCATGGTTCAACCTTCGGTGGAAATCCGCTCAGTTGTGCGGTTGCCATCGCTGCGATTGAGGTTGTCGAGGAGGAGCAGCTTGCTGCACGCTCGCTTCGGCTGGGCAGCTACATGATGGAGAAGCTGGCCGGGCTCGCGCATCCGGATATTTTAGAAATTCGGGGACGCGGCTTGTTCATTGCGCTTGAGCTAACGGTACCAGCAAGAGCTTATTGTGAGCAATTGATGCAGCAGGGACTGCTCTGCAAAGAAACCCATGATTATGTCATTCGGCTGGCTCCTCCGCTAGTCATTACAGAGAGTGAGATAGATTGGGCTTATGAACGAATAGCAGCTGTCTTCGCGACTAACGCCATGGCAGGGGAGTGACAGCGATGAGCAAGCAGCAACAGGTAGCGATTGTGGCCGTCCCCTTCGGGAAAGGGGCAGGCATTGCAGGAACGGAGCTCGGTCCGGCTCATATTTTGAATGCCGCAGGCCTTTTAGAAAAACTGACTGAGTTGAAAGTTGTCTGCCGTTTGGCGGAGGCGGTGTCCTTGCCCGCGGCTCCCTTGCCGATTCATGCAGGCAATGCCAAGCATTTGTCCGATGTGCATGAGGTTGCCAGTCAGCTTGCGGAGCGCATCTCGGATATTGTAGCGTCGGGCGATTTCCCTCTCGTGCTTGGCGGTGACCATAGCATTTCGATCGGAACGGTCGCGGGACTGGCTGGACATTATGAGAATCTTGGGGTTCTATGGTTCGATGCGCATTCGGATTTGAATACGGAGGATACGAGTCCCTCTGGCAATATTCATGGCATGTCACTGGGCATAAGTCTCGGAAGAGGCATTCCGCTGCTGACGGGCTTGAGAGGCATCTTACCCAAAATAAAACCGGAACATGTAGTCATCATAGGAGCAAGGTCGCTGGATACAGGCGAAAAGGAGTTTATCCGCAAGCTCGGCATTACTTGCTATACGATGCATGATATCGACCGCCTGGGTATCGCTAAGGTGATGGAAAAGGTAATTCAGCGGTTGGCGCAAACAACGGATGGCGTACATGTCAGCTTCGATATTGACAGCATCGATCCGATCGAAGCACCAGGTACAGGAACGCCGGTCAAAGGTGGCTTAAGCTACCGTGAAGCGCATCTTGCGCTTGAGCTTCTATACCAGTCGGGGCTTGTTACGTCGGCAGAATGGGTTGAGGTTAATCCGAGCCTCGATCATCATGATCAGACAGCTAAGCTTGCGGTAGAGCTCATCGGCACGCTGCTTGGCGATCAGATTTTGTAACGATGGCTGCGGCAGCCGCTTGAAGTGATTCGAATGGACAGGAGGAGTACGCCCATGCGGGAGCCATTTCAGAATGAGGCTTTTACCGATTTCTCAATTACGGACCATATCGTTGCGTTTCAGGAGGCGCTGCGTAAGGTAGAATCGGAGCTTGGACAGGAATACATGCTGAAGATCGGCCCAGATTGGGTAGAGACGATACAAAAACGCAAATCAATCAATCCATCCGATGTGAAGCAGTTGGTCGGCATCGTATCGCAAGCGGATACCGGGCTTGCTCATAAGGCGATTTTGGCGGGAGCGGCTGCCTTTGAGGAGTGGAAGAAAACAGCGCCTCTGGCAAGAGCGAGGGTGCTGTATAAGGCGTCAGCTTTGCTGCGGCGGCGCAAGCATGAGTTCTCCGCCTGGCTCGTTTACGAAGCGGGCAAAAGCTGGTCCGAAGCCGATGCCGATACCGCGGAGGCGATTGATTTTCTTGAATATTACGGCCGCGAGATGGAGCGGCTGTCAGAGCGTCAGCCCCTCGTTGCGCTGGCTGGCGAGGATAATGAGCTTGTGTACACTCCGCTTGGGGTCGGTATTATTATACCGCCATGGAATTTTCCGCTAGCAATACTCGCAGGGATGACCATGGCAGCAGTCGTTGCGGGCAATACGGTCGTTGTGAAGCCTGCGAGTGCGACGGCAGTCATTGCAGCCAAGTTTGTCGCGCTGTTGGAGGATGCAGGTCTGCCTGACGGCGTGGTTAATTTTCTCCCCGGAGCAGGCAGTGAAGTAGGCGATTTTCTGGTCGAGCATCCATTGACCCGTTTTGTTTGTTTTACGGGCTCCAGAGAGATCGGGCTTCGGATTAATGAGAAGGCCTCACAGACCCAGCAGGACCAAAAATGGATAAAGCGCGTCGTTGCCGAGATGGGCGGCAAGGATACGATCATTGTAGATGCGGATGCGGATCTGGAGCTGGCCGCCGATGCGATAACGGCTTCCGCCTTCGGCTATTCAGGGCAGAAATGCTCAGCATGCTCAAGGGCAGTCGTACATGAGCTTGTTTATGATGAGGTTATCGAGAAGGTAGTGGCACGTACGAAGCTGTTAAAGCTGGGCAAGGCCAGTGAGCAGGGTAATCATATAGGTCCGGTTATTGACGAGAGGGCGTATCTGAGCATATTAAAATATATTGAGGTGGGCCGAAGCGAAGGTGTTATTGTGCATGGCGGGAAAATCGGGGACAGCAGCGGTTATTTCATTGAACCAACGATCATTAAGGATGTAGCTCCCAATGCGCGTATCGCACAGGAGGAAATATTCGGTCCCGTATTGGCCTTTATCAAAGCCGACAACTTCGATGCGGCGCTTGATATCGCCAACAATACCGAATATGGCTTAACGGGAGCGGTCATCTCGCGGAACCGCAGCCGACTAGAGCAGGCCCGAGAGCAATTTCATGTAGGCAATCTGTACTTTAACCGCAAATGTACGGGCGCATTGGTGGGCGTACATCCTTTCGGCGGCTTTAATATGTCGGGTACGGATTCCAAAGCAGGCGGACGAGATTATTTGCTGCTCTTTATGCAAGCCAAAGTGGTATCCGAAAGGTTTTAGTCTTTAAATGCGGACGGATTGGGCAAGGATGATGCCAATCCGTTCAATTCCCCGCTCGATCTCCGTTTCATCGACATTAGTAGCATTTAGCTTCAATAGGTTCTCCTTTGGAAACGCAGTCAAATAATCACGTTCTATCGACTCGATGAGAATGGCTTCTTCCTTGAGCCGTTGGATGAGCCGTGGCATTGAAACCGTACGGTCAAGTGTGACATGCGTATGAATAATAGGCTGCTTTGGGCGCTGATAGACCATTAAACCTCTGCTGCGTAATGCCTCATTTGCAAGCGCGTTATCCAAGCATGCGGCTCTGGCGCTGTAGCGGCTGCGTATTTTGGAGCGGTGACGGTCAAACATGCCGCTTCGCAAATAAATTTCCAGCGCGGCTTGAGACAGCATGGAGCTGTCGATATCGCTTTGTTTTTTGTACAAACGGAAGGATGGGGTGAGCAAATCGGGTATGACGGCAATGCCGATCCGCAGACCGGGGAAAATAATTTTGGAATAGCTTTTTAAATAAATGACATGGGACGAGCCATCGTAAGCGAAGATAGGATCAGCCTTGCTGTCCTGCTCAAAGTCCGCCAGATAGTCATCTTCAACGATATATACATCATATTTGTCAGCCAGTTTAGCCAGCTGCTGTTTGTCTTTTTTGGTGAAAGAGCTGCCAAGCGGGTTATGAAACCGGGGCATGGAATAGTAAAATTTAATATCCTCCGTTCGAAACAGCTGCTCCAGTCGATCGAAATCAATGCCAGTGGAGGTTCGTTTGATGCCAATGACCGGAATCCCCCTCGTCTCCAAATATTCAATGAACAAATGATAGCCTGGCTGCTCAATCAGAATCTTTTCCTTTCCATTCGGGAAAGGCATAGCGGCCAGTAGTGACAGCGCCTGCTGGATCCCGGACACCACAAACAGATTCCGTTCGCTCGCAAATACTTGGTAGCCTGCCAGCTGCTTGCAGACGATATCGATCAGGGAGTCCATTCCTTTGACGGTGCCGTAAATGAATAAATCCTTCTGGTAAGTGTCGATCGCTTTGTTAATGCAATGCTGGAAGTCCAAATAAGGAAACAGAGCAGGATCTGGGGCAGAGGCGGCAAAATCGAGGATACCGTTAGGCGCGAAGTCGACAGCATCCGCGCGTTTGACGACATAGTAGCCGCTTTTTGGCATCGCATAAATGAGGTGTCGTTTCTCAAGCTCGTCCAACGCTTTGATGATGCTGCTCTTGCTGCAGCCAAACTGCGCGGCAAGCGTGCGAATGGAAGGAAGCTTCTGGCCATCCTTATACGGCTGCACCGATATTAATTGTTCTAGTTCGTTCATTAGCTTTAAATAGACATACATGGGGCAGCCTCCTTCGGTTATCTGTATCGGTACAGATGACTTTTTTGAACATTGTAGCATGTGGAGCGGGAAGATACGATAGAGCTACAATCGTATGATCAGGAGGCGCATCATGAAAACCGTTAATATTGATTCAAAAGGCAAACGTTTGGCCTATTCAGCCATCATCATTTATTCCATTATCGTAGGTCTCTCCTTCTTATTCGGTAAATTGGCTTTAACCGTCGCAAGCCCGCTAGACAGTCTTGCTCATCGCTTTACAATATCCTTTGCTGCGGCAACGATACCTGTGCTCTTCGGCTGGGTCAAACTAAAGCTAACCTTAAAAGATTTGCTAACGGTTCTTCCGCTCGCCGTCTTTTATCCGTCGATGTTTTTTGCTTTTCAAGCGTATGGACTGCAATATACGAGTTCCGCGGAAGCAGGCATCATCCATGCGACAGTGCCGATTTTCACCATGGTTGCAGCAGCCTATTTCTTAAAGGAGCGGACGACCAAACTGCAAAGGCTCTCAACCCTGCTCTCCGTTGCCGGCGTCATCTTCATATTTGTCATGAAAGGAAGCTCAATTGATCTAGCGAATGTCAAAGGAACGCTGCTTATTCTTTTGTCCGCGCTCTCCTTAGCAGGTTATAGCGTAATGGCAAGAAGGCTTGCTTCGCGCATGAAGGTTATGTCCATGACTTATGTGATGACGGCAATCGGCTTTCTTGTATTTAACCTGATGGCCGTCGGCAGTCATCTGGCTGAAGGGACGCTTGGTCATTATTTTACACCTTTTGCTCATCCGATATTTTTGATTTCCATTTTGTATCTAGGCGTATTATCCTCACTCGTATCCAGTCTGCTCAGCAACTACGCTTTGTCGAAGCTGGAGGCGTCTAAAGTTAGCGTGTTTAATCATCTAGCTACGCTCGTTTCGATTATCGGCGGCTTTATCTTTTTGAATGAACAGTTGGCTTATTATCATTTTGTAGGTGCGGCAGTCATCATAGTGGGCGTATTAGGCGCGAACGCAGCGGGAAGAAAAGGGCGGCGTGCCACCTCTTGAGCTGCGTCAGAAATAGGGCATGGGTGGCTAAAGTGAACAAGCCAAGATTGGTTATAACTGTTTTTTACGAAGACATCTTCCATCAATTGGGATATGCTCAATGGAGAATCATCATCTTCATGATGCAGATACATGCACTTGGAGTCAATGGACAAGGGAGACGTGCGGCGGTATGGCAATCGATTTGGATAAGTGGATTATAGAAGCGGATATTAGGAGTATGCAGTCTGCTATGGAAGCGGGCGTACTAAGCTCTGAACAGTTGACTAAAACGTATATCGAACGGATTCGGGCTTATGATAAGGAGCTTCGTTCCGTCATGGAAATTAACCCGGATGCAGTCGCGATTGCAAAAGCATTGGATATAGAACGTTTGGAGCGTGGAAGCAGAGGACGAATGCACGGCATTCCTATTTTGTTGAAGGACAATATCGATACCCACGATAAAATGCATACCAGTGCGGGCTCCCTGGCGCTAGCGGATTCCGTGGCATCCCGTGACTCGTTTGTAGCGGCTCAGTTACGCAAAGCTGGGGCTGTATTGCTTGGCAAAGCAAATATGACGGAGTGGGCTAACTTTATGTCTGGCACGATGTGGGCGGGGTACAGCTCCAGAGGCGGGCAAGTGCTTAATCCTTATGGGCCCGGAGAGTTGTTTATCGGAGGCTCCAGCTCAGGCTCTGCCGCGGCAACAGCGGCAAATTTGGCGGCTGCCGCTGTAGGAACGGAAACCTCCGGTTCGATTATAGGCCCGGCTTGCCAAACCTCTTTGGTAGGCATTAAACCAACGATCGGGCTAGTCAGCCGTACCGGCATTATTCCGATTACGAATAGCCAGGATACCGCGGGGCCTATGGCGCGTTCGGTAGCGGATGCGGCTATCCTGCTTGGTGCGTTAACGGGTGCGGATGAACATGATCCGGTCACTGTGCCAGGCGCGCAGTATGCCTATCAGGATTACACGCCATTTTTGGATGCTGAATTTATTAAGCAGGCACGGATTGGCGTTCCGCGTTTTTATTATGGGCATCTGGACGCGGATAGGCTTGCGGTGATTGAAGCGGCCATAACCATGTTGAAGGATGCTGGTGCGTCAATCATTGATTCGGTGGAGCTTGCGTGTGAGCAGACGAAGTGGGACGGGGATGTGATGCGCTATGAGTTTAAAAAATATGTGAATGACTATTTGGGAGCATTGGATGAATCCGTACCCATCCATTCCCTAGCAGAGCTGATAGCCTATAATGAAGCCCACGCGGAAGTTGCTTTGAAGTATGGGCAGGGGACGCTGCTTTGGGCAGAGGAAACCAGCGGTACGCTGACCGAGCAGGAGTATTTGGACAGCAAAGCCAGAAACCAAGAGCTGGCGGGTAGGTTAGGCATTGATCTTGCCTTGGAGCAGCATGGTTTGGATGCTTTATTGTTTTTTGGCTGCGATGAAGGCGACGATCTTGCAGCGAGAGCAGGGTATCCGGTTATTACCGTACCGGGCGGCTTTGCTGACAATGGAATCATTGCGCCGGGCGGCTACTCGACCAAGGGACCGCAGGGAATCACATTCATCGGTCCCGCCTTCAGTGAGCCGACCCTGATCAAAATCGCGTACGGTTTCGAGCAGGCGACGAGACACCGCGCGGCTCCTGAAGCTTTCTCCTAAATGGTTTAGCAAGGTAATGTCCACATAAGACAAAGTAGAGTTATCAAAATAAAGGCGCAGGCAGCACAGGGGATAACCTCCCCAGCCGCTCTGGCGCCTGTTTTCATTAGATTCGGTTTACAGCCGAATTTTAAATGATTTTTTCGTTAATGGATAGAGCCATTTCACGCCGCTAGGCGTGAGGGTATCGGCAATAAGATGGGAGAGGTAGCCGAGCATGGCAACGATGGCTACGCCTTCCACTTGCAGCTGGTTTTCGAGCCCCCAGCCGATGGCTCCCCAAATCGGTACGGCCCAGATCGTATGGGTCATGCCGCGATGCTTAAGCCACGGTACCCATGCGGCAAAAAGGCCGAAGCCAATGAGCCAGTTCATTTGGTAATAATAACCCGCATACATGACGATGCAGCCAACCGTGCTGGCGAGCACGTTTCGGATAACACCCTGCTTGGCGACAAGTCCAAGAAGGAAGACAGCAGCTGCAACACCTATATATAAAGGGGAAGGCGATCGATCGGTAAAAAAATAATAACAAATGATGCCGGCGAGCAAAATGCCTGACCAAAGGGTGAATTCGCGGATCAGCTTGGATATTTTGCTAAGCTTGCTGCTTAGCATGCTTGGGCCGTCGAGATCGGCGCTCAGCGCGGAGAAACCGGCAACCGCTATATACAACGCGGCATTTTCTAAGGAAAAGGGGTAATATACAGAGGCCGCTGCCCCTACGGCAGCTCCAATGGCGAGATGGGTCTTTCCTGTCATAGTTCCTCCTGTGACTGACGATGCGTAATTGTGAATTATGGCAGTCGATTATAGTTGTTCACGGTTGACCTGCTCGTTGCGAATCATTTGTTCAAGCTTCTCTACTAGCTGGTCGTGGGACGGGTCTTTTTTTCCGAAGCTGAACAGTCTCTTCCGATTTTGCTTCTTAAGCAATTGGAGCAGATAAAGCTTTTCTTTCAATGTAAGCATGTGGGTATAGAACCTCCAGTCTAAGTGCCATGCCGGGCGATGGAATTTCTTAAAATATAGGAAAGTATATCATTTCGCCATCCTTTCTCTATATTTCTCGGAATGAAACGCGCTGCGCCGCCAGAGCGGCAACTGTTTTTTTATCATTATAATGGAAAGACAAGAGGCAAGGAAGGCGAACACGTAAAATTACTTGGGGTGCCGGAGAGCTGCAAGGGTTGAGAATCCGGCTAACGAATCTGTCTGTGTCATGCGTCTGCTGCAAAGCTGTATCCTTTAATTGCGGCAATGAGCAGCGCTATGAATTACATGTTATAATAGGCTTTAGGACATATAGGGTTGGTGGGATAATGATGGAAAATCAAATGGCCGCAGCATGCGATGATTCTTGCGCAGGCTCGGAGGTCAATATAGAGAATGTACGCAGTAAATTGATTCCGGAGACTACCGCTCTCCAACTAGCTGATTTGTTTAAGGCACTAGGTGATCCGACGCGGGTGAAAATGATCCATGCGCTCGTTCAATCGGAGCTGTGCGTTCACGATCTCACGCAAGTGCTCGGAATGGGCCAATCGGCCGTTTCCCACCAGCTTCGGCTGCTTCGGAACATGCGAATTGTTAAGCGTAGAAAGGTTGGCAAGACCGTCTATTATTCACTTGACGACGATCACGTAGAGCAAATTTTTTTACTGACGCTTCAGCATTTGAAGCATGAATAATAATCGGCGAAGGCTGCTCAGCAGGGAGATGATCCCTTGGGTGGCCTTTTTTATATGCGACAGGAACGTTATAAAAATCGCTTGATTTTTAGTAAAAATAATATATAATTTTACTTATCTTGCGGAAATCGCTTACATGATAGCGTATGCTTTTGAGCTTTAGATTGATGACAAGTGCATTCAGAAGGGAACGGTACAATGGCCACCATTAAGGATATTGCGCTGAAAGCCAAGGTATCGATTGCAACCGTATCGCGGGTGCTGAATTATGATCCGGGCATTTCAGTCGCGGATGAAACTCGTAAACGAATTTTTGAGGTTGCTCAGGAGCTTAACTACAAAACGCTTCGCCAGCGCAACGGAACTGTCGTCAAAGAGCGTTACAAGGTTGGACTGGTGAACTGGTATTCGGATCAGGAGGAAATGCTCGATCCTTATTATTTGGCGATTCGTTTAGGCATTGAACGTGAATGCTTTCAGCGGCAAATTGAGTTGGTCAAATTTTTTGTACATGGGAATACAGGGAACAAAGGATTGCCCTGCGAGTCTCTGGATGGCATCATTGCCATTGGCCGTTTCGAGAAAGAGGACTTGGATTGCTTTCCCGAAGGCTTTGAAAACATTGTTTTCGTCGATTCGACGCCGGATGACAATCGTTTTGATTCCGTTGTGATCGATTTGAGAAAGTCTGTGTTCGAGGTGCTTGATTATCTAGTAGGGCTTGGCCATGCAGCCATTGGTTATATAGGTGGGCATAATAAAGTAAATGACAAACGAGTAAGAGACGAGCGCGAGCTGGTCTTTATGGAGTGGCTGTCCAAACGGGGCTTGTTTCATGCCGAATATGTTTTTACGGGCGATCATTTATATTCGGAGGATGGCTACATGCTCATGAAGAAGGCGATTAGTGCTCCACATCGTCCGACTGCGTTTTTTATCGAAAATGATTCCATGGCGGTTGGGGCGCTTCGCGCACTTCATGAAGCTAATCTCCGCGTACCGCAAGAGGTATCGATTGTCGGCTTTAACGATATTGCCATTTCTGAATTTCTACAGCCGCCGCTGACGACGGTTAAAGTGCATATGGAGCATATGGGCGAGACTGCGGTGGAGCTGCTTGCTGATCGGATGGCACATAAACGTGAAATTTCGAAAAAAATCGTGCTGCCGACCCGTTTGCAATTGCGTGCCAGCAGTGCGATGCCTTCGAATGGATAAAGCTTCGACAAAACTCACGGAGGTGGCCGGCATGGCGTCGCTATTGAACGGTCAGAGCGTTCTGCCAGCAGTGCATAAGCTTAAGGACGTGGAGGCTGTGCTAGCTTCTCCTTATTCCTATATGGTGCTGCTTGGCGGGCATTTGGGGCAATTAAAAAATATTGTGGATTTGGTAGGCCAGCATGGCAAAAAGGTACTGCTGCATGCCGATCTCATCGACGGCCTGAAAAACGACGAATATGCAGCAGAATTTCTGTGCCAGACGATTCGGCCTGCCGGAATCATCTCGACTCGTTCAAGCGTAATCGGACGGACCAAGCAGAATGGACTGATTGCCATCCAAAGGCTGTTTCTGATCGATTCGGATGCGCTGGAGCGAAGCTATTCGGTACTGGACAAGATCCGTCCTGATTTTATTGAAGTGCTGCCAGGGGTCATCCCCGATATTATAAGCGAGGTTAAGCAGCGCAGCGGCATTCCCATTATCGCGGGGGGGCTGATTCGGACCTCGGAGCATGTGAAGCAGGCTTTGGAAGCAGGCGCTTCGGCAATTACGACATCAAGGAAGGATCTATGGAAGACCGGGAACTAGAGCCGGCTTCATAGCAAGGAGGAGACTAATTGGAAACGTATATTTTATCTCTTGATCAAGGCACGACAAGCACGCGCGCGCTGCTCGTCGACCGGAGCGGAACGATTGTGGATATGGTAAGGGAGGATCTTCCACTCCAATACCCGCATGCAGGGTGGGTGGAGGCGGATGCTCTATTTATATGGGAATCAACGAAAAAGGTGATGGCTGAGCTGTTGACTAAAACGGGCATTGCCGCCGAACAAATTGCAGGAATCGGCATTACGAACCAACGTGAGACTACAGTGGTGTGGGACAAAGCGACAGGCCAGCCGATTTATCCAGCAATTATATGGCAATCCCGGCAAACGGCAGGGATTAGTGACGGACTGAAGCAAGCGGGTTACGAACGGGTCTTTCACGAGAAGACAGGTCTGCTCATTGATGCCTATTTTTCCGGCACGAAGGTGAACTGGCTGCTGGAGCATGTGGAGGGCGCGCGGGCGCGGGCAGAGAATGGTGAGCTTCTGTTTGGTACGATCGATACTTGGCTGATCTGGAACCTGACCGGCGGAGCCGTGCATGTTACGGATGTGACGAACGCTTCCCGCACCTTGATGTTCAACATCCATGAGCGGAGCTGGGATGATGAGCTGCTGCACATTCTGAATATTCCTAAAGCGATGCTGCCGGAAGTTCGTTCTTCTTCGGAGGTGTACGGACATTTGGAGGAGAAGCTGTTAGGGCGCAGCATACCGGTGGCTGGCGCTGCGGGCGACCAGCAAGCGGCGTTGTTCGGTCAAAATGCTTACGAAGAAGGCTGTACCAAAAATACGTACGGGACCGGCTGCTTTATGTTGATGAATACGGGAACCAAGGCGATTGTGTCAGAGAAAGGGCTGCTTACCACGATTGCATGGGAAGTGGGCGGCAAGCTGGAGTATGCGCTTGAGGGCAGTGTGTTTGTAGCTGGCGCGGCCATCCAATGGCTTCGCGACGGGCTGGAGCTTATCGAATCTGCTACTGAATCGGAAGCGCTGGCGGAGCAGGTAGAAGGCACGGAAGGCGTATATGTAGTTCCCGCTTTTGTTGGACTGGGAACGCCTTATTGGAACAGCGATGTGAGAGGTGCGGTGTTTGGGCTGACCAGAGGCACCTCGAAGGCTCATTTTGTAAGGGCGGTGCTGGAATCGCTGGCCTACCAGACCAAGGATGTTCTCTCTGTGATGGAGGAAGAATCAGGTCTGCCGCTTCAATCGCTTTCTGTGGATGGCGGGGCTGTGGCAAACAACCTGCTTATGCAGTTCCAAAGCGATCTGCTGGGCGTTCCGGTTGAGCGGCCGGTGGTTAACGAATCAACGGCGCTCGGAGCCGCTTATTTGGCCGGGCTTGCAGTTGGATTTTGGCAAAATCGTGAGGAGCTTGCTAATCTTCGGAAGGTGGATAAGGTGTTTACGCCTATGATGGAAGATGAACAGCGAGACTCCCTATATAGCGGCTGGCATCGCGCGGTCAAAGCCGCCATGGCTTTTGCGCAATAATTATGGTATACTAATTCCAAGTTAATAACGGTTGGAGATCAGGAGAAACCACAAGAACCGCTTCCAAGCCCTTTATAGGGATGGGGAAGCGGTTTGCGTGGTTTCTCTTTTTTTATAGTATAACCATTTTTCGGATTTTCAAATTAGCCAAAAGACGGCGACAGCCGTTTCACCTTGTACAGGGCTTCTTTTATACAGGAGTGAGTAGCCAGCAGCATCTGGCAGAATACTAAATAAATAGAGGATCGGGAGGGCAACATGATGACAAACAATCAAACAAAAGAAATTTTCGCAGCAAAAAATAGGGAGCAGGTGCTGCAGGAGATGCAGCGTTCGCCTTTGGATGTATTGGTAATCGGCGGTGGCATTACAGGAGCAGGCATAGCGCTGGATGCGGCTGCTAGGGGAATGAAGGTAGCGCTCGTGGAAATGCAGGATTTTGCTGCGGGCACATCGAGCCGTTCAACTAAGCTTGTGCATGGGGGCCTTCGGTATTTGAAGCAATTTGAAATTGGTGTTGTGGCAGAGGTGGGTAAAGAACGTGCGATTGTATATGAGAACGGGCCGCATGTGACAACACCAGAATGGATGCTGCTGCCGCTGTATAAAGGCGGTACCTTCGGCAAGTTTTCGACGTCGATTGGCTTGCGCGTATACGACTTTCTGGCGGGTGTTAAGCGTAAGGAGCGGCGGGAAATGTTGAGTGTGGCGGACACGCTCTCCAAGGAGCCGCTGCTGAAACGCGATGGCCTGAAGGGCGGCGGTTATTATGTGGAATACCGGACGGACGATGCGCGCCTGACCATTGAAGTGATGAAGAAAGCTGTAGAGACGGGTGCTCTATCGGTTAACTATGCGAAGGTAGAGACGCTGCGCTATGGACAGGACGGAAAAATAACAGGCGCGTTGGTGAAAGATACGATTAGCGGTAAGGAATTTGAGATTGCAGCTGCGAAAATCATTAACGCAACCGGTCCTTGGGTCGATGACATTCGCCAGATGGACGGATCGAAGAAGGGGAAAACGCTGCGTTTGACCAAGGGCGTGCATATTGTTTTCGACAAGAGCAGATTTCCGCTTCGGCAAGCGGTGTATTTTGACACACCGGACGGACGGATGGTATTCGCGATTCCTCGCGCGGGCAAAACCTATTTCGGCACAACCGATACCAACTATAAAGGCAATACGGTTAATCCAGTCATGACGCTGGAGGATCGTACGTATTTGCTGCAGGCGGTTAATTTTATGTTCCCGAGTCTGAAGCTGGTGGAAGAAGATGTAGAGTCGAGCTGGGCAGGACTTCGTCCGCTTATTCAACAAGAAGGAAAATCACCTTCGGAAATTTCGCGGCGCGATGAAATCTTTGTATCGGACTCCGGCTTGATCTCGATCGCAGGGGGCAAGCTTACCGGCTATCGCAAAATGGCCGAGACTGTTGTTAACAAAGTAGTGGAGCTGGTCGGAGCCGAAGGCGGCAAGAGCTATGCGGCCAGCGAAACCAAGCGGATACCGATGTCGGGCGGGGATTTAGGCGGTTCCGCCGGTTTTGAAGCCTTTGTGCAAAGAAAAACGAAGGAAGGCGCTCAGTTTGGCTTCGGCAAGGAAGAAGCAGCGTTTCTTGCGCAGCGCTACGGGTCCAATGTGGATGCATTGTTCGCGCTCGCTAAGAGTGCTTCCGAGCAGGCAGCGGCCTTTAAGCTGCCGCTCGTGCTGGCCACGCAGCTTCGTTACTCCCTTGAAGCGGAAATGACCGTAAAGCCGGCCGATTTCTTCATTCGGCGTACGGGCGATTTGTTTTTCCGCATTGGCTACGTACAGCAATGGAAAGAGCCGGTTATCGCGGCCATGGCGGAGCTTCTTCACTGGACGCAGGAGCAGCGCGATGCGTATACCGTGGAGCTAGAAGAGAAGCTGGTAGAGGCGGTCGAGCCTTTGCAGGCTTAATCAATGCATAGAGGATGCTTGAGAAAATAAGCAAGTTAGCCTTAAATAAAAATTTAGCAAAGAAGGGACGCAGAAATGCGTCTCTTCTTTGTTATGGTTTGCTCGAAAAATAAGGATAAGTTGGTTTTTTATTTGTATTCCATCCAAGATAGGGTTGCATGATAGGAAAGTTTTTCATATAATATACATATGAGCATGTATTCATATGTTATTTGATTAAGGTCACAGAGATAAAGGATAGCATGGTGATGAAGCTTGAATAAGCGAAACAACTGATTAGAGTAATAAAACTGATGAAATGATTGGATATGATGCAAACTAATCAAACTGGTTTGCAATGAAGCGGGGGAATGAAAGATGAGCAGCAAAGACGAACAAGCAAGAAAGGAAAGGAATGCTCTACCCGGAGTTGAGAATTCTCAAACCGTACAAGCGCACTCCCATTTACGTAGTGACAAGAGTGATGATGATGGACACAGCCACGAAGATAAGCAAGGGGGCAAGCATGATCATAGCCACGAGGATATCCAAGGGCATGAGCACGGGCATAGCCATGAGCATACTAAAGGGCGCAAGAAAGGACACGATCATGGACATAGTCATAGTCATGGTCACCATGGGCATTCGCATGCGCCCAATAATAAAGCGGGGCTGCTGATCGCACTTATCATTACGGCAAGTATTATGGTATTGGAATTTGTGGGTGGCCTAGTTACGAACTCCTTGGCGCTGCTGTCCGATTCCGGACACATGCTGAGTGATACCGCTGCTTTGGCGCTTAGCTTGGTGGCGATGTGGTTTGCGGTTCGTCCAAAGTCATCTAGCCGCACCTTTGGTTTTCACCGTTTTGAAATATTAGCCGCCTTGCTCAATGGCGTTACATTATTCGTAATCGCGGCATTTATTGTTGCGGAAGCGATCAAGCGATTCGCAGAGCCGCCAACGGTGGCAAGCGGGTCCATGATGATTATCGCGATAATTGGCTTGCTTGCCAACCTTGCCAGTGCATGGTTTCTGATGCGGAAGGCCGATATTAAGGAAAATTTAAACGTACGCAGCGCTTATCTTCATGTCCTGGGAGACGCAATCGGCTCTGTAGGCGCGATTGTCGCTGGTATTTTAATGTCTTTATTTTCTTGGTATATCGCCGATCCGATTATAAGCGTTATCGTTGCATTGCTGATTTTGAAGAGCGCATGGGGGATCATACAGTCGACCGTTCATATTTTGATGGAAGGAACGCCTGCGCATGTGGATGCCGAGCAAGTCAAGCAGACGCTGCTTCGCATTTCTGGTGTAAAGGATGTCCATGACTTGCATATTTGGACAATTACGTCGGGGCTCGATTCCTTAAGCTGCCATCTGACCGTAGAGGACAACGTAGATTGCCAAAATGTATTACAGGAAGCGATTCAGCAAATCGCAGAAGACTTTCATATTGAGCATACGACGATCCAAATCGAAAAATCTGAACTGAAGCATCCGGTTCTAAAAGTGTAGCTTGAGCCGTATAATCTCAATCCCAAAAAGCTGCTGCTAACACCGATACAGTATGAAGAAGAGATACGACCACATAGAAAAGTACTCAAACTACAGAACATGCTTATATACTTGATTTTCTACTGTAGTTCAACTTATATAGTTTGAGAGAAATAGGTCTACTTTTTTAGATCAAAATGACTCTGGAATGGCGTTTTAGTGGCAAATTGGTGGGTTGAGACTGGAATAGATCTAATTTTTAAACCTATTTCGAGTAATGTAGCTATTATAAATGATATTTTAAAATCCTAAACCGCAAAACCATATTTGAAATCATAATCCGCAGTAAGCGGAAAGAGCTGTCCTTAGGCTTTAATAGGTCTAAAGGACAGCTCTTGTTTGAGCAATATAGATTGGTTTGTATCATAGACAACGGTTTGCCGCTTGGTTGGTTAGTTTCAATTAACCACAGTTGGCCCTTCACACCAGCCATCCCAAACGATCCAGAAACAACCACGTCAAAGCCTTCCCAAACTAGCTTAAAACAACCACGCCAAAACCTTCTAAAGTGACTTCACCGCTTAGCTTATTACCAGTGAGTAGGTCGGTTTTGGCTTCCTTGACCGTGATAAGCGCAGGTTGCTCGCTATAGTTAAGAAGGAAGTACAGCGGTCCGTCTTCGCCTTCGCGGATAGCGAGCTCCACCCCTGCAGGGAGCGTTAGCCAGCTTGCTGTCGGAGAAACCAGGCCGAGCCGTTCAACGATCTCGCCAGCAGATGTTTCGTTGAAGACTGCCCCGAAGTACCATGCCTCTCCTGCGCCGAATGTGTTTTTGGTTACAGCCGGTTTGCCAGCGTAGTAGTCGGTTGCGTAATGAGCGACAACCTCCACCGAATCGCTTTCTACGAATAGGACATCGTTGAAGGAGTTGGCTCCGGTTACGGTTCCAGCTTCGCCGACCCACTTCATGGATGTCGGAACGCGCGTACCCTTCACCATCGTAAATTCTTCAACGGAGATGCCGCATAGTCCGGCTGCAGCGCCAGGGAAAGGACGCATATAGGCGTGGCCATGCTCATTCTTATAACCCGTCCGGCAGCCAAAGATAATGATGCCGCCTTCACGTACATACTGCTCCAGCAGCGCAGCCGTATCATCGCGCATGATGGCAGGATGCGGATACACAAGCACTTTATACCGCTTCAGATCCTCAATTGTCGTCGTATTGCGGACATATAGGGTGTCACTTGGAATATGTCGATAATTCAGCGCTTTAAACCAAGCTTTGCCGCTATCCCATGAGAACGGGCCATGCCAAATATCATATTCGCCGTCCCATTGGTTATCGTAGTCGCGAACGAGTGCGATTTCCGCTTTGAACTGCGTATTCGCTATGCGGTTGCCGGCCTGCGCCAGTTCTGCGCCGATTTGGCCAGCTTCGCGAACGCGGCGGTTAGGCTGATTATGGTAGTCGTTAATGCCATGCCAATAAATTTCATTGCCCACCGTAGCTGTCCGCCAGCGGAAGTAGAGCACCATATTCGCGCCATGCGCAATCGACTGATACGTCCACAACCGCATTTGCCCCGGCTTAGGCGATGGCATATCCATGCGGTTGACCCAGCCGCCAGGGCCGGATTGCTGCTCCATAATGGCAAAATTGGGCGAGATGGAGCGAACGGCGCCAAGCGATTGGCTCCAGCCTCGATCTGCCAATGGGTTTTCTTCGTTCTCGTTGGAGTAAAGCGTAGAGAACTGCGGATAGGAATCATAGCTGAAAAAATCGAGCAGCTCATCGGTCATCCGGTGGCTGTCGAGGTGGCCGAATAGGCCGTTGGTTGTCACCCACTGATGAGGCGCGACCTCGCGCAATATGTCACCCTGGACCTTCGCATACGAAATCGTATTATCAGAAATAAACCGTTTCTCGTCCAGCGCCTGATGGGGGTTAGGCTGTTTATCCGCTGGCGTCGGCCGCGGCAAAAATACTTGTTCCCAAGCGGAATAGGTTTGGCTCCAAAATACGGTTCCCCATGCCTCGTTCAGCTTGTCCAGCGTGCCGTATTTCTCCTGCAGCCAGGCGCGGAACGCGTCATGATCGGCAGGCGCATAAAACTCGCTGATCTCGCAGTTGAATTCATTGTCAATCTGCCAGCCGATAACAGCGGGATGGCCTTTATAGTGCTCCGCCAGCTTGCGCGTAATAATAGCGGATAGCTCCCGGTATTTTTGGCTGCTGTAGTTATAGTGGCGGCGCAAGCCGTGATGCAGCGTGACGCCGTCTTGCGTCACATTCAGCACCTCTGGATATTTATGGGTCAGCCAAGCTGGCGGTGTTGCCGTCGGGGTGCCGACAATCACTTTTAGCCCATGCTTATGAGCAAGCTCAAGCGCGCGGTCGAATAAGTCAAACGAAAACACGCCTTCCTCCGGCTCGAAAATAGACCAGGCAAACTCCGCTACGCGAACGATCGAGAAGCCGAGCTCCCGCATCCGGCGGAAGTCATCTTCCCATAGGTTTTCTGGCCAATGCTCCGGGTAATAGCAGACGCCAAGCCGGAATTCTTTTAGCGCATCGATAGGCTTCATTCGTTGTTCCTCCTCAGGGGTAATGAATATATTATGCGAATATATTGCGAATCATTGCTCTCCCTACTAATTGTAAAATCAATCATATAAAGCGTAAATGACAAAATCCTGCGATTAATGATACAATATTGCGAACTTGATAAAGGGAGCCTGAGACGATGATCAGCCATTTTATAGTCCCTAATCCATCGTTTTCGCAGTATGTATGTTACCCTGATTTATTTGGTAGATACAATAACTTTCCGCAGCATGCGGAACGAAGAGAACAGGGCCAGTTGAAGCATTATAATTTGCATCTGATTTTTGAAGGAAGCGGTTACGTCATGAATGGCAGCGGGAGGGAGCGTCTGGCGCTTGGGGCAGGTGATGGATTTCTGTTCCCTAAGGATGCCTTCCAGCAGTATGGCTCAAGTGTGGATCATCCGTGGGATGTGCGATGGATTCATTTTGAGACCCAAATCCCGCTACCGATGCTGAGGGAGGCTGATGATTCGGGAGGGTGGTTGTTTACCTTTTCGAACAGGGAACGGTTTAAGGCGCTGACAGAGGAGATGTATGAGCTATGCAGTCCATTTGAGACTGGCAATGAGCCGCGCTTATCCGCGCTCCTGTACGAGATCTTGGTGGAGCTGGTTCAGCATTCGGAACGATTGGAAGGTTCTTCAGCGCTAGAGAAGCAAAATGCGATCAGAGTGGCTGCTGACCAGATCCGCTATAAATGCGAGGAGCCATGGAGCCTGGAGCGGATGGCCGCCCTCGCAGGCTACAGCAGCTTTCATTTCCTACGGTTGTTTCAGCAGGTCATGGGAAAGACGCCCAACCACTTTGTGACGGAATGCCGCATCGATGCAGCTAAGCTGCTGCTGGCGACAACGGCATTGACCGTGACAGAGGTTGCAGCGCAGTGTGGATTCGCGCAAGCGAGTTATTTTATACGCGTATTTCGTTCATCTGAGGGCGTATCTCCAAAAAAGTACCGTTTGATCTATGGTCAAGGGGCAAGTCCGGCTTAAGCAGCTTGAACAGTAAGATGAATGGTAATGCCCGAAGGATCATGGACCACATAAGCATTGCCTTGGGCAGAGACATCGACGTCCGCGCTGCGTAGATGATCAAGCGTTGTTTCACGGGAAGCGGCACTTGGAAACACAACCGTGAAGTAAGACAAGCCTACCGAATGAGCTGGTGGCAAAACAGCGCCCACACCCGCCCAAATGTTCATGCCGATATGATGGTGATAGCCTCCTGCGGAGACGAATACGGCGGACATTTGCGCGTAGTCGCCAACAACATCGAAGCCAAGCTTGCCTTCATAGAAGGCCCTTGCTATTCTCAGATCGCCGATGTGTAGATGGATATGCCCAATCACGGTGCCCTGCGGCAGACCGTTCCATGTAAGGCCTTCGCTCTCGGCCAGCAAGCCTTCCCAATCGAGTGGATCGGAAGCCATGACGTAGTTGCCGCCGGAGTCGCGTCTCCACTGCTCCCGCGGACGGTCTGCATAAATCTCGATTCCGTTATGGTCGGGGTCTTCAATGTAAAGCGCCTCGCTCACAAGATGGTCCGCCTGCCCGATATGAATGCCGCTTTGAATCAGATTGCGCAAGGCAAGCGACAGGGAACGGCGATCGGGCAGCAGGATCGCAAAATGATACAGCCCCGCATGGGATCTTCGTTGCGGCACGATAGCATTCGCTACCTCTTCAAGGATGAGCAGCGTATGTTCTCCGTCAGTCGTGAAGGAAGCTGTTCGGTTAGCCTCATCCTTCTGCAAAACCTTCAGTCCTACGACCTCCGTATAAAATTGAATCGAATGCTCAAGCTGGCTAACCTTCAGTTTTACTTCTCCGAGCGTAATTGCCGGGTCCAAAAATGTTGACATGGGAAACCCTCCTATAGGTTATGGTTTATTCAAACGTTTGGATTGATTTTTTTGGCGCAGCGTAGCCTGTAATGGGTATATCATGTACAATATTGGAAAAAGAAACACAAAAATCCCAAGTGATAGAAAGGATGCAACAGCACGAGCGATGAAATACGGTTCTTTTCTCTTCCAAGTAAGTTCATCATAGCATAATCATTAACTAAAATAAAGTAACTAATATAAAGTAACTGACATTCAGTTTGCAGAAAAAGGAGGCATTATCATTAAATTATTGCGCAAAGTGGAATGGACACTGCTCATCATTCTGGGAGGATTAGCCCTGTATTTCTTGCTGATGGAGCTCACGCATTTTGAACCCGACGCCCGGATCAAAGCAGCTAGGAAAGAGGGGGCTTACTTTGCGGTACATGCGCCAAAACAAACGTTCTACGGGAAAAGTTTTACGGTGGATGGTGTTATTTATAAGGATGGAGAACTACATGTGTATATGACCTCCAAAGGGATATTTTCCTGGCCCGCTCTGCCTAATACGATTCAGGTCATTACCGATCGAAAAGAGGAGTTGAATCGATCCTCTTCGGCAGGAACGTCAACCTTGTTCAGATCAAGGGGACGTTTCACGTTCCAAGAAGTGCCGGAGGGCCTAAAGAGCATTACTGTATTTCAAGAGGCCTATGGAGAATCTTTTTCCTTCCCGATTTCCTTAGTTAAAGGGGGGCAAACCAATGAATAGCCATGTGAAAGGTTTGCTGGGCCATGGAGTCAGGTGGCTGGTTATACTTCTCTCGCTTTTAGTTATCTGTAAGGCTCTCCTTGGATTGGGATACAGTAGCCTTCGGATAGAAAGAGTCGTTGAAACAGCTCTTAACAATATGGAGGTACCGGTTGCGCCAATCTCAATGAGAACCAAGATGGGGCAAGGCTATGAACTGCTGTTAATTAAGGACCGTGAACACGGCATGTATCATCAATTGAATGTTAAACATTCATTCGGCTTCCTATGGAGCTATAGAGGGGGATCAGTCGGAATGCCGATTGATTCGGAAGTGCTTCTTAGTTTTCAAGGTGGCGGAGCTACCATTGGAAAGTATCTTCATTATTATTATGTCGGCCAGTTGAACGATCCGCAAATTAGCAGGCTGCAAATTCGATGGTACGATGGTTTTCAACAGGAGGCAGAAATCAAGGACGGTCTTTACCAGGCTGCACGAACAGTAAGAATCACGAAGGATGACGAACTGCAATCCGGTGATGACAAATTGTTCGCATATGACGAGAATGGACAGCTGCTCTACGAGCTGGATCGGGAACGAAGAGAAATCAGAAGCGATACGGATAAATCCGAATAAATCCGAATAAGCATGTTGTCGCCCCCCAGTGTACAGACAAATCCGCTTAACCTTGTTATGATAGGAGCTATTATGTTTATCGTCCTGTCTGGATGGTTGGAGGAAGGTGCTTTTTGCTCTTATGTGGCTTACTTATTCGGTGTTCGCCGCCCTATGCTTCGGTCTGCGAGGCATTCTGTACCATTGGACGAGCCAAAAGCCGCTGAACCGCAATTTGTTGCTTTGCGGAACCTTTAGCATGGGAGCTATCGTCAACGGCATGTGCGCGCTGGTTTTCTCTTCGGAGTGGACAATGGCTGCGCTAATTGGGGTACAGATGGGTTTGTTTTCCTTTGGTGCTAATGCGAGCATGTTCAAGGGGTTTGCGGTTGGCAAGGCATCGCTGGTAGCGATATTGACGGCGCTGCCGTCTGTTGTCGTCGTTATCGTTGCTTACGGGCTTTGGCAGGAGAAGCTGCATGTCATGCAGCTTCTTGCTTTTGTAGTTATTATTGGCGGTGTTCTGCTAGTCCGGCTGTCCAATGATATTTCGCTTCGCAACTTGCAGGGGGCGCAGTGGGGACTGCTTGCGATGCTGCTGTTTGCAGCCAATGATTTATCCGGAAAATGGTCGACGATTATGGAAGCGGACTTGTTTCCAACGATGTTTTTTATGTTTGTAACGGGAGCTAGCTGCTTTGGGATTTGGTGGCTGAGGGATGTGCAGCGCGAACGGGGCAAGCGAGTGCTTCAAAGCGCAGGCGGTGGGACGGTACGCGTAGCCCAGCAAGCGCCAAGCGCTTCTCCATCTGCTTCGCCGAACTGGGGCAGCAAAAAAACCTATTTTGTAGGCCTAGCTGTCGGCATTACAAACGCGGTTGGCATGATGCTGATTGTCACTGCTTTCGAGCTTGGGAAGGCCGGTCTCGTCTCCGCGGTTACCGCGCTTAATGTGCTCATCGTGCTTCTCTACACACGTTTTATTGTCAAAGAGCGTTTTACGACGCTGGAGGTGACAGGTATCTCGCTGGCGTTCGCCGGCATTCTGCTTATGCGTTTGTTCGGATCATAAAGGCAGTCAGAATTTCATTAAAACAGGCTTTGCAGCAGCTACAGCAGCTAATGCAAGGCCTGTTTTTGTTTATAGAAGAGCTGTTCATACCGTACTTAGCGCAATAGTTAAGGGGTAAGCACAAATTCATGATAGGGGTGTCAGCATGAAGCCGCCAGTGTGAAAGGTAACCGCCCATTCAAGTCAATTACTCATCCCATTTGGAATGATGGACGTGATGGCAAAAATTGGGGCGCTTAAATCCCGGAAGAAGTAGTTCACACACATCGGCGTTAATCGTTCCGAATGTGGTTTCCGGTTTGTGTTTGAACTGGTTGCGAGGAAAAGCCTCGACGACTTGCTGCCGCGCTTCTGCTGAGATGAGATCGAAGTTCTTCCCGACCACAATAAAAAATATAGGATTCCCTTTCGAACAAACGGACAGCGCTTTGAAGTTTATCCGGATTCATAATGACATATACACGAGAAATGGCCGAACCTTCATAATTTAATGCGAGGGAGTAAACAACGTTTGATAATGGAACTTATTGACAACCAAACCATCTTCCTTTACATTAATGTTAAATGGTTATTAAACATTAATTGAAAATATTAAAAAAACATTTAATTTTAATTGAATGTTAATGGTAAGAAGGAGGCAAGGCCAATGACAGAATGGGAAGCTGCAACAAAACGGTTGCATTTTAAGTACCATGAGTTGATTGAATTTATGATTGCCGTATCACTCATTGCGCAGGAGAAGCATATGAAGGAGTTTGCGCGCGAGGTGCATTTTTCACTAGATGATGAACTGCTTCAAATGATTGACGAGGTGAAGGCGCGCCTCAGCAAGCATATAAAAGAGGAAATGGCGGTTTTCTTCTCGGATAACCTATTTACAGGGAGATTGGACTATGTCATGGTGCAGGTGTATCTGGGAAATCGGGAGACACTGAGCAGCTCGGAGCAGTTTTTGGCTTGTTATCGCGCAAAGCCTGCAATGGAGCTAGTCAGCCATTTGGCTGCCACCATATATAACGATGAAAAGATGGAATGGACGCAGGGACATGATTGGCGATTCATTATGGAGGACCACGGGCTGCTTCTTCGGCTCGTTGAGGCTGCCCGTTTGCAGGATCAAGCGGAGCATGAGGTACTGCTGGAGCATATCCGTTATGCAGAGGAATACAAGCAGCGCACCCTGCTTGTTCTTGAACAGTTTCATGAGCGCGCCTATCTGCCGATGCGGGACCGTTTGCGTGAGCTCGGCGAGGCTGGAGTTACGAAATACCAGTCCTTGTTCGCAGAACAGCCAGAGCTGGCCATCCGCGAAATTATGAGGAGCGATGTCGATCTCATTGATAAGGAAACCGAAGTCCATATCAGTTACATTTCACAGGTACGGGTAGCGATCCATCGCGAGGAGCAGGAGGGTCGCTCTCATCTCATCATTCTTGGCGTAAATAATGACGCCTTTGCATGGCAGCGCGAGGATCAGGAGACGATTGAACGATTCCTGAAGGTAATTGCAGATAAGCGCAGGCTGGAAATGATCGAGTTGCTCCACCATAAAAATTACTACGGCAATGAGCTTGCCCAGGTGATGGGCTTAACGCCAGCGGCTATCAGCTATCACACCAATATGTTATTTGACCTTAATCTCATTCATTTGATACGCGTAGACAACCGTATTTATTATGAGCTGGATAAAGACAAGATCGGTTATTACTGGGAGCAGACGAAGCGGATACTGCTTCCGTAGCGGACGAAGGAGGAATGCAGGTTGAGTGAATTTGTATATGAAGTGAAGGATGTCAGCCAGGTTTACAAGAAAGGCAAAACGATGGTAACGGCCAATGACCGGATTTCGCTTTCGATCCGCGAGGGAGAGATTCTGGGCGTGCTTGGACCAAATGGCGCGGGCAAATCGACTTTGATCAAGCAATTGGTAGGCCAATTAAAGCCGACCAAAGGGCAAGTGTTATTCTGCGGGGAGGATATTATCAAGCATACGCGTTCCGCTGCTAGTCTGGTCGCCTATTACGCGCAGGAGCCGCATGTGCTGTCGGCGCTTAAAGTACATGAAGCGCTGGCCTTTACTGGAAGGCTGAGGGGAATGGCAACTAGGGATGCAGAGAAACAGGCAAAGGAGCTGCTGGAGCAATTCGATATGGCAGATTGGGGCGGCAAGCAATTGAAGCAGCTGTCCGGCGGCCAGAAACGGATGGTCGGCATCGGTACTGCTTTAATTGGGCATTCGCCTGTGCTGATCTTCGATGAGCCGACCAATGAGCTTGATCCCAAAAAAAGGCGGCTTGTCTGGCAGTTAATTCAGGAGCGCAATCGGGAGGGAGCAACGGTTATTTTGGTCACGCATAATGTGCTGGAGGCAGAGCAGGTGGTTGACCGGGCTGCTGTTATCAACCATGGCAGGCTGCTAGCGATCGATCATGTCAGCACGCTGAAGCAGAAGGTGGATCAGCGGCTGAAGTTTGAGCTGACGATTGGGAGCGGGCGGCGTGCGGAAGCGGTGGCAGCGCTGCAGCCATTCGGCATCGTACAGGAGAGCGCGGAAAACCGTCTGCAGCTGCTTGTAGAGAAACAGCAGGCAAGCCGAGCATTAGCTTTTATTGTTGAACAAGAGGAGCTGCCGATTTTGGAGTATGCCCTAATGCCCCCTAGCCTGGAAGATGTTTATTTCCATATAGATCATGCAGCGCGCAAGGAGGCTTTAATATCATGAATACAGCACAGATGCAAATGAGGTTGAAGCAGCCGAAGCCCTTTGGAGCAAGCCGGTTATGGACGGAGCTGAGCATTTTGTTCCGTATTCAATTTGCGCTTATTCGCGACAGCTGGGTGATCGTTTTGCTGCTCGCGACAATGTTTCCGCTAACGACGATCTTGTTTATGCGATTCTTTGTTGCCGATCCGACGCCGGAGATGATGGTTCAGATCATTGCAGGCAATATGATCTTTGGGGTCATTATTATGGGCCTGAACAGTATCGGGCAAGAGATATCGATGCAAAAGCATCAAGGCCACTTTACGTTTTATGCGTCATTGCCCATATTGAAATTAAACTTTGTTGCCGCTAATTTGCTGCGCGGCTTAATGAGCACGGTTCCTTCCTTCGTCCTGCTTGGCGTGATTGGCTATTGGATTTACGGCGTGAATTTGCAGCTGTCTTGGGCGCTTCCGTTTGTTATGCTGCTGTCGCTAACGAGTATTGTGGGATTAGGCGTATGTATCGGATTCTGGTCGCCGAATCAACAGCTTACAAGCATGCTTGCCCAGCTTCTGATGATGGTGGTCACCTTTCTGTCGCCCGTAATGGTCGAAATGAACCAGCTTCCCAAAATGCTGCAATGGCTGTCGTATCTATTTCCGACAACCTATGCGGCGGATGCGCTGCGCACGGTGCTGCTGCATGGCTGGACGAATGGCGTCATGCTGGATTGCGCGATGATGCTCCTGTACAGCTGCCTAACCATCTTCATTGTCAATCGTTTAGTAAGCTGGCGGGTGTAACTGAGCCCAAGGCGAGCATCGAATTCAGCCATAAGGGCTGCTCCGTTGGAGATAAACCTACTGGAGCAGCCCTTATTTTGCTTGGAACATTACTGCTGGCCTGGACGGATGCGAACGACGCCGATGTCGGATGCGTTGATCGCAAAGGCGTTGCCGCCTTGGTTAATGGAGGCGTTAGCGCCTTGCTTAACGTTGACAAAGGTTTTGCCGTTGTCCTTCTTGACGGAATTGCCATGCTTAGAGTATTTGCGTGACATGATCTCACCCCCTTTCAAGCGTTCTGCAGAACAGAGCCGCGGCGGAGTGAGCTTAGCGTTTTTTTGTTTTTTTGAAAATTTGCACGGTAGCGGCGTTGCTTGCGAGCACGTTTCCTTGCTGCGCGCTTGCCTCGGATGTTTGATAAATATTAATAACGAGATAGTTGTTCTTGCCTACGCGATATTTTAAGGTTTTGACGCTTGAGCGAACCATGGATGAACCCCCCTGCCAGCATGTTTGCTTTACAGGATTACTATATGAGCGGGGCTGACAGCTTGTATCCGCCAATGATAACCGTCAAATCTATCAATTCTCGCTCCTTTTGTATTGCGAGGGGGTAGTGCCTGTTAGTTTTTTGAACATACGGTGAAAATGCGGAAGACTTTCAAACCCGCATTGCTCGGCAATGGAGGCGACGTTGGCATCACTCTCCACTAGCAGCTCCTTTGCTCGTATAATGCGCTTGGTCGTTACGTATTCCGTGACGTTCATGCCCGTCAATTTCTTGAATACACGCGAGAAGTGGGCTGGCGTTACGGATGCTTGCGAAGCCAGCTGCGACAATCCCAGCGGACTGCCTGGGTGCCCATCGATGTAGGCCAATATAGATGTCATCCAGCTTGGCGCTGTTGATGATACCTCCGGCTCCGCGCCTGCCGGATGAAGGGACCGCCCGAGCAGCAGCAATATTTGCTGCAGCTGAAGCAGCACGGCCTGGCGATAGCCCGGCAGCTTGCCGGTTTCCTCGGCATGAATGTGATCGATCCAAGCGGCGAGCGCCGAATGGTCCTCCTCGCTCAGCGGCAGGCGGTACGCTTTGCGGCGCTTGGCCTGCTCGAAGCAGCGCAAATAGGAGAAGGCTTCGCCGAGCGGCGGGGTATGCACAAGCGACGCGTTGAAGAACAGCGCGGTAGACGTTTTGGGATTGTCGGGATTAGGGAAGGAGCGATGGATCGTGTTGCCGGGGATAAGAAATACATCGCCCGGAGCAGCATCGTAAAAGGTCTGGTCAATAAAAAAAGTGCCTTGGCCGCTATAAATGTAAACAAGCTCATACCAGTCATGAAAATGGTCGGGCAGCTCGTTCTGCGCGCTCTTCGTATCCCGATAGACGCATTCGAAAGGAAACGGTGTTGCAGCGTCGAACCTTTTGCGATAGGGATTCAAGAGCTTCACCTCACTTTGAGCATTTGTCAGCCTGATTGTAGCAAATATCAAAAAAGAGTACAAATAAGCGCTAATTGATTATTTCAGAGATCGATATTGTTTTTTATAATAAAAGGGAAGCTAATCTGCTAGAAAAGAGGCGGAAAAGATGAGAATAGACGCGCATCAACACTATTGGAGTATAGAACGAGGGGATTATGGCTGGATTACGCCTGATATTCCGGTGCTGTACCGGGATTTTCTGCCGCAGCATTTGGAGCCTCTTTTAAATAAGCATCAGCTGGACGGCTCGATTGTCGTTCAAGCGGCAGCGACGCTTGCCGAGACTGATTATCTGTTATCGCTATGCGAGAGGGAGGCTTCCATATTAGGGGTCGTGGCCTGGCTGGACCTAGCGGACCCAGAGTATAGGAGCCATTATGAGCGTTTCGCAAAGCATCCTAAATTTGTAGGCTTCCGTACGATGATTCAAGAGATGCCAGACGCAAATGCGATCTTAGAGCCGGGCTTTGTGGAAGCGCTCACTTTTTTTGCGGAGAAGGGCGTGCCCGTGGATATCTTAGTCGTATCGCATCAACTGGAGCCGCTGGTGAAGCTGCTTGATCAAGTGCCTAACCTTCATGCGGTTATTGATCATATCGCGAAGCCGCGTATTAAGGATGGTGTGCTTGAGCCTTGGAAGAGCCAAATGAGCCAGATCGCCGCTTATCCTCATATCTACTGCAAGCTGTCAGGGATGGTTACGGAGGCTGAGCACGGCAACTGGAAAGCGGAACAATTTGTGCCCTACATTAAGCATGTCGTGGAGGCATTCGGAACAGAGAGAATTATGTATGGCAGCGATTGGCCAGTGAGTCTGCTTGCGGCCAGTTACGATGAACAGGTTGAAGTGCTGGAGAAAGCACTGCCAGGCACATGGACCGAGGCGGAGCGGGAGCGGCTGTTCGGATTAAATGCGAAGGAGTTCTATCGACTATGACAACTTTGAATGCTAACCAGTTAAATGAGGGACAGAAACGTTTATATGAGGAAGCAAAGCAAGCAAAGGTAACCGTGCTGCAAATCGGGGAAGGAAATTTTTTGCGCGGCTTCTTTGATTGGATGCTGCATGAGTGCAGGAAGCAAGGCTTATACGAAGGCAGTGTCGTGGTTACGCAGCCTCGGCCGGGAGGCAAGCCGAAGATCGATGCGCTTGCAGCCCAAGATGGGCTATATACGTTGGTCATTCGCGGGCTGGAAAATGGCGAGCGCGTCGAGCGCACAGAAGTCATTTCCGTATTTGACGAAGCGTTCGATCCTTATTCCAATTGGGAAACCTTTCTTAGCCTAGCCGAAAATGCAGACCTGAAGGTCGTTGTGTCCAATACGACGGAGGCAGGACTTGTCTATCGGCCGGAGGCGCTTGTGGATGGCCAGCCGGTTCAGTCGTTCCCAGGAAAGCTGACGCAGCTGCTATACCGCAGGTTTAACCATTTTGCCGGAGATCCGGAACGCGGTTTGGTTTGCTTGCCTTGCGAGCTGCTGGAGCGCAACGGCGATGAGCTTCGCGGCTGCATATTGCGCTACAGTGACGATTGGGGTTATTCCGAAGCATTTAAAGCATGGATCAACGAGCATAACCGTTTCTTGAATTCACTCGTAGACCGTATTGTAACGGGATATCCAGAGGAAGCGCAGGCAGAGGCATGGTTCAAGGAATGGGGTTACTCTGATCCGATGCTGACGACAGCTGAGCCTTACCATCTCTGGGCGATAGAAGCTGAGCCGGAGCTTGAGGAGCTGCTTCCGCTGCGCAAGGCAGGGCTCAATGTTCAATGGGTAGAGGACTTGAAGCCGTTCCAGCTGCGCAAGGTCCGCATTTTGAACGGAGCCCATACGCTGATGACGCCACTTGGCTTGCTGCATGATATGGAGCAGGTGAGAGAAGCGATGGAGCATCCGGAGCTGGGAGCGCTCGTGCGCGCGGCAGTGGAGACAGAAATCATTCCATCGCTCGCGATTGCACAGAATGAGCTGCAAGCTTACGCAGGCGATGTGTACGAGCGTTTTCTGAATCCGTTCATTCGCCACAGGCTGGCAGATATAGCGATGAACAGCTTGAGCAAATTCAAAGTAAGGCTGCTGCCGTCTCTGCTTCATTACGTGGAAGGCGGCAAGCCAGTGCCGGGCGGCTTGGCACAAGGCTTGGCGGGCTTGCTACGTTATTATAAGGTGAAACCGTCAGAGGCGGGCTTCGAGGGCCAGACTTTGAGCGGTGTTTCCTATATCGTACGGGATGACGCCAGCCTGCTTGAAATGATTGCGGGCGTGTGGTCGGAGGCGGAAACGCAGGGCTGGACGCTGGAACAGACGGTCGGCAAGCTGCTTAGCCTAAAGAGCGTCTGGGGTCGGAACTTAGCTGCCGAGTGGCCGCTTTTGACGGCAGCGGTAAGCGCGAATATAACCGAAATGGAGCGACAAGCCAATGAATAACTGGGTCAGATTGCATGAGAATGATCATGTCGTGATTGCGCTGCAGCCTTTTGCTAAAGGGGAGAAGCTTACCCTTGAGGGCGGAATCACGCTTGAGCTCATGGACGAGGTGCCCAAGGGGCATAAGGTGCTGACGCGCGCGGTTCGGCAGGGCGAGCATGTGCTGAAGTTCGGTTATTCCATCGGCGTGGCGAAGGAAGATATTGAGCCGGGGAGCTGGGTTCATACGCATAATATGGGAACAGGCTTAAAGGGCTTTCTCGAGTATACCTACGAGCAGACGACTTCTGAGCAGGTGAAGGGGGCATCGCCTGATGCTGGCCGAAGCTTTCAGGGCTTCGTTCGCGACAATGGCGAGGTTGGTATCCGCAACGAAATCTGGATTATCAATACGGTAGGCTGTATTAACAAAACGTGTGAAATCGTGGCTCGAAAGGCGCATGCGCTTTATGAGGGACGGGTGGATGGGGTGTATCATTTCGCGCATCCGTTTGGCTGCTCCCAGCTTGGCGACGATCTTGTTCATACGCAGAAGCTGCTTGCCTCGCTTGTCAATCATCCCAATGCAGCCGGGGTGCTCGTCATCGGCCTTGGCTGCGAGAACAATCAAATCGATGCGTTCAAGCGTGCGATTGGCGAGCATAGCGAGGAACGGGTGAAGTTTCTAAAGTCGCAGGAAGCCGAGGACGAGATTGAAGAGGCGCTTGACCTTGTTGAGCAGCTTGTCGGCTATGCCGAGCGCTTTAAGCGCGAGCCCGTGCCGGTGTCCAAGCTGAAGCTGGGCCTCAAATGCGGTGGCTCGGACGGCTTGTCGGGCATAACGGCGAACCCGCTCGTAGGCGCGGTATCTGACCGTTTGATCGAAGCAGGCGGGACGGCGATCTTGACCGAGGTGCCGGAGATGTTCGGCGCGGAGACGATACTGATGAGACGTGCAGCGAATGAGCAGGTATTTGGCAAGATCGTTCATTTGATCAACGATTTCAAGCAATATTTTATTAAGCATGACCAGGAAATCTATGAGAATCCGTCACCAGGGAACAAGGCTGGCGGCATCAGTACGCTGGAGGAGAAGTCGCTTGGCTGTACGCAAAAGGGCGGACACGCCATCGTACAGGATGTTGTGCCTTACGGAGAGCGGATCACAAGCAGCGGCCTCAACTTGCTTGAGGCACCGGGGAACGATCTCGTGTCGGTTACGGCTCTATCTGCTGGCGGCGCGCATATCGTGTTGTTTACGACAGGCAGGGGAACCCCGTTTGGCGGGCCGGTGCCGACGGTGAAGATCGCAACGAACAGCGAGCTAGCCGGACGCAAGAAAAATTGGATCGACTTCAACGCGGGGCAGCTGCTTGAGGATAAAAGCATGGAAACGTTGACCGACGAGTTGTGGGAGCAGCTGATCAGCCTCGCATCGGGCGATATCCAAACGAATAACGAGCGTAATGGCTTTAAGGAAATTGCGATTTTCAAGGACGGCGTTATTTTATAGAGGTCTAGCGAACGAATTCTCATAACAGGAGTGGATAACGTTGAAATACCGAAAGCTTGGGAAGACAGGACTGGAAGTATCGGCGCTTAGCTTTGGCGCGTCATCGCTAGGCTCCGTGTTTCGGGAGACCGATGACGCGGAAAGCGTCCGTACGGTGCATGCAGCCGTAGATGGAGGCATCAACCTCATTGACGTATCACCTTATTACGGCTTGACGAAGGCGGAGACGGTGCTGGGCAAGGCGATTGGCGAAATGGCGCGTGACCGATTTTATTTGACAACGAAGGCTGGGCGCTATGGCGCTGATCGGTTCGATTTCTCAGAGAAGCGGATCATCAGCAGCTTGGATGAAAGCTTGCAAAGACTGCAAACAGACTATGTTGATATTTTGTTTTTGCATGACATCGAATTTGTGCCATTTGAGCAAGTGGCTGAAGGCGCATTTCTTGCTTTGGATAAGCTTAAGCAGCAGGGGAAGATCCGCTTCTCCGGCGTCTCGGGGCTGCCGCTTGCCGTATTCGAGAAATCGCTTGCCCATACCGAGATTGACGCTGTTCTTTCCTATTGCCATTATTCGCTGAACGATACTTCCTTGCTGGACGTATTGCCCCTGCTGGAGCAGAAGCAGGTGGGACTCGTCAGCGCTTCGCCGTTGTCGATGGGACTGCTTGGCAACCGTCCGCTAGCCGATTGGCATCCTGCGGGCGCCGAGCTGCGTGCGGTATGCAAGCAAGCAGCTGAGCACTGCGCAGCCAAAGGCGAAGACATTGCGAAGCTGGCGATCCAGTTCGCTACGGTCAACGAGCGGATTCCGACGACGCTTGTCAGTACGGCCAATCCGGACAATATCCGTAAAAATATCGAATGGACAGATGAGCCCATGAACGAGGAGCTGCTGGCAGAGGTGCTTGCGATTTTGGAGCCGGTGCACAATCGGAGCTGGGAAAGCGGACAAGCAGAATACAATACGGGAGTTATCGTATAAAAAAAGGAGAGCTGGCAAGATGAGAGCAATCGTATGTGAGCAGATCGACCAGCTTCGTTTGGTGGAGCAGGAGGATCCGGCGCTGCAGCCCGGGACAGCTGTGGTTCGGATACGGAGAATTGGCATATGCGGCACAGATTTGCATGCGTATAAAGGAAATCAGCCCTTCTTCTCCTATCCGCGTGTGCTGGGGCATGAGCTGGCGGGGATCGTTGAACAGGTAGATGATCCAGCGGGAAACATTCGGCCAGGCGATCAAGTGAGTATTATCCCTTATATGCATTGCGGAGTCTGTATTGCATGCCGCCATGGAAAAACGAATTGCTGCACGGCTATGCAGGTGCTTGGCGTTCATATCGATGGCGGCATGCGGGAGAAAATCGTTGTACCGGTGACGCATCTGCTCGTTGTTAGTGGGCTGACGCTGGACCAAGCAGCGGTTCTGGAGCCGCTGAGCATTGGCGCACATGCGGTTCGCCGCTCGGAGCTTCGTGCGGGAGAGACGGTATTAGTAATTGGGTCAGGGCCAATTGGGCTCGGCGTTATGGCATTTGCGAAGCACCGCGGAGCGCGTGTCATCGCGATGGATATTCAGGAGGAGCGTCTGGCGTTTTGCAGGCAATGGGCGCGAGTGGATGAAACCGTAAATGCGCTGCAGGGCGCCAAGGAGCGTCTTGCCGAGTTAACGGACGGTGAGTTTCCGACCGTCGTATTCGATGCAACCGGAAATGCACGGTCGATGACGGATGCGTTCGGGCTCGTGGCACATGGCGGCAAGCTTGTGTATGTTGGCCTGGTGAAGGCGGATCTTACGTTTAACGACCCGGAGTTTCACAAGCGGGAAATGACGCTGATGGGGAGCCGCAACGCGACGATTGAGGATTTTGCCGCTGTTCAAGAGGCGGTAACAAGCGGCAGCATCGATGTGGACAGATTCATTACACACCGCTCGTCGTTCACCGAAATGATCAGCCACTATGACAGCTGGTTGAGACCGGAATCCAAGGTCATCAAAGCAATGGTGGAATTATAATTTAGTTATGGCAAATACAATAGAAAGTCCGGCGAAAAAAGGCGCTTTAGCCTTGAGCCGGACTTTCTGTTCGTTTGGGCTTCCAAGAGGGATTGCGGTATAGAACGTCTATAATAATTTCGACCGTTGACAATGGAGGCAGAGCGGAATTATGATTGGTAGCTAACTGCCAAATATTAGGCTGCCGATAGGGGCTAGCAAGAAAGAGCAAGGGGGAATAACGATGCCAAAGACAGAGCAGAAAGCGGAGGCTGATAGTCGTATCGCACGCGAGGAAGACGATCATCCGAAGAAACAAACGGAAAAAGAAAAGCAAAAGCATGAGCTTGACGAGTCCAAGCGTTCCTATGTCTGGGCACTGCGGTTTCTAACGCCATACAAGAAACAAATTGCAGCGCTTGCCGCTTGCGGCACCATGGCCGTAGCCGGAGAAACGCTGACGCCAAAAATGATTCAATACGTGATTGATCAAGTTGTGCCGAGCAAGGATACCTCGCTTTTCTTTATTATTTTGGCGGTGCTTACCGCTATCAATTTATTGATGCTCGTCGCCAAAAACTATCGGAACCTGCTGCAGCGGACGATAGGCGAGCTTGCTTCGCGAGATATGCAGACCGCCATTTTCAAACATTTGCGCAAGCTAGGCTTTGCTCATTATGAACGGCATCCAGCTGGAGAGACGCTGTCCATGTTCAACTCGGAGGTCGCATCCGTTCAGAAAATATACCGGAACGTGCTGCCGAGCGTAATCGATAACCTGCTGTTCATTGCCGTAGCCATCGTGCTGCTCCTAAGCATAAGCGGATGGTTATGCTTGATTATGCTGCCGACGTTCGGGCTGTATTATTTGTTCGGTCCGTATTTTGAGCGCAAAGCCGCTCTTTATGGAAGGCAATCGGGCCAATCCCGGATTGAGTACAATCAATCCATCTACGAGAGCATATCCGGCTTGCGCGAATTCCGCGCATTCGGCTCACAGCCATGGTACCATGAGCGCACCCTGGGCAAGCACAAAAACTGGTCTCATTCTTATTTGCTTGCCGCAACCTACAGCTTCGGACGGGGAAGCTTCAGGCGCTTCACCTTTTATTTGGGCGCCATCGCTTTATTCATTGCCGGTTACTACTCTTTGCAAAACAATTGGATTACGCTGGGCGGCTTCATCGCATTCACCCTCCTGTACATGACTACGATGTTCAGGCTTACCCTGCTCGTTACGCAGCTCACAGAGCAGAAGCTGATTATCCACCAGACCATTCCACTGTTTCGTTTCATGCATAAGCCTATCGAAATTGAAGACCCGGAAGATCCAATCGTACTGGGCGAGGTGCGAGGCGGGCTGGTATTTGAAGACGTCCGCTTTCAATATCCGGAGCAGCCCCCTGTAATCAACGGTTTCTCGCTGACGATTAAACCGGGGGAGAAGGTTGCCTTCGTAGGAGCGAGCGGTAACGGCAAGACGACAATGTTCAAAATGATTGGCCGGTTTTATGATCCGACGTCCGGCGTCATTCGGCTTGACGGGGTTCCCATTCACGAACTGGCGTTGGAGCGGCTCCGGGAATCGATTGGCTACGTCTTTCAGGAAACCTACTTGTTCGGGTCTTCGATTAAAGAAAATATCCGGTTCGGCAAGCCGGAAGCCAGTGACGATGAAGTGGTCGCAGCCGCCAAAGCGGCTTATGCGCATGATTTTATTATGAAGCTGCCGGAGGGCTACGACACGCTGGTTGGCGAACGCGGGATGAAGCTGTCCGGCGGACAGAAGCAGCGCGTGTCCATCGCGCGTATGTTCGTGAAGCAGCCGGCTATTATTTTGCTCGATGAAGCGACGTCCTCCTTAGATAACGTCAGCGAGTACGAGGTCCAGCGCGCGCTGGACGAGGTGCTTGTGAACCGGACGACGATTGCGATCGCGCATCGGCTGTCGACGGTTAAGCATTTTGACAAAATTGTGGTTATTCACGAGGGCCGCGTAGCGGAGTCAGGCAGTTATGATGAGCTGCTTGCCCGCAAAGGCCTGCTGTATGAGCTGGAAATCGGGCAATCGGAAGCGGCGGAGGGGAGAGTAGCTCATGAAATATCTTAAAATCTTTTGGTCCAACTCGGTGATGTTAAAAGGAACGTATTTAACCGTGCTGCTCTACCTCGCGTTGGAATCGGTGTCCAACTACACACTTGTCTATGTTCAAAAAATATTAATTGATGACGTGTTCACGCAAGGGAATTACGAGCTGCTACCGATTGTGATTGCTGTCTTCGCCTTGGCGGGCACCGTATATTCCCTTATGTTTACGATGACAAGCCGAAGCTTGGTACGCAATGAATTTGCGGTTAGCCGATCCTTGCTCTCCCGCATGCTGAAGCGCCTTGAAGGCGTGCCAATCGAACGTTTCCAGAGCGAGAGGACAGGGAAGTACGTTTACTCTTTCACGCAGGATTTGTTCCTTTCGGCGAGCGTCATCGGCTGGCAAATTCCGCGCGGCATGCAGGAGGCGCTGAACCTGTGCATTCTGATGGTCATTATCGGCTTGGCCAGCCCAGTCCTGCTGTTGATGATCGTAGCGCTTTGCACCATTTACGTATTGATCGGCTACTACTTTACGCCAAAGCTGAAGGCGCAGGCTAAGCGGGTGGCGGAGAAGCGTACGGCACTGCTTATTCAGATTGAGGAAGGGGTAGCATCGACACGGGAGGTCGTTGCTTACCACCGATTGAAATGGGAAGAGAAGCTATACCAGAAAATGTTCTCGGAATATTTTGAACAGGTTATGGAGGAAGGGAAGCTCGTAAATCGGCAAATCCGGTACAGCGATCCCATGAAATGGGGCATCGGTATCCTTGTCCTCGGCTACTGCGGTATGCAGCTGATTCAAAACCAAATGTCCATCGGAACTTTCGTTATTCTGTTCCAATTTGCTACCCAAATGTCGGATGCCTTCTATAACTTGTTTCAATTTATGATGGGAATGTCTTCTCAACTAGCGAATATAGACAGAGTGCAGCGCATCTTGGAGCTGGAGCAGCAGGATGAGGGCAGGAGAAGTATAGACGGGGAAATCAGCAATTTAAGCTTTGAAGGAGCGAGCTTTCGCTACTCGCCAGACCTTCCTGAGGTGATTCGTGGATTCACGGCCGATCTTCCGGTGAAAAGGAAAATAGCATTCGTCGGCACAAGCGGCGGCGGCAAGTCGACAATCGCCCAGCTGCTGGTCCGTTTCTATGATATGCCGCTGGGGACTTTAAAGCTCAATGGTGTACATGCACAGGAATATGACCGCAGGCAATGGGCAGAGAAGGTAGCGATTGTATTTCAGGACCCGTATATGTTCTCCGATACGATTCGGGAAAATCTGATGCTGGGCAGGGACGGTGTATCGGAAGCGGACATTGAGGAGGCTTGCCGCATCGCGCAGATCCATGATTTTATTTTGAGCCTGCCTGACGGTTATAATACTGACATCGGTGAGCGGGGCATTAAGCTGTCTGGCGGACAGCGCCAGCGTATTGCCATTGCGCGGGCCATTGTCAGCAACCCGGAAATTTTGGTGCTTGATGAAGCCACCTCCGCCCTTGATTTGGAGACGGAACGGCAGCTGCTCGGCGCGCTTGAGGAGAGAAGAAAAGGGCAGATGACGATTATGATTGCCCACCGCCTGTCTACGATAGAGAATGCTGATGTCATATTTGTCATGGATCAAGGTGCATTAGCTGAAACGGGCACGCATGCGGAGCTGCTTGCGAGCGGCAAGGTATATCAGCAGCTGTTAATGGCCCAGCATTAAGGGCTTTCTATTTGTTGCTGGTCAAGTCGGCATCCCATTGGTTTTCGCGATTCTCGAATAGCGCCTATAACGCTATAATGGAAAGGAAGAAGCAAGGAGGACAACCGTGAAGCCAGTTTTGGAATTACAACAAGTAAAGAAAAACCGAACGGGTGCGGATACGCGTCCTCTATTTATGGATGTATCGGCACAAATAACCGAACCATCGATGATTGCCCTTCTAGGTGTGTCAGGCCAAGGGAAAAGCACGCTGCTGCGCATGCTGGCCGCTTTGGATCGCATCGATGAAGGCAGCGTTCGCTTACATGATGTTCCGCAAAGCGAGATGGATCCGAAGGCTTGGAGAATGAAGGTTTGTTATGTTGCCCAGCAGCCGGTCATGCTTCAAGGAAGCGTGGAGCAAAATCTTCGTGCCGTTAGCTTCCTCCACCGCATTCCTTATGAGGATAAGCTGGTCAAGCAATTGCTGCCTCGTCTAGGGCTGGAGCATCTGGAGCTTGGCAAAAACGCGGAGCTGCTCTCAGGTGGGGAGAAGCAGCGGATATCGCTGCTGCGCTCGCTTCTGCTGCGCCCCGAGGTTTTGCTGCTGGATGAAGTGACGGCTTCGCTGGACCGCGGCAGTAAGGAGCTTGTGGAACAGGTGCTGCAGGAGTGGCATACTGCGGAGGGCACGACCATGATTTGGGTTACGCATGATCTGGAGCAGGCGAGGCAAATAAGCGGTCAGGTATGGTTCATGGGAGAAGGGACGCTTCTGGAGAACAGTGCTACGACTACTTTTTTTGATAGCCCTGCAACGGAGACGGCGCGGAATTACATGCAGGGTCCCGCCTCTAAGGAGCAGCCATGTCTATCCTAGGTCTCAGCTTTACGCTGCTGTTTGTGATGATTACGATGCTCGTATCGGTGTGGCAGAAGCTCGGGCTGGAGCGGGATATTGCAATCGGAACGATCCGCTCTGCGATTCAGCTGCTGTTAGTTGGTTATGTGCTTCAATTTATATTTAATACCAGCAATCCATGGTTTATTGCATTGATCCTTCTGTTAATGATTGGGGTAGCTGCATACCATGCTGGCAAAAGAGGCAAGGGACTGCGGGGCATCGTCTGGAAGATTGCTATTGCGATCGCTACGACGGAGCTGCTTATGATGGGCCTGCTGCTAGGTTTTCGCATCATTGAGGCTACGCCGCAATATATCATTCCGATCAGCGGCATGACGATTGGGAATGCAATGGTGGTGTCAGGCTTGCTGCTGAATCAAATGAGAAGAGAGGTCGGTTCCTCCAAAGGAGAGATCGAGACGCTGCTCTCGCTTGGGGCAACGGCCAGGCAGGCGATTCAGGATGTGATGAAGCGCTCGGTCAAATCCAGCATGATTCCAACCATTGATGGCATGAAAACGGTTGGACTGGTTCAGCTTCCTGGCATGATGACAGGCATGATTATTGCAGGAGCCGATCCGATCGAAGCGGTGCGTTACCAGATTCTGATCGTATTTGCATTCGCTAGCTCGGCAGCCGTTACAAGCATTATTTTGAGCTTGTTAAGCTATCGGGAGTGGTTTACCAAAGATTTGCGTTTATTAAGCATAGAGCCAGAGCGGAAGGGATGATCGTTAGTGGAGGTATATAACAGCGGCACCGCATTAGAGGAGCAAATTGCAGCTACCGAACTGCCAGAGCAGGCGCTTGCGCTTTGGGCACTGGGGCAAGAGGGTTTTCTTGTGAAATGGAAGCAGACGAAGGTGCTCTTCGATCCTTACTTAACAAACTGGGTGCATGAGCTCAGCGGAGACCCGTGGATGCGGGCGTTTGAATCGCCGCTTGCGCCTTCGCAATGTCTGGATGTCGATTATGTTGTTTGCTCGCACCATCATGAGGACCACATGGACAAGCTAACGCTGCAAGCCATCGGGAAATCATCCAAAACGAGATTTATCGTGCCAAAAGCACATTTGCCTCTAGTCAAGGACTGGGGACTGCGGGACGAACAGCTCATCGGCATCTCCCACGGGCAAACCTTGGAGCTGGATGGAGGAATTACGCTGGAAGCCTTCGCTGCCAAGCATGAGCAGTTTGAGCAGGATGAAGCGGGGGAGCATCGGTTTTTGGGGTTTGCAGCGAGCTTTGGAGACATACGTCTCTATCATTCGGGAGATACGGTCGGATTTCCTGAGCTGGTGACCTGGCTGCAAAGCAGGCAGGTCGATATCGCGTTGATGCCTATTAACGGAAGGGACTTCGTTCGCGGCGAACAAGGCATCGTTGGCAATTGCAATTACCGCGAGGCGATTGAAATTGCGGTGCAAAGCCATGCTGATTTGCTCATTCCGATGCATTATGGCTTATTTCCGCACAACGATGAGAATCCGGCTTATTTCGTTGACTACATCTATCGCCATTATCCGGCCCAAAAGTTTCATATGTTCGCTCCCGGCGAGCGATTCATCTATATGAAGTAACGGCACAGAGACATTTATTTCAGCTTAAATACGATAACCTTGGCAATCATGATGCCTATGCCAATGAATCTTTTGACGGATCCCTCACATGATCGTGCTGGATAAAGGGCAACCTACGGTGTAATCAACAAATGGGAGAGGGTGATCACCATTGGCTAACCGAGGTTTGGTTACGGCGCTTGCGGCGGTAGGAGCGGCACAACTGCTTAAGCTGCCCATTCATTATGCAAAAACCGGCAAATGCGACGTTAGAAAAATGGTAGGCTCTGGCGGCATGCCAAGCTCGCATTCAAGCGGAGTATCGGCGTTGGCCGCTTATACGGCAACGCGCTATGGGGTGAGGACTCCGGCCTTTGCCATATCAGCGATGCTTGGCATCGTTGTGATGTATGATGCGATGAATATTCGCAGGCATGCGGGAGAAATCGCGGTGCAGGTGAATGATTTAGACGAAGATATGGAGCGGCTTGCAGGTCGTCAACCCGGTATATACCATAAGCGAAGGCGCGAGAGATTGAAGGAAAGTCTGGGCCATCAGCCTCGCGAGGTGGCGGCGGGCTCTGTGCTTGGCGCGGTTATAGGCTTTCTTAGTGCTGTATCGGCGAATAGGTAAAACGGCAGCCATAATATGGTTTTTGCACAGGCTTAGGCTCACCGCGGCTTAAGCCTGTTTAAGCTTGCCGTACGTGATTGCTGATCGTCGAGTTTGAGCTTATACTTTTTAATGGATGTAGCGCTTTCATCGTTATATAATGGGAAAAGCAATCATTTTATATGCAGATAATCTAGGGGGAAATGCGGATGACAGAGAAGTTGTTATGGATGCATGGAGCGCCTTACGCGCTTGGAAATGCAGATGAGGATTGTCCGGCCATTACGCCATATCTTGTGGAAGGCGACAATCGTCCTGCCGTGATCGTATGTCCAGGTGGAGGGTATGGTACCAGAGCTTATCATGAGGGAGAACCGATTGCGCAGTGGCTAAATGGACTTGGTATTTCTGCTTTTGTGCTTCGATACCGAGTTGCTCCTTATCAGTATCCATGCGCTTTATTGGATGTTCAGCGCGCAATCCGCACCGTAAGATTCAAAGCAGAGCAATTCCGCATTAATTCGGATCAAATCGGTGTGTTGGGCTTCTCTGCCGGCGGCCATTTAGTGTCCAATGCCGGAACAAGCTACGACAAAGGAAATAAAGAAGCGGAAGACGTCATTGAGCAAGTGTCATGCCGGCCAGACTTGCTTGTCTTATGCTATCCTGTCATCACGCTTCAAGGACCGTTTGCGCATGAGGGATCGCGTGACAATTTGCTGGGCAAAGGGGCGGAGCTTGCCCAAGCAGAGCAGCTCAGCAGTGAGCTCAATGTAACGGAGGATACGCCGCCTACCTTTATATGGCACACGTCAGATGACGCAGCTGTTCCCGTAGAAAATAGTCTCTTGTTCGCTGCAGCACTCAGCAAGCACAAGGTCCTATTTGATTTGCATGTCTACGCTAAAGGGCGTCATGGCTTAGGCTTAGCGGACGACGAGGAGCACACGCGAAGCTGGACGGATGCGTGCGCGTCCTGGCTTGCTTTTCAAGATTTTAAATAAACAACCTGCTACGTACAAACGATGATTTGCCGGATAAAATTGCCTTTCCGGGTCGTGCAGCGATCCTGAATCGTAAAGCCTGCACTTGCAATCAGCTCGTCGATCGCGCCAACCGTTACGATAACGGCTTTGTCCGCGATTCGGCGGGTATGCTGGAGCAAGGAAAGCTGGGCCTCTGGCGTAGTGTGGGAAAAGTGGTTATACGGCATGTCCACAACCGCAACATCATAATGACTCGTTACTTCCGAAATGTCACCGCAGACCACTTCCGTATGCAAATCGAAATGAACCAGGTTCTCACGGGTGCCTTGTACGACGAAATGGTTAATATCCCGTCCTACGATATCGATACCCATGGATAGGGCTTCAACGAGCACAGTTCCGATGCCGCAGCAAGGATCAATCGCTTTAACCGTAGCTGGGTCGGGCACGGCGATATTGGCAACTGCACGTGCTACGCGAGTGCTTAAAGCGATGGAATAGCTGCGGGGCTTCTGCATATGCGTCAGCCAGACGGCTTTGCTTTTGAGATAACTCCCGAAGTACCAGCGTCCTCCCCAGGTCAAAATGCCGAAAACATGGTCGGGCTGACGAACATCCGCTTCACCTTCTATATAAATGCCAATATCTCGCTCAATGCTTCGCTGCTCATCAAACTCGATTTTATTGTCCGGCGTTAAATCATTCATTTTGATAAAAATGACTTTAAAGGTTTCATCCTTCAGTTCAATCTGCTTGACTTGCTCCCATATCTCCTCAAGGCATTCACCTTCATAGAGCACTTCAAGGCGCTCTCTCATAAACGGGCTGCGGTCGGGATGAATGGCAATATCGCTCCCCAGAAGACCGCTTTCCGAATGGGTTCCAAAAAAAGTACGCATCTCCAGCTGGCAAAGCTCGGTTTCCTCCAAGCGGTATCCGTAGGTGTATATATATAATGGCTCATGCTTTTTTGTCGTCAGTGTTGTCGCATCCTTTTCATTAACGTGCTGAGTCTTCTATTATACGCCAAATGAATGAGCGCCGTCATGCGACAGGGTAATAGAAGCAGCAAAAGGCGGACAGATAAGGAGGTTAGCCGATTTGTTGCAGGGCCTGCTGCTCGGCATGCAGAAGGCGTTCCCTTACCCTTACGACCTCACCGATGATGATCAGCGCCGGATTGCTTAGCTTCATCGAGACAGCAATCGTATGAATATCGGATAGTGTGCCAATCAGCGTACGCTGCTGAGGGGTCGTACCGCGTTCGATAAGCGCAACGGGAGTGGAAGCGGCTTTGCCATGCTTGAGAAGCTCTTCACGAATAGCGGGGAGTTCGCTGACACCCATATAGATGGCAAGCGTATCTACGCTATGCGCCAGTAAATCCCAGCGGATCGGCGATTTATCACCATGGCAGCGGCTGCCGGTAACGCAAGCGAAGGAAGCGGCATATTCACGGTGAGTGACGGGAATGCCAGCCGCGGCTGCGGCTCCAATGGCGGACGTAATGCCGGGCACGATCTCATAAGGAATCCCCCATGCGGCGAGTGCCAAGGCTTCTTCCGCGCCTCTTCCAAAGACGAGCGGGTCGCCGCCTTTGAGACGGACGACCGTTTTGCCTTCCCGCGCATAGTGGACGAGCGCTTCATTAATTAACTGTTGGGACATCGCATGTGAGCCTGGCGCTTTGCCGCAGTAAACCCGCTCGGCTTCGGGGCTGGCGTAGCTGAGCAATTCCTTGCTGATTAACCGGTCATACAAAATAACTTCAGCCTCTTGGATACGTCGCATCGCTTTCACCGTAATAAGCTCCGGATCACCAGGACCTGCACCGACAATATAGACTTTGCCTGACGTTAAATGTCTCATAAGCTGCTCCCTTTGGCTTTTTCCGCCGTTTTAGTGGCTACCGGCTTTACAACTTGCAATGCCGCAGCTGATGTTGAAGAGGGCTTGCGCTGAGAATAATAGAAGAAGAGGCCGGTAAACAAAGCGCCGCCGATAAAGTTTCCAATCAATACGGGAATTTGGTTCCAGAGCCACCAATCGGCTAGTGTAACGTCTGCGCCAAGCAGCATGCCTGCGGGAATGACGAACATATTGACGACGGCATGCTCGAAGCCTTGGGCAAAGAACGTTAGAATCGGCAGCCACATCGCTAAAATTTTGCCGGCGGTTGATTTGGACGTGAAAGCCATTACGACGCCAAACGTTACCATCCAGTTGCATAGCACAGCTTTGATGGTGACAAGCAGCAAACCGTTAAAGCCCATTTTCGCATAACCGATGGTTTTGGTTTCACTGGTCTGAATGAGCGTTTGAACCAAAGGATTACTCATGTCTGTCCCCATCTTCGTCACAGTCAAGCCATAAAGCACGGCATACAATCCGCAGCCGATCAAATGGCCGAGTATCGCCCATCCGAAGCTCGACAGCATCCGGGTATGGGTTGTTTTGCGTTCAAGCACGGCTAGCGGAAGGAGTGCGAAGCTGCCGGTCACCAGTTCAAAGCCAAGAAGGACAATCATGGCGAAGCCTACTGGGAAAACCAGGGCTCCAACCAGGCCGATGGAGGTCTGGTTGACAGCCGTGAATGCGAGCGTTGTGGCAAAGGCAAGAATTGCGCCTCCTAGAAATCCGCGAATAATCATCTGAAAGGCGCCTAAGCTTGCTTTTGCAGTTCCGGCGTCGATCATGGCGTCTAGTACTTCAGCAGGTTTTATATACGCCAATTTGGTGCCCTCCTTAAATGGTTACATAGATAGAGCCGCTCTCACGATCGATTTCGGTTTCGAAGGTCGTCACACAGCCTTCATCCGGCTCTTGCGCGCGTCCGCTGCGAAGGTCGATCTTCCAATCGTGAAGCGGGCAGTGCACGGCTGTGCCGCACACCATTCCCTCCGATAATACGCCGCCTTTATGCGGACATTTATTTTCTACCGCCAGCACGCTGCCGTCGGTAAGACGGAATACAGCAATTTCGGTATTTTGAATCTTAATGGTACGTGAGCCCTTCACATCGATATCCGATAGGTTGGCTACGAGCAGCTTCGTCGTCATTAGTGTAAACCTCCCTTAGTAATCTAAATTTGCGCAGGCTGAGCGCTGGAGAGCTGCTCGAAATTCTTGCGGAGCTCGTCAGTTTCGATGATTTGCTTCCATGGGTCCGTAGTCAGGCTAAGCGTTTTCTCGATTCGCTCCGTCAGGGCGAGGCGATCCTCTTGCTTCTCAAGCGCTTTCTTGACGTAGTCAAGGCCGACACGCTCAATCCACTGGGCGGTACGCTCGTTCCACTGCGCATGCTCACGGTACAGCTGCAGGAAGGCGGAGGACCATTCCATCACTTCATCTTCGGTCTTTACAATCGTAAGCAGTTCGGTCGCTCTTACTTTAATGCCGCCATTGCCGCCAACATGCAGCTCCCAGCCGCCGTCGATGGCGATGATGCCAAGATCCTTGATCGTGGATTCCGCGCAGTTGCGGGGACAGCCGGATACCGCAAGTTTCACCTTGGCAGGAGCGTTCAACCGCTCAAAGGCCTTCTCCAAGCGAATGCCCATACCGATGGAATCCTGTGTGCCGAATCGGCAAAAGGTATTGCCCACGCATGTTTTAACGGTGCGAAGCGTTTTGCCGTAAGCGTGCCCCGAAGGCATGTCGAGCTCTGCCCAAATTTTTGGAAGGTCTTCTTTCTTCACGCCAAGAAGGTCAAGGCGCTGCCCGCCAGTAAATTTAACCATAGGAACTTCGAATTTCTCAGCAACCTCAGCAATTTTTTTAAGGTCCGCAGGGGAGGTTACACCGCCGTAAATGCGGGGGACGACGGAGAACGTGCCATCCTTTTGAATATTAGCATGATAGCGTTCATTGGTGATACGGGATTCTTTCTCGTCGACGTATTCTTCCGGATAAAGCATGCCGAGATAGTAGTTGAGAGCCGGACGACATTTCGTACAGCCTTCGGGATGATGCCAGCCAAGCACGTTCATGACTTCGTTCGTGCTCATGAGGCGCATCTTCGTGATGCCTTCGACGATTTCATCCCGGTTAAGCGTCGTGCAGCCGCAAATGCCTTCCTTGACCGGTTCGCCAAGCGAGTCGCCCGAATATAGGTTCAATAAGCCTTCAACAAGCGGCTTGCAGCCGCCGCAGGAAGCGGAAGCTTTCGTGCAGGATTTGATAGAACCAACGGTATTGCAGCCTTTATTCGTAATGGCATCGGCAATAGCTCCTTTGGATACGCCGTTACAGCCGCAGATGATTTCGTCATCGGCCATCGCTTCAAGGCGGCTGCCTCCGGACGATTGTCCAAGCAGCTCCGAGGAGATGCCAAGCAAAATTTCCTTCTCTCGCCCTGCTACAGATTCGCCTTTCTTAATAGAAGCGAATAATTCAGCACCATCGGAAGTGTCGCCGAACAGGACTGCACCAACGAGCTTTCCATCCTGGATCACAATTTTTTTGTAGGTGCCAGCCAGATCATCCTGCAGCTTCAATGAGCGAGTGCCCGGCGACTCGCCGAATCGTCCAGCTGAGAATACATCAACGCCGGATACTTTTAGTTTGGTTGAGGTAACAGAGCCAGCATAGCCAGCGGTTTCCACACCCGCCAGAAGTTTGGCAAGCACTGCGCCTTGCTCATAAAGTGGAGCAACCAGGCCATAGGCGATGCCGCGGTGTTCGGCGCATTCGCCGACAGCATAAATGTCTGGCATGCTCGTTCGCATATAGTCATCGATGACTATGCCGCGGTTGACGTCAATGCCTGCCGCTCTGGCGAGCTCTATGTTTGGCCGAATCCCGACAGCCATCACAACAAGGTCGCCATCAACCTCAGTTCCATCCGTAAAGGCGAGTCCGCTGGCCCGACGTTTACCCTTAATGGCCGCGGTGCTTTTTTTCAATAAGAATTGCATCCCTTGCGCTTCGAGCTCGCGCTGCAGCATTTTGGAGGCTGCCTCGTCCAATTGCCGTTCCATTAAGTAGCTATGAATATGGACGACGTTGACTTCCATCCCGAGATGAAGGAGGCCGCGTGCGGCTTCTAGTCCAAGCAAACCGCCGCCAATGACGACCGCCTTCTTGTATTTCTTGGCCGTATCCATCATCACTTCGCAATCGTGAATATCACGGAAAGCAATTACGCCTTCCTTGTCTGCGCCGGGAAGAGGCAGCATGAACGGGTTGGAGCCGGTGGCGATGATGAGAGCGTCGTAAGCTGCTTCAACACCCAGATGGGAAGTTACTTTTTTGCGTTTCGTATCGATGTTCGTTATTTTGTGGCCCGTGTGCAGCGTAATGTTATTTTCTTTATACCAGCTCCAATCGTTAATGATGATTTCCTGCATATCGGCGCCGCCGGCCAAAACGGAGGAAAGCATGATACGGTTGTAATTGGGATGCGGCTCGGCGCCGAATATGGTAATGTCGTAGCTTTCAGGAGAAAGCTTCAATAAATGCTCGATTGCGCGAACCCCCGCCATGCCGTTGCCGATAAGCACTAACTTCTTTTTGGATGATGTCATTGTGTTTCTCTCCTCTCAAACGCTGTCTCTGTAAAATAATAAAAGCCTGCTCCGTATCCTGGGAAAACGTACGTTTCCCTTGAACACGAAAGCAGGCTTCTTTGCCGCTTATAGCCGAATACATCGTTGTATTCGAAAATGATATGTGGTTGATAACGTAAATATACAACAACATCAGAACTTGTGTCAATATACATAACATGATTGCAATGAAAAACTTGTGGGGTGACAAAACTAAGAATTTTATGTTATATATAATCACAAATGTATCGACTTGTGCTCTGTTTAGATAAAAGTCGAATAGGAGGGGGCGCTTCTACATGCGTTCTTTGTTAGTAGTCGAGCAACGTGCGGCAATCAGGGGAGCGCTCCATGACTCTCAGTTTGAGGAATTGTCCAAACAGCAAACGCCAAAATACAGGCTGGAATCGTATGGCTATCAGGTTTTGCGGGCTGGGGACGAACAGAAGGCCGAGGTGCAAATGGGCAGTGCAGACGCAGTAATTCTGCATTTGCCACTCAATGAAGTGAAGATGTGGGGCGTAAGGCTTCTAAAGCATAAAACCGTACCCATGCTGTGGTGGTGCAGCGCTGGGGCTGCTTCTATGTCTGCAGCCTTTTGCGAAGATGAGGTGCCTGTAGATGGGATATTAACGCCTTCTATGGGTGAGCAGGAGCTGCACTGGGCGCTTCATTTTGGATCAAAGCAATGTTTTGAGCGGCTACAATGGATGAATGAGAAGAAGCAGTTGGAGGGACGCCTCGAAGAGCGGAAGTGGATTGATATGGCGAAGGGAATATTGTGTAAAATAAAAAACATTTCCGAAGCAGAGGCCTATGATGTGCTTCGAAAGCAGGCGATGAATGAACGCAAGCGAATGGTTGACGTCGCCACGTCGATCGTGAAAGTTTATCAAATTCTTCAGGATCAGAAATAAGGGGGCTATGCCATGATTACGAATCTGCTAAAGGAAGTAGGCCGAGGAAAACGGGGAGCGCGGGATCTTAGCTATGAGGAAGCGCTGCTCGCGGCGAATGCGATCCTTGATCTCAAGGCGACCCCTGCCCAAATCGGAGCTTTTTTTATTGCGGAGCGAATTAAGATGGAAAGCGTAGAGGAGCTTGAAGCTTTCACGGCGGTATGCCGAAGCCGCGCTTATCGGGCGCCAATTCAGCAGGGGCTTGATTGTGCAGGTCCCTATGACGGAAGGAAAAAGTCGTTCTACGCGACCTTTCCCACCTCCTTTGTCCTTGCTGCCGCAGGTCTGCCAGTAACGCTGCACGGCTCGGAATCTTTGCCGCCGAAATGGGGAATTACGCTGCATGATTTGCTACATGAAGCCGGCATCGATGCGGCGCTTCTATCCCGTGAGCAGATCGTTAAGGCGGCGGCTGATACAGGCGTTCTGTATGTTCCGGCTGAGGAATGGTGTCCGCCGCTGAAGGCGCTCCGTTCGATTCGAATAGAGCTCGGCATGCGCACAGTGCTTAATACAGCCGAGAAGCTGATTGACTATTCTCATTCTCCTTATTTGATATTCGGAGTCTATCATAATACCGTATTTGAGCGGATAGCGAAGCTAGCGAATCATCTGCATTATCATAAAGCGCTCATCGTGCAAGGAATGGAGGGCTCCGAGGATTTGTTTATCGAGCGGCCAACCCGCACTTACTTTGTGGAAAACGGGCAATCACAGCTTCATATCATTGATCCGGACGCATACGGGCTTTTAACTTCCGCTCCTGAAATTGAATGGACGGCGGCCGGACAGCTTCATGAGGCGGAGGCCGTGCTGCAAGGTAGCGGTCACATGGCTTTCACCAATCAAGTGCTTCTTAATGCCGCAGTTCGGCTCCATTTGGCGGAGAAGGTTGAATCGGTCGAAGAAGGGTTGTATATCTGCAAGGATTTGCTTGATCAAGGTGCGCCTTTGGAACTTTATCACAAATGGCAGCATGCCATGCAGGGAGAGAATGCTTTACATTGCTGAACAACTTAACAGGTTAAAGAAGAGGCTGCCGTGCAATGACCCGGCAGCCTCTTCAGCGTTTCACAGTATATGGACGGATCGCTAATAAAGATTATCGCTCGACCATTCCCCGGGCAACGGAGAATCCGGCAATAGGGGTAACTTCAGCGCCTCGACGGCTTCCTGCAAGTATTGCTTGCGGAATTCTAGGCCACCGGTATCCCTCTTATGCCCGGAAAGCCAATCGGTTTTTCCTTCGCTCGACCGATTCAAGGTTTGCAGATCACGGCTGTAAATGGAGGCGTCCCAGCGAATTTGCGCTAACACCCGGCTTACGAGCGGGAGCGGGAAGCCACTTGCCTGATGGATAAGCTCCGCTGCCCGCTCCTGCTCGCTGCGGATGAATTCATGAGCTCTCAGATGCGCTTTCAAGTAAGCGATGACGATCGGTTCATTGTCTCTGGACCAATTGCCGTCAGTAACTAAACCGGTCAAGTAATCGCCACCGATCCCTTCCGATAGCAGCGGTATGCCTGCGCCGATGGATTGAACCCAGCTTAAATAAGGCTCCCACAGCATGCTTGCGCCCACTTGGCCCCCAAGAATACCGCTTAGGCAATCGCCCATACCGCGGTGTACGATGGGCTCTGAGTGCAGGCCGAACGTATTCATCCACTCTTTCAGGCGATAAGAGGAGCTGGAGTTGCCTACCGTAGAAATGGATAACGAGGATAAGGCATCTAAATGATCAACCTTGCTGCCGGCAGGAACGACTAACGAGATGCCACCTCCGCTGCTCGTTTTTCCATCAAAGGCGATGACCTGAGGTTGGAAACGCGGAAGGATATTGCTAAGCGCACGGCTGGCGATAATCGGATAATCACCAACCGATGCAATATGGACGCGTCCGGCAATAAGCTCCTCGACCAGCTCCATTCCGTTTGGGGCATTGACCCAAACAATTTGATAGCGGGTCGATGGCGAGACCCTTTGCAGCTCCTCTTCGAATAAGCCCAGCTGCTTAATAATTAAAGGACTCCACAGCAGGGCAGCTCCGCTTTGGTAGCCGATGGTGACGGTCTTCTCATTGGAGCTGCCCGACATGGCGTTTCGCTGCTGTATTCCCGAAATGCCATGGAGCTTCACCCAAGCTTGCAGTTGCTGGGGATCAATCCAAACTTCCTTGCCTATTTTAATATGAGGAAGCTGCTTATCCTTGCGCCAGCGGTCGATGGTCGCACGGCTGATGCCCAGTATATCCATCGCTTCCTGCAGGCTTAGAAGATTTAAGCGTTCATTCATCATATGGGAGCACTCCATTTCTATTGCACCATTAATTCAAAGTTAATACATAGGAATTATTAGTTATTTATAATGATAAGCTATAGCTTCTTAAACTTCAATTGATAAATGCAAATGAAGGCTGATTTTCCTCATTCCTCCTCACAGCTGCTCTTCTTTCCTCATTTTGTTGACAGTGCAAAAAGGAGATGATAATTTCGAGTTATACAAACCTTAGTAAGTTAATTGGAATTATAAGTTTTAGTAAACCGAGATGAAGAAAAGGGGCAGTGAGCAAAGATGGATAAGGGCAAATGGGTTCAAAAAAAGGGCAGGGGCTGGGCAGTTCTCCTCATGTTGGCGGTATTGCTGGTCGTTTCGGCATGCAGCGCAAATAACTCGGGCAAGGATGCGGGAGGAGATGACGCGAAAGCGAAGACGGTTCGAATTGGCTATCAGAAGTATGCATCCGTAAACATTATGAAAGAGCGTGGAGGCCTGGAGGAAAAGCTGAAGGAAGCCGGCTACGCGGTAGAATGGACGGAATTTCCCGGTGGCCCGCAGCTGCTAGAAGCTTTAAACGTTGGAAGCATTGACTTCGGCCATACCGGCGAGGCGCCTCCGATTTTTGCTCAGGCTGCAGGTGCGCCGCTCGTATACTTGGCGCATTCGCCTGAAAGTCCTAAAGCCGAGAGCATTCTCGTGCCTGAAAACTCACCGATTCAATCATCGGCTGACCTCAAAGGCAAGAAAATTGCGTTAAACAAAGGTTCGAACGTTCATTATCTGCTCGTAAAATATTTGGAGCGCGAGGGCTTGGCTTACAGTGATGTGGAAGTTGTGTATCTGCCGCCTGCAGACGCGAGAGCGGCGTTCGAGAGTGGAAATGTAGATGCTTGGGTGATCTGGGAGCCATTCTATTCTGTTGCACAGCTTGCTACGAAAGCACGTGTGCTGGCGGATGGCGAAGGACTTGTGAAAAACTATGAATTCTATTTAGCTTCACGCGATTTTGCGAAGTCGAATACTAAGGCTGTAGATGTCATTCTTGAACAGCTGGAAGAAACGGATAAATGGGCAAAGGACAATCAGCCTGAAGTGGCAAAGCTGCTTGCGCCCGCGCTCGGACTTGACACAGCTCCGCTTGAGCAAGCGCTAGCTCACCGCAGCTGGGGCGTCATCCGTGTAAGCGATGAGACGCTTCAAGCACAGCAGAGCATAGCGGATACCTTTTTCAAGCTGGAATTGATCCCTTCTGAACTTAAAGTCAGCGATGCGGTAATCAAATAAACCTTCATACCCTGCAAAGGATTAAGGAGAGCGAATATGGAACTGTTTTGGTTTATTCCCCTGCATGGGGACGGCAGGTATTTGGGCACCTCGAAAGGTGCCCGTGCGGTAGACTATGATTACATCCGGCAAATTGCTCAAGCGGTTGATCGGTTAGGGTACCATGGGGTGCTTCTTCCGACAGGCAAGGCTTGTGAGGACGCGTGGGTTGCGGCTTCTTCCCTTATTGGAATGACGCGCAGATTAAAGTTTTTGGTTGCTATTCGTCCGGGTCTCATGTCCCCTTCGACTTCTGCCCGGATGGCATCGACTTTCGACAGGCTTTCCGGCGGAAGATTGCTGGTCAATGTCGTTACCGGCGGCGATCCGCACGAGCTTGGTGGGGATGGTATCTTCCTCTCGCATGGCGAGCGTTACGAGCAAACCGATGAGTTTATGACGGTGTGGCGGCGGATGATGCAGGGCGAGGAAGTGGACTTTGCAGGCAAATATGTACGGGTGGAGGCGGGTGAAGTGCTGTTTCCTGCTCTTCAGAAGCCGTATCCGCCGATTTATTTTGGAGGCTCATCGCCTGCGGCGATGCAAATTGCTGCCGATCATGTCGATTGTTATTTGACTTGGGGAGAGCCGCCTGCGGAAGTAGCGAAGAAGATCGCTGAGGTGCGAAAGCTTGCTGAAGCGAGAGGGACAAAGGTGAAATTCGGCATTCGGCTGCATGTCATTGTCAGAGAGACAAACGAAGAGGCATGGGCCGCAGCCGATCAACTCATCAGTCATGTCGATGAGCAGACGATTGCCGAGGCGCAGCGAATTCTTGCCCGTTATGATTCTGTAGGGCAGAAGCGTATGGGGGAGCTGCATAACGGAGACAAAGCCTCGCTCGTCATCTCGCCTAATCTTTGGGCAGGTATCGGTCTAGTCCGCGGCGGGGCGGGTACGGCGCTTGTAGGAGATGCGGATACTGTCGCCGAACGAATGAAGGAATATGCTGAGCTTGGCATCGAAACGTTCATTCTATCGGGCTATCCACACTTAGAGGAAGCCTACCGCTCAGCAGAGCTGCTGTTTCCGCGTTTGCCTCTGAAGGCGCAGGCAAGTGAAGAGCATGGTGCTATTACAGCTTCCGGAGAGCTGGTCGCTTATAATAAACGCCCGAAAACGGGCAGTGCAACGTAACGGAAGGAGCAATCATAAACATGTTTACCCGATTGATCAATAGTCGTATTGCTCCTGCCATCGTCCCAATCTTTATCTTAATGATTTGGCAGCTGCTTGGCCAATTTGGTTGGATTTCCAGCCGTACCTTGCCGACCCCGCTACAGGTAGCGGAGGCCGGCATTGCCATGACAAAATCCGGACAGTTGTTTCATTATATCGGCAGCAGCACGTGGCGGGCGTTTATTGGTTTCGCCATTGGTGGAGGAATCGGCTTTCTACTGGGATTGCTTAACGGTTTATCGCAGACGGCGAACCGGCTGCTCGACAGCTCTATCCAAATGATTCGCAATGTGCCGCATTTGGCGCTTATTCCGCTTGTGATTTTGTGGTTTGGCATAGGGGAGACCGCCAAAGTGTTTTTGGTGGTGCTCGGCGTATTTTTCCCGATTTATTTGAACACGCTGCATGGCATCCGTTCGATAGATCCCGGTCTCGTGGAGATGGCCAAGGTCTATGGCCTGCGGGGCTTTGCTCTTTATAAGGAAGTAATCTTGCCCGGTGCATTGTCGTCTATTTTGGTTGGCGTCCGTTACGCTCTTGGATTTATGTGGCTTACGCTTATCGTGGCTGAGACGATCTCGGCCAATTCGGGCATCGGTTATATGGCAATGAATGCCCGTGAATTTATGCGTCTCGATGTCGTTGTGCTTGCCATCATCATGTATGCCATATTAGGGAAGCTGTCGGATACAGCCGCCAAAATCTTAGAGGAAAAGCTGTTGAAATGGCATCCGAATTACGTAAAACGTTAGAAAGTGGAAGGGGGTAAGCTTATGCGAAACCATTCATCAGGAGCGAGGCTGCTCATAGAGGAAGCAGGAAAGCGCTTTGGGGATAAAATCGTGCTTGAAGGCGTGAAGCTGGACATACCTGAGGGGCAGTTTGTAGCGATTGTTGGACGGAGCGGCTGCGGGAAAAGCACGCTGCTGCGGCTTATTGCGGGCCTCGAGGAGCCGACGCAGGGACGGCTTGCACTGGATGATTCAGAAATCAATGGCATCCGCGAGGACACGAGGATGCTGTTCCAAGATGCCCGTTTGCTGCCTTGGAAGCGCTGCGTAGACAATGTGAAGATCGGTGTGAAATCCGGTTCTGGCGACAAGGAAAAGGCGCTTGAAGCGCTGGGCCTCGTAGGGCTGAGGGATCGGGCCAAGGAATGGCCGGGCGTGCTGTCGGGAGGGCAGCGCCAGCGCGTTGCACTGGCGCGGGCCTTGGTCGGCGAGCCTCGCTTGCTGCTGCTCGATGAACCGCTCGGCGCACTAGATGCGCTTACGCGAATTGATATGCAGCAGCTCATTGAGGAGCTTTGGGCAAAGCAACAATTTACCGCAGTGCTTGTTACACATGATGTCAGCGAGGCGGTAGCGCTCGCTGACCGGGTCATCCTCATTGAAAATGGTCATATCGCGCTTGATTTGATGATTACGCTAGATCGGCCGCGAGAGAGAGATAATGACTTTGTTCATTTTGAAAAGCTGATTTTGGACCGGATTTTGGAGAGGGGCAAACATGAGCAAAGAGCGGTCTCTTATTCGATTTGACCGATTGATTAACGAAAGGTTCGGTTGTTCATTCGCTTGCTTCGGCCTAGGATGCCAAAGGACAGGATCGAGGCGATGGCAGGCGGATGGAATTCCCAGTGGAATAGTACAGCAGACCACCTGAACTTGATCGCCAAATAATAGAGATATTCTTTGAAGCTGAGGCACGCGTAGGTGAAGCCAAGCTCCTTCGCGCTCCTTGTAATCATGTCGAGGTTGATTACTCTGGCTACATCCGATTTACTGACGGGGATAGGGCTGTTTCTCACATTTCGCAAAAGCATGCCAAGAATGGAGCGGATGTGATAGGCCGCCATATCTTTTTTATAATGCTTGTGGGCGATAAGTCCGCTTTTTTCCGAAAGTTGCTGACGCAGCTGGTATTGCAGCGAGAGGCTCTTCTCCAAATATGGCTTATAGGGACAGCTCATTAGACTGTCTAAATTATTGACGGTATAAAAATATAAAGGGTCTGGGATCGCATAAACACGCTCTGCGGCCAGCATGGTTTGCAAATGGAAGATGGTATCCTCGCCAACGGTAAGCCCTTCATGAAACAAAACCTCGTTCTTCTTCAGCGTATCTCGCAGAAACAAGCTCCGCCAAACAAAACATAAATCATTGCCGGAATGCACCGATGGGGCGCTAAGCACGAATTGCTTCCCATTCATCAGCGTATGCAGCTGAAAGCCGGGGACTACGGAAAGTTTATTAGGGACGGTCTCGTAGCCGCTCACAACGATGTCGCAGGCATGCTCTTCCGCCGTTGCATAAAGCTTGACGAAATAGGATTCGTCTATGGCATCGTCCGCATCGAGAAAAACGACATACTTGCCGCTGGCTGCTTGCAGGCCAGCGTTTTTGGCGCTGCTTGTGCCCCCATTAGATTTGTGCAGCACCTTGATTCTGGAATCGCTTGCAGCGAATTCCTCGCAAACAGCGCCGCTTTGGTCGGTGGAGCCGTCATTGACAAGCAGCAGCTCAATCGAGTGGAAGGGCTGATGCAGAATGCGATTTAAACAGCGGAGCAACCATTTTTCAGCATTGAAAATAGGCACGATTACACTAATGGCACAATTCATTTGCTCCACCTCGGAATTAAGCGTGATTGCGATGCTTAACGAATCCTAACCATAAACGATATAAAAAGAGCTATAGGCGAGATCAAAAACAGAGGCATTAAATCATTGTCGGAGATGGCTTTTTGTTTGAAGAAGAATTATAGAATTTGTGAGAATGCTATTAATTCCTATAACAGCAGCTCGCTTCCACAATTGTTTTTTTAAAATTAAATTCATTCTATATCATCATAACATATTCGTTATAAAGAACAAACTGTAATTTATACTGAACACCGATCAAAAGGAAAAATTGTTTCCTGATCGGCATCAACTTCCTAAATAAATGGTAATATGGAAATTGGGGGAAGGTGATGCGAACTTGAAGCGTATTTTTTTGTGGCCAGCTCTTTTGGTGATGATTGCAGGAAGCTGGATTGGGAATCTGTGGTATTACGATAGCACGCAGCTAGAGGAACCACTTTTTTTGAAGCATTATATAACCGTGAACGGCTACCAATCCGATATGCTGGAGCTTGTTTATTTTGAGAATAGGCGGGGAAGCAGCAAGGTGACGAGTATTCGAATCGAGGAATTGCCTTGGGTTCAATTTAATCTGTATCCCGATAATAGCTACGCTCATCAAACGATGATGAAGGCATCTGGCGTATGGGGGGCGGATGACATTGAAACCATGGATAAAACACCCATTACGATCCGTGAAGCTACTGTCTATTTCAGTGAGGGGGAGCCCCGCAAGGTGCCGATCGGCGAAATTGCTGTCGAGTGGCAGGAAAAGGGAGAAATGCTCAGTCACAATTGGGGTAGCTCATCCTCCGATGGCACGGGCAGCTCGTCCTTACTACTCAATGAAGCGGCAAGCTTGGAAAAAATAGAGTTAACTCACTACGACAAGATTGAGCCTTGGTTAACGGTGAATATATCTGGAAGGCCGATTGGACATTTAAATATGCCTGTCCGTTTTTTAAAAGGAAATTCGTTATCGGTGGATTACAAATGGTCCATTCCGGACCATGCTCCTGCTGCGTTCGAAATCTATCAGGTAAAGCTGCGTCTGTACTTCAAGACGGAAGACGGCCGCTCGGTCCTTGAAGAAATCCCCATCAACCATAATACCTATATTAGCGAAAAGCAGCTAAGGCGATTCGTACGCTCGGGAGGCGAGCATTTATGATGATGTCGCGCGAGGGTGCGTTTCGGCGGCTTGGTTGGGGAATTGTAATTGTTTTGTTTGATATTCGAATGGTGATCGATGTGCTTCCTGACTTTATCGGTTATATTTTGATAGCATCGGCGCTTCATCGGTTGAATGAGAAGCAGCCAGTGTTTGGCAAAGCCAAATGGGCGGCTTTCCTCATGATTTTTCTGACGATGCCTGATATGGTGATCAATACGAATATACCGCTGAATGATTTTATGTCCGTGTCTCTTGTCACGCATATTTACGCGCAATCCATTTTGTTGATTCATTTGGTGCTGGCCTTTTGGATTTTCAACGGACTTGCTGAAATTGCACAGCTGGCAGGTCAAGACCCTTTAAGGGAGCTGGTTATATTTCGCAGGGATTTTTACATGATCGTTTATGGTGCTGTCCTTGTTTTCTATCCATTCTTAATGAACATAAACGACGGCTGGATATCCGTATTGATCCTTACGAGTATCATTTCTTTGCTTGCGGGGCTTCTTTTCCTTCGATTGCCGTTTCGGTTCGCCAAGGCGAGCGACGAATTGTGAAAAACGATAAAGAAGAAGCAGGGATTATGTCGCCTTCTTCTTTTTTTTTTTTTTTTCGTCCTACAGAAGGGTGAAATGTGAACAAGCAAACTGCTATACTTAAAAATGGCACACATGTTCGTAAGAAAGAGGGGATTAGATGTCATTTGTACATCGGTTGCGATGGTTTTTAAAGGATAGATGGGGGAGCTACACGCTCGCGATCAGCGTTATGGCGATAGTAAGCCTGCTCTCTACGGTGCCTCCCAATCTGATCGGCAAGACGGTTGACCATATTAGAGAAGGACAGCTTACCTCAGCGGACTTAACGCAAACGGTGCTGCTGCTGGTCGGACTGGCGCTGCTGCTCTACGTCATGGTCTTTATTTGGATAACGAGGCTGTTTGGGAACTCGGCACTGGTCGAGAAGCTGCTTAGAGGTCGGCTGCTTGCGAATATGACGCGGATGACGCCTGCTTTTTTTCAGCGGAACAGCACGGGACAGCTCATGGCACTGGCCACTAATGACATTTTGGCGATCGGGCAAACCGCAGGGTATGGCGTAATGACGCTGGTGAATACGCTTGTGGGCGCTTCGGTTGTTGTCATCATGATGATCTCGCTCGTCAGCTTTAAATTAATGCTGGCGGCGCTTATTCCCCTACCGCTGCTTGCGGTTGTTATCAGCAAGCTTGGCAAGAAGGTGAGAACACGGTTTCTGGACGCACAGGCCTCCTTCGGTAAAATGAATGATCACGCGCTGGAGTCAATTTCCGGCATACGGGTCATCCGTTCCTATGTACAGGAGTCTGATGATCTTGCTGCCTTCGATCGAGTGACTAGCGAGGTTATGCAGAAGAATAAACGAGTATCCCTCTTGAATGCGTTGTTTCAGCCGATTATTTCTTTAATTGTTGGCGTCAGTTATTCCATCGGAATAGGGTATGGCTCTTATCTGGTTTTTCAAAACGAGATTTCACTTGGCCAGCTGGTGACGTTTAATATTTACTTGGGCATGTTGATTTGGCCGATGATTTCCTTCGGCGAGTTTATTAATGTGCTGCAGCGCGGCAGCGCATCGGCTGAACGGTTAGATCAGGCACTTACTCAAAAGCCGGATCTTAAGGATTTGGATAAGCCAGCTGTCGTAGCAGTGCCTACAAGCATCGAAGCGAAGAGCCTTACCTTTACCTATCCTACGGCGAGCCAGCCCAGCCTGGACAACGTATCCTTTCAGCTCGAACGAGGGCAAACGCTTGGCATTGTTGGGAAAACGGGCAGCGGAAAAAGCACGCTTCTTAAGCAGCTGCTTCGGCAATATCCGCTGGAACAGGAGCGATTGTATATTGCAGGCGTTCCGATCGAGCGAATTGCGATCGATCAGATGCGGCGCTGGGCTGCCTATGTTCCGCAGGAGCATTTGCTGCTGTCCAAGTCGATCCGAGAAAATATCGCACTGGGAAAACCAGACGCTACCCTGGAGGAAGTCGCCCGTGCGGTAGAAATGGCTTCTTTTAAGGAGGATATCGCAGCTATGCCGGAGGGTCTGGGGACGATCGTCGGTGAAAATGGCGTTATGCTGTCTGGTGGCCAGAAGCAGCGCTTAGCCATTGCGAGAGCCTTACTCATTGACTCCGAAATCTTGCTGCTGGATGATTCCTTGTCGGCGGTCGATGCCCGTACGGAGAGTCGCATTTTGCACAATATCCGCCTCGAACGCGAAGGGAAAACGACGTTTATTACGACACACAGACTATCGGCGGTCAGCCATGCGAATTGGATTATTGTATTGAATGAGGGGCGCGTCATCGAAGAAGGCACGCATGAAGAGCTGATGCTGTTCGGCGGTTGGTATAAGCAGCAATGGGATCGACAGCAAATGGAAGCAAGCTTGGAAGAATGAGGAGGCTGTTTAATGCCAAAGCAATCAACGGCGAGAAGACTATTCGAATATGCTCTCGTCTATAAGTACAGAATTATCGGCGCACTGCTTATTCTTTGCTGCGCAGTAGGCGCCGAGCTTGGCGGTCCGTTCATTATCAAGACGATAATTGATAAGCACTTGGCAGTCGATGGAAATGACCTGAAGCCAGTGCTTTGGCTGCTTGCCCTCTACATGGGGCTGCTGCTCATCGCCAGCATCGGCAATTTCTCGCAATCGTATATTTTGCAATCGACAGCCTTGAAAATTATTAAAAATATGCGGATGGATCTTATGGGCCATATTCAACGAATTCCGCTGCGTTACTTCGATAACACGCCGATCGGACAGACTGTATCGAGAATAGCCAATGATACGGAGGCTGTACGCGATTTGTTCATGAGCTTTATGGCGACTTTCGTCGTCAGCTTCGTGCAGCTGCTGGGCATATTTACGGCGCTTTTTATTTTGGACATGCGCCTAGCCTTGTTCTGCCTGCTGCTGCCTCCGTTGTTCGCGCTCATTATGGTCATCCATTTAAAATATTCCAAGCGGTATATTACCATTATGCGTGCACGGCTTAGCGATATGAATGCGATGATCAATGAATCCATCGTGGTCATGCCCATTATTCAGGCCTTTCGCCGCGAGCGAGTCACGCTGGATGAATTCGAGGTGCTGAATGAGGACAGGTATGTCAATCAAATCAAGCAATTCCGGGTATTCGCCATGTCCTCGAGAAATATTGTGGGCACCATCGGAAGCCTTGTAACAGCGCTTGTCATTTGGTATTTTGGCCGTGCTTCGCTTGAAACCGTGATCATGTTCGGGGTATTTTATGCCTTTATCGATTATTTGGGCCGTATCTTCCAGCCGATTATCGGGATATTTGATCAGCTGACGAATGCGCAGCGGGCGTTCGTATCGGCGGAAAAGGTATTCGCCATATTGGATATGGATGGGGTGGAGGTTGAAGAAGCCGGACAGGTGAAGCGTCCGGAGGGGATTGTGAAATTCGACAACGTCACCTTTGCCTACAATGACGGAGAGAATGTGCTGAAGGAGATCTCTTTTGAGGCACGCAAAGGAGAGACGGTCGCTTTAGTTGGTCATACGGGCTCGGGAAAAAGCTCGATTATGAATCTTTTACTCGGCTTTTATGAGCCGAATCAAGGTGTGATTTCTATCGATGGACGCGACATATCCACCTATTCGAAGCAGGCGCTGCGCAAGCATATGGGCATTGTACTGCAGGACCCGTATTTGTTTGCCGGCGATATTAAGTTCAACGTCAGCCTGTACAAGAAGGACATCTCCATTGAACGCGTAAAAAGCGTGCTGAAGGATGTCGGAGCAGCTCCTTTCATCGAACAACTGCCTGGCGGTTATGATGAACAGGTCGTGGAACGCGGAAGCACGCTCTCCTCTGGCCAAAGACAGCTGATTTCCTTCGCCAGAGCGCTTGCCTTTGATCCATCGATTCTAATCCTTGACGAAGCGACAGCGAGCATCGATAGCGAGACGGAAGGGCTCATCCAGCAAGCGCTGCGCGTAGTGAGTCAAGGACGGACAACGCTTGTCATCGCCCATAGGCTGTCTACCATCAGGGAAGCTAATCAAATTCTCGTCTTGCACCGTGGTGAAATTGTCGAACGCGGCAATCATGAAGCCTTGATGGCGCTGGAGGGCAGATATTTCAAAATGTATCAGCTCCAGAAAGGCGAGAAGGCGGGAGTCACTGCGACGAGTGCGACCCAGGAAGTGGATATCAGGTAAAACAGAGTCTTAAGTGCCATATATACGACTTCATAAGTCATATATATGGCACTTTTTTTGTGGGAACAATCAATAACATTACTCCTTTCTACCAATTGACAGGAAAAATGTTCCGCTGTATACTCTTCATTAAGTTTAATGTCAGTTTACATTACATTAATAGACGGCTCAACATGCTTTAGGGCCCAAAGCTGAAATCCCCTTTTTTCCTTAATGCAAATAATCTTCTTACAGATGGCATGCATGTTTTGGAGCGAAGGGGATTTTCGTTGCCGCCTATGAACAAATGTGCATGTTTACTAGAACTTAATTTCATTTTGATACTCTCATGACATTTTTTCATTACGCTAGTAAAGGTATGCCAGATGTTAAATACTATTTAGGGTACTCAGAGAGGAGTAAAAAAGAATGCAGCGATTGACAAGACGCATACAAAGACAAGTCTGCATGCTGTTAGCGGCGGTACTGGTCGTATCCGGTATGCTGGGCAGTCTGGGAAGTCCGGCCTATGCAACGCCTGCGGGGGACAATGTCATTATTTCTCAAGTTTACGGCGCAGGGGGAAATGGTACGGGATCGACCTTTAGACAGGATTTCATTGAACTATATAACCCGACAAATCATGAAATTTCTTTAACGGGGATGACGTTGCTATACGGTTCTGCAACGGGGGCATGGCCAACGACGGGCAGCAATACGATGGCATTAACGGGTAAAATAGGGCCAGGTAAATATTATTTGACCCAGCAAGCTGCGGGTGCGGATACAAATGCCCCTAATCTGGTGAACCCGGATGCGGTTGGCACGCTGAATATGGCAGGAGCCAGTGGCAAGGTGAAGCTGGTAGACAGCAGCAACCAGACAATTGATTTGGTTGGTTACGGTACAGCTGGCGAGTTTGAAGGTACGGGTCCAACTGGAGTCGCACTTACAAATGTTACAGCAGCTATACGTAAGGGCAATCGTGCTTTGGACACGAATAACAACAGCACTGATTTTGAGGTGGGCACGCCAGATCCACGTAACTCCTCCTACGGCGCAGCTGCGGACGGAGTTGAAGCGGTAACTGCTGACGTCAGCCCAGGAGCGGTGCCATCCGGAACAGTTATTAAGCTCTCATCGCCAACGGTTGGCGCAAGCGTGTATTACAGTGTATACGGATCAGGCGATGAGCAAATCGCTCCGGAAGACTTCACATTGTATCAACCGGGAGTTTCGTCCATTGTGATTACAGCACCAACAACCGTCCATGCCTACGCAATGAAGGATGGTTTGGCAAACAGTGCGCTTACAGAATTTACTTATACGCTCTCCAGCATGATGACCATCGCGCAAGCTCGTGCTGCTGCGGTTGGTACAAGCGTTACGCTTAGCGGCGTCATTTCGCACCGCGCCGATTCTGGAGCTTTCGTTAATTTGTTCGTTCAGGATGCCAATAACGGCATTGTAGTCAGAGTTCCGAGTACAGTCTCTGCTGAGCCAGGTGATCAAGTTGAAGCTTACGGAAAGCTGACGGAATTCAACGGCTTGCTCCAGCTCGAAGCCGCAGCCGAGAACACGAAGGTAACGGGGATTGTTGCGGTACCAGCGCCGATGATTGTGGATTCAACGAGCTTTGGCAAAACAACGGAAAACCGCAATAAATTCGAAGGTCGATTAGTTCAAGTGAACAATATTACTGTTGAAAGTGTGGCCAGCGGTGTTGTTACGGCTACAGATGCTGTTAACGGAGGCAAAGTCATTATCTATTCCTCGGACGCGTCCTTTGCCGCTGGAAAAACCTTTGAGCAGGTAACAGGCGTTATGACCTATCATTCGAGCGTAGGGCTGGAGCTGCTTCCTCGCCAATCGCTTGACATTGTTGAGAAAAGGCTGGCTGTTCAGGCAAGCATTCCTTCCGGCGGCATTAATACAGGAGGCTCGGTCAAGCTAAGCACGCTTGCAGAGAACGGCGTCATTCGTTACAAGGCGGATGGAACGATTCCTTCCGCAACGGTGGGTACGGTTTACAGCGCACCAATTGTCATTAGTGAAGATACCGTCATCAAGGCAGTCGTTACGGCCGGCGGAGTGACAAGCGAAGTAGCCACTTTTACTTACAAAGTACTGCAAAACACAAATGGCATCGCCATTCATACGATTCAAGGCGAAACGCATCAATCGATCTATAATAATGTACAGGTATCCAATGTAGCGGGCATTATTACTTCCGTAAGCACGGATTCCTTCTATTTGCAGGCGCCAGATGCGGAGCAGGATCATAATCCGAATACCTCTGAGGCCATTCAGGTTTATAAGAAGGCTCATGGCTTAGCCGTGAAAGATAGCATATCGGTAACGGGTACGGTTCAGGAGTATGGCAATAGCCCTTCCCTGACTGTTACACAAATCAATGCATCAACCATTAATAAGCTATCTAGCAACAATCCGCTTCCTACTGCTACTCTAATCGGGACAGGCGGACGTGTGATTCCGAATTTGATCGATTCCGACAGCTTTGGCCAGTTTAATCCTGCTGTCGATGCGATTGATTTCTTCGAGAGCTTGGAGAGCATGCTTGTTGAAATTACAAATCCTACGATAACAGGACCGTATGCCAATGCGGTGACTCCAGTTACTTTTGACAATGGTTCTAACAATCCGGTTAAAACAGCTGCTGGCGGTATTGTGCTGCAAGGCAATGGCCTAAACGAGACGGACAGCAGCCTGAATCCGCAAAAATTGTTCGTTGCCGCAAAGCCTGCGGGCAGCGAGATTAAAACCGGCGATGCCTTTGACGGCAATATCGTTGGCGTCATTCAATACGCAAGCGACCTTTACAAGCTGCTTCCGACGGAAGCTCTGCCAGCGGTTATCCGCAGCACGAATGCACAGAAGGTAACGAGTCTTGTGCCAGACCCGGACAAGCTGACGATTGCTACGTTCAACGTAGAGAACTTCAGCGCCTCGGAAACGGCCAAGGCTGCAAAAATCGCGGCTATCATCGTCACAAACATGAAGAAACCGGATATTATCGGCTTGATGGAAGTACAGGACAATGATGGCGAGAAGGATACCGGCACAACCGATGCTTCCCAAAGCTTCAAAACGCTGATTGACGCCATCAAGGCGCAAGGCGGCCCAACTTATGCTTATACGGACATCGCTCCGGAAAATAATAAGGATGGCGGCGCGCCGGGAGGCAACATCCGCGTAGGCTTCTTGTACAATCCTGACCGCGTAGATCTTGCCAAAGGGAAAAAAGGCGATTTCTCATCAACGGTTAAGGTAAATGGAGTCGGAGGACTGACGCAAAATCCTGGGCGAATCGGATCGGCGGACGCAACGACCTTCGCTTCATCCCGCAAGCCGCTGGTCGCAGAATTCCTTTTCCAAGGGAAACGCGTTGTGGCTATCGCGAACCATTTGAATTCCAAAGGCGGGGATGGCAAGCCTTGGGGCGATATTCAGCCGGTAGTCCGCAGCAGTGAGGTACAACGCGCGAAGCAGGCAGATGCGGTGAACAGCTTCGTTAAAGAGCTGACGACAAAAGACCCAGAAGCTAGCGTGGTAGTATTGGGAGACTTCAATGATTTCCAATTCTCAGGTACGCTTAATAAGCTCAAGGGCGCGGAATTATCCAATTTGGTTGATGCGCTTCCGGTTTCGGAACGTTATTCCTATATTTATGACGGCAATTCGCAAACGCTGGATCATATTTTGGTAGACAAAGGTACCGCTGCGAAAGCGGCCATCGATGTTGTTCATGTTAATGCAGACTTCTCTACACAGCAGGGTAGAGTGAGCGATCATGATCCTCTTCTTGCACAGCTTGATCTATCAGCTAAGAAGGATGCAGATTTTGAAATGACGCTTATGCATGTGAATGATTCGCATGCGAATCTGGCGAATGTGGCGAAGCGGTTCACGGCTGTTAAGCAAATTCGCAACGAAACGGAAAATTCGATTTTGCTTGATGCCGGGGACGTATTCTCAGGCACGCTGTTTTTCAATAAGTTTTTAGGCCTGGCCGATCTGGCATTTATGAACAAGATCAAATACGATGCGATGGTATTCGGCAATCATGAGTTTGATAAAGGGCCATCGGTGCTTGCAAACTTTGTGAAGGATGCTGAGTTCCCATTTGTAAGCTCGAACATCGATTTCAGCAAAGAACCAGCGCTCAGCGGCTACTTATCTGAGCAAGCTGCGGACCAACCAGCGGAAAAAGGCAAGATTTATGATTCTATTATTTTGGACAGAGACGGGCAGAAAATCGGCGTATTTGGTTTAACGACGGAAGACACGAAATTCCTTGCTTCGCCTGGCGAAAATATTAAATTTGAGGATCATATCGCGAAAGCAAAGCTGGCAGTGAAAAAGCTGCAAGACAAAGGCATTAACAAAATTATAGCTTTAACTCATCTTGGTTATGAATTCGATCTAGTATTAGCTGAGGAAGTTGCCGGCATCGACGTCATCGTCGGCGGACACAGCCATACGAAGGTAGATGCTCCAAAGGTATTCCATGCAAATAGCGAACCTACGCTTGTCGTGCAAGCGGAAGAGTACAACAAATATTTAGGCAAATTGGAGCTTAAATTTAATGCAGCAGGCGTGCTTACCCGATGGAATGGCAAGCTGCTCGACATTGCGACTTTTGCCTCCGATCCGGAAGCAACTGCGATGCTTGTCCCTTACCAAGCAGGCGTTGCGGAAATTCAAGCTGAAGTCATTGGACACACGAATGTAATGCTTGATGGCGAGCGCACCTCCGTTCGCGCCAAGGAGACCAATCTTGGAAATCTGATGGCTGACGGCATGGTAGCGAAGGTGAAGAGCCTGGTGAGCGGCAATGCAGAGCTTAGCCAGTATGATGTAAAAGGTTTTGTTGCCATTCAGAACGGCGGAGGTATCCGTGCTTCGATTAAGACAACCGGAGCTGGCAAACAAGAAGGCGAAATCACGATGGGCGAGCTGCTCACAGTTATGCCTTTCGGCAATAACCTGACGGCGCTTCGTATGACAGGCGCTGAAATTATTGGTGCACTGGAAAATGGCGTAAGCGGAATTGAAACCGGCCAAGGCCGCTTCCCGCAAGTGTCGGGCATGCGCTTCTACTATGATTCCAAGAAGCAGCCTGAAGTTCTGGATGCTGATGGGAACCTGGTGACAGCTGGCCAACGCGTGATGAAGGTAGATATTAAAAATGCGGATGGCAGCTTTAGCCCGATTGACTTGAATGCTTATTACTTTGTAGCAACCAACTCCTTCATGGCTAATGGCGGCGATTTCTACCGTTCGATGAAGCAGGCGAAGGATGCAGGTCGCCAGCATGAGCTCAACATCGTTGACTACGAAGTATTCTTGGAGCATATTGAGGGACTAGGGACAATTAACACAGGTACGGAAGGCCGGACGACTGATTTGAAAGGCGAGCCGCTTCCATCCGATGGCGATGAGCCATTCAAGGTTACACTGATGCATGTCAATGACACTCATGCACATCTGGACTCGGTTGCCAAAAGAATCACGGCGATTAATGAGATTCGTTCCGAAGTCGAGCAATCGATTCTGCTTGATGCAGGCGATGTATTCTCGGGTACGCTGTATTTTAATAAATATTTAGGTTTGGCGGATTTGGAGTTTATGAACTACATTGGTTACGATGCCATGGTGTTCGGAAACCATGAATTCGATAAGGGGCCAGCTACTCTCGCTGATTTTGTGAAGAAAGCTCAGTTCCCATTTGTAAGCTCCAATATTAATTTCAGCAAAGAACCGGCGCTGAATGGGCTTGTCTCTGAGCAAGCTATCGGTAATCCGGCGGCTGATGGCAAAATTTACGACGCGATTATTTTGGACCGTGATGGAGAGAAGATCGGTGTGTTCGGTCTGACGACCGAAGATACGAAATTCCTAGCGTCACCTGGCGATAACATCGAGTTCGAAAATTATATTGCCAAGGCTAAAGAAACAGTGAAGATGCTTCAGGATGAAGGCATTAACAAAATCGTAGCCCTGACGCATTTGGGCAATGAGTTTGATAAGATTTTGGCTGAAGCCGTAACAGGCATTGACGTGATTGTTGGCGGCCACAGCCATACGAAGGTAGATGCTCCTCTCGTTTATCATGCGGACGGAGAGCCTACACTGGTCGTGCAAGCTGAGGAGTATGGCAATTACCTGGGCCGTCTGGATCTGGAATTCGACCATGCTGGCGTATTGACGGCATGGAATGGCAAGCTGCTGACGGTCAGTGGTTATGCTGCTGACGCAACAGCGACGGAAATGTTAAAAGAGTACAGTAAAGGTGTTGCTGAGATTCAAAAAGAAGTCATCGGCAAAACGAATGTATTTTTGGATGGCGAGCGCGCTTCTGTCCGCTTTAAAGAAACCAATCTCGGAAACCTGATGGCGGATGGCATGATTTCTAAAGTGAAAAGCTTCGTGAACAGCAATTCGAGCTTGAAGGATTTGGATGTCAAAGGCTTTGTAGCGATACAAAATGGCGGCGGCATTCGCGCTTCCATTAAGCAGACCGCAGAAGGCAAGGTTGATGGCGATATTACGCTAGGCGAGCTGCTTACCGTTATGCCTTTCGGTAACAATCTGACGTCACTGCACATGACTGGCACGGAGATTGTTGCTGCACTGGAGAATGGCGTGAGCGGAATCGAAACCGGTCAAGGACGCTTCCCGCAAGTGTCTGGCATGCGCTTCTACTATGATATCAAGCAGCAGCCGGAAATATTGGACGCGAATGGCCAACTTACGCAAGAAGGCAAACGAATCACAAAGGTGGAAATCAAAAATGCGGATGGCAGCTTCAGTCCGATTGATTTAGAAGCCTACTATTTCGTGGCAACCAACTCCTTTATGGCTAGTGGCGGGGATTTCTACCGCTCGATGAAGCAGGCTAAGGATGCGGGGCGCCAGTATGAGATGAACCTTGTGGATTACGAAGTATTCCGCGAGTATATTGATCAATTAGGTACAATTAATACGGTGACCGAAGGCCGGATTGTCGAAGTGAATACAGCAACGCCGACACCGACGCCGACAACACCAACGGAACCGACACCGACGCCGACGACACCAACGGAACCAACACCGACGCCGACGACACCAACGGAACCAACACCGACGCCGACGACACCAACGGAACCAACACCGACGCCGACGACACCGACGGAACCAACACCGACGCCGACGACACCAACGGAACCGACACCGTCGCCGACAACACCAACGGAACCGACGCCAACGCCGACGACACCGACGGAACCAACGGAACCAACACCGACACCACCAACGTCGACGCCTATCGTCATACCGACGAATCCTACTCCGGCACCGACACCAGGTGGCAGCGGAGGAACGGGAACTAAGTTCAGTGATGTTGGCAACCATTGGGCGGCAAAAGCAATTGAAGACGCTGTGAAGCTTGGTTTTGTGAATGGGTATGGAGATGGCACGTTCCATCCTAAAGATATTGCGACAAGAGCACAATTTATCACCATGGTTGGCCGAGCTTTCAAGCTTGAAACATCAGAGGGCAAACTTGAATTTGCAGATGCAGGCCAAGTGCCTACATGGGCAAGAAACTTTTTTGCCCAGCTTATCGAGGATAAAGTCATAGCGGGTTATGAAGACAATACGCTAAGGCCATCCAGTTCCTTGACGAGGACAGAAATGACGGTAATTCTGGTCCGTGCGCTCGGAATCGAAGTTGATCCGAATGCAAAAACAACATTTGCAGATGTGGGAGATATTCCTGCTTGGGCTAGACCTTATATTGCGGCAGCGCAAAATGCAGGCTTGGTTGGAGGAGTGGGCGATAATCGTTTTGCACCTCAGTCCAAAGCAACACGAGCAGAGATTGTAACTCTTATTTTGTCCGCGCTAGCGTATGAGAAAAGCAAAAGCTAAGCCACATAAGAGATAAACCCAGTAGAAACGTTCCATTCCACTTTGCAAAGAGTGGAGCGGGACGTTTCTTTTACTTGAAATATAGGAAAGTATAAATTCAGGTGTTTCGCTAGCAAAAAGAATTTATTCCACTCCTATATCGATGGTATAATTAATTGGATTAAGATTATTCGGATCGATTAAGGATGGATTTATCAGGTGGGGGGCGAAGTCGTGGAAACAAGACAATGGATGTCCATATTGCTTATTCTCGCGACGGCGCTGATGCTGTTCATCGCGTTGCTGTCTTATCAGAAACGTCGCTTACAGGTGGCAAGAACGATGGTATTTATTATGCTGGCAGCTTCTTGTTACGCGCTTGGCTATGCCTTTGAGATTTTGAGTACGAGCCTAAGAGGGGTTAAACTCTCACTCCAGCTAGAATATATGGGCATCCCATTTGTTTCTACCCTCTGGCTTCTTCTGGTCATTCAATTTACCGGCGCTGCCGCTCAAATTAGGCGGCGCATCACCTTCTTGCTGTTAATCATCCCCGTCTTGATCTTTCTACTTCATTTGACTAATGATTGGCATCATCTCATTTATAAGGAATATATAGCGAATACAAATGCAGCGGTCCCTTTGTATACGACAATTAAGGGCTCCTTTTATATTCTTCATGGCGTTTATAATTATCTGATTCTCTTGTTTGGCATACTATTGTTTATCCCGATGTACCTGCGATCCTTGCCTATTGTAAGAAAGCAAATCATAGTGCTCATCCTTGGTGCGGCTGCACCGATGCTGTTGAATTTTGTTTTTTTGTTCGGATTGAACGTCGATATGACACCGATTGGGTTTGCGGTATCGGGCGTCGTTTATGTGTGGGGAATTTTTCGGTTCAATTTGCTTCGCTTAACGCCGCTGGCGCTTGCCAAAGTGTTCGAGACAATTCGAGACGGCGTTGTTTTGTTTGATTACGAAGACCAGATCGTGAGTTACAACCGTGCGGCTGAGAAGGTGTTTCCTGAGCTTGGTGCAGTAAGGAACTATTCCGCCAAAGGGACGGATATTTTTGCGTCTTGGCCGGATTTATTGGTGAGAATCTCCGCTGCCGGAAACCAGGAGGAGCGTTTCCCTTTCCAACATATGCAGGGGAAGCAGCTGAAACATTTTATATGCAGCCTTTCTTTTATCTATGATACGGGAGTATCTCCGATTGGGAAAATGCTGATGTTCAACGAGGTTACAGAGCTGATAGAAAACGAGGAACGCTTGCGCGAGAACGCGAGACAGCTTTCCCAATTAAATTCATTCAAGGACAAGCTGTTCACTGTGGTGGCGCATGATATCCGTGATCCGATTGCGCTTCTTGTCAGCCTGACAGAGCTGCTTGGAGAGGAGCCGAAGGATGCGGATTTGGAGAACGCAGAAGTGTTCCAGGAGATAAAAAAACAAGTACGCGGCACCTTTCATCTCGTTGACAATCTGCTTGATTGGTACCGAAGTCAAAATGGCAGAGTGGCTTTTCGGCCGCAGGCATGGAATTTGCAGCAGGTTGTCCGGCAGGCTATGTCGCTAGCGGGAAGCCGGGCTGGCATGAAACAAATCCAAATGATCGAGTCTGTTGACGAAACGTTGACGGTGAATGCCGACAAAGAGATGCTCGATCTCATTCTTCGTAATTTGCTTTCCAATGCGATTAAGTACACCGGCATGGATGGCAAAATTGAAATCGGTGCTGTCCTTGAAGGCGAGTTTGTGAAAGTGTCCGTGAAAGATAACGGAGCGGGAATCGATGAGGAGACGGCGAATCTGCTCACGCAGGAAGAATTGTATTTTAAGGAGTCGGGCTCCCTTCATGCAGGAAGTGAGATGAGATTCGGTCTTGTGCTGTCACGCGAATTTCTTCGCATCCACGGTGGAAGCCTCCAGTTTGAAAGTACGCCTGGCGAAGGCACTAATGTTTTATTCACATTGCCTGGCTTCATTAGCGGAGGGGTTATGAGAAGAGACGAGGGGATGGAGGTGGAAGTACTTGAAAGTCATACTGGTTGATGATGATTCTGTCATGCATCTGATTATGAGGAAAATGCTGATGAAGTTTCCCGAAGTGGAAGTGGCCGGCGCTTTCACGGATACGCAGTCAGCAGCAGCCTTTTTGAGCGAGAACGCCGACATTGAACTGGCTTTTGTCGATATTTCGATGCCAGGTGAAAATGGCATGACATTTGCGGCTAGAATAGAACAAACGGGGAGTGGGGTACAGATCGTATTTGTCACTTCGCATAAGGAATTTGCTTTAAAGGCGTATGAGCTTTCCGTGGTGGATTATTTGGTTAAGCCGGTATCGCAGGAGAGGTTGGAGAGGACAGTCAATCGCACGCTTGCAGGCAGGCAGGCGCTGCGTTCGCTGCCACTGGAGGATTCGAACGCCAGAGTGGCTAATGAAATCATGATTACAACGTTAGGTGATTTTTCCGTACGAAACGATTCGGGACGCGTGAAATGGATTTCGAATAAAAGCGCAGAGCTATTTGCGTATTTGCTTCTCAATCGAGGGAAGCGAATTGCCCGTGTTCGGCTGGTCGCTGATATTTTTGGTGGCATGTCCAAGGAAAATGCAGATAAGTATTTGAATACGACCGTCTATCAGCTGCGCAAATCATTGGAGCCGATAGGCTTGCGGGAGTCCATCCGTTCGGAAAATGACGGGTACGCTTTGGAGCTGTCTCATGCGCTTATCGATTACGAGGAGTTTGAACAACGGTCTAGTCTTTGGGAAAATGTGACTGACAGCGATGTGGACAGCGTATTGCAATGCGAGAAGCTGTACACGGGAGATTTATTCGGCAGTAAAGCCTATGTCTGGGCGATTCATGAGACGGAACGGTTGGCAGAAATGTATGCATCCTTTGTCAAACGGGTATCTGAGTCGCTGCTATCTATTCAGAATACAACGGCTGCCATGAAGCTGCTGCTAAAGCTGAATGCCCGCAATCCGTTAGACGAAACGGTTGTACGCCTGCTGATGAAGCTGAACGCTCAGGAAGGGAACAAGAAGGCGTTGAATGTTCAGTACACCGACTATGTGAAAATCCTAAACCGGGAGCTTGGTATCCGTCCCTCAAAAGAGCTGCTTCATTTGTACGATTCGCTTGTAGTGGATATTATCGATAAAAAAATGTCGACAGCAGTTAGAAAAACGTGACGACTTGCTGGTTAAGCTATATATAGAAAGAGTTGAGGCAGGATGGCAGAAGATCGAATGGATGACAAGCTCTCTAAAATGATAGACGCTGCTAAACTTTATTATGAATTAAATTATAATCAGGAAGAAATTGCACAAAAGCTGGGCGTGTCGCGTCCGACCATCTCCAGGTTTCTTCAACAGGCGAAGGATGAGGGTTATGTTCAAATCAAAATTGTGAATCCGAATGGAAACAATTTTGTGTTAGCCGATCGGCTGGAGTCAAAGTTTCACTTGAAGAAGGCAGTGATCGTCTCGGTGCCGCAGTATGAGGACAGCATCGTTAAGCGCTACATAGGCGAAGCTGCTGCTTCTTATTTATACGACACGGTTAAGGACGGCGATATTATTGCAACAACCTGGGGCACGACGCTGTTTCAGATGGCTACACAGCTTAAGGACAAGCCTGTTCGCGATGTGAGGGTCGTACAATTAAACGGCGGAGTCAGTCATTCGGAGACCAATACCTATGCGTATGAAATCGTTCATTTATTCGGGCAAGCCTTTCATACGATCCCCTATTTTATTCCGCTGCCTGCGCTCGTCGATCATGAGCTTGTGAAGCGGACGATTGAGTCGGATCGGCATATCCGCAATATTTTGGAACTGGGCAAGCTCTCCAACATCGCGGTGGTTACGGTAGGTGCGCCGACTGACGATTCCGTGTTGATTCGAGCGAATTATTTTACAGAATCGGATCTTGAGATTATCCGTGAGCGGGCGGCGGGAGATATTTGCTCGCGGTACATTGATACGGCAGGTGTCATTTGCTCAGACGAGCTGAATCAACGGACGATTGGGATTAACCTCGATGAGCTGAAGCGGAAGGAACAATCTATTCTTGTAGCTGGCGGAGCGAAGAAGGTTAACGGCATCTATGGCGCGCTGCGCGGAGGCTACACCAATGTGCTGATTACCGACCAATTTACGGCAAGGTATTTGCTCGAACGGGAGCTTTAAACGCAAACTGCTGGAATGAGAGCATTAAACGCAAAAAAGGGGGGGTAAAGCCCCCTTTTGCTATGTGGTAGTGTTTTTGGACTAAGTTGTTGCTCTGCTAATGCTTTGCGGTTTTTTCGGCTGCGTCAACGGTGTGCTTGAGAAGCATGGCAATGGTAACAGGTCCGACGCCTGCCGGAACGGGGGTTATGGCGCTTGCCTTCAGGAGGCAAGCTTCGTAGTCGACATCCCCGACGTTGCCTGCATTGTATCCAGCGTCGAGAACGACGGCTCCGGGGCGCAGCCATTCGCCTTGGATGAACTTTGGTTTGCCGACGGCAGCGACGACGATATCGGCGAGCTTGACCATATCCGCTAAATTCGTGGTTTTGGAATGGCAGGTTGTGACCGTGGCATTGCGGTTAAGCAGCATTAGCGAAACCGGTTTGCCGAGGATCGGACTGCGGCCGATGACGACAGCATGCTTGCCCTCGATCGGGATGCGGTAATAATCGAGTAAGGCCATAATGGCAGCGGGCGTGCAGGAAGGATAGTCCGCGTAGCCAAACGCATTTTGAGCGAAGCCCAGCGCGGTCACGCCGTCGACATCCTTGTGGATGCTGATGGCTTCAAAGGCTGCGCGTTCGTCGATCTGATGGGGGACGGGATGCTGCAGCAAAATGCCATGAACAAGGGGATCTTCATTTAGCTGTGAAATGACGTTAATTAACTCCTCCGTTGATATGGACCTATCCAAATGGATGCGTCTTGACGTGATGCCAAGCCGTTTGCAGGCATTGCCTTTCATTCGCACGTAGGTCTCGGATGCGGGATCATCACCGACTAGAATCGTGGCGAGACAAGGGGTAATCCCTATGCCGCTCAGTGCATCCACCCTCGTTCTCAACTGTTCCTTCAGTTCGTTCGCCACGCGTGCTCCGTCTAAAATCAGCTTTTCTGCCATCATCTACCCCAGCTCCTTCAAATGGTTGTCGGAAAACATAAAAAGGCAAGGGGATAATCCCCTTACCTTTGCCCAGGCGTACGGCTAATGATCTGCGCGCTTCCTCATGGTTCCCCATGCTCCGCCAGTCACGCACAGCTTTGTGATGTTGCTTCTATTGTAACAGCTGAAACGAGAAAAAACGAGCGGTCCCGATTATAGCCTGTTGTTCTTCTGTGATAATGTCATCCCATAACTGTTCTGAGATAATGTCACTATGGGACAGGAGACAATTACATTGACCAGAGAAGAACTGAAGAAGATCCGCGTCGTGCAGAAAATAGTGGATGG
>NZ_SKCD01000024.1 GCF_006542765.1 Paenibacillus luteus
GACTGTCTTTTCTTTATACTCATCACTAAACCGCTGCCTGCTCTCACCCATACTAGACACCTCTTCCTCTTTGTTGTTTATTATCTGCATTCTCTTATGAGGTGTCCACTTTTTATTCTAGCTGCAAAATTAGATCTATTTCTCTAAAACCCAGCCATATCCGGTTCATTTGGAGCCGCTAAGCTAGATTAGATCTATTTTTTAGACCTATTTCAGCTATTTCGGCCTGTTACGCCAAGTTAGATCTAAAAATTAGATCTATTTCTCCAAAACCAGGTCATAGTCGGTCCATTTGGAGCCGCTGGACTATGGACTATCATAGACCGACTGTCCGTCCGTATGGAATCCTTCGTTCAAATTTCCATTGAGTCTAAACTCATTAGTTGATCTTATATAGGCTTCACTAGAATTCCTCATTAAAGTTGGATTGCCATCTCACTGCATGGGTTTGGTTGCGGATGAAGCCATTCTTTCAGTAGTCTTTCATGGTCATTTGTTAAAATTTAGAATAAGGCAATTTAACCAAATCCTTGGGAAGAAAGTGTAAAATACATGGCTATTCTCAATGAAAAGCTAACGGAACAGTCACGGCAATGATAAATGAGATATTCATACAATCTTGTACTCTATCCTTTCCTATTCGTATACTAGAGGTAAAGTGTTTCGGGCCTATTCGTTATTGTGAAAAGAAGGACAAAAGGTTATATTGCAATTTAACGCGAGAGGGGGGAACGAAGCGGTGAAAGTTATGATTGTTGATGATGAACCTGCTATGCTGCTTGCTATGAAGCGCCTGCTCTCCAAAATGGAAGGAGTAGAGCTGGTCGGAAGCTTTCAAAGCGCTAAAGAGGCGCTGTACTTTGTTCAGCAGGAGAAGGTAGAGCTGGCTTTTCTGGATATTAAAATTGCTGAAGATAATGGATTAGAGCTGGCCCGCAGCCTGCGTTTAATTAATCGTACCTTGGATATCGTCTTTACAACTTCTCACTCTGAGTTTGCCATTCAAGCCTTCGATGTTTATCCTCTCGATTATATGGTCAAGCCGATTTCAAGGTTGCGATTGGCTCAGACCATTGCGCAGGCGGTAAGTAGACATAGCGTTCCCTTAGATCATGCGGATGAGAGCAATTCCAATCGGCTCATGGTGCGGGGGTTGGGGTGCTTCGAGGTCAGCGACAATCAAGGGAATACGGTGAAGTGGATGTCCAAAAAAAGCATGGAGCTATTTGCCTATTTACTTGTTAATCAAGGCAGGGGCACCACCAAAACCCGCATCTTGGAGGATATTTTCTTGGAGATGCCTCTTAAGAATGCCGAGACTTATCTTCATACGGCGATTTATCAGATCAGAAAAGTGCTCTCTCCGAACGGGTTGAAAGAAATGGTCATTTCGGTGCAAGACCAGTACCGTTTAAATGTCGATCTTGCAGATGTTGATTTTATTCAATTCGAGCAAGGCGTTAAGGCAATAACGGAAATAAACCCGACAAATGCAGCGGCGGCTATCGTGTTGGAAGAACAATATACCGGTGAACTGTTTGAGGATAAATCTTTCGATTGGGTAGCCATTGAACGTGAGAGGCTCGCCATTATGTATGATTCCTTAGCCAAGCGTCTTGCGAGCTGGCTTGCAGCAGAGAAGCGCTATAGAGAAGCCGCACAAATAGCGAGAAGAATGGTCTCACGGAACGAATTTGAAGAAGATTCCAATATTCTGCTGCTAAGAATACTCGGAGCTATGGGGGATCGGCAGTCATTTTGCAGCTGCTATGAGCACTATACGCAATTGCTGCAGCAAGAGCTTGGCATACAGCCTTCCGATGAAATTCGCGAGATTTACGAACAATATCAATGATGATTTCCAAAAGCCGCGCCGATATCTACAAGTAATGGATGAGAGAATGATAAGGGGATTAAAGCAGGGATTTTTGATTTTATTACTCCATATCCCCTTTAAGAGTAAATCGAAACGAGCTTCCTTCTCCCGCCTTGCTCTCCACGGATAAGCTCCCGCCGCTGCGCTGTATAAACTGTTGGCTTACACGCAGCCCAAGTCCAGCCCCTTTCTCTCCGAACGTGCCGACTAACGAGCCCAGCTCTTTCTCGGCAAACAACTGATCGATCTGCTCCGCTTCCATCCCCACGCCGTTATCACAGACCGAAACACTCACCATATCCCCTGATCGTACAGAGGAGACTTCAACTAAACCGCCTAACCCCGTAAACTTAATCGCATTGGACAACAAATTCCGCAAAATTAATCCAAGTGCCTCTCGGTCTGTATAGACAAGCATGCCAGGTGCAACATGATTGTTCACAATGATTTGTTTGGCTTCGCTTGTTATATGAAGGGCATAGCAGCACTCCTCCACAACCTCATATAATTCCAGAAGCTGCGGACGAAGGGACATATCTTCTTTCTGGCTGCGAAACCATTCTAACAAGTTAGATGTCATACCGAGTGTACTGCGGATCTGGTCTCCCAGCAGCTCAATAATTTCCCGGTGGTCCGGGTTGAAGCTTTCTCGATCTTCTTCGAGTAACTCAATCAATTGAAATTGCAGTGCCAGCGGACTGCGAATATCATGCGATACGATGGTCATAAGCTGGTCCTTTAGTTGGTTGAGCTCTGCGATTTGCTCCAAATGCCTTTGCTTCTCCGTAATGTCAAAAATGAGCGAAATACTGCCTTGCCCTTGCTTGCGCAGCACTTGCAGCGGATAAACGTTGACACTATAAATTCTCCGTTCACCATCCAGCAGGACATCTATTTCTACGCTGCCTTGCTGCATAGACCTGCATAACCTATACCAATCGGGCCAACTCGCGAGCAGCTGATCAATATTTCGATCAGATACCGATGAATGTCCCATCTTGCTGAACCATAAATAAGCCTGTAGATTGCTATCGATAACCTTCCCTGAAGAGTTGGCAATCAAAATACTTTCCTGAAGCGTATCCAGTACAATATTTCGGGCAAACGGAACGATCGAAAAGAACTTGTATCTTAAAACAATCAAAAGCATAAGCGTACCTGTAAACCCGCAATAAACCGTCAATGGGAGCAACCAGGGAGACCAAGCGGGGTTTGCGAATTTGACAATCTCCAGCACAAACGAAAATGAGGCCAGAAATATAACCCAAAGCCCCGGTTTTCGCAGGTCGCTTCGAATATTGCGTATATATTGAAACAACAAGTACAAGCTTGCTGCAATTATGATAAAGCAGATCATGGTAAATGTAATGGAGTAGCTAGTTTTCGTCGTTACTAAATGACCGTCATAGAGCTCGATCGAGAGGTAGATCATATGAAAATAGGGATCCAACCACATTTGCAGCGACCAAAGAGCAAACGCAGCCAGAATTGATATTTTCCATGGCATTTTTAATCGCTTGTGAGGACCAATTAATTCAAGGACAAATAAAAAGAAGAGAGGAACCATTAGATTAAGGGCGGTCTGATGGATATTTCGGAAAAAAAGCTTTTCTATTAGTAGATAGCTGCTTTTTTCCAGAAGGACACCGCTTGCGTAAATGATTCGACATATAATTACACCAAGTAGATAGACGACTCCGCGTTCTCTCCGAAAGCTATAAACAGAGATGAAAATAAAGCAGATCAACATGACTGAAGCCGTCATAAAGAGGAGTTCTATTGTGGCACTCATGAAGGAGATCCTTAGTTTTTGACTTAAAAACAGGGTAACTTCCATTATATAGGCAGCTTGAATACAAGGCAACAATGGTTTCCTTTCTTACCCGACCGTCAGTGATGAAGGCAACAACCGGATGGTTATTTTATTGTATATATCCGAATGCTAAAAAAAAATTAGCGGCAATGAAAAATATGAGGGCTCTCAGTTGTATTAAAAGTGAAAGGGGGTGCTGAGGTGTACAATTCATATGAGCTCAATGAATCTGTACGGCGGGCCTTGGATCTATATTCACAAAGCATGATCAAAATTGCTTTTGCGTACTTGAAAAATATAGCTGACGCAGAAGAAGTGGCACAGGAAGTATTTCTTACTTACCTTCAGAAGCACCCTGTATTTGAAAATAGTGAACATGAAAAAGCGTGGTTGATTCGAACAACCATTAATAAAAGTAAAAACATGCTGAAGACCGGGTGGTTCAAAAGCAGGAACCCTGTTCCAGAAGATCTAAGCTATCTGCCGAAGGAAGAAAATGATGTTTTACAGGCTGTATTGGCCTTGGACAAGAAATATCGAATTCCGATTCATCTGCACTATTATGAGGGCTATTCGATTCAGGAGATTGCAGTTATTTTGCAGTCTAAGCCCGCAACGGTAGGGACATGGCTTGCACGAGGACGTCTTATCTTAAAAGAGAAGATTGGAGGCCTAGAGGATGAAGAAATCTGTTTATAAATCCGCGATGTCTCGTGTGAAAACAAGTGAGAATTTTAAAGAAGCAACCTATCAGAAAGTGATTTCAGAAATGGAAAAAACATCACAAACCAATCAGATCAATCAAAAGGAGAGTTTAAAAATGGAAAAAGCGAAAAGAAAAACGTTAACAGGTTGGACTGTCGGCATAGCAGCATGCGCGGTATTATCGGTGAGCCTCTTTGCAATGAATCAACAAGCCCCCACGATTAATAACCCTAATCCTTCGGAGGTTGCAACGAAGCCTCCAACATTGGGCAAAGTGGCAGTCAATATTGACGGCGTTATTTCCGAGGTCAGCGAGGATGGAAAAAGCTTTAAGATTGGAGACCTATGGGTAGAGGTAACCGATAAAACGGAGCTGGGCAGTAAGGAGCCTACAGCAGTGAAACCATCGGAAGAGCTGCTGGGCAAAGAATTTAAAGTGGGCAACATCGTATCGGGCTTCACCTCCCAGGATGTCAGCACAGGCAAGGTGACAGCAGATGTCATCTACAACAATATTGCTCCGCAGAAGGACGATACAGCGAACCCGCCTACTACAGGCAAAGCAGTAGTTAATATTGAAGGCCAAATTACGGAAGTAAGCGAAGATGGGCAAAGCTTCAAGGTTGGCGACTTGTGGGTAACCGTAACGCCTGAAACGGGCCTCGGCATCCAAGGCCCGACGGCTGCTGAGCCATCGGAAGAGCTGCTAGGCAAAGAATTTAAAGTGGGCAATATCGTGTCCGGCTTCACATCGGAGGATGTAAGCACAGGAAAAGTGAATGCAACGCGGATTTACAATAATATTGCACCGCAAAAATAAGCTAAAGAGCATAAAGCCGCCAGCATTTTAAGAAGCATACAAAAACAAGAAACTGCAAAGATCGTACTGCCGCATGCAGCAGCGATCTTTGCAGTTTTTTTGTTTTAGACTTGAGATAACTAGCCAAAAATAATTAATCGTGGTATTGATTATTATTCTGGATATAATAGCACTACAAGATAAGAAATAGTTGAATAGGACTACGGAAACAAATAAATAAACAATATTCATTACATGAATAATTGTTAAGCCGCAGAGGAGGGTTTATAGATGATACGGATAAAACGCCGGCTGAACTTGATTACGCTTATTTTATTGCTTATGTGTATTATTATTGTTCCGGTTCTTATCCAAGGTTATATGCTAGGCAAAGGAGCGGTTAAGCAAGTGGAGACGCTTTACGATAAATCGGTTTCGAGCAACATGGAGTCGCTCTCCATTAGCTTGGACTTTTATGTGAACCATATCGAGGATTATATTCGCACCTTGTCGCAGGATCAGGAATTGCAGAGGCTGTTAACTAAAAATGATAACGCTTCCATAAATGAACAAGCGGTCAGAGACCGGCTGAAGTCGTTCACTGCTGCGTATCGGTTAAGAGTGCCCTTATACGTACAAATTATTAATGATCAAGGAGATGTATTCAGCAATAGCGTTTTGCATGATACCGAGGTTGAACGATTAAAGCAAGTCGTGCAGCAGTTTAATTGGCCCTCCGAGAGGATACCTTATGATAATAACGTCATGTATCGCAATGTGGGCCCTAATTTTCACGATCTCTCGGAGGGGCAGAACGCATTTTATTTCACCAAAAATATTGTACATGGCAATTCGGCGCTAGGCCTCTTAAACGTTGAGGTCAACGAGAGCCTATTCCAGCGGTTGCTGCGCAAAATTCAGCTGAACAGCTCAACCCTTGCATTCATAAGTCAGGAAGACGGCGAATTGCTCATTTCTAGTGAAGATGATGACGACCACCTGCAGGAGTTGTCCAGACAGGCGATATCAAAAGCGAAGGTGGACGGTGGGGGATATGAAAGCTTTCTGATTCAGTGGAATGGGCAAAGCTACTTCTGCTCCATCCAAAACATCCCCTTTTTAAGATGGTATTTAATTGCTTTAACGCCCGAAGACCTTTTGGCCAGTCCTACTAAGCAATTGTGGAGCCATACGCTCACGGTAACCGTGTCTTCCATTCTTTTAATCTCATTTATTCTGTATATATTCACAAAAAAAGCGATGATACCTGTGCTGAATTTATCGAGAATGGTGCGAAAAATCCGCTTTAATGATGCTGGGCAGGGGCAGGATGTCATTGGAAATTTCCAGTACAAAGGATTGGAAGAAATCGAAATTTTGTTCTCGGGCATTCAGCAAATGCTAAGCCGGATTAATGAACAGATTGAGCGAATTAAAACGGATGAACGGGAAAAGTCGAGCTTGGAGCTGAATCTCTTGCTGTCCCAGATCAAGCCTCATTTCCTGCATAATTCGATTAACTCGATCCGTTGGATGGCGGAAATGAAGGGCGAGAAGATGATTGCCCAGACTCTTGTTAATTTAAGCAGCATGCTGAACTATACGCTTAGTAAATCACGAACCGTATGGAGCACGGTCGGCGAGGAAATGGATTATGTCAGAAGCTATATTGCGTTTCAGGAAAAACGGATGTTCATCAAAATTGAAACGATATGGGATGTGCCGCATGAGGTGCGAGGAGCAAGAATTCTGAAGCTGACGCTGCAGCCGATTGTTGAGAATGCGATCATGCACGGTTTCACTAATCTCGATGGGAGTACACCGGAGCTGACACTAGCCTGTGTATTAGAAGGCGGTCAGGTACGGGTGGAGGTTAAAGATAACGGAGTCGGAATTGAAGAAAGCTCCATTGCCGGTATGCTGATCACGGATTCAAATGAGAACGAGGATGAGGAAAGAACCTCGGGGATCGGGCTCAAAAATGTACATCGTCGCTTGCAGCTGGAGTATGGTGAGCGGTATGGCATCGAAATTCGAAGTGTAGTGGGTAAAGGGACGAATGTCACGCTTACCTTCCCATATATCGATCATAATGGAGGGGATTCGAAATGAAAGTGATGATTATTGAAGACGATATGTTAGTTAGAATGGGGATCAAATCATTAATACCTTGGTCTGAAATGGGGCTGGAGGTCGTCTGCGAAGCCAGAGACGGAGTTGAAGCCGTTGAGTTGTACGAGAGATTTCTGCCGGACATCGCACTTGTAGATATTTTGCTTCCTAGAATGAATGGGCTTGATTTTATAGAAAAAGTGAAACCCTTGAATCCAGAGGGGGAGTTTATTATATTGACCTGCAATCAGGATTTCGAAACGGTTCGCAAATCGCTGCGCCTTGGCGTTCATGATTTCATTGTAAAATCAACGATGGAAATTGAAGAGCTTCAGCTCATTTTGAAGCAGCTGACAGCCAAGATGAAAGCCAAGCTGCTGGAGCATCATTTTCAGGAAGAAGGGACGCCGGAAGCAGGTTCAAGATTCGTTCGTAAAGCAAGCTTATTAAGAGATTGGCTGCACGGCTTATATAACGGTGAGGAGACAGAAGCGTTTGCCGAGAAGCTGGGAGAGTATAAATATTTTCTGCAGAAGGGAGAATATGAGGCATGGGTCGTGGCGTTAGACCCTTCTCAGGAGGATTCCGCGCTAACTTCCCAAGAAATCGTTAAAATAGGCCATTCGATTGACCATATGGCGGTTGAGCTTTACCGCGGCAGGCTAATTGGGTTTGTGGAAAATATGAAAGATAACCGCTGGCATGTATTGCTAAGCAGCACGAACAGCTCGGATATCGATCCGAAGCTATTGATCGACTCGGTTTCGCAATATCTTGGCCATTCGCTATCCATTGCTGTGAGCAAAAGGTTTACAGACTGGCGGGAATGGACCGTGTATGATCGTTCAGCTAGCGAACTGCTAAGCCTCAAATATTTTCGGGAAAATGATCACCTGTTTCAGGGCGAGCTGCCTGCAGCAACGCTTTCCGATGCTGTGTTTATATGGAAAAAGGCGATGATGAACAAGCTGTCGAGCTTTCAATTCGAGCAGGCAGGCGATTTGTTGGCAGATCTCAAGCAGGTTGTTGGCCCGCCCTATCCCAAACCAATCCTGCTGCACAATGTACTGGAGGATATTTTATTTCAGCTGAAGCAAATCTGCGAAATGTCGGGACGACGCCCACAGGAGTCCTATTTCCAAAGATCGGAGTTACTGGACTGCGTTTCATTAACCCAGGCTGTACATTTGCTATACAACGCCATTCATGTGCTGCAAGAGCCGGCTTTCAAAGAAAAGAACGGCCATGAAAGAAAGAAGTTTGTTGAAGCCACCGAGAGGTTTATTCAGGAGCATCGCTTTGATGAAATTAGCTTGAATGCCATCGCGATGCATCTGAGAGTAAGCCCCGTATATCTCAGCAGGATTTACAAGGAGGAGAAAGGCATTTCTTTCAGCACCGCCGTATTGACTGCCAAGGTGGAGCAAGCCGAAACGATGATCCGCAGCGGGATGACCTTAACGGAGGTCTCAGATAAGCTGGGCTATTTAAACCTGAGCTCATTTACCCGCATGTTTAAGAAAATTAAGGGGATTGCTCCTTCACACTATGCTGAAACAGAAAAGAATTAAAAAATGTTAACAGCGGCATGAAAAATGATAAATGGCATCCTCTTCGGATATAAAGTGATAAATCAAATGGTTGGCTTAGGAGATTCATCTGCTTATGGAAAGCTTCTATACTTGGAAGCAAGACATCAACTAACGAAAGAAGGAAGGTTTCCATGAAAATGAGAAGATGGTCTGTTTTAAGCATAGCTCTAATGATGCTGGTTACAATGTCGCTCACTGCATGTACTAAGAATGAAAATGAAAGCGCTTCTACGGGTAGTGAGGGGCAAGAGAAGGTCAACATTGTTTTCTGGAATTCAGGTTTTGCGACCATTGATGAAAATAACAAAGCAAAGAAAAAAGAAGACTTCTATATTTCTCAGGCCGTTGCCCGATATGAGAAAGCCCATCCCAATGTGAAGATTGATGTGCAGGACGTACCTTCCGGAGATGAGCTGTTTGCTAAGTTTCAAACGGCAAGCATTGCCAAGAACGGCCCTGATTTAACGGTACTCTGGTCAGGTTCCTATATGCTTCGGTTTAAGCAATTTTTAGAGCCGATGGATAGTTACTTCTCAGGTGAAGAAAGATCCAGAATCGTGGGATGGAGCGCAACGACGGAGGACTTTACGGCAGATGGCAAAGCCTATGGCGTTCCGTTTGGGACAGATGGAACTTTTCTTCTGGCGTATAACAAGAAAATTTTCGCAGATGCCGGCATTGATCCGATTGCCCAGCGCCCGAAAAATTTTCAGGAATTTGTAGCCATGCTGGAAAAAGTGAAGACGAAGGATATTACGCCGCTTGGTTTGTTTAAGGACAGCTTCCTTCATGTGCCGGACTATTGGATTGCTCAAACGGTGGATATTCCGGGCCTAGACAGCTTGGTCAAAGGCACAACCAATTTCTCCGATCCTAAGCTGGTGAATGTCATGAAGGGCTGGCGCGAGCTGTTCGAGAAAAATTTGGTTATTGCCGACGATTCGGTTCGACAATTGTTTATTCAAGAGCAGCTTGGCATGACGGTTGGAGCAAATGCGGACATCTTGAACTTCAGCAAGGAGATGGGCGATAAGGTCGGCTTTATGAAAATTCCAGACTTCAGCGAGGATGTTAAAATCCACGATGGCGGCCCAGGCGGGGTAGGCGCTGCGTTTGTGGTAACGAACTACTCGGAGCATAAGAAAGAAACGGCTGATTTCGTCAAATTCCTCATGAGCAAAGAAGAACAAATCAACAAAATCAAATCGGGCGAAGCACGCATCACTGTTGTTAACGATGTTGACGTGAACGAGTACGTATCCGAGCCGCTAGTGAAAACGATGCAAGATATGGCCAATGAGCCTAGCACGATTTTCTGGCCGGATAATGTATATCCAGCGGAGCTGACAAGCGAGATGATGTCGCTGCAATCCCTAGTTTCCAGCGGGAAAATGACAGCGGAAGAATTTATGAAGAAAATCGATCAGAAACGCGATTCGCTTCTAAAAAAATAAATAGGCGGCCAAGAAGCGGCCTCCTCCGACGGGAGGCTGCTTCTGCCGATAGGCAAGGAGGAATAGAGGAATGGGTCTCAAGCAAGAACGATGGGTAGGTTTGTTCTCCTTGCTGCCGGCTTTTCTGTTGCTAGCTGTATTCGTTGGTTATCCCATGTTCAACACATTTTTTCATAGCTTTACGGAATGGGATGGGGTCACTTCTACGTACGTTGGCTGGGACAATTTCAAGACGATCCTCAGTAATGGCGATTTGCCGCTTATGCTGCGTAACAATCTGATCTTTTTATTATCGGTACCGGGCATCTTGTTCATATCGCTTACGGTGTCGGTTCTGCTGCATGAGGAGGTTCCGGGGTGGCGCTTGTTTCGTTCGGTGTATTACTTGCCGGCAATCCTCTCCTCGGTCGTTATCGGTTTTTTGGCAAAATCGATGTTTACGAACAAAGGGATCGTGAATACGCTTCTGGAAAATGCCGGACTTGGCGCGTTTACGACGGATTGGCTGAATACGGTGCCGACCGAATTTATGATCTTGATTCTATGTTTTTACTGGCAGACGCTAGGCCAAGGAACGCTCATTTTTTTATCGGGGCTATCTTCGATCTCCAATGAATTGTTTGATGCGGCCAAAATAGACGGAGCCAATTGGCGTCAGCGATTAATGTACATCGTCATCCCGTCGTTATATCCAGCGATTTTCTACTTTACGATCGTCAATGTCATTTATGTTTTTGTCGGTCTGTTTGGCCTTGTTTATTCGATCACAGGCGGCGGGCCCGGTTACGAGACAACTCCCATCGATTATATGATTTATATTCAAGCCTTCCGAAGCGGAAATATGGGCTATGCGAGCGCACTGTCGGTTTTCTTGTTCTTCATTGTTATGTTCATTACGTGGATTCAGTTGAAAATATCCAAGCGCTTGGAGCAATAGGAGGACATTATGAAAACAGCCTCTAGAAGAATGATCAGATTTCTGATTTTTATCGTGCTCGCTGTCATTGCCTTCATGGCGATGTATCCGTTGTTCTACATGGCCATCAGTAGTATGAAGCCAACGATAGAATATATCAAACATCCGATGGGTCTTCCAAAAACCTGGTATTTTGATAACTTCATCGCACTCATTTATCGCTTCTCTCTTGTTCGGTTGTTTGGCAATACGCTCGTCTATGTTGGACTTAGCTTAGTTGCTTCCCTAGCCTTGTCTATTCCGGCGGCCTATGCGTTTGCCAAATTAAAATTCAAATACCGCAACGGGTTTTATATTATTATGATCGCCACGATGACCATACCGGGTATTACCTTTATCATTCCAAACTATTTGTTGATGTCCAAGATCGGCTGGACCGACCATATCATATCCGTGGTGACCATCTGGTCTGTCTCGGCTATTCCGAGCACGGTCTTCTTACTCACTTCACTGATGAGAGCCATGCCCGATGAAGTGCTTGAAGCGATAAAAATAGACGGCGCCAAATATCATCAGGCGATGTTCAAAGTGATTTTGCCCATGAGCTTGCCGGGTGTGGTCACGGTATCGATCTTTAATGCAACGAACTGGTGGAACGATTTGTTAACCCCGCTGATCTATTTGCAATCGGATGGCTTAAAGACCGTAACCGTTGCGGTGGCGACGGTACTCAACAGGTTCAGCTCAGACTACCCGCTGTTATTGTCAGGGCTGTTGCTTGCTTCGCTGCCTCCAATTGCGATTTATATTATTTTTCAAAGCTATATTCGTAAAGGGCTGGTTATCGGAGCTGTTAAATAAACGGTATCGAATGAGGATACGAAAGGATGTCATTACATGATTACGAAGCAAGGGCGCCTCTTTTCAAAAGTAGCGATCATTACAGGAGCGGCAGCAGGAATCGGTAAGGGAGCCGCACTGCTCTTTGCCGAAGAAGACGCGAGTCTTATCCTGGTCGACATCAATGAGGAGAAGTTAAACGAGGTTGCTGCGGAAATTCGCCAAATGGGCGGAAACTGTGAGATCGTATGCGGCAGCGTGGGTTTGATGAAGACGGCTGAAGATGCGGTGGCAAGCGCGGTCAATGCTTACGGCGGGCTTGATATCGTTTTTAACAATGCGGGAATTATGCCTGTTGGCGATATTTTGGATTATGAGGAAGAAACATGGGATGAAGTGCTGCAGGTTAACCTGAAGTCGATGTTCTTAATGTGCAAAAAAGCGATCCCTGAGATGCTCAAGAGAAATGGTGGCTCTATCATTAATACATCTTCGGTCATGGCCTCTTTAACGGAGCCTGGCTATACCGCTTATTCTGCTTCCAAGGCAGGCATTATTGGGTTAACCAAAGAGATTGCCGTCTCCTATGCCGAGAAGGGCATCCGCTGCAATTCGATTTCGCCAGGCTGGGTGGAGACCGATATGAACGTCCGTCTCGCCGAAAGCATGGGGGGAATGGATAAATTGTACCCGATCATCAAGCAGCAGCAGCCACTCGGAAGAATGGCAACCACACGCGAGGTTGCGTATGCCGTGTTATTCCTAGCCTCCGACGAATCTGTTGTCGTTAGCGGCTCTAATTTAAGCATTGACGGAGCAGCATCGGCTGCGATTTGATAACAAGCCCTTATTTAAAATCACTCACTCTCATATGGAGGTTATACCTATGGCTAAAATTAGCATTATCGGAGCAGGATCTGCCATGTTCTCCCTCAGCCTAATCAAGGACATCTGCTTGACGCCTTCTCTTGAAGGCAGTGTCGTCAGCTTTATGGATATCGATGAGCAGAGATTGGAAAGCGCATATTCCCTTTGCGAACGCTACGCCAAAGAAGCTAATATCCATCTGGTGCTGGAAAAAACGACGGATCGGAGAGAATCGCTGCGCGGAGCCGACTTCGTCGTGCTTGCTGCACTAGTCGGAGGCCATCAGCGCTTGAAGGACGGATGGGATATAGCCCAGAAGCACGGTTATCGGTTTGGCGGGAGCCTGCATGTGATGCATGACGAAGGCTTCTGGATTAATTTCGATCAGCTGCGCCTGATGGAATCGGTCATGCTGGATATTTTGGAGATTTGTCCGGACGCTTGGTATATGCTCGTGTCCAACCCGGTCATGGCGGGCGTAACCTACTTGCAGCGCAAGTATCCGCAGGCTAAGCTGGCTGGCTTCTGCCATGGTTCTAACGGGGTAAAAGCTGTTGCTGAGGTCATTGGACTCGACCCGAATCATATAACGTATGAGATTCCAGGCGTGAATCACTTTATTTGGCTGACCGAGTTCCGATACAAAGGGGAAAATGCATTTCCTATTTTGGATCGTTGGATTGAAGAAAAATCGGCTGCTTACATCGAAAACTGCGCGACCTGCGACTGGTTAGGTCCCAAAGCGCTTGATCTCTATAAGAAATTCGGCGTATTTCCAATTGGCGATACGGGAAATCCGGGCGGCGGCTCTTGGCCGGCTTGGCACCATGCGGATCAAGAGACGGAGCATCTCTATAAGGAAGACCCTCAGGCTTGGTGGCGGGACCTTTACTTCGCAGGAGGCGCTGCTGGTGTTGAGAGGATTCGGAAGGTTTCCGAAAATACGACAGAAGCAGTGATGGATCATTTCCCGCCGGTGCATTCGTCAGAACCGATGATTCCGTTTATTGAAGCGATAGCCTGTGATGTGCCTAGAGTGATGATCCTTAATATATTGAATGACAGCAACTACGTGCCGGGCATCCCGCTCGATTTTCAGGTGGAAATTCCTTGTTACGTCAGTGGAATCGGCGTTCAAGGCATTAAGACCAAAGGCTTGCCTAAGCCTCTGATTAACTTTGCGCTTCGTGACCGTGTCGCTCCCGTGGAAATTGAGCTGCAGGCCTATGATAGCGGGAATCTAGAAGATCTTGTCCAGTTAATTATGATGGATCCGTGGACCCGTTCCGAGAAACAGGCTCGTGCACTGCTGGATGATATCCTTAAATTGCCTAGCCTTGCTGCGATGAGGCAGCACTTTAATTAAGGGGGAAAGGCAAAATGGCTATCGAACAGTATGAGCTATATGGGGAGACAGCAATAAGGGTGCAAAATGAGGATCTGGAGTTCACACTAGTGCCCGCTTGGGGAAGTAATTTACTATCTTTGCGATTAAAAAACAAAAATCTTGAATTGCTGCGATTTCCGGAAAGTCAGGAGTTGTACAAGGCAGATCCTATCTTGTATGGTCTGCCGATCCTCTTTCCTCCCAATCGCATTGCCGATGGCAGGTTCGCTTTTAATGGCAGGGACTATCAGTTTGATATTAATGATGCCGCTGAACACAATCATACCCATGGCTTATTATTCGATGCGCCGTGGAAGCTTCTACGGGCGGAGGCAGAGGGAGAGAGGATCGTACTGGAGACGATCATTTATTCCGATGAGCATGAAGCGATTTTATCTCGGTTTCCACATTCATTTAGTGTTCAAATGAGTTACATCTTGGAGCGGGCAACGCTCACGATTAAAGCGACAATTAGCAGCCGGGATGCCGCGCCATTTCCTTGGGGACTCGGCTACCATACGACGTTTAATTATCCGTTTGATCCCTCAGGGGATCTGGCGCAGTGCCGATTTTCTCTAAATGCGGATAAGCAGTGGGTGCTGGACGAACGTTTCTTGCCAACAGGCGAACTGGTGGATATTCCTTATTTGGAGGAGCTTCGCGAGGGAAAAAGCTTAGTCGAGCACGCGCTGGACGATGCGTTTCAGACAGCGGGAACGGGAGCCAATGAAGCGGTGCTGACCGATTTGAATGCCGGCATTCGCGTTGTGTACAGCGCGGACGAGCAATTTAAGCATTGGGTGGTCTACAACCATGATGCACGGCAGGGTTATTTGTGCCCAGAGCCTTATACTTGGATAACGAATGCACCAAACTTGCAGCTTCCGCAGGAGCTGACGGGCTTCCGTGTTCTTCAGCCTGGCGAGCAAGTGACAACAACAACACGAATTCGGATGGAAGAGGTGATTTGAGCATGTCTTTGCGCAGTGACCGATGGTTTAAACACCCGTCAAAGGAAACGCGATTCCAGCATCTGTCGGCCATGAGGGCTAATGGGCATGTTCCCGAATCATTTGTAGGCAAGCCGATTATTGGTATCTTTAACTCCTGGAGTGATTTGAATAGCTGTAATGCGCCCCATAAAGAATTAGTCGAATTTGTCAAACGCGGAGTGCTGCTTGCCGGAGGATACCCTCTTGAGATGCACACGATCACGACACCTGCTGATTTTATGAAGCCTTCGGATCTGCCTTATCGCAATTTGATGGCGATGGACGTTGAAGAATCCATTCGGGCATTGCCCATTGACGGTGCAGTGCTGCTTTGCGAATGCGATAAGACAACACCCGCCCAGCTTATGGGTGCAGCCAGCAGCAATATTCCTTCGCTGCAGCTTGCTGCCGGACACCGGGCATCGGGTTCCTTTCGCGGGAAGAAAGTGAATTATGGGACGGATCTTTGGAAGTTGATGGATGATTACAATACGGGCCTTCTGACAGACGAGGAATGGAGCGAGCTGGAAAAATGCATTTCATGCACGCAGGGCGGATGTCCCGTCATGGGCACCTCCTCTACCATGAAATGCTTATCGGAGATTCTCGGCATGATGCTGCCGGGCACCTCCACGATTCCGGCAACGCATGCCAGCCGTAAATGGGCAGCAGAAGAAACGGGCAAACGAATTGTTTCGATGGTTAGGGAAGAGTTGACTCCGGCTCGTCTAATGACGGAAGCTGCATTCGATAATGCCATCAAGCTGCTTGCAGCGCTTGGCGGCTCTACCAATGCGGTTATCCACTTGACTGCGATTGCAGGCCGGCTCGGAATTCATATCCCTTTGAAGCACTATGAAGAAAAATCTAAGGGCATCCCGCTTTTGGTCAATCTCCAGCCGAGCGGAGAGCATAGCATGGATGACTTTTTTGAAGCAGGCGGGCTTGGAGCTGTGATCAGCAGACTGCTGCCCGAATTGGATGCGACTTGTCTGAGCGCACTTGGAACTACGCTTGAAGAATGTTATCGCGATTATCCAGCCTATAAGGATACGGTTATTTATTCGGTGGCCGAGCCTTTCAAATCGGAAGCGGGCATTGCCATATTAACAGGCAATCTTGCTCCTGGGGGAGCTGTTCTGAAACGAGCGGCTAGTTCCTTAATCAGTCACCGGCATAGAGGCCAAGCGATTGTATTCGATAGCTATGAAGAGATGTATGAAACCATTGATAGCGAACAGCTGGAGGTCGATGAGACCTCCGTGTTAGTTCTGCGAAACTGCGGCCCGGTGGGAGCAGGGATGCCCGAATGGGGAGCGCTGCCGATTCCGAAGAAGCTACTAAAGCAGGGAATTCGGGATATGGTACGAATCAGCGACGCCCGAATGAGCGGAACAAGCTTTGGTACGAATATTTTGCATGTTTCACCGGAAGCCCAGCTTGGAGGGCCTATCGCTGCCATTCGAAGCGGGGACTGGATTGTGGTCGATCTCGATCACGGTACGATTAGCGTAGAGCTAACGGATGCGGAAATACGTGAGCGTCTGCGTGATTGGTCGCCTGTTCGTCCGCATAAGCGAGGGTTTATGAAGCTGCATGCGGATCATGTCTTGCAAGCCGACCAAGGCTGCGACCTCGATTTTCTGCGTCCAAATTCGAAAGAGGAAGCTAAATTTATAGAACCAACCGTCGGACGAGGTTAAGAGGAGTTAGTCATTTACCTATATGGAATGAGTCGAGGGGGAAACAACGATGAATAAGGCCCAAGCCTTTGCGGCTAGTCTTGGCTTGCCGGATAAAGAACAGTATCAGCTCGCGACAAGCGCAAAAACATTTGAAGATGGAGCCCATTACCGTGTGGAAATCCCTTCGGTAGAGGGTCCTGCCATTATGGAGAGCGTCATTGCTGAAGCCAAGCAATTTGGACTAACAATCAACCGCGTCTCCCAGGGCAGCGGAATTATGCTGTTAAGCGATTCCGAAATTAGCGATATGGTCCAAATGGGCATGGCGGAAGGGATGGAGGTATGCCTCTTCGTTGGGCCGCGAATGAGCTTCGATATCGGAGCGATGTCTCTTAGCAGCAGCGGAAAGCTGCTTGGCGGGAGGCACGCTGGAATGGATCAGTTGCTATACGGTTTGGAAGAAATATTCCGAGCGGCGGATTTAGGCATTCGAAGCGTGCTTGTGGCGGACGAAGGCTTATTATGGCTAATCAATCAAGCGAAAATCAAAGGACAGCTCCCCTCCAATTTGGTCGTGAAGATTTCAGCGCTGATGAGCCCAACCAACCCTGTAAATGCGCGGATTTTTACGGAGCTTGGCGGCACAACCTTGAATTTGCCGGGCGATATTACTCTGCCGCAGCTGTCATCGATTCGAACCGTGGTTGATGCTCCGATCGATCTCTATATTGAGTCGCCGGATGATTTGGGCGGTTTTATTCGCAACTATGAAATTCCGGAAATTGTAAGAATCGCTTCACCGGTTTATCTGAAATTCGGGCTTCGGAATGCTGTTAGCGTGTATCCGGCGGGGATTCATAACAAGGAGCTGGCTATCGCCCAGTGCAGGGAGAAAGTGCGCAGAGCTCATTTGGGCATTCAAGTTCTCGACAGGTATCATTCGTCTGCCATTCAATCCGACAGTTTTGCCGAGGGTTTGGGAATTCCTTCAGTGAGCTAAAGCGATAACCCAAGGGATGGAGTGAATAGAGAAATGACTATAGAGCAGACTTATTTGAATTTTATAGATGGAAAATGGAGCGTATCCGCAACCGGAAGGTTGACGGAAAGCATTAATCCTGCGAATTCGTCTGAGATCGTCGGATATGTGCAGGATTCCAATGAAGTAGATCTTGATCTTGCGGTGAGCGCCGCTAATCGTGCCAAAGAAGCATGGCGCAAGCTCTCGGGCGCGGCCCGGGGCGATTATCTGTTCAAGGCAGCCAACCATTTGGAGGCTAGACTGGGAGATATAGCTGAAACCATGATGCGTGAGATGGGCAAGACCCTTGCGGAGTGTAAAGGCGAAACGGCTCGTGGAGTTGCCATTCTTCGTTATTATGCTGGGGAAGGCATGCGGAAGACAGGTGATGTTATTCCTTCAACTGATTCTGAGGCGATCATGTTCACCACTCGAGTGCCTCTAGGTGTTGTAGGTGTTATAACGCCGTGGAATTTCCCGGTTGCGATCCCGATGTGGAAAATGGCTCCAGCGCTTATTTATGGCAATACGATTATTATAAAACCAGCAATTGAAACGTCGATTACGGCAGCTAAGCTGCTTGCATGCTTTGAGGAAGCAGGCTTTCCGCCAGGCGTTGTCAATATGGTCACAGGTGACGGTGCTCTAATTGGAGGCGGTATTGCCAATCATTCCAATATTCAAGGTATTACCTTTACGGGGTCCAATAAAGTAGGGAAGCAGATTGGCCAAGCGGCTCTTTCCCGAGGAGCCAAGTATCAATTGGAGATGGGCGGGAAAAATCCGCTTATCGTCGCTGAAGATGCTAACCTCGATCTTGCCGTTGAAGCAGCAATTAGCGGCGGATTAAAATCCACGGGACAAAAATGTACGGCTACGAGCCGAGTGCTTGTTCAATCCTCCATCTATGAAGCGTTCCGTGCGAAGCTGCTGGATCAAGTAAAACAGTTGAAGCTGGGAAATGGGAAGAATTCCACCACATGGATGGGGCCTTGTGCCAATGAAAAGCAGCGTAATAACGTTCTTTCCTACATTAATAAGGGAATCGCGGAAGGAGCGAGCCTCCTCTATGGCGGAAGCATACCGAAGGACGAGGAATTGACGAATGGCTATTACGTGCAACCGACTGTCTTCGAAAAGGTAACCATGAATATGACAATTGCCAAGGAGGAAATTTTTGGACCAGTACTGGCGCTCATCCCTTTTGCGGACCTAAAGGAAGCTTTATCGCTGGCCAATGACGTGGAATATGGACTGAGTGCCTCCATTTATACGCAAAATATTAGTCATATTCTGATCTTTATCTCTGATATGGATGCAGGCTTGGTACGCATAAATGCGGAAACGGCAGGTGTGGAGCTGCATGCGCCATTTGGCGGAATGAAGCAATCCAGCTCGCATTCGAGAGAGCAGGGTCAAGCGGCTATTGAATTTTTTACTTCGATCAAAACGGTATTTTTGAAAGCTTAATGTTAATCCCTGTTATCTTTACGCTTAGAAAAAATGGTTTAGCATATCCGAAAAAAGTCCTTTAAGCGAACTCCGCCTAAAGGACTTTTTTTAAACGTTATCCGACCGTACCTTTGATTTGGCCTGGGCCGCTCGAATATTGCATGAGCGGAGCTAACCATACCATCCCTGTTCCTCGGTATACATTGACGAGGCCCTCGCCAGAAGCAGCCGACCCCAACCGGGTTTTTCCGGATTTCTCCACAGTGAAGTCCAGCGTATTCGACCACATTAACGCAAAGTTTCCATCGACCTTCAGTACGTCATTTTTTAATTCGATGACAACAGCTTCTTCGGCTGGAATAGGCGCTTCGAGTGCGAGAATCCCTTTTCCTTTGGCGCTTAAGTTAAAGAGTCCTTCCCCGCCTAGTGCTGCAGAGGAAAGGTTTTTGCGGGCAGTGACGGCGATTTCCAGCGTGGTTTCGCAAGCGAGAAATAGGCCATCTTCCATTACGATATGGTCATTGTCGACATCAATGAGCCACAAGTATTTATAGGTGGTTTCCAATAAAATTGTACCGGTGCCTTTATACAGAGGTTTGACAGCACTCGTCCCTGTTACCGCGCTGGACATCAGGTTTCTCATTAAACCTCCAACGCCTTTAATCCCCGAAGTCATTTCAATATTGCCTACCATATACTGCAGGGCTCCTGCGCTCAACATAACCTCGCTATTATTAATTTCAATCATTAATTGCTTATTGCGCATATTGCTCTTGCTCATGTAGAAGTTGGATTCAGCCTCTGCCAAGGTTGTGCTGCTCAAATCCTCTTTATATTCAATGACTGTAAACCCGCCAAGCTGCTCTTTGATTACAACGTTATTGTTATCTTTTAAATTATTGATGGTAAATGCCATAATGAGATACGCCTCCTGTGGAAGTTATTAAAATAAGAGATGAAAAAAACCATTACGAAATAGATATTCGACAGTAGGCTTCTGTATCCTTGCTGTGTACCGCTTAATTGAATCAGCACTAGCTATTTAATAGAAGCTGAATTAAAATAATGCTGAATAATGAAACTATGTTTCACTTGATGAAACATAGCGTTCGTGTGGTAATAATTGTATAATAGTTCCTAACTGATTTCTTGGTTGCAAATATTTCTTTAATGGGAGAGTGGTTGTTCATGAATAGTAAAGACCGGTTTTCAACACGAGTGGATTCGTATGTGAAGTATCGCCCAAGCTATCCGAATGAAGCCATCGATTATTTGTATAACAAGGTAGGATTGAGTGCGGGCAGCGTGGTTGCTGATATTGGAGCTGGGACGGGCATTTTTTCGGCACTGCTTCTGGAGCGGGGAAGCCAGGTCATTGCGGTTGAGCCGAATCAGGAGATGAGGGAAGCAGCGGAGCAGGGCCTGACCGGCAATACTCATTTTCAGGCGGTGTCAGGGTCTGCTGAGGCTACGGGGCTGCAAGACCAATCTGTCGATTATATTGTTTGTGCACAAGCGTTTCACTGGTTTGATCTCCAAGCAGCGCAAGTGGAGTTCAGACGGATTTTGAAGCCAGGGGGAAAAGCCATCTTGATATGGAATTCCCGTCTTACAAAAGGCACCCCATTTCGGGAAGAGTATGAGCAGCTGCTTCAAACCTTCGGCACCGATTACAACAAAGTAAATCACAAAAATATATCACCGGAAATTATGGCATCCTTTTTTAAATCAGGGAAATTGCACGAGTCGCGATTCGTTAATCAGCAAATGTTCGATTGGGATGGACTTTTCGGCCGGTTGCGTTCGTCTTCCTACACCCCAGCACCTGGAGATAAGCATTATGAAGTGATGCTGCACGAGTTGAAGGAGCTGTTTGAACGTAACCAACAGGACGGAAACGTAGCTTTTGAGTATGTGACCGAGGTTTTTTGGGGCGAGATCTAGTTAATCACCATTGAACCGGATATAGATGACAACAGCTTCTTCGGCTGGTATAGGTGTTTCGATTGCTAGAATCTCTTTCCCTTTGACGCTTAAATTAAAGAGGATTTCCCCGCCAAGCTGCTCTTTTATTACAATGTTATTATTACCTTTTAGATCATTAATAGTGAAAATCATAATGGTATGCGCCTCCTGTGTGTAAATGATGATCATGTTTATTCATGAATCCTATCTAGACATTGGTATTCGCCTTGAAACGGTCAGATTCCTTACTCCATCGGAAAAAGTTATGTTGTCACATGACAAAATAATGACAACACTCACTATTTTGATCGAGAGAAATGAACTAAGGTGGTAGAGGTGTTCATTTCTACTCTTATTAATAGATTTAAAAGGAGATAATAAAATGCAACTTATCCGAAGATTTCGCAAGAGCTTCATCTTTTTTCTATGCTTCACTTTAATGGCAAGCTGGGGCTCCGCTCTCGGCTTACCTAAAGCTTCTGCTGCAGGTGCTTCTACTGCGCCTATGAACCAGCCTATGGAGCATCTATATGATGGTGCTGAGGTTGTTTTTGATCAGGAGCAGAATCTAGTATCCGAAGAGGTAGCAACGGGATTCGAATTTGATTTCTACGGAGATATCTATGAAGGGGTATATGTGTCAAAGAAAGGAAATATTTATTTAAAGGACGAAAGCAATAATATAAGAGGGGAAATTTCCCCTTTTTCTTCCGATGATTTAACCTACGGCCCAAAGAGCAAGGTGCTCTACTCAACGATTGGGGCAGCTCCAAATCGGAAATTTATTGTTCAATATACGAATGTACTTCTGAATGGTTATGTTAATGACCTTGACCCGCTTGGCACCTTTCAGGTCGTTTTGTATGAGGGATCCAATGAAATTCAGTTCCAATATCCTAATCTAGTAGGGTATACGTTTGGTGATCGAGCATTTGGTAGTAATTCGTGGATTGCTATTTATAGTAATAGTAACGAAGAAGATGTGAGCTACTCCGATTATGAGAAAAGTTTAAAAGAGAAGCAAGCGATTCGTTTCATTCCTGGCGTTGATTATGAGTATACGTTGGTGGGTGATGCCGAGTATGACCCAATCCTTTTGCTTCCTGCTCTATATCCTAAAGTACCTTTGTTAGTGGGACCAGCGGATGGAGAGTATGCGACTGCAGCTGTTCCTTTTCATTGGAACAGCACGGATGGTGCAGATTCCTATCGTATCCTTATTGCGACGGATGCTGATTTTGTTAATGTGGTAAGGGATCAGAAAGGAATAACGCAAACCTCCTATGCCTTCGGCCAACTGCAAGAGGGGCAAGGTTACTATTGGAAGGTTGTTGCGCTTAACGATACGGGGTATACCTTTTCAAATACCAGCCGTTTCATTGTGCCTTTAGATTACAGTGGTTATGAGTCTCCAATACCACCTGTGGAAGCTTTGGAAGACGGCATAAACATCTCTTTTGATAATGAGGATGATGGCGTATCTGAGGCTCTGTCTATTGGATTCGACTTTAGCTTTTATGGTGAAAGCCATTCGGAAATTTTCGCTAACACGAATGGACTGCTCACTTTCAATAATCCGACAAGCTCATGCTGTAACTCTAATGATGCTTTGCCTTTAACTATGGAAAATAGCTCGGTGGATCATTTTATTACCGCTTTTTACGATGACCTTATTATGGGCCAAGGCACTAAGGTTCTTTATAAGACCATAGGCGAGTCGCCAAATCGGAAATTTGTGATTCAATACACCAATATGATGGAATATGGAAATGATAATAACACTCCGATTGGAACAGCCCAAGTGATCCTGCATGAAGGAACGAACGAAATCCAAGTGCAATATCCGTACCTAATAGCGCTTGGTACGAGCAGTGATGTTGCTTTTGGATCGGATGCGTTAATTGGCATACAAGGCTTATCAGGCAACTTTGTTGTTTACTCCCAAGCCAAAAAGAGTTTGCATGAGAAGCTTGCGATTCGATTCACCCCGGATGGGCAAGGCAGTTATACGCTTACGGCGGGTGCCAATTATGATCCTATTCTACTGATTCCTAACGGTTTTCCTGAGTCTCCAAAGCTGATAGCTCCAGCTTATGGCAAACAGGTGCCCAATGACCCTACCTTAGAGTGGAGCAGCACAAACGGCGCTAACCAATATTTATTATTAGTAGCTACCGATAGTGAGTTTAAAAATGTCGTTTATCAAGGTCCGTCGGCAGACACATCCTTTTTAATCAGCGACTTAAATGAAGGCGAAAACTATTATTGGAGAGTCGTAGCTTTTAACGATGTCGGTTTCTACACTTTTTCAAGTACCTATCGGTTTTATAAGCATTTAGATCTAATCGTTACAACAGACTCATCCGTGGACGGCATTACGGCAATGTCGGCTGCTGTCGGCGGAAATGTCACTGTAGATGGAAACAGCACAGTTGCAGAGCGAGGGATCGTATATTCGTTAGAAGCTAATCCTACACTAAAGGATTTCAGAGCTAAGGCGAACGAAGGCGGAGAAGGCGCGTTTACAGTAGAGCTCACTGGGCTTCAGTCCTTTACCACTTATTACGCACGGGCGTATGCTGTTGATGGATTGGGAATAAGCTATGGCGACGAGGTTGCCTTTACAACGCTAGGCTCTTATGCAAGCTTGGATGCATTAGATTTAAGTGGAATCACCTTAGACCAGCCGGTAATCGGAAGCGTATATGGTTACACGGCAAGTGTAAAGAATACGGTATCGAGCACGACTTTGGCGGCGACTGTGAACGAGTCTGTATACGGAAGCGTGACAGCTAGCGTATACAATGATACTAACACACGTTTAGTTGGTCCCATTCACTTGGCAAGCGGAGAAACAAGCAGTTCTATTCCGCTTATTGTTGGCATTAACAAAATCGTAATTGCTATTACATCTATGGATGGAAGTGTGACGTCCTATGCTGTGACGGTCACTCGCGAAGCGGCAACGGTTACAGAGCCAGAAACTGGAACTGAAAGTCCGGGTACCGGAGGCGGATCGAGCAATGAATTGGTTACTGCCACAAATGGAAAGCTTAAGCTTCCTGTAGGCAAGGCTGGCAAGGTGAGTGTGGAGGACGGTTCCATCGTCGTTTCCATACCGGCGAATGCCATAAGCAAGCAACTGGAATTGACGATTGAGAAAGTTGTAAATACGCAAGCGCTTCTAGGCAATAAAGAAATTCTCGCTAGTTCTGTATTTGAGCTTTTGAAAAATTTCACCGATAACTTCAATAAACCGGTTACGATCACCTTATCGTTCGATCCGGCAAAACTGAAGAGTGGACAAACAGCAGCAGTTTTTTATTATGATGAGCTGGCCAAAGTATGGGTAAATATTAAAAGCGGTATTATAAGCGGAAACCGCATAAGCGCAGAAGTGGATCACTTCACGAAATTTGCAGTACTCGTTGTAGACGAGGCAACAGGCTTACCGATAACAGAGCCATCCACGGACGCAAGCTTCAGTGACGTTGCTGGACACTGGGCAGAGGTGAATATTAAGCAGGCTGTTCAGAACGGTATGGTCAGTGGATACCCGGATGGCACCTTCAAGCCAAACGCAACCATTACCCGTGCTGAATTTGCAGTTATGCTAATGAATGCGGTGAAGTCTAATGACGATGGCTACAAACTAACCTTCAAAGATACGGCGAAGATTGGGGCATGGGCACAGAAGGCGGTCGCTCAAGCGGTAAAAGCTAACCTCATTAACGGTTACGAGGATGGCACCTTCCGTCCAAATGCAAATCTGACGAGAGCTGAATTAGCGGTTATTATCGCGAATGCACTCAAGCTTTCGTCGGAGACGAATGCTGATACTAGCTTTGCAGACAACAAGGACATTCCTCAATGGGCGAGAGGAGCCGTATCGGCACTGCATGAGTTAGGACTTGTAACGGGCAAGGGAGCGAATAAGTTCGAGCCTAAGGCTACAACAACAAGAGCAGAGGCAGTGACTGTTCTGCTGCGAATGCTGGCACAAGAGAGCAATTAACAGGAATGAAGTTGAGGTTATCCCTACGGCGACCGAATAGGCTGCAAGGGGTAACCTCTTTTTTAAATAGAGGAAAGCATTCCTATTCGCTATCCTTTCTCTACATTTCTCGGAATGAAACGCGCTGCGCCGCCGAAGGTGTTTTTGCTTGTGCAATGTGGAAATGGATCGATCTTTCTAGTTATTGAAGAGGATTGCTGCGGGTAGGAAAGCCAACGCCATAATTGGGCAGAAAATGTGGTATAATTGAAGAAGTGCGATAAAGTGATCAACCCCGCTGCAGGTAGTCTTATGCTGAAATTTGTGATAACATGTAGACTGATGAGTAGAACGTGAACGTGGAAAAGCCCATGCCGTTCGTGCCAGTATAACTACAGTTTTCGGACGCATTTTAAACTGTAGGTGAATTGGGTATGATTGAAAGATCGAGTTTTAAAAATGCAATTATTTTGAAGGAGGATTTAACATGGCTTTGGAATCAATGAAAGAAATGTTGAACAAAGGACTTAAAGAAGGTTACGCTGTTGGTCAATTCAACATCAATAACCTAGAGTGGACGCAAGCAATTCTTGGCGCTGCTCAAGCAGAGCAATCCCCAGTTATTCTTGGCGTTTCTGAAGGCGCAGCTCGTTATATGGGTGGCTTCACGGTTGTAACTGCAATCGTAAAATCCCTAATTGAAGAAATGAAAATCACGGTTCCAGTTGCCATCCATTTGGACCATGGTTCAAGCTTCGAAAAATGTAAAGCAGCCATCGATGCTGGTTTTACTTCCGTTATGATAGATGCTTCACACTCGCCTTTCGATGAGAACGTAAAGACAACTCAACAAGTTGTTGCTTACGCGCATGAGCGCGGCGTTTCCGTTGAAGCTGAGCTTGGTACCGTTGGCGGACAAGAAGATGACGTAATCGCTGATGGCGTTATCTACGCTGATCCGCAAGAATGTAAGCAGTTGGTTGAGCTTACAGGTATTGATTGCCTTGCTCCAGCACTAGGTTCCGTACACGGTCCTTACAAAGGCGAACCAAACCTTGGCTTCAAAGAAATGGAAGAAATTTGCCAAACAATCAAGCTTCCATTGGTATTGCATGGCGGTACAGGAATTCCAACTGCGGATATCAAAAGATCGATCTCCCTTGGAACTGCAAAAATCAACGTAAACACAGAAAACCAAATCGCGTTTACAAAAGTAGCTCGCGAAATTTTGACTTCGGACGCAGAAGTTTACGATCCACGTAAATTCTTGTCCCCGGGCCGCGATGCGATTAAAGCAACGGTTCAAGGCAAAATGCGTGAGTTCGGTTCTTCGAACAAAGCTTAATAAGCATAAAGTGAAAAAGGTTGGACAAGCTGCAAATCGCAGCAGGTCCAACCTTTTTTTGTACTAGACAGCTTTAACTTGAGAAAAGAACACCGTATTGTTTGAAAAAAACGGTAATTGCCGTGGCATCCATTCGCTTATTTATAAGGTCTTCCGGATAATAAATGCCAGGGGCAAATGATTCTTCCTTCGGCAGCTGCAATAGCTGTTCGGCTTGTATGGCAGCTCCCAAGGCAGTGAGATGAGTCTGGCCAAGCGGATCAGAAATGGAAATCCTTCGTTCAACAAGATTTCCAGCAGGATCACTCCCCTTTAGATGGATATGAATATGATGAGCGCTGCCGCTGCCCGGATTATAAAGCAACTTTCGTCTAAATGAGCGGAAACGCTCACCGCTGATAACCTTCCACAGACCACTCTTGACTAGTCCGACAAGTGTGTAAGTTGACGCTTTGCTGTCAAAGGTGATGCGGAAGCTAGCCGAATCCACGTGGTCAGCTTTAAGCAGGGTAATATGATCTGGGGTGTCGAGTCGATAACATTTGGATGCATACCCGTTAGGAAATTGTACTTTGATGGGTTCAGTCATGGGATATACAAGGCGGCGTCCCGACGGTTCCGTAATATGAAAGGGAATAGTCATTCGATCCATATACGCCGCGGAGTCCGGACCAGCTTTGTCCTGCAGCGAATATAAAGCATGAATGTTTACTTCGACGTTCAGAAGGGAGACGGAATGCAGCATAGCAATCAGTGAAGCAGTTCCTGCCATCCATCCCGACGACAGTACTACTGGGGCATGAAGCTCCGTATTCTTCAATTTAGTGATTGATTGTTGGAATAGCTCTGTCCAGCGCGTAATGTCGATAAATGGGATTTTCCTCCTTACGGCAGACAGAAGCAAACGATCTTGGAGATCGTTTACAGAATTGATAATCAGTGTAACAGGAGCGTCTACATAAAGGAGCGGGTCTTCCGCATTGGTATCCACAATGGCCGTTTGAAAATGTCCTGACTCCAGAGGCGATGCTGTTGAAGGTGACCTTCCTCCCAATATAATATCCAGATCGAGATGTCGATCCAGCAGGATTTGAGCAATTTGTCTGCCTACCGCTCCATAACCACCGACGATAAGTATGGTTTTTTTACTCATGTTATTTCCCTCCGTTTAAAAGTTTATACGTTTAAGTTTTTAAACATAATACTGTTGAAAAGAGGAATGACCGCGTACTAGCCTCGTTTCTGGCACTAGTATTGGCATTCCTCTTCTACGAACTGGACAAGCTGCTTCATAAGTGCAATTGCCTCGGCAAATTCAAGGCTATAGTACATTTCCGTTCCTTTTTTCTGGACTTTCAACAGCTTCGCTTGCCTTAAAATCTTCAAGTGATGAGAGACGGTTGGCCTCGACATGGGGATATGTTCTGCGATTTGGGTCACATTCATACTTTCTTTATCAATCAATAACGATAGGATTTGCTGACGAACGGGGTCTCCCAGCCCTTGAAAATAGGGACTCAAACTTTCGAAAATATATATGGCTTTCTGGTTGCCAACAAATTCGTTCATTATTCCCACTCCGTTATAATGTTTAATTACTTAAACGAATTATAATTGATATTGAAAAATAATACAATGGTGATTAATTTGTCATAGGTATGGATGGCGGAGGTTGTCATTTTGCTGTCATTGGAGAAGAGTATACTTGATCTTACTATGAGGATAGGGAGAGAGATGGATATGCAACGATTTTCAGTACGTTCTTTATTTTTAGTTTCGATCTGTTTTTTAATTGTATTAAGTGGGTGTGTAATTCGAACAAACCAAGTGAGTATTAATTTTGACAATACCTCTTTGGGCAGTGATGAGCATATCTTTTTAAGATATTCGGACGGTAGCGTTGTTCAAGCGCCTGATCGGACTATTGGACAAAACTACGTAACTGTAAATACAACTGACACAAAAACGATTGTAGGAGGATATGTGACCAATGGTACTCTAAGTTGGGTACCGACTATGAATTATTTTTCAAGTGTAACTATTAGCGGGATTCAAGAACAGAAACCGACCTATCCAATCGATCATATTATAGCCAAAAAACCAACAGAGGATAGTAATAACACCGGTTTTGTCACACTGACCTTCGAGGTCTATGGCACTGATGGTCAGCTTGTGAATGGTCGAACCGAAATATTTGCCCATTCAGCAGATCCTGACATTGAGTTTTATAATTTAGATGTAGGTGATTCACTAAATCCGCGAAATAATACAGTAAAAGAAGGGTATTCCTGGTATACAGTTAATGGATTGGTCACTTTTTCAGTTAAATCCACTCTTGAAGATATTTCAACGGTGCCGCTATCGATTTACTCCGGTCCCCAGCTCATTACGGACGACCCTTTCAACATAGATCCTTTGCTTGTAACCGAGATTAATGTAACTAGTCATGACGATGCATCATCTTTAGAAGTAGGGTATACATTAGACATGATTGCTGAAGTTTTGCCCGCAAATGCATTATACAAAAAATTTAAGTGGTCTGTTGAAAATGGGACAGGCACAGCGACAATTAACGCGAGTGGCGTGTTGACCGGAACAACAGCAGGAACGGTCACGGTAAAAGCTACGGCTGTTGATGGCAGTGCTGTTTATGGAACGAAGCTTATAACGATTACAGACCCTGTGGTGCCGGTAGAATCCATCTCCATAACTGCTGAAGACGAAGTAACCTCAGTAGAAACAGGCGCGGAACTTCAAATTTTTGCCGAAGTAGCTCCTACCAATGCGACAAACAAAACCGTATCGTGGTCAGCCCTTCCTGGAACAGGCACAGCGTCCATTGATGCAGAAAGCGGCTTGTTAACGGCGGTTTCCCCTGGTACAGTAACTGTGCAAGCTGAAGCATTGGATGGAAGCGGAGTGATCGGCAGCATGACGCTAACGATTACGGCAATACCAGTCTCTTCCATTACAGTAACCGGCGTATCTACCGTAGAGGTGGATGAGAACATTACATTTACAACGGCGGTTGCTCCAGCAAACGCAACAGATCAAGCGATTCAATGGACGGTAGAAAATGGGACAGGCACAGCGATAATCAATGCGAGTGGCGTATTGACGGGTAAGACAGCAGGAACAGTTACGGTTAAAGCGACGGCTGTTGACGGCAGTGCGGTTTATGGGACTAAAGTGATTCAGGTCATGGCGCCGGAAGTAACGCCAACACCGTCACCAGTGGCAACACCAGAAGCAACACCAACATCGACAACGGAAGTGACACTACCAACGCCGTCGCCAGAAGCAACACCAACATCGACAACGGAAGTGACACTACCAACGCCGTCGCCAAAAGCAACACCAACATCGACAACGGAAGTGGCACTACCAACGCCGTCGCCAGAAGCAACACCAACATCGACAACGGAAGTGACACTACCAACGCCGTTGCCAGTAGCAACACCAGCACCGACAACGGAAGTGACACTACCAACGCCGTCGCCAGTAGCAACACCAGTGCAGACACCAACCCCTGTAGTTGGCTTTAACAACGAAATTATTGATGTTGATAAATTGGCATCTAAACTGAGCAAACAAGTGGAGGAAGCAAAAGCTAATCCTACAAACGTTCCATTCAAAGATACGACTGCTCATTGGGCCCAATCGACAGTGAATATTTTTGTTCAATTGGGGTTTGTGAAAGGCTATAGCGACGGAGCATTCCATCCCAATGCAAGCATTACACGCGGCGAGTTTGCCACAATCATTGCAAAAGTGTTCGATCTGTCTGCTGCTAATGACAATAAACTAGCTGACGTAAGCGGGCATTGGGCTGAGTCATCCATTAATGCCTTGATAGAAAGTGGAATTATTTCCGGCTATGAAGATGGTTCATTTAAACCGAACAAAGAAATTAGCCGTGCCGAGATTATCTCCATTATTTCTAAAATCATTAATCTTGCTGATGTGAAGGATGATGCGGCATCTGCTTTCAATGATATTGATCTTGCTTGGAATAAAGATCAAATTCAGAAAGCTGCATCTGCTGGAATAATTAGCGGACAGGGGAATGGACAATTCTCACCAAACAAACCGTCCTCCCGTGCGGAAGCATTAACGATTATTTTGCATACTCTTCAATTGAATATAGACTTGAAAAAATTATTGCTAGAAATGAGTTAAGATTTTAACTCTACATGAAGTTGAATAGGATTGAACCTATCGGAGGCGACAAAGTCGTCATATCCATTTTAATATAGGTTGTAGATAAAACGGCAAGGCCTCTGAATTTACAGAGGCCTTGCCGTTTTAATAGTGTCTTATGAACAGGCGATTCGTGCATTTATACTGAGTATCGTCCGTATACTCTACTCCTTTAGTTAGCATACGCAAACAAAAGGTAATGAGTGGATGAGTGACGAATTGAATTCCGCGTTCAGAGTAAGAGTCATAAGCATCATAATTCACATATCCACGCTCAAAGACGTAACTAAATACATTCCTCATGAATGAGCGAATCCATCTGCAGAAAAAAATGTAATATGACAAAATTAATGACACCAGTCACTAGGATTGTCCTAAGAGTTATATTAGGATATTTGGTATTGAAGAGCGAGGCAAGATCACGAGTCGTAGGGCTCGATCTAAGTATTCGTCCATAAGCAAGGTTGTATTTAGGAAAAAGATCTCTAGAAAACTAGTCTATTTCCTTTAATGAAAAATGGAGTTAATTAAAAACCCCCTAAGAAGATAGGAGGAAAACAAGTTTGATGATACAAGGAAACCCTTGTACCATCTGCCTCGGTGAATGCCGAGAGGATGTTTTTTTACGAAAAATACTATAATATTTATTCATTTGTCAGAGGTGTGGTTGTAGGAGATTGTCAATTGGGTAGGCGTATATATGATTTTATTATGAGGGTAGGGAGAGATAGGGATATGCCACGATTTTCAGTACGATCTTTATTTTTAATTTCAATCTGTTTTTTAATTGTATTAAGTGGGTGTGTAATCAAAACAAGCCAAGTAATTATTAATTTTAATGGTACCAATCTAGGCAGCGATGAGCATATCTATTTAAGATATTCGGACGGTAGCGTTGTCCAAGCTCCTGATCTGGTTGTTGGAGAAAACTCCGTAGTCGTTAGTACAAACGCCACAAGAACGATTGTGGGAGGATACGTGACCAATGGTGCTCGAAGTTGGGTACCGAATATGAGTTATTTTACAAATGTAACTATTAGCGGAATTCAAGAACAGAAACCGACCTATCCAATCAATCATATTATTTTAGCCAATAAGCCAGTAGTCGATCCTTCTAACACCGGTTATGTCTCCCTGACCTTCAAGGTCTATGGCACCGATGGTCAGCTTGTGAATGGTCAAACCGAAATATTTGCCCATTCAGCAGATCCTAACATTGAGTTTTATAATTTAGATGTAAACGATACTCAAAATCCGCGAAATAATACAGTAAAAGAGGGGTATTCCTGGTATACAGTTAATGGATTGGTCACTTTTTCAATTAAATCCAATCTTGAAGATATTTTAACAGTGCCGCTCTCTATTTATTCCGGCTCTCGGCTCATTACGAATGACCCTTTCAAAACAGATCATTTGCTTGCAACCAAAATTAATGTAACTAGTCAAGAAGATGCATCGTCTTTAGATGTGGGTACTTCCTTAACGATGTATGCTGAAATTTTGCCGGCTGGTGCATTATACAGCAATGTTATGTGGTCTGTGGAAGATGGGACAGGCGCAGCAACAATTAATAGCAATGGCGTGTTGACCGGAACGGAAGTAGGAACGGTCACAGTAAAAGCTACGGCTATTGATGGCAGTGCTGTTTATGGGACAAAGCTTATTACAATTAAGGAGCCTGATGTACTAGTACAAACGATCTCAGTAGCTGCTGCTGGGGAAGTAATCTCAGTAGAAGCAGGTACGGAGCTTCAAATATATGCCGCAGCAGCTCCTGCCAATGCGACAAATAAAGCGGTGTCGTGGTCAGTCCTTCCTGGAACAGGCACAGCGTCCATTAATGCAGCAAGCGGCTTGCTAACGGCGGGTTCCCCAGGCACAGTAACCGTGGAAGCAGAAGCGTTGGATGGAAGCGGAGTGATCGGCAGCATGACGCTAACGATTACGGCAGTACCGGTCTCTTCCATTACAGTAACCGGAGTATCTACTGTAGAGGTGGATAAAAACGTTACATTTACAACGGCAGTTGCACCAGCAAACGCAACAGATAAAGCCATTCAATGGTCAGTTGAAAATGGTACAGGCACAGCGACAATTAACGCGAGTGGCGTATTGACTGGAATAACAGCAGGAACGGTCTCTGTAAAGGCTATGGCTGTTGACGGCAGCGCGGTTTACGGAACCAAGCTGATTACGATTACTGAGCCTGTTGTACCAGTACAAACCATCTCCATAACTGCTGAAGACGAAGTAACCTCAGTAGAAACAGGCACGGAGCTTCAAATTTTTGCCGCAGCAGCTCCTGCCAATGCGACAAATAAAACAGTATCGTGGTCGGTCCTTCCTGAAACAGGCACAGCGTCCATTGATGCAGAAAGCGGCTTGCTAACTGCGGGTTCCCCAGGCACAGTAACTGTGCAAGCAAAAGCATTGGATGGAAGCGAAGTCATTGGCAGCATGACGCTAACAATTACGGCAATACCAGTATCTTCGATTACAGTAACCGGAGTATCTACCGTAGAGGTGGATGAGAACGTTACATTTACAACGGCGGTTGCTCCAGCAAACGCAACGGATCCAGCTATTCAATGGACTGTAGAAAATGGAACAGGCACAGCGACAATTGATGTGAATGGCGTACTGACGGGTAAAACGGCAGGAACTATCACGGTTAAAGCTACGGCCGTTGACGGCAGTGCTGTCTATGGAACTAAAGTGGTCCAAGTGACCGCGAAGGAAATTATCGAACCAACACCGTCACCGGAAGCAACGCCATCACCGACGACAGAAGCGACACCATCACCAACGCCGGAAACAACACCAACATCATCGCCAGTGGTAACACCAGTGACGCCAACGGTCACAACACCAGTGCAAACATCGACACCAACGCCAATACCAACACCAACAGCGAAACCTGAAGTTGGCTTTAACAACGAAATTATTGATGTTGATAAATTGGCATCTAAACTGAGCAAACAAGTGGAGGAAGCAAAAGCTAATCCTACAAACGTTCCATTCAAAGATACGACTGCTCATTGGGCGCAATCGACCGTGAATATGTTTGTTCAATTGGGGTTTGTGAAAGGCTATAGCGACGGAACATTCCATCCCAATGCAAGCATTACACGCGGGGAGTTTGCCGCAATCATTGCAAAAGTGTTCGATTTGTCTGCTACGGCTAATGACAATAAACTAGCCGACGTGAGCGGGCATTGGGCGGAGTCATCCATTAATGCCTTAATCGAAAGTGGAGTTATTTCTGGCTATGAAGATGGTTCATTTAAACCGAACAAAGAAATTAGCCGTGCCGAGATTATCTCCATTATTTCTAAAATCATTAATCTTGCTGATGTGAAGGATGATGCGGCATCTGCTTTCAATGATATTGATCTTGCTTGGAATAAAGATCAAATTCAGAAAGCTGCATCTGCTGGAATAATTAGCGGACAGGGGAATGGACAATTCTCACCAAACAAACCGTCCTCCCGTGCGGAAGCATTAACGATTATTTTGCATACTCTTCAAATGAATTCAGATATTAAGACATTATTGGATGCTATGAGTTCTCCAGTGAGGTAACTCTTTAAGCCAATCAGATCACAGTGAATAAAGGAATAGCCGAATGCTCCCGACGGAGTATTCGGCTATTTTAATAGGGGACCATAATAGACAATACCCTCGTAAATACCCTTAAAAGCATTAGCTTTTCTGGTCGCTGGAAGCGGTCCGTTTTCGTGATTTGTAATTCCGATTAATGAACCTTTTTGAGAATAGTTTGCCTCCAGAGTGCTGCTTGTTCAACGGCGTATGAATGATTCTTGCAAGCGCAGCGACGGTTAAGGTGACAGAGGAAGGTTGATAAACAAAGTAGACCTCTACCCAGTGTGGTGCAAACTTATTTTTATATTCATACAAGCCCTTAAAGTTATACAATCTATTCCCATACTTGTAGAGCAGCTTCATAATAAATAGGTCACAGGCGTTGGCCAAGGGAGACATACCCAAGCTGCATAGCGAGTATTGATGCTCTTGAGCCCACTTGAATAAAGAGGCAAATAAGACGTCCATGGTGCCAGGTGGACAGGCTTTCGTATAACGCATCAAGTCTACCGTAATTTGTCTGGCAACAGAATCTTCTTGGTGCATGAACATGCTAGGCGGATGGTCCCCTGCAATTGTGGCGAATGCCTCATAAGTTCCATCAGGACCGACTAAGACAGCGACGGGAAACCTGCTCACATAGTCAGGCGCAAAAGAGCCAACGGAGAAGCTTTTTTCTTTGCGATCACCGAGCCACTCGTTGGAGATCGTTTGAAGCCGGTGAAGAAATGAATCTGTATAAGGAGGATACATGACTTGAAAAGAATAGCCGCTGCGTTCGAATTTATTGATACGATTGCGAAGCTTAAGCCATTGTTTCCCATTCAAATGAAAAGCGGATACATTAATCTGGGCTTCTTCTCCAATTTTGGAACATTGGAGGCCGAATTGCTTGTACACAGGAAGAAAAGTAGACTTAGCCTGATAAAATACTGGTTTTGTTTTGTTCTCCTTGCAATACGCAATGAATTGTTCAATGACTCGCAAGCAAGCTTCATGGGCTCCGACAGGATCTCCGAGTACAATTTTCCTCTTTCCAATCGAGCGGTAAACAAGTAAAGCCTCGCACTCCGAATCCCAAAACGTCTCTTTATCACCTAAATGATATAAATGAGTGTGTGAATTGTGGCCACAGCTTTCGAGCAGGTGTTGAAGTCGTTTTTCGGAAATTTGGTCCATAACGAGAAAATCCCCCAGGTTTAATATATGTAGGCTTTCATTTATTCCAATTAAAATCTATCCCTATATTCATCGGCAATTGCCTGAGTAGACTAAAGAGATTTTATCACATCAGCAGAGACAATGGTCTTGTTTTCGATAAAAAAGAAGTTGTTTTGTAGAGTCTAGGGGTAAGCGCTCATATTGCTGTCGATGTTTGTCATTTTGCTGTCATTAAGGTAGTTTATACTGCTTTTATTACTAAAAAAAATGAAATCAGGAGTGACAAAGGAACTATGTATACGACAAAGCAAGAAAAGAATGTGAAGCAACCGGTGGTTGGACGGCTCTTTCGTTCGAGCGTAATGCCTTTTAAAAAGGGTTCAATCAGTCTGCTAGTAGCAATAATGGCGTTGTCTTCATTTTTATTTGTTTCACCCGCATCTGCGGACAATGGTGATTGGGCTTTCTGCGCCAACGAAAATAGTACCTGTGAAATCTCAGGGACAAAGGAAGTTCGTTTTGGTATAAACAATCTCTATGGCTATCGCCAGATGACAAATAGTTTTAATTGCAACGTTCCTACCTGGGGCTCTGATCCCGTACCAAATCAAGCGAAACAATGCTTTGTTCGCGATGTGCTTGCAGAAGGAGCACCGCGGCTAACGGTTGACGTTAGTAACCTTAACAAAAAAATAACCGTTACATTTAGTGAATATGCTGAACAAGCGGGTACGTTGGAAGATTTGAAAAATGCAATTACCTTGGAAAGATCGGAGACCCCTGGCTATTCACCTCTTGCTGCTAACGACAGCATTTCTTTCTCCACTAGCGAATCTGCGACTACATTGATTATTCATTTAGAAAGTGCTTTAAATGGAAATGCAAACGCTATAAACATAGCTTCAGGAGCACTCCTTGATATTGATGAAGATCCATACAACTCTAATATGGAAATTCGTAATATTGCTGCGCAGGATCTTGTTGCTCCTGCTTTCATAGGTGCGGATGTCTACGATTCAGGTGGTGAAGTTTACTTGAATTTTGATAAAGATTTTACAATTAATGCACCAGTGAATGCCGATCAAGATCTAACTAATGCTTTTCTGAAATCCCAAATAAGCATTGCTGCAGACGGAGAGCATTTTTCTCCTGTACTGGGTGAGCAGAATGAAGTCTATCAGAATGGTTCTAGGCAAATCTACATGGAATACTATAATGATATGAAAATTGTTATAGGTGAAAAAACAGTGATTAAAATTGCAGGCGGCACATTGAAAAATGCAGCAGGCAGCTTGAATGAGGAATTGCTGCTGCACGTTTCTCCTCCTACCATTCAAAGTACTATCGTTAGCAGCGATAATCATGACGTAACAATTTCTTTCTACGATGATATTTTTGATAACACATACTTAAGTAATCCTCTAAGCAATTATATTTATTTAAAAAAAGATAATAATTCGCAGCCTAAAGGATTAGGTGAAGGTGATTCAGCGGAAATTGAATCCGGAAAGCTGAAAATCCATTTTAAAGAGGCTTTGTCTGGAACGAGCAATTATATTTATGTCGAAGCAGGAGTCCTAAAAGATCGCTATGGCAATATTCAAAGGGAACGGTCAGTAACAGCACCTCTACAAGCCCATGTTGGCGGAGTCGATCCATTTCCTGCGGATACAACACTGCCGGTGTATCAATATTCTTATTTCTCAAATAATTATCAGGATTTAAATATCGTATTTAACGAAGATGTTCAAAACGGAAAACAAGATGACGCTAATTTCTTGCAAAGCGTGTATTGGTATAACAGTCAGAACTGGAAAACCGGACTTCCGGAGGGTACTACGCTAACGTTCTCTGGTTCTGTGGCTACTATTCATTTTGCCGCGCCGCTAACAGGCTATCAATATTATTTCCAATTTAACTCCAATATGTTCAAAGATTTAGCGGGAAATATTCCTAATAATAATTTTGACACGAAGTGGTTCTACCCTAACGATAAAACTTTTAATTTGTACAATGGATATTTTTCTTACAATGGCCGTTGGTTAAGCATCCAGTTTAATGCGGATACGGATATCGTAGATCAAACCCTAGTGGACGGAGTGTCCCATCTGAAAGAGAGCATTACCTATTCCATCGATCACGGAGCAACCTATAAAGCTTTGGATGAGCTCGATGTCGTATCTATTTATGGTAGAAATATCAATATATTGTTTCATGATGCTATAAAAGTTGGCTCGGTCAAAGTGAAAATTTCTGAAAAAGTGGTTAGTGATCAGTTTGATTATAAAAGAAATATAGCTGTAGAGATTGATTTTGCTTACACTACTCCAGAGATTACAGGATATATGCTAAGCAATACGGCAAGCGAGTTAACTTTTGTAGATAATGCCTTGTGGAGAAACCAAGTCAAAGAAATCATTTTATATGATGGAAAAATTGGCATGAGAAGACAACTGAACAGCTCTGAATATCAACTGAGCGAAGGCAAAATTACGATTGCTAAAGGTGTGTTTCAAGAAGGATATTACTACCAAATTTCTGTGAATGCTGAAGGCTATAGCACTAAATACTTTGATGGCAGAGCTTACAGATCGTCTGAATTGTTTTATATGACAGCACCGGTTGTGACGACGGAAAACGGGATTACAGCCAAAATTAATCTTTTGAACAATGCTTATCAAAATCAATATACAGGCAATCAGTCCGTTGTATTTGAACTGTTCAACGGGACTACGCCAGTTAGTATTGTTGCGGCTAATTTAAAGCTCGGAACAGGCGTATATTCAGCTAACTTTAACGTCAGTGACGCGGCGACAAATCCGAATTATACCGTCAAAGCTTATGTCGTGAGCAAATACGGCGCTGATCTTGCGGATATTGGTCTAAATTTCGCATCTATCAAGACACAAACCGAATTTGATATTGCATTGAATGAGAAAAACAACAATGAATTGGACTAGCAGAAATAAATAAGAGAAAAGCGAGGAATGTAAAGTGAAATTGCGCAAGCTCAGTTTGCTATTGATTTTTACGCTGTGTTTATCGCTTGTGCCTGCTGCGGTTTTTGCAAGCGGCTCAGCGGTTACATTAGATGTTATAGGAGAGAAGGCGCCAGGAGGCACCGTGGTTATTTCCGGCACATCTACGCTAGATGAAGTGATTATTAAGGTGCTGCGCCCGGGTAATAGCGTATTGTTTTATGATATTACGAAAGTAAGCGGCGGGAAATTTTCAAGCTCATTTACATTAGCTCCTAGCGAGGCTACTGGCACTTACAAAGTCATTGCCGGACAAGCTACTGAGGTAGCTAATGCAGAGTTTGTTGTTAAAACGGCTAACACGGGTGGTGGAGACGGCGGTAACACCGACGGCGGTGGCCCAATCGGAACCATTACAACCCCAACCCCAGCGGCAGCCAAACCGATTACACCTGGTAAATCGGGTGCGGAGCCAGTCATTGCAGATACGAGCAAAAATACAACATCATCTGTAACGGTTGGAAATGGACAACTAACGACTACGGTTACCCAAGACGTCGGAGCTCTTGCAGACGCCCTTGCCAAAGCAGCCAAGCAGGATAATCATGGTGCGGCACCGATTATTTATGTCTCTTTCAACAATGCAGCGGGCGAGGCGGTTCAGTTTAGCTTGGGTTCATCCGTATTGGCAGCTGCTGCAAAGAGCGCGCCAAACACAATTATTTCAATACAAACTAATGATGGGGAATATTCTTTGCCGCTCAGTATTATTGATTTTACTGCGTTAGAGCAAGGTTTAGGAACTACGACTGAAAACATTAGCATTCTTGTAAAAATCTCGACAGTCACTACTGACTTGAATTCGAAAATCAAACAGAGTGCACTGGATATAGCTGCTGTACAACTTGGAAATGCGATTGAATTTACTCTAGTCGCTTCAGGAAATGGAAAGACGATCGAGCTGAAGGCTTTCGGTTCCACTTATGTGGAGCGAAATGTCGTACTCACAGGTTCAGTGGATGCTGCTCATGCATCCGTCGTCCGTTATGATCCGACTTCTGGTCAATTTTCGTTCGTTCCGGCTATCTTCGAGAAGCAGACAGACGGCTCCACGAGAGTTGCATTTAAGCGCAATGGAAACAGCATTTATACAGTTCTCTCTGTATCCAAAACATTTTCTGATATTAGCCAGCACTGGGCGAAAGCAGATATTGAGCTGCTAGCCTCCAAACTGGTGATTAACGGCGTGTCGGAAACTAGTTTTGCTCCAAACAACAACATTACGAGAGCAGAGTTTGCTGCGTTATTGGTCCGCTCTTTAGGCTTATCCCTGGATACTTCTTCTGCGGCCTTCGCAGATGTGAAATCCAGTGATTGGTTTGCTGGCGCGATCGGCGCCGCTGCAGAGGCCAAGCTTGTTGACGGCTTTGATGGCAACCGCTTTAAGCCAAACGATACGATCACCCGCGAGCAAATGGCAGTTATGGTTACAAGAGCGATTGCTGCAGCGGGCATCACAGGTGGTGCCTCAACAAGCCAAAACGAGACGTTATCCAAGTTTAAGGATCAAGCTGCAATTAGCAGCTGGGCACAAGCGGCAGTAGCAGAAGCGATGGAGGCCAATATCATCACAGGACTGACCTCGGATACTTTTGCTCCTTCAGCGAAAGCGACTCGTGCGCAAGCATCGGTCATGTTGAAACGCTTAATGCAATATGTTCATTTCATCAACTAGGTTTCTTCTTTTATTCTTTGTAGAATATAGCAGCTCCTCACGGTATTTCGTGGGGAGTTTCTAAGTTTTTTTGACTTGTTTCTGTTAACATGAAAGGTAGAGATTCATAGACCCTATCCTGCATGGAGGCTAGTCAGCAATGAGCTACAATCTGTATTTATCGGCACTATTAATGGGAGCTACCTGCTGCTCGCTTGTGTTGTGTTATCTTTGCTGGAAAAGAAGGGAGCTCCCCATTGCCATCAGTTATGGACTGGGTGCGCTGACTGGTGCCTTCTATACGCTCGGCTATGCTTTTGAGATTGTCAGTACTTCCTTGGAGCATATCCGTTTTTGGCTGCGGGTGGAATACATGGGCATTCCGTTCGGTACATTATTTTGGTTTATCATGGTACTGCAATATACCGGACGTCAAGCGTTGGTTAAAAAATGGGTCGTTGCGGCTCTAATGGTTGTTCCCCTTATCACATTCGTTGCCCACCATACGAATGAATGGCATCATTTGTTTTATAAGAGTATGACACTCAATTATTCGGAAGGTTTCCCATTGGTTACCTTGGATAAAGGTCCCCTATACTATTTTCATGTTTATTATTCCTATTCTTTTTTTGTCATTGGCATGGTTTTAATGCTCCAAATGTTTATCAAAGAGAAGGGCCGTATGAAAAAGCAGGTGGCCTTAATGATCATTGGCTCATGGGGTCCCTTCGGTTTCACACTCATCTATTTAAGCGGAGTAATCTATATGCCCATTGATATCTCTCCTTTTGGTTTCGTAATCTCAGGAATTTTCTATTTATGGGGAATCTACCAATTTAATATGCTGAGACTGGCGCCACTGGCGCTTCAGAAAATATTTGAATCGATGCAGGACGCAGTTATTGTACTGGATATGGAAAATAGCTTAACCAGCTTTAATCAATCGGCAGCGCGAATTATTCAAGGCCTAACGAACAAAAGGATTGGGAATTCGGCGCTTGAAATATTTGCGGATTACCCCGTATTGCTGGAGAGGATTATGCAGCAGCCTTCCTTGGGAAGTCGTATTAAAATTTCAGGCCAAGCAGACCGGGAATTTTATAATGTCCATATTTCCTATATCACCAAAAACGGTATGAAGCCTGTTGGGAAAATGGTTTTGCTAAGCGATGTTACGGAGTCCGTTCGTTCCGAGGAAATACTGCTCGATAATGCAAGGCAGCTCAGTGAGCTAAATACATTTAAGGACAAAATGTTCAATGTCGTCGCACATGACATTCGCGATCCGCTCGCGGTACTTATTAATTTAATGGAGCTAATGGAAGAAGAAATGGAAGATTGCGGAGAGAATCACGAGGAAATCGTCCAAGAAATGGGCGAGCAAATCCACAATACCTTTACTCTGGTTGAAAGCTTGCTCGATTGGTTTCAAAGCCAAAGGGGAGGTATGGTATTCAACCCGGTGGTCAGGGATTTGGCCCAAGCTATCCAAATGAATATACGTTTTCTGCAGGTTCGCAGCGAAGGGAAAGGGATTCATATTCATTCTCTTATACCTGAGAATACGCTTGTGTTTGCGGATAAAGAAATGCTCGATCTGATCATTCGCAATTTGCTTTCCAATGCGATTAAATTCACGGATTATGGCGGTAGCATTCAACTGGATGCCCAACTGGCAAATGGTAAAATGGTCGTTTCCGTTAGCGATACTGGAGCCGGAATTCCGTTAGAGCAAGCCGATACCTTGCTGAATGAGGCCTATCCGGCCTCATCGGTAGGCACCGCCGGCGAGCGCGGCGTGGGGCTCGGGTTAACGCTATGCAGGGAGTTCGTCCGCTTAAACGGCGGGGAAATCTGGTTCGAAAGCGCTCCCCAACAAGGCAGCACTTTTTATTTCTCAGTTCCTACTTCACGTAAAGCGTCTACTTACTCTATTGAATGGGATGAAAGAAGGGAAATCGTGTGAAGATTGTTATCGTCGACGACGAAAAAGCGATGCATCTCATTTTGAAACGCATGCTTGGCAAGCTGGATCAAGTCAAAATTGTAGGCACCTTTCATGATACGATTGCGGCCTTCTCTTATTTAGAGGATCATGATGCGGATTTGATCTTTGTTGACATCAATATGCCGAAGGAGAGTGGCCTGGAGTTTGCGGGGCGCTTACGGGAGAGCGGGAGACAGACGAAGATCGTATTCGTTACCTCCCACAAGGAATATGCGCTTTCAGCGTTTGATGTGTATGCTTTTGATTATATCGTCAAGCCCGTATTGCAAGAGAGACTGCATCAGACTGTCCAAAGAGCGTTGGCTGAAGTTCAGGTAGAGCAGGCGCTTACCTTGCGGGAGCCTTCTTCGATTCGAATCATGTTCAACTGTCTTGGCGGTATGGAAATTCGCAGTGCGCAAAATGTAATCGTCAAGTGGAAATCGAGCAAAAGCGCAGAGCTATTTGGTTATTTACTTATCAATAAAAGCCGGCAAGTACCGAGAGCTAGGTTAATCGAGGACATTTTTGGCGACATGCCGCAGAAAAATGCTGAAATCTATTTAAACACGACCGTCTATCAGCTGCGCAGACTACTCGATAACTATGGCTTGAGGGATCGTTTGCATTCCGATAACAACCATTATTCATTGGATCTACATCAGGTACGCGTGGATATGATTAGCTTTGAAGAAGGCTGCAAAGAGATGCCGGTCGTGAACCAGATGAATTTGGAACAGGCGATTGAGCTTCAGCAGCTTTATGTCGGCGATTTGTTTGGCGACCGTGCCTTCCCATGGGCTTGGAGCGAGGTAGAGCGGCTTTCTCAGCTTTACTCTTCCTTTACTCAGCGGCTTTGTACGGCCCTATTAGCCAAAGGCGATACGCAAATGGCCATTCGGTTATTATTGAAGCTGTTTGTACGGAATGAGCTAAATGAAGAAACGTTCAAGCTGCTTATGCGCGCGTTGGCTTTGAAGAAAGATAAAGAAGGATTGACCCAGCAGTATAGTAAATTTACCGAAAATATGCGCAGGGAGCTTGGGTTAAGTCCTTCTCTAGAAGTAGCCACTTTATACAGAAGACTGCTATCGAAGATGGAGAGTGCTTAGCTCATTTAAGCTCTAGTTATAATACGAAACAGCCTCTGGTCTATTTAGACCGGAGGCTGTTTCGTATTTGAGACGCTGCACACTAGATCAATCGCAGAATAGTGGCAGACCTACCTTGTAGACGCGGCCATTAAGGAAGTATATTGCCTGCAGCACGGTAGATGCCATACCATTCTTCGCGAGTCAGGTAGATCTCGCTTGCTTTGCAGCAATCCTGTAGCCGGCCAATATTCATGGTGCCGATCACTGGTTGCATGCGAGCAGGATGACGAAGAAGCCATGCAATGGCAATCGTCGTATTGCTGACATTATAGCTTTTCGCTACCTCGTCAATTTTTTTGTTTAAGTCAGGAAATTTATCATTATCGAGGAATACGCCCTCAAAAAAACCGTATTGGAATGGCGACCATGGCTGAATGGTCATATCGTGCAAACGGCTGTAATCCAGAATACTGCCATCACGGTTTACAGCAGCATCGTTCTCCATGTTCACGTTAAATCCGTTCGAGATCATCGTTGTATTGGTAATACTGAGCTGCAGTTGGTTAGCAACAAGCGGCTGCTTCACCGATTTCTTCAGCAATTCAATTTGCATAGGCTTTTGATTGGACACGCCGAAATGACGTACTTTTCCTGAGCTTTCCAGAAGATCAAAAGCTTCAGCCACTTCTTCGGGTTCGACGAGCGTATCTGGGCGGTGCAGAAGCAGAACGTCCAAATAGTCGGTTTTCAGACGCTTCAGGATGCCATCCACCGATGTTAGAATATGCTCTTTGGAGAAGTCGAACATACCCGGCCGGATGCCGCATTTGGATTGCAGAATAATCTTCTCACGTACATCATCGCTCATATGTATGGCGTCAGCGAATATTTCCTCACAGGTTCCGCTGCCATAAATGTCGGCATGCTCGAAGAAATTTGCGCCTTCTTCGAGTGCGGTCTGAACAAAACGCTCAGCCTCGGGTTTGTCTAGCGAGTTAATTCGCATACAGCCAACCGCAATTACGGGTACCTCTAAGGTGCTGCTTCCTAGCTTTATCGTCCTCATTTGTTTACGCCTCCTGTTTCGTTTGTCCCTATTGATTGTCGCACAAAAGATTGCTCCATTACAATACGGTCTAAAGTAAGCTATAATCCTCAAATATACAGAAACGATGAGGGGAACGGGGGAGGAACGATGACATTAAAAGCCAACTTCTTATCCTATAACGATTCAGTTTCTTACTGGAAGCAATATCAGCGGTTTTTTCCTGAAGAAATACGACTAAGCGGATCAGATTTGCCGACGGAAGAATGGTGGGCTTGGAACGGGATTCAGGTTCATCTGGATCGTATGAAGGTGACGGACTCTAAAATAAAAATCATATTTGTTCACGGCGCAGGCGGCAACGGGAGATTATTGGCTCCTTACGCACGGATGCTGCAACAGCACGGTTATGAGGTTGTCTCGCCGGATCTTCCTCCATATGGTCTAAGCTTCAGCGAGTCATCGTCTCTCATCGATTATCAGCAATGGATTGACCTGCTTACGGCGCTCATTGGAGAGGAAATGAAACGTGACGGTATACCGGTTGTATTGCTGGGGTCCAGTATTGGCGGCATGCTGGCGTACCATACGGCGGTCAATAGCAAGCAGGTCAAAGGATTGATTGTAACGACATTTGTGGATACGAGCAATCCGAAGGTTCGGGATCAAGTAGCCCCTAACAAGGTGGTCAGTCGTTTAGGCAAATATGTGATGGATGCTTTTCCCTTTGTATTGGATTCCGTGCATATTCCGGTAACTAGAGTGTCAAGAATGAAGCTCATTAGCAATCATAAGGCGTTGACGAAGTTGATAATAAATGACCCTCACGCGGCAGGCACAAAGGTTCCGCTGCGCTTGCTGAGAACTTTTTTAAATATGAAGCCAAAGCTTAAGCCTGAAGAGTTCAGCTGTCCGGTTCTGCTTGTTCATCCCGAAGTAGATCCGATGACGCCTTTTGCTCTGAGTGAGCCTTTTTTCAATCGGTTGAAAAGCAGGAAAGAATGCATCTTATTAGAAGGAGCGGGACACTTCCCGATTGAGCAGCCTGGTCTAGAACAGATGAAGATAGCGGTACTGAGCTTTCTTAAAGGGCTGGAGCAGGAATAATAAACGGCAAACTACCGGTTGTGTTGGTACTATTTATGATTATCAAATATACTTATATAAGGAAAAACGAAGCCAAATACATAGTTTACGAATGGAGAACTTCATATTATGTCTACATTACCGAATTGCCCGAGCTGTCAGTCTGAATACACTTATGAAGATGGAAGCCTTCTCGTATGTCCGGAATGCGCCCATGAATGGAGCTTGGATGCAGGTGCCGAAAATAGTGATGATAAAAAAGTGGTGAAAGACGCCAACGGCAATATTTTAAACGATGGGGATTCCGTGTCCGTCATTAAGGACCTAAAAGTAAAAGGAAGCTCATCGGTTATCAAAATCGGCACGAAAGTCAAAAATATCCGTTTGGTGGACGAAGATCATGATATCGACTGTAAAATTGACGGTTTTGGAGCGATGAAGCTGAAATCGGAGTTTGTCAAAAAGATTTAGATACCTTTCGCATATAAGTGCACAAAAATCCCTGCTTCTGAGCGAAGCAGGGATTTTGTGTAGGTAGACAGCGGGTGTGTTACGCCAATTTGTTTCTGCTCTCTGTGATGTAGCAAACAAGGCCGAGAACCAGGGCTAGGCCGACCAATACAGCACCAACCCAAGGGAGCGCGCCGAGAGACAGATGGGTAATGACCCACCCCCCGATAAATGCGCCGGCTGCATTTCCTAAGTTGCCGGCAGAGTGGCTGGAGGTAGAGGCGAGGGCAGGCGCTGATTGCGCGAGGCTCATCACCCGGACCTGTAGTCCGGGAAAGACAGCGAATGAGGCAGTACCCCACAGCAAAATCGTCAGCACAGCAGCAACAGGATTGTGAATGGTAAAGGTGAAGATCGTCAGGATCAAGCAAATGGCAAAATATAAGCCGAGGATAGAAGGCATCAGCTTCCAATCCGCAAGCTTGCCGCCAACAATATTGCCGATGGTGACCCCACAGCCGAACAGGACGAGAATCCAAGTCACGTTATGCTCGGCAAAGCCGCTGATTTGCGTAAGCAGTGGGGTAATATAAGTGAAAACGGCGAAAAGGCCTGCGTTGCCCAGCGCTCCTATCAGCAGGTACACCATGAGCTTTGGCTTGATCAGGGCAGAGATTTGTTGAATCATGCTCGCTGGTTTATCTTGCTTAAGCTTCGGAATGAAGATGAATATGCCGATCAAGGCAATGATTCCCATAATCGCAATAGCGCCAAACGAGGAGCGCCAGCCCATATTTTGACCGATAAAGGTTCCAAGCGGTACACCGATAATATTCGCGATAGTGAGCCCTGCCATCATGATCGAAACGGCTCCCGCGCGTTTATCCGGACGGACAAGATTGGAGGCAATAACAGCGCCAACTCCAAAGAAGGTTCCATGAGTAAGCGCGGTTAGCATGCGTGCTCCCATAAGCACGGCATAGCTTGGCGCGATAACAGAGATGCCGTTGCCGAGAATGAACAATAGCATAAGTAAGATCAGGAGCTGCTTTTGCGGAATGCGGTGCGTAAGGACGGTTAATATAGGAGCCCCGACGGCTACTCCGAGGGCGTACATCGTAATTAGTTGACCCGCTGACGAGATGCTGACATGCAAATCCTCGGCAACGTTAGGCAGTAGTCCCATGATGACGAATTCGGTCATGCCAATGGCAAAGGCACCGACGGTAAGGGATAGAATCGAGACGGGGAACGGTTCTTTTACGGCTTGTTTCTTGGTTATACGATGTGTTAAATCCATGCTGTCTATGTCAACCTTTCTTTTGCGGACGAGCAAACGCCCATCCCGTTCGTTTCATATATAGGCGCATTAGGCCTGCTTCATATTATTTAGTTTTCAGAGAGTATAATCAAGTTATTTATTTTGAAGAATAAGTGAAGGAAGGGCTTATAATATTAGAAGTTTGAAGCATACTATAGTCATAAATGAGATGGTATTTGAAAATAAAATGAGTGGAAAATGCAAAAAACTGAACGAAATGACAATATTGGAAGCTTTTACAGTTGTAATTCCAAGTAAACCGATATACAATTTGAGAGGTTAATAACCTACAGAGAAACAGACACACGGAGGATGAGAGAAAATGAATAAAAATCGTTTAGGGGTAACCTTGCTTTTATTATTAACGATGCTGATCAGTGCTTGCTCAAGCAATAATGGCAGCAATACGCCAAGCGCAAGCCCGGCAACGGACAACGCGGAGCCAACCGCGGAAGGCCAGCCAAAAGACGGCGGAAATTTAATTATAGCCGTACAAGCAGATCCTGTCTTACTAAATCCGAATTATGCGGGAGATCGTGTCAGCCTTACGATTGACCAGGCGCTTTTCGCGCCGCTTTTTCAAGTAAACAATGGCAAGAAAACTTTTTATTTGGCGGACAGCCTTGAGCCTTCCGCGGATAACTTAACTTATACCTTGAAGCTGAAGAGCGGCCTTACTTGGCATGATGGCGAGAAGCTGACAGCGGATGACGTCGTGTTTACGATCGAGAAGATTTTGGATGAGAAACAAAACAGTCTTCTGAGAGGGAATTTTATCATCGGAGGCAAAGCTATACAGGCAGTGAAGGTTGATGATACAACGGTTGAATTCAAGCTTCCGCAGGTTAGTCCTGCTTTTGAAGCGACGCTTGTTCAAGTGACGCCGATTCCGAAGCATATTTTCGAGAACGAAGCCGATATCCAGAAGAGCACGAAGAACAATGCGCCCGTGGGTTCCGGAGCATTTAAGTTCAAAGAATACAAGACCGGTGAGTATGTAACGCTGGAGCGCTTTGATAACTATTTTGCAGGCAAACCGCATCTTGATTCCGTGACTTACCGTATCGCGAAAGATACAAATGCGGCGAATCTGGCTTTGCAGAACGGTGAAATTAATATTAAATACCTAGACCCTCAGGATGTTGCAACAATAGAGGGAACGAATAAATTTGAAGTTCTGCCATACAGTGAAGGCCGTTTGTCTTACCTGCTCTTTAATGAGAACAGTGATACCGGCTTGCTTGGCAAAAAAGAGGTCAGACAAGCGCTGTCCTACGCGCTGAACCGCGACGAGTTGATTCAAGTGGCTTACAATTCAAGCGATTACGCTGACCCAGCTAAATCCTTTGTTACGCCGGATGGCTTGTTCCACAACAACGATGTAACAAGCTACGATAATGACGTTGCCAAAGCAAAGGAACTGTTGAAAGCTAACGGCGCTGAAGGACTTAAACTTCGGTTTATCGTCTCCAGCGGCAATAAAGCACAGGAAGCGATCTCGCTTTATGTTCAGCAGAAGCTGAAGGAAATTGGCGTTACCGTAGAGATTAAAGCGATGGATGCTTCTGCATACGGCGATAAATTCGTTGATCCGAAAGCAACAGACTTCGAGCTTGCTGCGGCAGGCTACATTATGGGGTACGATCCGGACGCGTACAGCATTCTTTATACAACTGATGGCGATTCTAACTATACTCATTATGGAAATCCAGAGGCGGACGAGCTGTTCAAGCAAGGCGCTGGTGAAGCGGATGCAACGAAGCGCGGCGAAATTTATAATAAGCTGCAAGAGCTTATAGCGGTTGACGCGCCGGTTTATCCGATTGCCTATACGAAGACGATTGTCGCTGTCGACAAAAAGTACGGCGGATTGGAAGAAGCGGTACTGAAACCCGTTGTTATTTTCGAGGATCTATCTAAACTTTACTTGAAATAAGGATGGGCGAAAAATAAGCTGGAACATCCAGCTTATTTTTTTGTCCCTGCGAGGCTGGGAGAATTGAAGCATGAGACGATTGATTTTCAGAAGACTGCTGCAAACTTTGCCGTTGCTGTTTTTTGTCTCAATCGCCTGCTTTGTTATGGTGAAGGCGGCACCGGGTGATCCGGTGCTTTCCTTCGTTACACCGAACATGCATGCGGAAGACATTGAGCGCATCAGGCATAACCTCGGGCTGGACAAACCCGCCTATGTGCAATATTTTTTATGGCTGAAGGAATGCTTGACCGGCAATTTGGGTTATTCGCTTATTAATCATAAGCCCGTGCTGGATCAAATTTTGGAGCGTTTGCCGGCGACGGCGGGACTCATGGGCGCTGCTATTGGTTTGGCGGTATTAATCGCTATTCCCCTTGGCTTGCTCGCAGGGGCCAACCGCAGCAAGCTGGTCGATAAGCTTGTCAATTTATTAGCGTATATTGGCGTTTCGATTCCGCTTTTTTGGCTTGCTATTTTACTTATGTATTTCTTTTCAATTAAACTTCACTGGCTGCCGAGTATGGGGATGCGGACGATCGGCATGGATTCTGCGTTTGATGTCCTCTTACATGGTATCCTTCCATGCTCGGTGCTGACTATCGGTTTTTTGGCCGTATATGTGCGGTATATCCGTTCCAGCACGATCAGCCAGCTCAAAGAGGATTACGTTCAAATCCAGTATGCTTTTGGTTCTGCGAAGCGGACAATTCTGTTTCGGCATGTGCTGAAGCATGTGCTGCTTCCTGTTATTACACTGCTAGGCATGTCGATGGGCGACTTGGTTGCGGGCGCTATTGTGACGGAGACCGTATTTTCGTGGCCAGGGATTGGTTCGCTTGGCATGACCGCAGTGCGCGGAATGGACTACCCCGTCATCATGGGCATTACACTGTTCTCCTCCGTTATGTTGATCCTGGGCAATTTGCTCGCGGATATTTTGTACAGCTTTGCGGACCCGAGAATCAAAACAACGAGGTGATCTCATGAATCGGAATAAATGGAGCAATGTCATCCGCGAGCTGCTGGCGAACAAACTGGGTATCACCGCCTTTCTATTTTTGCTGGTTATTGCTTCTGCGGCGGCTCTTGCGTTTCTCTCTTCAAAGGACCCAAATCAAATTAACGTCTTAGATCGGCTTAAGCCGCCAGGTGCAGGGCATTGGTTCGGAACGGATGATTACGGAAGGGACTACTTGGCTAGGGCGCTTTATGGTGGTCGTGTCTCCCTAATGGTTGGTTTCGTTTCGATGGTCTTTGCAACGAGTATCGGTGTGGCGGTTGGTGTCATTAGCGGTTATTTCGGCGGGCTCATTGACAGTTTGCTCATGAGGCTGCTGGAAATCGTTATGTCGATTCCATCCTTCCTCATCCTTCTGCTGCTAAGCGTTTATTTAAAGCCTAGCGTAGGCAATATTATCGTTATTATTTCTTTATTGATGTGGATGAACATTGCCCGTATTATTCGGGCGGAGACGATGGCGCTGAAAGAACGTGAATATGTCATGTATGCCAAGGCATCAGGCCAAAGCTCATTCGGCATAATTATCAAACATATCATACCAGGCTTAATGTCCGTTGTTATCGTTAGTGCTACAAACAATATCGCATCGGCAATTATGATGGAATCCTCGTTAAGCTTTCTGGGATTTGGCGTCCAAGCTCCGAATGCGACTTGGGGCAGCATGCTGAACGGAGCGCAAGGCTATTTGGCCCAAGCGCCATACTTAGCTATATTTCCGGGCGTATTAATTTTTCTAACGGTGCTTAGCTTTAACGTTCTCGGCGATATTTTGCGAGTGGGCTTTGAACCGAAGCTGGGTAAACGTTAACCGTCGTTGTGCGGCGGCATGAAGGAGTGTGAAGTACGATGGCAAAACGGCTGCTGACCGTAGAGGATTTAAAGGTTTCGTTCCATACTCGGGACGGGCAAAATCAGGCGGTGCGAGGCGTCGGCTTTCATGTAGATGCCGGCGAGACCGTCGGCATCGTTGGGGAGTCAGGCAGCGGCAAGAGCGTGACTGCGAAGGCCATTATGGGGCTTATTCCCCCGCCAGGGCAAGTGCTTGGAGGCGAGATTCAGTTCCGCGGCGAAAGTTTGAACAAGCTGCCGGAGAAGAAGTGGCGCCAGCTCAGGGGCAACCGAATCGCTATGGTGTTCCAAGACCCGATGACTTCTTTGAATCCGGTTAAGAAGATTGGATTCCAAATGGCCGAGGTGATCCGCAGGCATCGGGGACTTGGCAAGGAGGAATCGCTCCGAGAGGCTGTAGAGATGCTGCGAAAAGTAGGTATTTCCCAGCCGGAGCGCCGCGTTAATCAATACCCGCATGAATTCAGTGGCGGTATGCGCCAGCGGGTGATGATTGCCATGGCTCTTTCCTGCAGCCCGGAGCTGCTCATTGCGGACGAACCGACGACAGCTCTCGATGTAACCATTCAAGCGCAAATTCTTGATCTGCTCCACGATTTGAAGGAACAATCGGGTACAGCGGTCGTCCTGATTACACATGATTTGGGCGTCGTTGCTCAGGTGTGCTCCCGCGTCATTGTGATGTACGGCGGAATGGTTATGGAGGAAGGTACTGTCGAGGATATTTTCTATCGCACGGGACATCCGTATACGCAGGGCTTGCTCCGCTCGCTTCCGAAGCGCGGTGGCACGGGCCGGGAAAGGCTTGTACCGATTGAAGGATCACCTCCGGATCTGATTGATCCACCGACAGGCTGTCCTTTTATGGAGCGTTGTCCTTATGCGTTCGCTAAGTGCAAGGAGCTGCCGCCAATGTTCGAGTTGGCGGACGGTCACCGCTCTCTCTGCTGGCTTCTGGATGGGAAGAGTACGCTTGAGGGTGCACTAGCGGAAGGGGGGCTGGCGAATGAGCGACCATAACATTCTTGTGGATGTACGGAATTTGAAGAAGCATTTCTCTAAAGGGACCGATTTATGGGGGCGCAGCACAGAGGTGCTGAAAGCCGTGGACGGCGTGAGCTTCCAAATTCGCAAAGGGGAAACGTTCGGGCTGGTAGGCGAGTCCGGAAGCGGAAAGTCGACAGTCGGGCGATGCCTTATCCGATTGTATGATTATACGGAGGGCGAGGTTTATTTTGACGGGCATGACTTGTCGAAGCTGGGTGATAAGCAGTTGAAGCCATTCCGGCGGCGAATCCAAACCATCTTTCAAGATCCTTACTCATCGCTAAACCCAGGTATGAACGTGCTCGATTTGATCGGCGAACCTATGAATATCCATGGCTTGTACAAGAAGGAAGAAGAGCGCAAAGAAGTCGTCTCCGCTCTGCTCGAGAAGGTGGGACTGAAGAGGGAGCATCTGTATCGTTATCCCCATGAGTTCAGCGGAGGGCAGCGCCAGCGGATATCCATTGCGCGAGCGTTGTCTGTACGGCCGGATTTTGTCGTATGTGACGAGCCAATCTCAGCGCTCGACGTATCCGTACAGGCGCAGGTGGTCAACATGCTGGAGGATTTGCAGGCTGAATTTGGCCTAACCTATTTGTTCATTGCCCATGACCTGTCTATGGTGCGCCATATTTCAGACCGCATTGGCGTTATGTATGGCGGGCGCCTCGTGGAGGTGGCGGATAGCGACGAGTTATACGATAACCCGCTGCACCCCTATACGAAGGCGCTGTTGTCCGCAATCCCGATCCCCGATCCTAGAGCGGCGAGGGAAAGAAGCGCGTTTAAGTATGATTTTGAGGCGTCTGGTGACAAGCAGCACGCAGAGCTAAGGGAAGTAAGTCCGGGGCACTTTGTTGCAGATCATTAATAAGGGAGAAAGTTTCGAAAACTATGGTACGGAACATTAGTTAGGGAGTAATTCCCGAACACTTTGTAGCGGACCGTGAATAAGGAAGTAAATCCCGGATAGTATATTGCATACCGCTAATAAGGAAGTAAGAAAGGAAGGAGGTTGAAGCATGGAGACGAACAATCTGGTAAAGTTATCCCAATGGGATGCGCTGCTACTCGAAGGACTTAGGGCGCTAGGATGGTCTGACGAAGTCGTGCTGCGCAGAGTTAAAGAGGCCGATTTACCTTCTGACGAGAGCATGTACCACTTTGATTATCAGGAATTGGCGGCATTTGCCGCGGCAGAGCCTGAGACATTTGAGAGAGCGGTAAAGGAAGGTTACGCGATTAAATACAACACCGTCCGCGGTATCCGCTCATGGATCGCGGTCGCTTATGGCAAGGAGCCTGAGCTAGTACTCGAGGAAGGCAACGAATCGGTGCTGGTTGTGCTTACGCCTTCGGAAAAGGAACGGCTAGCAGCCGTTCTATCCTTCGGCTGGGCGATTCGCGAGGAGCAAGCAGGCACGTTATACCGTATCGAGCCTATCCAAAGATAAGCAGAAGAGGTTATCGGAGGTTGTCACCATGGGTGACAACCTCTTTGCTATTCCTTTTTCTTATTCGAATACGGAATGCATGAAGGACGGGACGCCACTTTACTCTCTCATGAGTCTAGCAAAAGGTTCTGTTGAAGCGTGGAAACTTTGGTTTTACAGTACAAGTAGCCTTATTCGGCTCGAATTCGGCATTTTGGCGATCATTGAGGGGGACGTGGGACTAAATAGGTCTACTTTTTAGATCTAAACCTTCCAATATTGCACATTTGACCAAATTAGATCTGAAAAGTAGCCTTATTCGGCTCGAATTCGGCATATTGGTGGTCATTTTGGAGTCGTGCGACTAAATAGATCTATTTTTTAGATCTAAACCTTCCAATATTGATCATTTGAACAAAATAGATCTAAAAAGTAGGCTTATTCGGCTCGAATTCGGCATTTTGGCGATCATTGAGGGGGACGTGGGACTAAATAGGTCTACTTTTTAGATCTAAACCTTCCAATATTGCTCATTTGAACAAAATAGATCTAAAAAGTAGGCTTATTCCTCTCGAATTCGGCATATTGGCGGTCATTGAGGGGGTGCGCAATACCATAGTTTTAATTTTAAACTTATTTCGAGCAGGTTCAGTGTTTAAACGGTATGAGATGAAATGGGGTGAGGAGGAACCTGTGGTTACTGCCTTTCTTCGACACGGAGCCGACTCCCGAATGACAAGAAAAGGAGCTGCCCATGCAGGCATGAAGCCTGATGAGACAACCCCATATAAGGCCGACTATGCGCCATCGTTTATCGCTACATTAACTCGCCAAGTAACTAGGCTTTTTGCTCATAGAGCTTCACGATTTCAAGGATAGTGTTTACAGCCTTTTCCATATTGTCTACAGAGACGTATTCGTAGCGGCCGTGGTAGTTCTCGCCGCCAGTAAATAGGTTTGGCGTCGGCAGGCCCATGTAGGATAGCTGCGAGCCATCCGTACCGCCGCGAATCGGTTGGATTAATGGCTTAATTCCAAGGTTTTCGAGCGCTTGCTGAGCGATGTCCACGACTTCCTTGACGGGTTCGATTTTCTCGCCCATGTTGAAGTACTGGTCTTTGATTTCAAGCTCGATCCGATGCTCGCCGTATTTAGCTTGCAGATCCTTCACGATGCTGCTAAGCAACGCTTTGCGTTCTTGAAACTTCGTGCCGTCGTGATCGCGGATCAAATAACGAAGCTGGGTCTGTTCGACGTCGCCCTCAATGGACGTGAGATGGAAGAAGCCCTCATAACCTTCCGTGAGCTCAGGCACCTCATCCGCAGGCAGCCTGCCATGGAGCTCCATAGCAATTTTGGCCGAGTTGACCATCTTACCTTTTGCGGTGCCAGGGTGTACGTTTTTGCCTTTGCAAGTAATGAGCGCGCCAGCTGCGTTAAAGCTCTCGTACTGAAGCTCGCCTAGCGGGCCCCCATCCATCGTATAAGCGTAGACGGCATCGAAGGCAGCTACATCAAACTTGTGCGGACCTCTGCCGATTTCTTCGTCCGGCGTAAAGGCTACACGGATCTTGCCGTGCTTCAGCTCGGGATGGCGGATCAAATGAGCCATAGCCGTCATAATTTCGGCGATACCAGCTTTGTCGTCTGCGCCGAGCAGCGTAGTGCCGTCGGTTGTAATCAAGGTATGGCCTTGATAACCGGTAAGCTCAGGGAACTCTTTTGGCGACAGGATGATATTCAATGCTTCGTTCAAAATAATATCCTGCCCATCGTAGTTTTCAACGATCTTCGGCTTTACATTCGTACCGGTAAAATCGGTAGCCGTATCGATGTGGGCAAGAAAGCCGATGGTTGGTATGTTCTTGTCAGTGTTGGCGGGTAGGGTAGCCATCACATAGCCGTTATCATCAATCGTAATCTCCTGCATGCCAATCGAGGCAAGCTCTTCTACGAGCATGCGGGCTAGCACCCATTGTCCCGGTGTTGAGGGGCAGGTCTCGCTGCTATCATCCGATTGGGTCTCTACTTGCGCGTATTTAATAAACCGGTTCATAATCTCCGTTTTCATCGTCGTTACTCAGCTCCATTGCTTTTATTTTTATAGGGTAAATTATAATACAAAAGAAGCGGCATCCCAAATGATGCCGCTTCTTCCTATTGCCTATTTAAACATGAGAGGCAGCAGTTGGCTGATTTTTCACGGAGGTCAGTCTGCTCTTGCCTACAAAGATGGCTGTAACGAAGCCAAGGCCGCCAACACAAATACTAAGTATGAAGCCATGGTTAATGGCCGTGCTTAGCGATTCTTGCAAAAATCGACGAATGTGCGGCTCCATTTCACCGCCAGCGCGCATGAGCAGTTCCGGATTAGCTAATGTGCTGATTTTATCGGCAGGAATGCCAGCTTGTTCCGCACCATCCGAAATCAGCCTAGTCAAGTTGCCATTGACAATCGTTGCCATGATGGAGGCTCCCAATATACCGCCAATATTGCGCCAGAAGCCAACAATGGAGGAGCTGACACCCATATATTTCGGGTCAACATTAGCGGCAATTGCGCTTTGCGCTACGCTCATTAAGGGGCCAACTGCTCCGAGTCCGAGCAAGATCATTAGCACAATCATAAATCCGCTCGAAGCATCCGGTCCTACGTTAGCAAGCAGGGAGGCTACGATGATGGTCATGAGCATCGTGAAGAGCATGAGGGTACGGAAGGCAAATTTGGATTGCAAAAATCCGAACAACATTGCTCCTACAATCAAGGATGCCATCATGGGCGTCAGCACTCCGTTCGAATTCGTGTGACCGAGCACCCCGATCGTAAAGCTGGGCAGATACGTAATGGCCGAGAACATGATTACGCCCTGACAGAAACAGAGGATGCTCGTTCCGAGAACCATCTTATTTTTGAATATGCCAAGCGGCAGCACCGGCTCGGCAGCTCGCAGCTCCACCAATATAAATAAAGTACCAATAACAGCAGATGTAACAAAAAGGCCAATCACCTGCCAGGAATTCCATGCATAATCTTTGCCGCCCCATTCGAGCGCCAGCATTAAAGAGATTGTGGTCATCATGAGGAACAGCGTTCCTAAATAATCGATTTTCGGTTTGCGGTCGGAACGGGTTTCTTTAAGGGCAATCATCAATACGATCATAGAAGCCAAGCCGATCGGAACATTAATGTAAAAATTCCATCTCCAGCCCATATGCTCAGCAATGAAACTGCCAAGTTGTGGCCCCGCAACGGAGGAAAGTCCGAAGATGGCGCCAAATACGCCGGACATTTTCGCAGCATCCTTCGGATCTTTAAATATTGTGTAGATAATGGTGAAGCTGATCGGAAAAAGCGCCCCGGAGCCAATTCCTTGAATAACGCGGAACCAAATGAGCTGATCAGCGCTTTGTGCAACACCGCATAGGGCAGAGCCGAGAAGAAATAAGCCAATTCCGATCATATAGAACATTTTCCGGCCGAACAGGTCCGACATTTTGCCGAAGACAAGCATGGTGCTCGTTGCCGCTAGCATATAGGCCGTAAATACCCAGCTGACCTTGTCAAAAATGTTAAAATCCTCACTAATTTTGTTGACACAGGACGCCACGATGGTATTGTCGAGAGATGACATCAACAAGCCGAGCGCCATCGCTAGAATTATAAGCTTGTTATTTGAACCGGTGCTTGCCATGGCTATGCTCTCTCCTCTTGTTCTAATTGTTCCATGCGCACCAAGCCTTCTTGAAGGGTCTCAAGTTTGGCTGTGTACTCTTTGATTCCTATTTCGATGCAAATAATGTGAGCAGGGTGCATGTCAGCTTTGTAAATGGCATATTTCTTGCTCAGCTCCTCCAATTGTTTTCTAGTGTGCTCTTCTGCTTGCTTGAGCCAAGCGATGACGAGATCATTCCCGACAAACTGGCCAAAATAAAGCCGCATCAAAAAGTCTGATTTGATTGAATCCGACTCCATAGGGCTATGCAAGTAGGAATGGAATTGTTGTTTGCCGTGTTCCGTAATCGTATACACGTTTTTGTTCGGCTTGCCCTCCTGAACGACATTTTCCTTCGTGAGCAGTTCTTCTTTCTCCATCCGATGAAGCATGGGATAGATCGTTCCATAGCTGGAGCTGTAGAAGTAAGCGAAAATATCCTCAAATAATTGTTTGATTTCGTAGCCGGATAATGATCGCTTCATAAGCATGCCTAAAATAACATCTTGACTGTTCAAATACGTACCTCCTCCATGCTATTCAAAGAAATAGGGCGTCTTGGCTTCATCTGTATTTTTCATGTGCTGCGATTTGTAATATATCACTCCAATATATATCGTGTCAATATATAAAAATGGATGATCTAACCAAATTAACTTTTTTGTCTTAATTATGCGTTAGTCCAAAAACACCAAAAAGCCCCTGAATAGTTCAGGGGCTCCTCTTGCCTGCAAAAGGAATGGCTTCACGTTCATCCTCAGTAAAACACCTTGCGATGCAGCAGTTCAAGCGCGTCTGCCAGCTCCTGCAGCTCCTTCGCCGATTGCTGCTCAATCCGCTGCGCGAAACGAGCTGCTATGAACCCGAAAGCCTCGCCCATCATCGCTTCGCCTTTTGCGGAAAGCCGAATAAACTGCTTGCGCCGATCCTCCTCATCGGTTACTTTCTCGCATAACTCTTTATCGGTTAGCTTCTTCAGCTCCCGGCTCGTATTCGGCATTGACATTAGCATGCAGTCACTGATTTCGCTGATCGTAACTGGCTGGCTTACGGCAATGTATTCCATGATTTTATATTGAACGGGCGTAATCGATTTGGGTCGTATATCCTTGGATATTTCATTCGTAGTCTGATGAACAGCCGTCGTAAAGGCCACGAATTGTTGGAACATGGCTTTGTGGTCCATGGAATCACCTCTATTGACACGATAGCAAAATAGTTCTCATAAAACAATTATCATTTGACAACTATTTTATCAATATGCTACGATTTAATTATCAAATGATAAGTAAAAGGGGTTTTATTATGAACATGCTCATTATTTATACGCATCCTAACCATAAAAGCTTAAGCTATTCTTTTTTGCAGGAGGTCATTCAGGGGAGTAAGGAGAACTTGGCAATTAAGGAGGTCAAGGTATTGGATTTGTACGAGGAACAGTTTAATCCGGTCTTAATTTTTAATGAAAACAAGCGCCGTAGAGACATGCATGCCGACCCTCAACTGGCCCAATATAGGGAGCAGCTGACGTGGGCCGACAAAATTGTGCTGGTATACCCAATTTGGTGGGGGCGTCCGCCGGCTATGCTTATGGGTTACATTGATCAGATGTTTGCATCCGGCTTTGCCTATAAGGATAAAGGCGGAATGCTGCCGGAAGGACTGCTGAAAGGGAAATCGGTTGTTTGCATTTCGAGTATGAAAGGACCGACGCTGTACCCGCTATATTGGTTGTATAATGCGCACAAGGTCTTGATGCGGAAAGCGTTGTTCAACTATGTTGGCATTAAAAAAGTAAAGTTTTTTGAGTTTGGCAGCATGGAGAGCCCAAAAGGCAAGCATGCTCAGAAGCTGCAGCGAATTAATCACTATTTTAAGACAGTGAGCAGTTAATGTCGCGATTTTATGCTATTTTTACAGGTTTACGCTCCTTATGAAATTTAAGTATGGCAGCCTAAAATAAACCTTCTTTTTTTACAAAACCTTCACGCTGCGAAAACAGAACAATAATATCTTCTTGTTATGATGGGCCAGTCCGGTAGAGCCGGAAGAGTCAAATTCATTTACAAAGGAGATTATTATGAACAAGGTTTACAACCGGTTATTATCTATTCTGTTATCTTCGGCACTATTGCTAGGTATGTTCGGCGCAGCCGCACCGTCCTCGGTATCGGCAGCTCCAGCGGATGAGCCCGTTGTCTTATTGCCAGGAAATTCGGAGTGGAAATATTTCGATAAAGGCGTCAATCAAGGAACAGTATGGCAATCTACTTACGATGATTCGGCTTGGAGCACAGGCAGTGCGCCTTTCGGATACAAGGATTCGGGAGCAGTGATCAGCACAGCGCGTTTCGGCGCTTTGAAGACCGTTGTTGATTACGGCGGCGATAAAAAGAAAAAGCATCGGACGACTTACTTCCGTCAGATTCTAAATGTGGATGCAAATGAAATTGACGAGTATGGCCAATTGCTGGCTACTTTCGCGATTGATGACGGTGCCGTCTTTTATGTAAACGGAACGGAAATCAAACGCTTCGGCTTGCCGGAAGGCGAGATCACGTACAGCACGCTTGCTACATCAAGCAAGGACTTACCGGTCCTTTACGAGGCTGTTGACCTGACAGCTGAATTAAAAGCAGCGCTTCACCCAGGCGACAATGAGCTGGCGGTAGAGGTTCATCAGCAAAGCGACAGCAGCTCGGATCTATATTTTGATATGGAGCTAGCAGCGCTTCACAAGGCGCCAGCCATTGAAGCTAGTAAGGTGACGGTTACTTTTAACGGTGATCCGGTCAGCTCCAAAGGATTTACCTGGTACACGCCGCTTGCTTCTACTCGCAGTGATTTGCAGGTGGTAGAGAAATCGGGAAGCACAGCTGATTTTACAAATGCAGCCCTGTTTACGGGTACAACTACCGTTTCGAAAAATTCAAACGGCGAGCATGTGCATAAGGCAGAAGCTTCTGGCCTTAAAGCAGATACATCTTATTTCTTCCGTGTTGGCGACCAAAGTCTGGATGTATGGAGTGAGACGGGAACGTTTCAAACCGCACCGATTGGCGGAGCATTTTCCTTTATTGATCTAACTGATACGCAAGCAAAAGAAGAAGACGAAGCGATTCTTTCGGCAGCAACGCTTTCCAAAGCGCTGGCTACAGTGCCAAATGCCAAGTTTATCGTGCATAACGGCGACGTTGTAGAGAACGGCAATTCAGAGCAAGAGTGGAATTGGCTGCTTGGCCATTCGCAAGCGAGCTTGCTGAACACCACGCTCGTTCCGGCAGCCGGAAACCACGAAGATGATAGCTATTCTTTTATCGATCATTTTAATGTGAAAACTCCTGAGAATGCAGCTACGGAAACGGGAGCGTACTATTCTTATGATTACAGCAACGCGCATTTTATCGTATTGAACTCTAATGAGAACTCTACCGAATATGCTAACTTCTCGGTTGAGCAAGTAGAATGGATGAAGAAGGATGTAGAAGCTGCGAAAGCAGCGGGTGCAGAGTGGATTCTTGTTAATATCCATAAAGGTCCGTACACGACTTCCAACCATGCAACGGATAGCGACATTATTGGCACTAACGGCGTGCGGAACAAAATCGCGCCTCTGATGAATGAGCTGGGCATTGATTTTGTATTCCAGGGCCATGACCATATCTATGCCCGCACCAAGCCGATCAAAAGCGATGGCACTGCGGAAGCGGTTGAAAAAATTACAGAATCGATCAACGGAAAAACGATTGAATATGCGGTTAAGCCAGATGGAACGATTTATTTAATTCCGGCGACTGCAGGAGCGAAAGTATATTTCAAAAATACGAAAACACAGCTTGGCGATGCCTACTTTAATCTGTTTGAGCTTGCTGATGAGAACCATGCAAGAAAATATGGCGACACGACTAGCCTTGCGCGTGGTCATGTACAAAACTTTGTCGGCGTTACGATCGACGGCGGCAAGCTGACGGCCGTAACCTATGAAATCGACAAAAACATTAACAATGGCGTTCCGTTCATAATTGACCAATTCGGAATTGTTAAAGAAACTAAGCCAGATTACAGCAACGAGAAAATCAGCAAGGTGACCGTTACGTTTAACGGAGATACGAAAAGCGCTAAAGGTTTTGCATGGTATAGTTCCCTCCTGCTTACAGGAACAGATCTTCAGGTAGTTGAGAAAACAGACGCAGCGGCTGACTTCAACCATGCGTTGACGTTTACTGGACGCTCAAGCGTATCCTCGAACTCTGTGAACGAGCTTGTTCATAAAGCGGAGGCAACTGGCCTTAAAGCGAATACCGCTTATGATTTCCGCGTCGGCGATGCGGCACTGAATATTTGGAGCGAGAAGGGTACCTTCCGCACGGCGCCAGAGAGCGGAGCATTTACATTTATTGATTTGGCGGATACTCAAGCGAAGGAAGAGGACGAAGCGAAGCTATCGGCTGAAACGTTGGCAAAAGCGCTTATCCAAGTACCAAACGCACAATTCGTTGTGCATAATGGTGACATTGTAGATACGGGAACAAAGGAAGAGCAGTGGAACTGGCTGCTTGGCAATTCCCAAACCAGCTTGCTGAACACGACAATCGTTCCTTCAGCAGGTAATCATGAAGATAAGAACAACGCTTTCTACGAGCATTTCAACATCAAAGAAGCGGAAAATTCCGCAACGATAACCGGTGCTTACTATTCATATGATTATAGCAACGCACATTTTGTTGTGCTCAACTCTAATGAAAATTCGGAGGAGTACGCAAACTTCTCGGTGGCACAAGTGGAATGGCTGAAGAAGGATGTGCAGGCTGCGAAGGCAGCAGGTGCGCAGTGGATCATCGTTAATATCCATAAAGGCCCGTATACCACTTCAAACCATGCAACGGATTCCGATATTATGGGCGCTAACGGGGTGCGTAACAAAATAGCTCCGTTAATGGCTGAGCTGGGTATCGACTTTGTTGTTCAAGGCCATGACCATATCTATGCGCGTACGAAGCCGATCCAAAAAGATGGAACAGCTTCAGCGCCAGAGAAAATTACAGAAACGCTGAACGGCGAGAAAATCGAATATTCCGTTAATCCTGACGGCTCGATCTATGTAATCCCTGCTACAGCAGGACCGAAGGTTTATTACAAAAACGCAAAACCAGAGCTTGGCGATGCTTATTACAGCCTCTTCGAGCGTGCTGAAGAGAACCATGCTGCCAAGTACGGACCAGACCCAAGCGACAGCAAGCGCCCGATGCGCAGCCAAGTGCAAAACTTTGTTGGCATTACGATCGACAGCGGCAAGCTGACGGCAGTAACGTATGAAATTGATCAAAACCAATACAATGCTGAGCCGTTTATTGTGGATCAATTTGGAATTATTAAAGAAACAAAACCAGACTACAGCAACGAGAAAATCAGCAAGGTGACCGTTACGTTTAACGGAGATACGAAAAGCGCTAAAGGTTTTGCATGGTATAGTTCCCTCCTGCTTACAGGAACAGATCTTCAGGTAGTTGAGAAAACAGACGCAGCGGCTGACTTCAACCATGCGTTGACGTTTACTGGACGCTCAAGCGTATCCTCGAACTCGGTGAACGAGCTTGTTCATAAAGCGGAGGCAACTGGCCTTAAAGCGAATACCGCTTATGATTTCCGCGTCGGCGATGCGGCACTGAATATTTGGAGCGAGAAGGGTACCTTCCGCACGGCACCAGAGAGCGGAGCATTTACGTTTATTGACTTGGCGGATACGCAAGCGAAGGAAGAGGACGAAGCGAAGCTATCGGCCGAAACGTTGGCAAAAGCGCTTATCCAAGTACCAAACGCACAATTCGTTGTGCATAATGGTGACATTGTAGATACGGGAACAAAGGAAGAGCAGTGGAACTGGCTGCTTGGCAATTCCCAAACCAGCTTGCTGAACACGACAATCGTTCCTTCTGCAGGTAACCATGAAGACAAGAACAACGCTTTCTACGAGCATTTCAACATCAAAGAAGCGGGAAATTCCGCAACGATAACCGGTGCTTACTATTCTTATGATTACAGCAACGCGCATTTTGTTGTGCTCAACTCTAATGAAAATTCGGAGGAGTACGCAAACTTCTCGGTGGCACAAGTGGAATGGCTGAAGAAGGACGTGCAAGCTGCGAAGGCGGCAGGCGCGGAGTGGATCATCGTAAATATTCATAAAGGTCCGTATACCACTTCAAACCATGCAACGGATTCCGATATTATGGGCGCTAACGGGGTGCGTAACAAAATAGCTCCGTTAATGGCTGAGCTGGGTATCGACTTTGTTGTTCAAGGCCATGACCATATCTATGCGCGTACGAAGCCGATCCAAAAAGACGGAACAGCTTCTGCGCCAGAGAAAATTACAGAAACGCTGAACGGCGAGAAAATCGAGTATTCTGTTAATCCTGACGGCTCGATCTATGTAATCCCTGCTACAGCAGGTCCAAAAGTTTATTACAAAAACGCAAAACCAGAGCTTGGCGATGCGTATTACAGCCTCTTCGAGCGTGCTGAAGAGAACCATGCAGCTAAGTATGGCCCAGATGAAAACGACAGCAAGCGCCCGAAGCGCAGCCAAGTACAGAACTTTGTTAGCATTACGATCGATGGCGGCAAGCTGACGGCAGTAACGTATGAAATTGATCAAAACCAGTACAATGCTGAGCCGTTTATCGTGGATCAGTTCGGAATTGTGAAGAAGAGCGTTACAGACCCAGGAACAGATCCTGGCACTAACCCGGGCACAGACCCAGGAACAGACCCAGGAACAGACCCAGGAACAGACCCAGGAACAGATCCTGGCACTAACCCGGGCACAAACCCAGGAACAGACCCAGGAACAGACCCAGGAACAGATCCTGGCACAAACCCAGGTACGAATCCGGGCACAACAAATCCAGGTACAACCAATCCTGGAACAACTAATCCTGGAACAACGAACCCAGGGACTACAAATCCAGGAACAACCAACCCTGGTACAGGCAACGGTGGAGGCAGCACGCCATCCGTTAGCTTGACAGACATCGCCAGCCACTGGGCTGCGTCTGCCATTGAACAAGCGGTAGAAGCGGGCTTCGTGAAAGGTTATGAAGACAATGCTTTCCGTCCGAATAAAGGCGTGAACCGTGCCGAGTTTATTACGATGCTGGCTCGCGCGCTGAAGCTTCCTGACACAGGCAAGACCATGGATTTCAAGGATGCTGGCAAGATCCCGGCATGGGCGCAATCCTTTGTTTCACAAGCTGTAGAATCAGGCATCATCAGTGGTTATCAGGATGGTACCTTTGGCCCTGAGAAAGAACTGAACCGTGCCGAGATGGTTGCGATGATCGTTCGCGCCAGCGGAATCAAGGTTAATCCGGATGCCAAGCTATCCTTTGCGGATACGAAGAACATTCCGGCATGGGCTGTACCTTATGTAGCAGCAGCCGTTGATGCTGGACTGGTTAGCGGCGTTGGCCAAAACCGTTTTGCACCGATGCAGGTGGCTACAAGAGCCGAGTCGGTAGCGCTCATTATTGGGCTGCTTAACAAAACAAAGTAAGCTAAATAGTGTAGATTCTAAACTGAAGCCTGCAAGCTTCGCCAATCCGGCGTCGTTTGCAGGCTTCTTTCATTCGAGGAGTAACGTATGGCTTGATAAGGCCAATAATGTTATCTAAACACTTCCCATGGAGAACTCTTGTTGGTAGATGAAATGGACTTTCTCAAGCACGTTCTGGCTTTGATCCGCAAATCGCAGCGGAGTCGTCTTTCCTTTGTTAAGGAAGACGCCTGTCATTTCTTTTGCATTGCCTAGCGCAGCTTCGTATAAACGGGAGGCACCTTTGCTTGGATGGGAGAAAAACAAATTTCGAATCGGAATCATGTACCGCGGCATCCCAGCATTTTTGGTCATTGTGGTTTTGTTTCCTCCAGGGCAGGCGCTCCTCAATCGAATTCCTTCTGTAAGAGCTGACAAAGCGGCTTCTTGTGTCCAGAGGGAAAGAGCTAACTTGCTGGCTGCATACGGACCAACAAGCTTCTTAAATGTAGCGGGGCTATCCAGTGTCTTGAAGTCAAACTGTTTCAGAAACAACAATGCGTTTGAAGAGGTGTTGATCACTGTTTTCATCGTTCCCTTAAGCAAAAGTGGTTTCAGCTCCAAGTAGACGAAATAAGGGACTACGGTATTCACCTCAAAATGCATCTCGCGGCCCTGAAGCGAATAGTTTCGTTCACCTAAAGATACCCCTGCATTATTAAAGATTACGTCAATGTATGGCTCCTTGCTTTTGATTTGGTTCAATGCCGTCTTGAGAGCCTTGAAGTCGGCTAAATCGGCTCTGTACATTCTCAGCTGCTTCGTTTGTAAGGAGCTGGCAATGAGCGGGTCGTCACTCGTCAGGCTGGAGCGAATCAGAGCGAGAACTTGCCAGCCTTCAGCCAGCAAGCGCTTGGTTAGCTCCAATCCAACACCAGAGGCCGCGCCTGTAACTAGTGCTACTTTCGTTTGATTAATATTGGTCATGTTCGTCTCCTCATCTATGATTCATCGGCTCATCAGGTCCACTTAGTAGGGACTGGTTGTTGCTTAGCTTGTGATCTATAAACTGCAAAACGCGCTGGAGTTCATCGACTTGCCGCTGGATTTTTTGTCTGTACTCCACAAACATGGCATGCAGCTCGGGCACCTTAGTAATTTCCTCTTTAAAAGAAAGCGGGACGTAGATTTTCATCTCCTCCAAGGTCATTCCTGTTTTTTTGAGACAGGTGATCAATTCCATAATGTCTGTATCCGTCGCATGATAGATGCGGTGGCCATTTTTCTTTCTTTTAGCCGGTGGAAGAAGCCCAATTTTTTCGTAATAACGAAGTGCATCCTCGGTTAGGCCCGTTCTTGCCGAAATTTGTTTAATGGTATAAGTTTCGCTCATGTTTTCACCTGCTTCTCCAAATTCGAAATATCGCCTGCTAGGCGGTGGCGTTTATATAGGAATAGGTTTATGCTACAACTTGGTGTTAACACCAAGTCAATAGGTATTTTTTATTCAAAATAAAAGCCTCTTCTCTACTTGTTTTAATGATGCAATTTTGGGACAATAATAAGCAGATTATACGTTTCGGCAGACTGGTCAAAGCAGGACTGAATTATGGCGTTTTGAAAAGAGGCTATCACATGATTAAAGAATCTATATATGGATTAACGTTTGAACAATTAACGGAATGGCTGAACGGACATGGCTTTACGAAATTCCGTGCATCCCAAGTATGGGAATGGCTTTACCGTAAACGGGTAACCAGTTTCGCTGAAATGACCGATGTGAAGCAAGAGTGCATTGCACTGCTGGAAGAGCATTTTGTTATCCAGACGCTTACGGAGCATACAAGGCAGGAGTCTGCTGACGGAACGAACAAATTTTTGTTCAAGCTGAAGGATGGCAACCTGATTGAAACGGTACTCATGAGGCATAAATTCGGACTATCGGTGTGCGTGACGACGCAGGTGGGCTGCAATATCGGCTGCAGCTTCTGCGCGAGCGGGCTGCTGGCGAAGAGCCGCGATCTGTCCAGCGCTGAGATCGTGGAGCAGATTATGCAGGCGCAAATGCATTTGGACCGTATGGAGAAAGATGAGCATGTGAGCCATGTGGTTGTTATGGGCATTGGCGAGCCTTTCGATAATTTCCAGAACATGAATGACTTTATCGGCGTAATCAAGAGCCAGAAGGGTCTAGCAATTGCGGCAAGGCATATTACGGTATCTACAAGCGGTCTTGCGAACAAAATCGTAGAGTTTGCTGATTCCGACCTGCAGGTTAACCTTGCTGTTTCATTGCACGCGCCTAATAATGAGCTGAGAACGCGCATTATGAAAATCAACAAGGCGATTCCAATTGAGAAATTGATGCAGTCGATTGATTATTATTTGGAGAAAACCAACCGGAGAATTACGCTGGAGTACATTTTGCTCAAGGATGTTAATGATCAGAAGGAGCATGCGCTTGAGCTTGCGGAGCTCATCGGGAACCGCCGCAGCTTGGCTAATGTGAATCTCATTCCCTACAATCCGGTGGATGAGCACAGCCAGTATCAACGGACGGACCGTGAAACAATCCGCGCGTTCTACGATACGCTGAAGAAGCAAGGCGTCAGCGTCAGCGTGCGCCTGGAGCACGGCACCGATATTGACGCGGCCTGCGGTCAGCTGAGAAGCAAGCAAATCAAGAAATCCAAGGAGCTTCAGCTTGGATAATATAGAAATAGGGCGGGGCGTTCCAATAAGCATAGTGCTTATAGGGAGCGCCCCTATTTTTAAAATATAAGGATGTATAAATTTGTTAGGGCGAAGATGGTTAGAGGAGGACGGTTTTATTAGTGTATTGCGTTAACGTGACAGTCTTCTGCTTCCTGACAATATCTGATAAGATGAATTTGCTATATGGCGTTATTTTTGGCTGAGAAGGGTGCATGGATACGATGAAGAAGAAGGTATTATTGGACCTGCTTATTATTATGGCAGGAGCGTTACTATTTGCGTTAGCTATCAATTTATTTGTTATTCCGAACGAGCTTGGCGAAGGCGGCGTTACCGGGATAACGATTATTTTATATTATTTATTCGGCTGGTCGCCGGGGATCGTCAGTCTTATCTTTAATTCCTTTTTGCTGCTCATTGGCTATCGGTTTCTGGACAAAAGAACGGTGGTTTATACGATTGCAGCGGTAATATTCCATTCCTTTTTCCTGGTCTTAACCGAGAGTTGGTCTATTGCATCGGATGAGATCACCGTGAATGCCGTATTTGGAGGTTTATTCGCAGGTATAGGGATCGGCATGATTATCCGGGTCGGGGGCACAACGGCGGGCACGGCGATCCTGGCGAGGCTTGCAAACAAGTACTTGGACTGGAACATCAGCTACGCGCTGCTGTTTTTTGATCTTATTGTTGCGTTCTCTTCTTACTTTATCATTGGGGCGCAGGCGCTGATGTTGACGATCATCATGCTTTATATCGGAACGAAGGTGATGGATTTTATCATAGAGGGCGTGAATCCGAAAAAAGCGGTCACGATTATATCCAAGGAACAGGATAAGATTGCCGAGCAAGTTAATGTATTGATGGATCGGGGTGTCACCGTTATCTATGGCCGGGGCTACTATACGAAAACGCCTCAGGAGATTCTTTATATCGTTATTAGTAAGCAGGAGCTAAGCCAGCTGAAGAAGATCGTCAAGGCGGCTGACAAGAGCGCATTTATTACGATCCATGATGTGCGCGACGTATTTGGCGAAGGTTTTATTGATATTTCAAAATAGTGCCATTCCCGCTTGGGATAAAGAGCCTCCTGCTTGTTTTTGAGCAGGAGGCTTGTTTTTATGGCCATCTTACGATCTTAGGAAAGGGGAAATAGTTTAGGGATATCGAAAGAATGATAGGTGATCATTGTTCCGTTTTATTGCCCAAACTGCGCACCCATATGGATAGAGAATGCGATTTGCCAGTCATCGTTCTTCGCTTATTTTCCGAATATAGAGTAAGATTAGAGCAAGAAAGCAAATGGGAGTTGTTGAAATGTCGAAAGACGAAGTGATTTTGACCAAAGAGGGCTTGGCGCAGCTGCAAGCGGAGCTTGACGATCTCAAGTATGTAAAGCGCAAAGAGCTGGCAGCCCGGATTAAGCTGGCGATCAGCTACGGCGATCTCAAGGAAAACAGCGAATATCATTCGGCCAAAAACGACCAGTCCTTTATGGAGACGAGAATTCTCATTTTGGATAAAATGCTGAAAAAAGCCCGTGTCATTGAAGAGAAAAGCTTAGATCTCTCGAAGGTGAATATCGGCTTAACCGTGATTTTGAACGATATTGAATTCAGTGAGAAGATTGAATACAAGATCGTAGGTACGGAAGAAGCAGACGTTGCCGATAATAAGATCTCTTATGAGAGTCCACTGGGCAAGGAGCTTCTTGGCAAGAGCGTAGGCAGTATTATTCTCGTCAATGCACCAATGGGCGTTATTAAATACGAGCTTCTTGAAATTAGAGCAATGTAATCATTTATACCTAAAACAAAGGGTGATGGCAGATGGGAAAACAATTTGACGCAATGCTCCCGCAGCATGAGGCGTTTATTCGCCAGCAGCATATTTTTTTCGTAGGATCAGCGCCGTTATCGGAAGAAGGACATGTCAATATTTCACCTAAGGGGCATGACTCGCTGCGGATATTGTCCCCTAACCGCGTTGCATACCTGGATTTAACGGGCAGCGGAAATGAAACGAGTGCGCATATCGATGAGAACAGGCGGGTTACCGTCATGTTCTGTGCGTTTGAGGGCGCTCCTAACATCTTGAGGCTGTATGGTACAGGGACGGTCGTACTACCCAGCTCACCGGAGTGGGAGGAGTTATATCCGCTCTTCACGCCACTTCCAGGCGCAAGGCAAATCATTGAGATTGAAGTTCATTTGGTACAGACTTCCTGCGGATATTCCATTCCTTTCATGTCCTATACAGGAGAACGGGAGACGCTGCAGCGCTGGTCGGTTCAGCAAGGCGAAGCGGGCTTGAAGAAATATTGGCAAGAGAAAAATACGAAGACCATTGATGGAATGCCAACGCCTTTAGGGTCTAATTTTATTTAATTTCATTTGCCAAACCCTGCTTTTGAAGCAGGCGGCGAAATCAGCTAATCCAACAATGAGGGGTTAGCTTATTTCGTTTTAAGGAATGGTTCCGACACTATTGCTGTACATGTGATCCAGTCATTCATAATCCGACAAAATTAGATGAGAAAAGATTAATGGGGTATGGGACTCTGGTTTGATGTAAACTAATACTTTGTATGGCAAAGTAATACTTAGGAATATGCAATGCGCGAACATACACCTTGGAAGCCAAATTTGTTTTCCAAAACCTTTTCTAGGAGGAAAGCTATTATGAATTATCATTTTTTTGTAGGCAACGACAACGGAAACAGCGAGCATGATCTGATCATTGACGGTAAATTGATTCAGCAGCCCAATGTCAATTGCACGGTGGACGAGCTCCCTTGGAGCGAGGAGCAATCGCCAGAGAGCTTTATCAAGAACTTGCAGGATCAGCTCGTCGTGACGATTGATTCGCCTGCTGCAAGGCCAGGTATGTATTATGTCGGCAAGTTCGCTCTTGAGAGCGGCGAAATATTGGACAACCTGCAAATCGGTATCGATATGAAGAGCGATATGGATCTGCCAGTGATTAATACACTTGCACAAATTGCAGCGATGGCGGTTCAGAAAGCGTATGAGGAAGAGAAAAAAATACCGGCGCAAATCGATGTTGAGGCTGATATGGCTACGGCTTTGCCTGTGACGCAGCACACGGATGAGACTTCTGCAAAGTTCGAGAAGCGTTTCACTTCCGGTACGCATCATGTGACCGTGCATTTGGGCATTCAGCGCGTTGCCGTGAAAATTGTGTTCCCGTTCGCCAAGGTTGTACCTGAAGCGACACCGGTCATTTTCACGCTTCAGAAGGATTCGGCAGGCGGCTGGAGAGAAGGCGAGATCTTTGACGATTTCCTTCAATCCTACGGCATTGAGAAGAAATTTAACGGCAGCTATTTCAAAGATAAGCGGATTCTCCATATTGATATCGGCGACGGTTCAACGGAGTATCCGATTACAGAAGGCAATAAATTTTTGCGCCAATTCGTGCACGGCAGCCACCACGGCGCTGGCTATGCCATTGAAGAAGCGCTTCAGGAGTTTAATCGCTTGATTCATTTGCCGGATAGCCCGCGGCAGTTCTTCAGTGATGTGATTAAAAACCCGAAGCATAAATATCATGCTAGAGCTCTTAAAACGTTGAAGCGTCCACTAGAGAGCCAAGTTAGACAAATTGTGCAGCATGTGAAGAAACAGCTCACAAAGGCGCGTAATGAGATTGATCTTATCTGCGTATATGGCGGAGGAAGCATCCTCATGCGTTCGGTTCTTTATCCGCAGCTTAAGGAGCTTTGTGCGGAAAGAGAAATGCAGCTGCTGTATATTCCGGCTGAGTATGCCGTGCTGTTAAATGCGATGGGGCTTGATGCGTTTGTGCGTGGCAAAATTTACGAAGCGCTGAAAAACAAGGCGGTTCAGCCTGCATAACAAATCAGCTCGATCAGGGGCATAATCTAACGGATTCTGGTAGGTGACTCATGATGAAGAAAACAAAGCTTCCCGGTGATAATATCAGCTTGAAGACGAAAAAAAACGAGGATCCTTTGGTGATGCAATGGTTGAATTCACAAACCAACCTCATGGATTCTCTGCGTTATTTGGTGGAAAGCGAGATCGCGCAAAATGGTGTGCGCAACCTGCAGGCGTTTGTTCCCATGGAGCGAAACTTGCTTCAAGGCAACTCCGGCTTGCCGCGGACAGAGGGCGATTTTTCTCCGAATACCGCAGCTTTAGCGCAAATGGCAGCCGCTTCCGAAGCGTCGCGAGAGGCAGTTCCTGTGCCTGAACCGGTAGTGGAAGAAGAGATAGATGATGATGATATTGAGGCTTGGAGCTAGAAAATATTACTTAGTAACACTTGGTAACACCTAATTTTGATTAAAATAAGGATTACTGGGGAATATATAATAATACCAATTAATACCGAGTGACACTAAGTGTTACTCGGTATTTTTCTGTTAAATCCCAAAGTTTTATACCCGGGGTTGCGGCTGAGAATGATGTTTTATAAAGAGCAATCCATAAGAAATTCCATTCCTTCTGAGCTGCTATAATGAGAAATAATATACTAATAACTGAATTGTAATAGAAAGGATGATGAAGAATGGCTACACTTAAACCGTTCTTATTTTCGGAGGATTCCCGAGCACAAGCGGAGTTTTATATTGGAGCGCTTGGTGGTGAGATTCAGTCTGTTATGACGTTTGGAGATGGGCCGGAGCCTCATGGGGCAAATAAAGATAAAGTCATGCATATGTGCCTGACTGCTGGTGGAGTAACCTTCTTTATGGCTGACTTGCTTGATCCCCTGACACGCGGGAATGGCTTCAGCTTGAATTTAATATTTGAATCCAGTGCAGAAGGGAAGGACGCGTTCGATAACCTCGCAGCAGGCGGCAATGTGTTGCACCCACTCGAGCCGGTATTCTGGGGCGGTATGTATGGACAATTAGAAGATAAATTCGGCGTTCAATGGATGATCAGCTGCTGAGCATGCAAACCTAATGGATATGTGGAACACCTAAAAAGGCCGCCAGGAATGATCTCTCTGGCGGCCTTTATAATAATATAAGACTTTTTATGTTGGGAACGATGAAGTAGAGTAGTCTTATATTACGTTGAGAGACGGATAACCGCCTCTTGCAGAGGGCGGCGAAGCCGTTTCACCTTGACGTATAGGAAAGTATATGAGTTTGCTCATACTTTCTCTATACGTTTCTTCTTATGCTTACAGACTAGTGAGCAAGCGCGAATAGACCGTGGATGTGCGATAGGTAACGAATGTTGCTTGCTTCCTTCATAAGCGATGCAGGCAAACCTTTCAATTGTGTCGCGTTGCCGCCAATTGTACCTACGCCGTCTTTGCGGCCAAGGCTTCCAAGCGTTCCGGAGAATACCGGCACGAATTTGTCCATTAAGCCGCCTTTAATTTGAACCGCTAGGTTGTAGCCTACCGTTTCGCCCATTTGCCAAGCAAGCTGAGCTGTTGGAGGGTAAGGACGGTCGCCTCCCTCTGGGAATACAACCGCGCAGTCGCCAGCTAGGAATACATCAGCATGCGAAGTCGATTGCAATGTTGGCGTAACGGTCGAACGGCCGCGGTCTTCTGCAAGGCCGCTGCTGCCGACAACAGGGTTGCCTTTTACGCCGCCAGTCCAGATGATTGTGCTGGATTCAATCGTACGTCCGTCTTTGAGGGATACAGAGCTTTTTGTCGCTTCTGTGATCGCTACGCTCGTAATAAAGTTTACGCCGCGTTTCTCAAGGCTTGTTACGGCACGGTCGATCAAGACTTTCGGAAAGATTGGCAGAACGGCTGGGCCGGCTTCTACGCAATATAGCGAAATGTCATTGAAATCAATGCCTTTGCTGCGGCAAACTTCAGGAAGTCTGTCAGCGAATTCGCCAACAAGCTCAACGCCAGTCAAGCCGCCGCCGCCAACAACGATCGTTGCGTCTGCTTTGTTGCCTGATTTTTTGTAAGCGTCAAGACGATCCTCAACATGCTTGCGGATCTTGTTAGCATCGGCAACGGATTTAAGAACAAGGCTGTTCTCTTCCAGTCCCGGGATACCGAAGTAGTTCGTTTCGCTGCCTAGTGCTACGACAAGCGTATCGTACTTTTGAACCTGGCCGCTTGCAAGAACGACTTGTTTATCGTCAGGTTTGATTTCTTTAACCGAATCAACGATGATATTAACGTGCTTGTCACCAAGAAGCTTGCTAAGTGGAAGAGCGACCGCTTGCTCAGCGATAGTGTCTCCTGCAAGTCTGTGTAGCTCGGTAATGATTTGGTGCGTAGGAAAACGGTTAACGATAGTAATGCTCGCTTCTGCTGGTGTCAAATGCTTGCGTGCTGTAAGAGCAGTAAGAAGACCGCCATAGCCGCCACCAAGAATTAAAATTTGCTTCGACATGTTCATCCTCCGTTCGTTCTATACGTATTCGGTGTATTATGCTTTTTCGTTTTTGCGTTCGGACAATACGCTCAAGAAAGCTTGCGCAAAGCGTAGCGTTTTTTGAACTTCCGGATCTTTCAGCATTTTCAACATAGCGAACAGGCCCACTGACGAACCAGCTGCCTCTTGTGAGCGCTCGCCAGCTTCCATAGCTGCAGTAGCGATACCTTTTGCTTTTTCTTGAACCGGTTTGACGAATTCACCGATACCTTGAGCGAAATCGTTGATCAACACTTTGTCTGTAGCAATGCCTTGCGCGAAGTCGTAAGCTTTTGTCATTAGCGTGACCATTTCAGCTAGCTTAGGAAGGTTGTCCACGAGCACAGTCAACGACTGTTGAACCTCCGGCTTCAATAACTGATCAAGTACATCTAACGTTTGCTTTTCTTCAACGAGGCTAGCTGCGACCTCTTGTCCAGCAGATGGTTGTGACATATTAGAATGTCCTCCTTTACGTAAATTTTGAAAGTAAGTTGTAGTCTCAATTGTGCCAGCCGCTAAAGGTAAGGATGCATCCTTAAAAGATTGTTACACTTTTCACATAGTTTTACGAAAAAATGTCTGTGCGCACGTAACAGCCTCATCTCCCAAATACAGGAGATAGATGTGATAGCAGTATGACGTAATCGGATTCAAACCCTTTGCTTCTATTCTACATCGTTTTGGCCAAAAGTTAAAAAGAAATTTATAACTTTTTTAAAAAAATATTGCCTTTGCTTCCAAAGGGCGCTCAGAAGCTGCAAAAAGTCGATTTTTAACGGCAATGACTTCGTTTTTATCGGTATGACTACCTTTTAGTGTAATCTAATACAGCAGTTCATATGCAGTTACTTTTTATAGCGAGGAGCGAGAATACCTATGCAGCCTTTTACAGAGAGAGTCATTCAAGTGATTAAAGCTATTCCAGAGGGCTCTGTGATGACCTATGGGCAAATTGCTGAGCAGGCGGGCAGCCGAAGAGCGGCGCGTCAGGTAGTCCGGATACTACATTCCTTAAGCGGCGCTCATAAGCTTCCCTGGCACCGGGTAGTGAATGCGAAGGGCGAGATTGCCATAAGGGACGTGGAATCACGCGATATACAAATCCTGTATTTAGACGGGGAAGGCGTACAGGTCAGCCGAGAGGGCACCGTTGATTTGGATAAGTACCGTTATTGCCCAGCTGAAGCGGAACAAAGCTAGCCCTTTCTTTAGGGAGAGCTAGCTTTGCATTTAGGCTACAAGTCTCTTCGAAGAGCTTTCAGCACATCGACTTCAGTAGCGCGACGAGCAGGACGCATGCCAGATAGAATAGCAATGCCGATGCTAATGGCTGCTGACACCCCTATTAACGAATACGGGATATCGCTGAATACAAAATTCATCGGTTCGTTACTCTCGTTTTGCTTGCTTAAAATAATCGGAATAAGCCGATTGGCTGCCAAGCTTACGCCGAATGCAACGATCGTGCCAATCAGTGTACCGACGATGCCGATAAAGCTGCTCTCGATTAGAAAGATGCTCCGGATTGAAGAAGGGGAAGCGCCAATAGCCTTCATAATCCCAATGTCCTGTGTCCGCTCGGTAACGGCCATCGTCATCGTATTATAAATGCCAATCGCTGCGATCAAGACGGCAATGGCTCCGACAAACAATAAGCCAAGCTTCACGAAGAGGAAGACGGAGTCCACCTTCGTCATCTCGCCGCTTGTATTTGTTTTTCCGTAGATGGAAACCTCCGTAATCTTGCCGAAAGAAGTAATTTCCTCTGTTATGCTCTTCTGAAAGCCAAAGCCGATGGAGGCTAACACGACAAGAAAGCAGCAGCCCATAGCCGTTGCCAAGATCGTCATGAACAGCCTTGATTTGTTTCTCTTCATATTTTGCTTCACAAAACGATATTTATCTTTCCATTCCATCAGTATTCTTCGCTCCTATCCAACGATTTGCCCGTTATGAATGGTGACCGGACGGTGTGCAATGGAAGCAACCTCGGCGTCATGCGTAATCATAAGAAACGAGGTACCCCAATCCCGATTCAATTGCCGAATGAAGTCCAGTACCGATTGCTCGGTCTCACTGTCAAGGCTGCCCGTTGGTTCATCCGCTAGAATAAGGGCAGGGCGCAGCACCATGGCTCTTGCAATGCCGATCCGCTGCTGCTGCCCGCCGGATAACTCGCTGGGATAATAGTGCTGGTATTCACCCATTCCTACGAGCTCCATCGTTTCTCTTACCCGCGCGGCACGTTCTTTCTCCTCGATCCCTTTCAGGGTTAAGGGCAGCTCAATATTTTGGAAGGCGGTCATGCTCGTGATCAGCTGAAAGCTCTGGAAAATAAAGCCCATATGGGCCAACCGGAACTTCGACCACTGCGCTTCTCTGTAGCTGCTCACTTCGGTGCCGTTGATACGGATACTGCCGCTTGTCGGCTTCATATATCCGGCGGCCAAGTTCAGCAGCGTGGATTTGCCGGAGCCGCTCCGACCAAGGACGGATACGATCTCCCCTGCTTGAACTTCAAGATTTACGCTGTTCAGGAAAGGAACGAGCTTCTCGCTGCCTTTTTTGCCAATATGGAACTGATGGGATATGTTCTGTATGGCGATCAAATGAGTCAACATCCTTTCTTGGCTTGCCATCCATACTAGGGCTGGCTATTGTAAGGAAGACGGGTGCGGATCCAAAAAAGTAGCTGATTTTCATAAAGGTGTGGCAATCATGAATACGATACCTTGCCTATTGACTCTCACGTTGCGTGATACCCTATAGTGATGAATAAGGGAGGCGAACAGCCATGAAAGTAAAGGAAGTCGCGGATTTGGTCGGGATCAGCGTGCGCACGCTGCATCATTACGATGAAATCGGACTGCTTAAGCCGGGGAACATAACGGAAGCGGGCTACAGGCTTTACTCCGGACAGGAGCTTGAGCAGCTTCAGCAAATATTGTTTTTCCGAGAGCTGGGCTTTCCCTTAAAGAAGATAAAAGAAATACTGGACAGTCCTTCTTTTAACCGGGAAGAGGCTCTTCATTTGCAGCGCAAGATGCTGCTCGATAAGCAGCGTCAGGTGGAGCGGATGATCAAAACCATTGACCGGACCATTCAGGACGCGAGAGGAGAAATCAAGATGACAAATGAACAGAAATTTGAAGGCTTCAACTTCGATAGCAATCCCTATGAGCAGGAAGCGCGCGAGCGTTGGGGGGATGAAAGAGTAGATCAGTCCAATGCGAAGGTGCGCAAAATGAGCAAGCAAGAGCAAGAGAATTGGGCAAACGGAATGAACGCCATTTATGAAAGGCTTGCAGCGCTAAGGGTCGAATCGCCGGAATCGGAACCGTCCCAGGCTGCCATTCATGAATGGTTTGTTTATTTGAACCGTATGGGCAGCTATTCCCTTGAAGCCTTCCAAGGACTGGGCCAAATGTATGTTGAAGACGAGCGGTTTACGAAAAACATTGACCAGTTTGGCGAAGGCTTGGCGAAATTCATGCGCAATGCGATGGCCGTTTATGGCGATAAGAACAAGTAAACAGGTAACAGAGCAGTGGTGAAAGGTTACAGATTGTTTACAATTAACTTTTTTTAATAAAGCCTAAATTGAATCCCACCTTCCGAACCTTTATTATGGTATAGACCAATCGGAAGGGAGATCAACCAAATGACAACTGAACTAACACCAAGCAATGTAAGAAACTTTACCGTTTCCACTGAAATCTTTTATAATCCGAGCCTGGATATTTACTCGCAAATGATTTATATCGTGCTTAGCTCGAGCACGGTTGATTCTGCCTCACTCACGATAGACGAGGTAGCGAAGAAAGGCCGCATGACCACCAAAAATGCCATTAAAGCGATGCAAGCATTAGTTGATGAACAGCTAATCCCACATAAATTGTTCCGCAAAATGATCGGAGAATTCCAGGATGACCGCTTGTCATGGGCAGCGAAAGGGCTGCTCACTTATTGCAAGGAGAATAGGGGAATTACGCTGGAGGAGCTGCTTGCTCTCTCTGACCAATCAGGTGAGGACGAGCAAAGCATCCGGAAAGCGATCATGGAGCTGGAGAAAAACGGCTATCTGGAGGAGTTTCCAGAGCTGAGCAAGTTGGCGAACTAATAAATAGAGCAGGGACTTATGCGGCTTGGCGGCTGTATACGTTCATGCTCTTTTTTCATGCAAGAGGATAAGGAGGAGCTGCTAAGTCGAATGCTGCCTTTCACAGGATTGGTCTTCACATGTCATTTGCATGTTGTGGCTGCTCTTCAAGCAGGACCTATTTTAGGATTGCGGTTGGAGCTGGATAGAATTCATAAGTATATCGAGGTGAAAATAAGGATGTATCTGCGAAAGCTGCATTTCTCAAGGGAAATCTGTTGCTCGCTAGCTAAAACTTCATGATTGGGGCTATGTTTATGGAGATTGAAGAACACTGGGATACCAGCCGCAAATTCAAGGACATGGCTGCGTACCATGAATGGCGAAACAACCGCTGATATCCATTCCGCTAAGCTAGATGAGATTTTACACACAAATTTGGACTTGACTAGAGTTGGAGGAGATAGATCTAAAAAGTAGATCTAATATCGCTGTGTGGCCCAGAATGGGCAGAAAAGGGCAGCATTTTGAGAATTTTTTCCAAGCCAGTATGGTCAGGTATTTAAAATTAAAACTATGATGTCGCTCAGCCGCTCACCCTGCTCACCCGCTTGCCCCGCACATCCCGCCCACACCAGCATATATAAGTTAAACTAAGCATTGCATGAGCGGATCAATCATTATCATTAGAGTCGTAAATGCAGCCGCATTCGTTGGCATTTTCACTTTACATATTTAGAAGCCAGAATAAGGCTGCAAGGGCGAACGCCACGTTTTCTCAAATCAATGTACTCAGGTCACTCCCACTCCGATTTCATACATCTAACCGTTAATCCTTGCTCAGTTTCTCCAACAGGGCGTCGCCTTTTTTGCCAACCTTTACATAGGCGTAGTGGGCGTTTCGCTCAGTTTCGAGTCCTGTACCCTCCGGCACAAAAAACGTTTCGATCCCGTAATAGAGGCTTCGCCAGCCGCTGGTAGAAGCGTTGATAATGACCTCGTTGGCCGAAATCGTTTCTCCGCTTTGATAAAAACGTTCAAACGTATATACACCGTCGGCGCCTTCCTGCAAAACAACCTTGATTCGGCTTAGTCCCCGTCTGTTTTCCAGCTCCTGTTGAGCAGTTTCCGGAGGTGTGGAAATGCTGTAATTCAGCCTTACATAATCGCCTTGCAGCAGTGACCGGGGATCCAGCGGCTCAATGGCGAGCTTGATGGATTTGCCGGTGGACAACAGCACCTCGCTGGTAGCAGCGTGATAACCAACGTAACCCAACTGCAGTACGATAACGATGGCGATCAGAACGGGGCTCTTGCTCAGCAGGCGGCTGAATTCATCTGTTTTTGCGGGTACGCTGGCACGGGTCCGGTAAGCGAAAACATAGGTGACCGCAATAATGAGAATGCCAAGCAGGGCGAGCGTAATGGATTTGTGCAGCAGCGTCCAGAAGATGTCGTAATATTTGAACACGATAAAGATGAACCAGAATGCAAGGCTCGCGGTTGCTTCCAGCGCCTGGCTGCGGCGGACAAATAGGAAGGCCAGAGCAGTGACGGCAACGAAATTCAAGATATTAAAAACTTCATAAGAATAGGGGGAAATGTCGTCCAAAAAGGTCAGCCAAAATAGGAAGAGCAGCGTATACAGCAGGCCACATTCCCGCAGATTTTGCCGTGGAGACCCTTCACCCAGCAGGTGATGGCAGGCATAAATCAAGGCGTTCAGCGCCGCCATAATCAAGATAATAAAAGAGTAGGCATCCTGAACGGACTCAAACAATTGGATCAACAGGATCGCGATATTGATATTGAATAACGAGTAGATGAAGAGATGCTGGCCTCGCCCGTCAAGGCGTATCCAGCCGGCTCCCGTCACGACCAGAAAGAGCAAGGTTAGCATTGGCTGCTCAATCCAGGCTATGGCAATCATGCCAGCCGCGTAGCCGATCGTAAGGATGGTGTATCGAACAACGGCATTCAGATGGCTCAAGAACAAGACGGGAATAATGAATAGCAGCGAGATGGCAAACAGCACATATTCCGTGTCCTGGCCGTCTGAGGCTAGAAATACAAGGCCAACAAGCGAGATGCTGCCGATTAATATGCCAACGATGGTGACGACGGTGGAGACGATTTTGCCGATAAGTGCACTTTTATGTTTATTTTCCTCTTGGTCAGAAGCTTGCTTCTCATGGTCTTCTGCGGGCTGATCCAGCTTGTTCAAATAACGGAAGAAAAACACGTTTGCAGTGAGCAGTACCGCCACAAAGAGTAATCCATAGAAAAAGAAGGCTGTGGAGGCATGCTCGGATAACAGCTCTAAAAACTTGAATACGGCAAAGGCGGATGCAGCCAACGCGTTAAGCGTAAGCATGGCCTTATTCAGACGCACGCGGCTGAAATAATAGAAGCCGAAGGCAATAGCAGCTGCGGATGCGATGTTCATCCAAGGGCCGTACCGCTCATAAAGCAACGAGTTGCTTAAGATGAGCAAGGCTGTATGGAAAGCGATGAAGCTGACCGCTTTGAGCGGTGCGGAAGCCAGCAGCTTTGTTTCGGTCAGAAGGAACAGAATTAGATTGATCAAGGCGAACAAGCAGCCGATCAGGTAAAGCTCCGCTTCACTATGATAGACATGCAGGGAAGATGGGAAAAAGTACTGCCATAACGTCAAATGGACGAGCGTATAGGCGAGAAGATAAAACGGACTGAAACGCGTTATAAAAGCAAACAACAGCGCCGGAACTGACCATACGAGAAAGAGCTCATAGGTGTCCGCATGCGAATTATAGATTTGATTAAGCAGAGCGACGGCAGCCCCAAACGAGATACAGCCGCCAACTAGAAAGATGGCTGACAGGAAAGAATGGTGGCCCAGCATGATCTTCATTTTGGAGAAAATAAAGGCCGCTCCGTAGAACAGAACCATAATGCCTGCGGAGGCTAAGATTTTATCGGCACGGCCAAGGCCGCCCCAGTTAGCTGCAAAGAAATAGATGATGGCAGCAAGCAGCAGAGACACGCCCATGAGAAAACCGACACGGGTAACATTTAAACGAAGCATAGCACTCACTTGCCTTTCTTATTGGTATGTCTTGTATTATAATGACCCATTCGCAACCCAACTAGTACTCACTTTTTATAGTACCTGCCGAGGAGGCACTCTTATATTTTACCCCGACACTAGATGGATTAAGCGGCCTCTCAAATACGACTAGTCCAGCAAATAGGCCATAATCGATTTCCCCTTAGCCTCTCACCATACCAAAAAATCCTGCACCGGCGCTTTCAAGCTCCGGAGCAGGATTTTATGAAGATTAGTTTAACGCCTCACGCATAACGCATCAATGATCACTCATCACGCCTCAGGCATAACACTGAATTACATAGCTTTCGTTAACGTAGCAGATTGGTTGGACCCATTCCAATTAACATTCCAGCCTAGCCATTCTGCGATAAAGCGAAGAGGGACCTGTGTACGTCCGTCTTTGATATGAACGACAGCATCAAGGGTTACGTTAGCGCCGTTGACTTGAATGACATTTTTGCCTAGCCAGAATACGACTTTATCATTGCCTAATTTAAGCTCAACCGTTTTGTTCGATGGAACGTATTTCACATCGGCGCCAAGCGTATTCGTCAATGTACGAAGCGAGACGAAGGTTGTGCCGTTCTTAACATAAGGAGCGACATCCATCATGGCATTTTTGCCATTAATTTGTGCGGTTTTGTTGCCAAGTTGGAACCAGATGGTCGTTACGTTGTTTGGATTCTCAGGCTGTGTTACCGGTGGTTTGACTTGGAAAAGCTCCGGTTTTTGGGTAACAATTGCGCCGCCAAGAGCTTTGCCTACGCCGAACATAAAGCTGTAGCCCTTGCGGAAGCTGTCAAATAGACCTGTTTTGTTTGTAGTTTGATAAATATCAAATGCTTCGAGTACAAGCTTCTCATGAGCAGCTACAGCTGCCGTAGCGCCTTCCGTCGGCAGGTTCTGTCCTGTAGCGGAACCAAGAAACTTGCCAAATTCCGTTGAGAACGTATCAAGCTTCGCTCTAGCCTTAGTAATAGCTGCCATATCGCCAGAGAGTGCCGCTTTGACGATCACGTCTTGCGCGAAGATATGGTCACCTGTCCATACTTGCTTGAACGCTGCGCCGCCTTCAGCGCCATAAATAGAGGAAATAGCTGCGGTGAAGTCGTTTGTGTTGCCTTCCTGTGCTTCCAACAGCGCGCTGTAAGCTGGCGACTTTTCGAAGCCCTTCTGCATGCTGAGAACAGCGAGCGCGTAATGCTCTGCAGCTAGGTGGTTCAGCGCGGAACGCAGGTCACCTGCTGGCGTATCCGATCGCGTATTGTCGAATTTCGATGGATACTGCGTTGTAATGGCTCCAGCGAGTGCATCGCTGACACCGAACATGAACCCTAAGCCTTCACGGAATTCGCTGTATGCCGCTTTATAGTTGCCTGCTGCATAGGAGTCGAATACTTCGAGCACCTGCTTCTCGTGGGTACGAACAACGTCTTGAGCTGCAGCAGCGGGCAGATTGCCTTCCGTCGCGGAACCAAGGAAGCTGCCGAATTCTTTGGCAAAGGCTTCAAGCTCGTTACGGGCTGCGGTTTGCCCCATCATATCCTTGCCCTTCACGGCAGTTACATATTTGTCGGTATAGCCGTTATGGGCTGCGAAGATGCGGTCAAATTCCTTGGCGCCTGCCTCGCCGTAAATCGAAGCGATCGCGGGCACCATGTCTTTCGCATTTTGATTCAGTGCGGTTTGGGCTGCTGCTGCATCGGAAGTGCCGTCGTAAGCTTTGGTCATCGAGACTACAGCAAGTGTAAAGTGCTCCGATAGCAAGTAGTCCAGCCCTGCTCGAAGCTCTACTGCGGGTGTTTCTGCACTTGGTTTCATTGATTCTGCACGAACGCTTTGCGTCCCAGCGAGTGCGGGAAGCAGCAGAGATAAGCTAAGTACGGGGGCAAGCCATTTTTTCATTTTCATGGTACATTCACTCTCCTCGTGTGTGGTTGTTTTGCTTTCTTACTAAGGCTCACGATGGGAATGGATTTTTGGATCACTCTTTTTCGAAAATTATTTTGGCTTTGTTTTTTTGTAAGGAAGCCGAGGAGATTATGCTATAATACGGCATTATTACACAGACAGCTTGGCATACTTACACAAAGCGGGGTGAACGGGAATGGAATGGCTTATTCGAAGCTTGGTCAATCCGATCATGAACCGAAAATTTTTCACGAAAATATTTGTTTCGATTTCCATCGTCTCGTTTGTTGGCGTATTTAGCCTAGTTTATATTTATCAGCATAATTTCGAGAAGATTCTGACCGAAAACGAGATGGAACGCGTGCAGCGCTCCATTAACCAAGCAGGTCTCAATCTCGATAACCAGCTGAACAGAGTCGTTCAGAATGTTTATTACTTCTTTTATTATTCTGATAACGGCTCAGAGCTGATCGAGGCAACTGACCGAAGCCGGATAGAGAAGGCGCTTGAAGCGTATCGGACCCAATACTCCAGCGAGCTGGAATCGGTATTTTTTATGATCAAGGAAAGCAATGAGGGTGGAGCCGAGACGCTGATCTACGATCAGAATCTGGACCGCGTGCCGGATATCGACTATCGGAGCCAAGCGTGGTATCGGTATTTCTTAAACAAGGAAACCGATTTGTGGTCCAAGCCGACCAAGGAGCATCTCTTTTATCAGGACCGATCCTACAGCACGATCTATTTGACCTTGGGGAAATATGACGTTGAAGGCAGGGATGGCATTCTTGTCGTGCGGCTCAATGGCAAGCTGTTCAGCGATGCGTTCCGCCTGCTTGCCGCGTCGGATCTGCTTATTGAGCTGAAGGATGCGGGGGGACATATCGTCTATTCATCCTTTCCAACGGATATCAGCGCTAATCGCTCCGTCTATTTGAAAATGGATTCGAAGCTCAGCTACAGCGGCTTTGAAGTGCAGGCTTATATTAACCAGCAGGCCATTTCCGACAAGGTCAGAAAGATTCAAAACGTGCAGCCGCTCGTTATCGCTCTTATTTTGCTGTTCACGCTCCTCATTTCGTTCGTGCTGTCGCTTACGCTCGTTCAGCCGATCAAAAAGCTGCTTCAGCTTATGAAGAAGGTGGAGATCGGCGACCTGGATGTGCGGTTTACAAGCAAGTATACCGATGAAATCGGGCTGCTGGGGAGAAACTTCAATAAGATGCTTGCGAACCTCTCCGGCATGATCGATAAAGTGTACGTGGTCGAAATGGAGAAGATACATGCGGAAATGAAGCAAAAGGACGCCACGCTGCTGGCGATGCAAAATCAAATCAATCCTCATTTTTTATATAACACGCTTGAGGTCATTAATTGTCAGGCTATTCTGAATGATGTGCCTGCGATCAGCCGGATGAGCAAGGCGATGGCCGACTTCTTCCGGTACACGATCGATAATCCGAAGGCCGAGGTAGAGCTGCGAGTCGAAATCGATCACGTACGAACGTATTTGGAAATCCAGCAGGAGCGATATCCGGATATCGAGATTGATCTGGATGAGCTGGAGCCTTATAATTCATACCCCATCATCAAGCTTACGCTGCAACCGATCGTGGAAAATGCCTTTCATTACGCGTTTATCGGCGAGCGTGATTACTATTTGAAAATTTATGCCGGCGATATTGGCGAGGAGGCCTACGCCCTCTATATCGAGGACAACGGGCAGGGGATGGATGAATTGGCGATGGCAGCGATGAACGAGCTTTTTGCGCTGGAATTTAGCGATTTACCGGAAAATGACGACACCCGCAAACGGGGCATTGGCCTGCTGAACGTGCATCACCGCATTCGGCTGCGCTATGGCGCACCATTTGGCCTGTCGCTTGAGGAGTCGATGACGGGCGGGGTAACAGTTCGAGTATGGCTTCCTAAGGAGGGGAAAGACAGTGAGGATTCTAGTCGTTGATGATGAGGTTGTCATTCGAAAAGGGATTATAAAGCTGCTGGAGCAATTCAGTAAGAGCATCACGGACATTGAAGAAGCTAAGAACGGTGAGGAAGCGCTGCTGAAAATCGAAGCACGCAAGCCGGATATTGTCATCACGGACATTCAGATGCCCGTCATGAACGGTTTGCAGCTCATTGAAAGCATAAGGGTCCGAGATCCGGAGATGGACGTGATTATTTTGAGCGGCTACGCGGAATTCGAGTACGTCCAGCAGGCGCTGCGGCATCAGGTCGCCGATTATTTGCTAAAGCCGATCACGCAGGAGCGATTAAACGAGGTTATGTCTAAGGTGCTGCTTAAAGACCCTGCTAGATGGACCTCTCAAATGGATGTGGATAGCATTCGCGTTATGAAGGATACGGTCGCATCCCTCGTGAAAAACGTATTGGCCGAGAATCGGAACGAAATGGAGCGGATTGTAGACGATTGGAGCGCCTATTGCCGGACATACGGGTTTTCTTGGCTGGAGCTTAAGCAGATTATGGGGCATTTCCAGCTTTCCTTCCGTTCGGAGCTACTGCTTAATCTCAAGCAGGAGGCTGGTGAGACGTCGCCTTCCCTCAATCAGGCGGCGACGACCGCTGACGAGTTGTTTGCGGTTTGGAAGAGTTACCTGGCAAGCGAAATTGCAAGAGTTTCCGAGAGAAGAGCGCCCCGTAATAAACGGATAGTCGAGGATGTGCTGGCCAAAATCGAAAAAGGCTACGGCGATGCCGGCTTGAATCTGCAGGGGCTTGCCGAGGGCTGCGGAGTCAGCGCTCCGTATCTCAGTAAAATCTTTCGGGAAGTGATGAAGAAGCCGATCACGCAGCATATTAGCGAATACCGGCTGGAGCAGGCGCGCTCGCGATTAAAAAACGAAGCATCTGCAAAGATTAATATCGTGGCCGAACAATGCGGCTTTAATGATTATCCCTATTTTTCGAAAATATTTAAAAAGTACTTTGGCATATCGCCGTTAGAATATAAGGAAAAAAATAGTTGATTGATGTAACAAACCTTCACGCGAAGGTTTGTTTTTTTCATTTTTCGACTAGTTTAGTTTCGTGAAGACAAGGATGGACGCTACAATACATTGTTGTAAACGTTTTATTTGGATATTATTTGTGGTATTAACAACGCGTTCGTAAGATGAGTGACAGATATATGTTACTTAACCTTACGCAAAACATTCAGGATAAGGGGAGTGTCTGGCAATGGCGAAAAAAGGGTCTCTGCTCATCGTCGTAATGCTGCTGGTGGCAATCATTTCAGCATGCGGGGGAAATAACGGCGGCAAGAACGAGGGGAATAAAGGAACTGATCCGGTGCAAGGAACATCGGGCGGCGCTACGGATACGCTTGAGGCGTGGGGTAAGACAATCAAAGAGAAGTACGACGGCGAAGAAATCAAGCTGGCATTCGCCAGCCATCCGTCAACGGAATCGTTCCAGAAGCTGACCGGGGATTTTGAGAAGCTGACGGGCATCAAAGTGAAATGGGAAGTCATGGAGGAAACCTACCTCAAGAACAAGCAACTGCTGGATTACACAGGCAAAACCGGCACTTATGACGTATTGATGGTCGATGGCTTCTGGATGAGCGAATACGGCGCCAAAAAGGTCGTAGAGCCGCTTGATTCCTATATCGTGAATAAAGATCTCACGCCAGCTTGGTTCGATTATGAAGATATCGTGCCTGCGTACCGGAACGGGATCAGCAAATACGATGGCAAGGCTTACGGTATCCCTACGGCGGGCGAAACAAGGTTCATTGCCTACCGCAAGGATCTCTTCGAGAAATACGGCAAACAGCCGCCAGCTACGATGGCTGAGTTTCTGGAATTGGCCAAGTTCTTTAACGGCAAGGAAGATGGGTTGTACGGCGTAACGATGAGGGCACAACGAGGCATTCATGCCGCTTCTGGCCTTATGACCGTGATGTACAACTTCGGCGGGGGCTTTATTGATCAGAAGACAGGCGCCGTAACGATGACCGATCCGAAAACAGTCGAAGCGATGCAGTTTTATGTGGATTTGCTGAAGAATGCTCCGAAAGACGTTGCTTCCTATACGCATGAAGAAGCGCTCTCTGCCTTTACGACGGGCAAAGCAGCGATGTGGCTGGATGCCACGGCACTAGCGACAAGAATTTTGGACCCTGCCGGTTCGCAAGTCTATGACAAGGTTGGTTTTGTGCCGACGCCGGAAGGGCCGGAAGGCAAAGCAAGCGCGCTCGCGGGCTGGAACATGTCCCTGTCCTCCCTCTCCAAGAACAAAGAAGCGGCTTGGGCCTTCATCGTCTATATGAACAGCAAGGAGAACGCCAAAGCTTACGTAGAAGGCGGAGGAGTGCCGGTTCGCACATCCATCTATCAGGATGAGGAGCTTGTTGCCGCTGATCCTTCGTATCCAGTACAGCTAGCAGCGCTAAGCGATGCGAACGTACTTGTGGAAAAAGGAATTTCATGGATTCCGCCGCATGAGAAGCTTGGCCAAATTTTGGACCGGGTCGGCTACTATGTCAGCGCAGCGATGTTTGGCGAAATGACGGTAGAGGAAGCCGCGAAGAAATCACAAACCGAGCTTGAGGATATTGTTGGCAAGTAAGGGATACCAACGGGGCTGCGCCAGCAGCCTCGATAAGCTTAAGCAGAGAAGGTGACAACTATGATTCGCTCTTACTTTCAGAAAAAACCGCATCTTGTATATATTATGCCGGCCATGATTATTCTCGGGGCGCTTACCTTTATACCGACTTTGTTTCTGTATGTGCTAAGCGTCTCCGACTATGAGCTGGGTTACTCTTCCTTCAACTTTGTCGGCTTGGACAATTTTATCCGCTTGTTCTCCGGCCGCGATCCCGAGTTCTGGTATTCGGTCATGATCAGCCTTGGCTTCATGGTTATCGTTACCGTGGTTGAACTGCTGCTGGGCTTCTGGCTGGCCGTGCTGCTGGACCGAGAATTCAAGCTGAAGTTTCTCGTCTTTGCTTGCATGATCGTACCGATTGCCATGACTCCGAGCATTACGGGCCAGGTGTGGAAGCTGATGATGAACGCTGAATATGGCGTGCTTAACTATTTCCTCCAATTCATAGGGGCAAAGGTAATCTGGCTGTCCGGCGAAAATGCTTTTTGGTCGACAGTACTCGTGGACGTATGGCAAAACACCCCTTTCGTGGCGTTGATCATTTACGCGGGTATCCGCTCGCTGCCTTCCGACCCGTATGAAGCGGCGGCGATCGACGGTGCGAATCGGCTGCAAATTTTTAGAAACATAACGATGCCGCTGCTATGGCCCATGATTTTGCTGGCGGTTATTTTCCGGGCAATAGATTCGTTGAAAACCTTTGATATCCCGTATTCCCTCACGCAGGGCGGACCGGGCAGCGCCACCGAATTTTTGAGCTTGCATGTATACCGCCTGGGCTTTGCCCAAACCGGTTGGGTAGGAAGATCGGCAGCAGTCTCCGTCGTCCTGCTCATTCTGACCACGGTGATCAGCATGATCCTCATTAGGGCTTACCGGAAAGGGGTTGAGAACAAGGGATGAATCCGATGGGTACGAAAAAATTGGGTATTGGAACGGCCATTGTTCTGCTGATCGTATGCGTGTCCTGCGTGTTTCCCTTGTTCTGGATGCTCATCATCAGCTTGAAGACAAAAACGCAAACCTATGATCCTAGCATTTGGTTTTTCTCGCCAACCTTTGAAAATTACAAAAATGTATTCGCCAACCGGCATGCGCTTGATTATTTGAGAAACAGCTCGATCGTCGTTGTGTTGACTACATTATTTTCGATATTTATTGGCGGCATGGCCGCTTATGGCTTTGCCAGGTTCGAGTTCAAGAAAAAGGAAAACAAGGCGTTTTGGGTGCTTAGCCTTAGAATGCTGCCGCCGATGGCATCGGTCATTCCGATCTTTGTCATGGCCAGCCTGCTTGGCGTGCTCGATACGCATCTGGTGCTCATCATTTGTTATATGCTCTTCAACATCCCGTTTACGATTTGGATGATGCGCAGCTTCTTCGAGGAGATTCCGCTGGCGCTGGAGGAAGCGGCTTTCGTGGATGGCGCCTCGCGGTTTCAAGTATTTATGAAGGTGATTCTGCCGCTGGCAACGCCTGGGCTCATCGCTACCGCTATTTTTTGCATCATTAATTCTTGGAATGAATTCGTATTTGCGTTATTCCTGACGAGCGCGGACGCAAGCACACTGCCTACGACAGTAACGCTGTTCCTTTCCGTAAGCGGCGTCGTATGGGGCGAGATGTCGGCGATCGGCATCGTGACGATTATGCCCGTGCTGCTGTTTGCCATGATTGTTCAGAAATATATGATCCGCGGACTCACCTTTGGCGGCGTGAAGTAACGGCAAGCTAACTTGACTGAAAGGCGATGAGAGGTATGGAGAAAATTAAAATGGGGATTGTAGGAGCGGGCACATGGGGGGAGACCCATGCATTCATTTACAACGATCATCCGTGCGCGGAGGTTGCGGCTGTATGCGACATGAATGTGGAGCGGGCTAAAGCGCTGGCGGCAAAGTTTAATATTCCGGAAAGCGGCATTTTTACCGATCATAACGAGATGCTGCGCAGCGGCGATGTGGATGCGGTCGCTATCGTGACGCCGGATTTTGCCCACACGAGAATCGCGGTGGACTGCGCGAACGCAGGCAAGCATTTCATTATCGAGAAGCCGCTGACGACCAGCCGCGAGGAAGCGCTGGAAATCGTCGAGGCCGTGGAGCGCAACAACGTGCGGATGATGGTGGATTTGCACAGCCGCTGGAGCCCTCTTGTCGCCTTGCCGAAGCAGAGTATCGTGGACGGGGAGATCGGAGAGCCGTACAGCGCATATTACCGGCTAAATGACATCAAATGGGTGGCGACCGATCTGCTGCCGTGGGCTGCCAAGTCGTCGATCCTTTGGTTTCTTGGTTATCATAGCGTGGATGTGCTGCGCTGGCTGTTCGATGACGAGGTGGAGCGTGTTTACTCCGTATCCCGCGAAGGTGTGCTGAAGAGCGAGGGAGTCGATACCGTCGACGTGTATCAGACGATTCTGGAATTTCGCGGCGGCGGCATCGCTACGATGGAGAACGGTTGGATCACGCCGAACTCCAATCCGAACGTGAACGATATGAAGCTTAATATTACGGGTACGAAAGGGATGTTCAATATTGATCCCACGCACAGCCAGATGATGGAGCGATTCACGGAAACGAAGGCAGACCGCCCGGATCTGCTGGTCCGCCACTTCATCCACGGCAAGCCCAAGGGCTTCGCATACGAGAGCATCCGTCATTTCGTAGATCAGCTGATTACGGGCGAGCCGTTCCAGGTGACAATCGAGGATGCGTACAACACGACGATGGTTATTCTAGCGATTATGGAATCCGCCAAAACCAGAACGCCGGTGAAAGTCGTTTATTAATCGCTCGCAGCAAAAAAAGGCTTTTCCTTCTGATCCTAATCGGATCTTTAGGAAAAGCCTTTTTGTAGGGAAATGCGTTGGTCCTGAAGCAGATGCTAAGCGACCATGATAATTTGTGGCAAGTTCAATAATGCTCAATGCCCAGAATATAGCTGCTATTGGCCTCTTTGTCGCTCGTCTACGTACGCGCTACGCGCGAAGCGCTTCCTCGGCCCACTCCATATAATACGAGTTGCCGTTGCGAGTATCGTATTGCTGGGCAGCCGATAAGGCGAGCTGGGCAAAATGATCGGCCAGATGCGCCAGACTCATCTCCTCGTTTGAGACGAGGAAGGACATCGGCAGCCTTGGACGGTATTTGGATCCGTTCGCTGCGAGCTTCTGTAGCAACTGCGCGCTGTAGAGATGGAATACCAGCTTGTGGAACGGGTCCTCGTGATCGAGAGTCATCGCTAAGTGGTGCTCAAACAGCTCTATTCCTTTCTTCACGTCCGTCCGAGCCAGAAACGACATGTGCCTGCCCACCGTTTCGATAAAGTCACGTTTGCCTTTAATGAGCCGGTAACCTCTGTTATGGGTCTTGCGCGCATCCTGCTCTGATTGCAGCTCAAGCATAGGCAGCAGCAAGTAGGATAACGTAATATGCGGCACCTCCGCGCAGCTCATAGCGCCGGACAGAATCGGCTGCGCAGCTTCCAGCGCCTTCTCGTGCTCGCCGAGCTGGGAGTAGAACTGAACGATCTGGTTTTGCTCACAAGCATCGCAATCGCTCATATAATCGCGTTCGGCCTTTTGGAATAGCTCCAGATAGGTTTGTGCCTCTGCCATCTTGCCAAGGTCCATGGCAACGCGGAAGCGGTAATAGAAATAAGTGCGCTCATTATAGCCGTGCTCCTTGTAGCGCTTGCCCAGGTCATCCACGAGCTCCTCGATCTTATGAAGCGGGATTTCCGGGAAGTGGGCCACCTGGCCGACAATCCACTTATAAGACCACATCAGATCGAAGCTGCCGAACTGCTCGGGATTTCGGTCATATTGCCCTAGCTGCCAAGAGAAGGCGATCAATGCTTTTAAGGGGTAACCGTGAAAAATAGCGGTATGCACGATTTCTTTTCTCGCTTCAAAGCCTTGCTCGATGTCCCCCTCCGCGTCGGCATACCGTGCCGCCGCTTCCAGAACCTCCAGCTTCGCAAGCCCATCGGGCAAATCATAAGCTTCATCCATTAGTGTCTCGAAATCATAGTTCATTTAGAAGCCCCTCCATTCCCCGCATTCGCGGACAAACCCCAGTCGATAAATCGAACGATTCCTTGATTAAGCACGGCAAGCTCTTGCCGGCTAAGCGGATAATGCCCCATCATTAACGCATTCGTGTAAAGCATCTCCACGGCCGCAGGAAGCATATCCTTGCTGCCTGAGGAGAATAAGCGGTCAATGAGCGGGTTATCCAGATTGAAATACAACGTGGAATATGCGGACTCGCCAAAGCTGCTGCCTAAATTGCCAAGCACGGAGGCCAGCAGATCCGTGCTGGTTTCCTTCGCTTTCTCCAGCGAGCGCAGCGCGGAGGATTCCTTCGACAGCGTATAGAGAGCCGGCAGCTCAGCAGGCTTGAAGCGTTTCAGCTGGATTTGGCAGCGAAACCGCTGCAGTGTGATGTCGGCAAGGCGAATCGCATCGTAATGGGCATTTTTCTCCTCCATTGTGAGATCAGTGAACGATAGGGACACGTCCTCTGGCATCAATCGCTCCAGCTCAAGCTCTGGGTTCATGTAGGCGATCCCCTCCAGCAGCTGATGGTTATAAATATAACCGCCGTTTAACACGAGCAAGGATTGCGCTACGGCTACATGCGTAATTTGGCGGTATTCGTCGACCGTAGCGGTGTAGTATATCTTTTTCTTCTCGTCGATAAGCTCACCGAGCGTCCGCTCGCCATAGGTGCTCTCGAAGGAGAGCCATTTGTAGATAGTGTTCAGGAACGCGGCATCCTCTGCAGCTAGCGCCTTCATTGGCAGGGCGTGGAGCGAAATGATGCGCTGCAGCCGCTCGAGTTCATGGTTTCCGATGCGCACAAGCTCATCACGGATGGCTTCCCCTAGTTCATCGCGTACGGATTGCAGCCGGTCATCCTCATAAAAATGCTCGCGCGAGGCCGTCGGCTGCAGCTCATCGGTCCAAATCAGGCATTTGACGAAGAAAGCCCATTCCGGCAAAATATTTTCCGCTTTATCCGAAACCAGCATTTGCTTTAAGTAAACCTTGTGTGAGCGCCGCGTATTCAGATTTACGCTATGCGGAAGTATGTAGGCGATTCCGCCGGTACGGCCGTTTGCCGTGCGCAGCGGAATGAAATCTTCGAAGGGCTCCGTAAGGAGGCGGGTTCCGAAATCCAGCACTTCGCGGCGCTTGCCGCGGGCGAGCTCAGGCTCCGCGAACCACACAGGCTGCGTAGCGTTAATAGTCTTCTGCTGTCCGCCTGCGACCAGTGTGACCGGATACGGCAGCAAGGCGCCGTAATAGAAGAGCAGCTCTTCGACAGCAGCAGGCTCAAAATAGTCGGCGCAATCGGCTTTGCAGCGAAGGTACACCTTGGTTCCGATTGCGAGCTGTGTATCGAGCTTGCGAATCGTATAGGTGCCGTCCGGCTTGCCGCGCCATTCCATGGAAGGGCCGCCCTTGGCCGACTGGGTCAGCACGACAATCTCGTCGCTGACCATAAAACAGGACAAGAGGCCGATCCCGAAGCGGCCGATGAAGGAGGTTTCCGTCGCAAGGAAGTCCTTGCCGACCTTGGACGAATGGCCGATCATCGCAAGGAACTGATGGATATCCTCTTCCGTTAGGCCGATGCCCGTATCCTCCACCGTCATCGTAACGTGCTCGCCGCCTCCTGCTATTTCAACAGATACTTTCCCTTTGTAGGAGGGGTCAACGCTGCTTCTTGCCGTAATTGCGTCGGTTGCATTTTGCAGCAGCTCCCGCAAAAATACCTTTGGACTGCTATATAAGTGATTAGATAATATATTGATCATTCCGCTTAAATTAACCTGAAACCGATATTCCTGCTGCTCACTCATCGGACACTCTCCCTTAATCGTTGTATTCGAATGGCTCCTATGCTGGCGGGTATAACCAATAGTTTACTATTATTTTGTGTTTTATTTCCAATGTTGGTTGAATAATAAGACTAAGGTCTTGACTCTTTATGAGTCCTAAGACCTTATGCCTAAGCTTCAGCAAACCGTTTACACGTGGAGGGGAAAGGTTTATGAATCAAAAGGCCAGCGAGTATGCTATGCTTAAAGTTACGAATAAACTACATGTGCAGAAGAGGTCTATAGATGAGTGAAATCAAATTTTCGGATTATAAATTAAGCCAAGAAATCGTGCGGGCGCTAGAGAGCCTGTCCTATGAAACGCCAACCGAGGTGCAGCGCGAGGTAATTCCCGTGGCGCTTGCTCAGAAGGATCTGGTGGTTAAATCCCAGACAGGCAGCGGCAAGACGGCAGCCTACGGCATTCCGCTGTGTGAGCTAGTCGATTGGAACGAGAACAAGCCGCAGGTGCTTGTACTGACACCGACAAGAGAGCTTGCGCTTCAAGTCAATGAGGATATTACGAACATCGGGCGCTTCAAGCGGATTAAATCCATGGCGGTTTACGGCAAAGCTCCTTTCCATATCCAGAAGGCGGAGCTGAAGCAAAGAACGCATATGGTTGTAGGTACGCCTGGGCGCGTGCATGACCATATCGAGCGGGGCACGCTGGCCATTGAGAAGATTAAATATTTGGTCATCGACGAAGCCGATGAAATGCTGAATATGGGCTTTATCGAGCAGGTGCAGGCGATTATTCAACAGCTTCCAACGGAAAGGGTAACAATGCTGTTCTCAGCGACGTTCCCGGAGGATGTGGCCAAGCTGTCGCGCAGATATATGAAGGAACCTGTAGAGGTAGAAATCAAGGCTTCGGGACTGACTACGGCGACGATCGAGCATGCGGTCATCGAGGTAAAGGAAGCGGACAAGTTCAAGCTGCTGCAGGACGTGATGATTACCGAAAATCCGGATAGCTGCATCATCTTCTGCCGCACGCAGGAGAACGTGGACCAAGTATTCAGACAGATGGCTGATCTCTCGTATCCTTGCGATCGCATTCACGGCGGCATGGAGCAGGATGAGCGCTTTGAAGTTATGAATGCTTTCCGAAGGGGACAGTTCCGTTATCTGGTTGCGACAGACGTAGCGGCTAGAGGCATCGATATTACGAATATTACCCATGTCATTAACTTCGATATTCCGCTGGAGAAAGAAAGCTACGTTCACCGTACCGGACGGACGGGACGGGCGGGCAAGACGGGCAAGGCCATTACGTTTGTCGCGCCTAAGGATGGAAGGCGACTAGCGGAGATCGAGGATTATATCGGATTCCCTATTGCCAAAGCCAAGGCTCCTTCCGAAGAGGCGGTTGATCTTCGTCGCGAGGATTTCGAGCAGAAGCTGAATATTGGTCCGGTCCTTAAGAAGGATAAGCGCGAGCAATTGAACAAGCAGATCATGAAGCTGAACTTCAACGGCGGCAAGAAAAAGAAGCTTCGGGCCGTGGACTTTGTCGGTACGATCGCCAAGATTGAAGGCGTCTCAGCCGACGATATCGGGATCATTACCATTCTCGACAATGTTACGGACGTTGAAATATTGAACGGAAAAGGCTCACTCGTGCTTGAGGTGATGCGTAATACAACGGTTAAAGGCAAACAACTGAAGGTTCGCAGAGGGAATAAGTCCTAAGACAAAGCGCGGGTTGGAAGGGGGGGCGATGACGATCGAGAGCCTCGTCTACCAGATCGTGTTACTATCGGTGGCCGCAGCCGTGCTGGCTGCGGTCTTATCTATTGTCTATGTTAGCTGGCGCAACGGCATTTCGCCCATGCCTGCATCGGAGCCTGTCAGGCGAGCGGTTATTTCGGCGATTCGAAAGCTCCCAGGAGGGAGCGGGGGGTTGATGGTAGAGGCAGGCTCGGGCTGGGGAACGCTGGCATTGCAAATCGGAAGAAGCACGAAAGGCTGGCGAATTATAGGGATCGAAAATTCACTTATCCCCATGTGGATATCTTTTTTGGCAGCCAAATTGGATCAAAGCCGGAATGTAACGTTCGTTAGAGGCGATTTATACACATATTTGTACCGGGATGTGGATATGGTTGTGTGTTATCTCTTTCCAGGAGCGATGCAGCGGTTAAGCGAGGTATTTCGCGATCAGTTGAAACCTGGCACGCATATCATTAGCGTCTGCTTTGCGCTGCCGGGTTGGAAGCCAGAGCAGATTGTGGTTTGCCGTGATATGTATCGAACTAAGCTTTATCTCTATACGGCCTGAAGAGGGAAACGGGAAAAGAGGTGGCATCCTTTCATGCAGATGAGCATTAAGGAACAATTCGGAGATATCGACATTTATTTATTCGATCAGCTGTTGAAAGGCCGGATCACGAAGGAGCTGCGCATCCTCGATGCTGGCTGCGGGTCGGGAAGGAACATCGCCTATTTGCTCCGCGAGGGCTACGAGGTGTATGCCACCGACCGTTCGGAGGCTGCGGTTTTGGAGGTGCAGAAGCTCGGAGCTGCTTTAGTGCCTGATTGGCAGAAGGATCGGGCGTGCGTGGAAGCGGTTGAGCAGTTGAGCTTCCCTGATAGGAGCTTTGATTTTGTCATCAGCAGCGCAGTGCTGCATTTTGCGGAGCATGAGGCCCATTTTGAGCAAATGGTCCAAGAGCTTTGGCGTGTACTGAAGCCCGGTGGAAGGCTGTTCGCGCGCTTGGCATCTTCGATTGGAATGGAATCGGCTATGCAGCCGCTTGGCAATGAGCGTTATTTGCTCCCCGACGGCAGCACTCGTTTTCTCGTGAATGAGGAACGCCTGCTGCAAATGACCAAAAAGCTGAACGGCGAGTTATATGAGCCTCTCAAAACCGTTATCGTAGCCGGAAAGCGCTGCATGACGACTTGGTGTATACAGAAGCTTGGCTAAGCATGATTTTAACCCGTACGTCGGACACTTTCGCAAAAGTGACCAACGTGCGGTTTTTTTTGGTTTTCATTTAGAATGAACTATTAAATCGACAAATGATAGGTGTAGAAAATCAGGCTTTCAGCTGCCTCCTTATCTGAGCTTCCGTTTCAATATGTCTTCGTTTTGACCTCGTTATGACGACTTCCTATTTGATTTAGCAGGAATTTATGGCGTTATTTTTATGGAATTTTGTTATTCGGGATGTTTAGCTGCAAACGTTGACTTTAATTTTGATATTGTTCATGATAAGCTTTTGTAGTCAGTCATTTTTCTTATACATTGGAAGGAGGGATACCGGATGAAAAAAAGATCGATCAAATCGCTGTCTTGGGGCATCGGGTATTCCACTGCTGTTTTTTTCTAGAATGAATGTGGACGGGATAGGTCTGTCAACAATTCGGAAATTAAAAAAACAGTGAAAATGGATCACCGTAATTTGGCGGTTGATTTTCAATTTATAAGGAGACTTTATCCATGATGAATTCAAACCATAACGTTGTACAACGATATAATCCGGAAAATATAGCGAAACCTGTCGGTGGATATAGCCTTGTGACTAAGATCAGCAGACATGCGGAGATGTATGTGTTTTCTGGTCAAGTTGGCGTGGACATGAACGAGCATATCCCTTCGGACTTCAATCAGCAGGTGACCAATACGATGGGCAATATTGTTGCGATTCTTGCTTCTCAGAAGCTGACTCCCGATCATGTGGTTAAGGTTAATATCTGGGCAACGGAAGAAATTGATTGGGACCATTTCTATGGCGTTTGGAATCAAACCTTCGGCGATACGCCTCCTTCCATGACCATTGCTTATGTTCAAGGATTAGGTTTGCCTGAATTAAAAATTGAACTGGACGTGTGGGCCGCTGGTTAACGCAGTCCGCCAAATAGAGAGTGAAGCCACTTAGCAGTGGTGCGAAATGCAAGCTGCGAAGGTGAGAATAGAAAGAGCCGCCCCATTCATGGGGCGGCTCTTTCTATTTGCGGCAGAACACGGGCGAGGCCTGACCAATCCTGCATGTCTATTTCTATTAATCCTGCTTGTTTAGAATTCCTTGCAGGATGACCTCAAGCCCCCAATGAAACCGTTCCTTGCCGCCGGAGGATGTCATTTCGTCCTTCAGGCCCGCGAGTAGCGGATAACGTGACGCATCAAGCGTCTGGTAAGAAGCGGTAAGCGCGTGGAGCGGCGAGCCCTTCTGATTGCGGGAAGCTTGTTCGAAAGCGACCGAAGCCGGGTAAAGCAGCAGCAGATCGACTCCCCAAGCTGCCGAAGTGGAGCGGATGCCTCCTTCATGCAGCCGCTCAAGAATATACTCCGTCAACGCTAACGAATGGGGTCCGACGGGAATGGTCGTAAGCGCAAGCTCAGCGATGCCCGGGGTCTCATACAAAACCATGAGATACGAGTTTAGCGCATCGAACAGGTTCGTTTTCCAGGAGCCTTCTTGGACATCAGGCAATGCCATCTTGCCAAGCCCGTGATCTAACACATAAGCGCTTAGCTCCTGCAGGTTTGTGACATAGACATAAAGCGAAGAAGGGCCCGTATCTAGTGCTTTGGCGATTTTTCGCATGCTTAGCCCGGATGGGCCTTCACTTTTTAATAACTCCAAGGCGGTCTTTATAATGAGCTCTTTGCTTAGCGGCTCCTTGGCAGGCCGCGAACGACGACTGATAATGGTTCGAGTAGGTTTATCCATAGTTTCCTTATAGCATGCCCGCTTAAATTAGTAAACAATCGGGCGCGCTTTTTAGTGCTGCCCATGAAATTGAGTCATCATCTGGCTAAGCTTCGCTGCGGCATCATCGCCAAAGCAAAGCTTTAGGCTATCATCTGACTCCGCAGCTGATTTAGAGGAATAGCCATACATCTTCTGCTCGTAGTCGGAGATGGCTTTGTTGATATCGTCGTGCTGCACGAGGGACAATGCGAGCTCTGTAGCATCCAGCATCGCCAGGTTCGCACCTTCTCCAGCAAACGGTGACATCACATGGGCAGCATCGCCGATCATCGTGATGCCCGGCTTATGCTCCCACGTCAGACCGACAGGGAGCATATAAATGCGTCTTGGCAGCAGAGGGCCATCGGCATCGCTGATATATTTGGTTAGGGATTCATCCCAATCGCTATACTGCTGAAGCAGCTGCCGCTTTGCCTCCTCGGGTTGGTCAAAGGGAATGCCGCAAGTATCCAGCCAATCCTGCTCGACTTTAAAGCTCAGATATACCCGGATGGTTCCGTCTCCATTCAACTGGCCGATAATGGCTTTATGGTCGGAGAGTGCGAACATTTTGCCGCGTCCGTTGAAAGCGGCGATTTCAGGATGAATTGCGACAGCATTCCGCAAGCTAATCTCAACCATGCTGAGCCCGGTGTAGGCTGGCACGGCATCCGTAAGAAGCGGGCGAATGCGGGAGAAGGCGCCATCGGCTGCTACGACAAGATGCACAGTGTCCACGTGCCCGTTCTCGAAGCGAAGCTCGTGCATACCATTTTCCAAGGAAATGGCTTGGTCCAGCTTATATCCCCAGCGGATGCAGCCCGGATCGAGAGCATCAAGCAACAGCCGGCGCAGCGTGCCGCGATCGATCTCGGGACGTTGTCCTTCATCGGTGTCATCGGGATCAGCGACTTCATCCCAATAGTTTCTTCCGGTTTTATCGAAAATGCGGAAATCTTCTCCTTCATAGCGGGCAATGGCTTGAAACTGCTCATACAAGCCAGCTTCTTTGAGCGCTCGTTGTCCGGACTCCGCATGCAGATCCAACGAACCGCCCTGCTGCTTGCTCGATGGCGAAGCTTCGCGTTCATAGACGACGGTCGGTATGCCGTGTCTCTGGAGAATGAGGGCAAGAGTCAGCCCGCCAGGACCTCCGCCGACGATGGCTATGCGTTGTTGTTTCTTTGTTACTGCGTTTGTAGTTGTCATGATAGTCAACACCTCGGTATTAGATTTGAAATGAATTGATCTAGTTATACCATAACGAACAATGTTCGTAAAGAACAATGTTCGTTAAAGGTGAGAATGCTTTTTGGATGGATTCCCATCATCTGTGCAAGACACTCAAAGCGCTGCTGATGGATTGGAAGCCGCTTTTGATCAAAATCAGGTGGCGCATTTCTTGCTAGAAAGGTGGTTTGACAGTATTCAGGAGAAGACGAGAGGCGATCAAAGCAATAAAAAAACCGAAATGCCTTCGACTGGGCATTTTCATCCCGATACGATGGGCAATCCGGTAGAAACGATGTTAGCTTATTCAAACCGCTCCAAAACGATTTTTCCAATCATGCTGCCGGTCTCGATGATTTTGTGGGCTTCTCGCAGGTTAGCGGCATTAATCGGGGATAGCCGCTTTGCGAGGGTGGAACGAAGCGTGCCGTTATCGATTCGCTTGGCAATCTCATTCAGCAACCGATGCTGCTCTTCCATATCTGCTGTTTCGTACATTGCTCTTGTGAACATGAACTCCCAAACGAAAGTGACGCTTTTGTTTTTGAGCAGGGTGAGGTCGATAGGCGAGCTCATCTCGACGATAGAGCAAATTTTTCCTTGCGGTGCAATCGCTGCAGCCATATTGGCCCAATGCTGCTCCGTTTGGTTAAGGCAGAAAATGTAGTCGACCGATGCAAGGCCGATGGCCTGCAGCTGAGGCAAAAAAGACTCATGGTGATTAATCGTATGGGCAGCGCCATGTGCCCGTGCCCAATCTGTGGATTCGGGTCTCGAAGCGGTTCCAACCACAGTTAATCCTGCTTCGCTTGCGAGCTGGGTAGCGATGGAACCGACTCCACCGGCAGCGCCTATAATCAAGATAGACTTGCCTTCATTCTTGCCGCAGTCGTGTGAGATGCCGAGACGGTCAAAGAGCCCTTCCCATGCCGTGATGGCGGTAAGCGGCAAGGCTGCGGCTTGAGCAAAATCAAGGGTTTTCGGTTTGTAGCCGGCAATGCGTTCATCCACGAGGTGAAATTCGCTGTTGCCGCCTGCGCGCGTGATGCTGCCCGCATAGTAAATCTCATCGCCCGGTTTAAAGAGTGAGGCATGTGGGCCGACAGCTTCGACGATACCCGAGACATCCCAGCCGAGCACGCGCGGGGCTGCCTCAATTTTTTCCTTAGGAGCACGGACTTTCACATCTACGGGATTAACTGAAATTGCCTGAACTCTCACTAGCAGGTCGCGGCCCGTAGGAATAGGCTTATCCATGTGGAAATCGATGAGGCTTTCAACGTGTTCGATCGGCAAATAACGGTGCAATCCAATTGCTTTCATTGTGGTCATATGGTTCATTCCTCTCTTTTTGACTAGCCATAGCCCTAGTATAGGTGTTAACCTACAGATACGTAAGTACGAACATTCATGTAATGTAGTATCAAAATGTATACTATGAAAGAGAGGATGAGGTGAGATGAGAGACCGGATAAGCGGGTATGGCGATTGTCCATCCGGTGAAGGCTGCCCCGTAGAATTCACGCTGGACGTGATTGGCGGCAAGTGGAAAGGCGTCATCCTGTATCATCTAATCGATGGAACGAAACGGTTTAATGAATTTCGTAAAATATGCCCGAACATTACCCAGCGCATGCTGACCCTACAGCTTAGAGAGCTTGAGAATGATGGGATCGTTCATCGCGAGGTTTATCATCAAGTACCGCCGAAGGTGGAGTATTCGCTGACGGAATTCGGGGAAACGCTGAAGCCGATTATATTGCAAATGAAGCAGTGGGGGGAAACCTATAAGGACAGCCTGCTGGTGCTTTCGAAAAATCGGCAGACGAAGTGATTTGTCGGCAGGCTATCCTGCACGTTGGCAGGATAGGGGTTAATAAACTGCTTGAATGAGCAGCTATGTTGCATCGTCGCAGCAGAGCTGCTCTTTTTGGTGTATGGAGCTGCTAAATCATACGTTTATCATGCGATTTTGAAGGATAGGCTGCTCAAGTGCACGGAATAAGGATAAGTTGCTGCACAGATGCAGGATAGCGAGTAGGCAAACGATTACGGACGGGGATCCTATAGATTGGACTAACCGTTATGAAATGCTAACTATCACCGGGCACCGACCTCTGCAGTTGGTGAACGTAAAGTAGCGCTAACGATTGCTGAGCTCCCATCTCTGCAGTTGGTGGACGTTAATTAGCGCTAACTGTTGCTAAGCTCCCACCTTTGTAATTGGTTAATGGCGCCCTCATCAATGGAGCTATCCGCATGCTTTAGCGCAAGTAAGACCGAGCCGATGACGGGCGGGAATTGCGGCTGTACGATAAGATAGCGTTTGTTGTTCCCTTGGGCAAGCTTTTCCCTTAGTGACTCTAAGTAATAAGCACTGTTTGCTACACTGCCTATGAAGGTGACTGAAACTTCCTGGCTAGCGAAGGAGGCGGCAATAAGCTCAATGCCTATTTTGATTTGGCCAATCGCTCGCTCGCATACACGGATCGCAGCGGAGCTTCCTTGCTCTGCCGCTTTGGTAACCGCGGGGGCGAAGTCGCCAAACTGCTTGTCTCGTGCACGGCGCTCCTCGAGGAACCCTTTTTTTGCTAGCTCGGCAAGCTCGCCTAAGCTTGGAACTCTCCAGTGCGCAAGCATGGAGTCCAGCAATCCCTTGTCCGATTTGTCATAGCTGCCAGCAAGCACTTCGTATACGGCATCGTAAGCGATGGAGCGGGCAGCAGTTACGGCATAATGATGAAAATCATAATTGCGAATGAATTGCCCATCTTCCGTTACGCCTACAATAATCGAGCCAGTTCCAGCTATAACGACGATGCCAGGCTTGCCCATCAGCGCACCTGAATGTGCGGATACAGCGTCGTTGACGTGCAAGACGGGGCAGTTCAGACCCGGCAGCTCTGTTAACGGCGTTATCCACTCTAGATCGGATGGTGCATCATAGCCTGCGATCCCGGCAACCAATGCTTGTATGTCAGCAGTTGTCCGGTCTGCTTGTTGCAGCGCTTCGGCTATGGCTCCTTTTACGTTTTGTGCAGCCTGCTTGTCTTTATAGATGGAGGCTGAGCCTCGCTCCAAGTAAGCCAGAACATGTCCCTGTTTATCGCTAATCATCACACGGGTATGCGTTCCGCCGCCATCGATACCGATAACGACCTGTTTGGTGCTCATAGGATTCCCCCTAGTTATTTCGTTGATTCAGCCCAAGATGAAATGAGCCGCATGATTTATTTTACCGCTATTTTCCATAAAAAAGAAGCTGTTCCTTTTGGAGGATACTGCTTCTTCCGTATGAAGCTGCGGGCTTTCCGGCTTGCTCTTTATCTCTTCACCATCCCCTTTCGCCAGAGCTGTATTTACCTGTAACCTAGCGATCATTTCTCACGCAACTTCAGCTGCAACCCTTTTTTTGAAAAACGGTATTAACAGGTATTCAGCGATCCTGCGGCAGCTTGCCGCTTTGTTTAAATTGCGTTTAAACAGGGAAGGTAAAGTAAACGACATAGTGGAGAGAAGAGAGATAGAGGAGTGGGAGCAATGAAAGATAAAAAAAGCAATGTGAAGCGATTTATCGGACTGATCATGGAGACAAATCCTCCAAAGAAGATGTTGACCATAGCCATTGTTCTAAGTTTGATTAGCACGCTCGTTGGATTGACGATACCGTTATTTACGAAAAACATGGTGAACGGCTTCTCGCTCGGTTCGTTAAGCACGGCCCAGATTGTCGGCATGGCGATAGCGTTCATTGCGCAGGTGGTATCGGGCGGGGTCTCGGTGTATTTGCTGCATTACAGCGGAAACAAGATTGTATCGTCTATCCGCGAGAGGCTGTGGAGCAAGCTGCTTCGTTTGCCGGTTCCCTACTATGACAACAAGTCGTCAGGCGATACGATTAGCCGACTGACCAATGATACAGCGCTGCTCAAGGGATTGATTACGGAGCATGTGACCGGCTTCTTCACAGGGATTTTGTCGATTATCGGCGCCCTGTCGATCCTGTTCTACATGAACTGGCAAATGACGCTGATTATGCTGACGGTGTTCCCGGTTGCAGCCTTGATTATGATTCCCATCGGTCGTAAAATGTACAGCATTTCCAAATCCACGCAGGCGGAAAATGCCCAGTTTACCTCGGTTGTGAACCGGGTTGTTTCCGAAATCCGTCTCGTGAAGGCTTCGGGCTCTGAGCCGGTGGAATATGAGCAAGGACGCACAGGCATTCAAAATCTGTTCGGCCTCGGCTTGAAGGAAGCCCGGATGCAGGCGCTTATTTCGCCAATCATCACATTTATTATTTTGCTGCTGCTCGTTTGCTTGATTGGCTTTGGCGGGGTTCAGGTGTCATCAGGTGCCATGACGGCGGGAGAACTGGTTGCATTTATCATGTACCTGTTCCAAATCATGCTTCCCATTACGCAAATTTCGCAGTTTTTCACGCAGTTTCAGAAGGCGATGGGGGCGACGGACAGCATTATTGGTATTATAGAGTCAGAAGAGGAAGATCAGGAAAGCGGCAAAGCCGTTACGAAAATGAATCAAACGCTGCAAGTAGACCACGTATCCTTTGCCTACAAGCCGGAGGAGCCGATTCTTCGGGATGTAAGCTTGACGATCGAAGCAGGTAAGGTAACGGCGCTGGTCGGCCCGAGCGGCAGCGGCAAGACGACGCTATTCTCGCTGCTGGAGCGTTTCTATGATCCGACCTCCGGCGCGATCCGGTTAGGCGGAACGGATATCCGCGATGCCTCGCTTCGCTCGTGGCGCAGCCAGATCGGCTACGTTTCGCAGGAAAGCCCGATCATCGCAGGATCGATCCGAGATAATTTATGTTACGGCTTGACGCGCGAGGTCACCGATCAGGAAATCGAACAGGCGGCGCGAAGGGCGTATGCGGATGGTTTCATTGAAGCCTTGCCAGACAGCTACGATACGGAGGTTGGCGAGCGCGGCATCAAGCTCTCTGGCGGACAGCGGCAGCGGATTGCGATTGCGAGGGCGCTGCTGCGTGACCCTCATATACTGATGCTGGATGAAGCAACCTCCAATCTGGACAGCAAGTCGGAGGAGGTCGTGCAGGATGCGCTCAAAAATCTGATGATCGGGCGAACGACAGTGGTCATCGCGCATCGGCTGTCGACGGTCGTCGACGCGGATTCGATTGTGTTTTTGGAGAAAGGGATCATTACGGGCGTTGGAACGCATGAAGAGCTGTATGCCAGCCACGCGATGTATCGCGAGTTCGCCAATGGCCAGCTAAGAATGAATAAAACGGCCTCCTAGGCAGAGAAGAGGGTGCAATGATGGGCTATGTGCTTGTTGTGGACGATGATCCGCATATCCGGGAGCTTGTTCGCGTTATTTTGCAAAAAGAAGGCTTGAACGTACAGGAGGCTGCGGATGGGCAATCAGCGCTTGCGCAAATGGAGGCGTTGCCGGCAGACATGGTCATCCTTGACATTATGATGCCGAATATGGACGGCTGGGAGCTCTGCAGGCAGCTGCGGCAGCACTATGATATTCCGCTGCTCATGCTGACAGCCAAAGGGGAAATGGGAGATAAGGTCAAAGGGTTTAATCTGGGTACGGATGATTATTTGGTGAAGCCGTTTGACCCCGCTGAGCTTGCTGTTAGAGTCAAGGCGCTAATGAAGCGCTACCGAATTGCCGTTTCTCAGCAGGTGTCCGTTGCCGAGCTGATGCTGGATCGCCAGACGTTTGAAGTCAAGGTCCATGCGGACTATAGTACGCTCCCGCCGAAGGAGTTCGAGCTGCTGTTCATGCTGGTTAGCCATCTCGGCCGCACCTTGACGCGCAATCAGCTGATTGAAGCGATATGGGGGTATGATTTTGATGGCAACGAGCGAACGCTTGACGTACACATTAACCGGTTGAGAGAACGATTTGTCGCATGGAACGTATCGATTAAGATCAGTACCATTCGCGGCCTTGGCTATCGGCTGGAGGCATTGAAATGAATTCACAATATAATAAATGGCAGATTGCGGTGCGGATTTCGGGAGCGACGGCGATGGTGTTCGCTTTCAGCGGCGGCGCCTTTTCACTGGCCTACTGGCTGACCTATTGGTTCTATTCCCATCATGAAGTGCGCATGCCGGAGTATCTGCTTCAGCTTGTGAATTGGGGCTTGGGCGTTTTCATCATGATTTTAATATTTGCAGTCGTGAACGTGTTGGTTCGGCCGAAGCAAAGAGCGGTATGGAAGGAAATGATGGACGCGCTGAAGCGAATGGCTAAAGGCGACTTCAATGTCATTGTTGACCAAGATAAAAAATATCACGGGCAAATGGGCGATTTTATTCAGTCTATAAACGATATGGCCCATGAGCTAAAGCAGGTGGAGCTGCTGCGGCAGGAGTTTATTTCCAATGTATCGCATGAAATTCAGTCGCCGCTAACCTCGATTCGCGGCTTTGCAAGCACGCTGCAGCGCGAGGATCTGAGCCCAGAGGAGCAAAAGCATTATTTGTCGATTATCGAACAGGAAACGACGCGCCTGTCGAGCATAAGCGACAATTTGCTGAAGCTGACTACACTCGAAGCCGAGCAGCAGCAGCTGGATAAGAAGCGCTACCGATTGGACACCCAATTGGAAAATGTCGTGCTTGCTTGCGAGCCACAGTGGCTGGGGAAAGAGCTGGAGCTGGAACTTGCGCTTCAAGAAACGGAAATCGTAGCAAACGAAGAGATGCTGAGCCAGGTATGGGTCAACTTGGTGCATAATGCAATCAAGTTTACGCCGGTACTAGGGAGCGTTAAGATTGGGCTGCACAGCAGGGAAAACCAAATCGAAGTATACATTACGGATACGGGTATCGGAATTACGCCGGAGGATCAACTGCGCATATTTGAGCGTTTTTATAAAGGCGACAAGCAGCGGACAAGAACAGCCGATGGAAGCGGGCTTGGGCTGTCGATCGTGAAAAAGATCGTAGAGCTGCATCATGGCGACATTCGAGTAAGCAGCCGGCTGCATGAAGGCTCGACATTTAAAGTTACGCTGCCTTTCGAATAACGGTTGGTTCCATTTTATGAAGGCCAATAAAAGCCTCTGTATCGTTCCCACAATTTACATCTCGCGGCTTTGTTTCAAAGCCGGTATATACGGTTAATCTTAGCTATATCGTAATACAGAGAGGGGAAGATAAATATGGGTCTATTGTGGACATTAATTGTAGGCGGAATCATTGGTTGGTTAGGTGGCTTGATCGCAGGGCGTGACATTCCGGGAGGCATTATCGGCAATATTATCGCTGGCTTTATCGGAGCTTGGCTAGGTACGCTCATTCTAGGATCGTGGGGTCCTTCGCTTGGCGGGTTTGCGCTCATCCCGGCGATTATCGGAGCCATTGTAGTCGTTCTGATTTTGAGTGCCATTATGCGTGGCGCAAGAAGAGCGTAAGACGATCTTTGCGAAAACTTGATAAAACCGTTGTTGAAGTATAACGTATACTTCAATAGCGGTTTTTTTTGCATAAAATTTGTGAAATTGAAAGAGGTTAGAACATGTGGATACTGCTTGGCATCATTGTTGTACTGGTCGTCATGGTTTATGTGCTGCTGAACTACTACCCTGCTTTCGGGGCTAGGCAATCGAAGGCGAGGAAGGCTCAGCTAAGCCGGTCTGCGCAGTATGGCGCTAAAAAGTTTAGAAACGCTACACCAGCACCGATCGACAACACCAACATGGGCGGGAAAATAAAGCTGCTGGTGGAATTTGCAAAAGGCAATCCAAAGGGTAGGCCTGCCATTCCCGTGGCTGTCGAACCGTTTCGCGGGAGCAATGGGGAAGTAGGAGCTGAGCAGAGCGGCAAAGCAGCCATCACATGGTTCGGCCATTCGGCGGCTATGCTTCAATTAGATGGGAAGACGCTGCTGCTTGACCCGATGTTCGGCCGCGCGCCATCGCCGTTCCCTTTCATTGGAGGCAAACGCTTCAGCAGCAAGCTGCCGTTTGAAATTGAGCAGCTGCCGCTAATTGATGCTGTTATTATCTCTCATGATCATTATGACCATCTCGATTACGGATCGATCGTGAAGCTTAAGGGTAAGGTGAAGCGATTCATTGTACCGCTTGGCGTGGCTCCGCACTTGGTGAGATGGGGAGTGAGCGCGGCTATTATTGAAGAGCATGACTGGTGGGATGAGTTTGAATATGCTGGCTTGCGGCTGGCTTGTACGCCTGCTAGGCATTTTTCCGGCAGAAGCTTGTCCGATCGAGATGCTACGTTATGGTGCTCATGGGTCATTGAGGGACGCGAATCCAAAATCTTTTTTAGCGGCGACAGCGGATATGGCCCCCACTTTAAGGATATCGGCGATAAGTATGGCCCGTTTGACCTCACTTTAATGGAATGCGGCCAATACGATGAGCGCTGGGCTGCTATTCATATGATGCCGGAAGAAACGGTTCAGGCTCATCTGGACGTGCAAGGCAAAGTGATGATTCCCATCCATTGGGGCGCGTTTACACTGGCGCTGCATGATTGGACCGATCCCGTTGAGCGGGCAGTTAAAGCAGCTAGGGATCGCCAAGCGCGGATAGCTACTCCGAAAATAGGCGAGACCGTCTTCGTTCCGTCGGCAGCTTATCCCTCCTTGCCTTGGTGGCGATAAGCGAAGATGGTATGGCAATAGCTGAATGAAAAGGCAGGATAATGGAAGCAGTACGTGCGTCCATATGCTAACAGCATTTAGGTCGTTCGAGTTAGTTGTCGTTAAGCGCCAATGTGTGCTTAACGACTGATACTAGCGTATGAGGGAGACCAAATGGTTACAATAAGCTCATGAGTGCGGACTGCAGTTTTTCAAGCTTCATGGGTGAAATCAAATTAGTTTGGTAAAAGGTGTTGACAGGAGCTTCGAAATATATTATCTTTAATTCAAGATAATTAACTTAAAGATAAATGCAGCGCAGAAGGGAGTGATCATCATGTCCAAGGAAAATCAGAAACCAAATGATTCATTAGATCTCTTCATCGCGCTGTCTAGAGCGACTCAATGGGTGAATGCCCATGCGGATCGCGATATTCGCAAGAATGGCTTGAACCGGACGGAGTTTGGGGTTCTTGAACTGCTTTACCATAGAGGACCGCAGCCCTTGCAGCAAATTGGCGAGAAGGTGCTCATGAGCAGCGGCAACATCACTTATGTAGTAGATAAGCTGGAGAAGAAGGAAATGGTACGCAGGCGAGCTTCGACTGAGGATAGACGCCTCATCTATGCTGAGATTACGGAGCATGGCACGAAATTTATAGAAGAAATTTTCCCGGCCCATCAGGTCGTCATTGAACAGGCGGTAGATGGACTTACGGCAGAAGAGAAGATGCAGGCGAGCCAGCTGTTGAAGAAGCTCGGCAAGTTTGCACAGGAGCATTACAAGTAGCTGAGCCTGTGGATTTGCTGCAAATCTAACAACTATTTGATACGCATGGCAAAATAGGGTTTTCTAACGGCTGCTTCTCCCGCTTAGCCTTACTGGTTTTAACTTGTAGCCGGAGTGTATAGTCAGCCGATTATGTTTGTCTAATATCTTAAATTAAAGATTCTTTAAATAATAATAAAAACCAAATGGAGGAATTTAAAATGAGTATCGCATTGGGATTGTTGATTGTACGTCTGGTTGTCGGTTTATTGTTCGTAGGGCATGGCGCTCAGAAGCTGTTCGGCTGGTTCGGAGGTTACGGACCTAAAGGAACGGGCGGCTGGCTCGAATCGATTGGCGTTAAGCCAGGGGTTGCTATGGCAGTGGTTGCCGGGCTGATGGAGCTTGTAGGCGGTTTATTATTTGCAGCCGGATTGCTTACTCCGCTAGCTGCCGTTATCATCGTGCTAACGATGCTTGTAGCTATCGTAAAGGTTCATGGGCCTAACGGTTTGTGGGCGACAGCAAACGGTTATGAATATAATCTGGTTCTTGTAGCCATTGCTATAGGTATTGCTTTAATCGGAGCGGGCGATTATTCGCTGGATGCGCTCATTCGTTAAGAAATTATTTTGTTAGTTACAATACTTTAGAAACTAATATAAACTAGGGAGTGGAAACACATGACAACTCAAACCGCTGGAATTCACCATATAACTGCTTTTGTAAGAAACGCACAGGTAACGGCTGACTTTTATGCAGGGGTCCTTGGACTTCGCCTAATCAAAAAAACAATTAACTTCGATGCACCAGAGGTATACCATCTCTATTTTGGCAATGAAGCAGGCAGTCCAGGTACGATCATCACCTTTTTCCCTTGGGAAAACTCGCGTAAAGGCAAAATTGGCGGAGGCCAAGTCGGTTATACCACGTATGTTGTCCCTGCCCATACGCTTGATTTCTGGAAAGAGCGGCTGACTAAGCTGAATGTTGATTTTGCACAAACCTCAAGATTTGGCGAAGAGTATTTGCAGCTTGCCGATCCGGACGGTTTGAAACTGGAGATCGTTGCCCGTGAACAAGGAGCGCAGAGCCAGTGGGCGTTTGGCGGGGTTCCTGCGGAAAAAGCGATTAAAGGATTTGGCGGAGCCATCCTGTACAGCACCAACGCTGCCCAAACGGCAGCGCTTCTGGTGAACGTAATGGGACTTGAGAAAGTAGGCGAAGAAGGCGGCTATGCCCGGTTCAAATCAACTGGCGATCTAGGCAACCTGATTGACGTGAACGTGGAAAATATGGAGCCTGGTCATGGCGGTGCTGGAACGGTGCATCATATTGCATGGCGGGCAAAAGACGACGCTGAACATGCGCTTTGGAGAAGCCTTGTGGAAAGCAGCGGCTATCAGCCAACGCCGATCGTAGACCGTCAGTATTTCAACGCGATCTATTTCCGCGAAACAGGCGGCATCTTATTCGAGATTGCGACCGATCCTCCAGGCTTTGCCCGCGATGAAGAGCCAGAGCATTTAGGCGAGAAACTGATGCTTCCAGAATGGTTCGAAGAGCATCGCACACAAATTGAGCAATTGTTATCGCCATTCGAAGTAAGAGTTCTAGAGGAGGACAAATGATGAAGCATATATTCAAACAAGGTACTGATCCTAATGCACCCGTATTGCTGCTGCTGCACGGAACTGGCGGAACGGAGCGGGACTTGCTCCCGCTTGCCGACCGTATCTCTCCCGCATCCTCTGTTCTAAGCGTAAGGGGCAATGTGTTGGAAAATGGGATGCCGCGTTATTTTCGGCGGCTCGCTGAAGGGGTCTTCGACTTAGAGGACTTGGCGTTTCGCACCAAGGAGCTGAATGATTTCCTGGATAACGCCGCAGTGGAATATGGATTTGATCGTGGCAATATGGTAGCAATCGGCTATTCTAACGGAGCTAATATCGCAGGCAGCTTGCTGTTCCACTACGAAGGCACGCTGCGCGGGGCCATCCTGCATCATCCGATGGTTCCGATTCGGGGGCTTGAGATTCCTGGTCTGTCCGCTGTTCCATGCTTCATCGGCGCAGGGTCCAATGATCCGATCTGTCCTCCGCAGGAGACAGAGGAGCTTGACCGCTTGCTGCAGGCAGCGGGCGCGCCGGTTACCGTTCACTGGGAGCCATATGGTCATCAGTTGACCAGTACCGAGGTAGCCGCAGCGGCAGCCTGGTATAACGAAACCTTTAATGGATAAGCAACGAGCTGTCACAATAGCAGGATAAAGGAAAAAAGGAGACTGAAGATGCGATCCATTGATCCCGCGAGTCAGAGCGTTCAAGACAATTACAAGCTCCTCATTGGCAGCATTGTGCCGAGACCGATCGCTTTTGTCACCACGTTGTCTAGCGAAGGGGTGCTGAATGCAGCACCCTTTAGCTTCTTCAATATCGTAACGGCCAATCCGCCGATGGTGGCGGTATCCGTACAGCGCAAGCCGGGTGGTGTCCAGAAGGACACCGCCCGAAATGCCGTTTATGCAGGCGAATTCGTTGTCCATATTTCTGATGAGAGCTATATAGAGGCGATCAACGTCACCGCTGCTAATTTGCCGCCGGAGGAAAGTGAGGTGGAGCTGTCAGGCTTGACGGCTATCGCGAGCGAACGGGTAAAGGTTCCAGGCATTGCCGAGGCGAGAATTCGCATGGAGTGCGTGCTTGAGCAAGCATTGCCGCTTGGCGGCTCCGACGAAACGCCGGCTTGCGATCTCTTGATCGGGCGAGTCGTGCATTTTCATGTAGCAGATGAGCTCTATGAAAACGGAAGAATTAACGCCGAAGCACTGCAGCCCGTCAGCCGTTTGGCAGGCAATGATTATGCGAAGCTGGGACAGCAATTTACCATTGAACGGCCCATTTAAGGAAGGAGAGTGACAAAGATGGTTATAGCAAGCATTATATTCGTGGCATTAGTAGCAATGGAGCACCTGTACATATTAGTGCTAGAGATGTTTTTGTGGACCTCGGACCGGGCACGCAAATCCTTTGGTACAACGAAGGAGTTCGCGGAAAGCACCAAATCCTTGGCTGCTAACCAAGGGTTATATAACGGTTTTTTGGCAGCGGGCTTGTTCTGGGGTTTGTTCCATCCCACCGCTGAATTCGGATATCAGCTTCAATTGTTTTTCTTAATCTGCGTATTGGTGGCTGCGGTGTATGGCGGTTTAACGGCAAAGAAGTCGATTCTTGTCGTGCAAGGCTTGCCAGCGCTTATCGCCCTCGTTTTCGTATTATTCGCATAAGCAGGCGACAAACAGCCCATACACGGTGATTCTGATATGCTCCCATCATAGTAGACAGTAGAAAAAACAAAACTTCTACTTCTACCATGATGGGGGTTTTTGCTTTGTCAAAAAGGAGTCCAATTACATTAGATGTAAAACTACAGGTTGTAAAAAGGTGCCTTAAACAGAATTCAAATCCTCATCATGAAGCAAAGCAGCTGGGGATCGACTATACGACTGTTGTGGATTGGATAAGGAAATACAAAGCGGATGGTTATGAGGGGTTAAAGGAATCCAAGGCTTGGAAAACATACTCACATGCGCTCAAGCAGACTGCGATTCGTGATGTTCTATCTGGAAAGTACTCCATCCGAG
>NZ_SKCD01000025.1:0-71201 GCF_006542765.1 Paenibacillus luteus
CCTCATCAACTCCGCTCGACTTGCATGTATTAGGCACGCCGCCAGCGTTCGTCCTGAGCCAGGATCAAACTCTCCAAATTGGTGTTTGAAATGCTCATTACTTTTTTATCGCTTTTTCGCTTATCCCAAAGGATTTGCGAGGCAGTTATTACTCGTTGTTCAGTTTTCAAAGAGCAATCTTTTCTTTCGTGTCGGCCGTGTGTCTCATTGGCGACTTTTATAATATATCACAGATGCCCAAGTTAATGCAAGCACTTTTTTTATTTCTTTTTTTGAAGCTTGTTTACTTACTCTTGGCGCGAGATATAATGTAGCATATAAACACAGCCCGAGTCAACCTTTTGCGTGACCTTTTTTTCGATTCGCTACATAACCACCCATTGAAGACCAGCAATTAACGCTACTCCAGGGACTCCCAAGGTAAGAACGGTACCGATCGTCACTGGATTCAAAGGGATATACATACCTGGAACGAGTCCTGAATAGTTAAGTACATACAATAAACCAGCAGCCAACACCAAGTGAAGAGTAAAACTTCGGAGCCAACCCCATGACAGTTTGTTTCTTAATATAACCAAAATCAATAAAGCTGATGATGCAATGAAAATAGTCATCCAAATCGTTTTCATTTGATGATTCCCCTCCAGCTTGGCCAATTTTCACTCGTGCGTTTAGCTAATCGAAGCAGCATGTCATATCTTTTCTCCGCAGTTACCATACAATGAATGGCATAATCTATTTGATCCTTGCCATGAGCGTAATTAAAAAATCGGTTGGCGTTTTCCCACTCCCGATGAGCCTCAACGATCTCGCTTCGAATCTCATCCATTTGTCTTGCTTCTTTCTCCATACTGATATCCTGTCGCTTTTTCAATTGCCAACCCCTCCCGCTTGTCCGGTTTTCATACATCACATTACTATATGTATAAACATGGGGAGAGGATTAGAACGATGTCCTCGCTTTTAAGCATTCATTCCAGAAACAAACAAAACGGCAGACCGAGTTGCCCTCGGCCTGCCGTTTTGTTTGTTTTCTGTTCTAATTTATTTCCCTGCGGCCCTCCAGCGCTTTGGAGAGAGTTACCTCATCGGCATATTCAAGATCGCCGCCAACAGGCAAGCCATGGGCAATTCGCGTTACACGAATGCCGAAAGGCTTAATCAACCTAGATAAATACATGGCCGTCGCTTCACCCTCGATATTCGGATTGGTCGCCAGTATTAGTTCTTGGATTCGCTCGTCACTCAGCCGCCGCAATAGCTCGGCGATTCGAATCTCATCCGGACCGATCCCCTCCATTGGAGAGATTGCACCCTGAAGCACATGATACTGCCCTTGGAAATCCTTCATTCGTTCTATGGCCACAAGATCCTTCGATTCTTGTACGACGCAAATCACAGAATGATCACGGGATTTATCCTGGCAAATCCGGCATGGGTCCGTATCGGTAATGTTGCAGCAAACCGAACAATAGAACAAATTGCGCTTAACGCTAACTAGCGCCTTCGCAAAATCAATGACGTCGTCTTCTTTCATTCGAAGCACATGAAACGCCAGACGGGCGGCTGTTTTGGGTCCAATACCCGGTAATCGCGTAAAAGCATCAATTAATTTCGCTATCGGCTCGGGGTAATACAAATCAGGGTACAGCTCCTTTCAAGCAAAAAACGCCATCGGTGTCCCCTAGACACTGAAGCAGCTTTGACGGAAAAATAAAAGATAAGTACGAACGTAATATACTTTCCTTTATTTCAAACGTAAAGCAAGGTCGCTTCTTAGAACAATCCCGGTATTTTCATACCGCCAGTGAATTTACCCATATCTTTGTTTGCGAGCTCATCAACTTTAGATAGTGCATCATTAACAGCTGTAAGCACTAGATCCTGCAGCATTTCAACATCATCCGGATCAACCGCTTCCGGTTTAATTGTGATGCTTAGAAGTTTCTTGTGGCCATTTGCTGCAACCGTTACAACTCCGCCGCCTGCTGTGCCTTCAACCGTCTTCGTTTCAAGCTCTTCTTGTGCTTTCATCATTTGATCCTGCATTTTTTTTACTTGCTTCATCATTTGGTTCATATTGTTCATTACAATCACCTCATCATTAGTATTTAATCTTTATCCTTCACAACAACCAGGTCCTCACCAAAAAGCTTAATCGCTTCTTCTACCCATTCAGGTCTACTTGGATGCTGAGATGGAATTGAACCCTCAGGCTCCAGCTGAAGCGTCTCGCTCTTCTGAACGGTTGCGCCTTGCGCTGCCGCCTGCCACTCCTTCATCATCACCGTAACGATCCGAAATGGGCTGCCAAGGACAGTATGCATGACTTTCTCAATAATATCACGATTTGCAGGTTTTTCGGTCGTTTCCCGGTGCATTGTATTTTTGAAAGCGACAAGTATAGCATCGTCAGCCGATGCAACGGGCTCGCCATCCTTCAACCAAGCATGTACCGTAATTTTAGCATCCTTTACACCTTGGAGAACATCATTCCATTTCATGCGGATTTGATTGAATTCTGGACTCCCCGCTGTCGCGAGATAAGGATCAAGCTTGACCGATGACCTTGCTATGCCGCCTGAACTACCAAACGAGTTGCGAACCGCATTGGTTCGCGCCGCCTGCTTGCTCGCAGCTTGGTCGCTAGCCGAAGTCGTTCCCGAACTAATTCCATTCTGAATCGCTTGTTCCAGCTTCCGCTCCAAAGCCTCTATCTGCTGCCGCAATCGGCCAATTTCAGCTGATGGCGCTCCACCAGACGCAGCACCCTGTGATTCAGAAACCGCCGATTGGCCTGAGCCAGACGACTGTTCTTCACTTAGTGTGCAAAGCTTCATCAGTGCAACCTCAAACAAAGTCTGCGGCTGCGACGCATGCTTTAGCTCAACCTGATAACGGTTTAGCGTATCAATCATGGCAAACAGACGAACTGGAGTGAAGGCTGCGGCCATTGCCTTAAAGCGCTCTGGATCAACAATCCGCTCGGTGGCTGCCCCCCCTTGTGGAGCAAGCTTCATGACTAGCAGGTCTCGGAAATAATATATCAAATTTTCCATACATTTGTCCGCACTTTTGCCTGCTTGCATCAAGCTCTCCACAAGCGGCATAACAGCCGCAACATTCCGGTCCTTCACAGCCTCGGCCAACTGATAAAAATGATCAGCCGCCATGCCGCCAGTAACGTCTACCGCAGCTTCTAGAGTGATGCTCCCATCGGCAAAAGCAGAAACCTGCTCTAGCAAGCTGATCGCATCGCGCATACCGCCTTCAGACAATCTTGCGATATATGCGATAGCATCCTCTTCTGCCTGAATGCCTTCTTCTCGGCAAATCTTCACTAAGTGCTTCGTCTGCTCTTCCAGCGATACCTGCCTGAAATCAAAGCGCTGGCATCGTGAGATAATCGTCGCAGGAAGCTTATGCGGTTCAGTTGTCGCCAAGATAAAAATCACATGCCCCGGCGGCTCCTCAAGTGTCTTGAGCAACGCATTGAACGCCTCTGCCGTAAGCATATGTACCTCATCTATGATATAAACCTTGAACCGCACTTCGGAAGGGGCATACCGTACTTTATCGCGAATATCACGGATCTCGTCAATCCCACGGTTAGAAGCGGCATCGATCTCGATAACATCCATAATGTGACCCGCGGTAATGCCGATGCAAGCATCGCACTCATTACAAGGTTCTTCTGCAGGGCCCCGCTCACAGTTAACCGCTTTCGCCAAAATTTTCGCAGCGCTTGTTTTCCCCGTACCCCTTGGACCATTGAATAAATAAGCGTGAGATACGCGCTGTTCGCGAATGGAGTTTTGCAGCGTTTGAATAATATGCTGTTGACCAACCATGTCCTGAAACGTCTGCGGACGCCAGGCACGGTATAAAGCGATATGTGACACGCAGACCTTTCCTTTCATGTTGCCTTTTTGTATCAATGAACTGCAATATATGAATGCTTTATCCCTATTATACAACAACTGTGTAGCAATCAAAACTTCTTTTGCCCTTGTCGGCTCGAATAAAACAAAAGATTTAAAAACAAAAACACCTGCAATCGCTAGTTTCGATAAAATATCGAATAGCGAATACAGGTGTTGTTATTAGCATTACACTTCAGAAAATAGTTAGTACCGTGCACCTACTCCTGATAAATGCGACCCAAGCGACATCCTTGCACTACAGCTCGAGTCAGGCACTCCCCCGGCACATGAACTAATTTGCTTATGGCTGCTTCCTTCCGGACCTGACCGGGTTCACAAACGTCCATTGCGGCGGACCCAACTGTCAACACTGCTCGCAAGTGCCAAGACCCTACATCAGCACAACCTCAAATAGGAATTCAACCTCGCTACAGCGGATTGCGAGTTACAGGGCACCGCTACCTCCCCATCTAGCACGGCAAAAATAAGTATAGCCGATTCCGAGGCAAAGCGCAACTCGTACCTATAATTGATTAAAATGGGCTGCAATTACTTTTTCGCTTCAACATGCACGTCATACCGCGGCATATTGTATTGCACCACGGATTGTGCCTTTGCAAGCAGTTGCTCGGCTTGCGTATCAGAGAGCGATTTGTTTACTTTTATATTCACATGCAAAGCCGTACCATTAAAGTAGATTTGGGTATGCTCTATTCCCGTTAGAGGCTCGAGCACCTGCTCCACCATCTTGCCGTCTGCATCATAATTAAGATATTGATACCGATTCGGCAAATTGGGGTTGCTGTTGGAATAACCCATATACCCGTCATGCCCATAGGTTTTTAGCCTGTTTTCCTGCTTGCTGTTGCCACAACCCGCCACCATAAATACGAACGCAGCTGTCAGCAGCATGAAAACAGCAAAGCGGCTGAACGAATGTATTGATTTTTTCACCAATCAAAAAACCTCCCTTCTATCCAATAGGATGGCTGAGGGAGGTTCTTGTATTCTGCCAAATAAAGGCAAAACGATTTGTAGGATTAGATGCCGTATTTCTTCTTGAAACGATCGACGCGGCCGCCAGCATCCAGGAACTTTTGCTTACCCGTGTAGAATGGGTGGCATTGGGAACAAACCTCTACGCGAAGGCTCGGTTTAATCGAACCAGTCTCGAAGGAATTTCCACAAGCGCAAGTTGCTGTAATGATGTGGTATGTCGGATGAATAGCTTGTTTCATCTCGTTCACCTCTTTCTGCCCTGAATCGCATGCGGACCCAGAGTTAAATCACACATCTCGGATTATAGCATGAACTGATTTGCAGTTGCAATGAATAATCGCTCATATGTTAATAATAACGAAAATTACCGATTAATTGACAGTTAACGAAGCATCGTGGCTGGAGGTACATGCGTGTAGGAACCAATGACAACGTCAGGAAGCTCTTCACGGAATATCTCAAGCATCTGCTTCATCCCATAAATTTCGCCCTGCGCCTTTGGAATAATAGCCAGATAACTCTCAGGATCGATATTGAGATTACGCATCTGAATGAGCTTTAAGCCCGTCCGCTTCACGAAACCAATCATCGCTTCGATTTCTTCCTCACGGTCCGTAACCCCTGGAAAAATCAAATAATTAATTGAGGTATAGACACCCTTGTCGGAAGCATACTTCAATGACTTCTCGACATTTTTCAGCGTATACCCACGTGGTTTGTAATAAGCGTTGTAATGATCATCCAGCGCACTGATGGTACTTACGCGCATAAGATTCAATCCTGCATCTACAATAGCACGCATGTAATCGGTCAAGCCCGCATTAGTATTAATATTAATATAACCTAAAGAGGTCTGACTACGTACACGATTCATCGCTTCTACAATAATTCTCGCTTGCGTAGAAGGCTCACCTTCGCAGCCCTGACCAAAGCTTATAATGGATTCAGGTGCATTTAAATGCTCCAACATAATCTCAACTACTTCATCAACGGTAGGCTTGAAGTTCATCCGTGTCTGAGGCGCTACAAAGCCACTGTCATCCGGTTGCTCCGAAATACAGCCAAAGCACCCTGCGTTGCAGGAATAAGATACCGGGACTGCGCCTTCCCAACGTCCCAAGAACGTATTGGAAGAAGTTAAGCATTCATAGCCTAAAGCGCAGTTGGATAAATGCTTGTATAAACGGTTTTCTGGGTATTTAGCAAGCAGGCGCTCGACCTGAATGCCCAACTCGCCACGATCGCAGTTGAGTGGGTCCCAACGCTCCGGATCATCGCATTGCTCTGCCGTTACATAGAAATTGCCGTCCTTCCATACGACTGCTGTATAACCGAATAACGGGAGTTTTTCGTTTTTGTCCGCCTTGACATAACCAGGCAGACATAGACGCGTAAAGCCTTGCGGCAGCAGCGCACCAACCGCCTGAGCACCTCCGGGCAGCACCTGCATGTCACCCGTGTCCGGGTTAAGTCCAATAGGCCTGGTGAAGGGCAAGCTGACTAAAGTCGCTCCATTAGGAAGAGGAATAAGCTCATCCTCCATAATTTCAACGATCATGTCACCGCTTCTACCCAAGGCTATAAAATCCGGATGGTCAAATACATTGCCTTGTTCATCCGCATATACGAGATTCATGTTGTTCTCCCTCCTGCGGTCTTACGATCCGTGCGTTGTTCTAGGCGTAGGCCGTCTGCTTGTCGTTGTTGCTGTGCTGCTCTTGATACTAGTGCGCTCCGGCTTGGCTTCCACAGTAGTATCCAGCGACATCAGAAACTGTTCGTTGTTCTCGCTGTCTTTGAGCTTCTTCAAGAAATTATCAACATAATCTGGAGTATCCGTCATGCCTCTGCGAATCGCCCATACTTTATCAAGCTCTTCCTTCGTAAGCAGCATTTCTTCCCGTCTTGTCCCTGATCTGCGCATATCAAGCGCAGGGAATATCCGGCGTTCGGAAAGCTTCCGATCAAGATGAAGTTCCATATTGCCCGTACCTTTAAATTCTTCATAAATGATATCATCCATACGCGAGCCCGTTTCAATTAGGGCTGTAGCGAGTATCGTCAAGCTGCCGCCTTCTTCCACATTCCTTGCCGAACCAAAGAAACGTTTCGGACGGTGGAACGCCGCCGGATCAATACCGCCGCTCAGCGTACGGCCAGATGGAGGTATGACCAAGTTATAAGCACGAGCTAGACGTGTAATACTATCCATAAGAATAACGACATCCTTCTTGTGTTCCACAAGGCGGAGCGCACGTTCAAGCACAAGCTCAGCTACTTTAATATGATTTTCTGGCAGCTCATCGAACGTTGAGGCGATAACCTCACCTTTAACAGAGCGCTGCATATCGGTAACTTCCTCTGGACGCTCATCAATGAGCAGAACGAATAGTTTAATATCGGGACGGTTTTCAGAAATACTGTGGGCAATTTCTTTGAGAAGCAACGTCTTACCTGTTTTAGGAGGGGCAACAATGAGTCCGCGTTGTCCGAGTCCAACAGGAGCGAGCAAATCCATCATGCGAGTAGAAAGCTTCGAAGAGGTGGTCTCAAGCACCAGCTTCTTTTCGGGATAAAGAGGAGTAAGCGCAGGGAAATGAAGTCTTTCTGATGCTGTTTCCGGATTTTCACCATTTACAGCATTTACCTGCAAAAGCCCGAAGTATCGTTCGTTTTCTTTTGGCGGGCGACATTTGCCGGATACGAGATCACCGCTCCTAAGATCAAATCTTCGTATTTGGGAAGCTGAAATATAAATATCTTCCTTACTCGGCAAATAATTAATCGGCCGTAAAAATCCGAAGCCTTCGGACAAAATATCCAGTACGCCTTCCATGAACATTAAGCCGCTTTTCTCTGCTTGAGCACGCAATATAGCAAATATTAATTCTTTTTTCTTAAGAGTCCCGTAATACGGCACCTGAAATTGCTTTGCTAATTTGTATAGATCCGTCAATTTCATTTCTTCTAGATCAGCGATCTGAAGGTCTGTCATATTCTCACCACTTTATTCAATTTTCAATATAAGGTTAGATATCTAGTAAAATCATAGCACTGATTAACCATCATTGCCGAATTAGACGCTGTCTATTCCACAACGTCCGCTTCGCCATGCTTCTGAGATTATGCTTCCGTCTCCCGCCATACTTCGGCACCCAAACGGCATAGGTTTTCTACGAGATTATCATATCCCCGGTCGATATATTCCACGCCTGAAATTTCAGTAACGCCATCATTCACCGTTAGCGCAGCAACCACAAGCGCAGCGCCCGCACGCAAGTCCGCAGCTTTCACTTTAGCGGCATTAAGTTGATTGCCCTCAACCACAGCAGACCGGCCTTCCACGCGTATATTTGCTCCCATACGGGAAAGCTCGGGAACGTGCTTGAATCTCGTCCCATACACGTAATCGGTTAAGATACTAACCCCGCTTGCCTGGGTTAGCAAAGTCGTCATAGGAGATTGAAGATCCGTAGGAAATCCAGGATAGACAAGTGCTTTTACATCAATCGAAGAATACACCGGCGCGCCAATAATTCGGATGGATTCATCCATTTCAATGACTTGGACACCCATTTCCTCGAGCTTGGCAGTCATCGCTTCCAAGTGCTTTGGAATAACATTGTCAATGAGGACGTCGCCGCGCGTTGCAGCAGCTGCAATCATGTACGTACCGGCTTGAATACGGTCAGGAATAATGGAATGGCGGCAACCGTGCAGCTGATCGACTCCTTCAATGCGAATCGTTTCAGTCCCGGCACCTTTGATTTTTGCGCCCATGGCATTAAGGAGGGTGGCTACATCTATAATTTCAGGCTCTTTTGCCGCGTTTTCGATAATCGTTAACCCTTTGGCCCGGGATGCCGCCAGCATAATGTTAATGGTTGCTCCGACACTTGAGACATCGAGATAAATTTTCGCTCCGCGCAGCTCCTTGGCAGAGATACGAATCGAACCATGATCATTAGTAACCGTGGCGCCCAATGCTTCAAACCCTTTAATGTGTTGATCGATCGGCCTTGGTTCGAAGTTGCATCCGCCAGGCATTCCTATGGTCGCTTCTCCAAAACGGCCAAGCATGGCACCCATCAAATAATAAGAGGCGCGCAATAGCTTCACTTTTCCGTTAGGCATAGGCTTAGAAACTAGCTCCGAGGGTTCAATACGCATCATATCGCCATCACGCTTTACTTTAGCCCCAAGCTCTTGCAAAATTTCACTGTATACGGCTACGTCGCTTATCATCGGCAAATTGTCTAAAATGACTTCTGATTCTGCTAAAATAGCTGCGGGTACAAGCGCTACAGCGCTGTTCTTTGCTCCGCTAATTTGAACGGTTCCACGAAGCGGCCGTCCACCGCGTATCATCAATTTCTCCATCTAATTATAGTTCCTCCCGTAGATTGGAAGAGAATAAAGGAAAAACCGCCTATGCCAGCGAGTGTTGAGCCCACTTGTCGTTTTGAGGCGGTTTGACTCCTTTGCTCCTGTTATTACACTTGGTTGTGGCTTCCGAACAAACGGATTTTTCTTGCATAACAGCCCTCGCCGTATGGCAAACAGCTGTTGAATATTTACGCGGACTCAGCACTTCACCTTATTCGCCATAACTTCACGTTCAAGGCTCGTATAAGCCGCTTGGTTTTCGGTTTTCACATGGGCTTGGCATAAATTAGCTACAAAAGATTAAATAATAGCTTCGTCAGAAAGAATTGAACACCGCTTGTACAGCCTGCTCTGACTTGTCATTCTGAGCCATTATAACATATTGCGCCTCCAAATAGTAAAGCTTGTTTCTCCACTTCCAACAAATGCAAAAAACGACACCGTCTCCAAGCAAGCGACGATGCCGTTTGTAAGCTACACTAAGAACCTATTGCAAAACGACTTGGAGGGTTCCCGCCTCGCAGCTGCATATTTACTGCAATTCGCATCTCATCAATGTCGAAAGGCTTCGTAAAATGCATTAATGCGCCAAGGTCTGTCGCTTCTTTAATCATATCTAATTCACCATATGCGGTCATCATGATGACTTTAATGTTTCGGTCGATTGCCTTCACATGCTTCAAAATTTCGAGACCATCCATTCCAGGGATTTTCATGTCCAGCAGCACAAGGTCCGGAGCATCGTTTTTCACGATTTGCAGAGCCAGCTTGCCATTAGACGCCTGGAACGTATTATAACCTTCACTGCTGAATACTTCCATGAGCAATACGCGAATACCGTTCTGATCATCAACGATCAACACTTTCTTCTTATCCAACTCCAAATCCCCCCGCGACTGAGCTTACCTACAAAAATGGCCAACTCTTCCATAATCGTTAATATATTCGCTAATGTGGGTATATAATCCTTCTCGCCTTGAGAAAAACTTATCAGGTGTTGTAATAGAATATGTCATTGATAGAAATGGCAGCTAATTACTCTGAATAACCTAGTGCCGCTTGAACGAATCCACGGAACAATGGCTGAGGACGGTTCGGTCTGGAAGTGAATTCCGGATGGAATTGAACAGCCAGGAACCATGGGTGATCAGCCAGCTCCACCATTTCGACAAGGCGGCCATCCGGGGATGTGCCGGAAATGGAAAGACCTGCTGCCTCAACAGCTTCACGGTATTCATTATTAAATTCATAGCGATGACGATGGCGCTCATAAACAAGCTCATCTCCATATTCCCGTGCAGCAAGCGTGTCCGACTTAAGCTTGCAAGGGTATAGGCCAAGACGCATAGTGCCGCCCATGTCCTCGATGTCCTTCTGATCCGGCAGCAGATCGATAACCGGATAAGGGGTAGACGGATTAATTTCAGAGCTGTTTGCATTAGCAAGTCCCACTACATTGCGGGCATATTCAATCACGGCTACTTGCATACCCAAGCAGATGCCGAAGAATGGAATTTTATTCTCACGTGCATATTTAATTGCAGCAATCTTGCCTTCAATGCCACGATCGCCAAATCCGCCTGGTACAAGAATGCCATGAATGCCTTGCAGTTGCTCGTGCGCATTAGCATCCGTAAGCTCATCGGCATGCAACCAGCGAATCTTAACTTCCGAATCCGATGCAATACCTGCATGCTCCAGCGATTCTACGATACTGAGATAGGCATCATGCAAAGCTACATATTTGCCGACAATCGCGATTTCCGTCTTCTTATGAAGGGATTTTACGCGTTGAACAAGACTTTCCCACTCACGCATATCCGGCTGCTCGGTTTTCAGCTTCAAATGATTAACAACGATCTCATCAAGGCCTTCCTCACGAAGCATCAATGGTACTTCATACAGCGTAGATGCATCGCGGCATTCAACAACGGCATTGGCATCAATATCGCAGAACAAACCGATCTTGCGCTTCAAATCCTCGGCAAGCGGATGCTCCGTACGGCAAACGATAACGTTTGGCTGAATACCGATGCTGCGCAGTTCCTTAACGCTGTGCTGCGTAGGCTTCGTTTTCACTTCGCCTGCCGCTTTAATATAAGGAATAAGCGTAACATGGATATACATCACGTTGTCGCGGCCAATATCACTCTTAATTTGGCGGATAGCTTCAAGGAAAGGCAAACTTTCGATATCGCCAACCGTTCCGCCAATCTCAGTGATGACCACATCAGAGCCCGCTTCTTTGCCCGCGCGGAATACGCGGTCTTTAATTTCGTTCGTGATATGCGGGATAACCTGAACGGTTCCTCCCAAATAATCGCCGCGGCGTTCTTTCGTAATGACGTTGGAGTAAATTTTACCGGATGTCACGTTGTTGTTCTTAGACAGGTTAATATCGATAAACCGCTCGTAGTGACCTAGATCCAAATCCGTTTCCGCGCCATCATCGGTGACGAATACTTCTCCGTGCTGGTATGGACTCATTGTTCCCGGGTCCACGTTGATATAAGGATCAAACTTTTGAATCGTTACTTTGAGGCCCCTGTTCTTCAGCAATCTACCGAGCGAGGCTGCTGTTATCCCTTTGCCCAAGGACGACACTACGCCGCCGGTTACAAATATATATTTGGTCACTGTGATGATACCCTCCAAGCTCTTATGGTTATTGTTTAGGTTTGCCCATTTACTCGATAAACATGGATGCGGATACGCTCCGCCATTCCATCCAGTTTGTGGAAATTCGTCCTACAGACCCATTCCCTACAAACAAAAAAAGTGACACCCGTAGCAACGGGGCACTTTTCATTTTTTTGGCATATATAAAAATATAAGAAAGCATAAACTCAAGCGAGCCACACTTTGCTCATACTTCAACGCGAAACGAGTTTATGCTGCCAAATGACAGTGTCCGTCGCTTACGGTTGTATGCGTTATTTGTTAACCGAATCTTAAGCCCATGAGATAGTTTACTCTGCCCTTGTAGGACCTGTCAAGCGAAACTGACAGGATAAGTAAAAGTCGGCCAGAAACGGCTTAGTCACTATCTACCGCCAAGCATATTTGTCGATAAAATACAGGGCAGGAAAAGCTCTTCGCTCGTCCTGCCCTGCTGCTTGTCGCTCATTATTTCTCGTTCTCGTCTTCGTCCTCGAAATCTTCATCCTCGTCCGAGTCGTCATCGTCAGCTTCCAAATCGCCGTCGACCTCTTCCTCATCCAATTCTTCATCATCGATTCCGACTTCCTCATCGACTTCCGTTTCCTCTTCCGCTTCTTCGAAGTCCTCACGGTCCTCGTCAAATACGTCGTAGTCCTCTTCCGCCTCTGCGTAAGTATCTTCTTCCTCGTCCGCGAATACATCGTCATCCTCAAGATCATCGTCATCGTTAATAATGCGCGTGCGCTTAGCGTTGCCTACAGGATCTTCCGAACGCTCAACCGGGTACCAGCGTTTCAGTCCCCACATATTGCTGCCAACACAAGCAAAGCGACCGTCAATATTGATTTCCGTATATACCTGAGCAATAAACTGGTTGATTCCGTCTGCGGAAAGACCGCGTATTTTAGCGATCTCCATCATAAGATCGCGATAGTAGTAAGGGGTATTAGCCGCTTTCAGCACTTCAAAGGCCAAATCGACCATAGGCATTTCCTTCATACGTTCAGGATCCAGCTTTAACGTAAAATTGCTGCTGCTCATATGGACACATCCTCTCTTGCCATTCAAATTTATGTACTCGTTCATTACCTTCAACATGCCAGGAATGTGTATGCGTCCCTCTTATACACCGCTCGCATATCATTGCGCAACGAGCGGGTGCTGCCAGAGGATGGCACCGTCGTATACGCTAGTCAAAGTATAGTAAAACCTATTTCCCCCAAAAAAGCAAGCGCCCTTGCCCCAACACGTACAGCTTGGACTTAAATGCAAAAAGCGAAAGGATAGACCTTCCGCTCCGACTGTATCCATCCGACCATGACACAAGGTAACGTATCTTGGGCGTAAGAGCCCCTGAGAACTCTTTGTTCATCGTATGTACCCCGATGATTTTTGACACGGTTTGTTGCCCAATTATACGAAAAAAGGCAAGTGGCTCATGCGCCGAATAGCATTTCCTCATACAATAGTTCAGCACGGTCCGTCGGGAGGGGAAGCCAAGTTTGGACACCGCCGCTTTTATCCGTTTGCTGCAGGATACGATGGCTTGCACGGACGCCACGACTGTGAAACGAATTATTCGTTTTCGGCGTGCGAGCGACTACCGATATTTCCTACAGCAATTGTCTCAAGTCGCTTCGTCGTCATCGCCTCAAAAAAGCATCAGGCAAATGCCCAGTATTCGCGGTATTTCTTGTAGACTACCAGCCGAAGAATCGCTTGAGCGATTCTCGGGACGCGTATGGATTGAGAAGGATTGCAAAATCAGCGTTCATTCCTCTGCACAAAAGTCGATTATTGTAGATAAAGGAATACCCTGGGGCGTGAATCAAATTAAAGCTCCCCAGGCATGGAGCACAACAACGGGCCACCGCATAAAGGTTGGCGTCATTGATACAGGAGCTGATTTCAGTCATCCCGATCTCCGTCATTCCCTCTCTAGGGGCATCAACCTGCTAAACCGAAGCATGCTTCCTCACGATGACAATGGTCACGGTACGCATATCGCCGGTACAATCGCTGCAGCTAACCAGCTGCAGGGGATGATCGGCGTAGCTCCGCGCGCGCTGATCTCGCCAGTCAAGGCATTCGACCACAATGGGAGCGCCTTCGTATCCGACATTATTCTCGGTATTGAATGGTGCATCCGCAATCGCATGAATGTCATTAATATGAGCTTCGGCATGAAGACAAGGAGCAAAGCGTTGCTTGGCGCTGTTATTAATGCCCATAACGCAGGCGTCATTATCGTTGCCTCCTCCGGCAATGATGGAAAAAGGCGCACAGTTGACTATCCCGCCCGCTATCCTCAGACCATTGCCGTAGGAGCTACAAACAAGCTGCGCCGCATTGCTCCATTCAGTAACCGCGGGGCCTATATTGATGTATATGCCCCGGGAGACAAAATTGTATCGGCATGGCTGCGCGGCAAATATAACGAAATGAGCGGCACTTCGATGGCCACCTCGCACGTCAGCGGTGCCATTGCCTTGCTGCTTGCTCACAAACCAGGGCTTAATCCAACTGAAATCAAATCAATTATAAAACGTTCCGTACAGCCCCTAAGGGGCAGCAAAGCCCGCCGAATGATCGGCGAGCTTGACGTGATGCGTATGATGCAGGCCGTGGATAAATCATGAATCCACGGCTTGTCTTTATGTGACAGCTTCTACATACGCTCGGGAGCGGATACGCCGACCAAACGCAGTACATTGGCAATAGAGAGACGAACCGCTCCAAGCAATGCCAGTCGTGCCTGCGACTGCTCAGCATCGTCAGTAATGACGCGCTCAGCCCGATAGTAGCTGTGAAACTGCGAAGCCAACTCGTAAACATACCGAATCAGGCGATGCGGTGCGTATTGGACAGCTGCCTCCGAAATCTCGTGTGGAAGCTCTCCAATTTTAAGAAGCAGATCATACTCCCCTTCGGCAGTCAGCTTGCTGAAATCAATGCTGTCCACAGACTTAAGCGCGATTCCCTGCTCCTCAGCCTGTCTGAAGATGCTGCAAATGCGCGCGTGCGCATATTGTACGTAAAAGACCGGATTTTCGTTAGAGGTTGAAATAGCAAGGTCCATATCGAAGTCAAGATGCGAATCCATGCTCCGCATAGAGAAGAAATAACGGATGGCATCGATGCCCACCTCGTCCATCAAATCCTGCATCGTTACCGCTTTGCCCGTACGCTTGGACATTTTCATCTTCTCGCCGTTCTGGAACAAGCTAACCATTTGGGCGATCAACACGGTCAGTTTCTTCGGATCGTTGCCAAGCGCCTCCATAGCTGCCTTCACACGCGGAATATAGCCATGGTGATCGGCTCCCCAAATATTGATCATTTGATCGAAGCCACGGCCGTATTTGTCACGGTGATAGGCGATATCCGGCGTCAAATAGGTGTACGAGCCGTCATTTTTCACGAGTACGCGGTTTTTGTCGTCGCCAAAGGTCATGGTTGACAGCCAAGTCGCGCCTTCTTCTTCATAAACATGTCCTGTAGCTTTGAGCGCCGCAAGGCCTTGCTCAACTAAGCCGCTCTCGTAAAGGGATGTTTCACTGTACCATACGTCGAAACCTACGCGGAACCGTCCTAGATCACGCTTGATCTTGTCAAGCTCCCGCTCCAGGCCGAACTGACGGAAGAACGTAAAGCGTTCCTGATCGGGAAGCTCAAGCAGCTTGTCTCCCTCTTGCTCCACGAGCAGCTTGGCAAATCCGATGATGTCTTCGCCGTAGTAACCATCCTCAGGCATTTCAGCGATTTGTCCTAGCGCTTGCCGGTAACGAGCTTCAATGGAGACAGCGAGGTTCTCGACCTGTTTTCCCGCATCGTTAATATAGTATTCCCGAGTTACCTCATAGCCAGCGTAATCGAGCACGTTGCACAAAGCATCGCCAACGGCCGCGCCGCGCGCGTGGCCTAGATGCAGGCTGCCTGTTGGGTTTGCGCTGACAAACTCTACTTGGACGCTTTTGCCAAGGCCATCCTCGGTGCGTCCGTAGTTTTCTCCCGCTGCAAGCGCAGCCGCTACAACCGGATAGAGGTAGCTGTTGTCCATGCGGAAGTTGATAAAGCCTGGACCGGCAATTTCTGCGGCTTGAATGGATGCTTTCTCTTTATCCAAATGAGCTAGAATCGCTTCCGCAATCTGGCGCGGGTTTTTCTTAGCCAGCTTTGTCAACTGCATAGCTGCATTTGTCGCCAAATCACCATGCGATTTGTCCTTTGGCACTTCCAGCACGAATGCCGGCAGCTCCTCCCGCTCTGCAAGCCCAGCTGCTACCGCCGCATCGGCGATTGCCGCCTTGACCTGCTCATACATATTTTCCAATACATTTGTACTCATGAAATTAGTTCCTCCTGTATATGGAGCCGTATATGAAAACGGCCCGACATTTGTTCGCCTACGTGAAGCTCGTATTTCCATTCTAATGTAAAAGGCAGCTCTGTGGGCAGCAATTCAGCCTCCGTGCTTCCGCCCTTGCCGTCTGGCACCTGCATGGAAAGCCTATCCGTATCTGTCTCAAGCTCAAATGAAGTCATGCTCGAGTGATAACGGCCTGTCCGTCTCAGTCCCTGTACGAACAACTGCTCCGATTCTATGACGCCACGCCGCACAATGGACAGCTCGTCAATCCGGTATTTCAGCAGCGTGCGCACCTCGCCGGCACTTGGATCTCCTTCAACAGCGGGTTCACTATAACGAATAAAAATCGATTTTTCCTTACGGAACCATTCGCCCTCGTAGGTGTGAAGGTGCGAGCTTCCATCCTGCACGCTCTCCAATGTAATTCGCACTTTCCTGCTATCGCTCATGATCTTTCTCCTGTTATCAGACTACTCTTATGTAACTACTATATACAGGAAGCTTCTTAATTTCAACGCTAGCGCTCGGTTAACTTGTGGCATACGGCACAATAACGCTCCATGCGGTTACGCGATCCTCAAGCGTTCGCATACGGGGAGTTGGGATCGGGCTGGAGGAAGGAAGCTTAAGCAGGGCCATATCTTTAAAGCTTTCATGCCCGCGGTAAAACTTGTGAAAGGTATCATAAGCTTTGCTCCCATTAAAAGCAAAACAACGCAGCGACGGGTATTTGGCGACTAATTCCGGCAGCTTTTGCGGTACTTCCGCCTTTATATTCACATCGAGGCTGCCCTCCCGCTCACAGGATTCAATGACGTCCCATAACGCCAGATGGTGCTTTTTTAAGAAAATAAGCCGATTTTCATACACCGGGTCCATCTCGGAATCGTTAAACAAACGGTAGATAATCTTCCACATAAAATTTTGCGGGTGGCCATAAAATTGTTTGTGTTCCAGCGACTTTACGCTCGGCGCCGTTCCTAATATGAGCACGCGCGCATGCTCATCTATCACTGGCGGAAATGAATAGATACGCATGTGATCATCCCCTTCGCTCTTTTCTGCTGAAGATCGTTATCCTTTCATTTTAGCCTGATTTGCAATCTGGCATCCACCGTATCCGGCTTGGGGGGTTCAGAAGGAACCGTCATCAACGCAAAAAAGGGCTTCGTCCCAAACGGAATGTTTACCGCAAGGGGCGAAGCCTTTTTTGATCAAACCAAAACTATTTCAAAAATCCGAGCAGCATCTCACGAATGACTTTCGCTGCTACGATCTGCGTTTGCTCCGTTGGATCATAAGCAGGCGCTACCTCAACGAGGTCAAAGCCCACGATGTTCACACCGGAACGGGCAATCGCATGAACCGATTCGATCAACTCTTTCGACGTAATGCCACCCGCTTCGGCCGTGCCTGTACCAGGCGCTGCAGAAGGATCCAGCACATCGATATCGATCGTCAAGTAAACCGGACGTCCTTCAAGCTCTGGAAGCACCTTCTTCAGCGGCTCCAAAACCTCGAACGGATGGAAGTTAATGTTCTCGCGTGCATACTGCCATTCTTCGCGGGAGCCCGAACGAATACCGAACTGGTAAATGTTCTGACCGCCCATTAGGCCAGCTGCTTTGCGAAGCGGCGTAGAGTGCGACAAAGGCTCGCCTTCATACGATTCGCGCAGATCCGCGTGAGCATCAAAGTGGATGATCGCAAGATCAGGATACTTCTTGTACACCTCTTGGAAAATCGGCCATGAAACGAGATGCTCGCCGCCGAGTCCAACAGGGATTTTGCCATCGTCAAGCACGCCGCGCACGAATTCACCGATGATTTCAAGGCTGCGGGCCGCGTTTCCGAAAGGAAGCAGCAAATCGCCGGCGTCGAAATATTCAATATCCTCCAGGCTGCGGTCTAGGTAAGGGCTGTACTCTTCAAGTCCAATGGACACTTCCCGAATGCGCGGAGGGCCAAAACGCGAGCCCGGACGGAAGCTGACTGTGAAATCCATCGGCATACCGTAAATAACCGCTTTGGAAGCTTCATAGTTTTCCGAGCTCAAAATGAAGACGTTGCCGGAATATTTTTGATCCAATTTCATGAGGGCTTGTCCTCTCCTTCTATAACGTAGCCGCTATTACTTAATCAGATCTTCAACAAATTTAGGCAGCACGAAGGCTGCTTTGTGAAGGCGCGGCGTGTAGTATTTCGTATCGATTTCAGGAATTGCTGTCTCATCAACAGCCGTCGGATCGTATTTTTTGCTGCCCATTGTGAACGTCCACAGACCGCTTGGGTAAGTCGGGATGTTAGCGCCGTATACGCGAACGATCGGGAATACTTCCTTCACGTCTTTGTTTACGCTTTGGATGAGGTCAGCCTTGAACCAAGGGTTGTCCGTTTGCGCAACGAAAATGCCGTCTTCCTTCAAGGATTCGTAGATGCCTTGGTAGAAGCCTTTCGTAAACAGGTTGGCAGCAGGGCCTACGGGCTCCGTGGAATCAACCATGATCACGTCATACGTATTTTTATGGTCATGAATATGCATAAAGCCGTCGTTCACAAGCACTTCAACGCGCGGGTTGTCGAGCTCGCCAGCGATGGATGGCAAGTATTTTTTGGAGTACTCAATCACTTTACCGTCGATGTCGACTAGAACAGCCTTCTTCACCTTCGGGTGCTTCATTACTTCACGAATGACACCGCCGTCGCCGCCGCCTACTACAAGCACGTTCTCTGGGTTCGGATGCGTGAAAAGAACAGGATGCGCAACCATCTCGTGGTATACGAACTCATCCTTAACTGTAGTCATAACCATGCCGTCTAGCACGAGCATCGTTCCGAACTCTTCCGTTTCGATCATATCCAACTGTTGAAAATCCGTTTGTTCATTTACGTAAGTTTTCGTAATCTTCGCCGTAATGCCGAAGCTCTCTGTTTGTTTTTCCGTATACCACAATTCCATGTCGTAAAACCCCTTCTTTCCTTCAATCGTTCAACCTGTATTATATGCAAATTATCCAATCACTACAAGTACTCTATACAAGCCGTAATATTAAGGATTTTTAAATATTTCATTCTATAAGCTCCTTAACCTAATGTAATTTTCCACACCGTAATCCAATCCCCCCATCCATGCTGAAAGTCCAGGCACCCTGCTGTGAACATGCGGCCACAAGGCAAAGAACGTTCCCCAGTTTAACTAGAGAAACGTTCCTTACGCTTCTTATGGTCTGCTCAATCGTCGTGTCTGCTTCCGCTATTGTAATCCGGACAGCTTCAGGCGCGAATAAACCGGCGTATTGATTTGAACATCTGCCGCTCTTAACTGTTCTGTCAGCCATGATTCATAAGAAGCATGAGCGAGCGGTTGACCGAATGCCGCTCCAGCAGCATCGCCAGCGTCCACCAGATGTGCTTTTAGCTCAATCACCATGTTCGCCAGCGTATAGGTATAGTAGACTTTCTCGCTGTACTGCTTAGGCCCATAAATGGTTTGACCCTGAGCCAAGCGGCTCTTACGCTGGCTGTTCTCCTTTTCCATACCGGCCAGAAATGCCTGATAACTGATATCCTCGATAATACCAGCATTTCTCGCAGCCATTTGCTGCACCTTGATTTCAGCCAATCGATCAAGCGCAAGCTTCCGCAAGGCCTCGATCGGCGTATGCCCGTTCCGAGCCTCATACCAGAACGAATCCGAGCTGACATCCCCCGAAGACGGCGCCCATTCAGCTGCGACAACACTTCGCAGCTCAAGCATGCGGGGCATCCATTCCCCAATAGTTATCGGCTCGCTATTGATCCATGCGACAACGTCAGCAGATGCTTCGAACGGTTGCTCCGTATCGGCTACGGACAGAGCTTGGATAGCAGATGTGGCGCTCCCATTCCGATCTGCTTCTGCATGCATCCCTGCCGGCGCAGCAGAACAAGCGGTGAGCAGCAGCGGCAAGATCAACAACAGGAGGGATAGGGACAACAACAATGCCCGAATGCCTGGATGGCAGCGCGGCTTTGTCAGGGCGGCTCGCGACGCTCCTAAAGCCGAACGCTTGCCCACTGCTACAACCTTCCTCGAACACCGTTTGTGGATATCCTGGAATGAACCATTCTTCAACTCCATTTCCACTATCCCTCCTCATTATCTTTTTATCCTGATCAGCTTAAAGCCTAATTATTGAATCACTTGCACATTATCGTACGATGCCAGTGTGGAATGGCTGCGCAGCCCAATCTTGCCGGTCTGCAGCTCCGCTGGATTTCCGATCCAGGTGAGTATAGTCGTTCCATTCACGTAACCCGTTATATTCCCGCCGCTTATCGAAGCCTTTAGCCGGATGAACTGTCCTGCGCTAATGGGCGAGGACACACTCGTAAGCAATTGAAGTGTACCCGCTGTCTTCTTATAGAGGTCAACGGTATCGCTCGTGTCGTTCAAACGAAGCATATAGAAGTTGTTCGCATCTTGATAGCGGAACAGAATGCCTGCATTGCCTCCATTGGAATTGATCTTGATGTCAGCTTCCACGCTGTAATCACTCCAAGATCCATCGCCTGCATAAGCGATAAACTCTCCTGACATTGAATTCTGCACATAGGAGAACGTCCCGTCATTCTGCACGGCCCAGCTGCCGCCGATAGTCGTCCAGCCGTTCGCGTTTTCATCTTCAAAGTTATCCGTGAACAGCGTGATGGGAACCGTTACCGCTCCCGTGTATTCATGCACACCGATGTCCGGGACGCCGTTGTACAATGGATTGCCGAAGAAGTCACTCCCACCGTTGCTCGTGAGGGTTCGGCCTTTGTTGATGGCAGGAGACGCCGAGGTCAGCTTGTAAGCATCCGCGGTTGCGATGCCGGTTGCTGCCCCTCCGTTTACGAAGAGCGGGTTGCCGATCACTTTATTCGCATCATTGGCAGTGCCGGTATTGGCTCCGTAGAACAAATTGTTATTATATTGAACACGCGGACTGACTGTATAATTACCGCTGCCCATATTATAGAAGATGTTATTGCTGTAATAAACCATGCCCGTATTGCTGCCCTCGGTCAAATGGTTGTATGTCCCGTTGGTCCGATAGATGACGTTGTTGTATACGTATAGGTTCCCCCCGTTGTTAATCACATCAAAGGTCCCGAACGCATCTCCGTCGTTCTGGCTGATATTATAGCGGAAGACGTTGCCATCTGTATTGTTCATGACAAGCAGCGCGCCTCCTTCATTGTGATGGCTGAAATTATATTGGTAAATGCTGTTGTACACATCGATATCGAAGTCCCATGCTTGCCCATCTCCGTTGATGACTCTAGTATTAAAGGCTTCATTGTTCTGGAATACAGCCCCCGTCGTCGCATAAGCCCACTGTGCGGCCACAACATAGATCGGATCCAAATAGTTGACGATAGACGTATTGACGTCGCAGCTCACTCCGATTTCGTTCGTCGTATTGTATTCAATTAAAGGAGAAATCGCGGCACGTACGAGAATGCCATCCCGATGAATACGCTCCACGTAATTGTCACGGATAACTACATTTGTAAAGGCATTGAACTTGTGCGTCCAAGAAGCATTTGCGAAGGCGTCTGTCATAATCTGAATGCCCGTATCCGCCACGTTAATCACCGTGTTATTCTCAATAAGCACATCGTCCCAAGTGCTCTCCGCCATCCAATTGCTTCCCCGCGCATAGAAGTTGATGCCGCCGGTTCTTCGGTTCGTACCAAAAACATCATGAATATCGTTGTTGCGGATATAAATATGGCGGAACGCTCCCGCTCCGGCGCCTTCACCGAGCACTAAAATGCCGCTTCGTTTGCGGTCTGTCGCATGCTGTCCACTCGTAATTTCTAAATTGTTGACCTCCCAGTACGAGACGTTTTTGAGCCTGACACCAAAACCGTCTCCCTCTACCTCCGTATCCCCAAAGTTGATTAGCGGCTTAGAACCCGAACCGTAGCTATCGACCACAATGGGGCTGCCGCTCGTCCCTGAGCCTTGCAGATCCAAATACTGACTGTTCCAAATGGAACCTGCTTTGAGCAGGATCCGGTCTCCTGGACTAAACACGATGCTGTTCACCTTCGGCAGCGTACGCCAGGCGGTTGAGCTGCTTGTTCCGGCATTTGCATCATTCCCTGCGGCGGCATCTACATAATAAGTCGTCCCTGCGGCTTGCACCGATGGCGTGTGGATAGGACTCCATGGCGCTACGAATACAAGGGCAAAAACCAAAAAAATCAACGAGGTTTTAATTAAAAGCGCTTTCATAAATACGCCTCCTAATAATAATTTTAATAAAAGCAAACAAAGAGATTCACCGCGGTTACAGGATACCTTAGCAGTACCCCTTGATCTCCCTTATTACCCCTTGTATTCACTAGGGCTTTTGCCGCTATACTTTTTGAATACCTTGGAGAAGTACGCACGATCCGAAAACCCGATAGTATAAGCCACATTCTCAACCGTCTCATGCTCTTGCTTCAGCATGGCAATCGCAAGATTGATCTTATATTGGTTGACGTAGTCTGTGAAATTTACGCCTGCAAGCCGTTTGAAAAACCGAGAAAAGTAACTTGCATTCAGGTGTAAATGTGCCGCCATATCGAAGGAAGTGACCATTCGGTCGGCATTCGCCTCCAAATACAAATCGATGGCTTGCAGACGAATATCCTTCTCGTTTCCTGCTGTTGGTCCGCTGAACTGCTGCCCGAGTAGATTACGCAGCTCCCGCTTCGTCAACCGCGCTGCCTCATCTGCAGTAAAAGCATGACCCAAGAGCACGTAGAAACCATCCTCGACTTCGGCATTCGTCTCATAGGCAGATTGACGCACCAGGTCTGCCAACCGTTCCTTCACCAAGCGCGGGGACAGCTGCTCAGCCGCCGCTTGTTGGATCAAAACGTTGACCGCTAGATCGAATAACGACATATTGCCTTCTGAGAAGCCGAGCGACAATAGCGAACGTTCCTTATCGCCTCTTCCTTCGGAAGAGTGCCGGAAGAAGATTGGCGACTCCGGTGCTGCGACAACGACGGCTGATTCATAGAAGCCACTGTCGCAACTGCTCATTAAGGACTGGTACGAAGCACCGATCTGATGAAATGGATAAGCATGCCTGCTGTATATGCCGCGCAGCTCCACCTTCAAATAATGATAGGCCTTCTCCCTAACCGAAGACAGATAAGCTTGGAGTGAATCGCCCAAACTGACGGTCCCCTGAACATTTGAAATGATATAAAGATCCGAACCTCCGCTAGGCAACGCTGTTATTGCCGCACCCTCCGAAAGCTCGGCAGCGATATTGGCAACTGCAAAATGAATAAGCGGCAGATCCTGATGCCGATAGCGTTCCAGCGCACTTGCTGCGTCGATATGCAGCACAGCATGCTGGAAGTACGGAAGCTTCCAGGAGATGCCTAGACGTTCCCCGAACAACAGCAGCTCCTTCTCGCTGCTGCCTGCCAGCAACTGTTTGAGGAAGCTTTGCTTCAACGCTTCCTTATGTCGCATCATATCCTGCTGCAGCGTATACCGATCCAGCAGTTCGCGACGGCTTCTAATGCGGCTTATTGCTTTGTCCAGACTAGTCGCCAGTTGTTCGGCCGATAGCTCATCCTTGATGATATAATCGTCAGCGTCGAGCTGAAAGGCTCGTTTCGAATATTGGAAATCCTCATAACAGGTCAGAAATAACAACCTCACCTCCGGATTCACAACTCGGAAGGCTTCGGCCAGTTCGAGCCCGTCCATGCCTGGCATGCCAATATCAGTCACGACGATATCGGGCTCCGTAAGTCTGAATTGCTCCAGCGCTTGCTCACTCGCAGATGCCGAGGCAACGAGCACCAGACCCAGATTCGACTCGGCCAGCAGCCGTCCGACATATTCCAACATCGGGACGTCATCATCAATAAGCATGATCTTCATCATGGCGATCCGCCTCCTTTCTGCTTTGCATAGGAATCTGCAAGGTAAAGCTCATGCCACCGCCCTCGCCTTCAGCAGCCGTCAAGCGCGCACGGTGGCCATAGAGCACACGCAATCGCCGGGCGGTGTTAACAAGCCCTACGCTTTTCTCTTGCACGGGTATGTTGGACTCCGCGTCCAGCAGCCGTTGATTCAGACTCATGATCGCCTCTTCCGGCATCCCTCGTCCATTATCACGAATCTCAATTTCCGCCATGCGGCCTGCTATGCGGGCAGATAACGAGATGACTGGCCATTCAGGACGAGCCGAGAAGCCATGAATGATAGCATTCTCGACAATCGGCTGTAGTAGAAGCCGCGGCAGAGACAGAGACGACAAGCCTTCGTCCAGCGTGAAAACAAAACGAATATCGAGCCGATTGCGAATTTGCATCACCTGGATGTAGCTATCTAATATTTTTACTTCCTCGGCAAGCTCCAGCGGCGCATCTACCCTTACGTAGGCGCGCAACAGCTTCATTAACGAATCAATCATTCCGCCATGGGCATCGTCGCCCGCCATGAGAAGGTTGACCTTGATCGAATTAAGCGTATTGAGCAAAAAGTGAGGCCGAATCTGTGCCGCCAGCGCTTGCAGCTCCAGCAGTCGCTTTTCCTCTTGTTCGTTCTCCATTCGCCGCAGCAGTTCATCCATCTCATCGAGAATCTGGTTAAAGGCCGCGGACAATACCGCTACTTCATCCTTTCCTTTTACAGGGATGCGCACAGCCCGATTGCCTCCCACATACTGTTTGACGTTTGACCTTAGCAGACTGATCGGCTTGTTAATTTGCCGGGCCCAGAGCATGGACAAGATCAGGAAAAACAGAAAGAACAAGCCGACGAGCGAGGTGGAGAAGAAGAATTCCCGATTGATCTGCCCAACTACGGAGCGCTGCGGCATGTGACTCTCCAGCTTCCAGCCCACTCTCTGGAGGACCGTTTCGCTTTTCAACACGCTGCCTGATGATTCCGATTTACTGCCCTCATGCCTAGCAATCAGTATGCCCGCGCGATCGGACAGCGTGATGGAAACAGCAGGATTGCCCGTGTCCAACAGACTGCGGAAATAGTCGGCGGGGATGCCAATGAACAAAGTGGCCAGCCGCTCGCGATCAAGCGGATCGACGATGAAACGTGCCGCATAATACATATCTGGCAAGGCTCCTGCCTCGCCATCTGCGAACCAATGAAGCTCAGTTGTTTCCTTGGCATCAAGCTTGCCAAGCTCATCCTGAAGCCGGTCCGGAAGCACAGCAAAAACAGGCCTGCTTTGGTTGGAAATAATGACACGGTCATGACGGTTAATAAGCAAAATTTCAAGATTAAGATCGAGCGACTGAATGGAGAGGATGCTCGCCATCTCCTTCAGCTTCGCTTGATGCGCATAGGTCTCATAATTCGTGAAGCTCTCCACATCCCTCAAACTTCGCAACCGTTCGAGTAGATCGGTATCGTAAGGTTGAGAGAAAAAGACCGACGCAAAGGAAATGCCGTCGATCGTTTTCTCCATTTGATGGGCAATAACGTTCAGTGTCTCTTGATTGGAGAGCGTAATCTTGTCGCTTACATTGCGTCCAACGGAAGAGTAGGACCAGAACGTAACCGCGATGAATGGCAGCAAGATAAAGATAATGAAGGAGAACTGCAGTCTGCGATAGAAAGAAAATCGACTCATCCAATTCAAGCTGACATCCATCCTCACGCTGATTTTTCGTTAAGTTCTATTATATCTTATCGCTGCCACTGCCCGGCCAACTTTTATTTTTGGTTCGCCTGAACGACCTTCTCGACTTCAGCAGTCATTTCCTTCTGGACATCCTCAAAGCTGCGCTCGTCCAGCATGAAGCTGGCGAAGCCGTTCTCGACGATCTTCTTAAGCTCGCTTCCATAAGGAACACTGAAGCTGTCTGGCATCTTGTTGCGTGGATCGAACAAAGTCTTCGCCAGGGAGTCGATATCGATCAGATTCGTGTTTTTGCTAAAGAAGGTATTAAGTAGTGCAGTGCCGTCCACGTCCTTGATGTTCGGTATATCCTGCGTATATTTATAGGCCTCCATCGTCATCCAACGCATAAAATCAAAAGCTGCTTCTTTGTTTTGCGACTTGGCGCCCATGGCAAGACCGCCGCTGGAAATATTGGTCATACCCACGTCCTTAGCGTTCACCGAGCGCGGAAGCGGTGCGTAGACCATTTGGAAGCTGTGCGGGAACTTCTCCAGGTTCAGACCAGCCCGAACTGCGTAACTCGGAACAGCCAGCATGCTTGCGTTACCGGCAAAAAACTGCTGAAGCACATGATAATTAGCGGCCAATACGTCGGCATAAGGTTCAACGCTCTTGTCTTCCTTCTCCATGACACGGCGCAGATTAAAGAAATAATTGAAAGAAGGGTCGTCAAAAATCGGCTTCAGATCGTCGCTTAGCTGCGGATTGGAGCGCTCGGTATAAGCTACGATATTCGGATATTCACCCCACGTATGGAAATAGGTTCCGTAATGGTCTTTAGTGGTCAGCTTCTTGGCATAGGTACGGAAGTCATCCCAAGTCCAGCCCATCTCAGGCAGCTCCAGCCCCGCTTCTTCAAGGTGTTCGCGGTTGAAGACCGTGAACCACTGCGTGACGCTGTTCATCAGACCGTAGATCTTCTGATCCATCTTCAGCACTTTAAAGTACTCATCCTCCGCCTTAATGCCTTCAGCCTCCAAAAAGCTGTCAAGCGGTTCTACCACGCCGCGCGACGCGCGTTCCATAAGCGTCTCCTCGTTGCCCGTCATAAAGACGTCCACGACTTCGCCGCCCGCGATCAGCACATCAAGCTTGCTCAAAAATTCTACGCTGTCGCTATTCTGTACGAGCGACACGTATTCAACCTCTACCTTGTCTTGCGATTTGTTGTACTCCTGAACCGCTTGGTAGGTCGGTTCCTCCGGTTTGTTGGCCTTAAATGTATAAAACTTGATCTTGGACTTCGCTGACGGCTCCACCGACTCAGTCGCCGCTGTTGACGTACCTGGAGAAGCGGATGGGCTGGCAGACTGTTCGCTGCCGTTATTTCCTCCGCATGCTGCGAGCGGTACGATAATCATCAAACTGATAAGCAAGGCTAATGCTCTCTTCAAGTTGAATCCCCCTATTTAGATGATCACTGCAGGCTCATTATATAATGGCTAGATTCGGAATACCGTGTATCGTATTGCCATTAATGCGTGGATATTTTTGACTTCATGCACGGGCCTCACTTGAACACGAGTGTACAGCAGGGAGCAGCCCTTCATCCTTCCCTCGTCAGCCCTTAACACCGCCGATGGCAATTCCGTTAATAACCTTTTTCTGCAGCAGCAGGAATAGTATCAGCAGAGGAACGATCGCCGATAAGGATGCCATCATCATGACCGATATGCGGGTACCGAACTCCTCCTTGAAGAATTGCATCCCAAGCGGGATCGTGAACAGGTCGTTCGAATATAGGAAGATAAGAGGACCTTGGTAGTCGTTCCATGTCCAGATAAACTTGATGATGCCCACGGTCGCCAGAATAGGCTGGCTTAGCGGAAGGACAACACTCCAGAAGACACGAAAGAATCCAGCGCCGTCTAATTCAGCGGCCTCGAGCATATCGCTATGGATGCCAAGCATGAACTGACGCAGCAGAAACGTAAAGTAGCTGGAGAAGAGTCCGAGCAAGATAAGTGAGGTATGTGTGTCGTACAGCCCCATCTCTTTAATCATAATATAGCGCGGAACGAGGGTCGCCTGCTCGGGAATCATCATAAAGGCCATCATCAAGCTAAAAAGCAAGCCTTTTCCCTTAAAATTCAGCTTGGCGAGCGCATACCCAGCCATCGAACAGACCAGAATCGTGCCGATTGTAGACAGAATACTAATTTTCAATGAATTCATATAAAACAGGCTGAAAGACACATCCCCCATCCAGACCGCCTTGAAGTTCTGGACAAAGTTCCATTGGTCCGGAATCCATTGAATCGGAAACGTCCAAACGTCCAGTTCCGTCTTGGAGGCGGCTGACAGCATCCAGAACAGCGGTAATAGAAAAAATATGGAGAGCGCTGCAAAGAGCAGCGTTAACAATAGGTTGCTTACTTGTACTTTTTTCATCACAGCGGGCCTCCATTAAGTCTCAATAGGTCAAGCATGAACCTTCTTGCTTTGCGACATCCAGGTAATCGAGGTGACGAGGAGAATGAGCAGGAACAGCATCCATGACATCGCCGAAGCATAACCCATTCTGAAATTCTTGAAGCCTTCCTCGTAAATTTGATACACGATGACCGTACTGGAGTGAACGGGACCGCCATTGGTTAGGAACTTAATCATGTCGAACACTTTGAAGGAAGAGATCGTGCTCGTTATTGCCAAGAAGAAGGTTGTAGGCGCTAGCAGCGGCAGGGTGATCAGTCTAAACTGCTGGGTGCCGTCCGCTCCGTCTATTCTCGCGGCCTCGTACAGCTCATCCGGTATATTCATCATGCCCGCCAAGAAGATAATGATCTGATACCCGATTAGCTGCCAAATATAGATAATCATGATCGCAATCAGCGAGAAGCTCGTATCGACAAGCCAGCGCGGTGGATCGGACAGACCAAGCTGCACAAGAAACTGGTTCAGCGGTCCCTTCGACGGGTGATACAGTGCCGACCAGACGGCTGCGACCGCGACAGTGGAACAAATATAAGGTACGAAAAATGCAACTTTAAAATAGCTCTTGGCATATAGCTTCTTATGAATCAGCGCCGCCATAATAACGCCCAGCAGCATCGTTATCGGTACTGTACCGAGCGCGAACAGCAAATTATTTTTCAGGGCACGAAGGAATAAATGATCTCGAAACAGCTCAATAAAATTGTCTAACCCAATATAGTTAATGGCAGACAGACCGCCGACGAGATTCCATTCCGTTAGGCTCAGGAACAGGCTGAATCCGAGTGGAAACACCGCCAGCAACAGCATGCCGAGCGCCTCGGGAGCAATGAAAAGCCAGCCGGCAAGCGTCTCACGCCGCTTGCGGTTCCAATAGGCTTTTGGGGGTACGGATGCCGCTTTTCGAAGTTCGGCTTGTTCGTTTATCATTGGATACTCCCTTCCTATCGTTAAATACAAGCAAAAGCAATCGTGGTAGCACTTCGAAACAGCTCTTGTTTCTGTTTAAGCTATAGAAGATGGAGCTGTCTCAGCTGGATATGCTGGCAGATAAGCACCTTCTTCGCGCAAACGGTCTCTCAGGACATGTACGTCAACCTTATGAACATCCCCTTGATTGCCCGAAGCCGCCAGCGCTGCTGCGATGCCTGCTGCCTCGCCCATCGCCAGGCATACCGGCATAACACGCACACTGCCAAGCACCTTGCGCTCGCAAGAGATCGAACGACCGGCTACGAGCACGTTGCGCAGTCCGCGCGGTGTGAGGCAACGGTAGGGAATGCCGTGCGACTCGCCCGGACCGTAAAGTTCGATGCTAGGCGTATTGCCACTCTTCTGTTCTTTCTCCGTACCGTGGACGTCGATGAAATAGCTATTGCGGCAAATCTCATCCTCAAAGCTTCTGCGCTCGACGTAATCTTCTACCGTAAGAATATAGTCGCCGGTAATGCGGCGTGATTCGCGCGTTCCCATCAATGTCCCCGTACTCATAATGTAGGCGTTGCTAAAGCCAGCCGGATGCTCAGCAGCCAGCATATCCCGGTAAGCGGCAGCCATGCGACGCCCCTGAATCAGCGCACGGGACACCGATTGCGAATCCGTGTTATCAACACCCCAGAGATGGCCGGCGTTGAAACCGACCGCGCGCGGCGCGACGAGATTGTTGCACAAATGGGTATCCGGAATCAATGGATAATTCCCCGATTTGACGACTTCGTGAATTGGGCTTAGCGGATTGCCGGCGTAGAGCATTTGCCCGTTCAAATAAGCATACTCGTCCACGTTGCCAAGAATGAAGCAATGTGTGGCAGGCTGAAGTTCGCCCGTCACCTCGTCTCCCTTGTGGTACTCGGCGCCTGCCCAGGCCGCGACATCACCATCACCTGTGCAATCGATATAAACCGCCGCGAGGAATGCCTGCAATCCGCTCTTGTTGAGCACGACCAGTGCCGTGATATTGCCTTCGTCATCCGTCTCCACTTGCGCTAGCGAGGTCAGGAATAGCACATCAGCGCCGGCCTCTGTGACGAGATCGTCATACACAACTTTGAGCTTCTCGGGATCGATTGGAACCCAGTCCATCGCATCCGTCCTGACATGAGGCATCTGAGCCTTCAAGGTTTCGAAGACGCGAGCGGCAAGACCGCGGTAGACCATCTTCTCCTTATCAGAGAATGGGCACCATGCTGGGACAAGGCCGGAAGTTCCCATGCCGCCAAGGCTGCCCGTGCCTTCGATTAACAACGTGCGCGCACCTTCCCGAGCAGCGGCTGCCGCTGCTGTGCATCCTGCCGGGCCACCGCCGACGACGATGACGTCGTAGGATTCATCCAGCAAAATTTCTCTTTGTTTCATTAAATAAGTCTCCATGTATACCATCCTCTTTTCGGTCCGCGTATCCCTGTTCCCATGAATCGCACCGTAGTGTTTCTTGCTTCATATTTATTGTAGCAACCGGCTTCCTACATGACGGTATAGGTTTCATACGCGTTTTCGTGCATTATTTTGACCTCGCCTAGGGGGGACAAGAATTACGGACAGATACATGCTGACACAACAAAAAAACCAGACCATAGCGCTGGCTGGCTTCTTTCTCTTCGTTTAAGTTCTATTTTTTAACAGAATCAAACAAATATTTATACGAATGCGCTTGGCTAATGAATAGGCTGCTCTTTGTTTTTCCATACTAAGGAAAAGTGAAGCTATGCATCGAAGGGAGCCTGCTCCATGAATAAGTCTTCCAAACGGCAAGGGAAACCGCGCCGCCAACCCGTCTTCCCTATACTCGCGGAGCGGTTCCTCCCCTACTTGTTGAAAATGAAAAATTGGCTGCGATGGGGCGCTGCTACCATTATAATATTTTTGCTGGTGATGGCAGGTACGCTCATCTACCTGCGTACACAATCGCTGCCTGTAGCCGCCATTAGCCAAACCTCGCAAATGGTCGATTTGCAAGGCAACGTCATTGATACGTTCCATGCAGGAGAAAACCGTCGTTCGGTACAGCTCTCAGACATTTCCCATCATGTCATCGAAGCCACCATCGCTATTGAAGATCGACGCTTTTATGATCATCGCGGATTTGATATGAAGGGTATGGCACGCGCCGTTATGGTAAATGTTCAAAGCTTCTCGGCACGCCAAGGAGCAAGTACGCTCACGCAGCAGCTCGCACGCAATCTTTATCTGACACATGAGCGAACCTGGCAGCGCAAGATCAAGGAAGCCATGTATACCGTTCAGCTCGAGATGCGCTATTCCAAAGACGAGATTCTTGGCATGTACCTCAATCAAATTTATTACGGTCATGGCTCCTATGGTATTGAAGCCGCAGCCATGATGTATTTCAACAAACATGCTTCCGAGCTTTCCTTGGCTGAAAGCGCCATGCTGGCCGGCATTCCGAAGGGACCTAAATATTATTCCCCTTATTTGAATATGAAAAATGCAAAGGACCGCCAGCTAACGATTTTGCAAGCTATGCTGGAGGGCGGCTCCATCACGGCTGAGCAGGCGGATGCGGCTTATGCAGAGGTTCTTCATTTTCAATCGCTGGGTTCCGGTGAACAAGAGGGCTTCGCCCCTTATTTCCGGGATTATATTCGTTATGTCGCCGTGGACAAGCTTGGCATAAATGAGCAGTTGCTGAATGAGGGCGGCATCACCATCTATACCACGCTTGATCCTACTGCCCAGTCGAAAGCGGAAGAGGTGCTTGCCGAAGGCATCCCCGAGAGTTCAGAGCAGCAGGCGGCGCTAATCGCCATTGATCCTCGCAATGGGTATATTAAAGCGATGGTGGGCGGCAGAGATTACAAGAAGAACCAGTATAACCGCGTATTTGCCAAGACGCGCCAGCCTGGCTCATCCTTTAAGCCGATCTTGTACCTGACGGCTCTGCAAAGTGGCTTCATGACGCCAGTATCCCGCTTTAAGAGCGAGCCTACCGTATTTACTTACGATGAAGGACGCAAAAACTATGAACCGCATAATTACGGAGATAAATACTTAAATGAGCTGATTGGCATGCGCCAAGCGATAGCGAGCTCAGACAATATTTATGCCGTGAACACCATCATGACCGTCGGTGCGGACAAAGTTATTGAGACAGCCAAGAAGCTTGGCATAGATAGCCCCATGAAGCCGGTTCCGTCTCTTGCGCTTGGCACCTTCCCGATCAGCCCATTTGAGATGGCATCGGCGTTCGGTACGTTTGCAAACGGAGGTATCCATGTCGAGCCCATTGCGATCTTGCGGATCGAAGACCGCAAAGGTCAAATATTATATGAAGCGGAACGAAAATCCGAACAATCGTTAACCTCAGCTGAGGCTTATGTGATGACCAGTTTAATGGAGAGTGTATTTGAGGAAGGCGGCACCGCATTCCGAGTATCTTCTATTATTAAGCGCCCGGTCGCCGGTAAAACGGGTACAACGCCAACGGATGCTTGGTTGGTCGGTTACACGCCCGAGCTTGCGACAGCCGTATGGGTAGGCTATGACAAGGACCGAAAACTTACCGTCGCAGAAGCTTACCGCGCCGCACCGATCTTCGCCAAATTTATAGAGGGCGCGCTAGCTGCGGTTCCACCAAAGATGTTTCCAATTCCTGAAGGTGTGGTAAATGTATATATCGATCCGACAAGCGGCAAGCTTGCTGAAGGCAGCTGTCCGAACAGAAAGCTGGAATCCTTCCTTGCCGGAACCGAGCCAACCGAAGTTTGCGGCGAGCCTGCGTCCGCAGAAGATAGCGGTGAGACCAAAGACGGAGCCAAAGCAGCGGGACGACGCTCCTGGTGGAGTGACTTGAAGCGTTGGTGGACAGACTAACAGGACGACTCATCGCCGTCGGTCGATATTAGATTGTAGACATCGGATAGCCATTCGCAAAGGCCTTCGCACAATTTTGTCCGATTTATGATCAAAAAGTGAATTTTCTTTGAACAAAAGCTTGAAGTTGTGGTATAGTAAACATAAGAAAACACTTACAACTGACCGGGAGTGTTCAATATGACAACGAAAACAGCAACAATTAGCCAAGTTCAACCTTTAAAATCAGATGTCAAGCGTCTTGTCAAGGCAATGACCGCTATCGCTTGGGTCGTCCTTGCGATCGGCGTTCTGCTCAGTCTAGTTAATTTAAGCCATTTCAGCGATCAAAATGTCGGCCTTATGGTTGGCATCGGGTTCCTAATCGGCAGCGTTCATATTTATGTCATCGGCACAGCGATCGGGCTTGTCCACGCACGCCGTGTTCAAGATCAGCTGTCAAACGATCAAAGTGACCTTTAGACTTTAAACAGCAATTTCATTTTCAGAAGCAAATAGACAGCCCTAAATGGTCATTGACCTGGACGGGGCTGTCTATTTTCTTATGCGGCTGTCGCTGTCCTTTGACGGCGCGGCGCATTTCATTCCGTGAAGCATAGAGAATGTATAGCCTAAGGATAGCTTCCTATATTTGAAGTGTAGACAAGCCCTTCCCTTCCTTGTAGTGAAGCAAATTCATTATCAATGGGTAACTATTAGAAGAAGAATCCAAAAATTGAAGTTCCTAAATGTAACAGTTGTCTAAGCCGTGAACTTTCTATTACAGAAAAAAGACGAATTCTTGACGTAATTGTTAACCCCGCAGTTATTCGTCGAAGTATCTGCTATTGTAGTCGTAAGCAGTAATATTTGAGGAGTTGAACTGATGATGAGACCGTATCTTCGTATGCTGACACCCGTTCTTATTATGCTAATGGCCGTTATGCTTTCCGGCTGCGGCGAGCAATTCATTGTGCTCGATCCGAAAGGGCCAATCGGCGAGTCTCAGAAAGATTTGATTTATTTTTCAACCATTTTATGTGCGGTTATCATCGTGCCTGTACTCATCATGACAGCAGTCATTGTCTGGCGATACCGCGATAAAAAAGGCAGCACGGCTTCCTATAAACCCAACTGGGAGCATAGCACGAAGCTAGAGATTACTTGGTGGAGCATTCCGATTGTTGCGATTCTGATCCTGGCAATCGTCACTGTTAAATACACGTATGCACTTGAGCCCTCCAAGCCGATTGAGTCGGCTAAGGCGCCGATTACAATCCAAGTAACTTCGCTCGACTGGAAATGGCTGTTCAAATATCCTGATGAGGATATCGCGACGGTCAACTACATTAAGATTCCGGAAGATGTGCCTGTGAAGTTCCAATTAACATCCGATACAGCTATGAACTCTTTCTGGGTTCCGCAACTCGGCGGTCAAATCTACTCCATGTCAGGAATGGCCATGACCTTGTACCTGCAAGCAGATGAGCAAGGCAGCTATTACGGCTCTGGCGCAAACTTTACCGGTAAAGATTTTGCGAAAATGACCTTTAAGGTCGATGCAACCTCTGAGGAAGAATACAAAGCATGGGTTGCAGAGGTCAAAGCAACGTCTCCTGCGCTCACCATGGAAGGCTTTGAGCAGTTGACTGAGCCGGGCACGTCTGACGTGCAATTGTTCTCCAGCTTCCCAGAAGGATTATTCAATAAAATCGTAACGCAATATGTGAACGGCGACGGCGGCGCTCATCAGAATCATGGCGGCGGTACAACTGAGCCGGCAGCAGCTACTGATGGAGAAGCGACTCCTGCGGATACGACTGAGTCACATGATCACACGGCCAGCATTACGAACTCTAATGCTCATAACCATGCGGGTCATTAGCCCATTAACAAGCGAAGGCTTTTGAAGCGAGTTTGTTCCACAAACTTTTAGGAGGACCCCTCATGTTAGACAAAATTAAAGAATTCGCATCCGAATTTTTCGTTACTGGCGATCCGCTTATTTTAGGGGCTCAGGTATCCATCGGGTTGTCGATGGTCGCGATTATATTCGTGCTCACCTTTTTCAAGAAATGGCGTTGGCTTTGGACCGAATGGCTGACTAGCGTCGATCACAAAAAAATCGGCATCATGTATATTATCGCTTCTATTCTTATGCTATTCCGCGGTGGCGTCGATGCGCTGCTCATGCGGGTACAGCTCGCCGCTCCGGAGCTTGAATTTCTAGTCCCGGAACACTATAACCAGATATTTACCACGCATGGCGTAATTATGATCTTGTTCATGGCCATGCCGCTTATGTTCGGACTATTCAATATCGTCGTTCCGCTGCAAATCGGCGCGCGCGACGTTGCCTTCCCCTTCCTGAACTCCCTTAGCTTCTGGATGTTCTTCTTCGGGGCCATGCTGTTTAACGTTTCATTTATTATTGGTGGTTCTCCCGATGCAGGTTGGCTGGCTTATCCGCCGCTCTCCGAGCTATCAGGCAGTCCGGGCCTTGGGCAGGACTTCTATATTTGGGGAATTCAAATTTCCGGTATCGGCTCCTTGGCAACAGGGATCAACTTTGTCGTTACGATTCTAAAAATGCGTGCACCAGGCATGAAGCTGATGCAAATGCCGATGTTCGTTTGGTCGGTACTATCGTCATGTATCACGATTATGTTCGCATTTCCTATTTTGACCGTTACTTTGTTCCTGTTATTCATTGACCGCTATCTGGGCGCGCATTTCTTTACGCTCGACGGCGGCGGTAATCCGATGATGTATATAAACCTCATCTGGATGTGGGGACATCCCGAGGTCTATATCGTTATTTTGCCCGCGTTCGGGATATTCTCCGAGGTCGTATCCGCGTTCTCGAAGAAAAAACTGTTCGGTTACAAGTCGATGGTATTCGCCCTTATGTCCATCAGCTTCTTCTCATTCTTTACTTGGGCGCATCACTTCTTCACGATGGGCTCCGGCGCCAACGTCAATGCATTCTTCGCCTTAACGACGATGCTTATTGCGATACCGACCGGGGTCAAGGTGTTCAACTGGCTCTTTACCATGTATCGAGGCCGGATCAAGTTTACGACGCCGATGATGTGGACGATCGCGTTCATCCCATGCTTTGTCGTCGGAGGCATGACCGGGGTGCTCCTGTCGGTTGCGCCTGCTGACTTCCAGTTCCATAACAGTTACTTCCTGATTGCGCATTTCCATCAGGTACTGATCGGCGGCGTTGTGTTCGGTTATTTCGCTGGCCTTTACTACTGGTGGCCAAAAATGTTCGGCTTCCGCTTGCATGAAGGCCTTGGCAAATGGGCATTCTGGTTCTGGAACATTGGTTTCTACGTCTGCTTCATGCCGCAATACGCACTTGGCCTAATGGGTATGACGCGCCGCTTCAACGCCTACGACTTCGATATGGGCTGGCAGCCGCTTAACGTCGTATCGACGGTCGGTGCATTCTTGATGGGTATCGCGTTTATTTTCCAAGTGTGGCAAATCGCGCACAGCATCAAGTTCTACAAGAAAGAAAAAGACGGCGATGCATGGGATGGCCGTACGCTAGAATGGTCGATTCCATCGCCAGCACCACTATACAATTTCGCGCGCTTGCCGCAAGTGACAAGCCAGGACGAGTGGTGGGAAGAGAAACAACGCATTGCAAACGGCCAGCCTGCCAAGCCTTTGGTACCGCTTGAGCCGATTCATATGCCGAAAAACTCCGGTATCCCGTTCATTATGTCGCTCTGCTGGTTTACCGCAGGCTTTGGCTTCGTATGGGATTGGCTGTGGATGGCCATTCCGGGTCTGATCGGCGTAGCCATATGTATGCTTGTTCGTTCTTTCTCCTACGATACCGACTATTACATTCCCGTGGATGAGATTGAACGTACGGAAGCCGCTTTAAGGGGGACAAAATAATGGCACATGCAGTTTCTACCCCGGCAGGGGCGCATGGCGGACACGGAGCCGGTCACGGCGGCGGTCACCATGATGACCATCATGATCAAGAATCATTAAAAACATTTGGCTTCTGGCTATTTCTTATAACAGACGTTATTTTATTCGGTACGTTATTTGCAACCTATGTCGTTCTCCGTCTCAACACAGACGGAGGGCCGACAGGTGCAGAGCTGTTAGAGATGAACGGTATTATTATTTCGACCTTCATCCTGCTTACGAGCAGCTTCACGAGCGGTATCGCCGTTCTTGAAATGAACAAGGGCAACAAGCGCGGACTTATTCTGTGGCTCGCCATAACGGCTGTGCTTGGCGCATCCTTCGTTTTTCTTGAAGTTAATGAGTTCATGCACTTGGTACATGAAGGCGCAAATATCGGAACCAGCGCATACTGGTCAGCCTTCTTCGTACTCGTCGGCACACACGGACTTCACGTTTCCGTTGGTCTTGTCTGGATGGTCGCATTGATCCTGCAGCTTAGCCGCCGAGGCATCACGCCTGTGACGAAGCGCAAAGTCAGCATCATCAGCTTGTACTGGCATTTCTTGGACGTCGTATGGATTTTTGTATTCTCAATCGTTTACTTGATGGGGGTGATGTAGGATGGAAAATCATAACGCGAATGCGCATAACGCACACGGCGGATCGATGAAGTCCTACGTCATCGGCTTCCTCTTCTCCATCATCCTGACAATCATTCCACTTGTTGTCGTCATGAATGATATGCTAAGCAAGACGGCTACAACTGTGCTCATTCTTATTATGGCGATTCTGCAGTTCGCCGTTCAGCTTATCTTCTTCATGCATATCCGTGATGAAGAGAAGCCTCGCTTCAATCTTATGGCGCTTATATTCGGCCTCGTCATCTTGCTGACAATCGTCGCCGGATCCATCTGGATCATGACTTACAACGCTGTTGCTTCATAAGCAGCAGCCATAGCTTATGGCTTCAGCCTGCAACTTGAGGCAGAACCTTTAGTAGAGCAATCTACTAGGGTTCTGCCTCTTTTTTTCGGCTATGTTAACTCTCATGTTGATCATCCAGAATCTAGAAAAACGAACCGCTCTTTAGATAACGGGCTTCGAATTAGCCAAATTCCAATGCTTGGGCTTTGTTAGCTATAGCCAAACTCTACCTTCCAATTCCTTCCTACTGCATGTCATAATCAGGATATAGTTACAGTTCAAGGATAAAGAGGTGTCAACGATGTCAATTACAATTCGTTCGCTCCAGCTGCCGGATGACTACGAACAGCTAGCAGAGCTGCTCAATCAGGTATGGTCGGAGCCAACTACCGCGCAAAGCCTCCTTGAGGCTGACCAAAAGCTCTATGAAGTAGGACACACTTATATGGACGATAACGGCCTGCTCGCTGGTTATGACCGGGAACGTAAGGTTGCCGTGACTGCCCGAGGGGAAATCGCAGGTTATGCCTGGTCATGGAGAGCGCCTTGGACAGAGCCTGGATATCTCTGCAATACGCTCGTTGTGAAGGAGACTTACCGCACTCAGGGAATCGGACAGCTTTTGCTTCAGAAAATTGGACAGTGGGCTTTACAAATTGGAGCCTCCACTCTGATTACTGAAGCATGGGATGATCAGCCAGCGTCGGTTCGTTTTGCCAAAAACCGGGGATTTGTTACAGAAAGGCATGCTTTCCAATCCATGCTGCAACTGAATCATCTCTATGAGATTCCCGTTATGCCTGAGATTGGCAGCTTGCGTTTTCTAACGCTGGCAGATGCTCCTGGTGAGGAGAGCGAGCACAAGCTATACGAACTCTATAAGGAAACCTTGGTCGATATTCCAGGATTCCTCGGTGAGGTGCCTGAATTCTCCGAATGGCTCAAATGGTATTTGAGGGTGGATGGCTATGCCCCCGAGCGTGTCATCATAGCAGCAGACGGCGATTCCTATATCGGGGTAACGAATGTCCTGCATAATCAGCAAACCAATGGCATGTATCACGAATATACTGGCGTAAGCCCAGCCTATCGGGGCAAGAAAGTCGCATTAGCGCTTAAAATAAAAGCTATACAACTGGCGATAAGCCAACAAGCTGCGTATATTCGAACAGATAATGACTCAACCAACCAGCCCATCCTCAGCATCAATCGCAAGCTTGGTTATGTTCCGCTTCGCGGCTCTTATCGGCTGCTCGCCCCACTAGATCAAGTGATGAATTGCTTAAAGCCTCCCGCTCATCTATAAGTTTAATAACCCTTATAGCAGCTCTGTCACACTTTGCTAAGCAATCCATTCCGTACTTTTAGTACTAGATAAAGCCTTCAAAACCGCGTAGATGCGGTTTTGAAGGCTTTTATTTTTGTGAATTAATAGCCCTAGCCTCACCTCAAGAGCGTTCATACTTCCTCATTTTAGCTAACGGGCATACATTCAGTGAACTTTCAATTTCCATTAAGGTTAAGCTAACTTCCAACAATTAGACTGAATGAAGGATTTAAATCTGATCAACAAGGAGGAATAATCAACACATGATAGTTCATCGTCTACTTAAAAAATGTACCGTTTCCGCATTAGCGCTCATGATTGCAGCAGTCCCCTTCACATTCAGCACAGCAAGCAGCGGCTCTACCGCATGGGCCGCAGAACAAGGGGTAGCCCAGCCTTACGAATCCCTATTTGAGGGAGACCAAATTATTGATGTTAATGTGACGATTGGCGACGAGGATTGGAAGAGCATATTGGAGAGCCCTCTCGACAAAGAGTATAAAAACGTTACCGTTGAGGTAGACGGCAATGTGGTCAATAACGTCGGCTTCTCAACTAAGGGAAACCTGACACTCAAAGCTGTTGCAAGTATGACCGACTCCGATCGTTACAGCTTCCGATTGAAGTTTGATAAATACGATAAATCACAAACCTTGCTCGGTCTGGACAAAATGGTGCTAAACAACAGCTACGCCGACCCATCGTTCCTGCGCGAGTACCTGCATTATGAGGCTTTGCGCGCAATCGGACTTGACGCTCCACTGACGGTATTCACCAATCTCTATATTAACGGGGAATTGTACGGCTTTTATATAGGTGTAGAAGCTATTGATGATAGCTATATGGAAAGAAATTTCGGAGAGGACTATGAAGATGGCGTGCTCTACGATACGGATGAGAAAAGCTACCTCCAATATGCAGAGAACAGCGAATATGAATCCCTTACTTACGAATTAGGCACGGAGGATGAGAAAGCCTCGCTCAAAAAATTCATCAGCGTATTAAACGCTATGCCTGAAGGCGAGAAGGGCGACATTGAAAATGTCCTTGATGTAAGCACCGCCTTAAAATATATCGCGGCTAACGCCGTGCTAGGCAACTATGACAGCTATAACGGCGATAAGGGACATAACTTTATGCTGTACGGCGATGCGAGCGGCAAATATTCTGTACTGCCATGGGATTTTAATATGTCTTTTAACGGCTATTCTGGAGGTGGTCTAGGTACCTCTGCGGCAACAGGCAGCACAGTTAATACAAATGCAGCAACCGCATCCGTGGATGTGCCTGTGCTAGGCATTAACATGGAAAGTGTACCCTTGATCAATAACTTGCTGAAGGTTGATGAATATAAAGAGCAATACTTGACTTACGTCACCGAGCTCGTAGACTATTTGGAAGGCGTCGAAAACCGGATCACGGAGCTTTCTGATATCATTAGACCAAGTGTACAAGCCGATCCCACCAAGTTTTATACGATGGAACAGTTCGAATCGAATATCGCTTATTCCGCTGTTGAAGACAGCAATGAAGGAAGCATGGGCGGCAGCGCGCCTGCCGATGGCCAGGCTCCTCCAACATGGACGGAAGGCAACGGCCCTGCGCGTCCAGACGATGCTCAACAGCCTACTGAACCACCTAACGGTACAACGGCCCCTGGAGCAAATGGCGGCGGAGCAGGACAAGGACAGGGACAGGGCATGGGAAGCATGGCCGCTGGCTCATTAATGACGTTTGCGCTGAACAGGCTAAATAACCTGCAAACGCAGTTGGACCTGACGGTTACAGCTTTGCCGACTGATCAAGAGATTTCCGTCATACTCGACGGCACCAAAGTCAACTTCAGCCAACAAGAACCCTTGATCCGCAGTGGAAGGGTGCTGGTGCCCTTTAGAAGAATTTTCGAGGCTTTGGGGGCTGAGCTGAAATGGGACAATGCAGCCAAAACGATTACGGCGATCAAGGATGATCGCACCATTGTGCTGACCATCGGAAGCAGTACAGCTTACGTAAACGGAGTGGCGGTTACCCTAGAGGCCGCGCCAACGATCTTAAATGCAAGAACAGTCGTACCCGTTCGTTTTATTGCCGACAGCTTAAATAAGGAAACGAAATGGGATTCGGCTACTTCAACAGTAACGATCAACAGCGCTGCATAAGCAAATGATATGTAAAAGAGGCTTTCCTCAAATCAATCGTGGTTCGTTCCGATTGGTTGGGGAAAGCCTCTTTACTTAATATCGGGCTCTGAAATCTAGAAATCAGCAAAATTGACCTTGAGGCCTTTAGGCACGGACAGCGTCAACTGCATCTCTATCCGATCCGAGACGAAACCTCCATCTCTATAATCAGGCGAGCCAATCATCACATACATCGTAGAGCCTACGATTTCAGTTTTCATCATGCGATTATCCTGCCGCTCCAGCTTGTCCGGTGACCAATAACGAATTTGGCCGAGCAGCTGCAGCTCCTGCGTATCCGCTTCGGAAATCTTCACCTGTGAGAGCGAATGTACGATAATCTGCTCAATGCCAGCAGGCACCTTCACTGCCTTCGTCTCGATAAAAGCGGAACGCTGCGTCATCTTCAGTTCTCTTTGCAGCTCATCGTATAACCCCGTTGACATTAAGAAAGCAAGCCCAAGACTGGCCATACCTATGACCCCAACAAAGAAAACGCTTAGCCAATCGTAGCGCACAATCGCCTTTTCGCTTTTTGAAAACTTCAAATACAACAGCAGCTCTAGACCCAGCATGATGAAAACAATGGGTGCGACCCATAAAAGCACCTCGTAAGCATTAAAATCCTGCCAAAGCGATACCGCAAGCGCGGTGCCGATAAGAAGCAGCGTAATGCCCATCGATATGGAGCCCACACGCCAGGTCCTCACAACAAGCGGACGGTTATCTGCCATGCTAGTCATACTGGTATTGTTCAACGAGGCTCCTCCTCACGCTTCGCTAAGAGTGTTGGGGGCAATTCTGGAGGTTTGCCCCTTCTCTCTCCCACTGGCGATTGGCTTCCAAAGGCCAGCCGTAAACCGACAATAATCATAATAAAAGCGACAACCGCTGTTGGAATCATATATTTGACCTGCATGTACTGGGAGTAAAGCTCCCTGGAAAAATGCGAAGTGACCTCGGCCGCAACCCGGTCCAGCAAGTAATAAACTCCAAAACCAAGCAATCCAATGCCAAACCAGCGCTGATAGGGAACCAGCTGCGTCAATACAGGTTCATCGGTAAGCGTCTGATTCTCGTAACGGGAGGTCTGCTGCACCGCATCAAAAAAGGCAAAGCACCAAAACAGCGGCAGCAGAAAAAAGAACAGGGATAAGCGCATATTATCCAAAATGAAGATAGCCAGGAGAAAGCCGCCCATTAATTGCAGGCCTCTCTTCTGCAAGCCCAAATACAGATGGCCTGCGCCTGGGAATATGGATAAAGCGATAGCCAGTACCTTGCTTTTTTTCCCGGAGCCGATAAACGTTTCCATGTCCTCAAAGATAGCCCGGTCCTCAAGCCGCTCACCGCGCTGCTTGGCGTGGAGCTGACTGATCACATCAAACATGCTGTAGATCCAAATCACAGGCAGCACAAACAAAAAGACAAGCATCTCAGCACGATGAATGATCGCGCTCAAGAAGATAACAATCGCCATCCATCCAATAAAGGAAATGAGAATGGTAATGCCGCGCTGCATTAATCCAAGACTCATATGTCCAAGACCAGGTACAAGCGAGAACATAATCGTTCTTGTTTTTTCACGCTGATGCTCCATCTGCAAAGGCACAAAGCCTGGGCCAAAATGGTCTGGCGGCTGGTCGAATGGGTGATGCTGATTAGGATAGGAGTTCAAATTTTTCCCTAACAGCAAAGTAAAAACCATATCAACCATGTTGATAATACCCGAGATAGCTGCTACAAAGAGCAGGAAAAAGACAAGTCCATCCTCAACATAGCCACTAAATATCGATATTAATAGTAATAAGGCTATGGGACCAAAGAATGCCCCTCCGTACAAAATGGTACGGAACGGCCTTCCTATATAGGCGTGTCCTGCGCCTGGAATAAAGGAAAGCAGAAATGCCACTAAAGGGCTTTTATTCATCGTCGGTTCATTCCTCTCCGATTTTCATTTATTTAAAGCGGGACGCCTTCAGACCGTCCAGCCATGATCCGGTTTGATCAACAATTTTGTCCGACCACGATATCGAAGGCCTGCCAACTGTCGGCACTGGTACCGCTGCCTGCTCACTTTCAATCAAATCAAGCTGCGCCAGCTTCTGAGAGAAGGAAGCAAAGGTTCCGCTGGCAAGCAGCATCAGCGTAATAGAAGCTGCGATCGTATAGTGCGTAACCGGGTGCTGAAGCCACGAACGCAGGCGGGCAGGATTTTTCCGAGGCACCTGACCTGCTGCCTCCTCTTCACCTACTTGCTCAAGCAGCTCTTGCTCGCTTATAAGCTGTGCGACAACTCGTCTCTCCATCTGCGCAAAGTCAGGCTGCGAAGACAACAGCTCATTTTCGGCCGATTCCATCATACCAATAAACAATTGCAAGCATTCGTCACAAGCCGTCAGCTCCCGCTCCACTTGCTCCCGGTCAGCCTCAGGCAGCTGATCCTTCACGTAAGCAAGCATTTGGACCGGTGACACATGATCATTCCTCATTCAAAATCCTCCCTCCGCCAATGGCGCTTCATCCAGTTTCTAGCTCGGTAAAGCCTGGACTCCACGCTTTTGCGCTCCAGTCCCGTTTCAAGAGAAATCTGCTCATACGACTTGTCTTCCATATAATAAGCAACGACAACCTCGCGATAGTTATTCGGCATTTCATCCACCCGCTCGCGAATCTGCCGCCGATCTGCCTGCTCGATCGCAATCAGTTCAGCCGCTGGGTTAGCCGCAAATTCTTCCTGCAGCTTTTCCGACATCGCCTCACTATCAGCCAGCTCCTCTGGTCGCCGCGCTTTGCTTCGCTTGAAATCAATGGCTCGATTGACGGCTATGCGGTAGATCCACGTCTTCAGCCCTTCCAAACGGCAATCCGGAAGGGAGCGATAAATTTGCAGCAGCACTTCCTGAGTAATATCCTCCGCGTCATGCGGCGAACGCAGCACTGCGAAGACCGTTCTATATATATAAGGACCATAGGCCGTTACGAAAGGGCCATAATGCTCGGGCCCGCCCTTCTGTACCGCTCTGATCCAATCCTCTTCTTGAATGTCGCTCCCCTCCTTCCCAACCTAATAGACGTGTGCTCGTCCCTTTTCCCCTGCACCTATCCCAAAAATATTTTTCGCAAGCTCGAAACAACACCCAATCAACGCGCAAAACCCCATCATTCGTAAAAAGAATACGAACGATGAGGTTCTCATCTACTATTTTCTTTTCTATAGGCTCCTGCCGGAGTCAAATCCAAAGGCTACACGCTTAAGGCTTGCTTAAGCTCTTCAGGCGAGCGGTCCCACCACTCTAGGTTATGCTCAACCAACAGCTTTTGCAGAGCACCCTTCTCCACTTCGCCAAGCTCGCTCAGATTATAGCGTCTCTTCAGCGATTGGTCCAGCTTGTTCACGTGATCGGGTAGAATTTTCCACCCGCGGCGCGCTTCCGAATCAATCAGCATCTCGCACGCGGTCGCTCCTGCATAGAAAGAGCCTTCCTCGTTGCGGTCGACGGCTACCCATACGATCCAGCATTGGCGGCCGTTCGGCGTATCTTCTTTGTTCGGCGTAAATTTAATGCCGCGCTCCACCTTGCTCTTCGCATGCATCGCGCCTACATCGATATAAGCGACGCCGTCATCAATGATTACACAAGAAACGGCGCTCAAATCGATCGTACCCGCTCCAAAGCCTTTATGTTGTTTGCTGCTCACGACATTGAGCGACAGTGATTTCTTTTCCTTCTTTTCCGGCTGAGCCGGCTGTCCTTGTTCTTCCGTCATGCGTCTTCACACCTTCCCCATACAATAATTCCATTTTAGCTAATAATCCTTGAAAAGCAAACATATACATGCTTTAGATGCTTGTCAACGGGAGGGAAACGTTCAATGACTCCACGCTATTTCAAAAGATTTTTGCTCGTAATACTCGCAGTCGTCATGCTCGGATTGTCTGTGCGGTACGACTTCGGGACGGCTTGGCAATCCCAATATACTTATGCCTTCACCCCTGCCGCCAATGCCAAGCCAGTGTCTGCCCCTGCTCAAAATTCGGCCAAGCCACCCGTCGTACAAGAGCCGAACACGGTTATGACGCCAAAACCGCAAGAGCTCAGCAAACGCGTCGTTGAGTACCATATCAGTGTTCACCTGCTGGACGATGCGAAGCAATTAAACGGCGACCAGACCGTGACCTGGACAAATCCAGGCAAAAAAACAGTGTCCGAGCTGTATTTCCACCTCTATCCGAATGCCTTCCAATCGGACAAGACGACCTTTATGAAGGAATCCGGGGGAAAGCTTCGCCAAGACAAAGCAACCATTAACAGCCAGGGTTATATGAAGCTGCTGACGCTGGAGACGCTGAACGGCGAGAGCCTGCTGCCACGCCTGCAATACGTACAACCCGATGACGGCAATGCCGAAGACTTCAGCTTGGCGAAAATCCGCTTGCCGGAGCCTGTGGCCCCAGGGAAATCTGTCACGCTTCATATGGGCTATGAGGTGAAGCTTCCGGAAGTCTTTGCACGAATGGGCTATTCCGGGAATTTTGTCATGGCAGGCCAGTGGTTTCCCAAAATTGCAGTGTATGAAACCGCTGGCACGCGTGGTCGGGCAGCTGAAGGCTGGAACGTACATCAATATCATGGCAACTCAGAATTTTACAGCGATTTTGGCATTTACAGTGTACGGATCAAAGTGCCGGAAGCGTATACGGTTGCGGCCACCGGCTTCCAGACCAAAGAGATTGAAATGAAAGACCAGCTGAAGGTTTACCAATTTTATGCTGATGACGTGCATGACTTTGCATGGTCGGCATCGCCGGACTTTGTGTATGAAGAGACCGCCTACTCCGATACCGGCATTCCCGGCGTTCGCATAAAGCTTTATCTGGACCCCGCACACGCCGCCCTTAAGGACCGTTACATGCATGCTGCCAAATCAGCACTATCGAGCTATGCGAAATGGTACGGAGAATATCCATACAGTACGCTTTCTATCGTGGTGCCTCCAAAAGGGGCAAACGGTGCCGGAGGCATGGAATATCCTACACTCGTTACCGCATTCGCAGCCGAGAAAGATAATCCAGGCTATGACCTGGAACGGACGGTCGTTCATGAGATTGGACACCAATACTGGTACGGCATGGTTGCCTCCAATGAGTTCGAGGAAGCTTGGCTCGATGAGGGCTTCACCTCCTATGCGGAGGACAAAGTGATGGAGACCGCTTACGGGTTGGAAGCGAACCTTCGTACGGAAGCCAGTTACATGACTGACCCAGCACCGCTCAAGCAATCGTCCTGGACTTATGGCAGCCATTCGCAATATGCCGAGAATGTTTATATGCGGGCAAAGCTGGTACTCATTGGCATCGAAAATCAGGTTGGCTCCCGAACGATGCAGAAGATATTGCGCACCTACTTCCAAAAGTATAAGTTCAAGCATCCATCCAGCTCAGACTTCCAGCGCGTGGTAGAGCAAGTCACCAAGACCAAATGGCATGACTATTTCAGTCAGTATGTATATGACGACCAAATGGCCGATTTCTCCATTGAGTCGATCCATGTGCGCCCCGTCATGCAAGATGGAAACTCGCTCTATGAATCGGTCGTCCTTGTCAAGAAAAACGGCGGCAACAACGGCGAGATCAAAGTCGTCATGCAGTTCACCGACGGCAGCCAAGTAACCAAGCTTTGGAGTGCTGATGAGTCTCATATTCAATATACGCAGGTGCATACCGCTCCGCTTGAGTGGGCGGTCGTCGACCCGAATTACAGCAATGTACTCGACAATAAGCTCATTAACAACTATATGCAGGCGCAACTGCCTGAAGAAAAGCGGACAAGATGGAGCCTAGGTGTCGTCAAGCTGATCGAAGGGCTGCTCGGTTCGCTTAGCTGGTAAGTAATTGCGTTCAAGGAGCGATAAACCATGAAGATCTATTTGAAGCAAGGCTGGCGGCTAACGGTGAAGCATTTTTATCTGGTTATTTTATTATTTCTTTATCAGCTGCTTTGGGGCTTTTTTCTCTATCGTTTCATTGATTCGGTTGTAACGCCGCTGCTGCGCCGTTATCCTAGTGCCTATCCTTCCGACACGGCAGCTCAGTTATTCCTTACGGAAGCCCAGTTCCAGCTGTTCAAGACCGATCTCATTTCCCCTTATGTCTGGATGCTCGGCAGCCTCCTGCTCATCCGAATGCTGCTGACGCCCTTATTCAATGCCGGGCTCTTCTACTCGCTAAACCAAACAAGAGCCGACGAAGGAACACGGTTTTTGGAAGGGATCCGCAAAACTTGGAAGCCTGTGGTTCTACTATACTGGATGGAATCCGTTCTTTCCCTAGCTCCCGCTTGGTGGTTGCTCCCGCGCGCGCTCAATTCGCTTCTGGAGAGCAACTCCATTCCCGACCTATTGCAAAATGTACTGCCTGGGGCAGCCATATGGCTGGTGTGGGCCACGGTGCTTCACCTGTTATTTTTGGCCATGCAGCTGGGAGCAGCCTCGGGAGAAGGGATATTCCGCTCCTTATGGCACGCGCTTCGAAACTTCCTCGTATACGCCGCCATATCGCTCATTATGTGGGGGATTGGAGCTGCAGCGGGGCTTGTCGTCACTAGCTTATCCATGCTTTGGGCGGGCCTATTCGCGCTCATTCTCCATCAAGGGTATCACCTCGTTCGCACGTTGATGAAGGTATGGACGATTGCGACGCAATATGAGCTGCTGCAATCCAAATAAGTACGAGGCAGCAGCCCCCTCTCTCCCGCAGCTTGCTGGGGATAAGAGGGGTTTTTTATTTTCAAAGAACCGCAACTAAATGAAGGCATCTCTGTATAAATAATTGGTAGAAATTCATTAGTGGAGGAAACCTATACATGATGCGTAAAAAACTGATTATTATATCTATGGCCTTGCTCCTATCGGGCGGTTCATTAGTTGCAGCAGACAAATTATTTCAGAAAGTAACATTTGTATATAATAACAAGTCTTCCTCGGAAGAAGCTTTAATGGTTGATGATAAGGTATACATTAATATCCGTTCCCTCAGTGATTCCCTGCAAGCTTTTATTCAATGGAAGAACAGTGAGAAGAAACTCATCATTCAAAAACCGAATGTCCATATGTTTCTAATGAACGAGAAGCGCACAATGTTTGGCCAAGTGGATAAAGGCACCGTCCAGAAGTTTTTGGTGCAAGCGCAAATCGATAATTTAAATGTGGCCTTATCCGAGTTCAAGGTTACCCTTGTCGATCCAAATGACAAAGAAACGACGATCGATAGCCGCAGCCAATCCGATGACGACTTCAAGGAGTTCCTTGAGAAAGACACCTTTTGGTTCAGCTCAAAGGTTATTTCTTATGATTTTAAGTACGCCGGCAAATACAAGCTTCGATTCTATATGGAACAAAAGAACAGTGATCCGCAGCTTATTTCGGAGAAAATCATTACCGCTAAGTAAATCATGCTTAACCTGCAAGAGGCCGTTCTCATGAACGGTCCTTTTTTCGACCTCTATCTCATGCAAATAACCTCCGATAATGCCGGAGGTTATTTGCATGAGAGTTTTTTAATATTTGCTGCAAAAGGTTAACCTGCCGCCATTTATAGCCTTTAAGACGGGCCTGCGCGACAGGGCCGCAACAGGACAAATCGGTATATTTTACATCAAATCCACATAATTAATGAAATTGAGCCGTGAATTTTAGTCTGAAAGCACTACATACCTGTGTTTATATTACAGAAAAAACGATTAAACGAAGCAAATAGTCAAAAGGTTACATGAGAATTATTAGAATTTGCCAGTAAAGGCAGGAGATCATTGAAAATAATCGAATATTTCTCAAAGCAATAAAAAACAGCCTAATTCCCTATGGGGAAACGGGGGAACCACTTTGGGTGAATTGATTCCGACGTCTGATCATTTGTGCAGCGCCTGAGGAATCATAGGGAGCCTTCAACCGAACCCCACAGCTAACCTCGTCGGCCTTGGAAGGAGTTTCACAATTTGAAAAAGGTTACTGCACTACTTCTGGGACTCGTTCTCGTACTTGCTTTCCAAGCAGGCAGCGCGTTCGCAGATTCCAAACTGAACGGAGTTATTAATGATGTTATTGGTTCTCCGTACAAGAGCGGCGGAACGACAGCAAAAGGCTTTGACTGCTCCGGTTTTACGGGCTTTGTGTTCGAAAAACTAGGCATTGAGCTTCCGCGTACGTCCGGCTCGCAATCGAAAGCAGGCACGAAGGTCGCTAAAGCTGACCTAATTCCGGGAGATCTTGTGTTCTTTGACACCGTTGGTGGCAATAACAGCACCGTATCCCACGTAGGCATTTACATCGGAGATGGCAAGTTTGCTCATTCGTCCTCCAGCAGAGGCGTTGTAACAGACAAACTGAACTCCTCCTATTATGAAGACCGTTATGTGACTGCTCGTCGCGTCATGGATGACGAGTCTTTCCAAGCACTTGCTAACGGATAATAGAGTGACCTGTTCCTTCTCATCAAAGGTTTTCAGGTAGACTCATCCAGCAAAGCCGCAGTTTTTTGTCCTGAGTCGACAAATGACATGCGGCTTTGCTGTTTCATTTCAAGGCTGCCGCGGTAGTTGAAAGGAGCTTTGCTTGATGTATTTATTTATTCATCGCAAGGATTTGCGTACAGCAGATATGCGAGCATTTGATTACTTGAAGAAGCAAGACATGCCTGGCATCCACTTGCTTATCATAGATCCGATTTTGACTGGGGGCAGCAGGCTGAGCAGCCATAGCGGGCGAAACTTTATGGCACAAGCGGCTTCCTTGCTGCAAAGCTACTCCAATGCGGATAAGGAGCTCCATGTGCTGTATGGCGAGCCCCAACCGATTGTTGAAGCCCTGCTGCAAGCCCATTCCATTGAAGAGGTAGTCGTGCATGCCGATTATTCGCCATACTCCCGTGAGCGGGACGAGCAGCTGCAGCAGGTTACCCGCCAATCGGGACGCCGCTGGATGCCAATTGTGGATGCGCCGCTGGCTGATTTGGAAGCTTTCCCGGCATTTGCACGCCGGACAGAGCCCTACAAAGTGTTTACACCGTTCTATCGCATGTGGAGCAGCTACATGCAGCAGTGTTACAGCCCAATGAGCCATGCCACCATTCAAGAGCTCACAACGCTTAATGAACTCAGCAGCAGTATCGCGCAGCAGTTTGCCCTGCCAGACTCCGTCTCTTCCGCATTAGGCGAGACGAATGTAGAAGGAATGCCTAAATCACTGAACAAGCTCGAACGCTTCATGCGCGAACGCCTCGCCTCTTATGACGATAGCCGCGATGCCTATGCCAATAACCACACGAGCGGTCTTTCCCGCTTCTTAAATACCGGGGCCATCTCGTCACGCTGTGCATTCGAGCAAACCCAGGGATTGCCTGGCTCCGAAGCTTGGCATCGCCAGCTCGCCTGGCGTGATTTCTACTTGTATCAGGCCATGTATCATGAAGACTTCTTCCGCTATGAGCATTTGACTGATATGTCGGCCTTGTCAGATACCCACTTGGAATTATGGAAAACTGCTGCAACAGGCATACCGATTATAGATGCGGCCATGACGCAGCTGAATCGTACAGGCGAGCTGCCTAATCGCTTGAGAATGGTCGTTGCGATGTTCTTAACCAAGAACTTGCTTTGCCCCTTCACACTCGGAGAACAGCATTTCCGCCATTATCTGAGCGATTACGATAATACGCTTAATCGAGGTGGCTGGCTTTGGTGCTCATCTCTGGGCTACGATGCCGCGCCTTATTTCCGGATCATGAACCCTGCAACACAGTCTCAAACTCATGATCCCAGCGGAAGCTACATTCGTCGCTGGCTGCCTCATTTAGCTCATTTGTCCGATAAGGAAATACATCTCCCCCAAAGCGGTGCCATTGTCGATCTAAAGGCCTCTCGCGCCCGCGCGATTGAGGTGTACAAAACCATACTCAAGTAGCAATCTTGAACCCTAATCGAAAACGCCTCACTCAGATAACTTTTTATATATAATTATAAATAAACCTCGCCAACCGCTTTTGAATCAGCGGGCGCGAGGTTTTTTTTACATTATTTATGTTATACACGCCATTTGCTAGCGTATCCGTCGATTTCATCTATCGAGACTGCTTCTCCAACTGCAATATAGTCATCCGCATCCTTAGGGATATGGAGGCTCGCTTAATTTTGTTTTAAAGCAGTACGCTGACCCTGTCTTCGACCAAGCACAAGCATAGCAACAAGAAGCAGGAGCAGGAGAGCGACGAGCGCGCATATCAGCCACAACGTAGACTGAACATGGTACTGATCCATGAACCAGCCGGTTAGACGAGGGAAGATTGCACCGCCAAGCCCACCGCATGCAACGAGAAGGCTCGTCGTCCTTTCGGTCATACCCGGGATGAGCTCATTGGCATAAACGAGCGCAATCCCGAAAATACCGGAGAAAAACAATCCGCTTAGCGCGACCATAGCCAGCAGCCAGCTCAACTGCCCCAGCATAGCCATGCCTACAAAAATGACAGAAGCGCCTGCGGTCGCGATCAGTAAGTATCGGGCATAACCCATCCGGTCGGCTAGCACACCAGCAAAAAGACGGCCAAGCACCATAGTGCCCCAGAAAAGGCTCAGCGCAGCAGCCGCACTGGATTCTCCAAGCCCCGAACGGGAAGTCAAAATCGATGGCAAATAATTAGAGAAACTCATTTCCATGCCCACATAAATCATAAAAAACAACGCTGATAACAGCAAAAAAGGCAGTGCTTTCCGCGGATATCCAAAAAAAGCGGAGACTTGCTCCTTGTCTGCAGCAAGCAATGCCTGCGGTGCCGCAGCCCCATTCTGTTCCGCCTTAACGCTCCGTGAGACAAAACCAAGCTGCTCGTCCAGCTCTCCGAAGGACATCGTTAGCCATAAAACAAAGGTGATTCCTGCCATTGCCGCCAATATAGGAAAAGAAACCTGCCAGATTTGATGTTGGATCAGGTAAGCAGCGGCAATCGGAATCAATAACGCACCAACCCCAAAAAAGATTTCCAGCCTGCTCATGGCCGAAGCCTTCCCGTTCTTAGCCATATCAATAATCATGGCTCCCACTACAGCTTCTGTCATGCCAAAGCCAACTCCCGCGAACGGAGCAATGGCCAGCATCCACCCCCACGGAAGAAGAAGACTGTAAGCCGCCTCACTTACTGTTAGTACTCCAATAGCTAGCAATACAGCGCCGCGTTTGCCTATTCTGGCTGTAATGGAAGGAGCAAGCAAGACACCGACTAAAAATCCGAGAAACTGATTCATGATCCATTGACCGCCATCTTTATAAGATAAGCCGTAATGAGCGATCAGCTGCTCCAGAATGGACCCGCCCACCACATGAGCAACTCCTATGATCAAGTAGGATAAGCAGCCAAGCCAAATTAATTTCTTCATTCTCGTAATTCTCCTTATGAACGCACCATCCACTTGCGTCAATCTGTTATAATAAATCAATTTCAATCGTCTTACACATCATCATAACCCTTATATGCGCGGAGGCTATTTCTTTATGGACAATAACCAAAGCTCCACCCATTATAATCGAAATCCGCTCGTCATGACCATATGTCCGCTAGAGCTTCATCATACGGAGGAAATATGCAGTTGGTCCTATCAGGACCGCTATGCTATTTATAATTGGCCTTCATGGGCGCAAATGCAAAAGGACGGAATCGAATTTGGCGATTCCGTCCTGCGCGCTGCGCAATATGCTGCTGTTATCGATGACCAGCATAGGCTGATCGGTTATGCTCAATTTTTTCCCATTACGGGCGTCACAAGGCTCGGACTTGGACTAAGGCCGGATCTTTGCGGAAGAGGCCTTGGCCCTACTTTCATCCGCCTAATTGCAGCGGAAGCACTGCGGCGCAAGCCAGAGAACGAGATTGATCTGGAGGTGCTTGCTTGGAATGTCCGAGCTGTGCGCGCCTATGAACATGCCGGATTTAAAATCACAGATACGTATACGCGCTCTACGCCACAAGGCGACTACGAATGTTATTGCATGGTCTATGAGTCTGGTGGGAACTAGAGACGCTGAGCCCCCCGCTCCGAATCCTTTAAATCCATAAATAAAATAAGACCCGGCGCTACTAATACCGAAACGGTACGAATCCAGGCATACGAATCCAAATCGGTGTATGCCCGTGAGACGATCGCCCGGCGATTTTCATTCAGCTGTACCAGATTGGGAACAAAGTAAGGACGCCAGCTCCAGTTGGCACCACGATACTGTTCTTCGCGCCTCCAGTCCCTATCCGTTTCACGATAGTAATTGGATGAGAGCTGAATACCATCCTCGTTGCATAGGTACACCCGAATACAATGATCATAAAGCTCCGGCAGAAGTTTTTCGATCCATTCGTCCTTCTGTTCTGAGCAGCGCGCCTGCTGTACAAGCTCAACAAGCTGCTCCGCCAATCGTTCGGATTGTCGCTGCCAGTAACGTTCGGTTCCTAAATGATGAAGCAAACGCTGCTCCAGCTCTGCTTCTATCACAAGAGCAAAACAATGCGGCTCCATAAACTCCGGCTCCGCTCGCGCGAACATGAAGCCCTGCACATAACGCGCCCCAGCTTGAATCGCGCGTGCCAAATCTTCACGCGTCTCGACCCCTTCGACAAGCAGAGAAGCCCCTATTTGCTCAGCCAAATCAGAGAAGGAGCGCAATACACCAAAATAACCGTCATGCGTCGCACTTTTCTTTATCATATGAATATCTATCTTGAGCAGGTTAGGCTGAATTTGCGCAATGCGGTCCGTATTGCTATAACCGCTGCCTACATCATCAATAGCAATGATGCAGCCTCTGGACCGATAAATGTCAACGACGGTCCGCAGCCGCTCCATAGAACCAAGGAAAGACTCCTCCGTAATCTCTATAACAATCTGCTTCGGATCAATCCCATATCTATCGAGCAGCGATAAGGTATAGAGCTCGCCGTTCTCCTCATAGCGGTATATCCAAGATGGCTTCAAATTAATGAACAGCAGCGGCTGCTCCTGCATGGAGGCCAGCTTGGAGAAGGCCTGTTCGCGCAGCAGCCGATCTACCACAATATGATCCTCTTCCGGAACTTCCTCATTGCAGAAAAAAGGCCCAAGGCTGCGCACGGCATTCCCTTTTACTGCGCGGCCAAGCACCTCATAGCCTATAATGCGTCTCGTATCCATCGCTATGATAGGCTGATAAAATGCGGCTAGTGTTTCACCGTTCAAACCAAGCGTTTTCGGCAGCAGAAACGATGATTGGCACTCCTTCATAGCGGTCTCCTCTATGTTACATATGCGTTAATTTATCTGTCATACTTATTGAATAATATTGTAATAGAGTCGACATAAATTGTAAAGATCCGACATCTCTACTTCCAATAAAAGATGGATACTGTCGAATTTTAGATTAAGCGAATAATTTGTGTCACCTTATCACCCTGTGAAACTTCAATAATATGATGCTTGTTATTATAGGTAATGACACCTTCGCCCACTTCAATTACCGGGTTCTCGCCCAAACCAAAAAAAACGTCGTCAGCCAGCGCTTCCATTACTTCATGACGGTCTTCGCTCGGCAGCACCGCCCATTCCTCAGGCTCCATCTCAAAAAAGGTATAGCTCCCATCAATTTCCGCAACTGCAGCTGTCAAATCCTTCAATATATCCGCGTATTCCCTTGCATGTCTAACTCCCATTTGCCTTTTCCACCTTTATCATCGTCAATTTTTGTACACATCTCTCTACTATTCTACCGCATTTTATCAATTTTTAACGCGATTGCCTTCAAATCGTTCCATTTACTCTAACTTCAGAATACCCATCTGACGATAATATAAGAAGTAGAGAAATGTCGAAATCGTATTGGACGGGGTGTATGATGAAAAATTCAACAATTATTGGTCTTGTGCTAGGATTAGTCGCTGTACTAGGAGGCATGGTTTTAAAGGGAGCACACCTCTCATCTCTTGCAAACCCTGCTGCTTTTATGATTATTATTTTGGGAACCATCGCTTCTGTTATGATTGCATTCCCAATGTCAGAGCTCTCCAAAGTCGGCAAGCTGTTCAAAATGGTATTTACTGAGCAAAAGCTGCCTCAGCGCGATGAGTTAATCCAGCGCTTTATGGAATGGGCTTCCATTACCCGCCGCGAAGGCTTGCTTGCCCTTGAAGCAAAGGTAGATGAAATTGAAGATACGTTCCTTCGCAATGGTATGCGTATGATTATTGATGGAAATGACCAAGACTTCGTACGCGATGTTCTGCTGGAAGATATTGCAGCAACCGAGGATCGCCACAAAGCTGGCGCTTTGATCTTCACACAAGCAGGTACATATGCTCCAACGCTAGGGGTACTCGGTGCGGTTGTCGGGCTCGTTGCCGCGCTTGCAGATATGAGTGACATGAACAAGCTTGCCCACGCCATTGCGGGAGCCTTTATCGCTACCCTGCTTGGTATCTTTACAGGTTATGTTCTGTGGCATCCTATTGCCAATAAACTTAAGCGCATGTCCAAAAGAGAAATTCAAATTCGCCTGATGATGGTTGAAGGGCTTCTGTCCATTCAATCCGGCGTGTCCACGATCGCCATTAATCAGAAGCTGTCTGTTTTCCTTACCCCTACAGAGAGATTGAAGATGAAGGAGAAGGAGGAAGGCGCCGTTGAGCAAAAAGCATAGGCATGAGGAACATGAGGAGCATGTTGATGAATCTTGGCTGATTCCATATGCTGACTTGCTGACGCTCCTCCTGGCCCTCTTTATCGTGTTATACTCCATGAACTCGGTAGACGTTAAGAAGTTTGAAGAAATGTCCCAAGCCTTCAGTATTGCGCTTAGCACGGGCAGCGGCGTCCTTTCGGAGACCGCAATTGTCAAAACCGGCGAAGACGATGGGAAAAAGCAGGATGACACTGGCGGCGTTATCGACTCGAAGGAGGATCCTACGGACGAGAGCAATGATTTGTCTGCAGAGGAGAAAGCCCGGGAAGAGCTGATGAAGCAGGAGCAGAAGGATCTTGAGGATCTTAAGAAAAAAATCGACTCATATATTGAGAAAAACGGCCTTACCTCCGATCTCGAAACTAAGCTCAATCTCTCTCAGCTTATGATTACGATTAGCGACAATGCGTTATTTGCACCAGCCCAAGCGTCCGTCAAGCCCGAATCTAAAGAACTGGCGATCGCGATCGGCAAGATGCTGCAGCAATATCCAGATTACGAGGTCGTCGTATCCGGACATACGGACACCACGCCAATCTCGACTGTATTCTTCAAGTCCAACTGGGATCTAAGCTCCATGCGGGCCATTCGTTTTATGGATATTTTGCTTGAAAATAAACAGCTGAAGCCTGAACGCTTCAGTGCAATTGGTTACGGCGAATATCGTCCGGTTGCCGATAACAAGACGGTTGCGGGCAAATCCAAAAACCGCCGCGTTGAGGTATCTATCATGCATACCTATGCTGATCCGAAGAGCGCGCAATCGATTTCAGTGAAATAACACGATCGAACGGATATCGTTTTCTATTTCAAAAAAAACCTGAGGCTACACGCAACTGGCGTGTAACCTCAGGTTTTTTGCTGCTATATCCAGCCATTTCATTATACCGGCTCGTAGCTTAACGTTTCAAATAGCTCGTTCTTCTCCGCTTCGCTGAGATTCCGCCATTTGCCGACCTGCAATCCGCCCAAATGAATGTTCATAATTCTTTGGCGCTGCAGCCTTCTTACGTGAAAACCAAACGCCTCACACATCCTGCGGATTTGACGGTTGCGACCCTCCGTCAGAATAATCCGGAATACCCGATCGGTCACTCGCGTCACCACGCAAGGCAAAGTCATGCTGCCAAGAATATGGACGCCAGTCGCCATCCCTTTCAGGAAGGCCTCTGTTACCGGCTTGTCCACCGTGACTAAGTATTCCTTCTCGTGTTTGCCTTCTGAGCGAAGAATCGGATTAACAATATCTCCGTCATTGGTTAGTAGGATTAAACCTTCCGAATCCTTATCCAGCCTTCCGATAGGAAAAATCCGCTCTGTATGGCCTACAAAATCGACAATGTTTCCTTTAATATGCAACTCCGTCGTGCTAGTGATGCCTATTGGCTTATTTAACGCAATATAGACATGGCCCTTCTGCTCGCCAATCTTACGCCCATCAACACGTACATCGTCGCCTGGCTCCGCCTGGCTTCCCAGCTGTGCCGCTACCCCATTAATGGTTACCCGGCCGCTGTCTACCAGCTTATCTGCCTCGCGTCTGGAGCAATATCCTGTTTCACTAATAAACTTATTGATTCTCAAAGCTGATTCACCCCGTTGTATGTACTGCCAGCTCGGCAATTTTGTCCGATGGATAATACTGAATGGCTGATGCCTTGCCGCCTGCTGCCGAAGTTGCTGCGCCTAGAGCTTGGAATGCAGCAAACAGCATAGCAAGGGCAACTGCCTCCCCCTTGATCGCACGGTATTTGCGCAAAGGACCGACCATGGCGAATTGTAGGCTTTTCGATACCCATGCGCCAAGAGCTTCCCCTGGACGTGCCTCCGGACGCTCACCCAGCAATAGAGAGGGCTGGAACACCTGAATGTGCGGTATGCTTAGCTTAGCAAGATTATCCTGCAGCTCCCCCTTGACCCTGCTATAAAAGAATCTAGAGTCCTGCGAGGCCCCCATAGCCGTGACGACAGAAAACACCACAACATCCGTCCGTTCTGCGAACTGTGCCAAGGATAGAGGATATTCATAATCGACCTTCCGGAATGCTTCTTTTGTTTTTGCAATCTTGATCGTGGTGCCGAGCGTACAGAATACCATATCGACTTTAACCTGTTCCAATGCAAGCTCCATGTCATCCAAAGATGCAACAATAACCTCTACCTTGGCAAGCTCACTTGGGCGGCCAAGTCCTTCCATAGCTACCGGCCTCCGAGACAGGACCGTTATTTTGCTTATGGATGGTTCCACAATCAGCTGCTTTAGCAAGGCCCTGCCGATAAGACCGGTTGCTCCTGCAAGCAAAGAAGTATAACCCGCTAATTCAACGGTCGACTTGCTGCCCTTATGATCAAGTTCCATCGTATCTGGTTCCAATACCAAGTCTCCTGTCTCCTTCCGCTTGTTCAGCAAGCTTCCGATCTTTTTCTTATTGTCCTAGTATACCGCTCTCGGGCTCTTCTTTCAAAGCAGGAAGCTGCAAATGTACCGTTGTGCCAACATTAACCTGGCTTTTGATATCCAGCGTTCCGCGGTGGCTGTTAATAATACGCTGGCTGACCATGATGCCGAGGCCCGTTCCCGTTTCTTTGCCCGTAAAAAAAGGATCGCCAATCTTCGGAATCATCTCGTCTGGAATTCCCACGCCCTCATCCGTAATCGTAATGGATATATAATCCCGTTTGTAAGTGATATAAATATGAATCGTGCCTCCGCTTGGCATAGCCTCAATGGCATTCTTGAGCAAATTAATGAACACCTGCTTCAATTGATTCTCCTCACAGGAAATAAGACAAGCCTCTTCGGTAAAGGATATCCGAAATTCAATATTGTGGAGCAGCGCTTCACTGTTCATTAAAGCAATAACATCCTGCAGCACATTTCTGACGTCCTTAGCCACGAATCTTGTTGCTTGCGGCTTCGCCAGAATAAGAAACTCCCCTACAATTAGATTAATGCGGTCTAGTTCCGAGAGCATAAGCGTTACATGAGAGAGCGTAAGCTTCTTGCTCTCCTGCTGCAGCTGCAGAAACCCGCGCAGCGTTGTAAGCGGATTTCGAATCTCGTGGGCGACTCCAGCGGCAAGCTGTCCAACCGTCGTCAGCTTCTCCGATCTGCGAAGCAGCTCCTCCATTTTGTTCCGGCTGCGCATATCTCTTGATATGCTTGCAAATGCACGAATCGTTCCATCCGAATCACGAATTGGCGAGATGGTAACGCTCACCGGAATCAGTTCTCCCGTTTTCGTTACGCACATCGTTTCCTGCGCGGGAAGAGCCTTTCCGAGCAAGAGCTGATTCAGCATATGCCTCATCTCCGCGCGGTGCGTATCAGGAAGAATCGGATAGACGAGCCCCGTCGCCTCTTCCTCCTCATATCCAAAGAGCAGCTCAAAGGCGCGGTTAACCTGAATGATTTTCCCATCGAGATCATTTAGATGAATAGCATCGCTTGTATGGTTAATAAAAGATTCCAAATGTTCCTTCATGCGTCGATTTTCCTCGAAGGCACGTCTGAGCTTATTCATATAGATGCTTAAGTTTTGCGACATCGCATTCACCTTAAGTGCCAGCAGGCCAAACTCATCCTTTCGCTTAATTCGGATCGGCTGCTGAAACCGTACGGAGGACACCTCGTTTACCTTCCATAAAATATCTTTTAACGGCCTAATCATAACGCCTACCATCCAGTAACTGATGATAAGCACCAGCAGCATGGTTATCCCCGTGTAAATCAAGGCGTCATTGCGCTTCTGGCTAATGAGCTGTTTAATGCCGTCACTATCGTACACAATGCTGATAATATAGTTATTATTCAGTCCCGTTGTATAGTAGCTTCTAAAATAGGACTGTTCATTTATCTGCATTTTGCGCAGCAAAAAGCCCGAACTCCTCACATTTGAGAAAAGAGAATAGTCGCTTTTGGAATCCATATAGGTGTAAGTGCCAAAAGGGATGGCTAATGTATCTTGCTCAAACACGGTAATTTCCTTTATATTGGGGTTTAATGCTTTAACAATATCGAAAAGCTTTTCCGGGCTTAGCTGCTCCCCTTCAATAGGCGAAGAAACATTAACCGACTTCCCGCCCAGTGAGGAAAAAAAGCTGGCCACATGCATAGAAGTATCCTGCATTGAACGGCGCGCCTGCTCTTTCATGCCCTCAGTCATCGAATATTCGCTTAACATATGATGAAAGATAAAAAACGTTAATACGATAAGCGTAATCAAGACGGAAAACTTCATCTTAATTGACAATGAATGACACATCCTTCTGCCCATGAACATTTTATTAACAACTTATACACATTATCAACAGAAGCTGTGCACAGACCTGAATAAAATGTTAGTATTTATGTGCATATCACACGAGTTATCCACAATGTTATCCACTACATGTTAACAACAGAATATTTGTTCGTTGGATATTCATAACCATTCAAAGGAGTTATCAAGCATGATTAAAGAACTAGAAGACCAAAATTGGATGCTGGAAGCCATCGCAGAAGCCAAAAAAGCAGAAGAAATCGGCGAGGTTCCCATCGGAGCTGTTATTGTCAGGCATAATGAAATAATTGGAAGAGGTTACAACTTGAGAGAAACGCGGTTCGATCCGACCGCGCATGCTGAAATGGTCGCCATACGCGATGCTTGCGATCGCATCGGCGCTTGGAGATTGCTCGATTGTACGTTGTATGTCACATTGGAGCCTTGTCCGATGTGTGCCGGGGCTATCGTTCAATCCCGAGTGAAACGTGTTGTTTACGGAACAACAGATCCTAAAGCCGGTTGTGCTGGAACACTCATGAACTTACTGCAAGAGCCCCGTTTCAACCATGAAACGGAGCTCACTAGTGGTATTTTGCAGCCGGAATGCGCATCTCTGTTAAAGCAATTTTTCCGTCGGTTGCGGGAGAAATAGCATTCCTACAGATTGTCGCGGCGTATCGTGATATGAGTTAGCTCATTTCTTTGTATATACTGTAACGCAACAATAAGTTGATCGGCCTCTTCGCTAATCGCCAGAACATCCGGATCTGTCAAACTGCCGCGTGCTTCGGCTATTTCATGAAGCTTTAGCCGCAGCGACTGCAATTGTTTAAGCAAGTGTTTTTTGTCCATAGCTCGCTTCGGGGCACGCTCCTTATCTAGCACTCGTGTGGTAATGCTTCTATTATACTCGGAGTCCAATAAGGAGTTTGTAAAAACTTGTCGACGGACGCAGACAATTTTCGGGCATTATTCGACAAAATGAAGTCATTTATTCCAATTTATAGTTCTTTTATACTAAAAAAATCGATCATAATTTGGTAATGTTTACTCAGCTCGGTAAGGAAGACTAGTTAATTGTGAGCATGTATTTATTGATATTGATAATCATAATCAATTGGTATATAATTAACTTAATTACTTATTTATAGTGGAGTGCATGCCTAATGAGTTCTGCCGATAAGCTTCAAACCTTTTTGACGCTGGCCGATTGCCGCTCTTTTACGGAAACGGCTAAGATTCTTTATACCTCACAGCCCACCGTCAGCAACCATATCCAGCAACTTGAAAATCAGTATGGTACCGCGTTGTTCAACCGTTCTGGCAAAAGCGTTGTTTTAACGCAAAAGGGTAGAATCTTGTATGAGTATGCTTTAAAAATTACATCCTTGTACAAAGAAGCCGCCAATCGCCTTCAACACGATGCACCGCAGACGCTCAACATCTTTGTCAGCAATTATTTGGGCGCGTATGTGCTGCCTGATCTCATTAGTCGCTTTAACGACAAATATCCCGAAGAATCGTTCCATTTACATACATGCGACTATGTCGAATTACAGAATAACTTGTTGCAAAAACGAACCAATTTTGCCATTATGCCACTATACGATACCGATGATTACATTCAAGATGGCTATGAAATTGAGCCTCTGTTTGTTGAAGAAATGCTGCTCGTTGCTTCACCTAAGCATCCTTGGAACAAACGGAAGATGCTGTATGCCAGAGACTTAAATTACAAGCGGCTGCTCGTTCCCGAAAACGATTTTATCCAGTCCAACCTGATTCAAGCGCTAAAGCAGAGTCAAGTAAACGTTGAGATCGTACATAAACCTAGTCTCGAAGCCATTAAGGATGAAGTGCGGCGTGGCGATCATATTGCCTTCTTGCCTTATTATGCGGTAAATAAAAGCTTGTCAAATGACGAACTTATTACGCGTCCTGTGGCAGGCCTGCAAATTAAGAGAAGCAATGGCTTTGTTATTCGCAAGAACACTAAACTTAACGAGCTTGAGCAATCCTTTTATACCTTTATCAAGCAAGCCTTTTAATACATGACCATGGCATTGGCAATCCAATTCTAAAGCAAAGAGCAGGTGCATTTTATGCACCTGCTCTTTGCTTTTTTACCGGCCAGAATGGGGCGGAAACAGCCCTTCGCGTCCACATTTATGAGGATAAATCCATTTGTATTATAAGTAGGTATGAAGTAAAATTATTTAAAACAAAATTCATAAAGCTCGATGAAATGAATATAAATTCGGAAGTCAGGATGTGCCTTTGTGTATCATAAAGCACTCATTCGCTTCTAATTCCATGGATTTCGTAGCAAGAATCAACTGGCGGCAACCTTGTGCTGCCCAAAGCCGTCAAAGAAGATACGAAGAAGATTCTGCGAAGATAGTCCTTACCTATAGAAATAGGCCACTAGAATGGAGCTGATCGTATGTTATTGACCTCCCTAACCAAAGATCTTAGTTATACGCTCGTGCAAGGCGATTTACATACTGAAGCAAGCTCGGTTGCCTATGACTCCCGCGAGGTAAAGCCAGGCGGTGTATTTGTTGCCATTTCCGGATTCACCGTAGACGGCCATCGGTACATAGAGAAAGCCAAAGAACTAGGCGCCGCAGTCATCGTACTGGAGAAGAATGTGCCGGTTGCTGCGGGCGTAACGGTGCTACAAGTTGCCGACACGCGCGAAGCACTTGCCCAGATTGCAGCTAACTTCTATGACCGTCCCACAGAGCAAATGAATCTAATCGGCATAACCGGAACGAATGGCAAGACATCAACCACGTATTTTCTTCAATCCATCTTTGAACAGACCGGAACATCACTTGGCATTATCGGCACGATCGGCACCGTTATTGGAGACAAAGTGTTCGCTAACAAAAATACGACGCCTGAATCCCTCAATCTCCAGCAAATCTTTGCCGAAATGATTGACTCCCACACGAAGCATTGCGTGATGGAGGTTTCTTCGCATGCGCTCAATTTGAACCGCGTAGCGCATTCCAGCTTTAATACAGGCATTTTTACGAACCTGACGCCCGATCATTTGGAATTGCACCATACAATGGAGGAATATTTTGAAGCGAAGGCCAAATTATTCGCTATGACCACGGACTACAACATTATTAACGCCGACGATAAGCATGGCAAAATTCTGATTGACCGTCTTAGCAATCAGGAGCCGAAGCTGATGACCTATGCCATCGAGCAAGAGGCCGACATTTTCGCAACGGATATCTGCTATTTTGCAGACTATACTACCTACACAGTGAATACGCCCAAAGGCAGCATCTCCATTAAGGTGAATCTCCCGGGCGCTATCTACGTATATAATAGCTTGGCGGCTATTGCTACCGCTTATTGCAATCAGTTCAGCCTGCAGCAAATCGCAGATGGTATTGCGGCGGTTGAAGGCATCAAAGGCCGGCTGGAGGTTGTGTATCAGGATGAGGATACCAAAATCATCGTTGACTTTGCGCATACGGAAGACAGCCTAGAGAAAGCCTTAACGACGATTCGTCCTTTTGCCAAGGGTAGAATTATTCTCGTATTCGGCGTCTATGCCGCGGATGGAGAGTCTGGAGTAGAGAAACGCAGAGCGATGGCCGAAGTAGCTGCCACATTTGCGGATTTCTCTGTCGTTACCTCGGATAATCCGAAGATGCAGGACAACACGATGATTATCCGGGAAATTGTAGAAGGTCTCGAAGCATACAACGGCGCATATGAAGCGGTTGTTGATCGAAGAGACGCTATTGCTTTTGCAATTGAGATCAGCCGGAAGGATGATGTCATTCTTATTGCAGGCAAAGGACATGAAACCTCGCAAATTATCGGGAAAACGGAAATCCCCTTCAATGAGGCTGAAATCGTTAGAGAGCTCAAACGAAAAGAAATATGACAGCGGATTAAACAATAAAGTAAATGAAAGGTATTGCTTATGTGCGGTTTTGTAGGATTTGCAGACAGTCGACTGGACGTTGATCAAGTATCCATCATTAAGGAAATGATGGATACGATCGTTCATCGAGGACCAGACAGCGGCGGCATCTACTCAGATGAAGAAGTTACTTTAGGATTCAGGCGTTTGAAAATTATTGATATGTCTGAGGTGGCCAGCCAGCCGATGTACAACGAGGACAAAAGCTGCGTGCTTGTCTTCAACGGCGAAATATATAATTACCAAGAACTCAGGGAAGAGCTTCTTCAAAGAGGGCATACCTTCGAAAGCCATACGGATAGCGAAGTCATTATTCATGCTTACGAAGAGTACGGAGTCGAGCTTCTTCAGAAGCTCCGGGGCATGTTTGCTTTTGCCATTTGGGATACGAACAAGGAGACGATGTTCCTCGCCAGAGATCACTTTGGCATCAAACCGCTTTATTACACTCAAAATACATCGGATGAATCCTTCCTGTTCGGTTCTGAAATCAAAGCCTTCCTCAAGCAGCCCGCCTTCAAGAAAGAACTGAACAAGGACGCGCTGAAGCCCTATCTCACCTTTCAATATTCCGTGATGGATGAAACGTTTTTTAAAGGCGTCTTTAAGCTGAAACCTGGCCATTATATGATCTACAATAAAGGCTCCCTTTCTATACAGCCTTACTGGGATGCAAACTTTGAAGCAGAAGAGAACAGTCTTTCCTACTACGTCGATCAGATTAAAAGCACGATAAAGGATTCCGTTGATTATCACCAAATCAGCGATGTAAAGGTTGGCTCCTTTTTGTCCGGCGGCATTGATTCGAGCTACATCACAGCCTTATTAAAGCCAAACAAAACGTTTTCTGTCGGCTTTCAGGACTATGAGGGCAACTTTAACGAAACAAATCTGGCCAAGGATTTATCCGATATTTTGAACATAGACAACCATAAGAAGCTAGTCACGGCAGACGAATGCTTCGAGATGCTGCCCACGATTCAATATCATATGGATGAGCCTCAGTCGAATCCCTCCTCCGTGCCCTTATACTTCCTAGCAGAGCTAGCTAGCAAGCATGTAACGGTTGTGCTCTCAGGAGAAGGCGCAGACGAAATCTTCGGCGGATACGACTGGTATGATACAACACCTGCCATGAAAAAATATAAGATATTGCCTTTTGTTGTGCGGCGGTCACTCTCCCTAATCAGTAGCAAACTGCCCAAAAACCGAATCACCTCCTTCGTCAAAAAAGGAGGGCAGCGGGTAGAGGAACGCTTTATCGGACAGGCCCATGTCTTTGACGAGACGGATGCGCTAGCGTTATTGAAAGACGACTACAAGCAAGGACCTTCTGTAAGGAGCATCACCGATCAGGTTTATAAACAGATACGCGGCAAGGACGATATTACGAAAATGCAATATGTCGATTTAAAGCTTTGGCTTCCGGGCGACATTCTGCTTAAGGCAGATAAGATGAGCCTCGCGCATTCGATCGAGCTGCGCGTACCCTTTTTGGATAAAGAAGTGATGACGCTCGCGTCAAAACTACCCACGGAGCTCCGTGTTCATCCCAGTCAGACCAAGTACGCCTTACGCACGGCTGCGAAAGAAGTATTGCCAGAGGAATGGGCAAATAGGCCAAAGGTTGGTTTCCCCGTACCTATCCGGCACTGGTTGCGCCAAGAAAAATATTATAAACTCGTAAAGGAGATGTTTGTCTCCGAACGGGCCAAGCTTTTCTTCCATACGGATGAGCTGCTCAAGTATTTGGATGAGCACTTTGCGGGTAAACAAAACTACGCTAGATATATTTGGACGGTGTACGTATTCCTTATTTGGCACAAGACGTTCTTCGAGCAAGCGTAAACGAGGGATTCCAAGTCCTTGGCAGATGAAGCCCGTTTCGCACTGTAGCATCTAAAACAGCGATACAGTAAAGGGAACTCAACATGAAGAGAATCGTAAAACTACTGATATTACTAGGTATTATTTTTTTCATATATACTTTATTTAACAAAGATGACACTAACTCTACAGAGAAAAATATTACGGAGCAGCCTTTAATAACTGGCTCCCCCACTCCGCAGATCAAGCAGGGCACTGTGACTATCGTCAACACGGTTGAAGCAACCGGACAGCCGATTCCAGGCGCTGTGTTTACGATTATGGAAGACGGCGGCGCAACGGTTATCGAATCCATTACGACCGATGCGGCTGGCCAAGCAACGTCTGGTTTGCTTGATTACGGAACAGACTATACAATGAAACAACAGAAAGTAAACGTGCCTTACCCTTTAGCAGAAGAGGAACATTCCTTCACATTAGATTCACCTAACTTGGAGATCTCGGCTACCAATCCGATGCCGGGGTATATCAAGGATTATGAGATGGCTGCTAACGGGTCGGTCATGATTAAGAAGGTCTATCTCGACGTCGATACGGTCATGCAGAAGCCTGAGCTGCCTAATGGATGCGAGATCACTTCGTTAACGGCTGTTCTTAATTTCTATGGCTATGAAGCTAATAAATTAGAAATGGCAGATGTTTATTTGCCGAAACAGCCGTTTTTCTCCAAGAACAATAAGCTTTATGGACCTGACCCGTATAAAGCATATGCGGGAGATCCTAGAGAGCTTAAGGGAGGCTTTTTCAGCTTCGCTCCTCCCATTGTTGACGCAGCTAACCTTTATTTTGAAGCTGTTGGGCGTAGTAATCGTACCGCTGATATAAGCGGAAGTACGCGGGAACAAATCATCGAGCAGCTTAATCAAGGCATCCCGGTTGTGACTTGGATCACGCTTGATCTCACGCCGCCCAAAATAAACTATGCCTGGTACTTCAATGACACTGGCGAACACTACTCGGCCCCGGTTAACCTGCATGTCGTGGTGTTAAATGGCTACGAGGTTGGAATCGTGCATGTCATGAATCCGCTCAAAGGGCAAGTTACTTACGATGCGGATGCTTTTTTCAACAGCTATGACGAAATGGGCAGCCATGCTATGATTGTGGGTAACTAACTCAATTCAAATAAACACTTCAATAAAAGTAGGTTGGACAATGGAAGCTAAAAGCTTAGGTATCATAGGGGGTATGGGGCCCAAAGCCACATCCGTATTTTTCGACATGATTATCGAACAAACCGCAGCAGACCGTGATCAAGAGCATATTGATATCGTCATCCTCAATCATGCGACATTGCCTGATCGAACGGGTGTGATCTTGAGAAATGAAGGCGATCGTTTTCTCGAAGCCGTTGCCAAGGATTTGAAGCTGCTCGAAGCAGCAGGCGTGTCCAATATCGCTATCCCTTGCAATACTTCGCATTATTTTTATAACGATATGCAGCAGATGACGAGCATCAACATCATTAATATGGTCGACGAGACGCTCAAAGTCATATATGAAACATATGGCGAGCATTGCAAAGTCGGTATTTTAGCCACAAATGGCACGGTCAGCAGTGGTGTCTACCGTAAAGGCTGTGATCATTATCAAATGCAGCTGCATGAGCCTGACGCTCCTATTCAGGAGCATGTGATGGACATCATTTATAATAAGGTTAAGCGTAATTTACCCGTTGAGTCTTCCGAATTCGAGGGAATCATCCGCCACCTGCTTGATCAAGACCAGTGCCAATGCGTCATCATCGCTTGCACGGAATTATCTTGTATTCCTATTCAAGGTGAGGTTTCAAACCATTGTGTAGACGCTATGGCTGTACTTGTACAGAAATCAATTGAACTTTCCGGCAAAAAAAGTATTTCCCTATAATACAACTTTTGCGTAAGAAAGAGTCCGTATCCCAACTGCTGCAAGTCATGCCTTGTGTTTTGCTTACACTAAGTATACTCAGACAAGAATGCACATAAAAACGCCAGAGATGATTCTCTGGCGTTTTTTGCATGCACTTATCTGCACTGGTTTAGATCAAATTAAGCTCTACCTGAATGTTTCCACGAGTAGCTCTTGAATAGGGGCATACCTGATGTGCAGCTTCAACCAGCTCTTTAGCCACATCCGGCTCTACGCCTACAATCGAAATATCCAGCTTCACTCCGAGCTCGTATCCACCGCCATCATCCTTACCCAGCGTAACGTGAGCCGTGACCTCGGTTTTCTCTACTTTAACCTTTTTCATGCGGCTGACTACATTAAGCGCACTCTCAAAACATGCGGCATAACCCCCTGCAAAAAGCTGCTCCGGATTCGTCGCTCCACCTTGACCGCCAAGCTCTTTAGGTGCCCGCACATCTACATTCAAAATATTGTCGCTGGATACCAGCTTGCCATCCCGTCCACCTGTTGCCGTTACTGTAGCCGTGTATAAATTTTGCATAATTAATTCCTCCAGAGTGTTTTTGTTATGATGCTTAGAACCTTGCTGCCTTACTTCATTCCCTTTTTGTCTTCTCCAATACATGAAGACATCTTGCTTTCTTATTACCCAAATCCTGATGTTCTATTCTTTAATGCGACCTACGAGAAAACAATAATTAAATTTTATGCAATTAAGTTTTATAAAATATAATATAATACATTCAACTAAGCTTGTCAATTATTCTCGTTTAAAAGCAAAAAAGCAGCTCACTCCCTTCGCAGGAGCAGCCGCTTTTCACCGTTAAGGCTGTATAATCTCTTCATCCGTTTTTTTGCCTAAACGCTTATTTAAGTAATCACGATTTGCTAAAATCCGCTCATCCGTTGGCCGAAATTGTGCCGCTTTTTCATTATGCTCATTCGCCGTTTCATACTCGCCAATACGATCATAGCATACACAAAGCTGCAAATTTGGCAGCCATGTAGAGCAAGCCAGATTTTCAAATCCCCAGTTTTCCTCGTTTCTCTCCATGCTTAACGCCTGCTTATACCAGTAAATCGCAAGCTTATAGTCTGCCTGCTGCAAGAAGTGATAACCTAATCGACAGCAAAATTCCGGTCGGGGCCTATCATAATGAAAGGAACGAAAAATGGAATCGACCATATTTCGGGTTTCCTTCAGCTCATTGTAACAATCCGCAAGTCTGCTGCAAGAGGCGACGTTATCCTCGATCCAGCCTTTTCCGGTTGCCAGGAACTTATCATAATACCGGATAGCTGCTTCAAATTTAGCATGATCCTTAAGCTCGTTGGCATAATAAAATAAATCGCGCGGAGAAAATATTTCCCCTTTGGCCAATCTCTGCTCATAAATATTTAAGTTGCGATCACTGTCATGATGAATACTGCTATGGGTGACGGCTGCATCGCTATGATATATATTTCCATACACTTCAAGATACTCATGCACCGGACCGATCCATTGGAATTCCCGCTCCCGCTTTACGATTCGGTTGCGTCTTAATTTGGAAGTTACATTACCGAATTCATCGAAAGCCAGATGATATTCCATCGAGACCGAATCAACACCTAAATCCAATTTTTTCTTTAAAGCAATTAGCTTCTTTCGGTCTGTTTCCTTCAAGATGTCATCCGCATCCAGCCACATGATATGAGACTTGGTTGCTAAAGAAAAAGCAAAGTTGCGGGCTGCCGCAAAATCATCGATCCATGTAAAATGCTCGATACGATTTGTAAACTCGCCCGCAACCTGCTTTGTTGCATCCGTAGAGCCTGTGTCCACAATAATAATTTCATCGGCGATGCCTTTCACAGAGGAAAGACACCGCCCTAACGTATCTTCTTCATTTTTGACAATTAAGCACAAGCTGATGGAAATCAACAACATCACACTCCTACGAGATGATAAGATTGATTCATCATATTCTCGTACTTTTGTCCTGTTACTGTTGCTTGATTAACTCAATCGAATAATGGTTAATGCTGCACCCGCACTGCTACCTAGCAAAGTTGCTGCTCCTAATAATCCGAATAGCTGCAGCGTAATGGTACTTCCTGCCGTTAAAGTGACTACAACATCGTTATTAAAGGTTGAAAGGCTAACGACCGGCGCGATCGTAGACGCTGTGTTTGCCACTCCATTAATAAGAAGTCGCGTGCTGACAAGTAGGGCTGCTGTCGTGTTTACTTGGTAGCTAATAAAGTATCTTCCTGCATTAACAACCGTAAACGTGTCATTTGCTCCATTGACCGTCACGTTAGCACTTAAGTTCTGGGAACTAGGAAGCGGAACGTTGGTTCCTCCAAGAATAACGGCAATAATTCCACCGGTCGTATTGGCTGCAAACGCTGAATCGGCAGTTAAGCTAGTACCTGTTGCTCCAGTTCCACCTGTAGCACCCGTTGCTCCGGTTGCTCCGGTTGCTCCAGTTCCACCCGTAGCTCCTGTCACACCAGTTGCTCCCGTTACTCCTGCTGTTCCTGTTGCTCCAGTTCCACCCGTAGCTCCTGTCACACCTGTTGCTCCGGTTGCTCCTGCTGTTCCTGTTGCTCCAGTTCCACCCGTAGCTCCTGTCACGCCTGTTGCTCCGGTTGCTCCTGCTGTTCCTGTTGCTCCAGTTTCACCCGTAGCTCCTGTCACACCTGTTGCTCCCGTTACTCCTGCTGTTCCTGTTGCTCCAGTTCCACCCGTAGCTCCTGTCACACCTGTTGCTCCGGTTGCTCCTGCTGTTCCTGTTGCTCCAGTTCCACCCGTAGCTCCTGTCACGCCTG
>NZ_SKCD01000025.1:71298-101771 GCF_006542765.1 Paenibacillus luteus
CTGTTGCTCCGGTTGCTCCTGCTGTTCCTGTTGCTCCAGTTTCACCCGTAGCTCCTGTCACACCTGTTGCTCCGGTTGCTCCTGCTGTTCCTGTTGCACCAGTTCCTCCTGTAGCTCCTGTTACTCCTGCTGTTCCTGTTGCACCAGTTCCTCCTGTAGCTCCTGTTACTCCTGCTGTTCCTGTTGCACCAGTTTCACCCGTAGCTCCTGTCACACCTGTTGCTCCGGTTGCTCCCGTTACTCCTGCTGTTCCTGTTGCTCCAGTTTCACCCGTAGCTCCTGCTGTTCCTGTTACACCAGTTTCACCCGTAGCTCCTGTCACACCTGTTGCTCCGGTTGCTCCTGTTACTCCTGCTGTTCCTGTTGCTCCAGTTCCACCCGTAGCTCCTGTTACACCAGTTGCTCCAGTTGCTCCTGCTGTTCCTGTTGCTCCAGTTCCACCAGTGGCTCCTGTCACACCTGTTGCTCCGGTTGCTCCCGTTACTCCTGTTGCTCCTGCTGTTCCTGTTACACCAGTTTCACCCGTAGCTCCTGTCACACCTGTTGCTCCAGTTCCTCCTGTTGCTCCTGTTGCTCCAGTTCCACCCGTAGCTCCTGTCACACCTGTTGCTCCGGTTGCTCCTGCTGTTCCTGTTGCACCAGTTCCTCCTGTAGCTCCTGTTGCTCCGGTTGCTCCCGTTACTCCTGCTGTTCCTGTTGCTCCAGTTTCACCCGTAGCTCCTGTCACACCTGTTGCTCCCGTTACTCCTGCTGTTCCTGTTGCACCAGTTCCACCCGTAGCTCCTGTCACACCTGTTGCTCCCGTTACTCCTGCTGTTCCTGTTGCTCCAGTTTCACCCGTAGCTCCTGTCACACCTGTTGCTCCGGTTGCTCCTGCTGTTCCTGTTGCACCAGTTCCTCCTGTAGCTCCTGTCACACCTGTTGCTCCGGTTGCTCCTGCTGTTCCTGTTGCACCAGTTCCTCCTGTAGCTCCTGTCACACCTGTTGCTCCGGTTGCTCCCGTTACTCCTGTTGCTCCTGCTGTTCCTGTTACACCAGTTTCACCCGTAGCTCCTGTCACACCAGTTGCTCCAGTTCCTCCTGTTGCTCCTGCTGTTCCTGTTACACCAGTTTCACCCGTAGCTCCTGTCGCTCCCGTCACGCCTGCTGTTCCTGTTGCACCTGTTGACCCAGTGGCTCCCGTTGCTCCTGTTACACCAGTTGCTCCCGTTACTCCTGCTGTTCCTGTTGCTCCAGTTCCACCTGTAGCACCTGTTCCTCCAGTTGCACCGCTTGCCGCTAACAACGTGTAATCTGGTGAGGTGCCTGGCGTGCCTATTGGCGGAGCTGTATTGACAATATACGTGCTGCCATTAAATGTAACCACTTGACCTACTGGATAGCCTGGTGCAGCTAATGGATTAAAGACCACAATACCGCTTAAGCCAACGCCTGTTGCTCCCGTAGCTCCTGTAACGCCTACTGTTCCTGTCGCACCTGTCGCGCCTGTTGACCCTGTGGCTCCCGTTACTCCTGCCCCGGTTGCACCTGTAGAACCTGTAGCGCCTGTTCCTCCAGTTGCACCGCTTGCCGCTAACAACGTGTAATCTGGTGAGGTGCCTGGCGTGCCTATTGGCGGAGCTGTATTGACAATATACGTGCTGCCATTAAACGTCACCACTTGACCTACTGGATAGCCTGGTGCAGCTAATGGATTAAAGACCACAATACCGCTTAGACCAACGCCTGTTGCTCCCGTAGCCCCAGTCACTCCGACACCTGTTGCTCCAGTAACACCCGTAGCTCCTGTCGCTCCCGTCACGCCTGCTGTTCCTGTCGCACCTGTTGACCCAGTGGCTCCCGTTACTCCTGCCCCGGTTGCACCTGTAGCGCCTGTTCCTCCAGTTGCACCGCTTGCCGCTAACAGCGTGTAATCTGGTGAGGTGCCTGGCGTGCCTGTTGGCGGAGCTGTATTGACAATATACGTGCTGCCATTAAACGTCACCACTTGACCTACTGGATAGCCTGGTGCAGCTAATGGATTAAAGACCACAATACCGCTTAGGCCAACGCCTGTTGCTCCCGTAGCCCCAGTCACTCCGACACCTGTTGCTCCAGTAACACCCGTAGCTCCTGTCGCTCCCGTCACGCCTGCTGTTCCTGTTGCACCTGTTGACCCAGTGGCTCCCGTTGCTCCTGTAGAACCTGTAGAACCTGTTCCCCCAGTTGCACCGCTTGCCGCTAACAGCGTGTAATCTGGTGAGGTGCCTGGCGTGCCTGTTGGCGGAGCTGTATTGACAATATACGTGCTGCCATTATAGGTAACCACTTGGCCTACTGGATAGCCTGGTGCAGCTAGTGGATTAAAGACCACAATACCGCTTAGGCCAACGCCTGTTGCTCCCGTAGCCCCAGTCACTCCGACACCTGTTGCTCCAGTAACACCCGTAGCTCCAGTCGCTCCCGTCACGCCTGCTGTTCCTGTTGCACCTGTTGACCCAGTGGCTCCCGTTGCTCCTGCCCCAGTTGCACCTGTAGAACCTGTAGAACCTGTTCCTCCAGTTGCACCGCTTGCCGCTAACAACGTGTAATCTGGTGAGGTGCCTGGCGTGCCTATTGGCGGAGCTGTATTGACAATATACGTGCTGCCATTAAACGTCACCACTTGACCTACTGGATAGCCTGGTGCAGCTAATGGATTAAAGACCACAATACCGCTTAGACCAAGGCCTGTTGCTCCCGTAGCCCCAGTCACTCCAACACCCGTAGCTCCTGTAACGCCTGCTGTTCCTGTTGCACCTGTTGACCCAGTGGCTCCCGTTGCTCCTGCCCCGGTTGCACCTGTGGAACCTGTAGCACCTGTTCCTCCAGTTGCACCGCTTGCCGCTAACAGCGTGTAATCTGGTGAGGTGCCTGGCGTGCCTGTTGGCGGAGCTGTATTGACAATATACGTGCTCCCATTAAACGTCACCACTTGGCCTACTGGATAGCCTGGTGCAGCTAATGGATTAAAGACCACAATACCGCTTAGACCAACTCCTGTTGCTCCGGTTGCCCCAGTCACTCCAACACCTGTAGCTCCAGTAACACCCGTCGCTCCTGTAACGCCTGCTGTTCCTGTTGCACCTGTTGACCCAGTGGCTCCCGTTGCTCCTGCCCCAGTTGCACCTGTAGAACCTGTAGCACCTGTTCCTCCAGTTGCACCGCTTGCCGCTAACAGCGTGTAATCTGGTGAGGTGCCTGGCGTGCCTGTTGGCGGAGCTGTATTGACAATATACGTGCTCCCATTAAACGTCACCACTTGGCCTACTGGATAGCCTGGTGCAGCTAGTGGATTAAAGACCACAATACCGCTTAGGCCAACGCCTGTTGCTCCCGTAGCCCCAGTCACTCCGACACCTGTTGCTCCAGTAACACCCGTAGCTCCTGTCGCTCCCGTCACGCCTGCTGTTCCTGTTGCACCTGTTGACCCAGTGGCTCCCGTTGCTCCTGCCCCAGTTGCACCTGTAGAACCTGTAGAACCTGTTCCTCCAGTTGCACCGCTTGCCGCTAACAACGTGTAATCTGGTGAGGTGCCTGGCGTGCCTGTTGGCGGAGCTGTATTGACAATATACGTGCTGCCATTATAGGTAACCACTTGGCCTACTGGATAGCCTGGTGCAGCTAGTGGATTAAAGACCATAATACCGCTTAGACCAACGCCTGTTGCGCCTGTTGGTCCAGTAGCTCCCGTTACCCCCGCTCCGGTTGCTCCTGTCGCTCCCGTTGCGCCACCTGCAGCTAGTAGAGTGTAATCTGGTGAGGAACCCGGTGTACCTGTTAATGGAACTGTATTTACAACATATGTGCTGCCATTATAGGTAACCACTTGGCCTAACGGATAGCCTGGTGCAGCCAAAGGATCAAAAGCAACGATACCGTTTAAGCCTACGCCCGTCGCACCTGTTGGGCCTGTAGCTCCAGTCGCACCAGCACCTGTGGCACCTTTTGCAGCAAGCAGCGTGTAATTAGACGAGGTTTCCGGATTTCCCGTTGGCGGTGCCGAGTTGACAACGTATGAGCTGCCATTAAACGTCACAACCTGCCCAACTTGATACCCTGATTCTGCCGATGGATTAAACGCTACAATGCCGTTTAACCCTGCTCCAGTTGCTCCCCTTGGGCCCGTAGGTCCCTGTGCGCCTGCAGCACCGACTTGGCCACTTGCCCCTGTTGCACCGGTTGCTCCTTGAGTACCAGCAGCACCCGCCTCACCGTTAAAACCCCTGAAACCTCTAGAGCCTCTTGCCCCTTTTGGACCTCTGAAACCTCTCGGTCCCCTTCTTCCTCTATGACCAGGTTTCGGTTTCGGTTTCGGTTTTGGCTTTGGATGAGGATGCGGATGGGGATGCGGATGGGGACCATCCAAGCAATTTAGCGCTTTTTTGAGAATAACGATGGAATCTCTGACATCATTTTGCGCGCTTTGAATCTTATTTCTGCGTGTAAGTCTTTTTGCTTTACGCAGCTCAAGGATTGCTAGGTTTATTTTCCGCAGGCATCTCGCCCGGTGTTTCGCCACTCTTACACACCTCCGTTAAATTTCGCCGTTGCGTTTCTTTCTCGATTGTTTATTTACAATGCAACCACATGAAGAGACAGCTTCAAGAATTTGGTTCCTCGCATGGTTTAATCGTTTCAATTTAATTAAACCTTTCGCCGATTCCAGCTTTTGGATTGCTTCATTCAATCTTTTGGTTTGCACTTTATTGTTCATGAATGTTCTTTCGCCCTCCCGCTCCTATAGTAAAAACCTGCTATGGTAAAGACAGAGGTATATAATAGCTAAATCAGTCTATGTCCAAATCCGATTTCGAACACGGTATATACCTAGTAGTGCAAGTCACGGACAGGCAAAAAATGCTGAATTTTAAAATATATATAGGCCAATCTCTTTATTTAGTAAAAAAAGACCTCAAAGGATTTCTCCGATGAGGTCTTGCCAGCAAGCATTATTCTAGTTCGGGGATGTCCGCTTCCCGATCTCTAACTTCCAATATAGAAGGCAGCTCTTTAAAAAAGACATCCACCACCATAGGGTCAAAATGACGTCCCCGTTCTGCCTTAATTAACTCAAGTATGCGATCCAGCTTCCAAGCCGGTTTGTAAACGCGGGAGCTCCCTAATGCATCAAAAACATCTGCAAGCGCAGTGATTCGGCCGTATAAATGGATATCCACTCCCTTAAGCCCCCTCGGATACCCTGACCCGTCCCACTTTTCGTGGTGCTGCCAAGCTACTATTGCCGCAGCCTGCAGAAGCTGCCTTTTGGAATTCCGCAAGAAATCGTAGCCAATATCTGCATGCTGCTTCATTTGTTCGAATTCTTCTTCTGTGAGCTTTCCCGGTTTATTTAACACAGAATCAGGGATAGCTACCTTTCCAATATCATGCATAGGGGAAGCACTTCGCAGCATATCAGCTTCCCACTCACTCATGCCTAATCCTAGTGCCAAGATATAGGAGTACTGAGCTACTCGTTTCACATGATTGCCCGTTTCTTTTGATCGGCCTTCACCGATTTTTCCCATTGCCAAAATAATTTCTTTTTGCGTTTCAATAATTTCCTCATGCAGCATAATGGATTCTAGAGATTTCCCTGAATAGGATGCAGCCAGAGACAAATATTCCATATCTTGCGTTGAGAAGGTTTGAACTTGAGTTAATTTATTGATCGCCTGATAGGCCCCCATTACCTCACCTTGGTTGTTCCGAAAAGGGATGGTCATAATCGATTTTGTGCGGTAGCCTGTTTTTTTATCACTCTCCGGATTGTGTCGAGCATCTTCATAAGCATCATCTATAAAAATAGGCTGTCCCGTGCTGATCGCTGCACCTACCAGCCCGCTCCCATAAGGAATTCTTATTTCCTTTATTCCATGGGCTACCACGGTAAACAATTCAGCACGAGCGGCATCAATAAGCCAGACTGTGCAGCGGTCTGCCACAACCATCTCTCGACCCATATGTGCCATTAGAATAAGAACGGATTCTAGCTTTTTCTCAATCGCTATTTTTGCAGTATATTCAAAAATAACCTTTAACATTTGTTCGGGAGATAAGTCTAATTTAAATGATAGGGAATCATGAGTGCTGTCATGCATGTGGGGACTCCTCCGGCCGTTCAATCTCAATATTCCTAACAATATTCGCTTCCATCGCTATAATTCCTGCTATTCTTACATCTTTAGATAGGTTTTTCGACAAAAATTGCAGAACGCACTACACAAACTACCTAAAATTCCTTTTCAATGCCTTCCCGGTTTGTAAATCTGGGTTCTAATCTTGCACTTCCTACTCTTCTCATGATAAGATTAATGTTGCTGCGCGTCCGTTTGTGCGAGGCGCTTACTACTGGTAAGGTTGTCCTTTGGTTGTCATTAGAACAACAACAAGACAACAATCATTGGGCAAGAACGGCTCTTTGGGTTCGAGATGGTGAACGCATCTCTTCAAGTCCCATTTCAACTTATGATATTGTTTTCGTTTTTGTGGCTCCGTAGCTCAACGGATAGAGCAACCCTCTCCTAAAGGGTAGATGTCAGTTCGATTCTGGCCGGGGCCGCCATTTTCCATACCTTTCAGAACCGTACTGTTGTACGGTTCTTTTTTATTTTTAATGAGGATATTCTAGCTCGTTACTTGTCAAATAGAGTACCGTAGAATCTGACAAAATTTGAAGGAATTTAGGGCAAGTATCCTAATATCGAGTCCTCTCCCTCGATTAGCACGTGGCGCGAATGATGAACGATGTGATTGTTTGCGGCGGCAAACGCATCTCCCGAAGGTCAACAGTCGCGAATTCCGAATGAATCCAATTCCGGAGCGCCTCGTCCGGGTCGTCAGCTTAGGTCCGCCTGAGCACCAAGGATAGATTGAAGGATAGAAGGAACCATGGTAAAATTGCTCCAAGAGTCGACACCGTTCGAGGTTACTGGGGAGCATGTTTATGGTATCGGAATCCACTAAATTTCCAATAAAAATCATGACCATTTTTTTAGCCATATCGCTTTGCACCGCATTCGTTTTCGCCATTTACTTTCAGGACGCAAACAAATCCAAAGATGATATCCGTATGGAGATTCTACAAGACAATTCAGGAAACATGACCTTGTCCGATGTTAAAGTCAGCGATCAATTCGTAGCTTTGCCTGGCAACTATTCCAAGGTTGGCTATTCTCCGGTCCGATTATGGTTCAAAATAAAAATAAACCGGTATAACGCGGATGAAATCAATTACCTTACAATAAACAACCCTCTTTTTGAAGATATGACGATTTACCTCCCAACAAGTAACGATTACGAAATAAAGCATTTTGGGTACGCGTATAAGAGCAATTCCGATGAAATCGGTTATGTCTACCCCGCATTCAAAATCCCGCCTCATTATGATCATAATCAGTACATATACATGACAAGCAAATCGTTATACGGACAAAACTTTATTGCCCAGCTCGTAAATGATGATCTCTTTAGGAAGACGAGCATGATAAACGTCTGGGCAGGGGGCATCTTATTCGGCGTTTTGGCGGCATTGTTTTTTTATAATTTGGTCATGGGCTTAGCCATAAAAAACAAAACTTTTATAAAATACTGCTTTTATGTTTTCACCACCTTGCTGTGGAATGCAGCAATGACCGGACTTTTAAACATTACGGGCTTCAAGTACGCCTATTGGATTGTGGAATATTCCACGGGCATCGGCATTCTCATGTCGCTTGCCATCGCCATTTTTATGAGAGCGATTTTTCAGACCAAAACCAGATTTCCCAAGATCGATTTTTGTTTAAAGCTGCTCATCGCTTACTTCCCTATCACTTTATTGCTGTTTTTTTTCATCAGTAAAGAACTGGGAGCATTTGGTGCGGGCGCATCTTCTGTGGTGTTTGTATTGTATTTTATCATTATGTTTAAAGGAATAAAGAACAATACCATTCGTTCGCCGCAACTCATAACGGCATGGCTCTTATGTTTGGTGTCGGTAATCCTGTTTTATTTGATGGTTTTCGGAGTGCTGCCTCAAAGTTACATTATTATTTATTACTTATTTTTTCTTTCTTGTGCCTCCGCTACCGCCTTTGCCCTGTCTCTCGCAGAAATCATTAATAAATTAAATGCAGAGAAGCAACACAATCAAGTTCTATTTGAAAATTCCGAAATTCAATCCAGGCAGTTTGAGCTTGCTTTCATCCGGGCACAAATGGATCCGCATTTTGTTCACAACACCTTGAATGTAATAGAAGGAATTATTGCTGAAAACAAAGAAAAAGCGGGAAGCTTGGTCAACGATTTATCCCATTATCTCAGAAATATATTTGATTACGGCAATTCGGAAAGATTTATTTCTATCCACGAGGAGCTGGATGCAGTCAAGTTTTATGTTCGCATTGAGCAAGCAAGGTTCCCGAACAAAATAGTTGTCAACTATGAAATCGATTCAGGTATTCAGTTGAAGGTGCCGCGCTTTGTTATTCAACCCTTGGTGGAAAATGCAATTAAACACGGAATTCGTAAAAGGAAAATTGCAGGAACAGTCACGATCAGGGTTAAGGAGCTTGAACATGGCTTCTTGATAACGGTAGAAGACGACGGCATCGGCATTGAAGACGCGGACAAATATAAACTTCTTGAATACTCGCCGGGCAAGGGCATTGGGCTTGCCAACATAAATGCGCGGCTTAAGGCCGAATATGGAACGCAGCTTCATATCGTCAGCGAGAAGGGTAAAGGAACTTTGGTTCATTTTGACATACCCATTAAGGAGCAGCCATGAAAGTTATTATTGTAGACGATGAATATTATGCGCTGCGGAACTTGAAGAGCAAGCTCGAAAAAATTGCGGATGTCGAAGTCGTTGCGATGTATGACGATCCTGCAGCAGCCTTAGAAGAAATGAGCAGCATACAGCCAGATCTTGCTTTTTTAGATATCGAAATGCCGGAGATCGATGGCATAGCCTTGCTCGGGATGATGTTCAAAAAAAGGCCGGATATGGATTTCGTTTTTACATCCGCTTACCATGCCTATGTGACAGACACGCTTGAAACAAAAGCGTTGGATTTTCTCGTTAAGCCGGTGAAGTTCGAACAGCTTTATGTCACCTTGGAAAAAATAAAGAAGATTAGAAGCAAAAGCGGCATGGGGCACAAAATGGAGATCCAATGTTTTGGCGATTTTGCCGTATATATAAACGGGAAATTAATCGACGACAATTGGCGAACCAAAAAAACGGAAGAGCTTTTTGCCTATTTGCTATGCATGAACGGCAAGTACGTGTCCAGAGAACGAATCATTAATGACTTGTGGCCCAATTTGGAGATGGAAAAAGGTTATGCAAACTTATATACGACGCAATATAACTTAAAGAAGCGATTCGACGCTTTTGGGATTCATGATTTGATTAAGAGCAGACTCGGGAACATTTGGCTCAACATTGAAGACATTAAAATGGATTTGCTCGATTTCGATCACATCAGTGAAAATTATGATGCAGATAAGAGTAAAATAGAGATTCTTGAGCAAATGGTAGAGCTGTACAAAGGCATGCTATTTGAAAGTAAGCTTTATTCTTGGACATTAAGTTTACAACAGCCTTACGAAGTAAGGTTCGACAATGCATTGCATATTCTAATTCAATTTTATAAGGAACACGGCGATGAGAAAACAGCCTCATACTATGAAATGAAAAAAATGCTCTGAACGAATAGCGTCCTGATAAGAAGAAACGAGGTCGTCGTTTCTTCTACTGTTCCAACAAATCCATACTCCTTCTTGCTATTGCAACCCCAACCATTTAAGAAATTGCCCATAAGCAGCTAAAACAGCAGCACTCCGCTTAGCGTCAATAAGACAAACATTACTTTAATACAGTGGTCCTACTCTGTCCTGTTCACAACTACTTCTCACTCCATCTGCTGCCGTATCTATCCTGCACTTTTGCAGTAACTTCGCCCTTTATACGCATTTTTACCGCCTATCCTGCACTTTTGCAGTAACTTTAATCATTCGGGACCTGAAACACATCAATTTGAGCTCGTTTCACGAAGCTCTCATGCAGGCGTGCAGGATAGCTTCCAATCATGGCCCATATGCGGTGTCTACCCTGTTATTGTGCAGGATAGCTATGAATTGGTTTTAAATACGCACCAGTCCACGAGGGGATCTGTGCCCAGGTTGGTTGGTTTTGTTCCTGCAACGAAGTGTAATCATATGGGCAAGCCGTTATTCTTTTATCAAATTTTCAAAAAAAGCAACTGTTCTAAGCAAAATCGCCCGCACCCTGTGATCAGGTGCGGGCGATTTCATTGTTACGTGCCAGGATTTTCTATGAACTTATGGTATCACAAAGGTATACGTCTTTTGAGTGCCGTCCTGTGCGGTTACGACCAACCGATCGGTGGTTTGCAGATTATCGTGTGTAATCTCTGTATTGTCCTGATGATAAGCTTTATAGCTTCCATTCAGTGGTCCGGCGACAGCACGTGTAAAGGTGCCATAGTACGTATACCGAGGCACGGTAATCGTTCCTGCGACCGGATCAATCTGATAGCTGGACGATAGCGATGTCAATGTAACATCGTTGTACAGGATAACATAATCCGCAGTGGACAAATTTTGAGCAGTAACACGTACGATCATGCTTGAAGTGATATCGGACGTCTCATCGGTTACAGGTACCAAATCTTGGTCCAGCACGTTTGCGACAGCGTGCGGGGATAACGTTAACCCGCTCAAAAACTGACCTACGGTCAGAGTGCTTGGAGCCGAAAGGCTGCCTCCACTCACATTCCCGTTCATATTGGTCAAAACCAACTTGGCGCCGCTAAGCACCGGTGTTGGGACCGGTGTTGGGACCGGTGTTGGGATCGGTGTTGGGACTGGTGTTGGTGCCGGCGTTGGTGCCGGCGGCGAACAATACCATTTTGCGACATAGGATATGTCTTGAGCCGGCATCGTGTTTGCCAGCGCAGGCGACCAACCGGTGAAAGAACAGCCTGACCTCGTTACGGTTGGCGCCTGTATGGCAGCGCCGTACTGAACTCGAGCTTTGGAACCGCCAGTGCCTCCGTTTGCATCAAACGTCAAGTTGTAGCTGTTGCGCGTGTAATAACGCACGATCGTGAGGCTTCCATCGGCTGCAACCGTACTCGTTGCCAATGCTTTGCCGCTGCTGTCATAGGCTGTGCTATGGTCATAGGTAAAGCCGGGATACTGCTGGGTCGCTGGTTCCGCAAGTGCCCCAGTTGTCCCTTGGAAACTTCCCGTGCCGGCTTCAACGTAAAGCGAGGTGCTTCCGAGACCTTGCAATCTGTCCGAAACACGATAAGGCATATCAGTCCTTATCTTCCAGGTCGCTGTATAAGTGGTGTCGTTTAACGGCATCGTGCTTGGAATTGCCTGTGACCAGCCAGCAAAGGTATAACCCGGCTTGGAGAAATTCGGTACCGCACTGCCCGGTACCGCCGAAAGACTTCTGGCCGAATAAACAATCGAGGTTCCGCCCAAGTCGGTATAGAAAGTCATTTTACGCGTGGCAGGCAAGTATTCGTAGCTCAGTTTCGAGAAACCGGTTCCGGCTATTATAATGGTCTGTGCTCGCGGTGTATCGTATCCTTCGATTTTTATCGGTTCCGGTGAAACAGAAGCTCCTGCCGTACCGGAAAAGGTGTTTTTTTTCTTGGTGGTGCGGTCCCCTGTATTGGGATCGACCGTAATGTAATCGACTAAGTAGGATATATTTGTGTGCGGTGTCCATTGCGCATAAAGCGTTATATTTCCTGATGGCATAGTGTCAGGAATAATGTAGGGCTTCGTTCCTGCAGCATCCAAGGCCCAACCCTTGAATGTAAACCCAGTCACTTTGGGCACGTTTGTTAATCTCTTTTCTTTTTTAACTGACGCTTTGACCGGCAGTACAATCCTCCCGAAATTGTACAATTGAATTTCATCTGACACTAGAACATTGGGATTCAAATGGATAGAGCCGTATCCGCTCTTGTACCAGGTCAAATCAATATTGCGCGAGTAGGGAAGGGAATTTAAACCCGTTGTTGAGCCCTTCCACGTTACGGTCATCCTGCTGGTTAGAATATCATCCGCGGCTGTTGGCGATACGGTTACACGGGATGTCTTCGAATCGTACGTAAACTTATTGTTATTAAAAGTGATGGTGTAATTCTGAGGACGATCTTTACCAGTAATGATCTCTCCCGTTACCAAATTCAAATCTTTCAGCTTAAAGGCGTCATCAATGGATGGGAAGCTTTTCTCCTCAAAAGCGACAAAGGAAGGCGCTTCTTTTTCTTCATAGGCGAAATCGATGAAATGACCATTCGGCGTGCCGGCTCTATAAAGCGGCCAGTACTCACTATAAAAGAGGTCGGAATACGAGATTGACCCGCCGAAGATCTGTGCCCCCCACTCTGCCTCCACATACATGCCGATTTCCAGAACCAGCGCTCCTAACGTTTTTGCCTTTGCCGAAGATGAGATCTCGTAATAGAAATACCCGTAGAGCTGAAGGTAAGCGCCCCCCTCTGCCGTAATCCCGACACTATCCAATTCGACATGGAACAAACCTGCTGCCAAGTCGAGACGAATCCCTGCTTTTAACCCCAGCGTTCCCATCACATAGAAATAGAAGTCATAGGTGCCGTCGCCCGGCAAGTCTACCGTTCCGAAAGAAGGAGACCCTTCGCTGAGTTTAAAGCTGGCTGTATATCTTTTCGCGGATTCATAGCTGAAGCCGATTCCCAAGGCAATATTCGGATTCATGCTAATGACAAAATTCCCTTTAAAGTTGATATGAAGGAGACCCATTAAAAGGTGTTTGTCGTATTCGAAGATTTCTTCTTCAACAAGGTCAACCCAATCCGTCTCGTTCTCCAGCATGGCTTGATAGCTTTCCACCAACGTATTGACGTTTACCGTGGCCGGTGTGGAAGGAGACTGCTCCAGAACCGCTTTCAGCTGTGCCTTGATGTCTACTTTGTTTTTGGCAGTATTCCAGATATTCGCGTAAGCGTCAAGCGGAGTATCCGCTGCTACAGTGCCGATCTGCGCAGAAGCGTCAATGCTTGTAAACGTGAAGGCGTCCAGGTTGGCGCTTGCTTGATAATCCTTGGGATACGGAAGATCGAAAAGTCCCAGATCGATATATCCCCATACCGTGTTGCCGTTCACGCCCACGCTCAAGGCGATTTCTTCCGTAAATGCAGCGTTCATATGGATAAGGATATCGTTTTTTGCACCTGTCGAAACTTGAATATCGCTTGAAACTGCGAGATTAAGACGCATACCAGATTTCCCCTGAAAATGGGATAACGTCGTGCCAACGTTTGCTGAAACCTGCAAGTTATGCAAAGTGACGTCCGCATTCTCTTCTCCCGGTTCCAAGGAGAGCGTACGGACTTCCGGTTTTTTGCCGTTCCGCAAGGGTGTTGGTACACTGGCTGCGCTCAACGTTTTGAAGCTGTCGGTTTGCAAAGCGGCAGCTGACAATTGGTTTGCTGCTTCATCGACAAAGCCGCTTGCCAGCGCTTGTTGCTTAATTTGATTCTCCAAAGCAGTGATCTCAGATTGCGACAACAGGTCGGCTCCGTCAATCGTTTCCTGCTTATAGAAATTTAGGGCGTGAGTAATGTCATCTTGTGTCGCATCCGTATAAGCAATGACATATTGATTCCCTGAGCTTGAGATGGACGTCACTTTCCCGTAGCCTGAAGAAGCTCCCGTACGCATATTGACGAGCGCAAGGTAGTCCCCGACTCTAGCAACGGTAGCGGCGTTAAGACCCATAGGCGCATATTTGGCGTTGGAATAATCCATCGACGCCGGAGCGACCGTGATGGAGCGGTTCGTCCTGTCCCCATCGGTGTCCGACGCAGGATCGACCGGCAGCACGTTCGGTTTAAGCAGAACGTTCATCAGGTTTGCGCCGGTGTAGGAATAGATATTCCCGTTGATCGCAGTAATCGCAACATAGGCGATATCTCCATCATCGGACGTATTCAAAGTGCGCAGATCGGGGCGGGTCCCTTCATAAACAGAGACGGTATCTCCCACTTTCAAGCGCGTGTTTCCATCATATCGAAAGGTACCGCTCGCAGCAGGGGATGGGTTCTGACCCGATCCACCGCCAACGTTCGCGCTCATTACAGCGATCGAAGGGGAAGCAACGGATACGCCATTCTGGCTCATCTGAGAAATATCGGAAAACTTCAAGTAAATCATGTAAGGATTTAGAGGCAGGCGCATGACCTCTTGTCTGGCAATACTAAAAATATAATTTCTGGTTGTTGCGTCTTTGCCTGTGAAAGCAAGGCTTGTACCATTCAAAGTGATTTGATAGGTGCTGCCCTCTTCGAATCCACCATTTTTTGCTGCTATTGTAAAGCTGCCGTTCGAGCCGGTTACCGCAATTCCTACAAAATCAGGATTGGACGGAGATTTGAATGTCATGCCGGCTTGAACGGCTGCCGCCGTCATTTTACCTGTAGAATCTTTCACGGCGATCTTAAAGTTTGGCGCCTGCTCCATTGCATATGCATTCGGAGTGATTTTCACAGCATCATCAGGCGATGCCATATAATTGGCATACAAGGTTATGTCGCTCTTGACGGTATCGTGTTTCATTACCGGTTGTGTAAATGCACGATCTTTATACCAGCCATTGAAAATGGAGCCTTGCTTGAATGCGAGTGGAAGCTGATTCAGCGATTCGCCTCGATTCAGACTCAAGCTGTCGATTGGCGAGCCGCCGTTCGAGTCAAACGCAACCGTATAGGTTGTGCTGTCACTGACCCTCGCTACTTTGTCCGTACGCATAAAAAGCGCGGCCGCTTCAGCGCGAGTTGCCTTTGCATGCGGCTCAAAATTGCCGTTTGAAATACCGGTAAACAAGCCGGCCTGCCAAAGCTTTACCGCCGCATCAACCGCCCATGGAGAAATGTCGGATATGTCGCCCGGCTTAGATGTACTATTGATTGTTTGATAAGGGATACGATCGCTTTCAAAATACTTCAATGTCAGCACTGCCATCTGCTCTCTCGAAATAGCGGCATCCGGCGAAAATCGGTTACTGCCGGTTCCGCTTGTGATGCCGCTTTCGGTTGCCCATTGCACATAAGGCGCGTACCAAGCGTCCGGCTGCACATCTATAAATGCGGAAGTTTTGTAATGGCTTGCATCCACTTTGGCGATTCGCCCAAGTACAGTAACATACATGGCACGACTCATCGTTTCGTCCGGTGAAAAGCGATTTTTGCTTGTACCGCTGAATAAGCCATTCTGCTTGACATACATGACCGCATCGTAGAACCAAGCTGAGAGTGTCACGTCTTCAAACAAGCTTTGAGGCACGGGCTGAGCAGTCGTTTGGGTTGCTGCCGCAGGTTCGACAGTATTCGGTAAAGCAGCAGAAATCCCAGGAGTCATTAAGGTTAAGAGTATACATGACGCTAGCAACAGACTTAATAGGCGTTTATACAAGTTCAGTTTTCCTCCTCATCATCTTTCAACTTGCAGTCAATTACTGATCTTACCAGACCGATCTAAATGGAATCTGAACACATTTCAGGCGATTGCGAAGATATGCAATTGACCGACCGAACTACGAAGAGAAAAAACGATGGGATGAGGTCAATGTGAAGACGCAAGTTGAAAAGAATTCCCGAGCCCATGCTTCGTATAAATTCCGCTGCATCCAAAAGTTAGATGTGTTGTTTAGGGCAAAGGTAGGTTGACTACAGAACGTTTGTTCGCATATAATATCCTTGAGGTGATTGACATATGGCTATGCCGTTAACCGAGTTGAATGAACCTGCTCTCCACTACCCGCCATCGATTGAAGATATCCAGCTGATACAAGAATCTATTGTGCTCCCGCTGGCACTCATTGTTGTTGAGCGTAATCGACGCGAGTTGGATCGTAAAGCGAGGGCGCTGCGTTCTATTTTTGCCCGGGCAGCAGATCTGGTTATGATGCAAATGAAAGCCGACCTAACGCTGAACACCCGGTTACTAATTCGCAGTGGAATTACTGTTTGTAAGGATAGCAGTTCTAATGGTAATGTTAGCTATCGCTATAATTGTCGTGGATTCGAAGAAACCGCAGCCTACTCCCACGAATACATACGCAATGAAATTAATAGGCGAATATCTGCTTATAATACTGGCATTTTCACGAAGCCATGAATGGTTTACCTCTAAAATAAGAACACCCTATAATAAAGCCGTTCGTTATTCTTAAAGTCTCGATTTAAGGCGAGGCTTTTTTTGTTTGCTTTGCCCGATATGCCAGCGTTCGACAAGAAAGACAAAACAATCAATTAACATCTTCCATTCCAATCTGATATACTACAAATAGTTTCATATACTTCTACAGAAGATACATTTTTCACCAACACAAACTGACAAAAACTTTATTTATTACGCTTTGAGGAGGCAATTAGCATGGGGATTAATTTCAATTCAGGAAGGCCATCCAACAACCTTGGAGGCCAAGGCGGTATCCAGCAGGGCGGTATCCAGCAAGGCGGTATCCAGCAAGGCGGTATCCAGCAAGGCGGTATTCAGCAAGGCGGTATTCAACAGGGCGGTATTCAACAGGGCGGTATTCAACAGGGCGGTATTCAACAGGGCGGTATCCAGCAGGGCGGTTTTCCGGGCGGAGCGCCCAATAACGGTTTCGGTGCAGCACCCGCACCTCAAGCTAGCCCAGGCGGGGGACTTGTTCTTACCAAAGGACAGAAGCTGGATTTGACCAAGGGCAATGCTGGGCTTGATTTTCTGAAAATCGGACTTGGCTGGGACACGAATACGCTGCAGGGCCAGAGCTATGATTTAGATGCCGAGGTGTTTTTGCTAGGCCAGACTAACACAGTTCCATCCTCTAGCCATATCGTCTTTTATAATAATATGGTTAGTCCGGACGGCTCCATCCGCTATAAAGGCGACAACCGCGACGGTCAAGGAAGCGGCGACGATGAATCCGTTGAAATTCAATTGTCCAGAGTATCGTTGGATATCCAAAAAATTGTATTTACAGTAACCATTGATGAAGCTATTCGTAAAAATCAAAATTTTGGACAAGTGTCCAATGCCTATATTCGTATTGTAAATCAAGCTAACGGATCAGAGATTTGCAGATTTGATCTATCTGAGGATTATTCCACTTCCATATCCATTTTGGCGGGCGAGGTTTACCGTCATGGAAATGAGTGGAAATTCAACGCAATCGGTACCGGCTTGACGCTAGATTTGGCCGGCATTTGCGCGCACTACGGCGCAATGTAATTGATTCATTTTTCACTTACAGCAATTCATTTCCCTATTATTGGAGGTAACCCGTTATGCCGTTTCAATTTCAAGTAGAACGCGAGCTGTTCCTAAAGGCAGAGGGTCAAGGCCATTTCTTTGCCAAAAAAGGAGCTATGGTCGCAGATCAAGCCTATAACGGAAAATTCAAATATTCAAAACGCCTATTAGGAACTAATTCCGGGAATGTTATCGGTCAGGTCATTAATCACGGCATGCGCAGAGTAACGGGAGAAAACCTCGAAATTATGGAGGTTGAGGGGCAAGGCACGGTTTACCTTGCTGATCAAAATTCACATGTAACGATTATTAATTTGGAGCAAGGCGGCCCTTGGCAAAGCGTCAGCGTCGAGAGTGAGGATCTGCTTGCGTTCACAGAAACCTGTCATTATGGTGTAACGATTATTGGTTCAGGCGTTCTTTCCCAACGCGGCTTGTTTACGTCTAAGCTAACTTATAACGGCCACGGCGCACAGGTTGCCGTAAAGACAAATGGTAACCCCTTAGTGCTGCAAGGCCCTTGCCGTGTAGACCCCGATGCCATCGTTGCTTGGACAGGCTCTGCCCCTAAGGTTAAGATTGACGTGAATTGGAAAACGTTAATCGGCCAAACCTCAGGCGAATCCTATATGTATGAGTTCAGCGACCCTAACCAAGTTGTCATTGTACAGCCATTCGAGCGTGAGAGCGGCGTGAAATTCGGAATGGATGACAAACGCTACCAGCCTCAGGAACAAAGCAGCGCTTTTGGCAACACGTTTGGAGGAAACCAAGGGCATGGCCAAGGCCAGGGACAGCTGCAAGGACAAGAAAGCGGCGGTCTCGGTGGAATTATCGGCAAATTTCTGAAGTAATTAGCTATTCATTCTTATGCTTATGCTTGAGTCAGACCTTGCCTAGCGGCAAGGTCTTTTTTTCAAAGGAAGTACATTTTTTGAGCCTCAAGGATTTGGAAACCTGTAACCTTAACGACGCTTGCTGCGTACAAAAGGAAAGGCAGTCAACTGGATTGCAAATGGTTTTGCATACTCTGCCATAAATATCTTAAATCAACGAACAAGGAGGTAAAAATATGAAGGCCGCAAGCACACTACTTCTCGTTACCGCAATTATTGAAGCTATTTTAGGTATTCCTCTCCTGGGTGGATCCATCGTTATTTTATCAGGGTACACGGTTCTTTTCGCGACTCTTGTTCTCCATATCGTAACCTTAGTGCTTTGCTCTCAGCATAATAAATCAGTCGTAGGCAGCATTTTGGGCATTATCACCTCGGTTCTTGCCTGGATCCCAATCCTTGGCATGATTATGCACCTCACGACGGCAGCCATTCTTTTCTGGGCAGCATCCAAGAAGGATAATTATCCAACTCCTCCGTACCCGCCTGCTCCTGGCAGCTTCTAATCAAACATAAGGGCTGTCCCCGCAGTTGATTTCCTGCTGGACAGCCCTTCGTTTGTTACATCCAAACTTCACGATCGAGCTGACTTACCATATTCCGTCTTCGGCACACGCTTAGAATCATCCCCATCGCCATCAGCTCGAGAATACCGCCTGACCCTCCATAAGATACAAATGGCATGTTAAGAGATGCAATGGGTACGATTCCTAGTGTCATTAAGATATTCCAAATAAACCGAAAGCCAATAATGGATAATAGAGAGAATCCAATAGCCTTGGCATAAGAATCTTTTAAGCCTCTGATGGCACTATACGATTTGAAGAGAAAAAGAATTGTAAACAATAACAATATACTGCCGAAAACCCATCCAAAACTATAGATGATATAGCTAAACACCATATCGCTGTGCAAATAACGTATCTTTTCATTTAATACCCCAAAGCCATGTCCCCACATGCCTGCATTCAGAACCGCATCAATGGCGTTCTGTCTTTGATATCCCAAGCCTTCCGGGTCCGTCCACATAAAAAAGGAAACATACCGCTCCAATGCATTTTGAACCCGAAATTCCATCGTCAGCATTGAACCTATTACAATAACAAGTAGCGATGCCATACCGGCAAAAATCAGCTTGTACGCCTTAGCAATAAATATCAGCAAAATGAAAAGGCCAAGTCCGTATCCAATAAAGTCAAAAAAAGAATTTCCTTTCATATATAACAGTGCTGGTACCACAACATAGATAAGAGTCATCTTAATGAGCTCTCCCACATTACGGAAAGTACCGCGCTTCATTTTCTTGCGTCCTAGCAGCATGCCGGATGCGGCGATCAGAAAAAGATAAGTAGAAAGGGCATAGATATCAAAGGCAAAACCACCGACTGCAATCCATCGCTTTGCTCCATTAATTTCAGTACCAACAACCGAACAAACTAACATTAACGTTATGGTGACGAAATAAAGATGCCACGAGTATTTCCTTATTTTCCGATAATCCAGAAAGTAAATGGCAACGAGGAGCAGCACCCCTATCCCTGAAAAGAAAGCTTTATTAAACAATAAATGACCATAAAAATCACTAGGCTGCCCACTGGCTTGCCCACTGTATGCAATCTGCAGCGCATACATCACAACCAGCCCTATCCCCACCATAACCGCTACGATCACGGCCAGGCTCCATTCCATAACCGGCTTATGAGCCGTATGCAGCTGCTTGCCAATTTGATCTGGATTGCCCATCTGGGCCAATGCCTGATGGGTGGCCTCTTCTTGGCTCAGCCCTTCACTAAGCTTATCCTCCATTAAATCCTCCAGATGGCTCTTCATCTCCAGTTGGATATCGGGATGCACATCCTTAGCCTTTACATGACTACATACTTGCTCAACAAAAGAGTCGACGGACCCCGGGCTATTATTTCGGCTCATGCTTGGCCCTCCCCGATTACCCTATCTACGGTTGTGCGAAATAATGTCCACTCCTGTTTCTTTTCCTCCAACTGCCCTCTCCCACGCTCCGTAATGCGATAATACTTACGTTTACGGCCGCCTTCCTCATGCCAGTAAGATTCAACAAGCTTCTCTAGCTCAAGGGTATGTAGGATGGGATAGAGCGTCCCTTCCTTGAACGTAAATACGCCGCTCGAGCTCCGCTCAATTTCCTTCGTCATCTCATAGCCGTACATTTCCTTGCGCTCCAACAGTGTCAGAATCAAAATGACGGTACTGCCCTTCATAAGCTCCTTATTAATTTTCACGGCTGCCTCCTCCTATGTATCGGATATCTATACATCGAATATCTATGTATAAGTATATAGAGGCTCCCCTAATAAAACAAGCCGATAGAAACTTATACTTTCCTATTTTTCAAAAAAAAAGAAGCAGTCCTTAAAAAGGAAGGCTTCTTTTTCGTACCCGATTACAGACCCGTTGGGAGCTGAAACATTTGTGTTAGCTCATCCAGCGTAATTGCATCAGCTGGAATTTCTTCAAACGTTGGCTTTTTGTTGATATCCGAATAAGTCACGTCAAAGTGCATACCCAGCTTCATTTTTTGACCGCTTGCTTCGTCAGAAGCCTCAAAGTTCAGCTTGCCTGCTTGATAGGACAAGTAACCGTCCGAAATAGCAGCAGTCGCTTTAAGCGTATTGATTTTGACATTGTTTTTCAACGTGTCCAAGATTTCTGCTTTGTTCGTTTCCAGATCTGTTTTGAACTTCTCGATATCCGCTTTCTCAAGCGTCAATGTCTTCAAAGTAGCTTCGTTCTTCAGAAGCACATCAAGCACCTCAGGCAATGCTTTGTTGACAATTGTGTCAACGGTCTGAGGATAATTGCTTTCGTTAATTTCAAACGCTACGACCTGATCTGCTTTGAAATCTGCAGGCAAGCCTGCTTCTTCCGCTTTAGGCTGGCTAAAATAGGTCTTCTCGTCAAAATGCTTCAGCAATACTTCGCTAAGCTCCTTGCCTAGCTTCTGCTGCGCTTCCAAATCAATGTCAGCAGCGCCCTGCTGCTCTGCCAGCTCCTTAAGATCGATCTTAATGAATTTGCCCGTGATCGTTTCAGGCAGCGGCAGCATTGGAATTTGCGGCACCTTCACATATAACGTTTCTTCCGTCATAATCATCGGTACCGTCAGCTTCATCTCCATGTCGCCTGGAATGACAATTTGCATATTCATGTCGGTGCGCATAGGATTTTTCTGATATACAGCATCCACGGTAATCGCAGCATCCTTAAGCATGCCCACGACCGCTGCCGTAGCAGCCAAATCCCCCTCAAGCGCCGAATCTTGCGGAATTTCCAATTCATCCAAACCTAATGACATTTTTAATGCATATGAGTCCGCCTCTGAGATCTTCGTCATAGCGGCTTGCAATGCTGCCTTCGGCGGTTTCCCCGAGCTGCAACCTGCAATGACCACTAAAATAACGGCTAACAAAAGAATCGCTATTTTCTGTACTTTCTTCATGTAGTAAGTTCCTCCCCTATCTTTTTATGAGCACCTCCATTCTATACTAAATAAGCACCTTTTAGAAGTTATATCCAAAAAATCCCGTTTCGAATTAGCGAAACGGGACGTTTGATCTATTCATTTTCTGGACTAAAGTATCGATTTATGAACCTTCTGGATTATGATGGTCCACATGATTGCGCTGCTTCGTTTTTTTCGATCCAGATAACGGCGCTTGCTGTCCGCCACCGCTGTTTTGTTTGGATTTACCGGAATTCGGATTGCTTTCGGGTACAGGAATACTATCTGGCTTTGACAAAGGGAATTCCTCCTTTAATCTTTCTGGTGCAACAAATCGGTTGGCTTATCGTGGTTTAGCTCGTCCTGATGACGCCGATCATTTTTATCCTGCTGCATCTGCTGTGCATGATGGCTGTTGACTGCCTCATGATCCAGAGCCTCCACCACATTCGACAAATTTTTATCCGCAAACCCTTTAGCTTTTGTCATAAGTGAATGTCTCCTCTAGACATGCGTCAAACGCTGCAGCGCTTGCGCACATTCATGCAAATGTCTCGTGTAATCCTGGATTAACTCTTGAATGGCTTCTCCTCGTTCGTCAACCGATACCTTATCCTTCTCCACGTCGATCAATTCAACCTTCACTTCACGGCTGTCTACATACGTTACTTTAAAGTCGAATGAATACATTTGATGACCAGCAGTATCAATGGTCACACGCAGTGCTTTCGCATCAGCCTCATCCGGTAGCACCTTGCAACGATCTGCTTCATTTAGTGTTTCCGGCAGCGTATGCCGCCAAGCATCTGCTAAGTTTTCTTGGTTCATTTGCAGCTCATCTGATTTACCCATTTGATAAAGCACCTCCACAACGTATAACATGCGAAGAGCGACTTTATTTTATACGAGACCTGAAATAACAAAAAAAGCCCAAACGCTAAGCGTCTCGGCTTGTCTGATTAAAATATGGAGGAGAGAGTGGGACTCGAACCCACGTGGGCTTGCACCCTAACAGTTTTCAAGACTGCCCCGTTATGACCGCTTCGGTATCTCTCCACATGTAATTGTCACAAGAAATATTGTACCACAGGTCAAAATAAAATTGCAACTCTATTTTGACCGTGTGGCAAAAAAAAATTTTATAGCTTGTTTGCTTCGATCTTGCTGATTCCACCCATATAAGGACGCAAAACTTCCGGTACGATAACAGAACCGTCTGCTTGCTGGAAATTCTCGATAATCGCTGCGAAAGTACGACCAACAGCAAGACCTGAGCCATTCAAGGTGTGAACGAACTCCGGCTTGCTCTTCGTATCCCTTCGGAAACGAATGCCTGCGCGGCGAGCTTGGAAATCCTCGACATTTGAACAGGACGATATCTCGCGATATGTACCTGCACTCGGCAGCCATACCTCAAGGTCATACGTTTTGGCTGCTGTAAAGCCCATATCGCCCGTACAAAGCGTCAGAACTCGGTAAGGCAGGTCTAACATCTGCAAAACCTTCTCCGCGTTAGCCGTCATTTTCTCCAGCTCGTCATACGAATCCTCGGGCTTCGTCAGCTTGATCAGCTCAACCTTATTGAACTGATGCTGGCGGATCAAGCCGCGCGTATCACGTCCTGCAGAACCTGCCTCTGAACGGAAGCAAGAGCTGTATGCGACAAAGTATTTAGGAAGCTCATCCGCAGTCAAAATCTCTTCACGGTGAAGATTCGTTACAGGAACCTCAGCCGTTGGAATCAGAAAATAATCCGAATCCGAGATTTTGAACAGATCCTCTTCAAACTTAGGAAGCTGTCCGGTGCCAACCAGACTATCACGGTTGACGATATAAGGCGGCAGGATCTCTTCGTAGCCGTGCTTGTCGCTATGCAGGTCCATCATAAAGCTGATTAATGCACGCTCTAGGCGAGCGCCTAGGCCACGGTAGAACGTAAAGCGCGAGCCTGTTACTTTGGCTGCGCGTTCGAAATCGAGAATACCAAGCGATTGAGCAAGCTCCCAGTGCGGTTTAGGCTCGAATTCGAAGCTCGGCACTTCCCCATGCTTACGAAGCTCAACATTCTCCTCCTCAGACTTGCCCACCGGTACGCTTTCGCTTGGAATGTTTGGAATGGCTTGTGTTAACTCCACCACTTGTACATCCAGCTCACGAAGCTCATCGTCCAGCTCTTTAATGCGATCGCCGACTTCCCTCATTTCAATAATGAGTGATTCTGCGTCTTCGCCTGTTCTTTTGAGCTTGGCAACTTCCTGAGACACCGTGTTACGACGGCTTTTTAACTGCTCGGTTTCTTGGATGAGATCACGGCGCCTTGTATCAAGCGCAGGGAAATTAGCAATAAGATCGAGTGAAGCCCCCCGATCTAGCAGTGCTCTCTCAACCTTTTCAAATTCATTTCTTAACAATTTAACATCCAGCACGACTCAAAAGCCCCTCTCTGAAGGGAGTAATTTTATTATTGTAAAAGCTTATGCTTTGCTTGCCGCTGCTTCCTTCACCATATCGACGAAATAAGCATGCAGTCTGTGATCGTCCGTCAGTTCCGGATGATAGGAAACCGCTAGAAGATGACCTTGCCTTGCCGTTACGATCTCGTCCCGGTAAGTGGACAATACGTCAACAGCCGAACCAACCTTCTTGATTAGTGGCGCTCGGATAAACACTGCGCGTACAGGCTCATCGATACCCTTTACCGATAAATCCGTTTCAAAACTTTCCTGCTGGCGGCCAAAGGCATTGCGCGCAACAGTCATGTCCATGAGACGCAGGTGCGCGTCTTCTTGTCCTTCAATTTCGTCAGCTAATACGATAAGTCCTGCGCATGTGCCAAACAGCGGCTTGCCTTGCGCGGAGAAATCCGCAATAGCTTCCATAAAACCGTATTTCCGCATTAGTCTACCGATGGTTGTGCTTTCGCCGCCAGGGATAACAAGTCCCTGCAGCTCATCCAGCTGCTCAACCCGCTTAACGGCGACCGCCTCAGCGCCCGCCGCTTCCAAGCTTCGTATATGCTCTGCCACTGCGCCCTGAAGCGCAAGTACACCTATCTTCATCGCTCTGTTCGCCTTCCTTTACGGGCAAGGGCCGGCAGCGCAATTCGCGCGAAGCCGGCACCTGCATATTACATCTATTAGATACCGCGGTCTTGCATGCGCTCTGAAGAGTTTAGCTTGGAAATTTCGATCCCCTTCATAGCAGCTCCCAAGTTTTTCGATACTTCAGCAATAAGCTTGTAGTCTTGATAGTGAGTCGTTGCTTCAACGATGGCACGAGCGAATTTCTCTGGGTTCTCGGATGTGAAAATACCGGAACCAACGAATACGCCGTCTGCTCCAAGGTGCATCATCAATGCCGCATCGGATGGTGTAGCTACTCCGCCTGCTGCAAAGTTAACCACTGGAAGCTTGCCTGTCTCATGAACGTTAAGAAGCAAGTCATAAGCTACACCAAGAAGCTTAGCTTCATGATACAGCTCGTCCTTCGACAAACCTTGAATTTTACGGATTTGACCGTTGATCAAGCGAAGGTGGCGAACAGCCTCTACGATATTGCCTGTTCCTGGCTCACCTTTTGTACGAAGCATTGCTGCTCCTTCTTGAATACGACGCAAAGCTTCTCCAAGGTCTTTCGCTCCGCACACGAATGGAATGGTAAAATCATGCTTGCTAATGTGGAACACTTCATCTGCTGGAGTAAGAACTTCACTCTCATCGATATAGTCAACGCCCATGGACTCGAGCACTTTAGCTTCTACATAATGCCCGATACGAGCCTTTGCCATAACCGGAATAGAAACAACTTTCATAACCTCTTCAACGATTGTCGGATCAGCCATACGAGCTACTCCGCCTGCTGCGCGAATTTCGGAAGGGACGCGCTCAAGCGCCATTACTGCTGTTGCCCCTGCTGCTTCTGCTACTTTTGCTTGCTCGGCGCTCATAACGTCCATAATGACGCCGCCTTTTTGCATTTCTGCCATGCCGCGTTTTACGCGCGATGTACCTGTTTCCATGCTTCAAATCCTCCTATTTTCATCCAATAAAATGTATATTACCGCAGTTGTTCTAACCATTGATTTTACAGGAACCAAGATTAATCGACAAGCCTTGATTTACTTTATTTCCTTGTTTAGTACTCGGATTAGAACAAATTGACGATTCCGTTAAACAATCCAGCGAAAAAATCTCCAATTGCGCGGAACATCAGGCGGAACCAGCCTGCCTTCTGGCCGTCCTCCGTCGTAATGAGGTTAACCGTACGAGTAAGCTCTTGCTTGCTCTCATCGTCCGTGTATTTATAAGTGACTGTACCCACGACGGTTCCTACAGGAATAGGTGCTACAAGCTCGGTCTCGGGCTTCACTTCACTCGACACAACCTCAATTTTTGGCTCAACGCCTTTTTTAACCATGAACGTAATATCTTTATCGGTCACAATCGGCAATGTTTTTTTCTTGCCCTTCTTAATCTTGACCGTTTTCACTGTTTCTACCACAGATTTTGGCGCGAGCACCGTTTTTTTCTCAAATGTTGCAAATCCGTAATCGTACATCTTCGCTGTTTCATTGAAACGGGCAGACTTCGATGAGGTATCCATGACCACGCTAATAAAGCGCTGCTCTCCGCGTTTCACCGTACCTGTGAAGTTATATCCAGCAGCATCGATGAAACCGGTTTTCATGCCATCCACGCCTTCATAAGCCAAATGCTTCAAGCCTTTTTGATTTACATTCGTACCAAGCATCCAGTTAATGTTAACGATTGCTGTTTTATCACGCTCGCGGAATTTGTATTCCTGCAGCTTAGAGTATTCAAGAAACTCCGGATGCTCTCTCAAAATAATCTGAGCCAGCTTCGCCATATCTGCCGCAGATATAACCGTTTTTTCTGATAAACCCGTTGCACTTGTAAAAATAGCTGTTTTCAAATCTAGTTCTTTCGCTACTTCATTCATTTTCGTAACAAAACCTTGCTCGCTGCCCGAAATTTTTGAAGCGAGTGCAATTGTTGCATCATTTGCAGAACCTACCGCCATAGCGCGATACAAATCCAAAACCGTATGTTGATCTCCTTGTGCTAGAAATACCGATGATCCGTCTGGCGGGGTAGAGGCTGCTTCCGCACTCGTTGTAATGACCTCTTCCCAAGATAGACGCTCATTCGAAATTTCTTCAAGGACGATATATTCCGTCATTAGCTTGGTCATGCTTGCCGCAGGAAGCGGTTCCTCCGAATTTACCTCATACAAAACTTGACCGGAATCCGCGTCAATTAAAATAGCAGCTTTAACCTGCAAGCCTAAAGTATTTTCCGTGCTGGGCCTTCCTTCATAACCATTTGCCATAACTACCGCAGAACCAAGCGACAGCATTACCATCCATACCGCCATGCTTGCAGCGATAACCGTCTTTAACCGAACCGGCCTTACCTTATCCTTCAACGTCGTCTCCCCTTTTCCCACTTGGTTTGTCCGTTGTTAATTGTAACATATCAAACCCTCACAATTAAACCTCTAGGAGGCAGTAGAGAAATGAGTAATCCTTCATAAAAAAAGACAAGGATTAGCGATTCGCTCGCCTTTCCTTGTCTAATTAACATGCAATTCAAAAAATGAGAATTATAGAGAGTAGTTCGGAGCTTCTTTCGTGATTTGCACATCATGCGGATGGCTCTCACGAAGGCCTGAACCCGTAATGCGAACAAACTGCGTATCATTCTTAAGCTCGTCCAAAGATGCCGTACCGCAGTAACCCATACCAGAACGCAAGCCGCCCAGTAATTGATGCACAGTATCAGCAAGTGGCCCTTTGTAAGGCACACGACCTTCAATGCCTTCCGGTACCAGCTTGTTCTCATTCTCTTGGAAGTAACGATCCTTACTTCCTTCCTTCATTGCGCCAAGGGAACCCATCCCGCGGTATACCTTAAAGCTGCGTCCTTGGAAAATTTCCGTTTCTCCTGGGCTCTCAGCTGTACCTGCGAACAAGCTTCCGATCATAATCGCACTTGCTCCCGATGCAATTGCTTTCGTAATGTCGCCGGAATACTTAATTCCGCCATCTGCGATAACCGGAATGTTGTATTCGCGGGCTACGCTTGCGCAATCGTAAATCGCCGTAATTTGTGGAACACCGATTCCTGCAATAACGCGAGTCGTACAAATCGAGCCAGGTCCGATACCCACTTTAACAACAGAAGCACCTGCTTCGATAAGATCACGAGTCGCATCACCAGTAGCAACGTTGCCTGCAATGATCGTAAGATCTGGATAAGTAGCACGCAGCTTGCGAACCGCATCCAGAATGTTGATGTGGTGTCCATGTGCCGAGTCAACAACGAGTACATCAATACCCGATTGTACCAATGCTTCCGCGCGATCCATCGTGTCCTTGGAAATCCCAACCGCTGCTCCGCAAAGCAAGCGTCCGTGCTGATCCTTCGCCGCATTCGGGAATTGGATCGCTTTCTCAATATCTTTAATCGTAATAAGACCTTTGAGCGTATTGGATTCATCGATAAGCGGCAGCTTCTCGATCTTATGCTTCTGCAGAAGCACTTCAGCTTCCTGCAATGTTGTGCCGACAGGAGCCGTTACCAGGTTATCGCGTGTCATTACTTCGTTTATTTTAATGGAATAATCATGTACGAAACGCAAGTCGCGGTTTGTCAAAATACCGACAAGCTTCTTGTCTTGATCAACAATCGGTACACCCGAAATGCGGTATTTCCCCATCAGCTCTTCTGCGTCATAAACATGGTGATCAGGTGTAAGCGAAAACGGATTTGTAATTACGCCGCTCTCCGAACGTTTTACGCGGTCTACTTCCTCCGCTTGCAGTGCAATCGACATGTTCTTATGAATGATGCCGATACCACCCTCACGCGCTATTGCAATCGCCAATGCGGCTTCTGTAACGGTGTCCATGCCTGCGCTAATGAGCGGAATATTTAGCTTAATCTTCTCGCTTAATCGAATCGAGATGTCAACTTCCCTAGGCAGCACTTCTGATTTGCGCGGAATAAGCAGGACGTCGTCAAACGTTAGCCCTTCTTTGGCGAATTTTGTTTCCCACACGAGTATGTTCCTCCCTTAATTTAAGTACGTCTCACATATATTATTAGCAATATTAGCAGAGGGGGTATAGGCTGTCAAGGCTGATAAATAGCTTTGTTGCATTCACTTTATGCTCCAATTGACAGATCGAATTAACGCTATTTCTTTAGAAAAAGTCAGGTAAATATGTCGTTCGTTCGGGAATACGCTCTTGTAAGCGTTTAATCCCAATAATATCGCCCTGAATATGACCGATTTGGGACAATTGCAGCGGACGCATATAGCCTATTAGCATGGCCGTAAACGAACCAATATTGAGCTTAATTGCATCTAGTTTCCTCTCATTTTCACCATGTTTGCTTAAAGTGGCCTTCCCAGATGCAGCTATACGCAGCAAATAGCATCCATTATTCCAAGGAGCATGCTCATCTGAAAGCTCAATCGAAAGTTCAATTTCCTCGCTTGCAGCCTCAAAATCATACTGAGATATAAAGGCCTCTGCATCTACAATGCGAGCCATGAAGTACGGAATAATCTCCTGCTTGATTCTTGGATTCGACAGTTGAAACGGAAGCAAATCATCGGAAGGTACAGTAATGGTAATCTCATTAATCATGGAATCATGCTGAGCAATAAATGACCATAACGCTTCTCTTGCCTGCTCACTTAAATAGATGAGCTCATGTACACTTAATCGATAATCCTTCACTTCATAGATCAAATAACCAAGGGCTGAGCCATTTTTATCATAGTAAAGGACAATCTGACCCGGCTTTCTCACATTTATGCGATATTTCCACCAAAACTCCGATCGAACCAGAGAACCATTGTACTTAGAAGCGTACGCTTCATATAGATCATTCAATTCGTTAAGGCTCCCGCCAAAGCGCTCGATGTGGCCTTCATACTTGCTTCGAACAGGTAATTGCTCTGTCTTTATCGTATATAGTTTATTTTCAGTATACGTTTCCCAACCAAACTTACGGTAAAAACCAAACGCAAAGGGATGAAGAAAGGAAACGGTTTGCCCTTTGGCCTTCATTTCTTTCAATGATTGAACCAGAATTTGCGCTACCAAGCCCTGTCTTCTATACTCTGGCCATGTGGCAACTCCCGCAAGACCGCCCATATCAAATCGCTTCCCGCCGATAAAGGCTTGCAGCTCCAGTACTGCAGCTTGTGCAGCGAATTGTTGATCCACATAGGCAGCATATCTTACAGTCGGCTCAGCAGCGAACTGCTCTTTGGACCGCTCCAACTCATCGGCAGACTTCTTATATTGAAAAGCAAATTGCGACAACGCCATGCTCTCGTCAAAATGTTCAATGCTCATATGTTTGATTTCAATAGCTTTCTCCACTTAATCAGCCTCCTAATTCCTTATTGTTTTATAATACCGGAAAACAACAAAAAAACCTATCGCATCACATGCGATAGGTCTCTCGTGCTTGGCGACGTCCTACTCTCCCAAGACCCTGCGGTCTAAGTACCATTGGCGCTGGAGGGCTTAACGGTCGTGTTCGGTATGGGAACGCGTGGTTCCCCTCCGCCATCGCCACCAAACGTAGCGTGTTGCACGCTGAAAACTGGATACGAAAGATTAGGCTTGCTGAAGCCTTGTCGCTGCTGTCTACCGGATGTATGGGTCACAGTAAACGTGTTTAGGATAAGCCCTCGACCGATTAGTATTCGTCAGCTCCACACAT
>NZ_SKCD01000026.1 GCF_006542765.1 Paenibacillus luteus
ATTTATACTAATACCCACGGATTCTCCTTTTGTAGAGTAGTGGGTAACCAGCCTACTTTCTCTACAATAGGAGTTTTTTTGCGTTTATCCAGTAAAAAACCTACTAAAATTCCATTTTAAGTAAATTAAATGAGATTGAATTCTCATGTAAGGTTTAATGCAAGGCTAGTGTAAAAATTAGATCTATTTCTTCAAAACCCAGCCATATCCAGTCCATTTGGAGCCGCTGGACTATAGACTATCATAAACCGACTGTGTGTCCGTATGGAATCCTTCTTACAGATTCCCATTGAGTCTAAACTCATTAGTTGATCTTATATAACCAAAAACTTTCATTCATCATACAGCGGCAGCCTGAGACTTTTTTCCCAGTCAAAGGCTGCCGTTGTTTTTACAATTGGGACAAGCTGTATAATATTTTATTTCATTTCCTTTTCATTCTAGGACTGCTAAACTTCAGACGAACATGAGGAGGCTTACCATAACCATTCCTGTTGTAACTCAACATTAACCATTAAACCTGCTGATCATTCGGTGTACTGCAACTTTCATCTTCTTCTTTCCTTTGCGCTCCTGCCTCTCCGTAGCTCCCTCGGCATCCTCGTCTGCTTTTTCCAGTGCAAGCAGCGCCAGACTATAACCCACGAGCGAAAGCGAGGCGGAGAGCTTAAATAGATCATCCGACGTGATTTGCTTATCAGCCGACATCTCTCTACTCCTTTATGTTCAAAGTGACTATCTTATATGGTCAATGACCGCTGGCCCGGAAATTACTCCTTCTCGGTCCTTGCTTTCAGCACGGCAAACAATCCGACTAAATCCCCAATCACGAGAATAACCGCAGACCACAAAGCAATATCATCAGCCGTTAGTTCAGTGATATCCGGTTTGGTTGTTGTTTTTGACATTCGGATCTAAGCTCCTTAGTTACTTGGGATGATAACAGCCTATGCCAGGGAGCCTTCACGGGTTTGGGCGAATGCCGCAGTGTCCATAAAAATAGTCAGCTAATGTCTTGCTCCTTTACATCTGGATATAATAAAGCGGGAATCAGACGAATGTAGATAAGCTCTGCTCCAAGCTCAACAATCGTTTGGGTAACGATGACCGCTGAGGCAATAACCGCCCAGTCTCCGGGCAAAGACAAGGCCAAAGGAAGCACAACCAATGAGTTGCGTGTGCTGGAACTGAACACGAGTGCGCGCCCCGCTCCAACATCTAATCGAAACAAGTGGGCTATGGCCCTGGCTAATAGCGGCATGATGAAGAAAAAGATCAGATAAACCGGAAGCACACGTACTAGGAGCTCAAAATCATCATAAACTTTGGCTATTTGCGAAGCCATGATGATTAGCAGTGCCAAAGCCATAAAAGGCACTGGCAGCCACGAGGTGGCCGAAAGCACGAACATGCCCGAATGGCTATTTGCCGCCCACAGCTGAGTGGCGACCGCAGCAAGCACAGGCAAAACAATCAGCAAAAGGAAAGATTCAAGAAAAGGTCCCGTTTGAACAATAGCTCCAGCTGCTTCCCCAATAAATAAGCGCAAATAAATGGGTAGCAAGAGCATTTGAACAGCGAGCAGCAAAGGCGTAACCGCCAGCATAAGCTTTCCGTTTCCGCGTCCGAGCTGCGTAAAAACAATAACATAATCAATGCATGGCGTTAGGAGCACCAGATATACCCCGATTAGAATCGGTGACGATTGCGGAAGAAGAAAGCTTAATGCCCATACTACGACGGGAACGGCTATAAAATTTGCAACCAGAACAGCTGCAACGAAACGACGATTAGCGAGCGACTCTCGCAGCTTCAGAAAAGGGAGCTGCGCAAACATGCTGTAAAGCAATAGCGCAAGCAGAGGCGTAATCATGCCACTAAGAGTCGTACCGCTTTGAGGAAATGCCATTCCGATTACTCCGCCTATGACAAGTGTCACAACGTAGATGCTAATTTGTTTATTTTCCAATGTATCTCGGTTCAACTTCACGTTGGAGACTCCACTTCCTATTCAAGGATATTGATTTTCCAATTACGCAGCTTGTCTTAAGATTGCGTACAAATCATATTCATTTAACCAAACGGAACCGTATAAGGCAATAGCGCTCACGATTCGTACAGATATCTCCATGGAATGGCAAAGAACCTTCAACTCCGCATAAAAGCAGAGCAGAAGGTTCTTTATTTGCGAGATAGGGGGTGGCTACTCCATCTTGAATCTGCCGATATGGCTTTGCAAATCGCTCGCCACGGCATGCAGCGCGATTGCTGACGCTGTCATCTCTTCCATGTAGGCTAGCTGTTCCTCCGTTGCCGCTGACACGCTTTGCGTTAAGGCGGAAGCTTCATGTGCCTGCTTGGCACTTGCTGCGGTGGAGATGGCAATTGCTTGAGATCCATCTGCTATTTGCTGAGAGGATGCCGTTATTTCCTGAATCTGATGGGCGACTTCCTCTACCGAGCTGCGTATAAACTGGAACTGCCTGCTCGTCTCCTGCACTGAACGTTTTCCTTTCCCTACCTCCTGCTTGCCTGAATTCATCATGGAGACTGCCTGAAGCGTATTGGTACGGACCGTACCAAGCGCTCTGGCTACTTTTTTCGATGCATCCTCCGACTGAACGGCGAGGCTCCTTACCTCTTCAGCGACAACCGCAAACCCACGTCCATGCTCGCCTGCTCTGGCCGCTTCAATTGACGCGTTCAATGCAAGCAAATTAGTCTGGTTCGAAATCGAAGCAATCAGCCCCACAATTCTCTCGATTTGAAGTACACTCTCTCTCAGATCATCCATAAATCGGGAGGTTTCATCCACTACTTGATCAATGCTTCCCATATCCCGACTAGTGTGCTCCATATAGGCATGTCCATCATCCACGATGTTTATCGCTTGGCCTGACGTTTCCGAAATGACGCTTACGTTGGATGTAATGCTTCCAATAGCTTTCACAATTTCGTCCATCGATGCTGAAATGGCTTGCGTGCCTTGCTGCTGGTTTTCCGCCGAAGCGGCAACCTGTTGAATCGATTCTACGATGTAGGTAGTGGCGGCTGAGGTTTGCTTGGCACCTTCCCTTAACTCCTCGGAGCTTATGGATAGCTGACCCGCAGCTTCGCTCACTTTTTGAATCATCTTTTGCAAGCCGCTCCTCATGCTTATGAACGATTCTGCTAGTGAGCCGATTTCATCCTTATTCCGAATGTGAAGCGCCGAGCTTCGCAAATCGCCTCCCGCAACCGTTTCTGCCAAGAGTGACAACCGCCTGATTGGGACGGATATATTTCTGGAGAGCAGCGTTCCGAGCAGCATAGTCGCTGCAACCAAGAGAATGCTGCCAATCAGCATAAATACATTCGTACGTTTCACCTGCTGATCGCTAGCTAGCACCTCTGCCGCCATAGCCTCCTCTTGCTTTTGAGCGAGTATATTGGCATTCGTCCTAATCAGCTTGGCCAAGGGGAAAATACGCGTGTTCGCGTAAGAATTGGCTTGGCCTGCCTCCATCCCATTCAGCTCGGCAATTTTTTCAAGATACTGGGCATTCCAGCCTAGAAGCGCATTCAGCTTTTCGCTGTCCTCTGTGTTATTCAGCATACCTAGCGCAGCTTGCGCACGGACGACAATATCAGCGCTTGCCGCATCAATCTCTTTGAGCGATTCTTTATTTTTGTTCAACAGATAATTGCTGAAGCTGTTATTAAGCTGAACCGCATTAATCTGGATCGACTCCATATGCACAAGAACAGCCATATTATAGTCAATGATTTCATTATAGGAGGCATTCAAGCTTTTGAGACTATGAAAGATAAAACCTAACAAAAGCAGAATGCAGACAATCGCAATTAAAAATCCGCCATAAATCTTATTGGCAATGGTCAGCCTCCGCTTGCCCCAAACAGTTGATTTTAACATTGCCATTCTCCTTCGGTTCCCGTAAGGGGCAGTATGTACTTGGAGAAAAAGCTTTAAATAAAGGAACTGCCTGAGGCAGTTCCTTTATTTAATCTTGCTATGAATTATTGCTGCTTTAACAGATTGCTAATGATTACTGCGGCTTGCGCACGGTTGGCAATGCCCTTAGGCGCATATGTGCCGTTGGTCATGCCGTTAATTACGCCTTGCTGCGTCAGTAATGCAATGGCTTCCTTGGCATATGCGGCCATTTTATCTTGATCCGCAAATTTCTCCAAGGCACTGTCAACGTCACCCACAACAGCATCTTTGTTAATAAGCTTTAATGCATTGGCAGCCATAATGGCCATTTCCTCACGAGTAATTGCGCGGTTCGGATCAAACTTGCCATCCCCTACGCCTTGAGCCAAGCCTGCTTTTACAGCAGCAGCTACTGAAGCGTAGTACCAGTCGGACGTTTTCACGTCACTGAAGGAAACCGTGGCATTCTCATCTGCCAATTGGTAAGCGCGAACGAGCATAGTTAGAAACTCTGCACGTGTTACTTCTTTCAGCGGTGCGAACGACGTCGTGCTTACGCCAGAAATAATGCCTTTGCTAGCCAATTCCTCAATCGCAGCTCCTGCCCACGATTCCACTGTGCCAAGATCCTTAAATTCAGGAACAACAACCGGTGTCGGTGTCGGTGTCGGTTTCACCGTTGGCGTTGGTGACGTCGTCGGTGTTGGCGACGGATTCGTTACCGGCCCTGTACTTCCGCCAGGAGGAGTCGGTGTTGGATCCGTTGTTGGTTTTGGCGTTGGATCCGTCGTTGGTGATGGTGTTGGATCCGTCGTTGGTTTTGGCGTTGGATCCGTCGTTGGTGATGGTGTTGGATCCGTCGTTGGTGACGGTGTTGGATCCGTTGTTGGTGTCGGTGACGGTGTCGGATCCGTTGTCGGTGTCGGTGACGGTGTTGGATCCGTCGTCGGTGTTGGTGACGGTGTTGGATCCGTTGTCGGTGTCGGCGTTGGCGTCACAACTGGACCATCGTCAACTTCTTCCGGCAGAGCCGCTGGAGCAGCAGTGAAAATAGCATTTGCTACAATTCTAAACTGCTTTTGCGGATGTGCTCGGTTAAGCAAATCATTCGCGAACAAAGTAACGTTAATCGTTCCTTCTTTGTACGTGAAGCCAATCGTTTTCCCTTGGGCTTGTGCATGGTTAGGCCACCAGCCTGCTTTGAAGAAATCAGCGTCTGTGCTTGCTGTTGCGAGTACTTTCGCTTTTTCTGGAATAGCACTCATCCAAGAGCCCGTTGCTGTATACAAATATTCGTTATCCTCATAAGCTGCTGTAATTGGACTGTCCTGCTCCATTACTGCCTTGAACAACCCTTCGTGGGAACTTCCTGTCGTTGTAAAGTTAAAGCCAGGTAGAAGCGCGGTTCCCTTCATCGTATTCATTGCCGCTCTGCCAAACCCTACGTACGGCTTGCCTGAGCCAATCAAATTCGTACTTGTGGCACCGCTTGTGTTAATGAGTACATCACTAGCTGCCAAATCCGTCGTAACGGAGAAGCCAAGGTCTTTCAGAACAAAAGCAGGAACTCCAGTAGCTGTAACGCTAGCGGCCTTTAGAAGCTTGCCTTCGTTGCTTGCTGCTGGATTAAAAGGAACAACATCCAGTAAATATTTTTGAGAAACCAGCTCTAGATTTGTTTTGGAAACTAGGAAATCTCCCAGCTCATAGCCAGCTGCTCCTTGGCTGAGCATCGTTACCGATTTTTTCGCTACAAGCAGCTCATTCACCGCTTTAATTGCAGCATTGCTCGTATTTTTAATGACATAATGATTGGCGTCACCAGGGATTGTCGTCGTTGGAATAACGACTCCGGTAACATTAGCCGTTTTGCCCTTAAATGCCCCTGCTTGACGAATAACATACTTGTCAAAGCCTCTCATATCGGCAAAGCTTTGTACGATTTCCGCATACATTTCAGAGAAATCCGATACGTCAAAGCCATCATATAAGACCAGATTAGCATAACCTCTCTTAGCCTGCTTCATATTGACCACATAGGTCCCTACGGGATAGACGTTTGAGCCAATAGTTACAGCCGTCGTTGTCTGCTCCACCTTCACGCCATTGCTAAGCAAGTATTTAACCATCTCGTAGGTTGCAAGACGATTCTTTTGCAATTCGCTTGCTACGGGAAGCACATAATAATCAGGGAAGAAATTCGTTTCTTCGCCACGCGGTCTGCCAATCACTTGATCAGCAGCGTTAGTCAAATACTGATCAACCGTACGGCTGTCAACATTGTCTACTCCACGCTTGTAAACCTCAAGCTGATTCAAGAATAGTTTCTCTTTGTTGTCTGTTACATATTTGGTAGCAGCTACGCTTGCAAAGAATAAAGCTTTTACCGAATCTTCATTAAGTTCCGGAATTTCCAGCGTATGTCCTAGCGCTCCGTGATGCATAGCGTAAACGGCTGTATAAGCAGGGGATGCATCATCCCAGCCTGATTTGTTAGGACCGCTATTGTTTTGATGTGATTCATAAGGAATTTCATAGCTAGTATATTTGGTATTTGCGATACCAGCACTGCCCATTACGTTCGCTTGCTCCAACATGCTGCCGATCAGAAGATCATATTCAAAGTTCGGATCATGTGGAGGCGTACATGGTTCGATAAGGAAGCTGCTGACGAATCCATGCATATCTAGGAAAGACAGCGGCGACCATTTCGCGATTTCCTTCGTTACAATTTGTGTTTCCGGTTGAGTCTGGTAGGAATTATCACGGTTCAAGTCAAATGCATTGGCATTCGCTCGTGTATTCAAATAACGACCATCCGGGTTTTCCGTAAAGTTCATGAGGAAAATGGCATTTTCCAGCGCATCATTCACGTTCAGCGAAACAGGCGTTGGATTAGCACTATCTTCCTTCGTGTTGTAAGAGATAACATCCTGCGTTCCCATTTCTCTAAAGAAGTTCAGAATGACATCAACGCCAGGCGCTTCATCCGGGTGAATGTTGTTCAGCCATACGGGTACTTTGTAATCCGTTAATGTGCCCTTCTTAATCTTATCTTGAAGACCCTTCGGATCATTCAACATTGCAGGCATCGTTTCATTTAAGTATTGATCGACAGATGCTTTATCCTTAGCCAAAATTGTAAAGTAAATATTTCGGCCTTGGACCGATTGCCCAAGCACTTGTGTCTCTACATAACGGCCAGTTTCTTCTTTGATTTCTTCTGTAATTTTGTCAATTTCCGGTTTGATTTCATCGTAAGTACGATAGCTATCATAAGCATTCAGCTTAATTGGAGCAGTCGCAATGATGCGTCCGTTTTGGTCCAGTGCAGCAAAATCGCGCGTACCAATCATAGCGGGATATCTGGAGCGGTGCGTGCCTGACAAATTGACTGTGTTGTAAATAAGGTCAAATGTGATTTTCGCTTTTACTGTAGATCCTACCACTACTGGCGGTTCTGCCAAGTAGATGAATGGATCGCCTGTATAAGCGTTAGTTCCCCATTTTTTCCATTCCGTCAAAGGCTTATCACCGTAAGTCCATTGCAAGTTGGCCAAGGTTACGCCAGCCGGCAATTGGAACTCCACGTCAATCGTTCTTTTTTCAGTAATGGATGCCTTATCCGTGCTTAGTGTAAGCTTCTCGGGAGCAAGCTCCTCGACTTCAAGCATGATTCCGGTCAACACTTGAGTGAAGGTACTTAAATGCTGCTCAATTCTGCCTGGATATACCGTTTGAATGTGAGCGATGGTATCTTTGGCGGTATGCCAAATCGCTCCCTCAGCTGTAGTTTGCGTATAACCATCCTTATCTCCCAAGTTCCAGTTGGTTGCTTCCAAGTAAGCATATGGGATGCCTGCTTTGGAGAATGCAGCATGATCACTCCAATCGCCCGTTGTGCCTGCAGGATATTGAGGATTATTACCCGGGTTAGTGATCAGGTCAAGATCAAGGCGATCAGCGATGCTAAGACCTAAATCGCGAACAAAACCTTTGGAACCACTGCTGCCGTAAATGTACATAAAGTCGCCGACAGCCACGCTGTCGAGATTAATCATGGCGATCGTGTTTTTCTTATCTTCCGCAGTCATTTGTGAAACATAATACTGAGAGCCTCTAGTACCTGTTTCCTCTGCACCGAATGCAATAAATTTAATCGTATACGGTGTTTCTAGCTGTGATACAGCCTTCGCTGATTCGAGCATAACAGCAACGCCAGAAGCGTTATCGTCAGCACCCTTGCCTGCGCTAACCGAGTCGTAATGCGCGCCTACGATAAGAACCTTCGGAGAAACGCCTACTTTAGTAGCGACAATGTTATTGGAGTTCACGGTCGCGCCAGAGCGAGTATAGCTGAACGGCTGTACCGTTACGCCAAAGCCCAATTTTTCAAATTCACCTTTGACATAATTTCCGGCTTCAACCTCTTTCGCCGAACCCGCAACGCGAGCACCGATCGTATTAGCCAAATAATTAAGATACTCATAAGCGCTTTTGCCTACAGGAACCTCCGGCTCTGCAAGTGCGGATACGAATAGCGGCTCGCTATCTTCTGAAGTGACTTCCGGTTCTGTCGTATCCGGAGCCGACTCTTCCGTATCCACTACCGGTGTAACACCGCCACCTAGGCTATCCTCTAACGCATATGCGGCACCAGGAGCGATGATCGAGAAGACTAGCATTAAGGAAAGCATGAGTGCGAGAAACTTTTGAGAGATCATCTTCTTAGACATGGTCTTCCTCCTTTTTTAAAATATAGGAAAGCATATCATTTCGCTATACTTTCGCTATATTTATGCGAGAAACGGATCACCTCCTCGTGCAGAGGTCGGTGAAGCCGTTACTTCTTGTCTAGCAAATCAAGTTAACTAGCAGAGAGAAGTCAAACGGCAACTAGACATCTCTATACTCATCACTCCCATTCCGCAGCAGCATTGATCAATTTTGACTTATCTACGATGTCGTGTATGTGGTAAAGCGTCAAAATTTGTATACAATATACTTAACACAATATACCTGTCTACGTGAGATAGTATAACATCGATATTTCATATGAACAATAATTTTTTAATATTATTTTAATATTTCTCTCAAAATCAAAAATATAGTTATATTATCTAACACCAATTAACGTACTTCCGCCTCAAACCAAATATTACAGTTTTATAGATGTTAGTTTAGCTTGCGTAAATAGAAGCATGTAGTCATGCCCACCTGCCTTGGAGTCAGTGCCGGACATATTGAAACCTCCGAATGGATGTACGCCAACCAGTGCGCCAGTACATTTCCGGTTAATATACAGATTCCCGCAATGCATGTCTTGCAGCGCAGCCGTAATACGTTCCTCGTCTGACGAGAAATACGAGCCGGTCAGCCCGAATTCGGTATTGTTATAGATTCGGATCGCTTCTTGCCAATCGTTCGCTTTGGCAATTGCCAGCACGGGACCAAATATTTCTTCCTGCATTAATGAATCGCTAGGCTCGACATCAGCAAATACAGTCGGCTCTATGAAATACCCGCCTTCTAATCCCTTGCCGCCGCCAACCAGAAGCCGTCCTTCGCCCTTTCCTTTTTCAATGGCCTTCCTAATTTTTTCATAGGAGTGGATGTCTATGACGGGCCCAATAGCCGCATCTTCTTCCGGCGAGCCCATCACAAGCTTGCTTGTTTTTTGCCTAACCTTCTCAACGAGCTCATCATAGACAGCTGCCACAACGACGGCTCTGGAGCCTGCGGAACACTTCTGGCCTTGAAATCCGAATGCTGAAGCAACGATGGCATCGGCAGCCGCCTCAATGTCAGCTGTTTCATCCACGACGATCCCGTCCTTTCCTCCCATTTCCGCGACTACGCGCTTCATCCAAATCTGCCCTGGTGCCTGCTCGGCTGCCAATTTATTGATTCGCAGGCCAATCTCCTTAGAACCCGTAAAGCTGACAAATCTCGTTTTCGGGTGGCTCGTCAAATAATCGCCAATCTCAGCTCCGCTTCCCGGCAAATATTGCATGACATCAGCTGGCATGCCTGACTCTACCATCAGCTCATAGAATTTGTAGGCAATGATAGGCGTCGTAGAAGCCGGTTTCAGAATAATGGTATTGCCTGCGACGATAGAGGCAGTTGCCATACCTGCACAAATCGCTAACGGAAAATTCCAAGGCGGAATAACGATGCCCACGCCAAGCGGAATGTACGTCAACCGATTGTCTTCGCCTGTAAGCTTAACCAGCGGCTTATGTTTATTCGTCTCAGCCAATTTCACCATTTCGCGCGCGTAATAATCCATGAAATCAATCGCTTCCGCCGTATCCGCATCAGCTTCAGCCCAATTTTTACCTGATTCTATAACCAGCCACGCTGAAAAATAATGCTTCCGTTCCCGCATTAGCTCCGCGGCGTTCATAAGCACGGCTGCCCGTTCCCGAACGGGCACGCTTTTCCAACTCTCAAAAGCTGCTAGAGCTGAGTTCATCGCCTGCTCTGCGAGCTCTTTGCTTGCTTTCGATACCTTGCCTACGATTTCATCTGACTTCGCAGGGTTTAACGAAACGATATGGTCCGAGGTATGGACCGCATGGCCGCCGATATGCAAAGGATATTCTTTACCCAGCTCCAAGCGCACCGTAGCTATGGCTTCCAAAAAAGCAGCCCGGTTGCCTTCATCGTTAAAATTAGTCATCGCCTCATTGGCAAACGGCTTGATCATCAAATCTTTCATTGTCATTTCCCCTCTACTTCCACATATTTTTTAAAACAAACCATACATTATCCGGCCGTTCAGCGAGCCTTCTCATGAAATAGCCAAACCAATCCTCACCGTAAGGAACGTAGATCCTTACCCTGTATCCTTCGCGCACAAGCTCATCCTGCAGTTCCTCGCAAATGCCATACAGCATTTGAAATTCAAACTGCCCGGATGGAATGTTTTGCTCTTGAACAAAGCGCTTTGTCTCCTCAATAATGGCGCGGTCATGCGTCGCAATAGCCGTATAGCTGCCGCTAAGGAGATGCTGGTGAATCAATTGCACAAAGGATTGATCAACCTCTGATTTCAGAGGAAAAGCTACCTTCTCCGGTTCCTTGTAGGCGCCCTTCACGAGCCGCAAATTGCTGTTAAGCGAGCCTAGCTGCTTCACGTCCTGCTCGGATCGCCGCAAATAAGCCTGTATGACGATGCCTACATTTTTATATGAGCCTCGCAGCTTATAGAACAAATCTAGCGCTGGCTGGCAATGCGCGTAATCCTCCATATCGATGCGTACGAAGTTACGGTTTTGCCCAGCAAGTGCCAAAATCCCTTCCATCTGGCGTTCGCAAAGCACAGGATCGAGATCCAGGCCCAAGCTGGTGAGCTTCAAGGATAGATTCGCATCAGCGCCCGCAGCTTCAATCGCTTCCAGCGTTTGCAGACACATTGCTGCGGAATGCTCCGCTTCTTCTTTCGCGCTTATAAACTCCCCAAGATGGTCAAGCGTCGCCATTTTCCCCTGCTTGTTCAACCGCTTTACCGCCTCGATGGAGCTGCTAATCTCCACTCCCGCAACGAATCGGCGCGCCCCCAGCCTCAAGCCGTATTTGCGCGCCAAATTCCCGACTCGCCTGCTTTTGGCCAGCGACAGAAAGAAGCTTCTCATTATTTTTTCCATAACCCGCTCTATCCCCCGTCAGTCTCCTTATATGATGCGCTTGCCGAGCAGGGAGGTCGCCATCTCAACGGCCAGCCGCGAGGTTTTCATTCCCACATCTAGAAGGGGGTTCACCTCTACGATATCCATCGAGGTAACCAGACCGGTTTCGGCCAGCAGCTCCAGCGCGAAATGCGCTTCGCGGTAACTAATGCCGCCAGGTACCGGCGTGCCAACACCAGCAGCCTCCGCAGGGTCCATACAATCCATATCGAAACTTACATGCACGCCGTCTGTCCCGTTGCTCACGATTTCAATCGCCTTCTCCATAACCGCCTTCATGCCCAGCCGATCGATATCGTGCATAGAGAAGCAAGCGATGCCTTCGTTGCGAATAAATTCCTTCTCGTAGGGGTCCAAGTCACGAGCGCCGATAATGACAACATTTTCCTTTTTGATCAAAGGTCCCGCGCCAGGAATATCCGACAGCTTGAATTTCGACAAGCCCATAGCGACTGCCAAAGGCATTCCGTGCATGTTGCCCGAAGGCGTCGTTTCCTCCGTATTTAAGTCGCCATGCGCATCAAACCAAATTACGCCCAAATTATTGTAGTGTCCGGTCAGACCTGCCAAGGAACCAATCGCAATGCTATGGTCACCGCCCAAGATAAGAGGGAAAGCGTCACCGAGCACCGCGCGGTACACCTGCTCGCCTACAAGCCCGCTCATCTCCTTCACTTCAGGCAAATACTTGGTTTTTGGCTGTGAAGCGTCCAACACCCCGTGCCGCGGGCAGTTCACCTCGTAATTGCCGACCAGATCAAATCCCATGCTTCTGATCTGCCTCGCTAATCCGGCTTGAATAATACTCTCCGGTCCAAGCTCCGAACCCGCACGGCTGCCACCCATCCAAAACGGCACGCTTATTAGTCGTATTTTTTTGTTAACCATGGAATCCGTCCTCTCCGCCTTATTGTCAGCTGCTGTCATTTTGGTCACCATTGCAAACACCCTTTCTCTACGCTGTTATTCCCGCATTCCTGCTAGCTGCTAATCCTCGTCGTTTAACACGGCGGCGATGCGCTCCAAAGCCCAGTCAATCTCTTCTTTGCTGATGATGAGCGGCGGCGCAAACCGAATCGTCGTGTCGTGCGTCTCCTTACACAAAAGCCCTTCAGCCATTAATCGCTCACAATAAGGCCTAGCTGCCGTATCCAGCTCCACTCCGATAAAGAGGCCTCTGCCGCGGATCTCCTTGATCGCTGAACTTTTGATTTCCGCGAGCTTAGCTGCAAAATAACGTCCAAGCTCTTCCGAGCGCTCCGCCAAACCTTCTTCCTCCAGCACCTGCAGCGCAGCGACGGAAACCGCACAAGCAAGCGGATTCCCGCCAAACGTAGAGCCGTGCGAACCAGGCTCAAAAACGCCCAAAATATCTTCATTTGCAGCAATCGCCGATATCGGCATCACACCGCCGCCGAGCGCTTTGCCCATAATATATACATCAGGCGTTACCTGTTCCCAATCGCATGCGAAGCGTTTGCCCGTTCGGCCAAAGCCAGTTTGAATTTCATCGGCAACAAAGAGAACATTGTTTTGCTTACAGAGCTCGTATGCCCCGGATAAATAACCGTCCTCTGGAATAACAATGCCTGCTTCCCCCTGAATGGGCTCAACGAGAAATCCAGCCGTGTTTGGCGTTATCGCTTGCTCAAGCGCAGCTAAGTCCCCATAAGGCACCAGCTTGAAACCGGGCGTAAACGGCCCAAAATCCTGTTTGTACTCTTCGGATGAAGAGAATGAGGTTACGGTAATTGTCCGTCCGTGGAAATTACCTGTACAGACGATGATTTCCGCTTGGTTTGGCTCCACCTTTTTTTGACGGTAAGCCCAGCGACGAACGGCTTTGATTGCCGTTTCTACCGCTTCTGCCCCTGTATTCATGGCAAGCACCATATTTTTGCCCGTGTAATGAGACAGCTTCTCGTAAAATTCGCCAAGTGAATCATTATGGAAAGCTCGTGAAGTCAGTGTTACCTTATCCGCTTGATGCTTGAGAGCTGCGATAATTTTCGGATGTCTGTGACCGTGATTAAGCGCACTATAAGCACTCAACATATCCATATAACGATTGCCTTCCGGGTCTTTGACCCATACGCCGAGAGCCTCCGAGATGACGATCGGAAGCGGATGATAATTTCGAGCGCCATAACGGTCTGACTGCTCCATCACAGCTGTAGTTGATTTAGTTGATGCCATATGAATAAGCTCACTCCTTTCAAATCTGTATACAATATTCAAATACTAGTGTAAAAAAACCTGGTTTGGACGACCAATGCCAGGAGTTATATTCGTTATTCACTACTGCTACAGCACCTTTGCCAAAAAATCCTGCGTTCGCGGATGCTGTGGATTTTGAAATACCGCAAGCGGAACTCCTTCTTCTACGATGCAGCCGCCATCCATAAACAGCAGTCTGTCACCCACCTCACGGGCAAAGCCCATTTCATGCGTTACGATGACCATCGTCATCCCGTTCTGCGCAAGCTTCTTCATCACATCCAGCACCTCGCCGACCATTTCCGGATCCAGCGCTGATGTCGGTTCATCAAACAACATGACAGTTGGCTCCATCGCCAGTGCTCTTGCTATTGCAACGCGCTGTTTTTGTCCGCCAGACAGACGGTCAGGGTACGCATCACCCTTATCCTCCAGCCCGACCGTACGGAGCAGCTCGATTGCATTTTTTCTCGCTTGTTCCTTGCTCATCTTCTTCAATTTGCGCGGGGCGAGAGTTAAGTTATCTAACACGGTCATATGAGGAAATAAATTAAAATGCTGAAACACCATGCCCATTTCCTGACGAATTTGGTTGAGCTCAGATTGCTTATCCGTAATCTCACGCTCATTGAGCCAAATTCCGCCTTCAGTTGGCTGTTCCAATCGGTTTAAGCAGCGAAGAAAGGTGCTTTTGCCCGAGCCGCTCGGACCAATCACGACGACAACCTCACCCTTATGGATCTCCGTATCGATTCCTTTCAAAATCTCTACTTTGCCATAAGACTTGCGAAGCCCTTTGACCCGTATCATCAGCTTCTCAGCCTCCTCTCCAGCACTGCAAGCAGCCTGGATAACGTAAACGTCATAACAAAATACAATGCGCATGCAACGAGCAGCGGCTCCATCGGTGAAAAGGTAATGCTTTGGACGGTGCGTGCATTGTACATCAGCTCTGCTATCCCAATAACAGAGATAAGCGAGGAATCCTTAATGATAATAATGAATTCATTGCCAATGGCGGGAAGCATATTACGAAAAGCTTGAGGAAGCACAATGTAGCGAAGCGCCATCCATCTGCTAAGCCCCAGGGAACGCGCAGCCTCGGTCTGACCCCGGTCGATCGCTTCAATGCCTGCTCGGAATACCTCCGCCATATAGGCAGAACTGTTAATCGTAAGCGCGACTACACCGGATATAAACGGCGGCAGATTAATGCCAAAGCCAGTTAGACCGTAATGAATAATAAAGATTTGTACCAGCATTGGGGTCCCGCGTATGATTTCGATATAAGCTGATGCAAGAAATTTAACAGGCCACCAACGCGAAATTCGCATTAACGCGAATAGGATGCCGAGGATCGTGCCTAGTGCCACGCCGAAGAAAGACAACTCCAGCGTGACCCAGGCTCCTCGGAGAAATGTTGGCCAATAGTCCACCATGGAACCAAAGTTTAAATCCATATCCAACTACTCCGTCCGTTCTTTATTCTCCTACAAGCTCATTAGCTTCTACGACAAAACGGTCAATCTCACCACTTGCCTTCAAACGGGCAATCGTCTCATCGATTTTATTCAGCAATTCTTGATCGCCTTTCTTAACGGCAATGGATACGCCCGCTTCTTCCTCTGGCTGTTCAATCTTCACAGCTGATACTGCAATATCCGTTTGTGCTACCGCATATTGGTCAGCTACTGGCTTCTCGAGAATGATGGCATCCACTCGGCCGCTCTTCAGTTCTAAAATCAGTTCGGGAATTTTACCAAGCGCCGTCAGCTTCGCATCAGCGATTTCCTGAGCAATGCCTTCTTGAATCGAGCCTTTTTGAATACCGATTTTTTTGCCTACTAGATCATCTAGCGATTTGTATTGATCCGCTTGCTCTTTTTTCACCAGCACGCCTTGATCCGTCAAATAATAAATCTCAGAGAAATCAACGTTTTTCTTGCGGTCCTCTGTTGGCGTCAAGCCGGAAATAACCATGTTAACTTTGCCTGTGTCCAGTGCAAGCAGCAAGCCGTCAAAGTCCATATCTTGAATTTGCAGCTCCGCATTCATATCCTTGGCGATCTCTTTTGCAATTTCGATATCAAGGCCAACAATCGTATCCTTCCCGTCAATCGTCTTATGGAACTCAAACGGAGCATAGTCCGCGCTTGTTCCCAAAATAAGCGTCGTTTTCTCCGCGGGCGGCGCATCGGTTGCACCGTTGTTTGCCGGATTCGATGGTGAATTTGTGTCTTTGTTTTGGCCGCATGCAGTCAGGACAACCATAACGGTAATAAGTAGTAAGGATAGCTTTTTCTTCATTTTCATCTCTCCCATTTCTTTGTCTAATGTAGTGTAAAATGCCCCCGAAATGAACACGGAGTTAAATCTGTATACAATATACATAATTGATGTTAGTAATTATAACATCGTAATTTACTATGTACAATGTTTTTTTTAACTTTCGTTAACACAAGCTTGATTCAGTCATGTTTCATTACATATTAGGTCACTTACATTTGCTTGTATAACCTTATGATCAGGTGTTAAAATAGTAAAAACAAATGATGCAGGACGATAAAACGTTTACAATTAAATGAATGTACAGAATGGTTTAAACCGTTTCATTTGCAATCACCTTTGCTTCATAAAGGTAGAAAAGGGGTCTTCAGCATGCAAGCACCTAAATACCAATCGTTAAAAGATCATGTTTACGAGTATATCGCTCAAAAAATTCAAGACGGCACGCTGCTGCCTAACCAAAAGGTAAATGAGGCGGAAATCTGCAAAAAGCTGGATATTAGCCGAACGCCCACGCGGGAAGCGCTGTTTCAGCTGGCGTCCGATAATCTCCTCGATTATTTGCCTAGACGCGGCTTTACCGTAAAGGCGTTTGACCCCAAAAAGAAGCTCGATTTTTCTCGAATTATTGGCGTGCTGGATGCACTGGCTGCTACCTTGTGCATTGATCTGCTGCAGGAAGCAGATCTGAGGGAAATGGAGACACTGGTCGACAAAATCGACGAGGATATACGCAAGCTCTATTTTACCGAATACTATATGGACCAATACAACTTCCACGACATATACATAAAAAAATGCGATAATCCAGTTCTGATTGAAACATTAAACTCCTTAAAAAACAGCTTTATCCGCCAATCCTATGCCAGTGAAGACAAACAGAAGCTGGCTGCCGTATTAAAGGAAGTGAACGGTGAGCATAGACGGATTTTAGAATTATTCCGCACGAAGGACAAAGAAAAGCTGGAATGCACGCTGAAGCATCACTGGCGCATTATTGATACGGAAATGCTTTAGCCTTAGCAGCACAAATCATTGTACATTTCAAAGAAGACCGCCCCTGAGCATCTGTTTGCTTAGGGGCGGTCTTCTTCGGATCCTATAAAACCTCGTACTTCTTTCTTAACTCTTGTTACCCTATCATTTGGAAGGAAGCGACCCGTTATCTTTCTATTTGTTCGCATACCATTCGGTAGCCCTTACCTATCGGACAGCAGCTTATTAAACTCTTGAAGCGGCAGCGGTTTATGGTAATAGTAGCCCTGCGCTTTGTCGCAGCCGAGCTGCTTGAGCTGCTCCAGCTGATCGATTGTCTCCACGCCTTCCGCTACAACCTGCTTCTGGAGATCATGTCCCATGGATACGATCGTTTTGACAATCGACAATCCGCTTTCATAGGCGTTCATGTCCGTTATAAAGGAGCGATCAATCTTGATGATCGCAATGGGCAGCTGTCTCAATACGCTTAAGGACGAATAGCCGGTCCCGAAGTCATCAATTGCAATGTGAATGCCAAGCGCAACAAGCTCATCCAGCATTTTCCGGGCCACATTTAAGTTATTGACCACCATGCTCTCTGTTATTTCGAGACATAGCCGTCCCGGCTCCAAGCCGCTAGAGCGCAGCGTCTCCTGCACTTTGTTGACGAAATCCGGCTGCATGAACTGCCTAGAGGATACGTTGACCGATAGCATAAAATCATTCCAGCCCCGCTCTTGCCATAACCGTCCCTGCTCACAAGCCTCCGCGATAACCCACTGGCCAATTTCATTAATTAAGCCTGTCTGCTCCGCAAGCGTAATAAATTCACCCGGCTGAACCATTCCTAGCTCTGCAGAATTCCAACGAATAAGCGCCTCTGCCCCGATTAGGCGTCCGCTAGCCAAATCAATCTGCGGCTGGTAATACAGCACAAACTCCCTAAGCTCAAGCGCCTTCCTCAAGTTCTTCTCGAGCCGAACGTCACGCTGCACCAGCGCTATCATCGCATTCGTATAAAGGCGGTATTGATTGCCCCCGCTATGCTTTGCATTGTACATGGCAATATCCGCCTGCTTGATCAGCCCGTTCGGGGTATCGTCATCAAAGGGATGCACGCTAATCCCGATGCTCCCGCCCAAATAAAAATCCTGTCCCTGAAGAGTAATGGGGAGCTGGAAAATCTGATGGATATTTTCGGCAATCGAGACAATTTCGTCGTATTCCGAAGCATCTTTAATAAGAATAATAAATTCATCTCCGCCAAGACGGGCAAGCAAATGGCTCTTGTTCACACTATTCAGCAGCCGTTTAGCTACTTCAACCAGCGCTTCATCGCCATACTGATGCCCAAGCGTATCGTTAATCAGCTTAAAGCGGTCAAGATCAATCAGCATCACGCCTAATAAAGACTTCTTTTCCCTAACGGCCAACAAAGAATTTTCCAGTTCTTTCGTAAAATGATAACGGTTCGGAAGATTCGTCAGCGTATCATGATGCGCCAAAAAATGAATGAGCAGCTCTTCTTCTTTCTGCTGGGTAATATCCCGGATTACCGCAAGCACAAATCCTTCTTCGCCTTCGGTTATTCTTTCCGTATCCATAAGAATCACACGTTGCTTACCTCCGCGATCCTTAATGGACACTTCATAGTTTCTCCATTTCTGAAGTGGAAAAGTTTCCGTATAATTGTTTTTCACGTTCAGCCGATCGGCTTCAACGATAAAATCAAGCAAAACTTTGTTTTTGAGCTCTGCCTCATTGTCATAACCAAGTAAACGCACCGCTCCCGGATTCGCTTCCTTAAGCAGCATGTGCCGGTCCAGCATTAGGATCGCTGTCGGTGATAAATGATAGAGCAGCTCAAACTTTTTTTTCACGGAGGGCAGTACGTCGTATTTCATGAAATGGCGAATGGAGACACTCCATATAACGGAAGCAATGCCGACAAACGAAACATCAATGTACATATAAGAAGAGAGCAGCACAATGAGGAGCAAGACAAAAAAGGTGGCGAAGTGATAATAGAGGTTCGCTTTAAAGAGCACCGTATATCGCTTGCGCAGGAGAACCGTCGTTGACCGCTTCCTTGCGACCAGGCACAAGCAGACATTGCAAATGGAGATGAATAAGAAAGTCACGATAACCACAAAAAAGCCCGCCACATAAGCTGGCTGTTTCCACGGCCCTTCTACTCTCACCCCTATGAAATAAAAAGAGGGTCCTTTTAAAAGCAGCAATAGTAAATAAATAATCAGCGGCGAGAAGGCCAACGCGCTGCTCAGAGCCATGGAAATACGGTGATAACTGCTTGTCACCCTGAGATGCAGCAGTACGCTCAGGCATGCAGCAGCAAGTGAGATCGGATAGACCACATACGCAGAAATTTGAAGTGTATGGTCCATAGGCAAGAGCTGCTGAACATATTGGCAGCTAATCATAAGCGCGAGTAAAGCGGTTGTAAGTGAGGCAAGTCTATTCTCAATATGCATAGAATTGCGCCTCAGAATAACCAGTGAGGTATCAATCATATATAGAACAGGAAGCATGAATATGAACAGAAGCAATACAGGTTGATAGTCACTCAAAACTTGATGCCTCCTCGCTTAGTATGAATGAAATGGGATATGCGACGCTTCACCAAGCAATCCGATTTTTTCCACTGCGCTTTGCCAGATAGAGAGCCTCGTCGGCTAAGCGAAATAACAGATCCCGATCCTCTCCGGGCTCCCGCTTATGGCACCCTATGCTGACGGTTATTCCCCTTCCCTCCAGTTCGGGAAGATGAAGCTTTTCCGTTCCCTCCCGCATCCGCTCGAGACAACCCGTAACCTGCTTATTATCCATATTCCGAAATATAATGGTGAATTCCTCACCACCATAGCGGGATGGCAAAACATTCTCGTTTGCGTAATCCTTTAGTAGTCTACCTACTTTGCGTAACACTAGATCGCCAATCGAATGACCAAAATTGTCATTTACAGCTTTGAAATTATCAATGTCCAAAATCGCAAGATGAAAGGAGTGAGTCCTGTCATCAGACATGGCTTCTCTATAACGGATTTGAAATGTTTTGTGATTCTCTAGTCCCGTAAGAGCATCTACTCTGCTAACCTCTTGCAGGGCAAGCTGCTCCAGGCGATGCTTCTTCTCATTGGTTAGCGCCTCCTTCTCTTCCTCCATCATTCGAAGACCCCGATTGACAATGCCAAGAGCGGCCAACGTAACAATCATAATAAAAGAGAAGCCTACCGCCTTCTGATAAAAAGCAACCTCATACCTGTAAAGAGGCACGAACACGATAACGAGCATATAGCAGAACATCGAGATCCCACTGGCGAAGACTACCTTCCCATAATTAAAATGCAGAATCCCAACAAGGATGGGCAAAATCATAACAATGTGCACCCCGTGAACTTCTGGTGAGGATAACGCAAGCGTTATAGCCCCGATACAGGAGCCAAGAGCGATAATGATATAATCCTGTGCTTTGCTGATCAGTAGATAAACCAGCTCCGCAGCAATCAACGTACCGACAATCAACACAATTCGGATAATGACTTGTTTATGAATGAATGCCTCTAGTCTGTGTGGCTCATTGGCGGCTACGACGAAGAAGGCCCCTGTTACAGCAAGCACGGTAATCAAGCCAATAAGCCAATACGACATTCTAATTTTTTGATTCCAGCTGGAGATATGCTCAGGAGCACTCAGAAATTTGGTTAGCATCTTCATGTCCCTTTCTGTGCGGCGAAACGACCCTATTTTTCCCGGTACGCTTGGCTTCATAGAGATATGCGTCCGCACGTTGAAACAAGTCATCCTTCCCTTGGCCTGCCTTGTATTCCACCATCCCGACGCTTATGGTCACCTTCTGGTGCATAATGACTGAAAAAGCAGTCGACGCCAGCTTCTGGCGTATTTCCTCTAACAGCTGATGGCTCTGTTCAGTTGACTTCCCTGTTAACAACAGCACGAACTCCTCGCCGCCATATCGTGCCGCAACATCCTCCGTGGAAAGGCATTCCTGAAGCAGTAAAGCCATTTCCTTAAGCACCAGATCGCCGGCATGATGGCCGAACGAATCATTAATGGTCTTAAAATTATCGATATCCAGTACAGCCAGCTGCAGTGGCAGTTGATAGACCTCATGCTGCTGAATCAAAGCGGTTAAATACTCTTGATAGGTAATATGGTTATAAAGACCAGTTAAATAATCGTATTTAGATGCATTTTGAGTAGCGACAGCATCCGCGAACGCCTCAATTTCCGAAGTGACCGCTCGTTCAAGCGCATGCTGCAGCTCATTTCCTCTTTTCAAAATGGCTAGTCCGACTAGACTGGTTCCCATTATCATGCCAATGACCGCTATTAAATCCAAAAAACCAATATAGGTCTTGAACGGCTCAACCATAACCATCATCGCTATATAACTGCTAAGCGTCAGAATAGTTGCAAACCACAGCCGGCTGTGGCTGAAATAAAATAAAGCAACAATGATAGGCAGATCCAGCCCGATGTATAGCCCTTGAACTTCCCGTCCAAAGGTCAGCATGACGATTACAGCATACACGAGACCCATTGCAATCAGAATATAATCAAAATATCGCTTCATGTTACGATATAGCACCTCAGCAAGCAGCAGAGAAAGCAACATGCATAAGCTCGCACTTCCATATCCGTCTGGGAATAACGGTCCCCCCTGCCAAGCTTTTCCGCCATATTGGACTAAATGAATGCATTCGGTTATCGTCAGTACGACTGTAGACAACACCCAGTAGAAGTAGAGCACCCAACGATTCCAAGAGTTGTTATTGATATATCGGGACATTGTCACCGGTAGTCACCACTTTACTAGTTGTTCATTATTTTTCACATATTTATCCAACCTATCATTCTATTATAAAGCGTATATATCGACAGAACAATCAATAATGTGATATTTCATAGTAGCCAAGACCTAATAAATCCCTTAACAACGCTTGAACAATTACGACTTTCCACCTATCCGCATGCTATATTCGACAATAAAAAAAAGACAGCTAATACAGAAATCACTCTCTGTTCCAGCTGTCTCTACCGCTTTATAACACTTTGTTAGCCATTAAATTATTTATTGCCCAAGAAAAATTGCATCGTCATATCAGAGAAGCCAGGAAGATCCTCATGTCCGAAATCCGGATAAATTTCCATACTTTTTTCAGATGTTATTTTATTGTAAATAGCAAACTGCGTAGAAGGCGGGCAAACGGTATCCATAAGGCCGGTAGCAAACAGCACTTCCCCGCGAATACGCGAAGCTAAAAATTGAATATCGATATAACCCAGCTTGGTAAAAATTTCTTCCTCCCGTTTATGCTGCGGGTCAAAGTGGCGGAAGAAGGCACGCAGCTCCGCATAGGCGTCCTTAGCCAGATCCATCTGCCATACGCGCTTATAATCGCTCAAGAACGGGAAGACAGGTGCCAGTTTTTTGATTCTAGGCTCAAGCGCCGCGCAAGCAATCGTTAGTGCACCGCCCTGCGAGCCGCCCATTGCCATCACTTGCTCTGCATCAACCTCAGGCATTTGCATCGCTATGCCTGCCAGCTGTGCGGTATCCAGGAAAATATGACGGAATAGGAGCTGATCCGGATGATCATCCAGGCCGCGAATAATATGCCCTTGATGCGTCGTACCCTTGACCCCGCCGGTATCCTCGGAGTAACCTCCTTGTCCACGACAATCAAGCGAGAAGAAGGAATACCCAAGAGCTGCATAACCCAGCTTGTCCTGCCAATGGCCGGAATGTCCGGTGTAGCCATGAAATTGCACAACGGCAGGATGCGGCTCTGCTGCGTTCTTCGGCTTAATGTATTTGGCGTGAATGCGTGCGCCACGTACGCCTGTAAAGTACAAATCGAAGCACTCCGCATAGGGAACCTGAAAGCTGCTCGGTATCAGCTCGATTTGTGGATCAACAGCTCGCATTTCAGCTAGTGCCCTGTCCCAATACTCATCAAAGTCCGCGGGACGCGGACTGCTCCCCTCATAGTTCTGTAATTGCTCCAACGACATATCGACTAACGGCATTCCTGTCCCTCCATTATAATGAATGATTAACATGCGGCTTCCCTGTGAAAGCGTTACCTTCATTGTAATAGAAAGTGAAAAAATTGGAATAGCAAATTGCAAAATTGCACGAGAACAAGCTGCCTATAAACAAAATAAAGCCACGATCCCGCATAGATGCGAGATGATGGCTTGTTTGGCGCTTCCTTGATTACCCGGCGCATCGAAATTATTTCGCTGTGTTCCGTCCTTTGGCCGCGCTGCCGCCTTTGAAAGAGGTGCTGCCCTTCGGCATGTTTGCGCTTTTGGCGTTAGCGGTATTCTTATCGCCCGCTGCGGATTTTTCACCGTCTGCCCCTTTAGCTCCTTGGTTTCTGCCAAATACCTTCTTGGCCAGCTTCTTCTTCTCCCCCGCCTGCCAGCGGTTCCAACCCTTCTTATCCGTACCTCTGCCCGTACCGCCCTTGCCCTTTGCACTGCTCATATCATCACTCCATTATATCTTCTATAGCGAGTTAACTGTTATCTACTTCGTAAAATGCGAATGCAGCATCTATCATAACCTGATTCCTCGTTATTATTACTTACCAGTATACCATTAATCCTGCCTCTGAATTCTTGCCGTTCATATTAATTTGCATTTTCATGCCAATATGGCCGCTGGAATCCGTTATAATTGAAATAAATGGATGATTGGCAAGCAAAAACGCCTTCGGCGTCCTTTAGCGGCGCAGTACGTTTCATTCCGAAAAATATAGAGAAAGGATAGCGAAATGATATGCTTTCCTATATTTTCAAAAAAGGAGGGTTACGCATGCTTTATTATAGTGAGTACGGAAACGCTGAGACCAAAGGAACCATTCTCTTCCTCCATGGCGGGGGGTTAAGCGGTGAAATGTGGGAGGGTGTTGCCCATAAGCTGCACGGTCGGCATTGCATCGCGGTTGATCTACCTGAGCATGGCGAAAGCACGGCCGAGGCCGGACTGTTGACCACGGACAATTGTATCCGACAGGTCGGCATGATTTTGCAAAAATATGAAGCCGTGCATGTGGTCGGTTTGTCGCTCGGTGGCGCGTTAGCGCTCCACTTACTGGCTTCCCACGCCGATAATATAAAATCGGCCGTCATTACCGGGACTGCAGCCGGCATCAGCAAAACAACAGCAATGTTAATGAATGTGCTTGCTGCCCCCTTATACAGCCTCATGTCTCCAGAGAAAATAGCCGCTTCCATGATGAAAAACTATCGAATCCCTGAGCAGCACAAACCTTCCTTGCTTCGTGACGCGAAGAGAATCAATGCGGGTGTCGTGAGAAGAATGCATACGATGCTTAGCGAGATCAAGCTTCCCTATAATAATAATATACCGCTGCTTGTGCTGGTTGGCGAAGAAGAAAATCGCATAGCCAAACAAGCGGCCAATAAGTTGCTCTCGCAGGTGCCGAAAAGCACGGGGGGCATTGTGCGTGGAGGAAATCATGTATGGAGCTATGGGAAGCCTGATTTATTTGCCGAGGTTATTGAGCTGTGGACGAATGAAAATAGGCGGCATGCTGAACTCAAATAGGGGAAGCTAGCTCCCCCTACCTATGTTAATGGTTTGTAAGCAGCTGTGGTGCTGACGTTTTGTTCCAGACCGTGCTCTTAATTTCCCGGCGCAGCACAGGTGCCACTTCCTCGGCAAAACGCTCGACCTGTTCACGCTGCTCCGTCTCCGTCAAGCCATCCACGCTGATGCTGAGCACCTGATTGCCAAATGCACGATGGTAATCGATAATTTTCTCAATGACCTGATCTACGCTGCCGACCAGCGAAGGACCGTTCTTAATGGTGTCCTCCAAATCCTTAAAGGGCGATTGATTATGCTGTGCCGCGCTTGTTGCCTGAAACGCATCATAATAAGGGCGGTACCGCTTGATGGCCTCTTCCGGCGTATTAGCTAAATACAAGCTACCTGCCCCTGCGCCTACGGCAGCTTGATTGGGATTATGACCATAGAAAGCAAGCCGCTCCCGATAATGGTCAATAAGGCTTTTGTACTTGGCCTGCGGATGGAAGCTGTTGGAGGAGAAAATCGGTTCGCCATATTTGGCGGCCAGCTCGGTCGAAAGCGTGCTTGAGGCGCTACCATGCCAGATCGGAATCGAAGTCTGATACGGTCTTGGCTGTGTCGTTACTCGCTCGATTGCCGGGCGGTAGCGCCCTTCCCATGTGACATCCTCTTCGCTCCATAACCGTTTTAGCAGAGCATAGCGTTCGGCCAGCGATTCCCATTGTTCTTCTTCCTTGATTCCGAACAGCGGGTAATGACGCGGATCATTGCCTTTGCCAATAATGAGCTCCAGCCGTCCTTCGGACAAATGATCGAGTGTGGCATAATCCTCAGCCACCCGAACCGGATCAAGCACACTGAGCACAGTGACTGTAGTAAGCAGCCGAATTTGCGAGGTTCTGGCGGCGATAGCCGTTAGAAGCACAGGCGGCGAAGAAGACAGAAACGGAGCGCCGTGTCTCTCACCGATACCATAAGCGTCAAAACCAAGCTCTTCCGCCAACATCGCTTGCTTGATTACATTTTGAAATTTCTGCTGAGGCGTTAGCGTTTCTCCATTCACAGCGTTTGGAAGGTTCATAACCAGGCTAAATAGCGCAAACTTCATCGTATGACTCCTCCTTCTAAAATTCGATATGCCAGCTGTTTTTTTCTGTTTGGCCATTCATCTTCTACTTGAATTGAAGCAATAGTAGCATAGGGAATTGCGTGCGGCAATCCTTTTCACACTAATCCGATTATAATAGTATTCTATATGATTATTAAAAAGTTCAATGTGTCGGCATTTCTACCTATATTGAACAAAAATAGGCTTATCTATAACAAAAAAGATCCTAAATGGCATTAAAACTAAATGATCATTAGTTTTAACCCGATTAGGATCCTCTGTAACGGTGAAGATTTATAGCTTTTGCCTGATTAATACGCATGGACGGTATCACTCATCACTCTCCAAACGATGCTTTTGTGGCGCTCGGCTCTCGCCGCCATTGTCTTGAGTGAAGCCAATGCCTCATCGGCCTGCTCCCTGTAGTACTCATCTCCAAATAACAAGTACAGCCGCATATAATCATTGTATTCATCCAGCCATTCATTGAAGTAAGAAGAGGTCATTCGCATCACTCCCTTAATTCGATTATAGAGCAAGAACCTTAAGCTTTTATGAGAATTATATGAAGAAGAATTAATATAATTCATGATATGCTTTATATTAACTCCTTATTCTATTAAATAGGAAAAAGGCACAAATTTAAATAGAAATTTCAATTATAATAGTTTCCTATTTTCGCCAGCGACGTTCTGCCATGCCACTCATTGAATTATCGTATTGACCGGGGACCTGATTCGTAGGTATTATGAATCTGCTGAAGAAGTGATGGCTGTCGAAGACTGCCCGCTTCCGTGTAATGAAATAAACTTATCTTATGAAGACCATCATTAGCAACTATTGGAGGTTTAAAGATGACATTAATCAATCAAAACGCAGTTGTTTTATTTCAGGGGGACAGCATTACGGATGCAGGACGCAACCGGAGTGACGGGGCGAATCTCGGTTCAGGCTACGCCCTTCTTGTAAGCGCTTTGTTTAATCGCAAATATCCCGAGAAGCAAGCTACGTTTTTGAACAGAGGCGTATCGGGGGACCGCGTCGTCGACCTGGAGCGAAGATGGGAAGAGGATTGTCTTGATTTAAAGCCAAATTGGCTGTCTGTCTATGTTGGCATCAACGACACTTGGCGCCGTTATGACAGCAATAATCCGCTCAGCACCGAAGAATATTATACAACCTACCGCCGCTTGCTAAGTCGTGCTAAGGAGCAGTTGAACGCTAATCTCATTTTGATAGAGCCGTTTGTGCTGCCCGTGAACGATAGCCAGAAGCAATGGCGCGAGGATCTTGATCCGAAGATTCAAGCGGCACGCGAGCTCGCCGGGGAATTTAAAGCGCTGTACGTGCCGCTTGATGGTTTATTCGCCCAGGCCGCAGCTCAGACAGGCCCTGCTTACTGGGCGCCCGATGGCGTGCATCCATCCGCTGCGGGAGCTGCTCTCATCGCAGAGGCTTGGCTGCAAGCGGTTAAGGGCTAGCAAGCATAATAATAATAAGGGTATCAAGAAAGAGGAGCAGACTGCCCTGGCAGTCTGCTCCTCTTTCGCTCTGGAATCGCTTATTCGTCTGCCGGGTAACGGAGGCCCCACTGCTTCCGGATTGTATCCAGCGTGCTCATGATCGCAAGCGTCTCATCCAGCGGGATCGTTGAACTCTCCAAACGTCCTTCGCGAAGCGCATTCATAGCTTCCTCTGCTTCGAAGGCGTAGCCTTCCGCTTTACGGTCATCAACGAAGGATTCAGTTTCTGCGTCTTTGGCATGTAGGGTAGCGGATTTGGCAAACAAGAAATTCGGCACATGGATATATCCTTTGGTCCCATAGATATAAGCATCACTCACCATGCCAAGCTGTACCGCTCCATTTAACGCTGCCGTACGGCCCCCCTCGTATTCGAACAACAACGAGAACTGCTCATCTACGCCAGTTTGGCCAAGCCGGGCGCTGCTCATAATTTTCGCCGGCGCGGTGCCATAAATCAAGGATGCAAAAGACACCGGGTAAATACCCGCATCCAGAAGCGCTCCGCCGCCAAGGGCCGGATCAAGCAAGCGGCTCTCCGGTGCCCAGCCGATATCAAAACCAAAATCAGCCTTCACCAGTCGAACCTCGCCGATTTTATCAGCTGCCAGCCATTCCTTGACCTTCAGAATCGGTGGCAGGAAGCGCGTCCACATGGCTTCCATAAGGAATACCTGCTTCTCCCTCGCTAAATCAATGATTTCTTTCGCTTCTGCCGCATTCATCGTGAAAGGCTTCTCACAAATGACTGCCTTTCCTGCCCGTAAAAGCACAAGTACATTATCTTTATGTATCGGATGGAGTGTTCCCACATAGACGATATCGATATCCGCATCCTGAGCCAGCTCTTCAACGCTGCCATAGGCACGAGGAATATTAAAGCGCTTGGCGAAGCTCTCTGACTTCTCCAAATTTCTACCGCCAACCGCTACCAGTTCAGCGCCTTCCGCCAAAGCGAGATCAGCTGCAAATTTGGAGGATATCCAACCTGGTCCCAAAATTCCCCATTTAATCGTTTGTATAGCCATGAAACCAATCACTCCTTTACGTATCTTATTGGAATTAGTGCTTATCCCTAATTATACTAGTCAACGATACTAGAAATCCAGTAAGCAAGCGCTTGCAGAGACGATCTACAAGCTGCCTTCTGTGATTAGCGCTCGTTTCTCACGCACCATTGCAAGGCATTGGCAAGAGCAATCTGATATTCCGAATGCTGCAGCACATGCAGGAAATGTCCAGGCGTAAGCACACAAACGCGGCCTTTCCCTTGCTCTCTAAGCCAGCCCGCTGGCTGCGAACCATGCTCTGATTCAGAGGTCATAAACACTTGGATGCGCTCCTCTAACACTTCAACAAAGTAATGCTCATCATGCAAAGTAAATCCTTGAGCCGCCATGCCGCCTAGCAAATTCTCATCTGTATAAGCAATCGTAACGGAGCCAGCCTCTGGATGATGCTGGAACACTCCGCCTACCAGCTCATAGAAAACAGGCTCGTCCCGATAGCCCACCGTACCGGAATGCAGCACGAGCAGCCCTCTTCCTTCATCGACGTAGCTATGGAAAGCTTGCTGAACCTCTTCAGTAAGCCATGGCGTTTTGTCAGATGCCGAGATTTGATTTGATTTTGCCAAAAGGATAACGTCCTGCTGCTGCATCCATGATGGTGACCATTCCGAAGCATGCTGCTTGTAATCAAATTGAAAACCTTGCTCCTCAAGTAGACCCAAGCCTTCTTTAATCATCTGGCCAGGATGCCAATAATCGTCACATATGACGCCAACCTTCATTTCGTTTATCTCCTCGCTTCTATATAAATGGCTATATGATCGATTATAAACGTTTCTGTCTCCCATCGCTTCCGAAAGTTAAGGCCTAGACCAATAAAATCTTGGTTTAAGCCGTAGTTCTCGCAAACAAGATAAAAAATATCATCATTTCACCTAAAATCACATGTGGAGAGGCGACCATAAATAGATTTAGCAGAAACAAAGCTGCAAGCACTCCTGTTAAAAGAATGACGGTTTTAACTCGCGGTTGAAGATGCTTAAAGCGATAAGCGTGCAGGACAAACATCACCGACCACAAATACAGCAGTACAGACCCGAACAGGAAGATCAGCATAAAGGTGTATTCCAACTGGTTAAGATATAGAAGCTGAATCGAGGCCGCAATCATGCTTAGCGACAAATAGATGAATAGATGCCCGTAAATAATCGTTTGCCCGGCCGTCTTCTTCGATTTGTCCAGCTTCTTCTCCACGTTCTCGAAATACTGCCACCAGATGCCTATGACCAGAACAAAAGCCATTGCAGCAAAAAGAACCGAAGAGCCCGTCATTTCATCCGACTGAAGAACAGAAAGCATGCTGACTACCGATTCCCCTAGCAGGATCAAGGTAAAGAGTGCAAATCGCTCCAGCAGATGCGCCGTATGGATAGGCGTCTTCACTAAATGCTTCCGGCCAATTAGCGGAACGAGGATATCAACGGCAATACCTGCATACAAAATCGCATAGCGAATCCAAGAGTCAAAAAAGAGTGAAAAGCTGGATAGGAGAATGCCCAGCCAGAAGTAGGTCCCGAAGAAACGGGCGGTTTCTTTCCGATTGGCTTTTTCTTTATTTTGCGTGAGCAAATATTGAATCGCAGTTAACGCTCTAGAGCCGATATACCCCACGAAGAAAGGAACATAGTAGGAATCAAAATCGACATTAAGACTGGCGGTCATGATCAACACAAAAAACAATTGTAAAATCATAAAGATCCGGTGTGTGGCAAGATCACGCCCATAGCGGTTGTTATATACCGACTGCCCCACCCAAGCCCACCAAATCGGAATGAAAATAAGAATGAATTTGGACAAATGCTCAAATGAAATGGTTCCGTGCTCGGTATGTAATAAAATATGCGTTGCCTTAGAAATCGCCGCTACAAACAATAAATCATAAAAAAGCTCCAGCCATGTGACCTTCTTTTCATGCATGCGAATCAGGCTCCTCTCTACTATATAGATTATGAATAGTATGTCCTTTATTTATTATCTTAAATTAAAGATATATCAATTTAAGATAATTGTCAATGCTTATGCTCCAAAATAATGCTGTGGACTTAATGACAAAAAAATCCAGACGAAGCTGCATCTGGATTTCTAGTCGTGGCTTCCACAGTCTTGCTGTTAAATATATTGCTTCAGATTACGCAAACTAATCGCTAAGCTCTCAAAAGGGTCGCGCCTGCACACATCCTGCTCAACTACATACCATTCCACGCCAGTTTCACGACATGCTTCAATAATCGCTTTGAAGTTAAGGTTGCCTTCCCCGATTTCCGCAAACACCTGCTCCCGATCGATAATTTCCAGATCTTTGAGATGAATGACCCCCATGCGACCTTTTACCTGATGGATTGCCTCTACCGGATTCACGCCACCAACATGCACCCAGTAAGTATCGAGTTCAAAGCCAAAGGCAGACGGATCACTTTCCTCCCGTAATATGTCCATGCCGGTTCTTCCGTCGTATTTTTGGTATTCAAATTGGTGGTTATGATAAATGAATTGCAGATCATGCTCCTTCAGCCGTTTGCCTACCTCCGAAGCCTTCCGGGCAAATTCAGCATACCCGTCTCCGCTGCTCCGATACTCCTCAGGAATACCGCCGATGCCTACGTAGGCGCAGTTCCACAGCTTATGCTTCTGAACGCTGTTCTCGAAGTCATCGAGCAAAGATTCAAAGCTGACATGTGTTGCGCAAATACGGAGACCAGCTGCATCAGCCAGTTGCTTCACTGTTTCAGGTGCAATCGGACCTATGCCCGAAACCTGAACCGCCTCGTAGCCCATATCCTTTACTTTGCGCAGCGTTTGCTCCAAATCCGCCTCGTTCTTGCAATAGTCTCTTAACGTATACAATTGAACTGCAATGTTCGATAATTTCATCGTTTCGCCGCCTTGTGGTTAGAATGTGAATTCGTTCTCAAAGGATGGGACTATTCTTACAAGCTCATTGTAGCACTCCTTATAAGGGGGCTACTTTACTGAGGTTAGCGAACCCTAGGCCGGCAATTGATTATAATTGACCAATCGGAACAAATGAACGGGTACATAACAAAAAAAAGCGCTTGAGGGATCCCGCACGAAATGTACGGAAATCCCCTTGCGCTGTCCACCTTAGATCACTAGCCTTCGATCAGCTTCTTGTAAGCATCCATCTGGCGCTGAAGCTCAGCCATCACCTTCTCATAGCCTGCCGTTTTGAGCTTGCTGCGGAACTGCTCGACGGCTTGTGCAGGATCTCCCGCTTTACCGTAAGTAATGGCCGGCCCCATCTCGCCTGATACTTGCGTAATCGCCGTCAACTCTGCCTCAACAGCTGTTTTATCAAATACGAATTGGCCATATGGATACGGTTTTTTAATTTTGTCATATTCCGCATACAATGTCGGTTCAAGCTGATCCCACGTGGTTACGCTTGGAATCTCGAATTTATCGACGCGCCCGCCCCAGAAATCGGCATAGAAAGCATCCTTTGCTTCATCGTAGCCTTCAGGCTGTACGCGCTTACCGTCTTTCACCTCATATTGCACGCCTTCTAAACCGTAGTTAATCAGATGATAAATTTCCTCATCATTGCGAATGAGATCATAAGCCATTAGCGCACGCTCAGGATTTTTGCTATGGGCGCCCACGGACGTGCCGCCATGTGTGATGGACAGCTCCGTGAGATTGTTCCCGCCAGTCCGCGCAAATGGGAACATTTGCAGCTCAGAGCCCGGTTGATCCTTATCCATCGTTACACGAAGCCCGCCAAACGTTTGTGTATGATGCTGGTCAAGTCCTGACAATCCGGCCCGAAGCGCTGAGCGGTTATCGTTCTTGTTGTTCAGCACATCCTCGCGCCAGTAGCCTTTGTCCGCCCATTCCTTCATTAAAGTTGCGAACTGTAAGAACGTATCCTCGAAGACAGGACTTACAACCGTGAATTTCTCGTCAAACGACTTGGTTGTAAATACCGGCAAATAACCTGTTGAGATTGGAAGCTCCAACTGATCCGTATAGGATGAAGCGTAGCCTCCCCATGTGCTCGTTGAAGCGACCGCATCCCAAGGAACGACGCCTTCCTTGTTGTCCTTCACGTATTGAAGATACTTGCCAATACCTTGCCAATCCTTGATCGGCTCGCTAATTCCTGCTTCCTTCGCCCAGTCTCCACGGTAGAAGAAGCCATGATTAACCCACTGCGTATAATCATTTTCCGGAATGAGTACAATTTTCCCGTTATATTTGCTCTCTGCCCAGTCCTCTTCCGGTACGGAATTCCAGGTTTGAGGCGCATACTCTGGAAGCAAATCATCCAAATTCATAAAGGCACCGCGCTGAGCATTGCCCCATGTATCCAGCCAATCCGTCCCGATCGTTATTAAGTCGATGGCTTCGCCGGATGCCAGCAGCAGGTTGTATTTCGTTTGCCAATCAGCCCATTCTACCCATTTCCACTCCAGCTCCGCATTGATTTTTTCCTTCATCCGCTTGTTTACTTCAGCCAGCACCTTCTCGAACTGGCCGTTCTTTGGCTTGTCGCCAAGCACCACATAGCTGATTTTCACAAATTTTGACGTATCACCAGCTTTATTGCCATCCGTTTGGTTCGTGCTGCCCTTGCCTTCGTTTTTGCCGGCCTCATTCTTTCCGTTATTGCTGCCGGAGCAAGCAGCAAGGCTAATGATCATCATCATCGCAATCAGCAAAGCGGAAACCTTCTTGAAATTGGACATTTCACTTCTCCCCTTTGTTCTCATGAATCGGGCATGGCCCGTTATGTGGAAGAGACCGTCACCGGTCTGCGGCACATCAGCCTTTGACAGCACCAACGGTAATTCCCTTGATGAAATACCGCTGCACAAACGGATAGAACAGAATAACAGGGCCTGTGGCAACGACTGCGGTCGCCATCTTCATGGATTCCAGCGGCATATCCCTGAGCTGCACATTCGAAGCCGCAGACGAGTTTCGAATAAAATCAGCGCTGGTCACCACATTGTACAGAAACAGCTGGAGCGGACGATACTTCATATCTGGCGACAGGAACAGCATGGAGTTATACCACTCATTCCAATAGCCCAGCGCAATAAACAAACCGATAGTCGCAAGAGCAGGCGTCGTCATGGGAAGAATCAGCTTTAGAAAAATAGTAAAGTCGCCCGCTCCGTCGATTTTGGCAGATTCAGTTATGGCATGCGGGATCGAGCGCACGAAGCTCTTCATCATAATGATCAGAAAAGGACTGAGCAGCCCGGGAAGCAGGACAGCTAGGTAATTGTCCTTCAAGCTTAAATACTGCGTCATTAGGAGGTAGAACGGGACAAGCCCGCCGGAGAAAAGCGTTGTGAAGTAGATAAAAAACGAGATGCCGTTGCGGTAGCCGAAGTCCGGGCGCTGCAGTGCATAACCAGTCATCGCGACAAGAAATAGTCCCAAGACTGTCCCTGCAACCGTAATCCCCATCGTAACGAGATAGGAGCCGATAATCAGATCCGGATTCTCAAATACGATTTTGTAGGCGAACGTACTGAAATCACGAGGCCATAAGTTAAAGCCGTACTTCTTGATCGTTCCCTCCGCCGTAAGCGAAGTGCCGAGGACGAGCAGGAAGGGCAGGAGACAACATAAGGAAAAAAATGTAATGAATACATAACCAAAACCTTTGACTATGATTCCGCTAAAATCGGTTCGAATGCTGCGTGATTCTTCTGAATTCTCCATCGTCGACACCTCCTAAAATAACGAGTTTTCGGGCGAAGCCTTCCTCACGAGCCAGTTGGCGGTTAAGACGACTACAAAGCCAAACAAGGATTGATATAAGCTTACGGCGCTTCCGATCGAAAAGTTGAAATTCGTCATCAAGGAGCGGAAAACGTACGTTTCGATAATATCCGTTGTCGGGTACAAGGCCGTATTGTTCGCTCCTACCAGATTGAAGAAGAGACCAAAATTCCCTTTCAGAATGCCGCCCAGCGAGAACAGCATAAGAATGATGAAGGTCGGCTTGAGCCAAGGAAGCACGATGTAGATAATACGCTGGAACGCATTAGCTCCGTCGATTTCCGATGCCTCGATAATCTCGTTATCCAGGCCCATGATTGCTGCAAAATAAATAATGGAGCCATAACCGGTGGATTGCCACAGAAAGGTTAGCACGATAATAAACGGCCATATTTTCGGGTCGGAGTAGGTTTTGACAGGTTCCATTCCGAGCGACTCCAATATGCTGTTCAGCAAACCGTAATCATAGCTCAAAACGTTGTAAGCGATTAGGCCGATCAGTACGGCAGAAATAAAGTGCGGCAGAAACATCAGCGTTTGCGTTATTTTTTTGAACCATTTCCGGCGAATTTCATTCAACAAAATCGCAACGAAAATTTGCAGCACATTCCCGAGGATGATAAATACCAAGTTATATGCAACCGTATTGAACGACAGCCGCCACAGGTCTCCGTTAATGACGAGGAAACGGAAGTTGTCAAAGGCGACGAACGGACTTTTGAAGATGCCGTCAGAGTAGTTGTAATTGATAAACGCGAGATACAGCCCAGGCATCGGGAGATAAGCAAATATGATAAAAAAAGCGACAGCTGGCAAGCACATGAGAAGCAGCGTTTTGTTATTCCAAAACCGTCTAAGCTTACCGCCTTTCATCTGCTGAAGTTTTTGCCGGGGCTCCCTTTCGGCTATGCTCGTTTCCATCCTAAATCCCCCTCGTCGTCATAAGCTAGACGGATATAAATTGCAGCGCTTCTAGGCAGCCTTGCTCCTTACGGTCCACCGCCTCCAGCAATATGGCCAAGCTTCCCTTGCCCTCCTCAAACCATGCTCCCGGCAGATAGAAGGAATCAGGGCTTCCGCCTGTAAGCACCGGCCTGGCATCTCCTCCACGCAGCCAAAGCCGCCCAACGAGCCTTCCCTCCAAAAATACGGTCAGCTTCATGCCTGTTCCAATCACCTTTGCCCGCCAGCCTGCTCCCACTTCAGAGTTCATGGTTGATGCATACAGCCATGCGGTCTCACCCGGCTTCAGAGCGACCGGGAACTCTACCGCTTGCGCGGCTCCCCTGCGCCATTGCGCATGAGTTAGCAGTTCCTTCTCTTCCGCACGGCTAATGGACCAGCCCTTAGCCGCTATCCCTTCATACAGAAACACCTTTCCGGAGGATAGACCGAGCACCCGCTCCACAAATACGGTCAGCTCTACGGTTTGTCCAGCGGTTACGTAGTCTGAAATATCGAGATAAGGATCAAATGGATTCACCGCCCCGATTTCTTGGCCGCCAACAAATACGGTTGCTAGTGACTGAATCCCTTGGAAATGCAGGGTCCAAGAGCTCGCTGATTCCGATGCAAGGAACGTTTTTCGGTAATATTCAAATGCGGGATGATCTGGTGACAGCCAGCCCCCGAAGTTAACCACCGGCCATAACCTGCAATCTGGCGATTCGATCCATTCCTTGCGCAAGACGCGGTCGGCTGCACGATATAGGCTCCAATGGCTACTGAGGGAATGAACCTTCGTTATCGCTGCTATTCCCTTCAATCCCTTCATCGCATGCAGACGCAGTCCGGGAAGTCTGGCATCATCAAAATTGGAATGCCCCCATATTTCCACCCGTGCTTGCAACTTACCCTCTTGCAGACCGCCGTCAAGCGGCAAGAAGGCGCTTCCCCCTCCTGGAGCAACTGTTCCCGCATATTGTCCGTCTCCGTAAAGCGACAGGACATCGCTGCCTTGACGAAGCAGCAGCCCCTGCACCGCTTTACCCTCTGTCAGTTGAACATCGGCCTCATACCAGGCAAATCCGCGGTAAATACCAAATGATTCAAGAGGATCAGCGTCCTCTGATACCAATGGCTTCACTTCAAACCCGGCTTGTTTCGGCAATCCACCCGCTGCTTCAAAGACGTCTAGCCGCCAATCGCATGCCGCGTCGACAATACTGCCGTCATACCGCTGTGCTTCCCCGTGCTCAAATGAATCGTTGCCGTCAGCCAACCCATTTAAATAAAGCGCTTTCATTCTTGTCGTGATGAATATCTTGAGCTCACGTCCATCCGCAGCAATGACGGAACAGCCGCCATCTTCCCTCCCGTCAAAGGTGACCGTCACCGTTCCTTCCGACTCAACAGCCGCTGCGTTCCATGCCTTGATGTCCAGCGGCGGCCGTTCAAACCGCAGAACCAATTTGCCGCTCCCTTCCGTATGGAATACTAGCCGCGCGCCATCATTCGCCTTCTCCGCCATAAACAGCTCAGCGGTTGAGTTCTCCAAGCAACCGTCGCTTCCCCATATGGCGAGCGGTACCTGATAAGGAAGCGCAAGGGACCTGCCGCCTTTTAGCGTAAAGGTATTCCTAACCGCTTCTCCTCCCGCCTCTTCGCCAGGCCCAGCAAGCGCCACTTGTTTATCACGGTCATCCAAATTGGTAACAAACAGCAAGCTTCCTCCGCCTTTCAGGCGCAATGCAAACGGTCCAGCCACTCTCTCCTGATCTCCCGTAATCACCCATCCATCCGTTCCTTTATTCCCGGGAGCTGCCTGGGCTAGCGGTGCGCCGTAGGCTGCAATAAGACGGCCCAGCATTCGGCCTTCATAGGCCTCCTCGCGAATATGTCCTTCCGGAGAAATCATGCCTCCAAAATCATAATCCGAGGTCATGAAAGCGAGCGGTTTTCCCCAATTGTTCGTAGCATTCGTGAAGCCGAAGTCCGTACCTGAAACCTGCAGATAAGGTCCGAGCAGCTTGGCTCCGCAGGAAAGCAGCCTGCGCAGCAGGTAATGAGCGCGATTCGTCTCCGTTACTAGCAGCGGATAACCTAGCTCCTCCAATCGTTCACTGTAGTGAAGCACCTTTTGCTCAAAATCGGGCTCCCGGTTATCCGGATAAAAGTTGCAGGTCGGGACGACGTTGTCCGCGAAGCCGGAAGCTTGCAGCAAGCCGCCTTGCCCGGCGCAAGCAAATAGCGGAACCATAATGCCGTGGCCCAGCGCCATATCGCGAAGGGCGCTTATATACCCTTTGGGGTCCAAGCAATCATAGAAATCAAGCTCATTATCGAGCTGCACTCCGATGACCGTCCCCCCTTCGCCTACTTGATGCGCCTTCAGAAGCGGCAGTATTCGGTCGAACCACTTCGCCACGCTGCTCAGGAACTGTTCATCGTTATCGCGTAATCTCAGCCCTTTGGTTAGCAGATAGGCCGGCAATGCCCCTCCATCCCATTCGGAGCAAATATATGGTCCCGGCCTGGCCACTACGTAAAGTCCAGCCTCCGCAGCGGCTGCAAGAAATGCGGCAACATCCTTCTCCTCGCTAAAATCCCAGCTTCCTTCTTCTGTCTCGTGATAATTCCAAGGAAAATACACGTCAATACTGTTGTAGCCGAAGGCTTGTAGCTGCTCCATTCGCTCCTTCCAAAGCGCCCTTGGTATTCGAAAATAAAACAGCGAGGCACATAGCAAAATGTGAGGAACGCCTTGAATATGGACCGCTTCTGCCCCAAACTGCACGGACGCTTCCGTGCCTGATTGCATAGACATGTCACAACCTCCAATAAAATAGGCTAAAGGCTCGAAATATGTAACCCGTTTCATGAAACCCGTTACATATTTAGGGAAAAATAAATACACCTCATGGCTGGCGTAAACAGATGACAATATCTGTAAGACTAGCTGACGTGCATCTATGTGCTTCTTGAAGGGCAGGAACAAAACCGGCTTTCATGAAACGGGTTACATTCAATTGTGTGGTAAGCAGAAATCCGTTGACAATTTGATTTTAGTCAACAATGTAAGCGTTGTCAATAGCGTGTTGAAAAGTTATTTATTTTATTGTCCCGCCCTGCGGTACGGACCTGTAGACTCCCTAATAATGAGCTCTGGCCTGACCCTCGTGTTCTTGCTTACCTTAGTTTTTGTAATCATCTGATGCAGCAGCTCTGCGGCATTTTTCCCCACATCATAACATTTCAAAGAAACCGTCGTGAGCTCCGGGATGCTGTCGGAAGCATAGGGAATATCGTCAAATCCGATAAGAGACAAATCCTGCGGCACGGAAATTCCTGCTTTGTGAGCCGATTTCATCACTCCGATAGCGACCAGATCATTTGCGCAAAAGATAGCCGTCGGGCGCTCCGATTCCGCGAGCAGCTCGTTCATGAACGCTTTGCCGCTGTCTACGGAAAATCCGCCATGGCGAATCCATTCCTTCCGAACCTGGCAACCGTTCTTCTCCATCGTTCTCACAAAACCTTGAACCCTTTGCAGCGTGTTGGACATATGCTTATAACCGCCTACGAATGCAATTTCGCGATGGCCCAAATCGATGAGATGCTGCGTGGCCAGCTCTGCGCCTTCTCGCTCGTCAACATAGACGCGGGTAAGGCCTTCTCCCGGAAGATTTCCATTAATTAAAAGCAGTGGTACACGCTTGCCCGCCTCAACAACCTCGTTAACCAGCTCTTTATCCGGCTTCATGAGATTAATCCGGCCGCCAATCATCACAATGCCGTCTACTTGCTTTTCCATCAAAATGTTTAAATATTGCGATTCACGAACATACTGCTCTGCGGAGTCACGATTCGTCGACACGGTATCGCATAGAAAGAAAGTGTACCCTTTGCTGCGTGCCTCCTGATCCAGACCGGACAATACCTCGGGAAAAAACGGATTCGTAATATCGGGCAAAATAACGCCAATCATCCCAGTTTCCTTCTTAAACAAGCTTCGGGCTAAGGCATTTGGTTGAAATTGATGCTTCGTAATCAGCTCCATAACCCGATCTCTTGTCGATTTCTTTACCGGAGCAGTGTTGTTGAGTACGCGTGATACCGTAGCCACTGAAACATTCGCTTCCCTAGCAATATCATATACAGTAACCGGCTTAATAGCTGCTCACTCCTCGGTCTATAGTTTCATTCTTCGTAAGAATAACAGAAGCCATGAAAAATAGAAACGAGTATATCCCATTATTTTCAAATAAAACCGAAAGAAGTTGAGGAACTTATCCCCTCCTTCTTTCGGCTTTAAAAGCGTTATTCATCCACGTCTACGTATGGCTGGCCATCCTTAAATCGAACAAGCCCGATGCAGGTTTCGCGGAGCACGCTGGTTTCCGGCTCGGCGAGCCGATGGTAGATCAGGTACCATTCATTTTCATATTCCGTAAGCGAGGCATGTCCTGTACCTACCGCACTGGCTGATTCCAGCGTCATCCGGTTATTGTCCGGCACTTCATATGGACCCATAATATGGTCGCTGAAAGCATAGGCAATCTGGTATCTTGGATCACGCGTATCATAATTGCTCCAGGTGAGCCAATAACGGCCATCACGCTTTTGCATATGCGGCCCTTCATTGTAGATCGCATTATTTTCTACAGCCCCACTACTACCTTTGGAAGCATGAATTTGCATAGATAAATCGATAGGCTCAGCTTTAAACGTCACCATATCGTCTTCCAGCGGAACGATCCAGCATTTCCCCTGCCCCCACAGCAGATAAGGCTGCCCATCGTCGTCAACGAATAAATCGGCATCAATCGACTGGCAAGCGTACTGGTCTCGCGTAAGGAGCGGACGGTCCAGCATATCCTTAAACGGTCCGAGCGGAGAGTCGGAGACGGCTACGCCGATCTGTGCTTCCGCAGAAAAGTACATGTAATACTTCTCCTTGTATTTCGCAATGCCGGGAGCCCAAGCCTGCTTACTCGCCCAGCTAACATCGTTCAAATCCAGTGCTAGATAAGGCCCGTCCCAGTTGATGAAATCCTTGCTGTGGAAGACATGAAACTTCTCATACATCCAGCCGGCGCTATCCTTGGTTGGATATAAATAATAATCTTCGCCGTCGCGCAGGATAAACGGATCTGCCCAGAAGCCGGGCAATATCGGATTGTTGATTTGCATGCTGATTCTCCTTTTATGATTGATTATTCCTTAACGGAGCCAAGCGTAATGCCGTGTACGAAATAGCGTTGCAGGAATGGATAGATGATTAAGATCGGCAGCATCGTTACAACGATTTTAGCCGCGTTGAATGTCCGCTGGGAGAAGTTAATCAAATCCTCCGGCCTCGTAGAAGACGAAATCGACGGGGCCACCACCAGCTGCTGAATATACGTTTGCAGTGGAATATTATGCTGCTTGTTCATCAGAATCAAACCGTCAAAAAATGCGTTCCAATGGCTAACGATGCTGAACAACGTAACCGTGGCAATAGCTGGCATCGCCAGCGGAACCGCGATCGTAATGAGCGTTCGCCACGGCCCTGCCCCGTCCATTTTCGCCGACTCGTTAATTTCCTTCGGCAAGCCGCGGAAGAAATTCATCAGCAAGATCACGTTAAAGATAGGAACGGCCGTCGGGAGCACAAGCGCCCAGATCGTATCGGTCAAATGAAGGCTCTTCACGACCATATACCATGGAATCAACCCGCCGGTGAACATCATCGTAAATACGATGACCCACATATAAATGTCTCTACTGCGGAACTCAAGCCGTTCCTTGGCAAGCGGATAAGCCATTAGAATCGTTAACACGAAATTGATTGCCCCGCCAAGCAGCACCCGCTTAACCGATACGCCGAAGGCATCGAAGAAGCGGCTATCCTTAAACATATATTCATAGGAGTAAAAAGTAAAGTCAACTGGGAATAAGGTGACTGCACCGGAGGCTGCCGCCGACTTCCCGCTGAAAGACAATGAAATGACATAGATCAGCGGCAGCAAGCAAAGCAGCGTAACGAGCAGCATAATGAGCGTCAAAATAATATCAGTCGTCCTGATTCCGCGTTTACCTGTGAGCGGCATGGGACACTTCCCTTCTGGTTACAATAATGCGATCTCTCGGTGCCGTCATGCTAGAAAATGCGATAACCTGCGAACTTAGCCGCTAGCCTGTAGGATAGGAAGATCAGAATGAACCCGACAACCGACTTCAAGGCTCCTACCGCTGTCGCTAAGCCATATTGATATTGTACAAGTCCGATTCGGTAGACATAGGTATCGATAATGTCTCCCGACTCATAGACCAAGGGATTGTATAGGTTATAGATCTGATCAAAGCCTGCGTTTAAAATATTGCCAATATTGAGCGTGGACACGAGAATGATCGTCGGCAAAATACCCGGCAGCGTGACGCTCCATATTTTGCGAATCCGGCCCGCACCGTCAATGGAGGCTGCTTCATAGAGCGAAGGATTAATCGCCGTTAACGCCGCTAAGAAAATGATCGTGTTAAAGCCAAACTCTTTCCATACATCACTCAATATAACGACTGCCGGGAACCAGTTATTGCTTCCGAGGAAAAAGATCGGTTCACCAGTAATAGCTGTCACCACTTGATTGACGATGCCGTTCTGGGAGAGCATATCGTTCAAAATGCCCGCGAGAATAACCCACGAGAGAAAATGCGGCAAATAAATTATCGTCTGCATCCACTTTTTCAATCGGCTAAAGATGATTTCATGAAGCAGCAGCGCGGTCGTTACCGGGATGAGTACATTCATGAGCATTTTCATTAGAGAGATAAAGATCGTGTTGAAAAAAATGATTTTGCTGTCATCAAGCTCGAACATGTACTTGAAGTTTTCTAAGCCTACCCATTTGGAGCCGAATATCCCTTTAACGGGAATATAATCTTGGAACGCAATCGCCATTCCGAATAGTGGAACTATTCCGAAAATAATAAGGAGGATCATGCCCGGCGCCAGCATCAGATGATAATGAAACGTATTTTTGGAATCTCGCAAAGCTCCCACTCCGTCCTTAAGCAAACTCTAATTTCACCGAAACTGGGCGTTCCTGCTTGCGATTCGCCCAATTCCGGTGCACTGCTTGTTTTACTTCGCTGCTTCAGCGATTTCTTCTGTAATTTTGTCGCCGCCCTGCGACTTCCATTTGTCTACGAACGTATCAAACGATTCCAGCGGCTCATTGCCCATAATAATCTTCAGGAACGTTTCATCCTCCAGCTTGCGAAGATTCGCCCATTTGGTGCGCATTGTGTCCGTTTGATCGTAATAGATGCCGACCTTGCGGTTGATTTTGTCATCCTGGCCGAGCGGCAGTGCGCCAGTCAGAAATGCGTGTCTTTGCGACCAAGCGGCCAAATCCTTTTTCGGATTTTCTTTATCCTTCAAGTAAGAATTGTAAATTTGCTTGGTCTCGCCTTGCAATGTATCTGCGTTCCCTTTGCCGTCAATGACGTCTTGAACGAGCTTAGCTTTCTTCTCTTTATCGTCGTAGTTGCTTACAAGCAGGGAGAAAGGCATGTTCATCCAGCTGAAATCATCCTTCTCCACGATGCCCTCGCCTTGCAGCTGATCGGCATCAAATTGCATGTTCAACGTTTTCAAAACCGCTTCGGGGTGCTTGAAGCCTTTCTTCACAACCAAATACCTTGTCGTAGGAGAACCCATATGCGTATTCATTTTCCCCTCGGTACCGAGCGGGGACAGGTAAGATACCCATTCCGCTTTGGAATCCTGTGCGACGGAATCCGCCAGCATGCCAAACGGCAGCCACCATGGTCCGAAGAAAATGCCAGCTTTACCGCTAACAACCAGCTCATTCACCTGCTCGCCCTTCTTAACGGCAAACTCCTTGTCAATTACGCCTTCCTTCACCCAGCCTCTGATTTTGCCCAAAGCGTCCTTCACCTCAGGCTGAATCGAGCCGTAAACCGCATTGCCGCTCGCATCCTCGGTCCAAAGCTGCGGGTACGCATTATAAGCGCTGAAGATGGAATCGAAGCCAAATACGCTCGTTCCGATGTTGACGATCACCTGGTTGCCCAAGAGACCCACGGACCCTTTTTTGTCCATAAACACTTTCGTTACGTTAATAATGTCATCCATCGTTTGCGGAACTTCCAGCTGAAGCTCGTCCAGCCAGTCTTGACGAATCCACAGCAGGTTTTGCGCATCCGCACCTGGGCTGACGTTAGGGAAAGCCATAAGCTTGCCATCGAATGTTGCTGATGCAAGGCTGTAGCCGTCCGTAGAATCATAAGCCGCTTTGAGCGCCGGCGATACGAAACTGTCATACGTTGCCGTCAGGTCTTCAACCAAATCTGCGTTTACCAGTTGAACAAGCTGCTGCTTGTCTACGGTCATGACATCCGGGATGTCGCCGGTAGACAGCGTTAGTCCGACCTTCTGCATATAGGCGTCTCCCGAGGTTGTCGCCTGCCATTCATTCGTATATTTCACGTTCAGCTTCTCTGCAAAATAGCGAGTCAGCTCATTGTCTTCAATTGTCGAGCCGCTTGGCAGCTTCGGATCAACCGCCGCTTCCTTCCCGATGCTTATCGTCACCGTTTCCGTCATCGGCGCATAGGGATCGGCCGGTTCAGTCGTGCCTCCCGTAGAACTATTCCCGCCCGTATTCGTACTGCCGCTATTCGCGTTTCCGTTATTTCCTGAGCATGCAGTCAGTACCATCAGTGCGCAAACAATCAGTATGCCTAATGTTTTTTTCATTTCTGCTTATCCCCCTGCATATCGTTTAATGTTTACATCCCCAGTATAAGGCCGTTCGGCGGATGTAAGGGTCAGAACGATGTTCACAAGTAGGTGTGATTTCGTATCCGCTTTCATCATGCTGATTTGCAGCCAGCAACAATAATCCACGTTCCGGCTGACAAACTTCTTACCTCACATTTTCTCTTCGCCCCTCGCCTATACCGTTCCTCGATTTCGAAAGTCTGAGGGCAGCACACCGATTTCCTGCAAAAAAAGCTTACTGAAATACTTCTCGTCCTTGAAGCCGACAAGCTGCGCGATTTGATAAATGGGCGTATTCGTGTGCACCAGCAGCTGCTGCGCCTTGGACATCCGAATTTCGGTAGCGTAATCATTGAACGACTTTCCGGTTACGTTTTTGAAGCATTGGCTGAAATACGTCCGGCTCATATTGGCAATGCCCGCGATCTCATTTTGGCTGAAATCCATCTCTTCCTGCTCATGCATATAACGGATCGCTTTATAAATGACCCTTAAAATATCGTCGCTATACTTGGTCTTGCATACAATGCTGCGAAGCTTATTCCGCTCTTCATCCAGCACGGCTCTCCATTCCTCCCACATGCGAAGCGGCTCCAAGCGGAAAATGAGCTGCATCGACCATTCGAGCATCAGCAGCCAGCGGCCGTTCTCAAGAAAGGCAGGGAACAGCAGGCTCTTCAGCTCGCTCATCGGTAATCTCATCGCCGCCGTATCCTGCATTAATGCCTCATACGCCCCATTGCTATAGATCCATTCCGGCATGTTCCACCGAGAGCCGAGCTTCTCCTTCTCCGGCTCCAGCGGCTCCTTCTCCTCGTCCGCCTTCCACTCCCAGAAGGTGACCATTTTCGTATAATCGTATAATAAGCCTGTAGCGAGATAGCCATGCAGCTTGTCTACCGTATCGCCTAGCGGCATATGGCCTAAGCCATGTACCAGCACAGGCAGGCAGTTGGCTAGTTTAATATCGTTAATCAATGATTGTTCCGCTGCTTCACCGAGACCATCCAGCGAGATAAACCAGCAATGCCTCTCCAAATAGTGAATCACATGGCCCGCAGAAAGCTTTTCAACCAATTGGCTCGCCTTCTCATCGTCTCCAAGCTTGAGAACAACCATGACCCTGTCGAATACCTTTGCTTCCGGCGAGGTCCGTATTTTCACCTTATCCTCATAGCTGTGCGCAATGCGTTCCAGCACATCATCCATGACGTCGGTTTCCAGATCGTTTTTGACGATATAATCGATAGCGCCCATTCGGATCGCTTTCTGGGCAAACGCAAATTCCTCATGGCAGGACAAAACGACGATTGATTTGGCCGGATATTTTGCGTTGATTTCCTCCATCAGCTCAAAGCCCGACATCTCCGGCATCATCAAATCGGTAAAAACGAGATCAACTTCAAGCGTCTCCAGCAGCTCCAGCGCCTTTCTCCCGTTGCCGGCTTCGCCGACGACCTCCATGTTATATTTTTCCCAGGGCATGATTGAAATTAATCCGCGCCTGACCAGCTTCTCATCGTCTACAATGATGACCTTCATTGCTCGGCCGCCTCCTTTGGAATGGGCATATGAATCGACACGACTGTGCCTTCCCCTATTTTGCTGTCTATTTTCAGTTCGCTGGCACCGCCAGTAAAGCTGCTCAGCGTCCGCACGACATAATTAAGGCCGATGCCCAGACCTGATATATTATTTTTGCGCGTATCCGACTCCAATAATTCCTTGATTTTCTCAGGGCTGATCCCGTTGCCGTTATCTTTGACCCTAAGAACCAGCATGCCACCCTGCTCCTGTGCGGTAACTTCTATGATTCCCTTCTCGTCCATCATGCCGTGGTAAAGCGCATTCTCGACGATAGGCTGCAAAATAAAGCGCGGAAGCGGCGTTTCCAGAAACGGCTCCGGGATGAAGTAGCGCACATCAAACTCGAAATCGTATCTAATTTTTTGCAGCTCGATGTAATCATTTAAGGAGTCCATCTCATCCTTCAGCGTCACGATGGTGCCATCCTTCGCCAAATTGTACTTCAGCACCTTCGTGAACAACGACAAAAAACGATCGATTTCGTGCTGTCCCTTCAACCGTGCCAGCCACTGGGCCGTATTGAGCGTATTGTACAGAAAGTGCGGATTGATTTGGGCCATCAGCTTCTCCATCTCGATTTCCTGCTTCTCGCTCGCTTCCTTCGCTACTTCTTTGATCAAATCCTGAATTTTGAACTGCATGTCGTTAAAGTTTTGAATGAGAAAATCAAATTCCCGCAGGCCTGTCATTTGAAAATAATCGTTAGGCTCCTGGCTGATAAAGGCGGATATCCCCTTGCGAATGCGGTGTAGCGGCGCAATCACGACCTTCCATGTCCGAAAGGCGGACCAGATGCTGATCAGCAGCCCCAGCACGACGATGAAAGCGTATTTGACGAACCAATCGCGAATCTCTTTCTGGTATTCCCCTTTCTCGATAAATACGCCAAGCCGCCACCCCTGACTGCCCGTCACCTCGTGAAAATAGTATCGCGCCATCACTTCTGCATCATAGGAGCTGCCAATTGGCGTCAGCTCCGGCTTGTCGCTAAAGAGAACGGTACCGTCGTTATTCATAAGCAAATGGGATACATTCATCCCGTACTGCTCCTTGTTCAGTATATTTTGGATAACCTTCACATTGGTTTCCGCATACACGAGCAGTGGGTTATTGGGATCTGTGATGCCGCCAACGCTTCGCACGATGGAGAATACAGAAATGTCGTTGTATTTATAAAGAGTTAAGTGCGGACCATTGAAGATATGGTCGGATTTAACGGAGAGCTTCGGCAATTCGTCGAAATTGGGGTGAAGATTTCTAGTGATATAATTGTTGTACTGGATTTCTCCCGTAGTCGTATCGTAATAAAACACTAATCCAATCGTTGGATTCGATGCGTTCAGAATTCCCATATTGCGTTGAATGGCAGAAATCAGCTGCGATTTTTCATAATTGTCCTCACTCGTTTGCAGCGCCTCCACATCCTGCCCTACAAAGCCTTGATAAGACATTTGCTGAGACACGTCATAGAGGCTGCCCAACGTTTCCTCCAAAGAGCCGCTTACCCGCTGCAAGTTTTGCTCGATGCCCTTTTCAATTTTGTTATACAAAATATTGTAGATCGAGTACACCGTCAATAGCCCGACCAGCACGAGCGGTATAACGGAGCTGATAAGCAGCGTCCAGTACAGCTGGCCGCGCAGCGTATCCCAGCCGAATAGCCGCTTCACATAAGAGCCTTCTTTCTCATCCATGACTTTCACCTGCTCGAGATTTATTTTGAACAACCACACTATATCATAATTTGTCTGCATGAGTATTTTCTTGTCATGCTGCAGCAATGAATCTGCCTATGGAACAGGGCAAAAAGTCCCTGCCAATCGGACAGGACAAAAAAGGCCCTGCCATTCGGCAAGGCCTTTCCTTGTTTGCGGAGATTATCCTGCTTATCCCCGGTTGGTAACCGATGCTTGTCCAAGCTCATACCTTCGCTTCAGCCATACGCTGATCCCTGCCGCCACCATAATCATTCCCGTTGCGACGAAGATCCAATTAATGCCCACAGCTAGCCCCAGCAAGCCGCCGATGAGCGGTCCTAGCATTGCACCGAACTGATTCGCGCTCGTCGTCAGGCCAAACGATCTGCCTCGGAACTGCTCATCCGTGCTTTGCACGACAAGCGTATTGACGATTGGCGCGATCCCCGCCATAAACAGTCCGAATATGAACTGCACGATGGCGAACAGCCATAAGCTTTGGACGAAAAACTGCGTGCTGACAACGAGACCCGCGCATAACAAGCAAATCACGAGAATGCGGTAATACCCTCTCCGCTCGCCGAGCCTGCCCCAGACCGGGGAAGCGAGTATTCCCGCGATTCCGATAAGAGAAAGCACGAAGCCGGCGGACAGCACGGCCCCCTGCAAGCCGCCTTGAAGCTTGGCGATATGCAGCGTAAGCAGCGGCTGTATCATATTGACCGACAGCTGGAAGATCGCTAGCAAAGCCAGCATGCTCATCAGCGCACGGTTGCGGAATGCCATTCGGTACGTGACCGGCTGCACGCGCTTCTTCCCTGCGGCGACTGTATCTGCCGGCTCCGCTTTGCCTTCCTTTACCCACACTACAACCGCTATGGTGGCTGCAAGAATGATAAATCCTGCCACAACAAACGATCTGCGGAGACCGAAAGCCTCCGCGAGCAGCCCGCCGAACAACGGGCCAAGAATGCCGCCGGTCATCGTGCCGGCCTGCATCATGCCGAGGCTCCAGCCCAGCTTTTCCTTCGGAGCAACGGAGGCTACGATCGACATCGATGCGGGAACGAAGCCGCCAACGAAGCCGTGCAGCATGCGAACGCCGACAAGCTGCCATGGCGTCTGGACGAAAGCGATCAAGGCGTAAATAATGGCTAGGCTGAGCCCCGCCCGGATGACCATTTTCCGCTTCCCGTATTTGTCCGCAAGCAGCCCCCATAAGGGGGCCATGACGGCACCTACAAGAAAGGCGGAGGAATGGACAATGCCTGCCCATAAATTGACCGAGCTCTCCGGCACTCCGAGGTCAAACAGAAAGAGCGGCAGAAATGGCACCGACATCGTATAGCTTGAGCTGCAAAAAAGAACTCCGAACCATAGGATCCACATGGTACGTTTCCACGGTTCCACGGATGGCCACCTCCCCTGTGCGACGTAAACTATTTTTCCGGCCTATTTTCACTATTACCCACTATACGCCTCCTTTACCATTTGTTCAAAAACCGCCCCTTAGAGATAAAACAAGGAAACCTCCTGCTGACTGCGCCTAATGAAGCGTAACGGCGTTTTTTGAGCCTAGAATCGCTCTCTTCCGGAATCCACGCCGAACCCTATCGAAACACCTGATATTGCTTCCGGTATTCGCCCGGCGTGAGTGCCGTTTGGCGCTTAAATAACCGGGTAAAATAATTGTTATCCGCAATTCCGCACAAGCCCCCGATTTCCTTAAGCGGCAGCTCCGTATGGGCAAGCAGCCGCTTCGCGCGCTCCACCTGCAAGTGATGCCGGTACTGCATCGGGCTCATCCCCGTATATTGCTTTAAGCAGCGGGCCAGATAGTCAAAATGATAATGCAGTTCGCGCTCCATTTGTCCAGAATCGAACGGATGCTCCAGTTCGGCTGCTAGGTAAGCCGCTACCTTCTCGCTCAAAATATACGAACGGGCCTGCGGGCTGTTCTGACGCATCCCATTCTGCAGCTGCACAAAAAATTGCCCCAGCAAAACATGCAGCTCGAAGGAACGCTGCTTTGTCAGCACCTGATGAAGCTCAAGCATGCGGTCCAGCAGCGGAAGGAGAATTCGCAGATCAACCTCGGCAAATTTGGGAATATCGACCGTAGCAGGATGAGGCTCAATATCCTGGTCCGTACGCTGCAGCAGCGGCTGCTGCCAATTGTTTTTTTCGATAAGAATCGGTTGGTTGGATAACGGATATTGAAAGTGAATCCAATACACCTCGGTTTCCCTATCCGTTGGCCGATAGCCGCGATGAGTCTTCCCCGGCTCCAGAACCAGCATCATCCCTTGATGAATATCGTAGGCGATATCGTCCTCCTCCATATAGAGTGCTCCTTTGGTACACACGACCAAATCAAACACCTCAAATTGACGCTCTGCATGGAGCACGCCAGGCTGCCAAAGCGAATAGCCGATAGCCGCCAGCAGCGGAAACGGCGGGACCTGTAGTTCAAGCACTTGCATCGCCTATCTCTCCTTCTTATAAAAACAGAAATCGTACTATGTAAAGTCGAAATTGTCGGATGTATCATGAACTCTCTTCCATTACAGTGGTAGATATAATCTTATATTAACATGTAATCATAAGGAGGCAGCAAGTATGAAATTCCGTCAGGTTCATCTCGATTTCCATACATCCGAAGCCATTAAGGGCATTGGCAGCCAATTTTCCAAACAGCAATTTCAGGACATGCTGAAGCTTGGCCACGTTGACTCCATTACCGTTTTCTCCAAATGCCATCATGGCTGGGCTTATCATCCTTCGACCGCGAATGAAATGCATCCGCATCTTTCGTTTGATCTGCTGGGAGCCCAAATTGAAGCCGCACACGAGATTGGGGTAAACACGCCTGTTTACTTATCCGCCGGGCTTGATGAGAAGCTTGCGCGTACGCACCCTGAGTGGCTAATCCGTGATCAAAACGAAAAAACCAACTGGTCGCCCAACTTTATGACACCCGGTTATCACCAATTTTGCATGAATACACCCTATGTTGATGTCCTCGCCGCGCAAGTGAAAGAAGTGGTGACGAACTATGATGCAGACGGCATTTTCCTTGATATCGTTGACGTTCGCGAGTGCTACTGCCAATATTGCGTGGCCGAAATTCGCAGACGCGGCTCCGATCCGCGCCAATTAAGCGACATGAAGCAAATGTGGGAAGAGACGTATTTCAACTATACGAAAAAAATGAATGATGCCGTCCACGACATCAAGCCTGGCCTTCCTGTCTACCATAACAGCAGCCACGTTGCTCGGGGACGTCGTGATCTCGCCCATGTGAATACCCATTTGGAGCTTGAATCCCTTCCTACCGGCGGCTGGGGCTATGACCACTTCCCGCTCTCTGCGCGCTACGCTCAAACGCTGGGCATGGATTATCTCGGCATGACAGGAAAATTCCATCTTTCATGGGGCGAGTTCGGCGGGTTTAAGCATCCTAACGCCTTGCGGTACGAAGCCGCTTTAAGCCTTGCCAACGGGGCACGCTGCTCCATCGGGGACCAGTTGCACCCGGTAGGCTTTATGGATCATGCGACCTATGCCTTAATCGGCGAAGCCTATAAGGAAGTGGAAGCCAAGGAAGCGTGGTGCCGCGAGGTAACCGCTATTTCGGATATCGCTTTATTGTCCGTCGAGGCGGCTTCCAATGACGAGGGTGGCACCGCGATCGACGAGAACAGCAAGCATTCAGACACTGGCGCCGTACGGATATTGCTTGAAGGAAATTATCTGTTTGATGTGGTCGATACGCAGGCTGATTTAAGCCCATATAAAGTCGTGATTTTGCCTGACGCTATCCTAATCACAGAGCAAATCCAAGCAAAGCTTGCTGCTTTTGTCGCTAAAGGCGGCAAGCTGCTTGCTACAGGGCAATCTGGCCTCTCTACTGACGGTGCTGGCTTTGCATTCGACTTTGGCGTGCAATGGAAGGGCGTTTCATCCTTCAAGCCGTCCTATTTCAAACCAGACTTTGAGCTGCCTACGCTTCAAAATGCTTCATTCGTTATTTATTCCGAAGGCCAGGATGTTGAGCTATCGGCGGGCGGTACCGCTCTCGGAAGCAAAGAGAACAGCTACTTTAACCGCGATCTGTTCACCTTCTGCTCGCATCAGCATACCCCTTCCGATCTAGAAAATTCGGGACCGGGCATGACGGAAGGACCAGCTGGCATTTACGTTGCTTGGAATGTATTCGAGGATTACGCGCTCAAGGGCAGCCTGCCCGTCAAAGAGTTCATTCTGTTCGCGCTGGACCGCTTGTTGACGAACAAAACGCTACGTACAAATTTGCCTGCTCAGGGAGTCACCACCCTGCAAGCGCAAAACGGCTCCAATCGCTGGATCAACCATTTGCTCTATGCCTCGCCCGTTCGCAGAGGGCAAAACGTCGAAATCATAGAGGATATTCCCGTGCTACGCGATACGGAAGTAGCCATCGCCGCAGCCGAGCCGGTGCGCGAGGTATATCTGGCTCCCGAGAACACGACGCTTCCGTTCCGCCAAGAGAACGGCATCGTCAGCTACACCATACCGCAGTGGTCCTGCCACCAGATGGTCGTTCTTCAATTCTAAGATTTGGCCCCTGCTGCCGATGATGGTTATCGGTTGCGGGGTTTTTTTATTATTTTTCATATTGGCGTGAAACTAGCTGGAATTTTCCCTGCTAAACCGCTAAACTAGCCATATTCACTCGTGCCGGGAGCTAGCTGGAATTTCTCCCGTTAAACTAGCCGTAGTCGCTCGTGCGGGAACTAGATGGATTTTCTCCCATTAATTTTAGCGATAATCCCGAATTCCAGCTAATTGCCCCGTATTAGAAGGAGAAATTCCCACTAAAAACCTCGAAAGGCTAAAATCCCTTATTTTAACGGGAGAAATTCCAGCTAAACTTAGAAGTGGCAGTCTCGCGCGCACCCCGCGCCCGCCCTGGAAAGTTCAGTTTACTCATAGAAAAATATACTATAGCGAACAAGATAATTCGTCGAAGTCTTGATATGACAAACTACAAATGAGCCAGCAGCAGCACATAAGGAGTGATTAATGGTGAAGAGCATAATGATCAGACAGGAACGACCGGGAGATTATAAAATAACCGAAAAAGTCGTGGAACTTGCGTTTGCCGATATGGCGTTCAGCGACCAAACCGAACATCAGTTGGTAGCTCGACTTCGAAACGCCGCTGCGTTCATTCCCGAGCTGTCCCTAGTTGCCATTAACGGAGCGCATGAGATTGTTGGCCACTTACTTTTATCCAAAATAAAAATAAAAAACGAAGCACAAAGCTCTGACTCGCTGGCGCTGGCTCCTGTATCTGTACTGCCAAATGAACAGAAGAAGGGCATTGGAAAACTTCTAATGGTCAAAGCCATTGAGTTAGCCAAAGAGCTTGGGCATTCATCCATTATCGTCATGGGCCACCCACAATATTATTCTAAATTCGGCTTCCAGTCGGCATCGTTATGGAGCATTAAGGCGCCTTTCGAAGTGGAAAATGAAGTTTTTATGGCACTTGAGTTGCAAAAAAAGGCCCTTGACGAAGTTTCAGGTATCGTGGAGTATTCGAGTGTTTTCTTTGAGTAAGTCTTCAGAATAACAAGGAGGCGATCACATAATCGATACCCTCCTTGTTTTTAGGAGAATGACATCCATACTGGAACTAGTATAAAAAAATCAACTACTCAGTAGCTTCAACACCCGCAAACAAGTACCCGTGCTTCGATTATCCTTTTGCGTAGTATTCCTTATAATTACACGTGTTCTTACAACGTCCGGTTGAAGGGGAAACACCGCAATGATTGGCCGATATGCACCCAGACACCATTCATCGAACAAATTGACTTCATGAAAGGTTAACCCGTCTAAGGAATACTCAAATATCCCTGTGTCCGGGCCGCATAGGAGCAGCAGCCCCGTACTTCTTCCTGAGGCAATGAACGAAAATTGTGCGTCCGGCTTGTCCGTATACAGATGCTTCAGGTCATATCGCCAGTTAATCAGCGGCTCCAGCTTAACATCTGTTATTTTAAAACCTTTCTGCTGCTCCACATGACTTACATCCAACATCGCTCCAAACTCATAATTCCTGACAATCAAAGGCTTTGGTATCGTCAATGAAGAGACGGTGCTCGTAACCGGCTGTGCAAGCACCTCCTCCAAAAAAGCCTGCACATACATCGCATACTGCGCATAACCAGCATCATTCGGATGGACTAAATCCGGAGCTAGCTCCTCCCAGCGTATTTCTCCCTTCTGGATCAACGCACGAATGCCTGCCGCCAGGTTAAGCGAAGGAAGCTCATAATGAGAGGCGACCTCCTCATGAACCGCTATGTTAAATGGACTTTCGACTGACAAGTTTTTATCCGCCGCCGTATAGACCAAACAAATATCAGCATGCGGGGATAAACGTCTGCATTGCCTGACTATCCCCTCCACCCCTCTAATCGACTCTTTGCGGTCTACCCCGTCATTGACGCTGAATTCCACAAACAACAAATCAATTTCACCATTCGCCATAACATGCTCCGCCATACGATGTGCACCAAAGGTGGAAGTCGTGCCTCCTACCCCAGCATTTATGCAGCTCACCGTTCCTTGCGGGTATCGTTTCTTCAAGTAGCTTCCCGTCAACGCCCGCCAGCTTGTCTCATCCGGCTCAGACGCGCCATAGCCCTCGGTAATTGAACCCCCTATAAAAGCGATAACAATAGGGTCAACTCCGGCAAGCTTACGAGCTATATTTGGTAATCCTCGCCGTACCTGAAAATACCTTCTGCCTTGTTCTTTATCCTGAATCATGTCGCTGCTCCTTCGCACCTAAATTAATCGGCCTGTTCCCTTTATCTGATCTCATACTTATTTGAACTACTATTTGAAATATTGTTTTTGATTCCTTTTTGCTCTTGGTACTGTTTTTGTTATTACTCATATTACTATTACTATTACTATTACTATTACTATTACTATTACTATTACTATTACTATTACTATTACTATTACTATTACTATTACTATTACTATTACTATTACTATTACTATTACTATTACTATTACTATTAAGATTGCCTTCCCTATTTCTGATCCCTCGCGTGATAGCTCTATCCTGCACATTTGCACTAACTTGGCTCTTATTTGTCCTTTAAACACACCTATGTTGTACCATTGTATTAACTTTGCCCATTCGGGGCTATTTCGACGTAAATGTAAGCACCTATATTGCACAAATTACAGGATACATACCTGATAGTGCACCATCTGGGCCTCTACGCTGCAAAAATACAACATAGCTACTTGTTGGGTGGGGCTACGGGCTAAAACTTTTAACTGAGATTAATTACTTTTATCCGTCGCCTGAGCCATTTACTCGAATTACTTACTAGATCAACTCACCTAGGCTGTTTACTGAGACTGTTTACTGAGTGCTGAGTGCTGAGAATGTTTACTAAGGCTACTCTCTGTCACTACACTCTAGTGGTATAATCCGATCCACCCCATCACTTCGGTAAAAATGGAAGAGAGCCCTCCCCCAGTTGCAGGAAGGCTCCCTTGCTCGTACTACTTCACCGATGCTGCTAAAATATCGCCAAATGCCCAGTGCGTTCCCGGTACATCCTTCCATGGAGATTGCGAGGCACTGCCCAGCTTGGCTCTGCCTAGCAGCTTGTTCATAATGCTCGTCGCTTCCGCGCGCGTAAGCTCGCCATTTGGCTTAAAGCTGCCATCGGCATAACCGCTAATGATGCCAGCTGCCTGCACGTTTAAAATGTCAGCTTTTGCCCAGTGGTCCGCAACATCCGTAAAGCCTGCTCCGGTTTTGTCTGAGCTGCCAATTAGCGTGGAGACCAGCTTCGCCATTTCACCGCGAGTAATGGACTTTGCTGCACCAAAGTTGCCATTTTCGTAACCCTTCATCAAGCCCATTTGGGTTACTTGCGAAATTGCTTCCTTTGCCCAATTCGATGCGTCAACGTCACCATATGCGATATCTGCCGAGACAGCCTCGCGAGAGACTAGACGGGATAAAATCGCCGCAATTTCGGCACGGGTTACTTTTTTATCCGGTTTAAAGGTACCATCCTCATAGCCATTCATATATGCAGAATCGAAAGACGATTCCGCCAAGCCTGGCACATGAATCAGCGCGAACAAGCTAAACCCGGTTACTGTAAATTGAAGTCCTTTGTCGCCCTTGTCATTAAACGTTACGACTTCGCCTTTCAACAGCTCCTTCGAGCCGTCGCTGTGCTCAATGTACACGCCTAGGTTCTTCCACTCCGACTCGGACAGCTTAACGTCCTTCAAAGGAAGGACAACTGTTACCGCCCCATGCTTTACGTTCGTTTCGATACTTACCGGGTAGCCGACTACTTCTGCACCTTTACTGCCTGCCACGAGCTTAATAACGGCTTCTTTACCCGCTCTGCCCGATACTTCCTTCGTCTTGGCCGCTTCCTTCACCGGTACAAAACGGAAGTAAAGACTATCCGAAAACCCTTCGAATAACGAGCTTGGCACCAAAACCTTGGCATGATCTGTCGCTATGCCCAAGCCCATTTTAGCTGCGGCCAGCTCTGCATTTGCTTCCTTTGGCAGTGTCACATTCGTTTGCGTAACCTCATCCTTTGCATCTGCTACGACAATGTTTACGGCTTGAGCTCCCGATGCACTTAAACCCTCCAGTGCTTTACGGACTTGTTCTGTCGTCATAGCTACCTCGTCGTGTTTCTTGCCGTCTGCTTGCGTGGTGCGCGTAATGACCGCTTTACCTAAACCCACATCAATGCTAATCGTCTCCTTTGCAGGAGGCGGAGTCGTAACTCCGCCAGGCGTAGAAGGTGAAGTTGATGCCGGCGTCGGGGTTGCCGATGGTTCCGTCGACGGTGATGTTGACGGTTCCGTTGACGGAGATACCGATGGCTCCGCTGATGGCGATGCTGTCGGTTCATCCGATGGCGTCGGAGTCGGCGATGGCAGTGTTGCTGCGTCTACAGTGAACCGCACGCCATCGACCAGCATGTAGTCGCCGGATTTTTTCACAACCTTCAGAGTGTGCTTGCCATTTGCCAAGCCTGAGATGCTGAATACGGCTTGCTGCGTAAGTCGATTTGCATAGTACGCGCTTACCGTATCCTCAAGCACGCCATCGATATAAACATCGATATCGCCTTGCAAGGCTGATTTTGGAGTAAGCAGCTCAACGCCTGTTCCGGTAAACGTAAACTCTACATAATCCCCATTCGCTTGAGTTCCATGCAAGTCATTCTGGAAATCGCCTTTATAGGCAATAGCCAAGCTTACTGCACCATCCGGTTGAGTAGCAAGGTATTCCTTTTTAATCGTAATGGCATTGCCCGCAATCGTATAATCGGTGCCCGCTGACAGAGCAGTGCCGCCATTCTTAATGCTCAGAAGATTGCTGCCATCAATGCTTAATGTCGTCGTAATATCCGATTGTGCCGTCTTATCGAAATCGGCTGCGTCAGGACTGATCATATCGGCTATTTTCACCTTCAATTGGTCGATAAGCATGTAGTACCCTGACTTTTTCACAGCTTTGATCGTATGTGTTCCATCGTTAAGCCCATCGATGCTGTATACTGTTTGCAGCACCTGTCTGTTCGCACTGTAAGTGCTCACTGTTTGCTTGTAGACGTTGTCCACATAAATATCGATATTGCCCTGTGCGGATTCCTTCTCTGTGATGAGCTCAATGCCGGTTCCTTTGAACGTGTATTCAAAATAGTCGTTGTTATTTTCCGTATAATGAACATCATCCTTGTAATCGCCAAGTCCGCGGTTGCGGCCGTGCTGCCACGCGCCTTTGTACGAAATCTCGCTATCGTCATTGTTGATCGCCACATAGCGGCCTCTGGACGTATCGCTAACCGCAATCGCCAGTGTTTGGTCAACACCCGCACTGAAGGTTAAGGTAAGATTCGTCATGCCGTTTGGCTTGCCTGCCAAATATTCCTTCTTGATCGTAAGCTGGCTGCCGGACACTAGGTAATCGTCGCCTGCTTGAAGCGCTGTCGCTCCATCGAAAATTCCTACCAAGCTGTTTCCGTTAAAGGTCACGTTCGTAGAAATATCTGCCTGTGCCCCAGCCTTTTTGTCAAAGCTAAGCGCCGATGGGATAATCGAGCTGCTTTCGCCCGTAGAATCGCTAACGGTAATCGTTAGTGTCTGCGACTCCCCTTGATCGAATGCAAAGGTCAGATTCGCGGTTCCGTTTGACAATGCTGCCAAATAAGACTTGTGAATCGTCACTACATCATCCGCAACGGAATACTGGCTGCCTTGAACTAGCGCTGTCGCGCCGTTCGTGATGCCGCTAAGCGTGTTTCCATTCAGTGTCAACGTCGTGGCAACATCGGCTTGCTCAGCCGCTTTTTTGTCAAAGCTAGCTGTTTTTGGTGTAATGTCGCTGTTCGTTGCTGATGAATCGCTAACGGCAATCGCAAGCGTCTGCGTTGCTCCACCGTTAAAAGCGAAAGTCAAGCTTGTTGTGCCAAGAGGCTGTGCGGCAAGATATTCCTTCTTAAGGACAACGGTGTTTCCCGCTGCCGTATAATCAGTACCAGCTGTCAACGCCGCCGCACCATTTGTTATGCTGCTTAGGCCGCTAACGTCGCCCGTAGTTGTTACCGAAAGATCCGCTTGCTGCTGCTGCGCCTTATCAAAGGCTGCGGTGCTTGCGCCGATTAAATCCGGTACGCTTACCCGCAGCTTATCCAACAGCATAAAGTAGCCGGATTTTTTGACTGCTTTAAGCGTGTGTGCTCCGTTTGTAAGTCCCGTAATGTTATAAACCGGCTGTTGCGCCATTCTGCCCAAATTATAAGTGCTTACCGTTTGCTTGAACTCATTGTCGATGTAAATGTCCATCTCGCCTTGAGATGGATCAAGCTCCGTGATGAACTCAATGCCCGTTCCAGTAAACGTATATTCAAAATAATCGTTGTTGTTGGCCTCAGCATAATGCACATCGTCCTTGTAATCGCCAAGTCCGCGGTTGTAGCTTCGGTTCCAGCCCCCTGTATAAACAATGGAGGAATCGTCGTCATTAATCGAGATGGAGCCGCCAATTGAGGTATCTCTTACGACCAACGATACTTTTTGCTCGGCTCCCGCGTTAAAGGTAAAGGTTAGCTTTGTCGTGCCTGTCTGCAGTGAAGCCAGAAAGGCTTGTTTAAGCGTAAGCTGGCTTCCGGATAAGGTATAATCCACCCCTTCCGTCAGTGCATTTCCCTCATGCGCAACACCCGTTAAGGCATTGCCCCTTAATGAAGTTGTCAGCGTAATATCGGCTTGTGCCGACGGCTTTTGGTCATAGCTGACCGTGGCTGGCGTCACGCCGCTATCGCGGACAGTCGTGTCGCTTACCGTCACCGCCAGGCTCTTCGATGCCCCGCCGCTGAACACAAAGGTCAGGTTTGTCAGCCCTACGGGCCTATTCGCCAAATATTCCTTTTTTATTGTAACCACATCATCAGTCACCGTATAATCCGTACCCTGAGTCAGCGTTACGCCGTTATTCGAAAGGCTGCTTAGCGTATTTCCGTTCAAGGTTACTGTGGTGGAGACGTCGGCTTGCTCCGATGTCTTCTTATTGAAGCTTGCCGTTGCCGGTGAAATCGTGCTGTTTTGCGCTGTGGTATCGCTTACATGGATCACTAAGTTTTGTTTGTCGCCTGCTAGCTCCTGCCCGCCGTTACGCGTCCATTCGCCATTGTATTTAAACCCGGTATCATCATCGTTAGCTGTAACCGTTCCATTCTGCGCCACGACCTTGAACAAGCGCGAGGCATGGGATGGCAGGTCAACCGAGCTGTAGCCTGTGTTAAAAATACCCAAGTCCTCGTGGCTCCAAAGATCGCGTACTGCAGCTGGACCTGTCAAGCCGATATCCGACCAGTTCACATTCACTGTCGCCGCCGAGCTGCCAAGGTTAAACAGCCCCACTGTATAGCTTCCGTCACCGTTATTCGCATACCATACCTGCTGCTCTGTCGCTGTCGAAACCGGATGTCCCGGCCGTCCTGCTTGGTTGACAGCAATAACCTCTTCGTTCGTTAACAGCTCCAGTCCGTATTCATCCAGATTGGTCATATCATTGCCGATGTACAGCTGTGCGGAAGAGATCGCCCAGAATGACATGGCCGAGCGACGCTCGTCCGGCGTAATGCCGTCCATCGCACCATTTCCGATATTGAGCGAGTCAAAATCATTCCAACCGCCCGGACCCGCATGACGCCAGAATTGCTCCGCTTTTGGGAACAATCTTGCAATGCTTGGCCACGTCGTTAAGCCGCCGTCGCCGCAATAGCACTCAATATCCCAGTCTACGCGCCAGCCGTTCGCATATTCTTTCCAATAATCAATGTATTTGATGTCAAGCGCCCAAGAAAGCTCAAGCCAGATCTTGTGCGGAGCTAGCGCCTGTGACCACGCTTTTACGTCATCGCGCGCATCTAGGGACAGATCGGAAATGCCTGATCCCGGCGTTACGCTGTCAAATTTCAGAAAGTCGATGCCCCATTCGCCATAAAGGTCCGCAATGGAATTAATATAGCTTTGGGCACAAGGCTGATTGAAATCGATTTTGTAGCCAAGACCCCAATAATCCGATTCCTGAATCGGCTGCGCAGCAATGTCCTGCATCGAGCAGCCTGGAGCGCCATAAATAGGCAAGTCCTGATCATACGCTTGCGGTGATAGGCCGGGAATGCCATATAACCCGATCTTTTGCCCATTGGCATGGACATAATCGATGACTTCTTGGAACCCGTTCGGGTACAAGGTCGTGCTCGGAATCGGTCTGCCGTAGCCGTCCATTCCGCCGTTCCAAGCTGCGTCAATATTAATATACTCGTAGCCGTAAGGCTGAAGCTTCTCATGCATGGCATCCGATTGCGCCTTAATGTTCGCTGCGGTAATCCACTGTCCATTTCCAGTAAACACCTGGAGGCTGTAGCTGCTCCAGCCCATGTATGGCTTTGCGGCCAAGCCGTTGTTAGCCGCCTCCGCTACGTTTGTCTTTGGCAGCACAATGCCCAGCTGGGCCGTCAACAAAACGATTACAAGCAGCCACAATCGTGTTTTCTTCATCATTTGCGTCATTATTTATCTCCTTTTTGTTGTAAAATAGGATCAGGTTTTTATCTCGCAATAAATAACCTGATCCTTTGAAATTGTCCTTATTTAAACGATTGGTCGTATGCTTTTTGCAAAATCTCCAAGTAACGGTTGATTTTCAGATCTTGCAAGCCTTTGACGTAAGCGTCCCAATCCTTCTCAAGGCTTTTGTTGCCCGTGATGAATTGAAGCGCGTTTTGCTCGATGTACGATTTGATATTCGTTTGTAGAATGCTCGCCTCGTCAACCTCGGCGTTATCGATCCAAATCGCCCAAAGCGGGAATAGCTCCTTCGGCTCGTGGCCTTGATACTGAAGCGTCGCTTGGTACAATCTGCGCTCGTAATTGGCAGAATCATAAATATCCGTGCCTTGAACCCAGCTGTCGCGGTATTCTCTCGGCATGTAGAAGTGAGCCGTTCCGCTCCAGCCTGCATTACGAGGAGCTTCGCCTTCAACCGCAGGAATCGTTGCAACCTTCGGCTCTACGCCTTCTCCAAGCGCAACTTCGCCTTCCTTCGGCTTTCTCCAGTCAATGCCTTCCATACCGGAAGCACTGTTCGTTTGTCCTTCTTCTGTGAACATGTAATCAACCAATTTAATAAGAGCAATTTGTTGTTCTTCCGAAGCCTTGTTCGTGATGACGAATTTCGCGCCAGGAGCAACGCCGCCGCCGTCATGAGTAGCGAACGAGCCATGCGGTCCTGTCAGCGGCGGTACTGGATTGTAATCCGCAGAGTTTTTGTTGCCTACATCGATATTAACGAAAATAGCAGGGTGCATGCCGGCTCCGGCGCCTAGAATTTGAGCGTCGCCGTTTTCGCCGATTTTTTTGAATGCTTCCGCGTTTTGCGCGAATGCGCCTGGATCAATCAAGCCCTCGTCGTACAGGGATTTGATATACGTTAAGCCCTCTTTCCATTCCGGCTTAAGCGCTGCCGACTCAACCTTGCCATTTGTCAGGTTCAGGTAGTTGCGGTCGTCGTCATAGACGAAGCCGTTCATGAGGAATGGAATGACGCGTACGCCAAAATCCTCCGTCGAACCGCTGAGCGGCACTTCGTCCGCAATGCCGTTGCCATTTGGATCTTGCGTTTTGAATGCTTTCAGAACCGCTTTGAATTCTTCCGGTGTTTTTGGCATTTCCAGCTGCAGCTTATCCAGCCACTTCGTATTGATCCACATTTTGTTCGGATAGGAACAGTGGAAGCACTGGCTGTAAGCGACAAGACCGTAGATATTGCCATCCGGCGCTGTGTTAAACGCTTTCAAATCAGAATCTTTTTCCATCGCTGCTTTGATGTTAGGAGCATACTTCTCAATAAGATCATTCAGAGGCACCAACACCCCTTGCTTGCCATACTTCACTACGTCAGCTTGCGTAAACTGATCGATATAACCCGGCAGCATGTAGGCATCCGGATAATCGCCGCTTGCCAGTGAAATCTGGCGTTTTTCCTTCGCGCCATCCGGCGGCGTCGATTCAAACTTCAGCTTAATGTTGAATTTTTCTTCAACGAATTTGGTAAATTTGTTCGTAGGCAGGTCAATGTTCGACTCCTGTACGGCAAAAATGCTAACCTCTACCGGTGCGGTTGATCCCGTCTCTTCCGTTTGAGGCTTGTTTGTTGCAGCATTGGAAGGCTTGTTATCTGTCGAGCAAGCGCCAAGCACCACGCTGGTCATCATAACGATTGCCAACAAGCTTACTAGTCTCTTTTTCAATTGAATTCGCTCCCTTTTCGATTTATGGTGGGTCAACCTTAACTGGTCTATCGCTTACGCTACATACCTACCACCTCCTCTCTTAGCTGTTTTCCCGTATCGCTCCCTGCGGCTCATTAGCCTTTGACGGAACCGACCAGCATCCCTTGTACGAAGTAACGCTGCACGAAAGGATACATAATCAGGACAGGCAGCGTAGCTACAACGATTAGCGAGTATTTCAACAGCTCTGACAGCTGCTGTCTCTCCACCTGCTTAAGCGCATCGGTAACGCTTGCGCTATTGTTCATAATGATGATGCTGCGCAATACCAGCTGAAGCGGAAACAGATTAGACGATTTCAAATAAATAAGGGCATCAAAGTAGGCATTCCATTGTCCGACGCCATACATCAAGAAAAGCACGGCGAGAATGGGCTTGGATAACGGAAGAACAACGCTTTGCATAAACCGGATATCGCTGCAGCCATCGATCTCGCTTGCTTCGAACAGCTCATCCGGAATCGAGTTCTGGAAGAAGGATCTTGCAATAATCACCTGCCATACCCAGACGGCATTCGGAATGAGCAGCGCCCACCGCGAATCGATCATGCCAAACTCCTTGACGACCATATACGTCGGAATTAAGCCGCCGCTAAAGAGCATGGTGAAGGTAATGAGCATCATGATGACGGTCCGGCCAAAAAATGATTTTCGCGACATCGGATACGCAATCATGACGGTAAGCACGACGCTGATCATCGTCCCTGCTACCGTGTAGAACAAGGAATTGCCGTAACCCTGCATAATCTGCGGCGTATCGAACAACACCTTGAAGCCCTTGAAGGAAATATCGACGGGCCACAGCCAGACGCGGCCTGACGTAACCGCAGACGGGCTGCTGATCGAGCTGCTAAGAATGTAAATGAGCGGATAGATGACCGCGATCAGAACCAGCGTCAGAATGGTGTAAATGACAATCATGAATATCCGATCGCCCATCGAATCTTTGATGGTCTGTCTCTTTGGTGTCTGCATTGCTATTTTTGCCGATGCCATAGGCGCACTCCCCTTTACCAAATGCTTGATTTCGTGAACCGTTTGGCCAAGCCATTGACCGTAAACAATAACACGAGATTAATTAATGAGTTGAACAAGCCGACTGCCGTAGCGAAGCTGTAATTCGCGTTTAGAAGCCCTATTTTGTAAACGTAAGTCGCGATAATTTCGGAATTGACGATGTTGAGCTGATTTTGCAGCAAATAAATTTTCTCGAAGCCAATCGCCATGACACTGCCTACATTAAGAATTAGGATGATGGTGATCGTTGGCAAAATGCCAGGCAAATCGACGTGGACAATCTTCTGGAAGCGCGACGCTCCGTCCACCTTCGCAGCCTCGTAAAGCGTCGGATCAATGCCCGATAGAGCGGCCAAATAAATGACTGCGGAGTAGCCTGCCGTCTGCCAAATATCCGACCACACGTAGATGGAGCGGAACATGCTCGCCTCACCCAGGAAATTAACCGAATCGAAGCCGAAATAATTGAGCGCTACATTGGCAAATCCAAGCCTTGGCGCGAGGAACAGCATAATAATCGACACCATAACGACCGTGGATATGAAATAAGGCGCGAAGGTCACAAGCTGGACAAGCCGCTTAAAGCGTCCGTTGCGGATTTCATTGAGCATCAAAGCGAGCAGGATCGGAATCGGAAATCCGGCCAGCAGCAAATATCCGCTCACTAATATCGTATTTTTGGCAAGCGTCCAGAACATCGGATTATCGAAGAACAGCTGAAAGTTCTTAAAGCCGACCCACGGGCTTCCCCAGATGCCCTTAATCACGTTGTAATCCTTAAATGCGAGAACCGCGTTTAGCATCGGATAATATTTAAAGATTAGAAAAAACAGCACAGGCGGTATGACAATCAGGTACAGCTGCCAATGCTTTTTGAAGCTGATTACCGCTTCGTCTGCGAGGCTCCGTTTACCCTTTTTGTTTAACGTCTTGTTATTCAGTACAATTTCTTTTTCCAGAACAATCCCCCCTAAGTAGCTGGCCCCAGATGTATGGTAGCGCTTTCTATACGACTGATCATAGTAGAAAAAGACCACTTCCCAACAGGTACATTTGGGTATTTTAACGTACAAAATCGGCGATTTAAGGGGGGGCAAATCACCGTTCTGGCGTACATTTCCCGTTTTCGCGCGGTGCTGCCGGGCAACCATGCACAAAAAACAGAGGTTATTCCAACAAGCCATAAGCTGCTTGTTGGAATAACCTCTGTTTGATTAAAAAGATGCTTGGTCGCTATCTTTGTGGTAAGGGCATAGTTTACATTTATCGTTTTATTTATCCGTGCCCAGCGATTGATCATAAACAGCTTGCATGATCTCAACGTAACGATCCACCTGCATGCCGCGGAGCCCGAGCACGTAATTATCCCAATCCTTGTCCAGCTCCAAATTGCCAGTGATGAATTGAATCATGCTTTGGTCAATGTAATTGGTAAGATTCGTCTGGAGTATGCCCGCCTCATCCGCTTCTTCCGGGTCCATCCACATCTTCCACATGGGATAAAGCTCCTTCGGCTCATGCCCCTCATACAGCAGCGTCGCATCGCGAAGGCGGCGCTCGTAACCGTCAGTGGCATAGATGTCGGGGCTCGCCACCCAGCTCTCGCGATACTCCCTTGGCATATAGAAATGCGCCATCCCGCTCCAGCCGGAATTCGTCGGCTTCGCATTCTCTATCGGGATAAGATTGGAGAACTTAGGTTCAAGCCTCTCGTCCAGCGCTTTTTCTCCAGCCTGAGGCTTCCTCCAGCCTACTCCTTCAAGTCCGGCTTGCGCCATCGTTTGGCCTTCGGGCGTATACATATAATCCACCATCTTAATTAACGCAATTTGCGCCTCAGCGCTCGCTCTATTCGTAATAACAAACTTCGCACCCGGCTGTATGCCCGAGCTCTCAAAAGTAGCATAAGAAGCATACGGCCCGGTTAACGGCGGCAGCGGTGCATAATCCCTGGTCCGCTCGCTTACAAAAATAGCGGGATGCATGGCAGCGGCAGCCCCAAGGATAACCTCTGCCGAATTGTCCCCCATTTTTTTGAGTGCCTCTGCATTTTGAATGAAAGCCCCCGGATCGATTAATCCCTCGTCATAAAGCGATTTAATGAAGGCGATGCCTTCCTTCCACTGGGGCTTATCGGCCACCGTATCCACTTTGCCATTGGACATGAACAAATATTGGCGGTCGTCATCGTAAATAAAACCGTTCATCAGGTAAGGCATAATATGAACGCCAAAATCTTCGATGGAGCCGGTAAGCGGAACCTCGTCTGGAAGCCCGTTGCCATTGGGATCCTCTTGTTTAAAGGCTTCGAGCATCGCTTTAAACTCCGCTGTCGTACGGGGCATTTCAAGCCCTAACTTATCCAGCCAGCTCGTATTGACCCACATCTTGTTCGGATAGGAGCAATGAAAGCATTCGCTGTATGCGACAAGACCATAGATTTTACCGTCAGGGGCCGTATTGAAAGCTTTCAGAACGGGGTCCTTCTCCATAGCTGCCTTAATGTTTGGCGCATATTGCTCAATAAGCTCGTTGAGCGGGAGAAAAACGCCCTGCTTGCCATATTTCAGCACATCGGACTGCGAGAACTGATCAATATACGACGTCAAAATATATGCATCCGGAAAATCTCCGCTAGCCAGTGAAATTTGCCGCTTCTCTCTGGCCCCATCCATGGAAACAACGTCCCAGTCGAAGGCTGCGTTAAATTTCTCCTCCAGAAATCTGCTAAAATCATTTGTTTTTAAATCAATGCCCAAATCCTGTTGGGCAAAAACACTGATCTCCACCGGCTTATCCGAAGAGGCCCGCGCTTTGCCTGTCCCTTGGGCCACTTCGGTTTCTGCCGCTCCGTTACTCTGCGAGCATGCGGATAACAGCAAGCCAAAGAACGTGACAAGCACCACTAGGCCAACCGTTGCTCTCTTCAACCTGATCCTCTCCTTACGCGTTAAAAAACGATTGTCTATATTTTGATCGATTGCCGATAAGAGCTTGGTGCGACTCCCATCACCCGTTTGAATGCCCGGCGGAAGGAGTGGGAGCTGTTGTACCCGACACGAGCCGCAATTTCGTCGACCGTACAGGCATTGCTCTTTAATAGGTCGGAAGCTTTCTCAATGCGAATCATCTCCAAATAATCAGATACGTTCGTGTCCGTTACTTCCTTGAACAATTGAGAAATATATTTCTCCGGCCGCTCTACCTTCTCGGCAATGCGGTAAAGAGTTAGCTCCGAATCGCTATAGGCTTCGGCTATGAATTGCTTGATCTCCTCGACCATTTGAATATGGGCATGGTTTTTCTTGCTATTGATGACACCGCATAGCGCATCCACGATCGCCATAATCTCATCCTGAATGACAGAGATTGCATTGGAAGCCTGAATGCTAATGATTTGATTTTTCAACGCATGCAGCAGCTCTGATTCCATAAAAGCCTTCTGATCGAGAAGCTTGAGCAGCGTGCCCTTCAGCTCGCCTACCAGCTGCTGCTTCATCTCGGCGGAGAGCTGCTGGTTTTCCGTATTTTTCTCCATGACCGACAAGACCATACGCCTTGCTTCTTCCGGATCACCGGCACGGATCGTACTGATCAGGCGCTGCTCGATATCCATCGGATAATAATACGTTGCCGTTTCAAGTCTCGAATCGTTGAACCATATGATGCTTTTTTTGCTGTTATATTCAGCATATTCCATCGACTGCTTCGCCTGCTCGTAAGAGTGGCTGGCATCGATCATGGCATAGAAGGAACCGCCGAATGCGGCAGTAATTGATATTTTGTACTCGCTGTATGCCATATCAGAAAGCTTCTCGAGCGTATCATTCATACGTTCTTTCGCCGACTCGCAGCCGTTCTCCTCCGTTAGAGCGGTAAGAATAATAACAATCCGGTCCGATCCCAGATCTGTCATATGAAGCTGACCGTCGAGCTCAGAGAGATTCTGCTTCAAAATCAGCCGAGCCGCATACAGCTCATTCAAGATTTCCACGCTGTCCATGCCGGAATACCCGTTAATTTGCAAAATGCCAACGAAGCCTTCACTCGAGTCAAACGTCGTATCCGCCTGTACGGCGGCAGCTGTAATTTCATCTACCGTCTGGAACTCCCCGGCTACGAGACGCTTCAGAAATCCATCCCTGACCAACGGCAGCTGCCGTTTTAATTCATTTTCGAGAAGGCGGTTGCTCGTTATAATATTAGAAATATTACCTTGCAGAAAGTCATATTCATTGCGCACGGCAACGCCATCCTTGCCAAACTGCTCCTTCATAACGGAGAGAAGGCGGTTAATCGGCGCACTGTTCCGGTAGGAGAGAAGCAGCCCGACCAGCAATCCAAGCAGCAACGCTGCACCTGTAACGAGCCAAGTAATATGCTTAATTTGATTCGCATTTTCCATCAGCACCAGCTTCGGAATCCCCGCACGGTAAATCCAGCCATTTTTTTTGGAGTGAATCGTAATGACTAGATCGTCGTTATAGAACTGGCTGACCTTATCTGGCAGCAGGCGGGCATCCGAGGTCAGCTTTCGGGCATCCTCTTCATTAATCCCGCGCAGACCAACGGTATTTCCATTCGCGTCGCTGATATGAGCCCATCCGCCATAGCGGTCTTCAAGTCCGGCGAGCAGGCTGGAAATGTTCTCTTCATCTATCATAACAACTACGGTAGCCGGCGATGAGCCGCTAAAGCTGTCAAGCGGAAGCGACTGCATATACGTGACTACTGAGGTCTGTCTGGCATTGCTCATAAACGGGGTTAAGGGCTTAATTTCACTGCGATGGGTTTGGTTCAGTATCGTGCTCTTCCACTGCTCCAGCGTCAGGTCATTGTAGCGGAAATTTTGATAATAGTGCTCCGGCCGGAAATAGGCGGACCCCTGCGTAAAGATAACATCGTAATTATTTAAGTAGATAAAATAGTTCTGCAAAAAGTCATTCGTCTGGCTAAACGGCGTTACCTGCCTAACCAAGCTCCAGATTCCGTACACGTTGACTAAATCGTCGTTTTTCTTCTCGTTCATTAATTTGTTCAAGTCGGGATTCAGCGCCAGCTGGCGGGTAAAGCCCTCCACCTCGTCCATCCGTCTCTCCAAAATTTCCTGGCTTCGCTGCAGCTGCGTCACGCTATTCTCAATCGAGATGGATTCCGTTACCGAGATGGAAGTACGATAGGACACGAAACCGGCAATGCTGGGTATGATCAAAATGATTAGATAAGAAACAAGAAATTTGCGAAATATAGTCGAGTATTTTGGCACGGTCAACCCACCTCTCTCTAAATAATAGCGCTTACATTACACCAATAACATATACTCTCCCCTAAAAATAACTTCGCTCATTCATAATACCCTACTCACGCGAAAAGACAACTACTATTCTAAAATGAGTAGTTGTCCGTTCCGTTTTGATTGCTTAAGATCTGGCTTCCACTTGCCCTTGTATAACATTCAGTTGCTGGTCCAACGTGTACATCTGCCCCGGGGAAAGCGTGATCGATACCGCCTGGTCTCCCCGTCTTATAATCGTATTCCCTTCAGAGAAAGCTCTTATGGTCGCTTCCACCAATGCCCCATTCTCCCACCGAACATCGACCTCCGCGTTGCCTTTGGCACGCAAGCCTTGGAACGAGCCTGCAGGCCATGCGCTTGGAAGCGCAGGAAGCAGGTTTATTTCTCCTGTGCTGCTCTGCAGGAGCAGGTCGGCAACCGCAGCGGTTCCGCCATAATTGCCGTCAATAACGAAGATATTCGTCTCCGCGCCCGCAACGCCGGCCTTGGAGTATGTCAGTAGGTTATCGAAGCACAGCTCGCCGATTAAATGGGTAATATGTTTAAGTGCGCGATCCCCCTCGTATAGCCTCGAGAACCCCGTTGCGAACAGCACTGCCGTAAATTCAATATCCTCAAGCTCATCGGTTTGCATCCGGCCGAGCAGCGTTTGCTTCACCGCAGCACTTAGCTCCGGCGTCGCCAGCGGTGTAATCTGGCTGCTCGGATACAAAGCGTACGTATGCGACAAATGGCGGTGCTCCGGCTGCGCTTCCTCGTAATCCTCCAGCCATTCCTGCAGTTGGCCGCGCTTGCCGACCATCAGCGGCGGGAGCAGCGCTATCGCGTGCTTCAGCTTCTTCTGCAGCTCCAAATCGGTTTGCAGCAGCTCGGCTGCCTCAAGGCAGAACGTGAACAAATCCCTTACCAGCTGCTGGTCCAGTGTGGAGCCCATCGAGAGCTGCTGGGCGCCTTCCTCCGGTTTACCAGTGTAGAAGCTGTTCTCCGGCGAGTTGGACGGCCCTGTGACAAGCCAGCCCAAGTCTGGATGCACGGCCATGTAATCTAGGAAAAACGCTGCCGATTCCTTCAGCACCGGATAGGCCTGCTTCGTCAGAAAGGAACGGTCCAAGCCGTATTCATAATGCTCCTTCAGATGGGTGGCAATCCATAATCCGCCCGTCACATTAAGTCCCCAGCCCGTTTCCCAGCCGGGAGCGGCAAAGCCCCATGCGTTGGAGAACACATGCGTCACCCAGCCTTCGCAGCCGTAGAAATCCTGCGCTGCCAGCCTCCCCGCCACGGACAAGCGTTCGATGTAATTCATTAACGGTACATGGCATTCCGCCAAATTGGCAATTTCGGTCGGATAATAATTCATTTGCGTGTTTATGTCCAAATGGTAGTCGCAGCTCCAGGCCATCCGGTTCGCTTCTCCATCATTCCATAAGCCTTGCAAATGCAGCGGCAGCGGCGAGTCCTCGCGCGTGCCTGCAATCGTCAAATAACGTCCATATTGGAAAAATAAAACGATTAAGCCAGGGTCCTCATGTTTTCCCGACCGCAGCCGTAAAATGCGCTCATCCGTCGGAATATCGTCGCTATCCGAAGCCTCCAGCTGGATGGATGCCCGGCCGTAAAGTTCGCGATAGTCCGCAATATGCTCTTGCTTTAGGATTTCATAACCTTTATCTGCTGCTGCCTTGATCTGACTGTCGCCTGCTGTTCGCCAATGGCTATCAACTTGGCCATAATCCGTATTCACGGCAAAATAAATGACCGCTTCGTCCGCATGGGATACCAAAATTCCATCAGCCGTGCTTTGCACGCTGCCGCCTTTGGCGACGATCTTGATTCTGCCCTCGCAAAATACGCCGCAAGTCCCGTCACTATGAATATCCTCCGTCGCCTGTCCTTGAAAAACAACCGTATCGCCTTCCAAGGATACGGATGTGAACGAGTTCGTTCGTCCCGTCACGCTTAGCGCAAACGAAACGGAGCCTGCCTGGCTGCCGCTGATGCGTGATACAACGACGCCATCCGCATGCGTAGCGAACGTTTCGCGCCTCATTTGTCCACCAGCCGTCTGATAGGATACCTGCGCGAGCGCATCCTCTAAACTCAGCTCGCGCACGAGCTGCTCACCCGACTGATCAAAACGCAGAATAACGTCGCATACGGAGAGATTCGTGCCGAAGTTGCCCTTTTTGGGCTGCAGAGCTAGCTTGGCAAGCCTGTCACCCTCATGGAAATCCCCTTGAAAAAACGACTCCCGCATCCGCTCCAAATCCGCCTTGCCGCCGCCGCTTCCTTGAATACGCTCTGTTTTCCCCGACCAATACGTAATTTCCGTCATGCTCCACGTTTCTTGCCCAATTCCCCCATGAATAACAGCGCCAATTCTGCCATTCCCGATCGGCAGCCCTTGCTTCCAGCTCTCCGCAGGGCCCGAATACCAAAGCCTTGAACGATTCATGCCGTGACCAACTCCCAGCTGTTAGTTTGTGTATGCCTCGCTGACAAGCCGATTCGTCAGGCTGCCGAGCTTCTCAATTTCGATTGTTACGATATCCCCGTCTTTCAAATAAACCCGCTTCTCCTCCGGATAACCAAGCACAACGCCCTCAGGAGTGCCGGTCAAAATAATATCGCCTGGCTCCAGCGTCATATGCTGCGAAATATAGCTGACGACCTCATCGCATGCAAAAATCATATCGGAGGTGTTCGAATGCTGGCGCACTTCTCCGTTCACGATACATTTAATTTCCAGCTCATTTGGGTCTCCGACCTCGTCCGCCGTAACCAAATAAGGGCCAAGCGGGCTGAAATCGTCGCAGCTTTTGCCAAGCAGCCACTGCTGCGTCCTCATCTGAAGATCACGCGCCGACAAATCATTGACATTGCAATAGCCGAATACATGGCCGAGTGCAGCTTCCTTGCTTACATACTTGGCCTTTTGCCCCATTACGATAACTAGTTCGGCCTCGTAATCCACCTGTGAGGTTACCCTCTCTGGCAGCGAAATCTCTTTCCCATGGCCCGTCAGCGTGTTGTTAAATTTATTGAACAGGATGGGATATTGAGGGATGGGCGCGTTCGTCTCAACCGCATGTTTCCTATAATTCAAGCCTACGCAAATGATTTTGTTGGGCCTCGTCACGCATGGCCCGAACTGTACGGTCGCTTCATCCAGAAGCGCAGCCTCTGAGAGCTCCGCCGATCCCAGCACCTGATCCACATACGCTGCCAAGGCGTCGAGGCTCTTCTTTCCGCCTTCGATTAAAGCCATCACGTCTACAGGCACATCCGCGTTAGGCAGACGCTCCAGCGCCGATTCTATATCAATAATGCCTTCGTTAACCTTGACTCCCAGTCTGTTTTGACCGCCTTGCTCTATCGTTACCAGCTTCATCTCTACCTACCATCCCTTCGATTTGTCAGTTAAGCGTCCTTGCCGAACACAACGCCGCCATCGATATATAACGGCGAACCCATCATAAAAGAGGATTCATCGGAAGCGAGGAACAACACCGCGTTCGCCACGTCCGCCGGTCTGCCCAGCTCGCCGCTCAGCTGCCTTGTCTTAATGGCTGCAATCGCAAGCTCCGGGTCCTCGTAAGAGCTTTGCAAATATTGTTCCACGAACGGCGTCATGATCGTTCCCGGCAGCACCGCATTGACTCTAATATTATATTTGGCATAATCGACCTGCATGGACTTCGTTAAAGCAAGCACCGCGCCTTTGGTAGCGGAATAGGAGGCTCTGCGCGCAAGGCCGATCTCGGCGATGCACGAAGACATGTTGATGATGTTTCCTGCTTTTCTCTCCATCATATAAGGGATAACATATTTCGACGGCAGGAATACGCCGCGTAGATTAATCTGAATGACCCGGTCCCACGCTTCCGGCTCAATCTCGTGAATGGCCCCAACACCGCTAATGCCGGCATTATTGAACAAAATATCAATACGGCCGTAAGCCTGAATGGCCGCCTCGACCATTAAGCGGACGGATTCCGTGTCGGTCACGTCCGCGTGCAGGAACAACGCGCTTCCGCCCTCCGCTTGAATGCTTTGCTCCGTCTCCCGCCCTTTGGCCGCATCAATGTCGTTTATAATCACAGTCGCGCCTTCTCTGACGAACAGCTCGGCCGTTGTTTTCCCAATGCCTGATCCGCCCCCGGTAATAAGAGCGATTTTACCCTGCAGTCTCATCAGCAAGCTCCTCTCTGCCTATAGCTAGCGAATGCGGTATTCATCAAAATAGCGAGGAATAATTTCGGTAGATGCTCCCGGCAGCTCCGGCAGCACGTAATGCCCGTTCTTAACCGTTGCAGGCTCGACGAAAATCGACCGGATCCACGGGATGTACTCCAGCATGATCGAGCCTTGTGTAGCGGCTACCAAATGCTGATGAATTTGACCCATATCGCCGACATGCGGACAGATTGGAATGTCATACGAAGCAGCTAGTCCCGCTACCTGAAGCCATTCGGTTATGCCCGCAACCCGCGTAACGTCAACCTGGCAATATTCGATAGCGCCTTGATGGATATAATCGCGGAACGCGTATTTCGAGTACACATGCTCCCCAAGCGCAATCGGAACGTTCAGCGCATCCGCCAACTTCTTATGGCCCATAATATCGTCCGGATTCAACGGCTCCTCCAGCCAGAAGAGATCGAACTCCTCCAGCTTCTTGCCCCAGGTCATTGCCGTATTGATATTCCACTGCTGGTTGACGTCGATCATAAAGATCGTTTTGTCGCCGATGGCTTGGCGAACCGCCTTCACACGGTCATAATCCTCATGCGGATCAGACTTGCCCACCTTGATTTTCACGCCGGTAAAGCCCTGCTCAACAATGTCCGTGACATCCTTCAATAAGCGTTCCTTCGACCAGTTGAGCCAGCCGCCGTTCGTATTATAAGCTTTAATGCCCTTCGATTTATGGCCGCCGAGATACTGCCAGAGCGGTTTATTGGAAGCCTTCGCCATAATGTCCCACAGCGCGATATCAACCGCTGCCAGCGCCATATGCGTAATGCCGGCCCGTCCAATCCAATGCATTTTGCCGTAACGCAGCGTATCCCAAATTTCCTTGACCATGAACGGATCCTTGCCGATCAGCTCAGGGGCATAATAACGGTCAATCGTATCGACAATCATATCGTCGCCATGCGCGCAGGTCCCGGTATAGCCATAGCCGACATACCCCTCGTCCGTAAAAATACGAACGCCCGACAATCCCCAATGCGTCGCAACGTTAATGGCATCGGTAATCGGCGGATCTATCGGCACATGCAGGACAAACGTTTCTACTTTTGTAATTTTCATCGTGAGCTCTCCCTATGATTTGGATTAGTAACCGAGCGACGCGCCGCCTTCGACGGGCAGGGCGATGCCGGTAATGAATGAAGCCTGCTTCGAAGCCAAGTACAATACCGCCTGCGCAACTTCCTCCGAGGTCGCCGGACGCCCGAGCGGGTGCATCGCATTTAAAGCCTGCAGCGTTGCTGCGGGGTCCTCCTGCTGCTGCGTCCACGACTCGAGCAGTGGCGTGCTTACGCCTGCCGGACATACGCAATTAACACGTATGCCCTCCGGGGCATAGTCCAGCGCTAACGCCTTGGTCATCGCAATGACCGCTCCTTTGGAAGCGGAGTAGACCGGGTTGTGGCGCTGGCCGACCAGTCCGTTCAGCGAAGCCATATTCACGATGGCACCGCTCGTTTGGCGCAGCAGCGGCATGGCGTGCTTGATCATGAGATATACGCCCTTTACGTTAACGGCGAGCAAGCGGTCGAAGGCCTGCTCTTCTATTTCCTCCAGCGGCTTCGGATGAATCACCGCGGCATTATTGAATAGCACGTCGAGACGGCCGAAAACTCGCTGCGTTTGCTCCATGAGCGAAGCGACCGCCTTCTCCTGCGAGACATCCGTTTGAAATGCGGCGGCAGTTGGAAGCCCTTTCACAAGTGGATAATTATCATTAATCGCTTGGGCAACACGCTGTCCTTCACCCTCGTTCCAATCGGCAATGACCACACGCGCGCCTTCTGCTGCGAACAGTCTCGCACTTACTTCCCCGATGCCCGAGCCGCCGCCTGTTACCAGCACTACCTGCTCAAGAAACCGCAAAGGCATTCCTCCTTCTTCGCCTGACCCTTAACTAGCTTAATAGCCTGCCAGCATTAAGGATTGATGTTGTTAATTGATCCGTAAAAATAGCAAAGAGGCTTTCCCTAATAATTTAGCTATTGTATCATCTATATAGATATTCGTATTTGCTCAGACATCCATTAAGTTGACGATTCATCCGCTAATTTTAGAAGTTAAAAGTAATCGAACATAAATGAGGGATTGTGCTTGAAGAAGCTAAATGAGATTGCGCCTTATGTCGGGGACTCTATGTATTACCTGTATGACGGCAGCTCTAACGAGAAGCTGCGTGTCTGCAGCGTCTATGCTTTTCATCTGTTTACAGACGGACCGGGAGAGATGGAGATTAACGGAAAACGTTATCCGATCGACAACCGCACCCTCATTTTTCTACGCCCAGCGGAGCCTCATGCCTTCCATATTTCTTCTGGCCATCCGCTGTCATCGCATAATTTGTATTGTGATTTGTGGGAACAGCAGCAGCCCGTTTCTCTCAATCGGACGTTTATTTATGCTCCCGAGCCTTTCGAGCTGGGTACGGTAGCGGCTTCCCTTGACTGTGTTGAGCTGGACAGCTTGCCGAGCGTTTTCTCGCTGCAGCCTTATCCGGAGCTTTACGACTCCTTCGTTATGCTCGCCAAGCTCTACAACGATTCGCTATTTTACCGGGCGGAAATGATGAACAGCCTGCTCTACGCGTGGATTCTTCAGTGGTACAATACGATCCATACGCACCAGCCTACCGATTACCGGATCGTCCGTTTGCTCGCGCATTTGAATGCGCAGCCTGAGCAGCGCGAATCCGTGGAGACATGGTGGCGATTCTGCGGCTTGAAGCGAACCTATTTTCATGCGCTGTTTTTACGCGAGACCGGCTTTACTCCGAAGGCTTACCATCACAAACTGGTCATGAGACGGGCCTCCAACCTCCTGCTGGAGAGCGAATTGAGCGTAACGGCAATCGCCGAGCGGCTGGGCTATGCGTCGATTCACCCGTTTACGCGACATTTCAGCGCCTTCTACGGCGTCAGTCCCAAGCAATACCGCCTGCAGCCGCAATCGAGAGGCTGACCACATAAATTCCATATTACTGCGTAGAGGGTGCGAGGCAATAAGCGCGTATTTGCGCTTATTGCTCAAAAATAACGTTAAAGGATGGCAATACGAATACTAGGGTGCTTATCGAGGGTATGTGGAGAGCAGATCATAAGCTAAATTGCCGAAATGCCTAATATCATTGAGGTAATCGTAGCCGACCACGCTGCTTAATTGATTGTACATGCGTACAACGACGGCGTTGCAGCGCGGGATGACGAGGCAAGAGCATCCGGTAATGCCCAACACTTGGTAGGAGTCGCTTGGCAGCCGTTCGCCAAGCTGATTCAATGGTGTACTACTTTGCAGCCACCATATATACCCGTTTCGAGGCTGCTCCGCCGGAACTTGATCCGGCGTCTGAAGTGTCGTCACTCTTTCAAATACAGATGGAGGCAGGCACCGGACTCCTTTCAGCTGCCCTTTGGCCAAATGGATATATCCCCACCTAGCTAAATCTCTTGCACTGACGAACAGGTTGCCTTGGTCACCTGCCGCACTGTTATTTGGTCCAACCCAAGACTCATGATCCGCGTAATAGTTATAGATAAGAGACTCATCATAGGCGTTTCTCCAGCCTGTCTCTGAAAGTTGATAGCGTTCAAATACATTTTCCCGCATGAATTCACTTAAGGTTTGTCCTGACAAATGGTTCACTAATTGAATGAGCATAGCAATGCCGGTATTTCGATAGGCCCAGCCCTCGCCGCTTGCAAACTCCCTACGAATGCTGCCTCCGTCATCTATTAATCCGTGCGTATGCGTAAGCAGATGACGAATGGTCACCCCGCGCGCTACCTCGCGATATTCCGGCAAATAGCTTCCAATCTCATGATCGATGCCACTAATCGATCCGCTCTCAACCAATAAGCTGACAGCCAGCGCGAGATATGTCTTGCGAATAGACGCCACATTAAATTGCGTATGCTCGTAAACAAGCTTGGATGCCTCTACAGCCGCATGCCGCCCCGAATACCATTCATTGACGACCGCACCCTCTTTTAAAATATAGACGGCAGCTGCCGTGGCCCCGATCACGCCCTGCATTTGCTCTGCATATTCATTTAGCTTCTTAAAATGCCCGTTCACGGCAGTGGTCAATCGCCCCTGTCCCCTCTCTATCATTAAATAATCGTTGCCATCCATGTAATCCAATAGGCCGCCGGAACAAGGAGCAGTTGGGCGAGCAACGTTCCTATTAGTCTGGAAACCATCAGCAAGCCAAATATTTTATTCAGAGCAGCGACCTCTTTTTCTCCCCGCAGCACTTTATCTGTAACCAAGCCGATTTGCGGATCGATCAGGATCGTCAGCAAAATGGTGGCAATCCCGTTAATTAAACCAGAGGATTGCAGCGCGGTAGTCTGATTTTCAAGCGTAAGGGTGGATGCCAGCAGCGCGGCCAGCACTCCGATTGTGTAAATTGCTGTTACCACCACATTAAGAACGACCAGCCGTTTCGGAATGCCGCCGATTCTGAGGCGCGATAACATCGATAATTTAGGACTGCGCAAATGATAGCGTGCATTGTGTATTTTCTGAAAGGATACTGAGGTACGGAGCATTTGCGGTATCGAGCCCGCCACTTCAAAGTGGGCAATCACTCTTGAGGATAAAAACACCGCAGACGGAAACAGCAAGATAGCCGCCAATGTGCCGAGAGTCGAAGCGCCGATAATGATGCGAAGCTGATCAACCAAGTTGAAATCGGAATTCTTTTTGGCGAAATCTATAATTTTACCCGTTAAAGGGCCCTGAACCATATTGGCCGTTCTGGAAATAATCAGAATGATGCCGGACAAAGAGAGTGCCACCGCCAGCTTCCCTACCCGAACGCCCGCTGACCGAAGCGCGTAGGTAAGTGTCTCCGAGAAATGAATCACAAACGTAAACAACGCTACTAACAATACCTTCTCTAGCAATTTCTCACCCCATCAACCGTCATAGACTATCATTCATACAGATAATACCATATGTGGAAGAGCGGATGTTAACGAAAATGGTAGGCAAAAAAATAGCGAGCCAGAACAGTCTCTGGCTCGCTACGGCTGGTTATCGCGATAGATTAAGGTTACTAAGGTTACGCTAGCACAAAGTCTGCTGCTCCCTCATGGTCTGGCTCTAGCGCTAAGATCTGCTGCGCATAATCCGATGCAGCCTGCTCGTCCTCCATCTCGTAACAGCAAATCGCCAAATGATAGAGCGTCTCGCTGCTTGCTTCGTGCTCCGCTGCCGATCGCTCGTAAAACACTCTCGCTTCGGCATAATGCTCCATCTGAAAGAGCATATTCGCACAAGCTAACGCTAGATCAGTTGGTTCATTCATCGGGTAGAAGCTCTCCCACATCATCCTGATGCCGTCGCTAAGGTCCATCGCTTCCTCCTCGCCATGACCCGGCAGCAGCTCCAGCATGCGGGAGTGGCTCTGGAGAAATAACTGCGAATCAAAGCGGCTTAACCGCCAGAAAGCCAGCAGCTGCGGCAGCTCCAGCTCATTCAAATGCTCGTCATACCAAAGCTTCAGGCTAAAAAAATCATCCGGCCCGAATCGGTCGATAAATCGCCGATAAGCAAGGCGGGTGTGAACGTAGCTTTCCGGCTTCTCCAGCATCAGCATGCAGCCGACATTCAGGTTACGGTAATGATGCTTCGTAAATAAAGTTAGCGCTCCCATCTGATCGAACGCATACTGAAGCGCATGGTAGTTGGCCGTCAAAGAAAAGCTGCCATGGTGAATGAGCTTCGGCGGCTCGGCGAACGTCCAGTTTTCCAGTCGGTGATCTCCTTTATCTGCCGTAAGCAGCAGGAAACCTGCGGTGGACAGTGCCCTAAGCCGCTGCAGACATGACAGCCCAACCGTTGGAAAGAGGATGTGAGAATCCTCCAGATTCTGCTTATAAAGCTCGATAACTTCGCGATAGGGGTAATCGTCCCGCTCATATTCTTCCGCTCGGTAATAATGATAGCTAGGTACCAGTTGGGCCAGCTTATCCGCTGCAGCTAGGACACCATCCCGCTCTGGAGCATCAAAGGATACCCTGCATTCATAAATTTTGCTTTCATCCACATAGATTAATTCTTGAGGGACGCTGTCAAAAAAATAATTGGCAATCAGCAGCAGCGGCTGTTCCAAATCGCCTGGACGCACGGTAACGCCTGCCTCCAGCAAATGCAGCTCCGTATCCTGCACCGCATCAAATCGAGCAAAATCCAGCAGCCCCTGCTTCACAAACGGAAGCAGGCGCTCATGCTGCTGCCAGAATCCGATATTTTGCAGAGGCAGATCGCTCATCACATATCGAAAAGGCGGTAGTTCTATATCAGCCTCCTTGAGCAGAGCCGTTAGCTCCATCAGCACATGGTAAGCCAGACGCCCAGAGCCCGCCCCAAGCTCAAGGATCGTAACCAGATCCATCCCTTTGTCCTTGCTCGATTGATCCAGAAGAAATCCGAAAATCATCTCCGCATAGGCCGTAGCGATATAGGGATTGCTTGTAATATATTGAGGAACCTGATCACTCTGCCAGGCCTTAATTCCCTGCTTTTCAAAATAGTCACGCTGCAGCTCCCAAATCGGTGCCTCACTGAAGCGGTAAATTTCTTTTTCGTTGTCGCTCATATTCGTCCTACCCGCTTTTCACTATAAATTCTGATACAAGAAAAACAGCCCGCTATCCATTGGTAATAGCATGATGATGGCGCGCCGGCTGCCGAACTCTCGATCCAACGACTTAAACCTATCATCCGACGCACGGCTTGTCTAGAGCTAGTGTCATCTTCATTATACACAACATGCGAGCACCAAAATCATGCTCAAAACCGATTTACAAATCGTTCCAATCCACTTACTCTGAATTACAGAGCAATCTGAATGAGTGTGACTATGAGGAGGAATCATTTCATGCAAACCGTAATTCAGCTGGATCAGCTATGCAAGCGGTACGGCAATACCACAGCCGTCGACCATATTACAATGCAGGTGAACAAAGGGGAAATCTTCGGTATTGTTGGGCCCAATGGCGCCGGAAAAACGACCTTGATCGAAATGCTCGAGGGCTTGCGGCTGCCAGACAGCGGCTCCGCCACCGTCCTCGGGCTCGACATCCGCAAGCATGCGATGGAGATTAAGCAGCGGATCGGCGTTCTGCTGCAAGCCACCTCCATGCCTGAGAAAGCCAAAGTGCGCGAAGTGCTGCAAATGTTTGCCTCCTTATATCATAAGAGCACGGATCCCAAAGAAATTTCCGCCTTCCTTGGACTTGAAGATAAGCAAAACGCATTCATCAAGTCGCTCTCCGGCGGCTGGAAGCAGCGCGTATCGCTGGCGCTCGCGTTAATCAATGATCCTGAAATTTTGTTTCTCGATGAGCCGAGCATGGGACTGGATCCAAATGCCCGCAAAGAAATGTGGGATATGATCCACCGCTTGAAGAAGGATGGGCGGACGATTGTCGTCACTACGCATTACATGGAGGAAGCCGAATATCTATGTGACCGGATTGCGGTCATCAGCCACGGGAAGCTCGTTGCTTTGGATACGCCGCAGAAGCTGATCTCGATGCTGGGCGGCACGAAGCGCATCAGCTTCAAGAACGCTGGTGTAACGGGGAAGGAAAGCTTCGCCGGACTGCCTTTTGTCGTTGACGTGGAGTGGGAAACGGATACAGTTAAGCTGCATTCGAGCCAGATCGACGAGACGCTGCAGGCTCTGTTCCGTTTAGCCGCCGAAGAAGGCTGGATGGTTAGCGGACTCCGGCTAGAGGATGCCTCCATGAACGACGTCTTTACCGAAATGACTGCCAGCGGAAAGGGGATCGCAGGATGAACGCATTAGTACGGCTTATCGCTTTTGATTTCCGGTTATACCTTCGAGACTGGCTCACCATCTTCTGGATGCTGATTTACCCGGTTTTGATGCTGGTCATATTTGGTTCCATGTTCGGTAACCAGCCTGGCACTGAAGAAGGTTTGAAATATATTGATTCCTACATTCCGGCATTATGCGCCATGAATGTCATCTCCGTCTCCGTCTTCACCTTGAATATCAATATGATCACTCAACGGGAAAGCGGCATTTTGCGAAGATACCGGGTCAGCCCCATTCGTTCAGCCTCCGTCCTGCTCTCTCATTCTATCCAAGGCGTCTTTCTCGTACTGGCAGGCGCGATCGAAATCATTCTCGTAGCCAGCTTCATATGGGATATTCATTTTTCCTTCTCCTCTATGCTGCTGCTCTTCGCTTGCCTGCTGTTTGGCTGCCTCAGCTTCTTCTGCCTTGGCTTTGCCTTGTCGGGACTTGCCAAAACGCCCGGAGCAGCAAGCGGCCTGGCTATGATCGTGTTTTTTCCGTCGCTGTTTCTGTCAGGCATCTCCATGCCGGTGGACATTTTGCCGACATTCATGCAGAAGCTGAGCCAATGGCTGCCGATGTCTTATTTCGTAGAGCTGGCTCAAGGCGTATGGCTTGGCGGCTCGATCACTTTATTCGGCACCGAACTGGCAGTTATGCTGGGTTTCGCAGTCGTGTGCTGGGTACTCGCGTTTTTTCTTTTTCGCTGGGAAAAATAACCGGGAAATCCCGCTAAACTAGGGAGCGTTCACATTGAACAAACAACAGGAAGCAGCCTCGGCGGACTCGCTGCTGACGCTGCGCGGCGAGCTTGAGCTGACCGAGGGCAACCTTGGAAACCATATCAGCGTACTGGAGGAGGCCGCATACATTAAAGTAACCAAAACCTTCGCCGACAAGCGGCCCACAACGATCTGCTCGACCACGCCGCTTGGTCTGGAGATGTTTGAGCAATACATTTCCGGCTTGGAAAAAATCATTTGCATGGCGCGTGCCACAGGGAAAAAAGCTAAAAAAAAATAACCTTTTACCTTCCGCTATAAGGTTAGAGCTATTGAATCTTTTAAGGCACCCTCATAGAAAAACGAATAAACATTATAAAATCTCAAAAAAACCCAATTTCCCTTTTGCATATAATAGGAAATTGGGATTTTGTTATATCATTAACATGCCTGTTTGTAGATACCTAGCTTTGAGAGTAATCCTATTGATATAGGAAGAAAAAATGGAAAGGTGTTTATCCTGCCTTTTCAATACCTTCCTGCTTCTTTTCTCCCTTATAAAGAACTTAGGCAGGCTTCCAGCCATCTTCACCACATAAAATAGTAATGATATTAAATTCATTCGCTTGTTCATCCTTCAGCTTATGCGACCAGCCCACTCTCCCACCTGTTTTCGCACCCGGACCACTGCTGTTATATTCCACGAACACCGTAGTCGTCTCACTGCCTATCTTGTCCCAATTATGCCAGCCGGCAGCTATGATATGCTCGCCGAGCCAGCAGTTAAGATAGGCGACCTTAGCGTATTCGCGCCAAGGCCTTCCTAAGTAAACGCTGTTTGGCGGTGCATTCCCCGTTAGCCTGCATTGTAGAAAGACGTAACCGAACGCAGACTCGGCAGTAGTCGAGGCTGCCGTAATCCATCCATTAACTCCACTCTTTCCTTCCAGCCTGTTTTTCGTGTAAATTTCACATCGGTGAAACACAGCCGTCGCAGAGCCAAAAATAAAATCGACGTCACCTTCAATATAACAATCCTCGTAATATTGGCGAACGTTCTTTCTTGGCATGCCCTCACGCGGTCCGCCGAAGGTGCTGCGGTCAATCGGAAAAGGCGGCAATGGACCTGTGAATAGGGTATCCTGATGGCCAATAAACCGGCACTGCTTGAATATAGCTCTATCTCCATCTACATAAGCTGCAAGCGCCTGTCCTACCTCCTCGCCTTTACCCGCCGAGTTAACAAACGAGATGCGCTCCGCGCTGAAATTATCAGCTCCAACAAAAAGAGAATAGGAATTGAAGGTATGGTACGGCTCTCCATTCGGAAAAGTCTTCAGCGCATAATCGTCAAAGGTAACAATCGTATGCTCCACACTTTCTCCAAGAAGCGAAACCATCGGCTTATCGACATGGAGCTTTTCCTTATAAATACCGTTCTTGATCGTTATCTGTATCCGTTCTTTTAAATTCGGAGGCACAGCATCTAGTGCCTCCTGAACCGTTGTAAAGTCACCGCTTCCGTCCTTTGCGACAATCACGCTCATGTCCCTCCTGTTCGCAGCTTGTTCTTCTCTATGCATCACATGATAGTTATCTGCTAATCCGCAGGTCCAGCTTCTCTGCCTCAAGCGCTGCAAGCAGAAACGGAGCCACGCCCATAAAGGAATCGGAAACGATCTGCTCTCCGATATAATAACCGTAAGAACCGTCGCGATCGAAGCTGAGTCCGGCTCCATGACAGATTCCGTGAAGATGCACACCTTGGCCATCCTCTTCAGTCAATCGTTCGACAATGCCCTGGAAGCCTTTCGCTGCTATGGTATAGAAGCCACTCTCCAAATAGCGCAGGCGCAGTCCCTTAGCCATTGCATATACGAACATGCTTGAGCCCGATGCCTCGAGGTAATTGCCTTTGCGGAAGCCTTGGTCGAGCACCTGAAACCATAGTCCGCTGTCAGTCTCCTGCACACGGCCAAGCGCATGGCACATCCGTTCAAAGATGCCGATAATTGTCCCCCGCTTCGGATGATCGATTGGAAAATGCTCTAAACTATCCACAAGCGCCATAGCATACCAGCCCATTGCCCTGCTCCAGAAATGCGGTGAGCAGCCAGTAACCGAATCTGCCCACACCTGCTCTTTGGACTCATCCCACCCGTGGTAAAGGAGGCCGCTTCTGGGGTCGCGGGTTTTTCTCTCCATGAGCAGCAGTTGATGGGCAACCTCGTCGAACAGCTCTGGTTTGTTGAAGGTTTTCGCATATTGGGCAAGAAACGGTGAAGCCATGTACAAGCCGTCCAGCCACATTTGGTAAGGATAAATCTTCTTGTGCCAGAACCCTCCCTCCGATGTTCGCGGCTGTCCGAGCAACTGCGCGGCAAGCATATGAGCGGCTTTCTCATAGCGGATATCCCCTGTCCGCTCCAACAACAGAAACAGGTTCTTGCCCTGATTGATTTGATCCAAATTGTACTCTTCGAGTGAATAGGTCAGAATCGATCCTTCCTCTGTGATATACAAGTCCATATGCTTCTGCATAAACGTTACATAGCTTTCAATGCCATAGTGAACGCCAGTCCGCGCGATTGCCATCAGCGTCATTCCCTCGACATAAGCCCAACGTCCTTTCGTAAAGCCATGATAGCCATCTTCGTCCACCTGCCTGGCGATCATCTCCACTATCTTCTGCGACCAGCCCAACTTTGCATCTGTTTTCATCAGAAGGCCTCCCCTTGTTCTTGTTGCTACTTCGCTGTTTTGCAGCGCATGACCGAATGGCGTGAATAGAGCTGCGGCTGTATGACAACCGGATAATCAACATGCTCCTTCTTAATAAGCGCGACAATCAATTCCGCCGCCGCAGATGCCAATTCATCAAGCGGGGGGCCGATCGTCGTTATGGCTACCTCGGCATATTGCATGTCGGGGGTGTCATCATATCCAATTAGTGAAATATCCTGTGGTACGCTCAAACCTCTCTCCATCAAAGCGCGCAGCGCTCCTCTGGTCACCATGTTGTTAAGTCCAATAAAGGCGGTCGGCGAGCCTTCCCCAAAGGAATAGTCGCGTATGGCTAGATAACCATCCTCCCAAGACGAATAAGCCGGCAATAGGCTATCGCTGGAAAAAGGCAGTCCCGTCCGATGGAGCGCTTCTTTAAATCCACGAATTTTGATGTCCTGCGAATCACCGATAAATCCGATCCGTTCATGGCCGAATGACTTCAAATGCTCGACAGCTTTGAATATCCCTTCTTTCCGGTCTATTTTGATATAAGGAGAATTAGGACTTTCCTCGGCGCCCAGCAGAAAGCACGGAATTTGGATATTGGAAAATTCCTTCAGGAACTGCTCCCTGTGATCCGGCATATAGTCCCAGAAAATGCAGCCATCTACCCTTAGCTGACTAAAAATTTCTAGCCCGTCGGTCGGTACGACCAGAATCATCTGATAGCCCCGATCCTTCAGTTCCTGATGCAGCTTCTTTGAAATGTTCGAGAACAACGGATTGCTAAGCTCATCCAATACGAAACCAATAATGTTGCTTTTGCCTGATGATAGCTGCGTCGCCATAATGTTTTTTCGGTAATTGTGTTTCTCCGCAATCGACAGCACCTTCTGCCGAGTAGCAGGCTTAATGAGCGGATCACCGTTCAATGCTTTGGACACCGTGCTGTAGCTGACACCCGCCAGCTTTGCCAAATCTTTAATAGTAATCACGTATTGTGCACACCTCTTTCAACCAGTCGCTCTATACCTCTCATATTAAACGATTTCATGAAGTGTTTAATAGTAGGGTACCGGCATCAGAATGTGCATTCTGACGCCGGTACTGCATGAACAGAGCGTATAGCCCTTACTTTACAGCTGCAACGTAACGGTCATACTGTGCTTGCTTGCCGGCAAGCACCTCTTCGATCCCCATGCTCTTCAAAACTTTTAAGTACGCATCGAATTTATCGAGACCCTCTTTGCCTGTAATGAACTTCAGATTCATCTCGTCTACATACGTTGTAATATCCGCCATGTATTGATTTTCTACGCTGGCTTCCTCAGGCAAGGCATACACAAACGGAAACGGAGCTTTAATGAATGGTTCAATCTTCTTATCCATCTCCGCATGCCATGGTGCCACGAGCACGTCAGTGGAGTCGGTCGATTGCATATTCGGCAGGTTGACCGGACCAATGCCCAGCTTTTGAATAAAATCATTATTTTTTCCCTGCTCCGTGAACTGCTTTTTGCCGTCAACCTCCTCATACGTGACGCCTTTCAGGCCCCAGGTATAGTTTGTCTTGGCTTCGTCGCTTATCGCCATGTCTAGGAATTTAAAGGCTAACTCCGGATTCTTGCTGTTTTTGGATATGCCGAAAATACCGCTCATCGGCGTTCTTCCTACATAGAACTGGTCGCCGCCTGGCCCTTTAAGAGGCAAAATCCCCTTAATGATCGGCGTGCTAGGATCATAGTCTGGATAAAGCGGACTGTATACCATAGAAGTGTACCAACTGAAATTGAACGTGGCTCCCGCCGTATTTTGCGAAAATCTCGAAGTTACCTGATCGCCAGTCGTGCTCGCAAAATCCACACCAAGCAGCCCTTCCTGATACAAACCGTTCAAATAGGTCAAATAATCCTTATACACTGGCTCATAATACCCAAAGTGGACTTTATTGCTGTCATCCGAGTAGAACTGGTTGGACAAGTCCATGCCAAAGACCGGACCAAACGCCATTGGAATAAATTTCGGATCGGTAGTGAAAGGAACCTCATCCTGCTGTCCATTCTTATTCGGATCATCAGTCTTGAATCTCCGCAGCATTTCCGTAAATTCATCAAGCGTTGTCGGCTCCTTCATGCCTAAAGCATCCAACCATCTCATATTTACCATAAAGAGCGGCATATAGTTTTTCGTGAGCGTTTGCTGGGGCACATAATACATTTTGCCATCCGGCGTCGTTAGGCTCGCTTTAATTTCAGGCGATTGCTCGTATATTTTTTTTAGATTAACGCCATATTTTTCATACATTTCATCGATTGGAATAACTAGTCCGCTCTTTATATATTTCATCAGCTGATCTTGGTCCGGCATGTAGACGATATCCGGAAGATCGATGCCCGAAGCCAATCTCGGGCTAATGGAATCCGCGTAATTCTGAGGTGGAATAAGCTCCCAATTCACAGTAATACCGGCTCGCTTTACGATTTCATTTACTATATCCGCATTAGCCAAATCAACGTTAGTCGACCAGGCATTCGTCCCTAGAATCGACAAGGTTGCAGGTTTATCAGTGATTGGACCGGCCCCCGTGTAAGTGAAGCTTGTGTCTGAATCGGCATTGGATGTCGTTTCTGGGCTGCCCCCCGCGTTGCTGCAGCCTGCAATAATTGCTGCAAGCGTGCCCGCAATAACGATTGCTTTGAACCCTTTTAACGTATTCGCCATTAGACTTTCCTCCTCATAAAATAAGCATAGCGGTGATGCAACTTCCCCCTGATGCAGCAATTGTACATTTAGCATGAGCGTTGCCTGGTTTGAATCACCTCCCTTATGAATCATGAGCGCATGCTGTCATTATCCTCTATCCCTTCACAGCTCCAAGCGTAATCCCTTTGACAAAATAACGCTGGATAAACGGATAAAACATAATGATCGGCAAAATGCTGACTACAATTGATACATATCTAACCTGCAGCGTCGAAATAGCTAGCGCGCTTGTAGCAGTGCCGCCGCCCATTTTCTGCATAATTTCAGGCGAGGCCATAATCAGAACACGCCTTAGAAAAATTTGCAGCGGCTGCAAATCTTGTTTGCCTAAATAAAGCAGCGCGGAGAAAAAATTGTTCCAATGAAAGACGGCATAATATAGCGTAAGTACAGCAAGCGTGGGCTTTACAATCGGCACGGCTATCCGGAACAGCATCGTGATATCATGGGCCCCGTCGAGACTCGCGCTCTCGAATATTTCATTAGGTATGCTCTCGAAGGCCGAACGGCAAATCATGACGTTAAACGTAATGACGAGCACAGGCAGCACCATTACCCATCTGGAGTTATACAATCCAAGCGTGGTAATAAGCATATAGAGGGGGATTAGTCCGCCTGAGAAGTACATCGTAAAGGCAATGAAGAAATTCAGCTTCCTCCGAAGAAAGAACCTTGCTCGGGACAGCGGGAACGCGGCAAGACAAGTCGCAAAAATGTTCAGTGTCGTTCCGACCACGGTGTACCAGATGGTATTGTAATAAGAAGTCCAGATCTCAGGATACTGAAGCACCATTTTGTAGCCTTCGAGCGTGAACTCGACCGGAAACAGAGTTACCAGCTGCTTATCGATCGAACTGACCGAGCTGAGGGAAATGCTGATGACATAAATAAACGGATACAGCGTCACGACAACCGCGAGGATGGTGATGAGATAGACCAGCCCGTAATACGTCCGATCGGTCATTGATTTTCTCATGATTAGGCTCCTTAATAGTTAATGGAGGAAATCCTTGCTACCATAGCGACATATTCGTTGCTCGGCGTGTCAGCCAGTTTGCTGAAAATACAAGTAGGAACGTAATTAAGGAATTAAATAATCCGATAGCTGTAGCGATTCCAAAGTTTTGCCCCTCGATTCCCATCCGGTAGACATAAGTAGACAAGACATCGGCGGTTTCGTAGGTGGCTCCGTTATAGAGCAAGTACACTTTTTCAAATCCAACATTCATCACGCCGCCAAGGGACAGCAGAAGCAAAATAACAATCGTAGGCTTTATACTCGGAAGCGTCAGGTGCCAGAGCTCCTGAAATTTGTTTACCCCGTCTATTTTTCCAGAATCATAAATCTCAGGGTCAATGCTCATAATTGCGGCGATATAAATAATTGAACTAAAACCAAAACTTTGCCAAATATCCGAACTGGTAAAGATTGTACGAAACCAGCCAGGCTCCATCATGAAATTAATTTTTTCCATGCCCAGCTTCGCAATAAGCGTATTAACAATGCCATCTGTAGGGGATAGGAAATTGATAATCATGCCAGCGATAACTACGGTAGAAATAAAGTGCGGCAGATAGGTGATGGTTTGTGCGAAACGCTTAAAGGTACGATTTTTAATCTCGACGACACAAATTGCGAACAAAATAGGGATGGAGAAGCCGAATAGTAGAGGGTAAAAAGCGAGCAGAAATGTGTTCCGCAGCAGTCGCCAAAAATACCGCGACTCCGCAAACTGAACGAACCACTTTAATCCAACCCACTCTCCTCCAAATAGCCCTTTGCCCGGAATGAAATCTTGGAAAGCAATCAGAATACCTGGCATAGGCAAATACATGAAAACAAAATAATAGAGAAAGATTGGCAAAAACATGAGCAGCAGGTACTTATCCCTCTTGATCAGCATCAGTAAATTCGAAAATTTACTCTTCACCATTGCACACATCCTCATCCATTCAACTGGGTTTACGCAATAAAAAAATAGAATCATTAAAATTTACAACGTTTGAAATTTTAAAAATAATTATTGCTAATATTAACCTAAGTCAACGTATTTGTAGAGAAAAAAATAGATTATGCAACTCCTTTCATTTTTTACAACGTTGTAATTTTGTGATATTTGTATGCGCTTTCATTAATTTAATTACATGTTATCAGATATCACTTTATAATGCAATGAGCAATTAAAAAGGGTGTTGTTCTTCTGTGATAATGTCACTATGGGACAGGAGACAATTACATTGACCAGAGAAGAACTGAAGAAGATCCGCGTCGTGCAGAAAATAGTGGATGGGCATATGACAAACAGCGAGGGAGCTTTGACGTTAGGGATTTCCGTTAGGCAAATCATTCGGCTAAAGAACAAATATAAGGCAGAAGGAGAACAAGGCATTGCCCACAAAAATCGCGGAAGGACGCCGGTACACGCATTAAGTGATGACATGAAAGATCGAGCAGCC
>NZ_SKCD01000027.1 GCF_006542765.1 Paenibacillus luteus
CGCGTTCCCATACCGAACACGACCGTTAAGCCCTCCAGCGCCAATGGTACTTAGACCGCAGGGTCTTGGGAGAGTAGGACGTCGCCAAGCACGAGAGACCTATCGCATGTGATGCGATAGGTTTTTTGTTTATATTAAAGCTATTTTTTGTATGTATTGCTGTTATATTCAATGAAGTCATACCAAAGGCCTTAGAAGCTCATAAAGAGCATCTAAGGCCTTTCTGTTAGCGCCGGTAATAAGAGGCTTCGCTGGATTGGAGCCGTAACACGCCATCCTTCTGCTCTTTACGGAAGGAGAAGGAGAGCAGCAACCGTGGAATCAGCAGCCATAGATGCCAGCTTACAATACTGATCATTAATGATTCTTTAATCCATGGGTACAGTAAGGCGATAGAGCATAAGCCCAACCAGAACATATGGCGATGCACGCGGCGGAAGAGTTGGAGCTTAATGTCGTTGGCTGGTTTAAAACCAATCCAAGGAGGTGTAATTCGCCATATCCATTTTCGGTCTGCTGCTTCATCTACACGGATAAAGGTTAGTAATATAATAGCAATATGTATGATTTGAACGACCGCAAAACCGAAGAGCCAGGAGAACAAGCCGTCGATTTGATACATAAGCACTTGAAATGCAAGCAAAATGGCTGCAATGAGCAAATGGCTTTGGATAAGCTCTGGACGAATGATTTTTCGTTTAACTAATTGATATTGATAGATCGTTGCATTTTGTTGTTCGGACAACTTGTTGCGCATATTGGAACGTCCTTCCGTATTGAATACAGGTGCTCTTCCTAACTATATCGGTTTTTGTATGCTATCTGTCCATAGTTTCAGTGAAACATTTTGTATCTGTTGTAACCATAAGCCCAGAAGACGCATAGGATATATAAATATTTGAAATACGCTATGAAACAAGTATAAATAGATAGACTATGTGTCATAATAATAGCTATATAGGATCAAAGCAGAAAGCGGGGATTGTCATGAACGATAATCACGAGCATAAATGCAATATCTGTAACGAGCAAAAAGCCGAGGGGCAAGGTATTCGCGTTGTATCCGGTTTTATTTGTGAGACCTGTGAAGAGGAAATGGTAAGAACCGATGTGAAAGACGCCAAATATCCTTTTTTCATTCATCAGATGAAGCAAATTTTTTTAGGAGAAAACGCTTGAGCAGCTTCTGACTTTAGAGGTTGCTCTTTTTTTATGCTTGTTTCGGTTACAATAGAAATATTGATTGGATGAAGACTTGAAAGGAATGAACTTTCTAATGGAGCCATTTTATGCGCCGCTTTTTGAAGCCCTGTTGAAACATGTGGCTGAGGCGCCTGTAGGATTTCATGTGCCTGGGCATCACAGCGGACAAGCCATGAACTTAGACTTGCCCGTAAATGAGCAAACTGCGCATCCTTCTGAATATTTCCATAAAATAATGCAGCTAGATGTCACCGAGCTTTCCACTACAGATGATTTGCATCATCCTGAAGCGTCTATACAGGAAGCGCAGCAGCTAGCTGCCAAAACATTTGGTGCAGATGAGACTTATTTTTTGGTAGGAGGCAGTACCTCAGGCAACCTTGCTCTGCTGCTAACACTCTGCGAGCCAGATGATATCGTAATTGTGCAGCGCAATGTACATAAATCAGTTTTGAACGGATTAAGGCTTTCAGGAGCTAAAGCGGTGTTCTTGTCTCCTCGTATAGATAAAGAAACAGGTTTGGCGTTAGTTCCTACTTTAGGGCAGGTAGAGGATGCGCTCGCTTCGTATCCGGAGGCGAAGGCTGTTTTTTTAAGCAATCCTAATTATTACGGAATGGGTGTAAGTTTAAGCTCTTATGTTGAAGCAGCGCACCGCTATAACGTGCCTATTTTAGTCGATGAGGCTCATGGGGCGCACTATGGGTTTCATGAAGCGTTTCCGAATTCTTCATTGTCTGAAGGCGTAGATGCTGTTGTACAATCTGCTCATAAAACACTTCCCACTTTGACGATGGGAGCACTTCTTCACGTGCAAGGAAACCGAATTCCTCTTAATAGCTTACGGGAATCGTTAGCGATGATTCAAAGCTCAAGTCCTTCGTTTCCGATTCTTGCCTCAATTGATATTTCCCGAGCAATGATTGACACCTTAGGACCAACGCTGTTCGATCAGAGTTTGCGAGCGGTTGGTTCTTTCCGCAGCTGGCTGCGCAATCAGGGGACAACCTTGTGTGAAGCTCAATACGATGCCGATACTGCGTCCGTCCTGCAGGTAGATCCTTTGCGAGTTGTCTTATACGATAGCAGCGGTCAACGATCGGGATTCGAGCTCCAGAAGCTGCTGGAGCAGCATGGATGCTTTGCCGAGATGGCCGATCCGATTTATGTCGTTCTAGTGTTCGGCATCCAAACCTCTATGCAGGATATCAATAAACTTCAGCAAGCTATTGAAACGATTAGCAACAGCAGCCGAGGGACGGAGCAATGGCCAAAAGGTTTGGATCAACACAGCATGACGGATGGCTTCGAATGGACGAGTGTCCAGCCTGTTTCATTTAAGAAGACGGCGTTTAAGAATAAAGCAATTCAACGCATACCTATACAGTTAGCTGAGGGCCGGCTGTCAGCAGAAATGATAACTCCTTACCCGCCGGGAATCGCTATCCTATACCCTGGAGAGAAAATCACAGCTGTCATGGTTAATTATATTCAATATTTATCTGATGCAGGCGCTAAATTTCAAGGTGCAATCGATCCTTCTTTAGCCACAATATCTATATTTGCTGAAAAGGCGGATCTTCCGACATGATTTAGTTATTCCTGCAAATCTTCATTGTACAAGGGGTAGCGCTTTGTTAATATAGAAGAAAGTATAGTTAACATAAACGTTAGGGGCAGTTTCAGCTTGAATAAAGGCATTTTCATTACAATAGAAGGTGGCGAAGGAGCCGGCAAATCAACACTGATTGAGCTGCTTTCGAATAAGATGCATCAAAGGGGCAAATCGGTCATGACCACGAGGGAGCCTGGAGGCATCCTGATTGCAGAACAGATCCGTTCCGTCATATTAGATCGTCAACATATCGCCATGGACGCTAGAACTGAAGCACTGTTATATGCAGCTGCCAGAAGACAGCATTTAGTGGAAAAGGTTGTACCAGCTTTAGAGCAAGGACGAATTGTTATTTGTGATCGTTTTGTCGATAGCAGCTTAGCTTATCAGGGGCATGCACGAGGGCTTGGCATGGAGGAAGTGTGGGCCATCAACCAATTTGCCATTCAAGAGCTGATGCCTGATTTAACGATTTATATGGATGTTTCGCCTGAGGTTGGCCTAAGCAGGATCGCGCAGGCATCGGATAGGGAAATTAACCGGCTGGATCTTGAGAAGCATTCTTTTCATGAAAAAGTAAGAGAAGGCTATCAACTGCTGCTTAAGCAATATCCGGAGCGAATCGTGTTAGTTAATGCGGAACAAAGCCCAGATTTGGTGTTTCTTGACGTTTTAACAGCTATTGAAGAGCGTTTTGCAGGATTTTTTGCAACCGATGTCAAACTTTAAGATATACATGATTGCACAGCTGTCTAAGATGAACCTCTACAGACAGCATCCATGGATATGATGCAAGGAGAACTCAGTCAATAACCTATTCTAATAGTAGTCAAGGGGGAATGAAGATGAAATTAGTAATCGCGGTTATTCAAGATAAGGATAGCAACAGATTGTCAAATTCGCTTGTACGCGAAGGCTTCAGGGCAACAAAGCTGGCAAGTACGGGTGGATTTCTAAGAGCAGGAAATACCACTTTTATGATCGGTATTGAAGATGAGCGTGTTCACGAAGTGCTACAGGTTATCAATGCAAACTGCAAGGTGCGAGACCAGCTTGTTACCCCGGTATCACCGATGGGCGGCTCAACGGATTCCTATATTCCGTTCCCCGTTGAAGTGCAGGTGGGCGGCGCAGCCGTATTCGTCATACCAGTCGAACGATTTGAGCATTTCTGAATGGGCGTGACATACGATGAAAATTGACCAAAACTTTCGTCCTCTCGGACAAAATCGGGCTAACAATGACACCCAATCCAAACAGATTCAGCCGAGAAGCTTCGCCGATGTAATGGTACAACAGGATGCTGACCGCACGCAGGAGCAACTGCAGCAGAAGCTACAGGATATTCATAGGCAAGGTGACCGTTTGGCGAAAGTGATGACGGTGCGCGAGCTGAAGATTTATCGCCAGATGATTAAGAAATTTCTGGAAGATACAATCAGGCGCGGGGTAGTGCTGAAGGAAGTCAAAGGCTTTGACCGTAGGGGACGTATTAAAAGATATAAACTGCTAGATGAGATTGATGCGACTCTCGTCTCGATGGCCGAGGATTTGCTGGACAGTGAGCAGGGCAGAATTGACTTGCTTAACAAGATCGGCGAGATAAGGGGACTTCTTATTAATCTGTTATTTTAATAAGAAGCAGGCAGGGAAAGGTTAGGATTGGCTATGAGCCTTGAACAGATTACAGGGCAATGGAAAGCACAACGGATATTGAAGCATGCGCTGGAGAGCGGCAAAGTATCTCACGCGTATTTGTTTAACGGCCCATCAGGAACAGGGCGCATGGCAATGGCACGTGAATTTGCGAAGGCATTGTTCTGTACGGCAGACGGTTCTGAAGCTTGTGGCGAGTGTCTGGAGTGCAGAAAGTTTGAGCATGGCAATCAAACGGATTTGACCGTGATTGTTCCAGATGGCCAATCGATCAAAATCGACCAAATTCGCGAACTCCAAAAGGATTTTTCATATCGGAACAGCGGCACCAAGCGCAAGGTCTACATGATTGAAAAAGCAGACAAAATGACGCTGCAAGCGGCAAACAGCCTGCTTAAATTTCTGGAAGAGCCGTTATCGCCAGTTGTGGCCATATTGATTACGGATAATGGACAAGCCGTGTTGCCCACTATCCGTTCTCGAACGCAGTGGGTTCCTTTCTTGCCAATGTCACCAGAAAGTATGCTGCAGGTCTTGATTAATGAGGGTGCGCCCTCTACATTAGCGAGGACGGTTGTGCAATTAACATCCGGACTGGATGGTGCAAGACAATTTCTCCAGCAGAATCAGTTTGCAGAAATCAGAACCCTAGTGATACAATTAGGCAAGGAGAGTTTGACCCGATTCACCGCGGCGATGATCACTGCTGGACAACAGCTTTTTAAAACAGATTTAGTGGAGCATATTCAATTGCTGTTGTCGTTATTAGTTATATGGTTTAAAGATTTGATACAGTTCCAGGCCGGAAGGCAGGACAACATCGTTTTTATAGATCAGTTGGAATGGATAAGCAAGCATGCGTTTAATCGATCGATCGCAGGCTGGGTGTCCTGCATAGAGCATACGCTCGAAGCAAGTAAACGTATGCGCGCAAACGTTACGCCTCAGCTCGCATTTGAGCAACTATTGGTAAACTTACAGGAGGGCTAATTCTTGTATAATGTCATCGGTGTCCGCTTCAAGAAAGCGGGCAAGATCTATTACTTTGATCCGGTCGAGCACCCCGTGGATAAGGAGCAACATGTTATTGTTGAAACCGCCCGTGGGATCGAATACGGTAAAGTGGTGGTGGGACAGAAGCAAGTCGGTGAATCGGATGTCGTTCTTCCTCTTAAGAAAGTGATTCGCATTGCAAGCGATGTCGACGCGAAAGTCGTCGACGAGAATCGTGCAGCAGCCAAAAACGCGTTCTCCACTTGTCTTGAAAAAATTAAGGGTCATCAGCTCCGCATGAAGCTGGTTGACGTTGAATTTACGTTTGACCGCAATAAAATTATTTTTTACTTTACCGCAGAAGGACGTGTCGATTTCCGGGAGCTTGTTAAGGATCTCGCTAGCGTGTTTCGCACTAGAATCGAGCTCAGACAAATTGGCGTTCGAGACGAAGCGAAGATGCTGGGCGGCATTGGCCCCTGCGGCAGAGTGTTGTGCTGTTCCTCCTGGCTGGGTGACTTCGAGCCTGTATCTATTAAAATGGCCAAGGATCAGAACCTATCGCTTAATCCGACGAAGATATCCGGATTATGCGGCCGTCTCATGTGCTGCCTGAAGTACGAGCATGACAACTACGAAAGCATTCGTGAAGAATTGCCGGCGATCGGCAAATTCGTTGTCACCTCCTACGGAGAAGGTAAAGTTACGGGTATTAACACATCCACCAAGAGTGTGTATGTGCAATTATTTGATACACCAGGTAAACCGAAAGAACTGTCGATGGATGATGTCGTCATCAAATAAGCGGCAGAGTGCGATTCTCACGGGTGAGGTTACACTCACGCTTGAAGCTCTGGGGTGGGAACTTGGAGAAGAACAATATTTTCGCGAAAATGGACGAGCTGGACAATCAAGTAGGTGTCTTTCATAAAGAGCTTACGGACTTGAAGCAGAAGGTAAAAGAGCTGCTAGAGGATAATAAGCGACTAACTGAAGAGAACAACCAGCTGCGTCAGTTGTTTAAGAGAGAAGCAGAGCTGGAGCGTGCAGCAGTCAAAACACCAGCCAAGAACAAGAAGTCGGAAGCCAGTCAAGAGGTTCCGGTTCTTACGGACAACGCCTTTGTAGATTCGGGCGTTGCTATCGGGGAAGGCCATGATAATCTGACCCGGCTGTACCATGAAGGATTCCACATTTGCAACGTATATTACGGGCATTTGCGGACGGAGGGCGACTGTTTATTCTGTCTATCCTTTCTAAATAAATAGTGGAATCCGTATCGACATGCCGTCCTTGCCGCAAAGGGCGGTATTTTTATTAGCCCAGCATATAAGCGTAAAAGGCTGCTAACGTCCTCTTATGGCAACAGCCCTTTCTGGAAAAATAGAAAAGTATATCATTTCGCCATACTATCATAAGCAATGAATACTGAACAAGAATAAAGGAGCGGCTTAAAACGTGTCTGAACAAACCATTTTAGCAGCGAATGAACGGCTTGATGATTTAATGACGGAATCAGGCTTAAAAATTATACAAAGCCGGGAGGTATTCAGCTTCTCGCTTGATGCTGTTCTGCTCTCGAGGTTTGCCAGTGTGCCCAAGCACGGGCGGATTGCAGATTTATGTACAGGCAACGGGGTCATTCCGATGCTGCTTACTACTCGAACTAACGCAAAAATAGATGCCGTTGAAATTCAGCCGCGATTGGCAGATATGGCTAGAAGAAGCGTGGCTCTTAATCAGCTTGAGGATCAGATTACGATTATAGAGCAGGATTTAAAATTGTACCCGAAGCAAGCGGGTAATGGTGTTTATGATGCAATAACCGTTAATCCGCCTTATATGCCAGTCACGGCAGGAGAGCAGAATGAAAATGAGCATTATGCGATAGCTAGACATGAAATTCATTGCACGCTGGAGGATGTAGCAGAGGCTTGCTCACGGCTTGTCCGGCCAGGAGGCAAGGTGTCCATGGTTCATCGGCCGTCACGCTTGCTTGATATCGTGGAAACGATGCGAAAATGGAGGCTGGAGCCAAAGCGAATTCAATTTGTTCATCCTCATGCGAACGCAGAGGCAAATATGGTACTAATAGAAGCCATGCGGGATGGAAAGCCTGATATTAAGCTTCTTCCGCCTATTATGGTGTATGAGAATGGGGTGCAGATCGTTTGAATATACAAAAAAGCTTCTCCGAAGCTGCCAAAGAAAACTCTGGCAGCCTTTATCTAGTTGCCACGCCTATCGGAAATTTGGAGGATATGACCTTTCGTGCGATACGAACGCTAAAGGAAGTCCAGCTCATCGCGGCTGAGGATACAAGGCAGACGCGCAAGCTGCTTACCCATTTTGAAATTGGGACCCGTATTGTCAGCTATCATGAGCACAACAAGCGCGCCAGCGGTCCTGAGCTGATTCGTCTGCTGCTTGAAGGGCAATCGATTGCACTTGTCAGCGATGCTGGTCTTCCTGCTATATCTGATCCCGGAGCTGATCTCGTAAGAGATGCCGTCGAGCAGAATATCCCCGTTATTCCGATTCCCGGTGCGAATGCCGCATTATCCGCCCTCATTATGTCAGGTTTGCCGACGGAGAGATTCTTATTTGCAGGTTTTCCGCCCCGTGAGCGAAAATCATTAACGAAGTGGCTAAAGGAACTGCAAGCGCAAAAAGGGACGCTTCTCTTTTATGAATCTCCTCATCGTATAACCAAAACGCTTGAAGCATTGCAGGAGTGTCTGGGAGACCGTTCGATTGCTTGTGTAAGAGAGCTGACAAAGCGCCATGAAGAAGCAATTCGTGGGCGGGTATCGGAATGCATGGAATGGTTTGGAGAGCATCCGCCGCAGGGTGAATTTTGTATCGTTGTGGAAGGTTCGGACGGAATCGGGGCAAGTGAGCAGCCAACTGCAGCGATATGGTGGTCTGAGCTTGACCTCGCCGCACATGTGGCCCATTACGAAGAGCAATATGACCGGAAGGAAGCAATCAAATTGGTTGCGGTAGATCGCGGACTGCCGAAGCGGGATGTATATAATGAAGTAAATAGATAATCAAGTCGCTTGGACCCCAAAAAATGGACAAAAAAAGACCTTCCTGGCCGGGTTCAAGCGCAGGAAGGCATCAAGGAGTATAAAAAAGGTTAGAATTAACAAGTTGATAAATATAGTATAACCGATTTTTTTTATTTTGTCACAGGTGTTGGCATTTCTGATAAACAAATGTGGCAAACAATTTTACCTTTGAAGTAAGATACGTTCTCTGCGTTGCCGCAGAAGATACATGCAGGCTCGTATTTTTTGAGCATAATGCGCTCGCCGTCTACGTAGATCTCAAGAGCATCTTTTTCGCCAATACCTAGTGTACGGCGCAATTCGATTGGTATAACGACGCGTCCCAGCTCATCAACCTTACGAACAATACCAGTAGATTTCATCATAATCTATTATTGCCCCTCTCAAAATGTGTTTCGTCATCGTTCGACATACTTTTTACTTTTAGTATTACTATAATACCAACGATTACCATAATAGTCAACTAAGAAAATTGCTCATAATAGCCGTTGGGATAAGTATTTGACTAGTTACAAGGGTCATATTACTCTGTAATAGAATACAACAGCTTCGACATTTTGGAAACTAAATTACGACACTATTCGACAATAGATTCACTTAATGTGTCGAAAATATGAACAAAGGAGATGAGAGACAATGAAGCAGCAGCTGACCGAAGAGAAAGTTTTTAAGGACCCTGTCCATCATTACATTTATGTGCAGGACCAGACCATTTGGGATTTAATTAATACGAAAGAGTTTCAGCGTTTGCGCAGAATACGTCAATTAGGGACCTCCTATTTGACCTTCCATGGGGCAGAGCACAGCCGGTTTTCCCACTCGCTAGGCGTGTACGAAATCACGCGTAAAATCATATCCCAATTCGAACGCAACGGCTATCCGGATTGGCCAGCGGAAGAAAGGCTGGTTTCGCTTTGCGCAGCGCTCCTGCATGATGTCGGTCACGGACCATTCTCCCATTCCTTAGAAGAAGTATTCGACACGGATCATGAAGAGTGGACCTGTAAAATCATTTTAGAGGATACGGAAATCAACCAGGTATTGCGCAATGTTTCCGAGCAGTTCCCTGCACAGGTAGCTGCAGTTATTCAGAAAAACTATCCGAAACCGATCGTCGTAAGCCTTATTTCAAGCCAAATGGATGCAGACCGCATGGATTATTTGCTAAGAGACGCTTATTTTACAGGCGTAAACTATGGAACCTTTGATTTAGAACGCATATTGCGTGTATTGCGTCCTTATAAAGGGCAAATTGTAGTCAAAGAGAGCGGGATGCATGCCGTTGAGCATTATTTGATGTCCCGTTATCAGATGTATTGGCAGATTTACTTCCATCCGGTTACGAGAAGCTCGGAAATCATTCTACGTCAAATATTTCGTAGAGCGCAGGAGCTTTATGTGGGTGGCTATGTTTTCGAGTGGATGCCGGCTTCCGTTAAAGGGCTGCTTCATAATACGATGACGGTGAAGGATTATTTGAAGCTGGATGAAGCGCTTGTACAGACGGCTTTCATGCAATGGGCGGACGAGAAGGATATGCTGCTAAGCGATCTTTGCGACCGTTTTCTAAACCGTCGTTTATATAAGTACATAACAATCGATAACCCCGACGAAGCACAGTTAAATGAGATCAGTGATTGCTTTTCTTCTATAGGAATGGAACCGGAGTATCATATGGAAATCGATTTCCCGTTTGATCTGCCATATGACGTGTACCGTCCCGACAAAAAAGAGGGAGAAAAGCAAGAAAAAGCGCCGATTTTGTTGTTAGACGGGCAGGACGAAGTAAGCGAAATATCTGCCAAATCCGACATTGTTCGCTCGATTACGGGCCTCCATCAAGGGGAATATCACTTGTATTATCCGGAAGAGCCGCTCAAAAAAAATATTCATCTGTTATCCGAAAAAATAAAAAAAATATTCAAATTGAACTAAAGGAGCCTTACATCAATATGACATTACTATTTGATACACACACCCATTTAGATTCATACAAGTTTGACGAAGACCGGGAAGCAGTAATTCAGCGTGCAAAAGATGCAGGCGTTCACATGCTCGTGAATATAGGTTTTAATCGTGAGACGATTCCGACGACAATGGAGCTAGCCGAGAAGTATGATTTTATCTATGCAGCAGTTGGCTGGCATCCGGTGGACAGCATCGACATGCTGCCGGAGGATTTGGCGTGGATTGAGCGGCTTTGCGCGCATGAAAAAGTGGTGGCCATAGGCGAGATTGGGTTGGACTACCACTGGGACACTTCCCCAAAGGATGTTCAGCAGCGAGTATTCCGGGAGCAAATCCGACTTGCACGCAAGGTAGGAAAACCCATTGTTATCCATAATCGAGAAGCGCATGAGGATGTTATCCGAATTCTTCAGGAGGAAAATGCAGCAGAGGTTGGAGGGGTTATGCACTGCTTCTCGGGCAGTTACGAAACCGCCAAGCAATGTTTGGATATGAACTTCTATATCTCATTTGGAGGGCCGGTCACTTTCCAAAATGCAAGGGTTTCCAAAGAGGTTCTCAAGCAGGTTCCGCTGGACCGAATTTTGATCGAAACCGATGCCCCATATTTGGCTCCTCATCCATTCCGAGGGAAGCGAAATGAGTCCGCTTATGTGCTTCGGGTTGCAGAGACAGCAGCCGAATTATTAGGCAAAACCGTCGAAGAAATAGGCGCAATTACGACCGAAAACGGAAAAAAATGTTTTGGTATTGTCTGAAATCGAGAGAAATGAAGAGAATGGCAGACCTTTATCGCGTAAAAACTAATTTTTATAGCGAATATCGCTTATTTTTTCCGTCTTTATCCACCTTTTTCGCTTAAATCGTCTTTTATCGTATCTTTACAATTGACCTCGTATGAGGGTATGATTCATCTCAGAGCATTAAATTTTTGTATTGGATTTCCAGTTTACGCTTAATCTCCAGTTGGAGAGCGGGGGAACCGAATACGGGTTTTCGCACCGTATTTTGAAATTCTTCAGGGGTGAATTTCGGAAGCTTTGCCATGAGCATTGCATTTCGAATAGGGCGACTCTCTTGCCCGAATCCGTCAGCTAACCTCGTAAGCGTTTATAGAGAGTGATCAACCTCGTGCATCCATTTTTCTGTATCCCAGTGTAGTTAATGACCGGGAAGCCACGAAACAGATCCTCTGTCGACGGCTTCTTTTTATTTTCGAATAATCGGGAATTTGTCGACATAGGGATAAAAGATGGAGGTGGGAGGATCGATAGCAGTACTGGATTGCGTGCTTGCACGCCAATATACTATAGTCGCGTCAGTTGTATCATGCGTAACACTTGGCGGCGGGGCTATGAAGGAGGACCGATGAAGTGGGAATACTCCAGGTTAAGGACACCCATGGGAAACGATCATCCAGCATGTCTTTCGCATTGCGATGGAAGCGTGAAAACTTGCGTTTGATTCTTTTGAGTGCTACTATCTCAATCGCTATGACTTTCATGTTTTTGGTGTTGTTGTACGGAACGGCTGTCAAAAGCGTCTCCGTAGTAGTGAACGGACAAGAAACCGTTGTTGAAACAAAACAATGGGTCCTGCAACGCCTACTGGATGAACAAGCTATCGCAATTGGACCACATGATGAGGTGTCCATACCGCTTAATGCGGCAATAAAGGACGGAGATCGTATTGAGGTCACTCATGCGGTACCGGTAATTGTGAAAGCTGATGGCAAGACCTCTACTGTGTACACGACAGAGAGAACAGTGCAGGCAGCGATCGAGGAATTAAATATTCCAGTTCGTAAACAAGATAAAGTAATGCCTCCGCTTGAAACGGTAGTTGATACGGAAGTAACGGTAACGGTCGTGCGCGTAGACACCAAAGTGTCTGAAACCGAGCGTACCATGCCGTACTCTATCGTGAAGAAACAAGATCCTAATTTGGAAGCGGGCAAGGAAAAGCTCGTGCAAACCGGTAAAGAAGGACTCATTGTCGAACATATCGAGAAGCAGTATGAGGACGGAATTCTTATTTCGAAGAAGATGGTCAGCAAAGTGGTCGAGACAGCCGCGGTTGATCAGGTCGTTGCGATCGGAACGAAGAAGGCTGAGCCTAAAGTAACTGTGCTCTCGAGCAAAAGCCCAAGCGTTTCAACGCTCACGAAGAGCGGTGTATCGTTTAAGGCGAAGTCCGTACTTAAGAACGTCACGCTGACGGCTTATTCGGCAGGTGTCGCTTCGACTGGCAAAGATGAAGATCATCCGGATTATGGTATTACCGCATCAGGTGTCAGGGTGAAAGAGGGACGAACCATAGCGGTTGATCCCAAGATTATCCCGATAGGCTGGTGGGTTTATATTGAAGGAATCGGTTTCCGTCGTGCTGAAGATACAGGCAGTGCGATAAAGGGAAATAAAATCGATGTTTACTTTGATAGCAACAAAACTGCAAATAAGTTTGGCCGCAAGAAAGGCTTTACGGTATATGTGTTAGGGCCTAATAAGCCAACGGCCAGCTGATGAATGGGGTTACCATCATCTTATCGTAATTTTTAATTAAATATGCCATCATAAGGAGAGGCAACGCCTCTTCTTTTTGCATGTTTGCGGGGATAATAGTTCATAAGATGAAGGGAATGGTCTTGATGATCAAAGAGATCATTGTCGTAGAAGGAAAAGATGATACGGTAGCGATAAAACGGGCGGTAGCCGCGGACACCATAGAGACGAATGGCTCGGCCATCGGCGAGGATGTGCTAAGGAGAATTGCGCTGGCGAATGAACGCCGGGGCGTAATCATCTTTACCGATCCTGACCATGCGGGGGAACGCATTCGTAAAATCGTGGCGCGTCACGCGCCTGGCTGCAAGCATGCTTTTTTGCCTCAAGAGAAAGCTTTGTATAAAGGGGACATCGGGATTGAGAATGCTAGTCCCGAAGCCATACGCACAGCGCTCTCGGAGCTTCGGACGGAAACGGCGGATGAAGCGGGAGAGATCAGCTGGGAAGACTTAATGGGTGCTGGCCTGATTGTACATCCGGAAGCATCAAATCGAAGACTTGTCATGGGGAAGCTGCTCGGTATCGGGTATGCGAACGGCAAGCAGTTCTATAAGCGTTGTACAAGCTTCCGTATTAGCAAGGCTGAATTTACTGAGGCTTATCGGCAGATGGAAAAGGAACTGGAGGGATAGCTTAATGAGCAGTCAAGAGCATATAGAGCAGCAAAGCAAGGATAAGCCGGCTAAAATAGAAGTGGGTACGCCCAAGCGTACCAAAGAGATTATTGCGAAGTATGGCTTCTCTTTCAAGAAAAGTTTAGGTCAAAATTTTCTGATCGATCAGAACATACTTAATAATATCGTTGCAGCTGCGGAACTTGATGAGACAAAGGGAGCGCTGGAGATTGGACCAGGCATCGGTGCGCTCACACAGCGGCTTGCACAGGCAGCTGGCAAGGTTACGGCTGTAGAAATCGATAATCGCTTAATTCCAATACTCAAAGAGGTTCTGGCTGATCAGGAGCAGACGACGGTCATTCATGGCGACGTACTTAAGCTGGACCTGAAACAGCTGTTGGAGGAGCAATTTGCCGGGGTGTCTGGCGTGAGTGTCGTTGCTAACCTGCCTTATTATGTTACGACGCCGATTCTAATGAAGCTGCTTGAGGAGCGTCTGCCGCTTGAGCATATTGTTGTTATGATCCAGAAGGAAGTAGCCGAGCGTATGGCAGCGAAGCCAGGCGGCAAGGAGTACGGCAGTCTTAGCGTTGCCGTTCAGTACTATTGCGTGCCTAAGCTGGTCTGTATGGTGCCTCATACGGTATTTATTCCACAACCGAATGTGGATTCAGCTGTTATTAAGTTATCCTTGCGTGATAAGCCGGCGGTTGATGTGCCGGACGAGGATCATTTTTTCCGTGTCGTGCAAGCGAGCTTCGCACAGCGTCGGAAAACATTAGCGAACAATCTTACTGCTTTCGTAGGTAAGGAGCGTCGTGAAGCATTAACAGAGATGCTTCATAAGAACGACATAGACCCAATCAGGCGGGGGGAGACACTTTCGCTTGAGGAATTCGCGCGCATTAGCCGCAGCATGCTAGAAGCAGGCTGGGGCGCTTAGGCGGTTCCGGCATAAAATACTCACCTTTCTCGCCTCATGCCCATAGGATAGACGAAGAGGTGATTTACCCATGAAGCAAGGGGACCTGGTCGTCCGCAAATCGTATGGCGGTGACGTGCTATTCAAGGTTGAAGATGTTCGTACACATACTGCCGTTCTGAAGGGCACGGACTACCGATTGCTTGCGGATGCTCCGATTCCTGATCTGTCGGTTGTAAGCGACCCAGAATCGACAAGAGCGGTGCAGCAAGTTCGAATTAAAGTGAATGATTCATTGAAACGCATGCATTCGGAGCGCGAACGTCAAGCCATGGAAAATGAGGATAGTATTCGGCATGCGTTGCAGCAGAGCCAGCCATTTTTTGAGGTGCCCGGAAAGGTACTTCATCTTGATGGGGATGGTAATTATTTGAAAAAGAGCATGCAATTGTATAACACGATGCATGTTCCTTCTCATGGACTTCATGTACATGAATCCCAAATGGCTGATGTGCTCTACCGACTGCTTCCGCAGATTCAACCAGATATTGTCGTCATTACCGGTCATGACGGTGTCTTGAAGAATCGTGCGCAAATGGATCTCTACAGTCTCAGCAGCTACAAAAACTCGCAGCATTTCGTTAATGCGGTTCGCGTTGCCCGTGATTACGAAAAAAATCGCGACGGCCTGATCGTCATAGCCGGAGCCTGCCAGTCCCATTTTGAAGCGCTGCTGCAGGTAGGGTCCAACTTTGCAAGCTCACCTGGCCGCATATTGATTCATGCGCTCGATCCTGTTTATATAGCCATCAAAGCAAGCTATACGTCGATCAAGGATACGATTAACTTGGCTGATGTTATACACGGCACAATAAGCGGTATAGACGGCGTAGGAGGCATTGAGACGATGGGCCGCTTCAGGGTAGGTTTGCCTAAGCCCAAGATAACTTCATCCTCCTCCGTATTGAAGCAATAAGCCATTTTAGAGCTGACTGGATGATAAGAAGTAAAAATGAAAAGACATAAAAAATTGCTTTTTCAGCTTCAATTTGTGCTTTTATTTTGAAGCAACTTCTTAATATGTATATAATTTGCTCGCTTATGCATGGTTTTTTAAAAAATGGGTGAATTCACCGTTGACAAGTAAATATTCCGGCTGATATAATATTTTGCTTTGTTTGACAAACCTCCTCTTTTTGGTTATAATGGACAAGGAAAGAGGTGGTAGTGGACAATGGCAAAAAATGCGCTATTGGATATTAAACGCAGTTTGGAAGCTCATGTTGGCTCCAAAATCCGTCTTCGAGCGAACGGTGGCCGACGAAAGACCATCGAACGAACCGGTACGTTGGAAGAAACCTACCCTTCTGTTTTCATTGTCAAGCTGGATGAAGAGCAACACGCTTTCAAGCGCGTTTCATACAGCTATGCGGATATACTGACTGAGTCGGTAGAAGTGACCGTATGCAATGATGAAGGTCAAGTCCGTATCGCCCATTTGCAACATTAGATGATATATAGCCTAGTCAGGCATGTGAGCGCAGAGATTTCTGCGCTCTTTTTTTGTTTTTGCATATATAGAGATGAAGTGGCTGCTTATGTATTTGCTCTGGCGTTCGTTTGATGTATGGTCCAATACCGGTTGAAGCATACTATCTATGCAATAGTAACAGCCGTATATGCTTAATCAATGTAAAATTGGATTCGGAGGTCATGAAGATGGGACGCAGAAGACGGGGGATCATGTCAGAGCAGTTGAAATACGAGCTGGCCAAGGATCTTGGATTTTATGATACGGTGCAGCAGGAAGGCTGGGGCGGTATACGCGCGAAGGATGCTGGCAATATGGTGAAACGCGCGATACAGCTGGCGGAACAGGCTGCAGCTAAATCAAATCAGCCGTAATAGTCATGCCATGTTCAGTACATAAAAGCTAAGAAGATGACAGCCGAAAATGATCGGTTTGTCATCTCTTAGCTTTTATTGCGTTGGTTTGATATAATGATGCTTAAGCTTACGAACGAACGGGTGAACTTATCGGATGAAAATTTATGAAAAAGCTCCTGCCAAAATTAATTTATTGCTCGACGTACTCCGCAAGCGTGATGATGGCTACCATGAGGTGGAAATGATTATGACTATGGTTGACCTTGCCGACCGTCTTGAAATGGAAGAGCTCCCTAGAGATACGATTATTATTTCAAGTCAGGTTGGTTACATACCGTTAGACGAGAAGAACCTGGCATTCCAAGCGGCCAGGCTTATTAAAGAGCGTTATCATGTGAAGCAAGGCGTTTATATTCACTTGGACAAGAAAATTCCGGTCGCAGCAGGACTTGCTGGCGGCAGCAGCGATGCTGCGGCTGCGCTGAGAGGCCTTAATCGGCTTTGGAAGCTGCAGATCCCTGAGGACGAGTTGTGCACGCTTGGAGCTGAGCTAGGCTCTGATGTTCCTTTCTGTGTGACAGGAGGCACAGCTATCGCCCGCGGCCGTGGAGAGAAGCTTGAGCATATCGCCAATCCGCCTCAATGTTGGGTGGTTCTAGCGAAGCCGCCAATTAACGTATCGACGGCTGATGTGTACGGGAGATTCCGGGCAAACGAGCTCAAAGAGCATCCATCGATCTCTAATATGGTCAGCGCACTTGAGCGAGGTTCATTTACAGATATTTGTGATGGGCTTGGCAACGTGCTGGAGAAGGTTACGCTCGACGTATACCCGGAAGTTATGCAGTTGAAGGAAAGCATGATCCGTCTAGGAGCCGACGGGGTTCTCATGTCCGGAAGCGGACCAACCGTATTCGGTCTCGTATCGAAGGAAGCCAAGCTCCCCCGCATTTATAATGGGCTCCGGGGCTTCTGTAAAGAAGTCTATGTGGTAAGAATGCTAACATAAGACTGACGTTCTTCTTGATTAAATCCGTATAAAAATGTTATATTGACATTATATTATTCGGATTTAGTGGGGGGAGATGTGTTTGAAGAAGTTGAAACGGAGCTCGCGGTTGGTAGAAATGACCCAATACCTGTTAAGTCGACCCCACACGTTAATTTCACTTACAGCATTTGCTGATCGATATCAATCGGCAAAGTCTTCAATTAGTGAGGACCTAGCGATTATTAAAGAAGTGTTTGAGGAAGAAGGCATTGGTGAGCTTCATACACATGCGGGAGCTGCAGGCGGAGTCAAGTATACGCCCAAGATGCAAGAAACGACGGCTCTTACCATTATGACGAGCATATGCCGCCAGTTAGAGCAGCCTGAGAGGGTTCTTCCCGGCGGTTATTTGTATATAACGGATATGCTAGGACAACCGGAGCTGCTGGCGGATGTCGGCAGAATGTTTGCGACCGCGTTCGCAGATCGGAAGATCGACGTCATTATGACGGTAGAAACGAAGGGGATACCGCTTGCGTATGCAACGGCTTCTTGTTTGAATATACCGGTAGTCATTGTACGTCGGGATAATAAAGTGACCGAGGGCTCGGCAGTAAGCATCAACTATGTGTCTGGCTCAACGAAACGCATTCAGACAATGTCATTGGCTCGCAGGGCGCTTAAGGAGCAATCGCGTGTTTTAATTATTGACGACTTCATGAAGGCTGGCGGAACGATTCAGGGCATGATGGATTTGCTGTTTGAATTCAAGGCCACGGTAGCAGGCGTAGGCGTTTTTGTTGAATCTGGCGAAGTAGAGCTGGAGGAGCGGCTTCTTGAGGATTATGTGTCGCTTGCCAAGCTTACGGCTGTTGATATGAAGACGAAGCAAACGACCGTCGTACCGGGCAATTATTTTAAAGCATAGTGGGTCGTATCTGAGGCCGACCACATCTTGTTAAGAGAGGCTGGGACCATAATGACAACGAAGCAGCAGCTTCAAGTAATTGCTACGGACAAAGCTCCTGCAGCAATTGGACCATATTCGCAAGCAATCAAGCTTGGAGGATTATTATTTACTTCGGGACAAATTCCGCTCGATGCGGCAGGGCAGCTTGTCGAAGGCGGTATTGAGGAGCAAACCCATCAAGTGTTTCGCAATTTGGATGCCGTGCTTGAGGCTGCTGGTGCCAGCTTTCAGGATGTTGTAAAAGCAACGGTCTTTATGAAAGACATGAATCAATTTGCGACAGTAAACGGCATCTATTCTTCTTATTTCGGAGAGCATAAACCAGCCCGTTCAGCCGTTGAGGTTGCGAGGCTGCCAAAGGATGTTCTTGTCGAAATAGAGGTCATTGCATCGACAATTGTCGAATGAAAACGAAAAAGATTCAAATACAAAAAAATATTTTAAATAGAGCATGATTTTACCAAAAATGTAGAAGGAATTGGCACAAAAACGTGGAAGTATACACCAAGTCTCTGATAGACAAAGGTGGTGAACACAAGTGCAAATTACTGATGTCAGACTCCGCCGTGTAAATTCCGAAGGGCGTATGAAGGCGATCGCATCCATTACTATTGATAATGAATTCGTTGTTCACGATATTCGTGTCATCGACGGAAACAATGGTATGTTCGTTGCAATGCCAAGCAAACGTACTCCGGATGGAGAATTTCGGGATATCGCTCATCCGATCTCTTCAACCACCCGGGAGAAAATCCAGGCTGCTGTTCTCGCTGAATATGAGCGTGCAGCAGAAGAAGTTGCGATTGAAGAAGGAGCTTAACAAAGCATTTCTTGTTTTTGGGGTTGTAGGAAAAGAGGGCTATGGCTCTCTTTTCTTTTTTTTGAGCAGAGAAGCGGCCCGATTCAAAGACTGGATTAGGCGTAACGCGCTTGGAAATTAAGTCACACATTCGTATAATGGAATATAGTATAGTTAAACCGATTTGTTATGAAGTAAACTTGTTTCTTTTTTAAAAATATAGGAGAGTATATCCTTAGGTCATACATTCTCTATATTGCTCGAATGAAATGCGCCGCGCCGCCAAAGAATGGCGATAGCCGTTTCATCTTCATAAAATTAATAGTTTGCTATTAGTAGCGTGTATTGCTTAAACTATCATTCATAGTATGTTTAGGAGGTCTTGGATTTGAAAGTTATGGCTATTGTGCTTGCTGCGGGACAGGGCAAGCGAATGAAGTCGAAATTATATAAAGTGCTGCATCCGGTATGCGGTAAGCCGATGGTTTCTCATGTGCTGGATGTAGTGAAGGAAGCAAAAGCGGAGCGGTCAGTGGTTATCGTTGGCTACGGCGCGGAAATGGTTAAGTCCTATTTGGGAGATGGCGCGGAATACGTCTTGCAGGAACAGCAGCTCGGTACGGGGCATGCGGTCCGTCAGGCGGAAGCTTTGCTAGGCGGCGAGGAAGGCACGACCATCGTCATTTGCGGCGATACACCACTGGTACAAGCGTCGACGATAAGCGCGATGCTTGAGCTGCACGTAGAAAGTGGTGCGGCTGGAACCGTGCTTACAGCGGCATTTGCAGATCCTACGGGATATGGACGGGTGATTCGGAGCGCGGACGGCACGGTACAACGTATCGTAGAGCAGAAGGATTGCTCGCCGGAAGAGGCGGCTGTAAACGAAATCAATACAGGTACGTATTGCTTCGATAACAAGAAACTATTTGCCGCGCTCGCAAACGTGACGAGCAACAATGCGCAAGGTGAATTTTATTTGACAGATGTGATAGGCCTATTCCGCGAATCTGGAGAGTCTGTTCAGGGTTATTGCACCTCTGACCTGGCTGAAGCCATTGGCGTGAATGACCGCGTTGCCCTGGCTGAAGCGGAGCGTTTCATGCGTGAACGCATAAACCGCAACCATTTGCTCGGCGGGGTCACTCTTATTGACGCTTCATCGACGTACATTGAAGCGGGAGTTCAAATCGGAGCGGATACGGTTATTTATCCTGGTACGGTATTGCGCGGTTCAACGGTAATTGGAGAAGACTGCGTGATCGGACCGCAAGCAGATATTTCGGACAGCACGATTGGAAATGGTGCATCGATTAAATATTCCGTTGTGGCGGAATCGGTTGTTGGCGATGAAAGCACAGTTGGTCCTTACGCAAATCTGCGTCCAGGCTCAAAGCTTGGCAAGGGCTGCAAAATCGGCGATTTCGTCGAGCTGAAAAACGCTACGCTGGACGATGGAAGCAAAGTATCGCATCTGAGCTATGTTGGCGACGCTAAAGTAGGCAAGGATGTCAATATCGGCTGCGGAGCTATAACCGTCAATTATGACGGCTACAATAAGTTTGTGACGGAGATTGGCGACAACGCCTTTGTCGGAAGCAACGTCAACTTGATCGCTCCTGTAAAAATTGGCGATGGCGCCTATGTTGTTGCAGGGTCAACCGTTACGCATGACGTGCCTGCCGGCGATCTTGCGATCGCACGTGAGCGTCAAGTGAATAAAGCAGGTTATGCGGATAAGATTCGCGGACGGGCGAAAGCCAAAAAAGAGAAGAAGCAGCAATAGACAATCGGCAATGATATACGAGAAGCAGAAGCAAATTCGAAACCATGAATTTGCTTCTGCTTTTTTTTTGTGCTGAGTAGACTCGATCAAAAATTGATTGTTAATGTTACTTTTCAATTTTTTAATGGAGCAAAGTTTAACCTTTCGCCAAAGTGGGTAAGTTATAGGGAATTCAAAAAACGAAGTAAGTTTTGCTTCACAAAACTAGGCGTATGCTTACGAAGTAAGTTTTGCTTCACAAAACTAGGCGTATGCTTACGAAGTAAGTTTTGCTTCACAAAACTTTTAGGAGGTAATCAATATGGCGATAGCTATGAATGCGGATCAACGAACTGGTACGACGAAAGGTGAATTGCGCCAATTGCGGCTCCAAGGTAAAGTTCCCGGCGTTATCTATGGAAAACAGTTGAGTAATGCCGCACAGGTGACGGTGGACGGCAAGGAGCTGCAATCGCTGCTTCGTTCCCATCCCAATGCGGTGCTTGAAATAAATGTGCCATCACACGGAAAAACTTCGGTTATGATTTCAGAGATTCAACGTGACTCTCTAAACCGCCAAGTGCTTCACGTCGATTTCCATCAAATCAATATGAACGAAAACGTAAAAGCCAATGTCCGCATTCAGGCCGAGGGGGATTCCCAAGGCGTGAGAGAAGGCGGCGTTCTGCAAGTGGTTATGCATGAGCTGGAGGTGCAGTGCTTACCTAACAACATCCCGGATGCAGTTACGGTAGACATTTCTTCCCTAGCGGTTGGAGAGAGCGTTCTGGTGGGCGATTTGAAGCTGCCTAAGGGCGTAGAATTAAGTGCTGACCCGGAGCAAGTGGTGCTGACCATTCTTGCGCCGCAGAAGGAGCTTACGGAGGAAGAAGCGGAGGATGCTGCCGTGGAGCTTGCCGAGGCGGAGTCTCGTTCCAAAGAAGAGCAGCTTGAAGGCGTTAAGAGCCTGTAATCGGCTCGTCATATTAAATAAATCCCGGCGCCGTTCCTCTCAGGACGGCGCTGTTTGTTGATTGTGCAGCCACTGGCGACTCCAGCCGTTTACGCTTACAATAGATTATGATACATTTGACCGTAAAGAAGGAGTGGAGTAAGCCATGAAGTGGATTGTTGGACTAGGAAATCCCGGCACCGCTTATCAAGGAACCCGGCATAATGTCGGTTTTATGGTGATTGATGAGTTGGCCAAACGTTGGGGAATCAGCGTAACCCAAAGCAAATGCAAAGCTTTAATCGGGGAAGGCAATGTGCAGGGCACAAAGGTGATCTTGATTAAACCGATGACATATATGAATTTATCCGGAGAGTCCGTCCGGTCGTTTATGGATTATTTTAAAGCCGATTTGGAGGATGGGGTCATTGTCTATGATGATCTTGACACGGAGATCGGCAAGCTGAGACTGCGTTACCAAGGGAGCGCGGGCGGCCATAACGGAATCAAGTCGCTGATTCAGCATTTGGGGACGCAGACATTCGACCGTGTTCGGATGGGGGTCTCGCGTCCACAGCCGGGCATGAATATTGCGGATTATGTTCTGTCCTCTTTTCCAAAAAGTGAAAAGGACAAGCTCGAAACCATGATCGCGGATGCATGTGACGCTATTGAGTTCAGACTAAAGGCGCCATTTGAAGAAACGATGGCAAAGTTTAACCGATAATCTGTTAGTTTATGATATTGCGGGCATACTGAAGGGTATAACGACCGTTCAGGAGGCATACATATGGCTGTAAACTATATTTGTCGGCATTGCAAAACTTCAATGGGATCTTTACACGGGTCCGATATAACAGAGCATCAGCTTGGTTTCCATTTCTTGACCCCCGAAGAGCGCAGCGATATAATAGCGTATGACCCAAATGGAGATGTAACGGTCAAAGTGGTCTGCGATTATTGCCGAGAGGCGATTGACGCGAACCCGGAGCTCCATTTGGTAGCTAATCCTCTTCAATGACGGAAAGTGAATAGTATGAGCCTTAGCGGACGGCTGAGGCTTATTTTCAATGTACAGGGAGCGATCGTATCACTCTCCGATTGTGTAAAGAAACGGGGTGTCGCAAACGTTGAAAGCGTTAATTAAAGCTTTTGCCGCGGATTCGGACGTACAGTCCGTTATATCCGGTATTCGTAAAGGCATGCGCGAGCAGATGATTTCTGGTCTCGCAGGCTCTTCCAGGCAAGTGCTCATTGCAGCGCTGCAGGAGGATGTAGAGCGTCCGATGCTCGTTGTGACGCATAATATGTTCTCTGCGCAGAAGATTGCAGAGGATTTGCAGGAATGTCTATCGTCAGAAATGGTGTTGTTATATCCCGCCAATGAGCTGGTTGCTGCTGAAGCGGCGATCTCAAGTCCTGAGACGCTGGCGCAGCGCATGGATGTGCTGATCAAGCTGTCCAAAGGCTACCGTGGGATTGTTGTCGTGCCTTTCTCAGGGGTACGGCGTTATTTGCCTATAAGCAGTGTGATGGCGGAGGCGCAAATCGAAGTCAAGGTTGGCGACTCGCTGCCGATTGACACCTTCCTGCGCCAAATGACAGCTCTTGGATATACAAGAGCCGATCGTGTGGAGCTGAGAGGTGAAATGAGCGTGCGGGGCGGGATTGTCGACTTTTATCCGTTGACAGCATCGCAAGCCTACCGGATTGAGTGGTTTGGGGATGACGTTGATTCCATCCGCGCTTTCGATCCTGCTGACCAGCGTTCATCCGACCGATTGGATTCTTATGTGGTTCTTCCTTGTCAGGAGCTTATGGCAGAAGGCAGCCGTATGGAGATTGCGGCCAATCATGCGCAGAAGCTTCTCGAGCAGCAGCTTGATAAGATGACAGACCGCACGGCAAAGGATCGTCTACGGACGGAGCTGGGCGGGGAACTGGAGCGGCTGCGTGAGCATGTCTATTTTCCAGAGATTTATAAATATATTTCACTGCTCTATCCAGAGCGGCAAACGATACTCGACTATATGCCAAGCGATACGCTGCTTATACTAGATGAGCCAACGCGATTAATAGAGACAGCTAAGCAGCTCGAACGGGACGAAGCCGAGTGGTCGATGCATTTGCTTCAAAACGGCAAGTCTTTGCCGGGCTTTGCACTTGCGCGCGACACTGATGAGATTTTGCATCATCGTCCGTTCCCGACGCTGTTTCTGTCCTTATTCCTTAGACAAATCCCACATTCTCAGCCGCAAAACATTTTGAATATGACTAGCCGGTCGATGCAAAATTTCCATGGGCAAATGAATGTGCTGAAATCGGAAATGGAGCGTTGGCGCAAGACAGGCGCTACAGTGATGATGCTGGCCGGAAACTCGGAGCGCATGGAGAGAATGCGCCGTGTACTCGACGATTACAGCATAGAGACGCCTACTCTGCTGGAAGGTAATTTGCAGTCCGGGTTCGAGCTGCCATCCTCCCATTTGGTTATTATTACTGAAGGCGAGATGTTCTCGCAGAAGCAGCGCAAAGCGCGCAAGCTGGACAAAAAAGTCGATAATGCCGAGAGAATCAAAAGCTATACCGAGCTTAAGGTTGGCGATTACGTCGTTCACCATAATCACGGAATCGGCAAGTATGTAGGTATCGGTACGCTTGAAATTGCCGGTATCCATAAAGATTACCTCCATATCCTCTACGCTGGCGGCGATAAGCTGTCGGTTCCGATAGAGCAAGTAGATATGATTCAGAAATATGTCGGCAACGAGGAGAAGGAGCCGAAGGTCAACAAGCTTGGCGGCAGTGAATGGACGCGTGCGAAGAGCAAAGTAAAAGCATCTGTACAGGATATTGCAGACGACTTGATCAAGCTGTATGCCGAGCGCCAGACGGCACCGGGCTATGCCTTTGGACAAGACACCTCGTATCAGAATGAATTCGAGGCTATGTTCCCTTATGACGAGACGCGTGACCAGCTCCGTGCGATCGAAGAGATCAAGAAGGACATGGAGAAAACCCAGCCGATGGACCGTTTGCTCTGCGGTGACGTAGGTTACGGCAAGACGGAGGTCGCGATCCGCGCAGCCTTTAAGTCGGCTATGGACAGCAAGCAGGTAGCGGTGCTGGTGCCGACGACGATTTTGGCGCAGCAGCATTATGAGACATTCCGCGAGCGCTTCGCGGGATATCCGATCAACGTGCAGGTGCTTAGCCGGTTCCGCTCCCGCAAGGAGCAGAATGAGACAATGAAGGGGCTGAAGGCGGGAACTGTTGATGTAGTCATTGGCACTCATCGTCTGCTGTCCCAGGATATTATTTTCAAATCATTAGGTCTGCTGATTGTCGACGAGGAGCAGCGCTTTGGCGTATCCCACAAGGAGAAGCTGAAGAAGCTGAAAACCAATGTCGATGTGCTTACGCTTACAGCGACTCCGATTCCGCGGACCTTGCATATGTCGATGCTCGGCGTGCGTGATTTGTCGGTTATTGAGACACCGCCGGAAAATCGCTTTCCTGTACAAACGTACGTGGTGGAGTACAGTCCATCCTTGGTGCGTGAAGCGATTGAGCGCGAGCTTGCCCGCGGCGGCCAAGTCTATTATCTCTATAATCGTGTACAGGGCATCTATCAAATGGCCGAGCAGATTAACGCGCTCGTCCCCGGTGCTAGAGTCGCTGTCGGGCACGGACAGATGTCGGAACAGGAGCTTGAGAAGACGATTCTCGACTTTCTGGACGGGGAGTCCGATGTGCTTGTCAGCACGAGCATCATTGAGACAGGCGTCGATATTCCGAACGTCAACACGTTGATTGTGCATGACGCGGACAAGATGGGCCTCTCGCAGCTCTATCAGCTGCGTGGGCGCGTAGGCCGGTCAAACCGGATTGCCTATGCGTATTTTACGTACCAGCGGGATAAGGTGCTGACGGAGGTTGCGGAGAAGCGTCTGCAATCCATTAAGGAATTTACGGAGCTCGGGTCCGGCTTCAAAATAGCAATGCGTGATTTATCGATTCGCGGAGCGGGCAATTTGCTTGGGGCAGAGCAGCATGGCTTCATCGCCTCTGTCGGCTTTGATATGTACTCCCAAATGCTGGCTGACGAGATCGCTAAGCGCAAAGCCGAGATGAGTGGGGAAGAAGTTAAGGAAGAGAAGCCGGTGAGCACACTTATCGACGTGAGCATAGACGCATATTTGCCATCGGATTATATTTACGACAGCATTCAAAAAATCGAAATCTACAAAAAAGTCGCCGCTATTCGTACGTTTGAAGAATCGGATGACGTGATCGACGAGCTGGTTGACCGCTTTGGAGATTTGCCGCAGGCGGTTAGCAATTTGCTTGCTGTAGCCAGACTTAAAGTGTACGGCACCTTGTATGGCATCGAGCAGTTTGGCGGGAAAGGCGATGACTTGCTTCTTCGCTTCGCGGTCAACGAGAAGCGAAGAATTGACCGGAAGAAAGTGGACCAGCTTTGCTTGAAGCATGAGAACCGATTTAAACAGAGCAGCGATCAGGAGCCAAACCCTAGTATATTGCTGCGGGGCAAGGGATTGAATATGGAGCAAAAGATTCATATGATCGAACAATTTTTGCAAGGCTATAAAGATGTTCTTGTCCAAACGGACAAATTGCAAAATGTGTCGCCATAGACAATATTCGCTTTCTGCGTCCCTTTTCTGATACAATACTAACAAGTTCATAAGATGAAAGGGGATTCAACATGTTACACAGTTCACGCAAATCGGCATGGCGCAAAGGCGCGCTGCTTATCGTGGCAGTCGTGCTGGTCTTGACGATGGCGGCATGCGGCGCGAAAGAGACAGAGGTTGCAACTTATAAGGGCGGCAGCGTAACCGATAAGGAGTTCAACAAGTATCTGGACGTATTCACGATCATGCAGCCAACTTATGCGCAAATTATTGAAATTCCGCAATTTAAGGAGCAGTTGCTCCAGCAGTATATCTCGTACAAAATTCTGGGAAGCCAAGCTTCTGACGAGTCCGTGAAGAAAGCTGAAGCGGATGTCAAAGAGCAAATGACACAATATAAAGACGCTCTGAAGCAAAACGCTGATCTAAAAGCATCGGTAGACGAGAAGAAATTGAAAAACAAAGATATGGAAAACTTTCTGCTGCTGACTTCTAAAGTGTCCGCACATATGAATGCTCAAGTAACAGACGATGAAATGAAAGCAGAATACGAGAAAAACCTAGTCAATTATGCGAAGGTTACCGTTCGTCATATCTTGGTTGCTACATCAACAACCGACCCAACAACGCAGGAGAAAAAAGAGCTTCGTACGGATGCAGAAGCTTTGGCTCGTGCCAAAGAAGTGAAAGAAAAGCTTGTGGCTGGCGGAGACTGGGCAGAATTGTCTAAAGAATACTCCGATGACACAGGCTCGAAAGACAAAGGTGGACAATACGTTGACCAACAAAACGGCAATTGGGTAGAAGAGTTCAAACAGGCGGCATTTAAACAAGAGATAGGCGTTGTTGGCGACCCTGTGGAAACAGAGTTTGGCTACCATGTTATTCTTGTTGAGAAACGTGATACGCCAGCTTACGCTGATCTTACTGATGAAGGAAAAGAGCCGGTAAGAAGCGTGCTTGCTAACGAGAAAATGAGTAAATTCATGACGGACGAGCTTCCGAAGCAAGAGATCGTCATTAAGCTTCCTAAAGCGGAAGAAGAGGCTCCTGCGAGTGACGCCCCTGCTGGCGACACACCGGCAAGCGATGCTCCAGCTGGTGAGGAAACACCAGCAACGGATGCACCTGCGACAAAATAAGCTTGAAGATACTCGATTCAGACCCTTTAACCGCAAGCTGGTTAAGGGGTCTTTTTCTGAAAAATATGCGAAGCAAGGGCTGATTGACGGGTGAAGACGAATCAATATGTGCTGCGAGAAGCGAGAAGCGTTGTTTTGAAGTTCCCTGATCCATCCAAGGAAATGGTGATACAGGCTCCTGCCCTATTTCTCCTTGGCGAGGGCCACGGCGTAATGGAGATGAATGACCAACAATATGAGCTAAGTTTTGGCTGTCTCCTGTTTGCTCACGGGGGAGCCAATGTTGTTATATCCAGCTCTGGCCAGTCTGATCTGCATCTTTATATGATTCAATTCACGCCTTACAAGCTGATGGAAGATACGCAAGATCGGCTTTTTTATCAACAGGATGGCGAAGGGCTCCCAAGCAACGGTTTGATTGCGACTAACCGCTTTGGCGTTTTGATTGGCCTATTCAAGGCCATTATTGAAGATTATGAATCTGAGGCCACCGAAAACCCTTTGGAGGGTCAGAGATTGCTGCTTGAGCTGCTGCAAGAGGTACTGATTACAAATCGGCAAATCCCTCAATATAATCACGCAACACCGATACAAAAGGCCATTCACTACATAAAGGAAAATTACAATACGAAGCTGGAACGCCCCTTTCTGGCGCATTTAACCGGCTACCATCCGCATTATTTATCTAAGCAATTTCATAAGGAGACGGGAAAAAGCTTGTCGGATTATATTTTGCAAATTCGTATAGATAAGGCAAAAGAGCTCCTGTCGATTACCAGCAGCCATATTAATGAGATCGCATCGGAAGTGGGATATGCGGATGCCTTGTATTTTAGCCGGAAATTCAAGCAAGCGACGGGCGGTTATCCAACTGAATTTCGTCAAAGTCCTAAGCGCATCGTGGCTTTTCAATATATCGGCACTTTGTTGGCCTTAGGCATTACGCCGGTTGGCGTAGATGCACGTTTGGTTCGACACTCACAGCTGCTGAGGAGCGAGTTGGCCGACATCCCGTCTTTCGAAGAATGGGAGAGTCATAAGGTGCGCATGCTGCAGCCGGATATTATCGTTGCGCCTAATTATTTCAGAGCAGACCAGCTTCGCCAACTTCGTGAAATCGCGCCAGTTATTACACAATCGTGGGAAGAAATAAGCCCGCTGGAACGAATGCGAATGATTGGGCAAATTGTTGGAAAGCAGCGTGAGGCGGAAAATTGGATTTATCAGTTTAACCATATGGCTGGCCAGTTAAGACGCAAGCTTGAGCATGTGATTGAAGCGGGAGAAACGGTTGCTGCCTATGAAATTGCAGACGGTAATGTGTATGCGCTTAGCAGGCAGGACCGTGGGGCTTATGCTTTATATGACGCACTAGGATGTACGCCGCCTGCTGCGCTCAAGCAAAATGTGCTGGATGTGGGGAAAAGCAAAATTATATCGCTGGAGGAGCTTCCTGGCTACGCGGCTGATCATATGGTGGTTAGTATATATGACGAGGCTGGAATGGAAAATACGAACCGTTTATTGGCGAGCGAAATGTGGCAGCAGCTACCCGCTGTTAGGAAGAATCGAATGTATTCCATTCCGGTAAATAAATGGTTCTCTAACGATGGCGTTTCCTTGCAGAAGCTTACAGTACTGTTGGCCCAGTTGTTTTTGTCCCAATAAGCAGGTGACAATAATCCATATGACATGGTGACTTTTATCTATGGACGATGAATGAAGCCATCTGATATGCTTCTAACGATAATGATTCGCATTATCACAAATGCGAAATTGTTGTTGAACGTAACTAGGGAGGCTCATCATGTTAAAGAGAAAATCGTTGTTATTCATTAGTGCGTTAATTCTTATGCTGTCTGTACTCGTATCTGCCTGCGGGGGAGCGAATAATACAACAAATAGCAAAACTTCGACGAATACACCGGCAGAAACGGAAGCGCCAGCGCCAACGGAAGCACCTGTGGCTGAGTACCGCAGCTTCGATACAACGAAGGGCGCTGTTCAGATTCCGGTTAAACCACTCCGTGTTGTTACCGACTATTACGGCGGGGAACTGTTGTCGGTAGGGGCAAATGTGGTTGGCGTGGAGCCAAGCGCTTTCGACAATCCGTTTATTGCTGAGCAGTTGAAGGACGTTGCGGATGTAGGAGCTCCAATTAATGTGGAGAAAGTATTGGAACTAAAGCCTGATTTAATCGTGGTGATGTATGACGAGAGCTATGAATCCTTGTCCAAAATCGCTCCTACACTATATCTGCCTTACGGCACGGCATCGGATATCTATGAGAGCGTACGGTTGTTTGGCGATATTGTCGGAGACAAAGAGAAGGCAGAACAATTCATCACAGCCTATGACCAAAAGGCCAAGGAAGGCCGCGAGAAGCTGAAAGGTATCGTAGATGAGAATACGACGGTTGGTATTTTTGAGTTGACCGACAAAGGCGAAATCTGGATGTTCGGAGAAAATTCGGGGCGCTCGGGTCAAGCGGTATATAACGCATTGGGATTAAAAATTCCCGATTCCATCAAAAAACAAGTAGATGCAAACGGCGGATTCTTCCAGCTGTCCAAAGAAGCATTGCCTGAATATGCGGCGGACTACATGTTCATGACCGTTTATGATCCGGAGAAAAAGGGCGAGGCGATAAAACAATTGACAGACCTGGCCGTATGGAAAGGTTTGGACGCAGTAAAAAACAATCAGTATTTTGAAAACGATTTTGATACCTTCTATCGTTATGACCCACTCGCTATAAGCGGACAGGTCGATCTAATCGTAGATATGCTTATCGCAAGAGCGGACGAGAATAAGAAATAATACGGATATGTAACAAGTAAACCCATCTTAAGGCACATGCCTTGAGATGGGTTTTTTATTTCTTTTATATATGTAATGATATCTGTCATAAATAATCTAAATCGAACATATAAGAAGAGATCCATACGTCAGTAAGGTCAAAATACCTAACGTAAATCGAATAAAAATACCCCTAAATTCCTATTTTTTATAAAAAATCTACCCCCTGAAAATTTTGGTGTAAAGTATATTGACATCCATATAATGGTCAATCTATAATGAAAGCACGAACGATGGAGTTGCAAAAGGCTTGATCGTTCGGAAAAAACAGATAAATACATAGAATTGGGGAGTGGGAAGATGAAAAAGAGAATGTTTTATCAATGCGGCTTGTTGCTTGTGGCTTTAACGATTGTATTGGCAGGCTGCGGAGGAAACAACAAACCGGCATCTACGAACTCAGAAACGGATAAACCGACCAATGCAGCAAATACAGGTGGAAGCGCGGAGGGGGAAATTAAAGTCGGCATTCTTCACTCGCAGAGCGGCACGATGGCCATTAGCGAGGTGTCGGTTATCGATGCGGAAATGATGGCTATCGACGAGATTAATGCAGCTGGCGGTGTGTTAGGCAAAAAAATCGTACCTGTGCTTGAGGATGGAGCGTCGGATTGGCCGACCTTTGCAGAGAAAGCGCGCAAGCTGATCTCCGAAGATAAGGTAGCTACGGTATTCGGCGGCTGGACTTCCGCAAGCCGGAAGGCGATGAAGCCGGTATTCGAGGAGCTGAACGGCTTGCTCTGGTATCCCGTCCAGTATGAAGGCTTGGAATCATCCCCTAATATTTTCTACACAGGTGCAACGACCAATCAACAGATCGTACCTTCGGTCTCCTGGCTGCTCGAAAACCGCGGCAAGAAATTTTATTTGCTCGGATCGGATTATGTCTTCCCCCGCACGGCAAACCTCGTCATTAAAGAACAGTTGAAAGCGGAAGGCGGCGAACTGGTGGGCGAAGAGTATACTCCGCTCGGCCATACCGATTATAGTACGCTGATCAGCAAGATTAAGGCGGCTAAACCGGATGTGGTATACAACACCTTAAACGGCGACAGCAACGTAGCCTTCTTCAAGCAATTGAAGGATGCGGGTATTACGGCAAAGGATCTAACGACATTATCAGTTTCTGTTGCAGAGGAAGAGATTCGCGGTATTGGCGTTGATGTGCTGGAAGGTCATTTGGCGGCATGGAATTACTACCAAACGACGGATACGCCGGCTAACAAAACTTTCGTTGAAAATTACAAAAAGAAATACGGCGATGAACGTGTTACGGCTGATCCAATCGAGGCTGGTTACACAGCAGTGTACTTATGGGCAGCAGCTGTAGAGAAAGCAGGCTCGACGGAAGTGGATAAGGTGAAAGAAGCGGCAAAAGAGCTGGAGTGGGATGCTCCAGAAGGAAAAGTGAAAATTGATGGAGCAACGCAGCACATTTACAAAACCGTACGTATTGGCGAAGTGCAGGCCAATGGCCAATTCAAGGAATTGTGGAATTCGGGTGAAGCAGTGAAGCCGGATCCCTACTTGAAAGGCTATGAATGGGCAGCTAGCATTCAGCCGACGGAATAATTCATAAGCAAGCTATGGTCTAATACGCAGCAATACATGGGGGAGTATTCGATCGCTTCGAATGCTTCCCTTCTGTTTTTTTGCGACAGAGATAGGCGTAAGCCATTTACGCATGAAAGGAGCGGTCACATGGAATTATTTCTGCTGCAGCTGTTCAACGGTTTAAGTATCAGCTCTATTCTCCTACTAGTTGCCTTGGGGCTTGCGATCACGTTTGGATTAATGAAGGTCATCAACATGGCACATGGCGAGCTCATTATGATTGGCGCTTATTCAACCTATTTAACGCAAAACCTGTTCCATGATTATTTACCCAAATCAATGTTCGATTGGTATTTCGTATTGGCGGTTCCTGTGAGCTTCGCTATTGCTTTCGTATTTGGCCTTATTCTTGAAATGTCCTTGATCCGTTTCTTATATGGCCGTCCGCTCGATAGCTTGCTGGCAACCTGGGGAGTCGGGCTGGTTCTCCAGCAGCTGGCAAGATCAATCTTCGGCGCTCCGAACGTGGCGGTTACAAGTCCAGCTTGGCTCAATGGCGGGCTGAAGATTATGGATGGTACTTTGCTTCCTTATAAACGGATTTTTATTATCGCGCTCGTTATTGCCTGTCTAGTAGCGATGTACTTCTATATTTACAGAAGCCATGAGGGACGGAGGATGCGCGCAGTTATGCAAAATCGCGATATGGCAGCTTGTCTTGGGGTATCGACGAGACGTGTTGATGCCATGACCTTTGCCATTGGCTCTGGTATTGCGGGAATTGCCGGGTGCGCACTGACACTGCTCGGACCGATCGGACCTTCGCTTGGCACCTATTATATCGTTGATGCGTTCATGGTCGTCGTCCTTGGCGGTGTAGGCAAGCTGGTTGGAACGGTGCTTGGAGCGATGGGGATCGGTATGTTTAATACCTTATTCGAATATTGGACGAATGCATCGCTTGGCAAGGTGCTCGTGTTCGTTTGTATCGTTGCATTCCTTCAATGGAGGCCAATGGGACTTGTAGCCATGCGCTCGCGGTCGCTTGATTAGGATAAGAAAGGTGTGAGGCTCATGCGATTGCAAAAGTTTACTCCGCAGCGAATATGGATACTGATTGGATATGCGGCCACGGCCGCGGCGCTTTTCTCGGCACCGCTCTTTGTGAGTGATTTCAGGCTTAACTTGCTGGCGAAATTTCTGGCCTTTGCCATTGTGGCGCTCGGGCTTGATCTGATATGGGGTTATACCGGTATTCTGAGTCTCGGTCACGGTATTTTCTTCGGGCTAGGCGCTTATGCGATGGCCATGTATTTGAAGCTGGAGGCGAGTGGAGGGAAGCCACCGGATTTCATGGGCTGGAGCGGCTTGAAGGAGCTTCCTTTGTTTTGGCAGCCATTCCAAAGCTTCTGGTTTGCCGTCGCCATGGGAATAGCCATTCCTGCGCTGCTTGCTTTAATTCTTGGTTACGTGACGTTCCGCAACCGGATACGCGGCGTTTACTTCACCATTTTGACGCAGGCTCTGGTTATCATTACTACGACGCTTCTTATAGGTCAGCAGGCATTTACGGGCGGAACGAACGGGTTAACCGGTTATTCTACTGTTCTAGGGTTCTCAATTGGTTCACCAGAAACGAAGCGGGTGCTCTATTATATAACGGTTGTAGCTCTAATCGGCATATTCGTGTTCTGTCGTTATATCATCGGCAGTCGCTTCGGCAAGGTGCTTCGGGCTATTCGGGATGGCGAGAACCGTGTTCGTTTTATCGGATACAATCCAGCAATTTATCAAATGGTTGTTTTTACGATCTCTGCTGCTATCGCGGGTATAGCAGGTATGCTGTTCGTGCTGCATGTCGGCATTATATCGCCGTCCATGCTGGGCATTGTGCCGTCGATTGAAATGGTGCTATGGGTAGCCATTGGAGGGCGAGGAACGCTCGTTGGCGCGGCGCTGGGTGCGATTCTCATGAACTGGGCCAAAAGTGAATTCAGCACGGCGTATCCGCAAGGCTGGCTTTTCTTTATGGGGCTGTTGTTTGTTGTCGTTGTCGTCTTTATGCCTAAGGGCGTAGCTGGTCTGGTCAGTCAAATCAAGTTCCGCAAAAAGAGGAGGGAACCGAAGCATGAAGGAGTCCGCAATCCTGCTGTGTGATGATGTAACGGTTGAATTTGACGGGTTTAAGGCGGTTCAAGGGATGAATTTAAAGCTGGAGAAAGGCGAGCTTCGTTTTCTTATCGGTCCCAATGGTGCGGGAAAGACAACGATGCTGGATGTGATTTGCGGCAAAGTGCGGCCATCGATGGGGAGGGTTACCTTTCATGGCAAGGTGGATATTACGAAAAAGAAAGAGCATCAGATTGCCGAGCTTGGCATCGGCCGGAAGTTCCAGGCGCCTTCGATCTTTCCTTCCATGACGGTCATTGAAAATTTGGAGATCGCGATGCGTCAGAAACGGTCGGTGTTTGCGACGCTGTTCGCAAAGATGGCCGAGGAGGAACGCTCGCGCATTGATGGACAGCTGGCGATGATTGGTCTGCAGCAAAAAGCGGAATGGCGCGCCGGAGGGCTGTCGCATGGGGAGAAGCAGTGGCTTGAAATTGGGATGATGCTGCTGCAGGAACCGGAAATTTTGCTGCTGGATGAGCCGGTTGCGGGAATGACGGATAAGGAAACGGATAAGACGGGCGAGCTGCTCCATCAGATTGCGCGCAAGCGTTCGGTTGTTGTCGTGGAGCATGATATGGAATTTGTCCGAAATTTTGCGAGCAAGGTAACGGTCATGCATGAAGGAAGGCTCCTTAAGGAAGGCTCGATGGATGAGGTTCAACGGGATGATCGCGTAGCGGAAGTGTATCTGGGGAAAAGGCGGGATGCCGATGTTAGCCGTTCAACAGCTTGAGGCCGGGTATGGCGAGAGTGTAATATTGCGCGAGGTGTCGCTAAAGGTAAAGCAGGGGCAGGTCGTCTGTTTACTGGGACGTAACGGCGTTGGGAAGACGACGCTAATGAAGAGCATTATGGGGCTGTTGAAGGCCCGCGTGGGGACGGTTTCCTACAATGGCTCTGACCTTACGAAGAAAGCGCCAGGAATAAGGGCAAAAAGCGGCATTGGCTATGTGCCGCAGGGGCGTGAAATATTTGCGCAGCTGTCGGTTTATGAGAATTTACTGCTGGGCTTGGAGGCTTCGCGGACGAAGCTGACAGCTGTCCCGGATGAAGCGATAGCAAAGTTTCCTGTTCTGCCGACGATGTATACGCGCCGCGGGGGTGATCTGAGCGGCGGACAGCAGCAGCAGCTTGCGTTCGCAAGGGCGCTTGCTTCTAAACCGGAGGTACTGCTGCTAGATGAGCCATGTGAGGGGATTCAGCCTTCGATTGTAGACGACATCAGGGACGTTATCCGCTCAATAAAGGCGGATGGCAAGACGGCCATCCTGCTGGTGGAGCAGAGCCTGGAATTCGTGAAGAGCGTCGGTGACTATTTCTATGTGCTGGAGAAAGGTGCGATTGCTTGGGAGGGCGGATTGGAGTCGCTGGACGACGAGGTTATTCGCAAGTATTTAACTGTTTGAGGAAACAGCAAGAAAGTACGCCCCCTCCTGATTTAGGAGGAGGCGCTTTTTTTGTTGAAGTTTAAAATTATAGATGTTTTCTTCTCACTTGAGTTAGATGGGATTTCTCCCTCTAATTCCGGATTAAATGCCGAAAATGGCTTGAAACCGTTAGAATAACGGGAGAAATTCCAGTCCAAACATAATCATTTCATAGCCACCGATTGCAGTTAGATTTATAAATATTTTTGGAGGACTGCTTGATAGTTTGATTTTGGACGAAGACCTACGAGCTTATCCATCGGTACGCCATCTTTATACACAATCACGGTAGGTGTGCCGAGAATGCCAGCTTTGGAAGCGGCTGCTGGCAAGTCCTCGCAGTTCACTTTAACGAAACGGGCCGCACCGTTCATTTCTTCCTCTAATTCCTCCAAGACGCCTAGCAAGGTTTTGCAGGGCGGGCAATAAGGCGCAGCGTAATCGACAAGAACGACTCCTTGGCTTAGGGCTGAGTCGAGTGTGTGCTCTGAATCTGCATTAATCATAGCCATTTTTATTTCTCCTCCTATATATTAGGTTCAGGTTCCGTCTTCGTAAGCGAAGCGATTCGATCGAGCAAATTGATTCTGATCTGGCTAAGTTCTATGATTTGCCGATCGATATCCGCCAGCTTTTTGTGGTACACCGGCAGCACCTCGGAGCAAAATGCTTCTTTATTTTGAAGCACGCAGGTAAGAAAACCGGCAATTTGCTCCGTTGTTAAGCCCAGATTCAAATACAGCTTGATGCTCTCTACCGTCTCAACTGCAAGAGGTGAGTATTCTCGATAACCGTTCGCTTGGCGGACGGATGTGAGTAATCCGCAATGTTCATAATGGCGAAGTGAGCGAACACTGACGCCTGTTTGTTGTGACAATTCACCGATTTTCATGTGGTACCCCCGGGGTTATGAAATGGTTTAATTGTAGTATAAACCCTGACATCAGTGTAAGGGTCAAATCTTTTTTTAGAAAAGGGCGGCTATATCGATTGCTTATATTTGTAAAAAGTGATATCATTTTTATATCAAAACAATATATATATTCCGTTGAAGGAGTGGGTGTCATGAAGGAGAAAAAGGCTTGGTATGTGAGTGGTTATATGGCTCTGTTATTTGCCATTGTCGCTGGAGCAGGGGGGATATATCTATTCATATCTCAAACGTCGCAGAATCAACCTTCCGGCTTAATGATAGGAGTTGGCATATTTTTGGTGTTGCTATCAGCCTTATGCCTATCCTCGCTTATGATCGTACAGCCGAACGAGGCGAAGGTTGTAACGTTGTTTGGTACCTATATGGGTTCCGTTCTGGAGAGTGGCCTATGGATGGTGCTGCCGCTGACGAGCAAAGCTAAAATCTCGCTAAAGGTGCGTAACTTTAATAGCCAGACGCTCAAGGTAAACGATGCCGAGGGGAATCCGGTTGAGATTGGGGCAGTAGTCGTATTTAAAGTCATGGATACCGCAAGAGCAAGCTTTGATGTCGATAATTACGAACGTTTTGTTGAAATTCAAAGCGAAACGGCGGTCAGGCATATTGCGGCGCAATATCCTTATGATGTGTTCTCCGAAGACGTGGCTTTGTCCTTAAGAGGCAATGCGGACGAAGTGGCGGCAGAGCTTAATCGGGAATTGCAAAATCGCCTTTCGGTCGCTGGCGTTAAGGTGATTGAGACTCGTCTTACGCATTTGGCTTATGCGCAGGAGATTGCAAGTGCAATGCTCCAGCGGCAGCAAGCGATCGCGATTGTGGCAGCACGCTCCAAAATCGTTGAAGGAGCCGTCGGCATGGTGGATATGGCGCTTCGGCAGCTTGAAGCAAACGGTATCACTCTGGATGATGAGCGTCGGGCTGCTATGGTGAACAACTTAATGGTTTCGATTGTGTCCGATCGTGCCGCTACTCCTGTGATTAATACAGGAACGCTGTACGGCTAGAGGCTGATTGAAATGGCAAAAGAAAAGAAAGCATTTCCGCTTCGATTGGATCCTGAACTTCACCGCGCGTTGGAGCAGTGGGCGGCGGATGAATTCCGGAGCGTCAATGGGCACATTGAATTTTTGCTGAGAGAAGCGCTGGGCAAGGCAGGGCGGCTGAAGAAGCCGCCCAAGGAAGAAAACTAATCCTGTTAAGGGGAAAAGTGGAGTTCCGAAAGAAAGTAGTTAAAGGAGTTAGAGGAAATGGCTGTGCGGAAATCATTCTGCACGGCCTATTTTTGCGTTGAATATGGGTACGGCTTTATCGACGATCGATGGTTAATCGGAAATGGATAGGGTGGATAAGAGCTTGAATATCTATGGGTATATAATGTTAGATAACGTTACATAATTATTGACGAAAGTGTATTCTAGACGCTATAATTGAAACTAAGGTTAGGTTTCATGACAATTAAATATAGGTTCTCCTCCGTAATGTGGGTGGGAACAAAAAAAGCTGTCTAGGGTTCCGTTCAAACGACATGCAGCCTCTGTATATTTCATGCAGAAGTGGCAAACGTTTGAGTTCTGGTCCGAGAGATAGCGTATAGCGAACAGGTGGCCATGACTAGCTCTAACCTGAGGCTGTATAACACGGAAGGATAAAAGCATGGGAGACACTCTCCTGGGCTTTTTTTAATTAATATTGTTTGAATAAGCCATTTATTTAATGAAATCTACTGGGGAGTGATCTTATGCTGACAGCTAAATCGACTAACGGGACCATTGAGATTCACGGATTGCAAAAGGTATATGAGTCAAAGAAAAGCCGTTTCGAGGCTCTTCGCGACATCGACCTGACCATTGGTGAAAACGAGTTTCTCACGATTGTAGGACCTTCAGGCTGCGGCAAATCAACGCTACTTCGCATGGTGGCAGGCTTGGACGAGCCAAGCGGCGGGTCGCTTCGCGTGGATGGTGAGGAAATTATCGGACCGGGCGCTGATCGGGGCATGGTTTTTCAAGGCTATACGTTGTTTCCTTGGTTAACCGTCCGGGAAAACATTGAATACGGCATGAAGCTGAAAGGAATTTCAATTTTGGACCGCCGCAAGCTGTCTAATTATTTTCTAAAGGTCATTCGCCTTGAATCGTTTGCCAAGTCCTACCCGAAGCAATTGTCCGGTGGCATGAAGCAGCGGGTGGCCATTGCGCGGGCACTTGCCAATCGGCCGAAGGTGCTGCTGATGGATGAACCTTTTGGGGCACTGGATGCGCAGACGAAGCTGGAGATGCAGGAGATGCTCCTTGAGGTATGGGAGAGGGAGAAGACGACCGTTCTCTTTATTACTCATGATATTGATGAGGCGATATTTCTGTCGCAACGCATCGTGGTTATGGGAGCCGGACCGGGCCGGATTTTGAAGGAATATTGCGTCGAACTGCCTGAGGGGAGAACGCCTGAGGTGCGTGAGCATCCCGATTTTTTGGCGCTTAAGCGGGAATTGAGTCAGCTTCTTAAGCATTAAATCAAGGTTTTTAGCGGTATGCAGGCTGCTGTGGGAGAGTGTTAGAGCAACTAAAATGGTTCTTATCCAAACCATAAGGGAGGAAATAAGAATGATGGCAATTGAGCGAGCGAAGGAAATAGAAGCTTCTAAGGGGCAGAAATTAATACCCCTGGTGACATCAAAGAAGAGTAGTACTGTCCTTGCGGTGTTTGGCGTGATCGCTACCGTTCTGTTTTTCCGACATCCGGAGGCTTTTTCCAAAACGGCAACGGCAGGATAAAAAAGCGTATATGTTCCTCTATCACATCCGTGTTCAATTCTTCAACTCCTCCGGCATTCGACAGCTTATCAAGTCTATAACTACCACTGACTATGATAAAAGCTGTCGTCGCCGTTTAACCACTCATCCCAACAGTTGTGCATTCGCGTGTGCGTCACTTAGATAATCCCCTCAGGACTAGCTTTGCCATTTATTTAAGCTTTCTTCACTTTTTCCTTTCAAATGTGGATGATTTTTGCTGCATGACCCCCATAAAAAAATGAATTTTCACGAAAAAAGTAAAAGGGTAATCTGAAAATGTGTGACGCATGAGGATGGAAGTTGATTTAAATAGATCGAATAAGCCATCTGGCCACTCAACCAAAATATTCTGATTAGGATGCAAGCAAAAGCAGGAAACGGGGCATGCTGAAAAGGGATGATAAGGAAGTGGAAGCACGAAAACGAGCCGTGCAATTGGCCGTTTTTGTACAAGGAGATGGAACGTTTGGTCGGAAATGTCATCCGTGTATAAGATATTGGGAGCGGATGAATACTATGGTCAGATTCAAAATCTTTGAAGGATGTTTCTTCTTCGTTATAAACGAGCAGCAAAAGTCCAGTCGATTCAAAATCCTCTAGGAAAGCGGGGCAACAAGAAATGAAAGCAACTGGAATTGTACGTCGCATCGATGATCTCGGGCGTGTGGTGATTCCGAAGGAGATCCGCCGTACACTGCGTATTCGCGAGGGTGACCCTCTAGAAATATTTGTAGATCGCGATGGCGAAGTTATTTTGAAAAAATATTCTCCTATCGGTGAACTGGGCGATTTCGCTAAGGAATATGCGGAGTCGTTATTTGAGGGCACGAACCATGTAACCTTAATTACGGACCGGGACAACATCATTGCTGTCGCTGGAGCATCCAAGAAAGAGCTGTTGGACAAGCAAGTCGGGGCTGCTCTGGAGAGCTGTATGGAAAACCGCAAAACGATGGCAGAGGCTAACGGCGGCGCATTCGAAATCATTAAGGATACGCAGGAGAATTACAGCTCCTTCGTCATTGCTCCGATCATTGCGGGCGGTGATCCAATTGGTACCGTTGTGCTGTTAAGCAAGGATGAATCGGTGAAAATGGCTAATATGGAAACCAAGATGGCAGAGACGGCGGCGGGTTTTCTAGCCAAGCAAATGGAGCAATAAATTGCGAAATGTTTGAAAAAGGGAATAAAAGAGTGTGGAGACAGCTTCTTTGATCAAGAGAAATCTTGATTGGGGAAGCTTTTTCAAGGTTTGCGATTGTGAGGTATAATAAAGACCAATATCAATCGAGGGATAGGCAGGAGTGTGGCAGATGAACCGCAAGCCGGGGAAAAGTGGACTTGCAGCGGATGAGCTGGAGCTGGCGAGTGGTCGGAAGACGGGGGATGCCGCCGTTAAAGGGGCGGGAGACAAGAGCGGAGCTGGAGCATTGCTTCCTTCTTTGGAAGGTGAAGCATCTGCTGAGGTGGGGGATCAACCGTCCGAAGAAGGTAGAGTTCAAGTGGGGCGCGGCTCTAAACGGCTTCTTGTGAATGGCGTCGTGCTGATGGCAGGCGCGGCTTTGCTGTCTAAGCTAATCGGCGTTTTTCAGAAAATACCGCTGCAAAATTTGGCGGGAGACCGGGTATTTGGTATCTATAACGCGGTTTATCCGTTTTACCAACTGGCGGCTTCTCTGGCAACAGCCGGGTTGCCTACGGCGGTCTCATTGCTCATTGCGGAGAGGCTGCGCAGAGGAAATGACACGGAGGGCGTAAGGAGAACGTTATATGCGGCGTTGCTGCTACTTGGTATGACAGGCATTGTGTCCTTTGGCTTCATGTGGGCGGGATCGGAGCAAGTGGCGCGATGGATTGGTGATGCGGAAACGGCGGGAGCGATACGATCGGTATCCTTTGCTCTGCTGTTGGCTCCTTTCGTCGCCGCATTGCGTGGTTATATGCAGGGTCTTGGAAAGATGGGATTGTCTGCTGCGTCGCAGGTTGCCGAGCAAATGATACGGGTTGGTGTAATGCTTCTTGTGCTGGGATTAAGCTGGTCAGCGGGCTGGGGGGAGGCATCTGTAGCCTCGGGCGTAATGAGCGGTTCTGCTTTCGGAGGAGCAGCAGCTTTGCTGATCCTAGTTGTATATTCATGGAGCAAACGTACGGGCGAGCGTTTCAGTCGCAAAGTTGGTGCTTTAAAAGAGGAAATTAAAAAGCTTGCTGTCATAGCCCTGCCTGTTGCGCTCGGGGCCGTTGTCGTTCCGGTACTTGGCGTTGTGGATGCCTTTACTGTACCGCGATTGCTGCAAGTAAGCGGAGCCTCTGAGGCGCATGCGATGGGAATGTTCGGCATTTACAGTAGGGCACAGCCGCTAGTCCAGTTAGTTGTTATGGTCGCTGGAGCTGCCGCGGCTGCGATGGTACCAGGGCTTGCGCTTGCGCGGATGCGGGGTGCCTACGGGCAGTTGCGTATGCAGCTCTCGCTTGTCGAACGGGCGGCATGGGGGATTGGAGCGGCAGCAGCCGTGGGACTTGTACTACTTGCGGAGCCGCTCAATATTATGCTGTATGAGGACGCGAAAGGAACCATAGCGTTTGCATTAATTGGCTGCACTGCGCTTGCTGGCAGCGTGAACGCGGTAACAGCACCGGTGCTGCAAAGCCTTGGCGCAGTGCGAATTCCGGCTTTTCTGCTGCTATTGGCGGCTGTGCTGAAAGGCGTGCTTAACGCTGTGCTTGTTCCTGCATACGGCATTGAAGGCGCGGCGATTGGCGGGGTCGTTGCCTTAAGTGTTGCTGCGCTGCTTGGCACGATTGCTGTTCGCTATCATGCCGCAGCAGCGGGAGCGTCATTGACGGGTACTTGGGGAACCATGCGCGGCGAGTCTTACATCAGTGAGCGTGTGAATGCGGCGGAACGCGGGAGCGATGGGGCGAGCGGTGGAGCGGAAGGCGTGAGCGGAGCGGCGGAAAGCGGGAGCGATGGGGCGAGCGGTGGAGCGGAAGGCGTGAGCGGAGCGGCGGAAAGCGGGAGCGATGGGGCGAGCGGTGGAGCCGAAGGCGTGAGTGGAGCGGAAGGTGGAGCCGAAGGTGCGAGTGGAGCGGCGGAACGCGGGAGCGATGGGGCGAGCGGTGGAGCGGAAGGTGCGAGTGGAGCGGCGAAGCGGGGACGTTGGCCGGCGCCTGGACGCGCGGCCGCAGGCACGGGCTTTGCGCTCGCGGTCATGGCCGCGGCGCTTCTTGTCGCCGAGCGAGCGCTGAACGCCGCGCTCGGCGGGCTGCCGCCTAGGGCGGCAGCAGCTGCGCTTGCGCTGACGTGCGTGGCCGTCGGCGCTTGCGCCTTTGGCGCCGCGGCATTGCGCGGTGGCGCTGTGAGCGCGCGCGAATTGCGCGCGCTGCCGGGCGGCGGCGTATTGGCCGCCCGCTTGCGGCGCTGGCGGCTTATTCCGCCAGCGAAAGATGAGAGCTAATCGGCGAAATAGCGGTTAGCTCCTACAAATGCAGCATCTTGGCTCAAGCTTTAGATGCCTTTAAAAAAATGTTTTGAGACAGGGAGCCTTTCAAGCCTGCTCTAACAGGATGAATGACTATGTAATGCGACTATACATCAGTAAAAATTAAAACTCATGATTTCGTTGAATGACCGATCCATATAAGATCTGTTTTCACAGTTTACTCTACCCATTTCGTTTCCGTTATTTCGATCAAGTTGATCAACAATATTTCTATTTTTTCTGATCATCGTTTTTAATCCTTAAGTTAAGCTTATCTGGTACTAATCCTTCATGAAAAAAATTTAATCTGCGTTATTGAAGTTTTGATTAAATTGGTTCATGATTACTTTTTACAGCCCAAAATTGACCAATATTTTTGATTGCGCTGAGCTCAAATACATATCCTTGGCTTCAGTTGGCTGTTTGCTGATTAATGTCTGTTATGTCAACGTATTTGTTTCATTCGAGACTTGCGCCTGGCGCTGTGCCCTTTCCATAATGCTGGAAGCAGCATATCAAATCATCTCTAAGGAGGATTCGTAATATGTCCACACCACAACTTACGGTCGTCGGGCTCGGCTCGGGCGATCCGGATCAATTGACGCTTGGCGTTTGGCGCAGATTGCAGGCGTCGGAGCGTGTTTTTGTACGCACCGCGCAGCATCCTGCGATGTCGATGCTGGCGGAAAATGGCATTGCTTTTACATCGTTCGATACTCTTTATGAGCAGCATGATTCCTTTCCTGACGTCTACAAAGCGATTGCCGAAACCCTAATCGCCGAAGCTCAGGGCTCTGCCGGAAACGCTGGCTCTAGCTCGCTTATTTATGCGGTACCGGGTCACCCGATGGTGGCTGAGCGTACCGTCCAATTGCTTCGTGAGCAATGCTTGGAAGCGGGAATTGAGCTTCAAATCATCGGCGGAGAAAGCTTTCTGGACCAAGCGTTCGTCAGTCTTGGTATCGACCCGATTGAAGGCTTTGCGCTGCTTGATGCAGCGGAATTGCAGCCTTCTCTCCTGCAGCCGCAGTTGCATACATTGATCGGTCAAGTGTATGATGCTTTCACGGCATCTGATGTAAAGCTTGCGCTGATGGAGCGATATCCCGACGATTATGAGGTTGTAGTCGGCCATGCGCTAGGGGTTGCTTCGGAGCAGCAGATTATTCGCGTCCCGCTGTATGAGTTAGACCGCACGCCAGGCTACGGTAACTTATCGCTGATTTGGGTGCCTCGCTCAGACGATGCGGTGCTTCGCAATCGCTCTTTTGAGCGGCTGCATGAGATTGTTTCTATCCTGCGCAGTGCCGAGGGCTGTCCGTGGGACCGTGAGCAAACGCATCAATCCATCCGCAAGAATTTCATCGAAGAGCTGTACGAAGCGCTTGAGGCGATCGATAATGATGATCCTGATGGCATGCAGGAAGAATTTGGGGATGTTATCCTGCAAGTGATGCTCCATAGCCAAATGGAAGAAGAGACAGGCGCATTTTCGGTCTATGATGTGATACAATCACTAAACGAGAAACTTATCTTCCGCCATCCGCATGTATTTGGGGAGCTGAATGCCAGCAATTCCGAGGAGGCGCTTGGCAACTGGGAGCAGATGAAGGCAGAGGAGAAACGTCTGAAAGGAACCGATGCGGGCCGCAAATCGGTGCTTGACGGTATCCCTCCGGATCTGCCGGCTCTCATGAAGGCGTTCAAGCTTCAGAAAAAAGCGGCTAAAGTCGGCTTTGACTGGGATGAGCTTGGACCAGTGCTGGACAAGATCGAAGAGGAGCTTGCGGAGCTGCGTGAGGCGATTGCCTCGCAATCCGAAGAAGAGCAGGCCTCGGAGCTTGGCGATTTGTTGTTTGCCGTTGTGAATGCCTCTCGGTTCATACATGCCGATCCCGAGGAGGCGCTCTCGCGTACGAACAAAAAATTCCGCAGTAGATTTGCGTATATTGAGGAACAGCTTCGTATAAGCGGCAAGCAATTTGACCAGACTGATTTAACAGAAATGGATCGCTGGTGGGAAGAGGCTAAACGTCAATTGTAGCTTCCATTTCGTCAGGGATCGCCTTAATTCCACACCAACCGCAAAAAAATTTAAAAAAGCGGCAGGATTTATTTGCTAGAAGGCAGAATAAGTATTCTTCGTGAGAGTAAGCATTGAAAGCAACGGCGGCGCTTTAAGCGTCGACCACAAAAAATAACGGTAACGAATTAGGAGGATTTTATAATGAACAAAACAGACTTGATCAACAACATTGCAGAAAAAAGCGGTTTGACTAAACGCGACGTAGAAGCAGTACTTAATGGCTTCTTGGGCGAAGTAACGGATGCGCTTGCTGGTGGCGATAAAGTACAATTGATCGGCTTCGGTACTTTCGAAACTCGTAAACGTGCTGGACGCACTGGACGCAACCCGCAAACAGGCGCTCCAATCGAAATTTCGGAAGCAAAAGTTCCTGCATTCAAAGCAGGCAACAAATTGAAAGAAGCTATCCAATAGTATATGCGATTGGATAAATTTCTTAAGGTATCCCGCCTGATTAAACGCCGTACCGTTGCGAAGGATGTATCCGAGCAAGGGCGCGTATGGATCAATGGCCGCGAAGCGAAAGCTAGCAGCGCCGTAAAGGTCGGTGATGAGCTCCAAATCCAATACGGTCAGAAGATCGTAACCGTACGCGTTGAGCGAATTGCGGAGACGACCCGTAAGGATGAAGCCGGAGAGCTGTATACCTTGGTGAAAGAAGAACAACGCCAGCGCGAGAACACGCTCGACTGGGAACAACAGCAATAACATCAAGACTGTCTACAAGCTTAACACTTGCAGGCAGTCTTTTTTTGTGCTTAATAGGCAGCCTCTAAATTGCGCTATATTACCTGTTTCAACTTTATAAAGAAGGTTTATATACTCGGAGGACAACTCTATGAATCAATTACAACTGCTCGTTCCTGAGTATCGTCGAAAGGGATTTCCTTTGTTAGGCCATGCTGGAATGCAAGAAGCTTTATTTCGTCTACCACTGGAATGGATGCTATTATTCAGCTGATCTTTTTAAGCGTCGTAACGCTTATGGTGGTTTAATACATACTGGGGCGGCTTACTGGTGGCAATGTGGGACTTAAGCAGTCGATAAGATATTGCTGTTCGTCTTCCTGCAGGTAAACACCGAGTGGAATGACGATGCGCTAAAGTCTGAGAATCAAGTAGAATAGGTTCTAATTCTTGCCTACCACCCATAAGCTAGTCTTAACATATAAGACAGGATAAGCCTTGCGCTTGCCCACTTCTTATATTTGAACGTGAAACGTATGCGATGCCGTCATTGGACTGCTAGCCGTTTGCGTCAAAGACAAGCAAATGAAGCGGAGGACGAGTCTATGGTTGACCAAGGCAAGGGGCAGAAGCATCAGGAAGTCAAAATGCTGAATCGCAAGCTGCTTGAGCTTACCGGTGTAGTGAACGTGGAAAGCTTCGACAGCGAGGAGTTTTTACTAGAGACGGAGCTTGGCTTCTTGGCGGTTAAGGGCCAAAATTTGCATATGAAGCATCTTAGCCTTGAACAGGGATTGGTAGCTATTGAAGGGCTCGTCCATTCGCTCGCCTATGTGGATGGGAACAATGCTGCTTCAAAATCAAAAGGGCTGTTCGGGAAGCTATTTAAGTGACGCTTAGCATGCAATGGATGACGATGGCAGCCATGCTGTTATCCGGACTCGGCATGGGAACCGTATTCGACGGCTATCGGGTCGTTTCGAACGAGCTGAAGTTTCCGCGCTGGTGGCTGCCGGTGCTTGACGTCATCTACTGGATGGCGGCGGCACTAGTCGTCTTTCGGGTACTGTACGCTAGCAATAATGGCGAGGTGCGGGCGTACGTTTTTATTGGACTTGCTATCGGTATCGTAATCTATTATTTATTATTAAGCAGAATCGTGATCGTCATCGTAAAATGGCTCATTGGAGCTGTGCGCAAGCTGATCTCCATTTTGCTGAAATGCTTGGAAATCCTTGTCGTAAAGCCGATTTTATTGCTTTATAAGCTCGTTTTGGTTATCTTTGCATTTGGGTCTGCACTCACTATTTTCGTTTTGAAAATTGTGTTACAATTGGTTCGTCCATTTTGGAAATTGCTTGTTTGGATGGTTCGACCAGTCACCCGGCCCCTTTGGCGCTGGATCTCGTCCTACATGGCCAAATGGCAATTAATCAATAAGTTGAAAAGATTTGGACTACTAATTGCTCGAATGTGGAGTAAATGGTTTAGGAGGTAACACCGCTCATGGCAACAGCAGCTATAAATAAAACGCCAGGGAATGCTGGCACTAAACGCCGGTTTAAACTATGGATGATGTTCATCGTGCTATTTATGGGTTGGGCGGGGTATACGATCTTCGGCCAAATGCAGCAGAAAACGGCCACTGGCGTTAAGCTCACCACGATCCAAGGGCAGCTGGATGCCTCAACCAAAGAAACAGAAGCGCTCAAACGTCAAATTGAACGTTTAAATGATCCGGAATATATCGAACAACTGGCAACAAAAGAGCAGGGCATGGTAAAAGAGGGCGAGCAGCAAATATTCAGTGACTAAATAGGGCTGTAAATCGGGTGAACGTCTGTTGACCTTACTTGAACGGTTCGGTTATAATCACGTTAATAGCGTTTTCGCAAAACTTTTAGCATATGCTTATGAATTCAGTTTTGCTTCGCATAACTTTTAGGGAGGAACATTTTATTTTATGGCAATTGAAGTGGGCGCTAAGTTAGAAGGAAAAGTGACAGGCATTACGCATTTTGGGGCATTTGTCGACTTGTCGGGAGGTGTCACGGGTCTTGTTCACATTTCGGAAATTGCTGATAATTACGTCAAAGACGTGAAGGATCACCTGAAAATCGACGATGTCGTGAAAGTTAAAGTGATCAACGTGGACAAAGACGGAAAGATCGGACTTTCCATTAAGCAAGCCATTGACCGGCCAGAGGGCCAACCAGCGCCACAACAACGCGAGCGTCACAGCGGAGGCGGCGGTGGAAGCACTGGCGGTAGTGGTGGTGGTGGCGAACGTTTCAACCGCGGTGGCGGCGGTGGTGGTGGCGGCGGTGGTCGTCCCTTCAACAAGCAATCGTCTGGCAGACCGGCATACGGAAAACCGTCATTCGAGGATAAAGTGTCACGTTTCCTGAAAGACAGCGAAGAACGCATCTCCTCTTTGAAGAAGAATACGGAGGGCAAACGCGGCGGACGCGGTGCCAAGCGAGTATAAGCTGAATCGTCATAACATTATACATGGAGCAGAACCTATCCGGTTCTGCTCTTTTTGCATTTCACCTATGGCTGCCCATACAAATTAATCGTATAAGCATACTACATGCTGTCGAAGTAGGCTGATAAACCTGCGTAAATGCTGATGAATGAAAGGACAGAAGGCATCGGGGCACGGTCAGTGTCGTTTGAATGTCGCAGGACTGCCTCGAAAAAATACTTTTCTCTGATCCTCCATCATTCCCGACAGGTTATCACGTTGTTTCGCCAACATTCCAAAAATAAACAGTACATATTTTGTTGTCGGAGTTTTGGTTATTGATTCGGTGAAACGGGGGGAAACCGTTACGGGGCATACCTTTGACAAGACGCTGACAATGCACGCGGAGCGATTTCTTTTTGTCGGAAAAAATTTACAAACGTGTTACGTTAACTGACAAACTTCATACGGACAACCTCCTATAATGGGAAACACATTACATTCGGAAATGGTGGTGTCTGGTCATGGAAAAGGAAAACGTGGTTGTGCTTCCCGGTATGAAACGGACAGGTCTGGCTCAGGCGATGATGCAGAAAGGACGGGAGTGGGTGGTGGCACGCCGTTTCATTCAGGTTCTTTTAGCCAAAAAGTGGACATTTCTGCTGGTAGGTGTGGCTTTCTTACTTGGCAGGGCAGTCATACTTGAATCACTTATGCCTTTTGCGATTGCTTATTTCGCCGTTATTTATTTCATGAGAAGGGATATTTATCCGTGGGTGGCGATATCCTTGGTTGTTGGCAGTTGGCTGGCTGCCGATCCGGCGCCCATGTGGATTGCTATGGAGATTGCGGTGTTGTTCTTATTTCTGAAGGGGCTCGAGGCGTATGAGAAGGCTGAGCTTTCCTCGGCCCCAATTCTGGTGTTTGCCTCCACTTTATTAGTTCAGATGTTCAGCGTGTTTATAGGGGATGAGCTGAGCTGGTATAACTTTATGCTTGTTGTTGTAGAGGCGGCACTTGGTTTTGTGCTTACGCTTGTATTCATTCAGGCTATTCCGGTGCTCACGATGACTAAGAAATCGGCTACACTCAAAAACGAAGAAATTATTTGTTTGATGATTCTTCTTGCATCTGTCATGACGGGCGCCGTAGGCTGGGTATTTTACGGCATGTCAGCAGAGCATGTCATGTCTCGTTATATGCTGCTGTTATTTGCTCTTGCAGGCGGCGCACCGCTAGGCGCTTCGGTCGGTGTTGTTGCAGGACTCATCCTAAGCTTGGCTGACTTTGGGGCAGTCGTACAAATGAGCTTACTCGCGTTTGCGGGGTTGCTGGCTGGCTTGCTGCGTGATGGCGGCAAAATGGCGGCGGCGTTCGGGATGTTGCTTGGAACATCGATTTTATCCATATATGTAGGAAGCCAGGCTGATGTGATGAGCTCAACCTGGGAATCCGTAGCTGCAGCCATGCTGCTAATGCTTACGCCGCGCAGTATGATTCGTACGATTTCGCGGTATGTTCCGGGAACGAACGAGCATGCCAAATCGCAGCATGAATACGCGAAGCGGGTGCGTGAGGTGACGGCAGATCGTGTATCCCAATACTCGGAGGTGTTCCGCCAGCTATCCCGAAGCTTTGGTCAACTCAACAACAATGTAACTACACTTAATAAGGAGGAAGAGATCGGTCATTTCATGAATGCGGTTGCTGAGCGCAGTTGTGCGAGCTGTCATCGTCAGAATGCTTGCTGGGAGGACAAGTTTTTTCATACATACAAAATGATGACGGATATGATAACCGTAGTAGAAGAGCAGCGGGTGCCTTCAGCAAAGGAAATCCCGCGTGCGTGGTCGGCCCATTGCGTAAAATCGTCTCAGGTACTAAATGACATGACGCAGCAGTACGAGCTTTACCAAAATAATATGCACTGGAAGAAGCAAATATTCGACTCTCGCGGACTTGTTGCTGATCAATTGCAAGGCGTGTCACAGGTAATGGAGGATTTGGCTAAGGAAATTAAACGGGAAGGGCAGACGCTGCACTTGCAGGAAGAACAAATTCGGGAGGCGGTGGAGGGGCTCGGCTTGTCCGTTCAGGGCATAGACATTGTAAGTTTGGAGGAGGGGAACGTTGATATCGAGGTCTATCATGCCTTTGGGCAGGGATATGATGAGTGCCGTAAAATTATTGCTCCGCTCCTCAGTGATATTTTGGGGGAGCATATTGCAGTCAAGTCCGAGCGTCCTCCGACAAGGAGCGGTGAGCCGACGCTTGTGGCCTTTGGCTCGGCCAAGCAGTATGAAGTAGAGACAGGGATAGCCGGTGCGGCTAAAGGAGGCGATTTGCTGTCAGGGGACAGCTTTAGCATGGTAGAGCTGGGCAACGGGAAATTTGCTGTTGCGATAAGCGATGGTATGGGCAATGGTGAACGGGCGCGACAGGAGAGCAGTGCGGCTTTGTCGATCTTGCAGCAGCTGCTGCAGTCTGGCATGGATGAGAGGCTAGCTGTGAAGTCTGTGAATTCGGTGCTTTTGCTGCGATCCTCCGATGAAGTATTTGCAACTGTGGATCTGGCGATTGTGGATTTATATACCGCGCAGACGACGTTTATGAAGATAGGATCGACCCCAAGCTTTATTAAACGAGGAAATGAGGTTATTCCGATTACAGCGAACAACCTGCCCATCGGCATCATTCAAGATATTGATATTGATTTTGTGTCTATGCAAATGCAGTCTGGGGATACGCTCGTCATGATGAGCGACGGGATTTATGATGCTCCGGGACTGGCAGTAAATAAAGAATTATGGATGAAACGGATTATTGGCGAACTGGATACGGAAGATCCGCAGGAGATGGCCGATGCGCTGCTGGATAAGGTCGTGCGCCATCATAATGGTGAAATTGTGGATGATATGACCGTGCTTGTTGCACGCATCGATAAGCATCTGCCGGAGTGGGCCTCCTTCCGCTTCCCTGGCGTAACGCGTATGGAGCGGCCAAGGACGGTGAGCTAAAGAGCAGTGTCGATCAGGTTGTGGGAGAGATGCATCTGAACGGTGAGCAGGTGCGGACTCGATTCCCGATCTATATGCTAATGCCCTTATTGTCTGCCGGCTTGCCGGAGTTGGTGGACAAGGGGCTTTTTGTGTTATCTGTGTTGTCTGTCAGGCAGCCTAAGTTAGATTGCAGAATGCGGTTATGATGTGTGAGATTACTTTAGTTAAAGTTTTTATACCCTATTGTCTGCTATTTGAAACAACATTTGAAAATGATGAATTAGGTGGAATTTGATCCTTTAATTTAACGGTTTCCGTTGATTTCTAGTGGATTTACGGAATTAGAAGGAGGAATTCCATCTAAATTCCAGAATTATACTTAATTGTCGATAATAGCGGTGGAAATTTCAGCTAATCCAAATGGAGAGAAGCTCAAAGCGAGTGAAAAGGGCAGCTAAATCGTTAGAGCTGCTTTCTTAGCTTGTTGAGTGCATTCGATATCCATTTATTTAACTGAAACAAAGACCGATAAATGATATAAAGCTATCAACTTTGATGACCATTGCAGCCGATGCGCGAAATTTTGACGCGCGGTTAGCAATCTTTTAATAGTCTAGCGGTTTAACCCTCTCAAAAAAGGCAAAGCTAATAGAAAGGTCAAATCTGACCATAGCTTTCGAAAAGCTGTTTGTTACACAAACACTAAGCCTATGCTTACGAAGCTGTGTTTGTTACACAAACACTAAAGCCTATGCTTACGAAGCTGTGTTTGTTACACAAACACTAAAGGAGGGTAAATCATTATGAAACAGATTTTATTGATTACGGATGGCTGCTCGAATGTGGGGCTTAGCCCGGTGGTGGCGGCCGCGCATGCTTATTCGGACGGTATTTCGGTAAATGTGGTGGGCGTGCTTGATCACGGTGATGTAGGTGAGCTTGGTGCGGCAGAGATTGACGAGATTGCGCGTGCGGGCGGTGGTTTGAGCCGAATGGTAAATACACGCCAGCTCTCGCAGACGGTGCAGATGATGACGCGCAAGACGGTGGTTCAAACGATTCAGCTGGCAGTCCAGAAGGAGCTGAAGCATGTGCTTGGCAACGGTTCTATTGAGGCGCTGCCGCCAGAGAAGCGGGGGGATGTCGTTCGTGTAATTGATGAGCTTGGAGAGACGTCAAGCCTCCAGGTCGCCCTTCTTATCGATGCGAGCGCCAGTATGAAGCCGAAGCTCGCGGCAGTAGAAGAGGCGATACGCGATCTAATGCTTAGCCTGCAGGCTAGACAGGGAAAAAGCGAGATTTCCGTTTTTCATTTTCCGGGCTCAAGACATGGCGATGATTGCGTAATGGATTTAGGTTGGACCAGCCATTTGAATGGTGTTAACGGAATTTTTCCGAGGCTGCAAATGGGGGGTACGACACCTACAGGTCCGGCGATCATGCAGGTCATTGAATTTTACCGCCAAGGTGATTATGGTAGACAAAGCAGAGATGAAACGGATGGGATGATGAGTGACTACGTCGTTTAAGGTTGAACTTCGCCGCGGCATGGTGGTAACCGGCAAATGGAAGCAAGGGCGCTATAAAGTAGACAGGTTGCTTGGAGAGGGCGCAAACGGTAAAGTATATCTCGTACAGCGCGATCGCAGCTGGTATGCCCTGAAGCTTGGCGTTGATGCTATAGATTTGCAATCGGAGATTAACGTCTTGCAGTCGCTTGCGAAACAGAAGCAGCACGGGCAGGAAACATTCCTCTTTGACGTGGACGACTTGTATGGACCCGATGGAAAGGAGTATCCTTTTTATATTATGCGCTATGTGCTCGGGACAACGCTTGGCGATTTCCTGAAGCAGCAGGGCATGGAATGGTTTCCGCTCGTAGGTCTTAACCTGCTCGGCAAGCTGGCCAAGCTGCATCAGGCGGGCTGGGTATTCGGTGATCTCAAAGTAGAAAATGTGCTTGTCGCCGATTACGGACATGTCGAGCTTGTGGATTACGGCGGAGTGACGGCATCCGGTAAGGGAATACGGCAATTTACAGAAATTTATGATCGCGGTTACTGGAACGGAGGCTCGCGGTCTGCGGATCCGGAATATGATTTATTCTCGTTTGGGGTGCTTTGCATACAGCTTCATGAGCCCAAACGACTGCATCAGCTGACCATGGAGCTGCTTCCTTTGAATCGGTCAACAGGAGAGCTGATTCAAATCGCCGAATCCAGTCAAGCTCTTAAACCGATTGCCAGCTGGCTGAGCAAAGCATTTGCAGGTCAATATAGGAATGCGGAAGAAGCATCGTCTGCATGGCGCTTATTGATGCATAGGCGTGATACGCGAAGAACTGCAAAGACGCCTGGGTGGTTAAAAGGGCTGGCAGCAGCATCGGCGGTGCTGCTTGGAACATCGGTTTACTGGCTGCTGCGCAATGGGCTGTAGGCAGCAGCCATAAGCAGGAAATGAAAGTGAGGATCTACATATGAATCTGCGATACGAGCTAGAGAAAACGGCAGAGGAGCGCAGGCTGTGGTTCGCTGGCGATTGTATTGTCATTGCAGTATCCGGTGGGCCGGATTCGATGGCACTGCTGCATATGCTGTCTTCTGTTGCCAAGGAAGGCGAACTATCAATTATAGCAGCTCATGTGAATCATGGCTTTCGAGTAGAAGAGTCAGCGCATGAGCTGGCCGTGGTACGGGCTTTTTCGGAGCGGCTAGGGGTTGTTTTTGAGAGTATATCTTTGGACATGCCCTCTTATATAGAAGAAACGCGTATGAATAGTCAAGCTGCCTCTCGCGAGAAAAGGTATGCTTTTTTGCACGAAATAGCTGCTAAATATCGTGCCACTAAGATAGCGCTAGCTCATCACGCGGATGATCAGGCGGAAACCGTTCTGATGCGCGTGATCCGCGGAACGGGCTTAACCGGGCTTGCCGGAATGCTTAGCAAAAGATCTGAAAAAAACGTGGAACTTATCCGGCCGCTGCTTCGTATGAACAAGTCAGACCTTCTGCGTTACTGCGAAGAGCACCAAGTTCCATACTGTACGGATAGCAGCAACAAGGAACGCCATTATTTCCGAAATATCATTCGGCTAGATATTTTACCGTATTTATCCCGTCATAATCCGCAGTTGTCACAATCCCTTCAGCGCTTAGCTGAAGTTGCGGGGGCGGAGGACGAGTGGATGGAGAAACAAACCGAAGCGTTATTTGTGCAGCTCGTTACGTTATCCCCCAATGAATGCGCGATTAACTGCATCGATTTGCATGGTCTCCACGTCGCTTTACAAAGGAGATTGATTAAACTAATATTAAGTTATCTTTCTAAAGAAACGGAAAAGATATCCTTCGAGCAGATTGAGACGATGCGGCTCGCCGCTTCCTCCCTTGCGCCAGCAACATGGCGGATGGATGCCGGTGCGGGAATACGCTGTGCGCGTGAGTATGAGGTGATGAGGTGGGTTCAAACAGCGAACCTTTCACCGGATCATGGGCACGATTACGCGTACGAGGTTGGAGAGGATACGGCAAGCTTGGATGTGGAGCAAAGTAGGTGGTCATTTACCTTCGATTATTCAGCATCTCCTAACAGTCGTAAGCCTGCTTCACGCTATGAAGCCTGCTTTGATGCTTCGAAGTTAACCTATCCGCTCGTCGTGCGAAATCGCAGGCCGGGTGACAGAATTCAGGTTTTAGGATTAAATGGCTCAAAAAAAGTGCAAGATATGTTCGTTGATGAGAAAATCGCTCCGCTAAAACGCGAGCTATATCCATTACTGTTCGATGCAGCGGGAAATTTGCTTTGGATTCCAGGTATTCGCAGATCAAATCATGCGCTAACGGAATTGAACACAAATGACGTGCTGTTCATAAGGGTGGAGAACGAATAAGAGGCACTGGTACACTCATAAACATAGTTAAGGCCTAGGGGGATTTTTACTTTGCAAAACGATATTCAAGAAGTATTGTATGACGCACAGCAGATCAGCGAGAAGGTAAAGGAGCTTGGCGCAACGCTGAGCAAGGATTTTAGCGGACGTAATCCGCTTGTTATTTGCGTTCTCAAAGGCGCGTTTATTTTTATGGCAGACCTTGTGAAGGAAATAACGGTACCGCTTGAGCTTGATTTTATGGCTGTGTCTAGTTATGGGCAATCCACGAAATCCTCTGGCGTTGTCAAAATCATCAAAGACCTTGATGTTTCGGTTGAAGGCCGTGACGTTCTGATTGTGGAGGATATTATCGACAGCGGGCTAACACTTAGCTACTTGATTGATGTTCTGGAGCGTCGTAATTCCAAATCTGTCACTGTCGTGACTTTGTTTGATAAGCCCGCTCGCCGCACGGTTGAGTTGGAGGCAGATTACACAGGTTTCACGCTGCCGGATGAGTTTGTTGTAGGTTATGGACTGGATTTTGCGGAAAAATATCGGAATTTGCCTTATATCGGTATTTTGAAACCGCAGGTCTATGAAAAATAATAGCGATTCACCCGTACATGCCCTTCTCCGTATACCTCTATTGTTATGGAAAGTCATGCTATGGTAAAATATTTTAAGTGCCTGAGAGGAGGTTGGGGATGAATCGGATCATCCGTAATACTGGTTTTTATTTAATTATATTTTTGGTGACCGTTGGGATCTTTCAATTTATCAGCAGCCAAAATGACACAACAGTGGGATTGCGATATGACGAGCTTCGTGCAGCAGTTGAATCAGGCAATGTCAAGGAACTGAGTGTCAAGTACGAGAATCAAACTTATTTTGTGTCTGGTAAATATAATACAAAGCCCGCAGGCTCGGAGAGCGACCAGTTCGTGTCCAGAGTCAGCGTCAAAGCGGAGGAGAAAATTCTCGCTTGGCAGGAGCAGTTTGGGTTCCAGCTTGAAAGCAAGGAAATGGATCAGCCAAGCATTTGGCTTACATTCCTTACTTCCATTATCCCGTTCATTATTATCTTTGTCTTGTTCTTCTTCTTGATGAATCAAGCACAGGGCGGCGGCGGCAAAGTGATGAACTTTGGCAAGAGCAAGGCGCGGCTTTACGATAATGAGAAGAAACGGATTACGTTTGAGGATGTTGCCGGAGCAGACGAGGAGAAGCAAGAGCTCGTTGAGGTCGTTGACTTCTTGAAAGATCCGCGCAAGTTTAACCTGGTAGGCGCTCGCATACCGAAGGGCGTATTGCTTGTTGGTCCTCCAGGTACAGGTAAAACCTTGCTTGCCCGTGCAGTAGCAGGGGAAGCTGGCGTGCCGTTCTTCAGCATTTCCGGTTCTGATTTCGTTGAGATGTTCGTCGGTGTCGGCGCATCCCGTGTCCGTGATTTGTTCGAGAATGCCAAGAAAAACGCACCATGTATCATTTTTATCGATGAAATTGATGCTGTAGGTCGTCAACGTGGCGCTGGTCTAGGCGGCGGTCATGATGAGCGTGAGCAAACGCTCAACCAATTGCTTGTTGAAATGGACGGCTTTGGCGCTAACGAAGGCATTATCATTATTGCTGCTACGAACCGTCCTGATATTCTGGATCCGGCGCTTCTTCGTCCAGGTCGTTTCGACCGTCAAATTACGGTTGACCGTCCAGATGTGAAAGGCCGTGAAGCTGTGCTTAAAGTGCATGCGCGCAATAAGCCGCTTGCCAAGGACGTTAAGCTTGAGGTTATTGCAAAGCGTACGACAGGATTCAGCGGTGCTGATCTTGAGAATTTGTTGAATGAAGCAGCACTTCTTGCTGCTCGGCGCAATAAGAAGGATATCGCTATGGTTGAGGTTGATGATGCGATTGACCGGATTATTGTGGGCACGGAGAAGAAGAGCCGCGTAGTCAGTGATCGTGAGAAACGGATTGTCGCTTATCACGAAGCAGGACATACCATTGCTGGCTTCTTCCTCGAACATGCGGATATGGTGCATAAGGTTACGATTATTCCTCGGGGCCGTGCTGGCGGTTATGTCATTATGCTGCCGAAGGAAGACCGGATGCTAGTAACTAAGCAAGAGCTTCTCGACAAAATTACAGGCTTGCTTGCGGGACGCGTTGCGGAAGAATTATTTATCGGCGAGATCGGTACAGGCGCATACAGCGACTTTAAACAAGCAACTAGCATTGTGCGTGCCATGATTATGGAATACGGTATGAGTGATAAGCTCGGGCCAATGCAGTTCGGCAGCTCGCAAGGTCAAGTATTCCTTGGCCGTGATATCGGTCACGAACAGAACTATTCCGATGCGATTGCCTACGAAATCGATCAAGAAATGCAATCCATTATTACGGGTTGTTATGACCGGGCGAAGAAGCTATTGTCAGAGAAGAGCAAGGAAATGCATTTGATTGCTCAGACGCTGCTTAGTGTAGAAACGCTTGAAATGGAGCAAATCAAACGTTTGGTTGAGACAGGTACTTTGGAAGGCGGTCCATCCTCTGAAGGGGAAGGTTCTGTATCTACGGAGTCTGCTGCTGAACCAATTGTTGAAACCGTCGGAGACGTTAAGGTACGCATCCAGACTCGAGATCAGGATGAGATTAAGCTTCCTAGCCTTGAGAAAAGAGAAAACCCAGAGGATCCAGACAAGAACGAGTAGGTTTTTGAAGTTAATGGCTAGTTATAGTCGTTCTGCTACTTGTAAAGAGTAGCAGGACGACTATTTTTTTCTTTATTAATGTTCGGATTTAGCCTATAATACGGTTATAAACCTCTATTAGAAAATAGCAAATCTCACATAAGGGTTTGTGTTTTTCGGTCCAAATATTACATAAATGTTACGTGAAAGCGAAATCAATGATTTAATGTCATTTAAGCTGACATTAAATCATTGACGTTTAATTTTTTGTAACTATAATGAAATAATAGCGGCCAGGATCAGCAAGAATAAGAAGGTAACAGGGGTTGCAATGCTTAACCAAACTTTAGCAAGGGAGAGAACACGCATGAAAAAAACATTTAGCTTTATGCTCGTTATGATGATCGCGTTGACACTTGTGTTGTCAGCTTGCGGAGCGAAGAACAATGAGGGCGGTTCAGGTACAAATACAAACGGTGGTACGAAAGTAGAATCCGACGGAACAGGCAAGGATTTCAAGATCGGTATGGTTACTGACGTAGGCGGCGTACATGATAAGTCCTTTAACCAAAGCGCTTGGGAAGCTCTAGAAAATGTAACAGCTGAGACTGGCGCAGCAACAAAGTTCTTGGAAAGTAAAGGCGAAGCTGATATGGAGCCGAACTTGAACAGCTTTGTTAAAGAAGGATATAACCTGACTTGGGGTATCGGTTTCTTGTTCAACGATGCGCTTAGCAAAGTAGCGAAAGAGAACCCAGACGCAAAGCTTGCTGTAATTGACAGTGTCATTGAAGCGCCAAACGTTGCTTCAATCACGTTTGCTGAGCATGAAGGTTCTTTCCTTGTTGGTGTAGTTGCAGGTATGATGACAAAATCAAACAAAATTGGTTTTGTAGGCGGAATGGAAATTCCGGTTATCAAAAAGTTTGAAGCAGGCTTCAAAGCGGGTGTTGCTGCAGTTAATGCCGATGCTAAAGTTGAAGTAAACTATGCTGGTGATTTCGGTAAACCGGATCTTGGCAAACTGGCTGCTGCTACGATGTATGATGGCGGCGTAGATATTATTTTCCACGCAGCTGGCGGAACGGGCAATGGCGTATTTAACGAAGCGAAAGCTCGTAAAGACAATGGCGACAATGTATGGGTTATCGGTGTAGATAAAGACCAATCGCTTGAGTTCGGTGATGAAATCACGCTTACGTCCATGATGAAGGGCGTTGAAGCGGCCGTTCATAAAGTATCCAAAGACTTGATTGCTGGTAATTTTGCTGGCGGTACCGTTCAAGAACTTGGCTTGAAAGATGATGCAGTAGGTTTGCCAGCAACGACGAAAAACGTTCCGGAAGACGTGCTTGCTGAAGTTGCCAAATATAAAGAAAAAATCGTTAGCGGTGAAATTAAGGTGCCGACTGAATAGTTTCCTTCATCCAAAGGTATCCTTTGATTGAGGATCGTTTGTCGATGTATCAGACAAGACCGGCTTCGGCCGGTCTTTGTTCTTTTTTGTGAATGTAAGAAAGTGGGTATACAGGAGCAACGTGTCATGCTTTTATAGCGTTAACAACCGGGGAGATGATGAGGATGGACCGGAGCCTGACGGCTGTGCAATTAAAGGGGATTACAAAGCGGTTTCCTGGATTGGTGGCCAACGATTCGATCAATTTTGAATTGAAAAAAGGCGAAATTCATGCGCTGCTAGGTGAGAATGGCGCTGGAAAATCGACGCTAATGAATATTTTATTCGGTTTATACCAGCCGGATGAAGGTGAGATCTGGATTAACGGTGAGAAGACCGTCATTGAAGGCGCGTCTAAAGCAATAGATTTGGGTATCGGAATGGTGCATCAGCATTTTAAACTCGTACAACCGTTTACGGTTGCTGAAAATATTGTGCTCGGCAATGAGCCGGTAAAAGGCATTAAAATTGATTATAAGCTAGCTAACGAAAAGGTTCGGGCAATCTCCGAGCGCTATGGTCTGAAAGTAGATCCGCAGTCGCGGATTAAAGATATTACGGTTGGTACGCAGCAGCGTGTTGAAATTCTGAAAACCTTGTATCGCGGAGCTGAAATCGTTATCTTTGACGAGCCGACCGCCGTACTAACTGTACAGGAAATCGAAGAGCTTATTGAAATCATTCGTAATTTGGCTGCGGAAGGCAAATCGATCATTATTATTACGCATAAATTGAAAGAGGTTATGGCGCTTGCCGATTCGGTAACCGTTATTAGACGCGGGAAGGTCATCAAGACCGTTACGACCGAGGAGACCAATGAACAGCAGCTTGCGGAACTGATGGTGGGCAGAGACGTTTCTTTCGAAGTAAAGAAAACGAAGCGCGAACCAGGCGAAGTTATTTTGTCAGTAGACGCATTGCAAATGAAGGGCGAGCAAGGTAAGAATGCGCTTAATGGTGTCGGCTTCAATATTCGGGCCGGAGAGATTCTCGGCATTGCAGGTGTTGATGGAAACGGCCAGAGCGAGCTCATCTATGCGATTACGGGTATGCGCAAAGTCGATAGAGGCAGCGTGAAGCTGAATGGCCGCGACATGACTAATCTCTCACCAAGGCAAATGTCAGTTGCAGGGGTCGGTCACATTCCGGAGGACAGGCACAAACATGGTTTAGTGCTCGACTTTAGCGTGAGCGAGAATATGATTTTGAACACGTATTTCGAGCCCGAGTTTGGCAGGTCGTTATTCATTGACTATCAAGCGATGGACAAGCTGTCCGACAAGCTGGTCAACGAATTCGACGTACGTTCATCCGGTATTCATACGCATGCACGGGCACTGTCGGGAGGAAATCAGCAGAAAGCGATTATCGCACGTGAGCTGCATAAAGATCCGGATTTACTTATCGCTGTGCAGCCAACACGTGGACTGGATATCGGAGCCATTGAATATGTGCATAAGCGCTTGGTTCAAGCACGAAATGAAGGCAAAGCGATATTGCTTGTCTCCTTTGAGCTTGATGAGCTGTATGCTTTATCGGATCGCATTACGGTGATGTACGAGGGCAGATTGATGGGCGAGGTTGATGCTGAGCACAGGGACGATCAGCAGCTCGGACTCATGATGGCCGGCAATAAAGCTGTAGCAGACATATCAAAGGGAAGGGGATAGCGGATGGACACGTTAAAAAAGGTATTTGTTAAATCGTCTATCCTCATACCGATCGTTGCAATCGTACTCGGCCTTATTGTCGGTGCGATTGCTATGCTGGCTGGAGGATATGATCCGATTCTGGCGTATAGCTCGCTGCTCGATAAGCTGTTTAGTACACCCTATAACATTGGTGAAGCTATCCGGGCGATCACGCCTTTAATTTTCACGGGACTTGCGGTATCGTTTGCATTCCGTACGGGTCTTTTTAATATCGGGGTAGAAGGTCAGTTTGTAATGGGGATGACAGGCGCAACGATTATTGGTGTGCTTCTTGATCTTCCTTGGTACATCCATGCCCCGCTTGCTGTCATCACAGGAGCGGTATTTGGCGGCTTATGGGCAGGCATTGCAGGGTATTTGAAAGCAAAACGCGGCGTAAACGAAGTTATTTCTTCAATCATGTTGAACTGGATTGCCCTGTTCCTCTCTAACTTTATTGTCGTGAAGTTTCTCGTGGAGAAAGGGCAGCAAAAATCCATGCCTATTCATGATTCAGCCATGATGAAGATTGATTGGCTGATCAAGCTTATGGATAATGCCCGAATGCACTGGGGAACGGTCGTTGCTGTTCTTTGTGTCATTATATTTTATATCGTCCTTTGGCGTACGAAGCAAGGTTATGAACTGCGTGCGGTTGGACATAACCCGGATGCAGCCTTGTACGCAGGGATGAATGTTAATGTAACGATGGTTAAATCGATGTTTATCAGTGGTGTATTTGCCGGCCTCGGCGGCGTATTCGAAATTTTGGGCGTTTTCGGCAACCAGACGGTAATGGCTGCTTCACCTGGCTATGGCTTCGACGGGATTGCGGTAGCACTTCTTGGGGGCAATACACCGATCGGCGTTCTGCTTGGTGCCATGCTCTTCGGCGGACTTAGCTATGGCTCGGCAGGCATGAGCTTTGGGGCGGGCGTTCCACCTGAGGTTGTCCGCATCGTTATTGGGGCCGTGATTTTCTTCGTTGCTTCGCATGGATTAGTAAAATGGTTCCTAAAACCTTTTCTAAATAAACGTGCAAGCAAGCGGAAGGAGGCGGTGTAGCATGAACGTGTTGGAAATCATCGGACAGCTAATTAATACAACGCTCGTGTTCTCCACCGCGCTAATCTTCACAGCACTTGGGGGAATGTACTCAGAGCGTTCCGGCGTTGTTAATATCGGTCTAGAGGGCTTGATGGTGTCTGGTGCATTCGCTGCTGCAGTTGCTACCGAATATGCCATACAAGCAGGCATGGGGAATGTTTCGCCTTGGATTGGGTTTATAGCAGCCGCCATTTATGGCACTCTTTTTGCTCTTCTTCACGCGATATCCACGATCACCTTCCGCGCGGATCAGACAGTCGTAGGTGTCGTTATTAACATTCTTTCCTTGGGCTTATCGTTATACTTAACCAAAAGCTTGTATGCGGGATCAGGTCAAACACCGCTGCTTGCAAATGTATTTCACAAATGGAAAATCCCTTATTTGTCGGATATTCCACTGCTTGGGAAAGCGATTTTCACCGCTTACCCGACAACGTACATCGTTCTGGCGTTGGCTGTTATCAGCTATTTTGTATTGTTTCGCACACCATTCGGTTTGCGTCTGCGTGCAGTGGGCGAGCACCCGAGCTCAGCAGACACCGTCGGAATCAGCGTAACGAAATATCGTTATATCGGCGTACTCCTTAGCGGAGCGCTTGCTGGTCTTGGTGGTGCGACGATTACGCTTACCACGACGAGCAGCTTTGCGCATAACACGATTTCAGGGCAAGGCTTTATCGCGCTTGCTGCGCTTATCTTCGGCAAGTGGAACCCGCTCGGCGTCGTTGGAGCAGCAATGTTCTTTGGACTTGCACAAGCGATGAGAAGCTTTATGCAGCGCTTTGAGTTCGCACAGCATATTCCTTCGGAATTTTTCTACATGCTGCCGTATGTTTTGACCCTTATTGTCCTTGCGGGTGCAGTCGGTCGCTCGAATGCTCCTTCAGCTCTTGGGCAGCCATACGATCCTGCCAAACGTTAATTGAAGCAAAGCCTCTCTCCGTCATGGAGAGAGGCTTTTTTTGAATACTTGAATTTATATGGTATACACGATAAAGCAACCTTATATCTCTATGAGAAACGCTTACCTTCCTCATGCTGAGGACGGAGAAGCCGTTTCTTCTTAACGTATAGAAAAGTATATGATTTTATTCATACTTTCTCTATACGTCTACGCGAAACGTGAGCATAGCCGCCAGAGGACGGCTTCAGCCGTTTACGCTTGTTTATAAGTTTCCCTTATCTGAATCCGTGGATCACTGAGCATTTTAAGCACTCCTCTTAAGGTTCACTGAGAATCATTTTCGCTTGATTCAATCAAAAAAGTCTCTTTTTTGTTGAATAGGACCATGATGCAGCTATTAGATAAATTAATTTCAAGTTGCCGCCATAAAAAGGCCTTTAATAGATTGACAGTAGCATCTGCCGCGTGTAAATTAAAACTTAATCAAATGAATTTATCCCTTTTGGTTTAAACTATAGGTAAGCGACTTTCTAAGTTTGTGCATCAATTCACAAAGTTGAGCTTGCCGTATAACGGAATGGGGATTTAACCCCATCCCTCATAAGAGGAGAGGATCTACTGTGGAAGCACTGGCACTGGAACGCAAGGCGGAACAAAACCGTGAGTTGCGTGAACGGTTGTTACAGTTGAAGAAAGAACGAAATGCTATTATTTTAGCTCATTATTATCAGCGTGATGAAATTCAAGAGGTTGCCGATTTCCGGGGAGACTCCTTCCTCCTTGCACAGAAGGCTGCTCAAACCGACGCTGAGGTTATCGTTTTCTGCGGCGTTCACTTCATGGGCGAAAGCGCTAAAATTTTGGCGCCGAACAAGACGGTAATCATTCCAGATGAGCGTGCCGGCTGCCCGATGGCTGACATGGTTAACGTTGACGGGTTGCGTCAGCTAAAGGCGAAGCATCCGAATGCAAAGGTCGTAACCTACATTAACTCTTCGGCTGAAATTAAAGCGGAGACGGATATCGTATGTACATCGGCTAATGCGGTCAAGGTTGTTAATTCAGTTGAGGGTGACGAAGTCATTTGGGTACCGGACAAAAACCTGGGCCATTATGTGCAGCAGAATACCGATAAGAAGATGATTATCTGGGAAGGCTACTGCAACACGCATGACATGCTTACAGTTAAAGACGTAGAAGAAATGAAAGCAAAATATCCAAACGCGCAGTTCGTTGTACATCCAGAGTGCCGTCCCGAAGTGGTGGAGCTTGGCGATTTTGTAGGCAGTACAACTGCGATCATTAAATATTGCAAGGAATCCGATTGTCAGGAGTTTATTGTAGGTACCGAAGACGGAACTGGCTACCAGCTGCGTTTGGACAGTCCCGGCAAAACGTTTCTTTTTGCATCCAAATATTTGGTTTGCCCGAACATGAAGGTTAATAATTTGAAGAAGCTCGTGAAGTGCCTGGAAACGATGCAGCCTCAAATCTATGTGCCGCCACATGTTGCGGATCAGGCCCGTTTGTCCCTGGAGCGCATGCTACTCGTGAAGTAGTATGCGCTACTCCTGTCTTTGAAATATAAGATTTAGTGATTGTTATTCTATAGATGATGCTTATATTTCACCGCGAAACGTAAGCAATGCAGCCAAAGGTCGGCTTTCGCCGTTTACGCTTGGAGGAGCACTGATGATTCCTAGATATTTAGTTGATGTGCAGCTAAGTGAGCTGCCTGTGATTGAAAAAGATGTCATCGTTATTGGGGCCGGCATTGCCGGTCTTTTTACCGCTATACGGGCGAGCGAACACGATTCAGTATTGATGATTACGAAGAAGTCATTGCTGGACAGCAATACGAGATATGCTCAAGGCGGGATTGCCGCGGTTATTTCGGATGAGGATTCTCCTGATTACCATAGTCAAGATACGCTCGTAGCCGGCGCGGGACTGTGCTCGGATGAAGCGGTTGACGTGCTCGTTCATGAGGGGCCGAGGGGTGTTCGAAGCCTGATTAAGATGGGTACTCAATTCGACCTAGAGAATGGGGAATTTGCTCTAACGAAGGAAGGCGCACACAGCCAGCGGCGTATCTTGCACGCAAACGGTGACGCCACTGGCTTTGAAATTGTACGAGCGCTGTCAGAAACGGCGATAGCAAATCCTCAAATTGAGGTATGGGATGACCACTTTGTGATCGATCTCGTTACCCAGGATGGAGAATGCTGCGGAGCTATTGTGCAGAAGCCGGGAGGTCAGCGGTTGTTTGTTAAAGGCAAAGCGGTCATCTTAAGCTCTGGCGGTGCTGGTCAGCTTTACCGTTATACAACGAATCCCGAGGTTGCAACTGGTGATGGCATAGCGATGGCTTACCGGGCAGGGGCCTACATACAGGATGTTGAGTTTATTCAGTTCCACCCCACCTCGCTGTGCTATCCGGGTGCGCCTAGGTTCCTTATTTCGGAGGCCGTTCGAGGAGAAGGCGCATACCTTCGCAATATAAAGGGAGAGCGCTTTATGGATCGTTACCACGAGCAGCTTGAACTGGCTCCAAGGGATGTTGTGGCGCGCGCGATTGTCAGCGAGATGGAAGAGACCAAGTCTACCTTTGTCTATATTGATATTACACATGAATCACCAGACATGGTGAAGCATCGTTTTCCGACAATTTATGAATACTGTTTGAAGTATGGCCTTGATTTGACATCGGACTGGATTCCGGTAGCGCCTGCGATGCATTATATGATGGGTGGAGTCAAAACGGATCTCAATGGTGAAACCAATATTAAGCGGTTGTTCGCCTGCGGTGAGGTTTCGTCTACTGGCGTACATGGTGCTAACCGGCTTGCCAGCAACTCGTTATCGGAAGCGATTGTGTTCGGCAGAAGAATCGTAAAGCGTATTAATGAGCTCTCAGAGCTTACTACAGTTCCGGTCTCTGATAATGAGGCGGAACGCAGCAGCAGCTCAATTCAGGCTGTTGTGGAAAAAAGACTTAAGCTGCAAAAAATTATGGTGCGTTATGTAGGCCTGCGCCGCGATGCGAAGAGCCTTGCTAAGGGCCTAGAGGAATTGAAGCGGCAATTGCCGATATACCAATCCATTTTGACTGAGCGTGAAGAGTATGAGTTTGCTAATTTGCTGACCTGCGCACTTCTGACTACGGAAGCCGCACTCTCACGTGAGGAAAGCCGCGGTGCGCATTATCGGGAGGATTTTCCGCTTCGTGATGATGAAAAGTGGAGAAAGCACACGATATTGCACCGTCTACATGGACTGACGGAGGAGCGGATTAAAGATGTTTGAATGGACTGCGGGAGGATATGACGCTGCCATACGTGAACAAATTCGCGGCTGGCTTGCTGAAGATATAGGCAGCGGGGATATTACGACGGAGACAACGATACCGAAGGATTCGCGTTCGAAAGCGGTTATCCATGTCAAGGAGAACGGCATAATAGCTGGACTTCCTATCGCGCGATTGGTATTCGAAGTCGTTGATTCTTCTCTGGTATTTGAAGAAAAGGTGCAGGACGGCGATGATGTGGACAAGGGTACGGTGCTGGCTACGGTAGAAGGCAGCACGCATAGCTTGCTTACCGGCGAGCGGCTAGCTCTTAATCTGATGCAAAGATTATCCGGCATAGCTACCAAAACGCGTTCATTTATTGATGCGCTTGAAGGCTTGCCTGTTCGGCTGGTGGATACACGCAAGACGACCCCTGGGCACCGCAAACTAGAGAAGTATGCCGTCCGTGTCGGCGGCGGAGCCAATCATCGTTTTGGCTTGTATGATGCCGTCATGATCAAGGATAATCATATTAAGGGCTCAGGTGGCATTCGTGCGGCAGTTGAAGCGGCGCGAACTAATATTCCACATACGATGAAGATCGAAGTCGAGACAGAGTCGCTGGAGCAGGTGGGTGAAGCTCTGGCATGCGGCGCAGACATTATTATGCTGGATAATATGGACCATGCCATGATGAAGGAAGCCGTAGCCCGAATAAAGACGGCATCACCTCATGTCATTGTTGAGGCCTCTGGCGGCGTAACGCTGGATACGGTAAAAGGCATAGCGGCATGCGGAGTAGATGTCATTTCCGTAGGAGGATTAACGTACTCCTTCCATGCGCTTGATATTAGTTTGGATTTGAATGCGAAGAAGGGTGGGGAATCGCTTTGATCCTCGTCATTGATGTCGGGAATACGAATATTGTGCTAGGCATATACAAAGGCAAAGAGCTTTTGCATCATTGGCGATTAAGCACGAACCGTTCAGCGACAGAAGATGAATATGGCATGAACATCCATAATCTGTTTCATTATGCGGGGGTTAAGCTGGAACAGATGGAGGGTGTGATTATTTCATCGGTCGTGCCTCCTTTAATGCGTACGTTGGAGCAGTTGTGTCATAAATATTTGAAAAAAACACCCTTAGTCGTTGGGCCAGGCGTAAAGACTGGATTAAATATCCGTTACGAAAATCCACGCGAGGTCGGAGCTGACCGTATCGTGAATTCGGTGGCAGGTATCGTCAAATATGGCTCCCCGCTAATTGTTGTTGATTTTGGAACAGCAACAACCTTTGATTACATCGATGAAGGCGGCAATTACTTAGGCGGTGCGATTGTGCCTGGCATTGGCATCTCCACAGAAGCGTTGTATCAGCGCGCAGCCAAGCTCCCAAGAATTGAACTGGTGAGGCCAAAGAGCGTCATTGGGCGCAATCCAGTCACATCGATGCAGGCGGGCATTATTTTTGGCTATGCGGGTCAAGTAGACGGTATCGTCAAGCGCATTCGCAACGAATTCGGAGTAAACCCGCGCGTTATTGCTACAGGAGGCCTGGCAGAGTTAATCGCTGCCGAATCGGAAACGATAGAGGAAGTCGATCCGCTTCTGACTCTGGAGGGCTTAAGAATTATATATGAACGCAATCAGGAGGGATTATGATGGAGAATCAGCTGAAGGACGTGCTAGTGCGAGGGACGGCATGGGGTGGCAAAATTCGAGTGTTCGCGGCTCGCACGACTCAGCTTGTTGAGGAGCTTCGTCAGCGGCACGGTACTTTTCCTACGGCTACAGCTGCACTTGGCCGTACGTTAACAGCTGGTGCCATCATGGGTGCCATGCTGAAGGGGCAAGAGAAACTAACGATTCAAGTGAAAGGCGATGGGCCTATCGGACAAGTCGTTGTAGATGCCAATGCTGACGGTGAAGTTCGCGGGTATGTCGATCATCCGGAGGTTCATCTGGCAAGCAACGCGCATGGCAAGCTTGACGTCGCTGGTGCAGTGGGACGCAGCGGATATCTTCATATCACTAAGGATTTAGGAATGAAGGAGCCTTACCGCGGCAGCATTCCGATTGTATCGGGTGAGCTGGGGGAGGATTTTACTTATTATTTCGCGGTTTCGGAGCAGACGCCATCAGCGGTAGGGCTTGGCGTACTGGTTGATTCCGATCATTCGGTACTGCATGCAGGCGGTTTTATCGTTCAGTTGATGCCAGGACTTTCAGATGAAGAAATTACAAGGCTTGAGCAAGCGGTAGGCGCTATGCCTCCCGTAACGACTTTGCTGGATCAAGGGGAATCACCAGAGGAATTGCTTCGTAGGATCGTTGGCGACAATGAACTTCAGATTCATGATACAATGGAATTGAAATTTAAGTGCTTCTGTTCCTCGGAGCGTGTGGAGCAGACGCTCCTCAGCCTGGGAGAGCATGAATTGCAACAGATTATAGATGAAGACGGAAAAGCGGAAGTCGTTTGCCAATTTTGCAACGAAGCGTATACATTTGAGCGGGCAGAGCTAGTGCGACTGCTTGATCAAGCGAAACCAAAGCCGATCCAATAATCGGAGGCATTAGGGGAATGAGGAAATACGAGGTGCTGAGGGCCGTTGTCATCCTTCAAGCCGTATGTATGGTTGTGTTAACGGTAGTCGTTGTCATTAAGGTATTCCCCGGAAACGACCGCTTGCAGGGCTCGCAGCCGCAGACGAATGTGGGCAGCGAGGGAGAACAGGGCGAGCCCGGCCAACATCCGGGCGAACAAGTCGATCACAAACGTATCATCGCGAAGATAGGCAAAGAAACGATCTTGCTCGCTGATTTGGAGGGACAACTTCATAAGCTTTATGGAGATGCGGTATTGCGTACATTAATGGTGCATAAAGTCATTGATATGGAAGCAGAGGCATCCGAGCTAAGCGTGTCGGCAGAAGAACAGAGCCGTGAGCTGGATAAGATGGTGGATGGCTACGATAGCGAGGCCCGTTTCTATGAAGTGATGAAGGAACAGCTTGGTATGTCGAAGGAGCAGGTGCTTGAGGATCTTCGCTACCGTCTGCTGCTGGAGAAGATCGTGATTCGCAGTGTTGAAGTCTCGGATGATGAGGTTGACCGCTATATCGCTGATCATCCCGAGGAATTTGAAGCGAGGTCTCAGCTTCATCTGCAGTGGATCTTGACGGAAACAGCGAAGGAAGCCAATTCGGTGCTGAAGCTGCTTGCGGTAGGTGAAGATTTCAGCGTACTCGCGCGGACTTATTCCATTGATTCTTTTACGGCAGACGCAAACGGTGATTTAGGCTTGATCGCGGAGGATGACCCTTTCTATAATCGCGAAATGCTAGAAACGGCGAGCCGCTTGCAGATTGCTGAAATGGCCGGCCCGATTAAGGTGGAAGGCGGGTATGCGGTGATCCGTCTGATTGAACGCCAAGTAACGACAAGCATGTCCGGACCTGAAGTGTATGATGAGGTTCGCAAACAGCTGGCCTTAGAGCATGCGGAATCATTAACGGATGTGGAAGATGAACTTTTGGAAAAATATGATGCAGTAAAAGTAGAATAGAGCTGTACGGCTAGCGTTTGCAGTGGAGTGAGAAACTCACTATTGACAACGGATGCAAGACATTGATAAGATGGAATTAGTGAAAAAACCAACTGAATTAGTCGGAATAAGGAGGCAGTTATTTCCATGGCCAAAATTGTGCAAAGCGTTTTAGATCTTATCGGTGATACTCCGCTTGTTCGTTTGAATCGTCTCGTGCCTGAGGGCAGCGCAGAAATTTATGTAAAGCTTGAATACCAAAACCCAGGTGCAAGCGTTAAAGACCGTATCGCAATTAGCATGGTTGAAGTTGCTGAGCAAGAGGGAATTATTAAACCGGGTGATACGATTATTGAGCCTACTAGCGGTAACACAGGAATCGGACTAGCACTTGTAGCAGCAGCAAAAGGTTATAAGGCTATCCTTGTTATGCCAGAGACAATGAGTATTGAGCGTCGCAACCTGCTTCGTGCTTATGGCGCTGAGCTAGTTTTGACACCGGGATCTGAAGGGATGAACGGCGCTGTTCGCAAAGCGGAAGAGCTTGCTGAAGCGAATGCTGATTATTTCCTGCCACAGCAATTCAAAAACCAAGCCAACGTAAAGGTTCACCGCGAAACAACGGGTCCAGAGATCGTTGAGGCAATTAATTCGCTTGATGGCAAATTGGATGCATTTGTTGCTGGTATCGGTACTGGCGGTACCATTTCTGGCGCTGGCGAAGTGCTTAAGCAAAATTTCGAAGGCATCAAAATCGTTGCCGTTGAACCAGCTGCTTCACCGCTTCTGTCGGGCGGCAAGCCGGGCGCACACAAAATTCAAGGTATCGGCGCAAACTTTGTACCTGATATTTTGAACCGTGATGTGTATGACCAAGTTATTGCTGTTGAAAACGAAGAAGCATTCGAATACGCTCGCCGTGCAGCCAAAGAAGAGGGTATCCTTTGCGGTATTTCTTCAGGCGCAGCGATCTTCGCAGCGCTTCAAGTAGCGAAAGAGCTTGGCGCAGGCAAACGTGTAGTTGCTGTTATCCCGAGCAATGGCGAACGCTACCTGTCGACTCCTCTCTTCAATTTCGAAAACTAATTTTATATCGAATATACGACAGCCTTTCATTCCCCGGAATGGAAGGCTTTCTTTTTACTTAGGTATTCTGTATACTGAGCAAAATAAGTCAAGTTATCGGGGGTTGAAGGTGATGGTCACCGCTATAGAACAGTGGACTCGGTGGCACGCCGAACATAAATATACGACGCTGCCGCTGTTGAAGGAATTGCCCTTCCAGATCGATACGAGAGCAGGCGTTGCCTCGTGGGAAGAGGTGTGGCAGGATGCTTCACCCTATGCTTTTGTCCTAGAAAGCGGTAAGGATGGGCGGTATACCTATTTGGGACTGCATCCTGACGGTATCATACGTGGCAAAGGCTTGTCAGCCGAGTCGGTGCAATTCGAATCCGTTGAGGAGCAGACTAAGCGTCGATGGGAAGGAAAGCCTCTCCAGGTCGTTAGGGAATGGATGAGCGGAGAGCTTGGGCCAAGGCTTGAGGAAGGTCCTAAGTGGATTGGCGGCTGCGCCGGATTCTGGGGTTACGATATTATACGAACCATTGAACGTCTGCCTGTACAGGCAGAGGATGATCGATCAATCCCCGATTATCTATTCATGCAGATGAACGAGCTTTGGATTATCGATCATGTAGATTCCAAGGTCTACTGCGCCGTTCATACCAAGATCAATATGGATGCGGGTACTCAAGAGCTAAATGCTGCTTATGAACGTGCATTGTCGAGGGCAGAAGGGATGACCGATTATTGGTTGACCTGGTTTGACGAGGCTCGTGTCAAGAAGAAGGCGGAAGCGCTTCAGGCGCGGCGGAAACAAATGCTTGAAGATGATCTGCTGCAAATCGACGTCGAGTCTGTTGCAGGGATCACCTCGAAATTCCCGAAGGAAGCTTATATGGAGGCTGTTCGGAGTATACAGCAATACATTGAGCAGGGGGATGTTTTCCAGGTTAATCTCTCTGTAAGGCAAAGTAAAAGAATCTCAGCTAAGCCAGAAGAGCTGTATGAATGGATCAGGCTGGTGAATCCTTCTCCCTACATGGGTTTTCTGCGCTGTCCCGATTTTCAGCTTGTTTCGGCTTCGCCGGAGCTGCTTGTTGAGCTGTGTGAGAACAAGCTCGCAACCAGACCGATTGCTGGAACACGGAGGCGTGGCCGTACAGAAGAAGAGGATCGGCAATTGGCCGATGAACTTCTCTCGAACGAGAAGGAGCGCGCCGAGCACATTATGCTAGTGGATCTGGAGCGAAATGACCTTGGCCGGATTTCTGCTTATGGAACCGTTAAAGTAGAAGAGCTGATGGTCATTGAACAGTATTCACATGTCATGCACCTTGTGTCTCAAGTTGAGGGGCAACTGGCAAGCGGGAAAGATGCTTATGATGTTATTGCGGCGACCTTTCCAGGCGGAACGATTACGGGTGCGCCAAAAATCCGTACGATGGAAATAATCGAAGAGCTGGAACCGACACGCCGTGGACCATATACCGGATCATTAGGGTGGATTGACTATAACGGGGATATGGAATTTAATATAATTATTAGAACCATGGCGCTGCAGGACGGGATTGTCCATATTCAAGCGGGAGCGGGAATCGTCATTGATTCTGATCCGGAGCGCGAATACAAAGAATCGTTGAGCAAAGCAAAGGCTTTATGGAAGGCCATTCAGTACAGTGAACGGTTTGCGGAGCATAACCATGCTGCGGAGCCGGATAGAGGGGGAGCCTTAACATGATACTGGTAATCGATAATTATGACTCTTTTACGTACAATCTCGTTCAGTATTTGGGTGAGCTTGGCGAAGATATTGTTGTGAAACGTAATGACGAGGTCGACCTTGCGGGCATTGAAGCTTTGGCGCCTGATCATATTCTGATCTCTCCTGGACCTTGCTCGCCGAATGAAGCGGGCATTAGCTTGTCGCTTATCGAGCATTTTAAAGGGATCATTCCGATTTTTGGCGTTTGTTTGGGCCATCAGTCCATTGGACAAGCCTTCGGAGGCGAAGTGGTTCGTGCGGAGAGACTGATGCATGGAAAAACCTCTGCAATTCATCATGATCAAAAATCAATTTTTGCAGGAATGCCTACTCCTTTCACCGCTACTCGCTACCATTCTTTAATCGTACGTCGCGAGACGCTGCCGGATTGTCTTGAAATTACGGCAGAGACGGAAGAGGGCGAAATTATGGGACTGCGTCATAAGGAATATCCGATTGAAGGGGTGCAATTCCACCCTGAATCGATTATAACGGAGCATGGGCTAACGATGCTTCGTAATTTCTTGCAAAATCGGACGGGCGCAGTGCGATGAAAATCGGTCTGAACGGCTCCGTCATGGAAGCGAGCGAAGCCGTGATCTCTGTATATGATCACGGTTTTTTGTACGGTTTGGGACTATTCGAAACCTTTCGTACTTATGAGGGCAGACCCTACTTGCTGGACCGGCATATGAATCGTTTGTATATGGGCTGCGAGCAATTAGGTATCCGCAATTGCCCAAGCGTGCAGCAAGTGTCCGATATGATCTATGAGCTTCTCAATGCCAATGGTTTGAAGGCGGGATATGTACGCTTGACTGTCAGCGCGGGAGAAGCAGAGCTTGGTTTGCCGACCGGTGATTACGAGCAGCCGAATGTGTTAATGCTTGTGAAGAACTTGCCGCCTGTCAATGATGCGGTTCATATGCGCGGACGGGAGCTGCGGCTTGTGCAGACGAGGCGGAATACGCCAGAGGGCGAGGTTCGTTTCAAGTCCCTCCATTATATGAACAATATTATTGCCAAGCGAGAGCTGCTTGCTAGTGGTGCTTTGCCAGGCGTGGAGGGTCTAATGCTAACCCGTGAGGGCTGGCTGGCAGAAGGGATCGTCAGTAATTTGTTTTTTGTGAAAAATTCGGTCATCTATACGCCAGCTCTCGCAACTGGCATATTGCCTGGCATTACGCGCGAGCGCGTGATGGAGTTGGCGGCTGAGGCGGGGTATCTGGTGAAAGAGGGGCTTTACAGCTGGGAGCAGCTGCAGTCGGCCGATGAAATCTGGCTTACCAATTCCATTCAGGAAGTGGTTCCTGTCACTACCTTGACGGATGCGATTGGACAGAGCATTGTCATCAGCGACGGGGAAGCAGGGGAATTGACTAGACAGCTGCTCTCTCTTTACCGGCAGGACACTAACGTGGTTTAAAAGATAAGGGTCTGTGTTGCTTTGATGAATAAATACGGCATGAGCATAAGAGTAAATGAAGAAGGATGGTGATCTAATCGTGGGTCAACAACCAAGCTATTTTAAAAGAATTTACGATTTTGGAGACGGATCGAGAATAGAGCTTGGCAGCCGAACGTTAGTCATGGCGATCTTGAATGCAACGCCTGATTCGTTCTCGGACGGTGGAAAGTATACGAATGTTGAAGCTGCTCTTGCCCACGCTCGCGCGATGGTTGAGGCTGGGGCTGATATTCTGGATATTGGCGGAGAGTCGACCCGTCCAGGCTTTGAACCGGTCGGGCTAGAGGAAGAAGTGCGGAGAATTGTTCCGGTGATTCAGGCATTGCGCCAAGCGCTGCCTCATATTCCTCTTTCGATTGATACCTACAAAGCCGAAACTGCACGTCAGGCGCTGGAGGCCGGCGCGCATATTATTAATGATATTTGGGGTTTAAAAGGTGACCCGAACATGGCTGCCATTGCGGCTGAATACGGCTGTCCGGTTATTATCAACCATAATCGTCATGCCAGGAACTACAATGATTTGGTTCCCGATGTCCTCTCTGACCTGCTGGGAAGTGTAAGCATCGCCCGGGCAGCAGGAATAGCAGATGAAATGATTTGGTTGGACCCCGGAATAGGTTTTGCAAAAACCTACGAGGACAATTTGGAGCTGCTCGGCCGTCTGTCTGAGCTGAATGTGCTTGGATATCCGGTACTTCTCGGCACCTCTCGCAAACGATTCATTAAACAGACTTTGGATTTACCCGTGGACGAGCTCGTTGAAGGAACGGCTGCAACGGTGGCTCTTGGCATCGCACATGGCTGCCAGATTATGCGCGTTCATGATGTTCGTGCAATCAAACGGACCGCGCTGATGACGGATGCTATTTGTTACTTCAACCAAAACCGTTAGGAGAGAGAACAACTATTATGGACAACATGACGATAAAAGGAATGAAGTTTTACGGATATCATGGTGTATTTGCGGAAGAAAACAAGCTCGGCCAGCAATACTATGTCGATATTGAACTGAGCATGGATTTGGAGCAGGCGGCGTTAACGGATGACTTGAATTGTACGGTGAATTATGCGGAAATTCATGCGCTTGCCAAGACAATCGTAGAAGGGCCTCCTTTCAAGCTAATTGAAGCTTTAACCGGTCACATTGCATCGCAGGTACTGGAAGCTTATACTATGGTAAATGAAGTTACAGTTCGAGTAACCAAGCCGCATCCGCCGTTTGACATTCATTTTGATGGAGTAACGGTTGAGCTGCGCAGAAAGCGGGACGCTGATGGACGAACAATTCCCGCTTGACGGTGAATGGGTTGTAGCCTATATCGCATTAGGCTCTAATATGGGAAACAGGGAGCAGCTTTTGCTCACCGCTATCGGACTCATTGACGCTCATCCCAAGATTGAAGTTAACAAGGTATCAGGCATGTATGAGACGGACCCTGTTGGATACACGGATCAGCCGCCATTTCTTAATATGACATTAGCCATTAGGACGTCGCTTTCTCCGCTGCTGCTGCTTCGTCAGCTTCTCGATTTTGAGCAGGAATTAGGGAGAGTTCGACAAATACGTTGGGGACCAAGAACCATTGACCTCGATCTCCTCCTATATGATAATGTCAGAATGGATCTGGAGGAGCTGACATTGCCGCATCCGCGTATGATGGAGCGGTCATTTGTGCTTGTGCCGCTGCATGATGTTATAGAAGAATCGCATCAGCTATCTGCTGAGGTGAATGCAGCGTCCAGTGCGGCGCTTTTGGATGGAAAGGAAGGCATCACGTTATGGAAAATAATCAATTGGCGCAGCGCGTCAGAGCCTTTCGAAAATTGAAGGGCTATACTCAGCAGGAGCTGGCCAAGGTGCTTGGCGTATCAGTAGCTGTACTTGGTTCGTTAGAACGCGGGACAAGAAAGACAGACCCAAAACTGTTAAGTCATATTGCCAAGACGTTAGGAATCAGCTACGAGGAACTTATGTTGGATGACCGTGAGTAACAATGGATCAAATAGGAGCTTTAAACCATAAACGATTAGAAGGGGAGCAAGGAGCGACATGCTGAAAATCGGAGACATCATGATGAAGAATAGAGTGGTGCTAGCGCCGATGGCAGGCGTGTGTAATCCGGCTTTTTGACTGATTGCTAAGGAATTTGGAACAGGTGTTGTATGCGCATTGGCTGGGACGATGAGCATATTTATGCGTTTGAGCATGCTCGCGCAGTAGAGCGTGCAGGTGGGATGGCCGTACACGTGAGCAGTTGTATACGGGCAAGGCTAATTGGGACATTATAAGGGATGTTAAGGAAGCGGTATCCATTCCCGTAATTGGAAATAGCGACTTTTTTTCTCCAGAAGATGAAAAGCGCCTGCTTGATCATACCGGCTGCGACGGGGTCATGATTGGCCGCGGTGCGCTCGGCAATTCATGGATGTTATACCGGAAGTTTCAATACCTTACTAAACATTTAAATCGGTCGGTTAAGCAGGTTTACTTGTGGAATCAGTCAGCCGACATTGTTCGACAAAAGCCGCTGCGAAGCGGCTTCTGCCGCAACAGGTAGAAATGAAACGGTTGCAATGACTCGGTTGGCTTTGATTGACATTCGGGGTAACTTTGCAATATAATCGTGCAATATAATCTAACGTACACATCAAGAGCGCTTCAAAACACAGAGGTATGATGAACCAGAAGCGTAATATATTAGGTAACAGTGAATTCATACGTGGTATGAAAAATTAGTCACATGACAGGAGAATCGGAAAGATGAACGATAAGCAAATCATTCTGACTCAAGAAGGGCTGCGCAAGCTCGAAGATGAATTAGAAAACTTAAAATCGGTCAAACGCCGTGAGGTTGCCGAACGTATTAAAGTGGCAATCGGCTATGGCGATATCAGCGAAAACTCCGAGTACGAAGATGCGAAAAACGAACAAGCCTTCATTGAAGGCCGTGTGCTTACCCTAGAGAAAATGTTGCGGAACGCACGCATTATAAATAACGATGATATCGACATTGATACCGTTAGCATCGGCTCGATCGTAACGGTAGAGGATATGGAGTATGGCGACAAAATGGACTACTCCATTGTCGGTACAGCGGAAGCGGACCCTTTGCAAAATAAGATATCGAATGAAAGTCCGGTTGGCAAAGCGATTTTGGGCAAAAAAATAGGCACAGTCGTGGAAGTTAACGTACCAGTCGGCATGATTCAATACAAAATTCTCGATATCAAAAAATAAGGCTTGCTATGTGCGAATCGGAAAGCTTCCTTGTAGGAAGCTTTTTGAACGTTTAAACTATAAGAATCTAGTTAGCTCAGGCGCATAAAGCATATCGATTTCGCCAGTCGGCGGGAGTATGCTGCATTAAGATCGGCGACAGTCGCCTATGCTTGCCGAATGATCAAGGAGATGAAAGCAGTGGAACATGAGAACAACGAGCAGGAGCTAAGTGAGCTTTTGCAAATTAGAAGAGACAAACTGGACGAGCTTAGAGGGCTTGGCGTAGATCCGTTTGGCCGGAAATTCGAACGTACCCATAATGCCAAGGAGATTGTAACGGCTTATGAAGAGCTTAGCAAAGAAGAGCTGGTTGAAAAAGGCGTGGAGGTTCGCATAGCGGGCCGTATTATGCAAAAGCGCGGGATGGGTAAAGCCGGCTTTGCTACCATTCAGGATTTGAGCGGCAAGGTTCAAATTTATGTGCGCAAGGATACAGTAGAAGAGCATAAATTTGCGGCCTTCGATCTGCTCGATATCGGCGATATTATCGGAGTAGCAGGCGTTGTGTTCAAAACGAATACAGGCGAGGTATCCGTTAAAGCACTAGACATTGAGGTTCTGACGAAATCCCTGCTTCCTTTGCCAGATAAATATCATGGTCTTAAGGATGTTGAGCTTCGTTACCGTCAGCGCTATGTGGACCTGATCGTAAACCCGGACGTGCAGCAAACCTTTATTACTCGTTCCAAAATCATTCAATCGATGCGACGTTATTTGGACTCGCGCGGTTATCTTGAGGTAGAAACGCCAACCTTGCACTCCATTGCTGGAGGCGCGGCAGCTCGTCCGTTCGAAACCCATCATAATGCGCTAGATATGCAGCTTTATATGCGTATTGCCATTGAGCTTCATTTGAAGCGATTGATCGTAGGCGGCTTGGAGAAAGTGTATGAGATTGGTCGCGTATACCGTAACGAAGGCATCTCAACACGCCATAATCCAGAATTTACAATGATTGAGCTGTATGAAGCGTATGCCGATTACAAAGACATTATGGCGCTTACCGAGAATGTGATCGCTCATATCGCTCAGGAAGTGCTCGGAACAACCAAAATTACTTACCAAGGTCAGGAAATTGATCTAACTCCGCAGTGGCGCCGCGTTTCCATGGTTGACCTAGTTAAAGAAACGACTGGTGTTGATTTTGGCGCAGAGATGAGTGATGAGGAAGCTCATCGCCTTGCGAAAGAGCATAAGGTTGCGGTTGATCCGCATATGACGTTCGGTCATATCCTTAATGCTTTCTTTGAACAGTTCGGCGAGCATACGCTCATTCAGCCTACTTTCGTAACGGGTCATCCTGTAGCGATCTCTCCGCTCGCGAAGAAAAATGAGGAAGATCCGCGTTTCACGGATCGGTTCGAGTTGTTTATCGTAGCGCGTGAGCATGCTAATGCCTTTACCGAGCTGAATGATCCGATTGATCAGCGCGAACGCTTTGAATCACAGCTGCTTGAACGTGAGCATGGCAATGATGAAGCGCATGAGATGGATGAAGATTTTATTCGTGCTTTGGAATACGGCATGCCTCCGACTGGTGGCCTAGGAATCGGAATTGATCGTTTGATTATGCTGTTAACAGATTCACCATCCATTCGCGACGTTCTGTTGTTCCCTCATATGAGAGATCAGCGTTCGGCGGAATAGACATATGCAAAGAACCGCAAGGCCTTTGGCTGCAGCGGTTCTTTTTTATTTGAGTTTTTATAGGTCTACATAATAAAGCAGTCTTTTATTCTACGAGAAACGATTACCCTTCTATGGCAGAGGACAGGGGGATTTGCTTCTTCTTGTCTTATATCGAGGATATATAGCGGCAATTCTAAAAAAATAGAAAAATATGCTTGTAATTATATAAAACATCTATTGTATTGCTAGAATCATATGGTAAGATAGAACTAATAAAGCAATACACGATAACGGCAAACCTATTGAAAAATAGGGACGCAAAGCTAAAGGGCCTTCCGACTAGATGGCAGCCAGCTACCGAATGGACAAGCTTTTTTTTGTTTTTTTAGGATATGTAATTCAACAAGCTTTAAACGATAATGGCAAACCTATCGAAAGGTAGGGACGCAAAGCTAAAGGGCCTTCCGAAAGATGGCAGCCAGCTACCGAAAGGGAGTTTGTATATGCGTAAATTTATGATGTTAATCGCAGTGTTTGTTTTGTTTTCTTCCATTCACGTAATGCCGGCAAATGCCAGCGGAGTTGATCCAAAGGCATGGCTTAATACGGACAACTTGGATAACGGCGTCATTTCCGTACAATATCCCGTAAACGCCAAGTTGAAAACAAAGCTCATGATCGCTAAAGGACAAACAAATTATACGTACAACCTGACTGCGGGGAAAGCAAGCGAGAGCTTCCCACTTCAGCTTGGAAATGGTGAATATACAATATCGCTGTTGGAGAATACATCAGCAAATAAATATAAACAAGTGAAGAAAGAAATCTTACAGCTTAACTTGAAGGACAGCAAGGTTCTATACCTGAACTCAATCCAAAACATTGAGTGGACAAGCAGCAGCCTTGCAATCGTAAAGGCTAAGGAATTAACTAAGAATAAGAAGACCGATGCCGAGAAGGTAAAAGCGGTTTATGACTATATTATTTCAAATGTAGAATATGACAATAGGCTTGCGGCTAACTTGTCGGTTGATTATCTGCCAAGCATCGACCGTACCTTTAAGACAAACAAAGACATTTGCTACGGTTATGCATCGTTGTTTGCAGGGATGCTTCGCAGCTTGGATATTCCAACTAAGCTCATGATGGGAAAATCGACTTACGTCGATGTCTACCATGCTTGGAACGAAGTATACCTGGATGGCAAATGGGTCATCATCGATACGACTGTAGATGCTGGTTTAAAGCAGGGCAACAAGAAGATCGACCTTATTAAAGAAGCATCGAAGTATACGGCAGCAAAGCAGTATTAATACTGAAATATGTAACGAGCAGGCGTATATCGCATGCTCGTTTTTTAATGTGAGTAGATGAAATAATTATATGAAGATTGGCTGCTTATATAGACTGTAATCATGAGGCTCGGTTATCAGAAAGGGCTTGGAAAAAGTTTTTTAAAGTTTTATAAAAAAATGCTTGCAATGCCATAGGCGCCTGTGATATATTATCTAGGTCGCCAACGAGACACACGGCCGACACGAAAGAAAAGATTGCTCTTTGAAAACTGAACAACGAGTAATAATTGCCTCGCAAATCCTTCGGGATAAGCGAAAAAGCGATAAAAAGTAATGAGCATTTCAAACACCAATTTGGAGAGTTTGATCCTGGCTCAGGACGAACGCTGGCGGCGTGCCTAATACATGCAAGTCGAGCGGAGTTGATGAGGTGCTTGCACCTTTGATACTTA
>NZ_SKCD01000028.1 GCF_006542765.1 Paenibacillus luteus
ATGGCGGAGGGGAACCACGCGTTCCCATACCGAACACGACCGTTAAGCCCTCCAGCGCCAATGGTACTTAGACCGCAGGGTCTTGGGAGAGTAGGACGTCGCCAAGCACGAGAGACCTATCGCATGTAATGCGATAGGTTTTTTGTTTTATAAAGAAGATATAGATTTGGAAATACAAAATAGGTATGAATCATCCGTTGATTAGTGCTCGTTTCATTATGCCGCAAGGCAAGGAACGAGCTTTTATCTGTTTATTTGACCCTATTCATGTATAAACAGGCTTCATGCGCACCAAGCTATTAAAAAATGATTTTGTTCCAGCACTTGACCTTTTTCTAAAATTGCATATAATAAAATCAAAGTCAAAGAAAGTCAAAGTCAGTTGTCCGAATATTCGGTGTATAATGAATTTGACTGAAAAAGGCTTATTGAATGAAATGTTTCATCTTAGGCTTTATTGGTTATTTCTCAGGGAGGTTGGTGGTTTGCGAAACATTTCCGATCTCATCGAACAGTATTTGAAGCTTATGCTCCAAGACAGCCCGGGGGGCGCAGTGGAAATTCAACGCAATGACTTGGCTGACAAATTTTCTTGTGTACCGTCGCAAATCAACTATGTCATCAGCACTCGATTTACCATGGAGAAAGGATACATGGTTGAAAGCAAGCGCGGAGGCGGAGGCTATATCCGAATACAACGGGTTGATCTTCCGGCACTGAAGGCGATTCAATTCCATATCGAGGAAACGGTAGGGGAATGTGTTGATCAAGGTGCTGCGGAAGGACTAATTTATCAGCTGGAAGAAGCAAACCTCATCACAAAGCGCGAAGGGAATTTGCTTCGAGCAGCGGTGCATCGGGATACGATTACATTAAAGCTGCCGCTGCGGGATGAGATAAGAGCGAGACTGCTTAGATCCATGCTGATCTCATTGCTGGTCAAATAAAGCGATGCCGTGTATACCGAGGGGAGGGATCAGGCTTTTGTATTGCCAAGAATGCGGCAAAAAGCCAGCAACGCTTCATTTTACGAAAATCGTTAACGGTGAGAAAACTGAATTTCACATTTGTGAAAGTTGTGCTCGCGAGAAGGGCGAGGGCATACCAGGCGCACCTAACAGCTTCTCTATCCATAGTTTATTGTCAGGGCTTTTGGATTTTGAGCATATGGGCAGCTCGGGTGTGGGTGGGGCTGCGAAGCAGCCAGTGCTGCGCTGTGAGGATTGTGGCTTAACATACACGCAGTTCAGCAAGATCGGCCGCTTTGGCTGCAGCTCTTGTTATCAGGCGTTTGCGGATAAGCTTGATCCCCTTCTCAAAAGGGTTCACAGCAGCACCATACACAGCGGTAAAATACCCAAGCGTTCAGGCGGGCAAATTCAGTGCAAGCGCGAAATCGAACAGCTGAGACGGGATTTGCAAGCCAAAATAGAGCATGAGGACTTTGAGAGCGCAGCTCAGCTGCGTGATCGAATACGTGAGCTGGAACGCAAAATTGCAGACCTGTAGGCTGGCATAGAAGGAGTGAGTCAAACTCTTGACTAAGCATCGATTTTCACAGCACGCGCTAAGCGAATGGATGAAGGATGATGGTCCGGAATCGGAAATTGTCATTAGCAGCAGAGTGCGCGTTGCTCGAAATTTACGTCATCAGCCCTTTCCCTTGCTTGCTACGGATCAGCAGTCGAAGGATGTAATGGATCAATTGACTGAAGTGAGCCAAAGCGGTAAGCTGCAGTCGATAGGTTCTTTTGAAACCATCATCTTGTCGGATCTAAGTGAGCTTGATAAAAGGGTGCTTGTCGAAAAACATTTAATTAGTCCTAACTTAGCGAATGAATCGCAATGCGGGGCTGTTATTTTAAGCGATAATGAATCTGTAAGCATAATGATTAACGAAGAAGATCATTTGCGCATTCAATGTCTATATCCGGGATTCCAAATCCAGGAGGCATGGACGTTGGCCAGCGGAATTGACGATATTTTTGAAGAAGCTGCTGATTATGCTTTCGATGAAAAGCGTGGATATTTAACGACATGCCCGACAAATGTCGGCACAGGCATCAGGGCATCGGTTATGATGCATTTGCCGGCACTCGTGCTAACCTCGCAAATTAATCGTATTTTATCAGCGGTGACGCAAGTTGGGCTCGCGGTAAGAGGGCTCTACGGGGAAGGCAGTGAAGCACTAGGGAATTTGTTTCAAGTGTCGAATCAAATTACGCTTGGACAGTCCGAAAATGAGATTATTGACAATCTCTACAGTGTGGCCAGACAAATTATCGAACACGAGAAAGCTGCCCGCAAGCGGCTGATGCAGGAATCGCGACTGAGAACGGAGGATCGCGTGAAGCGGTCGTATGGCATCTTGTCGTATGCTTCCATTATGGATTCGAAGGAATCGGCTCAGCGACTGTCAGATGTACGGCTTGGTGCAGATCTCGGAATATTGACGAATGTAACGCCACAAATGTTGAATGAGCTTTTGGTAATGACTCAGCCCGGATTTTTGCAGCAAACCTTCGATGAGAAGATGAGCCCGGAGCAGAGGGATTTCAGGAGAGCAGAACTCATACGCAAGCAATTGCGTGGTGAAAAAGGCCATGGGGGTGCATCAATATGATGTTTGGAAGATTTACGGAACGAGCACAGAAGGTGCTGGCATTGGCGCAAGAAGAAGCAGTCCGCTTAGGACATAACAATATTGGAACAGAGCATATTTTACTTGGTCTCATTCGTGAAGGGGAAGGAATCGCGGCCAAAGCTCTTATCGGACTAGGTCTTGGACTTGAAAAAATTCAAGATGAGGTCGAAGCATTAATCGGACGCGGACAAGAGCAGCCAAACAACATTGCTTATACGCCGCGTGCGAAGAAAGTCATTGAGCTTTCCATGGATGAAGCGAGAAAGCTAGGTCATACGTACGTAGGTACAGAGCATATTCTGCTTGGTCTTATTCGCGAAGGAGAAGGCGTTGCGGCACGTGTGCTGAACAACCTTGGAATTAGTCTGAATAAGGCACGCCAGCAAGTGCTGCAGCTGCTTGGTAGCAGCGAGGCGGTGTCAAGCAATCATGGCTCGCCAGCCAATGTTAGCACGCCAACGCTGGATGGTCTTGCTAGAGACCTTACCGCCTATGCGAAGGAAGGAAATCTGGATCCCGTTATTGGACGGAGCAAAGAAATTGAGCGTGTTATCCAAGTTCTAAGTCGCCGGACAAAAAACAATCCAGTTCTAATCGGTGAACCTGGGGTTGGTAAAACAGCCATTGCTGAAGGGCTCGCACAAAAAATTATCGAGAATGAAATTCCTGAGACATTGCGGGATAAGCGTGTAATGACGCTGGATATGGGCTCTGTAGTTGCGGGTACCAAGTACCGTGGTGAATTTGAGGATCGACTGAAAAAAATTATGGATGAGATTCGCCAGGCTGGCAATATCATTCTATTCATTGATGAGCTTCATACCTTGATTGGAGCAGGCGGAGCAGAGGGCGCGATTGATGCTTCAAACATTTTGAAGCCAGCGCTTGCTCGGGGCGAGCTGCAGTGCATAGGTGCAACGACGCTTGACGAGTACCGCAAATATATTGAGAAAGACGCCGCACTTGAGCGTCGCTTCCAGCCAATTACGGTAGATCAGCCTTCACCGGAAGAAGCGATTCAAATTTTGTATGGACTTCGTGATCGTTATGAAGCCCATCACCGTGTGAAAATTACGGATGAAGCCATTGTGCAAGCCGTTAAGCTGTCTGATCGTTATATTCCGGACCGTTTCTTGCCGGATAAAGCCATTGACCTTATCGATGAAGCTGGTTCCAAGGTACGCTTGCATTCCTACACTGTACCGCCGAATTTGAAACAGTTGGAGAACCGTTTGGAGGATATCCGTAAGGAGAAGGATGCCGCGGTTCAAAGCCAGGAGTTTGAGAAGGCTGCTGCACTTCGTGATACAGAGCAAAAAATTCGTGAAGAACTGGATATCACCAAAAACCAGTGGAAAGAAAAGCAAGGCCGTACCGATTCTGAAGTAACGCCTGAGGATATTGCTCAAGTCGTTGCAAGCTGGACGGGTATCCCGGTTAGTAAATTGGCTGAGGAAGAAACTGAGCGTCTTCTTAAAATGGAGGATATCCTCCATGACCGCATTATCGGCCAAGACGATGCCGTCAAATCGGTATCAAGAGCCATTCGCCGTGCGCGTGCCGGTCTGAAAGATCCTAAACGCCCGATCGGGTCGTTTATCTTCTTGGGCCCAACAGGCGTTGGTAAGACGGAGCTGGCTAGAGCGTTAGCTGAAGCGATGTTTGGTGATGAGAATGCCGTCATTCGGATTGATATGTCAGAGTACATGGAGAAGCATTCCACTTCACGTCTTGTCGGAGCGCCTCCAGGCTATGTTGGATACGAAGAAGGGGGGCAGCTCACTGAGAAGGTACGTCGTAAGCCCTACTCGGTTGTACTGCTCGATGAGATCGAGAAAGCTCACCCGGAAGTATTCAATATCCTTCTGCAAGTGCTAGAGGATGGCCGCTTGACGGATTCCAAAGGGCGCGTTGTCGACTTCCGCAACACCTTGATTATCATGACGTCGAACGTTGGCGCCGATCAAATCAAACGTAATTCCTCGCTCGGCTTCACAGCCGTACAGGATGCAGGGCGCGACTTCTTGCAAATGAAGGATAAAGTTCTGGCAGAGCTGAAGAAAAGCTTCCGTCCAGAGTTCCTGAACCGTATTGATGAGAGTATCGTATTCCATTCACTGGGTGAAGAGCATATTGCTCAAATCGTTACATTGATGTCAGATGAGCTTCGCAAGCGTCTGCGCGAGCAAGATGTTGATTTCATATTGACGGAAGCTGCGAAAAATTTCCTCGCGAAGGAAGGCTACGATCCGCAATACGGAGCGCGTCCACTGCGCCGTGCTATTCAGAAGCATATTGAGGACCGGTTGTCCGAGGATTTGCTTATGGGCAAAATCCAAAAGGGCGATACGTTCACGATTGATGAAAAAGATGGCGGTCTAACGGTTACCAAGTCCGTCTCGGAGCAGGAACCAGAAGAATCCACTGCGAAATAAGGCTAAAATAAAAACAACCCCGCAACCAGAAATTATGGCTGCGGGGTTGTTTTTATGTCGTGCAACAATTGACAATGAGAATCATTATCGTATAATAAGAATAAAGCGGTACATTGAATGGGAGGAAAAACGATGATCGTCGTTACAAATACAATTAAAGTGAAAACGGGACATGGAGAAACCGTGGCCAAACGTTTTGAAAATTCAAAGGGCATTGACCAGTCTTCAGGCTTTGTACGAATGGAAGTTCTTCTGACAGAAGGGCTGCAGGAATACGATCAGCTCAAAGTCAGCACGACATGGATAGACAAAGCTGCTTTCGAAGGATGGGTCAATAGCGACTCTTTCAGGCAAGCACATGCGCATCGCGGCAACCAGCAGCAAGGCGCAGATGGACAACCAACGGAGTGCGTAATGCTCGGTTCACAGTTGACGACGCACCGTGTACTTGTTGCGAGGCAAACAGGGTAGAGGTTTAATCAAACGTGATTACGTTTAAGCGTAGTGTGTTTTCGTCATAAATGAATGTGATGCAAGGGCCTTTATGCTTGCTCTCTTATCCACTGTGGATAACGAGAGCCTTTTTTTATGCCCATTTGATGAAAGCGCTTGTGGGGATATGTTGATGTCCTGTGGATAATGTTGATGTAATGTTAATAAGTCTGTGGATAAAATATATTTTTGCTAAAAAGGACAAGCTTAACTGTGGGCAAAACGTTAAAGCTACGCACATTTCCGAATTCATCAACAATGTGGGTTTATACCTGACTCATAAAATGGTAAACTTTATATAGTGTCATTTTAAGCAAAATCGCTAGGGATGGCTTCAAATTTTTAAGCTAGCCATAACGTTTAAGGAGTATAGAATGGCCAAAATCAAATCAAAGTTTGTATGTACAGAATGCGGGACCGAATCGGCAAAGTGGCTCGGAAAATGCCCAGGCTGCCATGCTTGGAACTCTATGGTGGAAGAGAAAGAAACCGTTGTGAAGACGAAGGGCGTCGGATTGTCTTCGTTTCATGCGAAAGAAAAGCCGCAGTCCATCATACATATAGAAAGTGGGCAAGAGCCTCGTATTGAAACAAGGATGTTGGAGCTTAACCGGGTACTAGGCGGAGGCGTTGTTCCAGGCTCGCTTATTCTTGTAGGCGGTGATCCGGGAATCGGAAAATCAACACTGCTGCTGCAAACCTCTCACGCTCTTGCGGTGAAAGGACTCAAGGTGCTTTATATTTCTGGAGAGGAATCTGTACGTCAAACAAGACTTAGAGCTGACCGGCTTGGTGCGCTTACGGAAACGCTTTATGTATTATGCGAGACCAATATGGAGCAAATTAATGATGCCATTGAATCGGTCCAACCTGATTTTCTTGTTATTGATTCCATTCAAACCGTATATGATCCCAATGTACAATCAGCCCCAGGCAGCGTGTCTCAAGTACGAGAATGTACAGCACACTTTATGAGGGTAGCCAAGATTAAAGGGATCGCTACGGTGTTAGTTGGCCATGTGACGAAGGAAGGCGCAATTGCAGGGCCAAGATTGCTTGAGCATATGGTGGATTGTGTTCTTTATTTTGAAGGGGAACGACATCATACGTACCGGATTTTAAGAGCAGTGAAGAATCGGTTTGGATCGACGAATGAGATAGGTATCTTCGAGATGGGCGAGGATGGCCTCAGAGAGGTATCAAATCCTTCCGAGCTGTTCTTGTCTGAGCGTCCTCTCGGCGTATCCGGCTCGACCGTTGTAGCGAGCATGGAAGGTACAAGACCGGTGCTCGTAGAACTGCAAGCGCTCGTTGCGACTACAAATTTCCCTTCTCCGCGGAGGATGTCTACCGGCATAGACCATAATCGGATGGCACTTATCATTGCGGTATTGGAGAAGCGAAATGGGATGTTCTTGCAGACACAGGATGCGTACTTGAATGTCGCAGGAGGCGTGAAGCTTGATGAGCCAGCTGTAGATCTTGCAGCTGCGGTTAGTATAGCATCCAGCTTTCGCGATGCGCCGACGAAGCCTTATGACGTTATTTTTGGCGAGGTTGGGCTCACAGGTGAAGTCAGGGCAGTATCTCGTGCCGAACAACGGGTGAAGGAAGCGGAGAAGCTTGGATTTAAACGCGTTATTATGCCAGAGAAAAGCTTAAAGGGCTGGAAGCCGCCCGCTGGCATCGAAATTATTGGCGTAAGCACAGTGTCAGAAGCACTTAAGGCAGCGCTTGGATAGGGGGCAGACGATGAAGGAACCTACTCAGCTTGAAATCATGAACCAATTGTTGCAATTAGTCGCACCAGGTACCCCTTTTCGTGATGGACTTGAGAATGTGCTTCGGGCGAAAACGGGAGCTTTGCTTGTTGTCGGCTATAGTCCTGAAGTAATGGAAGTTGTAGATGGAGGTTTCTCCATCAATTGCGACTTCTCACCGAACTATTTGTATGAGCTTGCCAAGATGGATGGCGCAATTATTTTGAGTGAGGATATGCGCCGCATCTTATATGCCAATACACAGCTTATACCGAACAGCTCGATCCCTTCGATTGAAACGGGTATTAGGCACCGTACGGCTGAACGAGTTGCCAAGCAAACAGGCAAGCTCGTCGTGTCTATCTCGCAGCGCCGAAATATCATTACCCTGTATCAGGGGAACCTTCGGTATTCGCTAAAGGATATGGGCGTTATTTTGACGAAGGCGAATCAGGCGATCCAAACGCTCGAGAAATATAAAGCGGTACTAAGTCAATCCTTTACCAACTTGTCAGCTCTTGAGTTTGAGGAGCTTGTCACACTGCAAGAGGTTGCGCATGTCATCCAGCGTGTTGAAATGGTACTGCGCATCAAAATGGAGATCAAACGTTATGTCAATGAGCTTGGCACCGAAGGGCGTCTCATCAGCATGCAAATGGATGAATTGGTTGGCGGAGTAGAAGAGGACGCTTGGTATTTGCTTAAGGATTATGCCAAAGAGAATTCCGACGAGAAAATTCGGGAAATACGGGCAGGCCTCAAGAAGCTCAGCTCGGAAGAGCTGCTTGATGCTCCACCGATTATCCGTTTGATCGGTTACTCTCATACGAGCAACATGAATGATGAATCCGTCTCCCCACGCGGCTATCGCTTACTGAACAAAATACCTAGGTTACCGCTTATTATCATGAATAATCTCATCGAACGATTCGGACGGTTGCCTCATATTCTGATGGCCACGATCGAGGAATTGGATGAGGTAGAAGGCATTGGCGAGGTCAGGGCCCGGGCGATAAAGGAAGGGCTCAAGCGCATCCAAGAGCAGATGTTCATTGACAGGCAAATCTAAATCCCATACAATGGATTGAATGTGGTCCTGTAACGTGAAGGTACATTCGTTAAGGTTTTTGGGGCATAGTAGAGAAGAGGTGGAAAAGATGATCGTAAAATCGATACCGAGCCTTCTCACGGTGGGGAACTTATTCCTTGGAGTAATCGCCATCATTCTTGTATTTAATGAAAAACCAGATACGGCGGCAATGATGGTGCTAATCGCCATGCTGCTCGACGGTGTAGACGGACGCGTTGCTCGGGCGCTAAACGTTCAAAGTGAATTTGGTAAGGAGCTGGACTCTTTATCTGATGTGATTTCGTTTGGTGTAGCGCCTGCATTCATTATGTATGTTGTAGCGTTTCAAGATCTTAATCCAGCGTTGGCTTGGATTATTACAGCATTGTTTCCGATCTGTGGCGCATTGCGGCTTGCCCGCTTTAATGTGATTTCAAGCGCGCCTGGTTACTTTATTGGCTTGCCGATCCCGGCTGCTGGCGGTGTACTGGCGACATTAGCGCTTTTCAAAGATGACATTTACGTATCAGTGCTGCTTACAAGCACACTAGTGCTTGCGCTGCTAATGGTCAGCACCGTTAAATATCCGAATTTCAAAAAGGTTGGCATCCCCAAAAGCGCAGTATGGGTTGTCCCTATCATCATTGTTATATCTGTGGTGCTCGGTTTGGTATTCAAAAATCACTTATCTAAAATCGTGTTTGTACCGCTGTTGCTTTACGCGCTGTACGGCCTAAAAAAAAACGTTGATCGCCGATTGCCCAAACGAAACCGGAAAAGGAAGAAGCGGGAAGAAGCTTCGGACGATTCCGTTAAGTCAGAGAAGCCGGCGTGAACTGGTTGAAACAATAAAAATAGCGTTCCTAATCACAAATTATTGTGTTTAGGAACGCTATTTTTTTGTTTATAACATTAAATGATAAATAATTAACAAATAAAACAATATCTAAATCAGAAACATTATAATAAATGCAAGCGGGAAGTCGCATAATAACAGTTATACGACATTTTTAGACACAATATTCGAAAATGTTACTTACTATTATATGCCATTAATGCCATCAATACAACTTTCTATTTAAATCTATAGGAAGAAAGACCTTTTTAATTAGGTCGTTAGGTATGACCGATTAATAATTCCTCGACATAATCAGAAGCGGATTTCGTTAACTGTTCAACCGTATGCAAATATCGCTGCGTCGTATTAATATGCGAATGACCTAATGATTCCTGAACCTGCTGCAAGGATGCGCCATTTAATAAGGCTAATGTAGCATTAGTATGCCTTAGCCAATGAGGGGTAACGGGTTTATCCAATCCACATTTCAGACAGGAAGCTTTGATCATCCGTTCCACCTGTCTCGTTGTAATGCTAAAGATTTGTTCTTCTGATTTGCTCGATAGATGCGGCTTTGTACTTAACAGCTCCGTGTAAAGCATCCATAAATGACGGGGAACCTTGATCTCCCTTATTTTTCCGCCTTTGCCTCGTGTAACCGTAAGCCATACGGTTGATTCCATTGGGTCTGAATAAAAATCACACCAGCGAACGGCACAAAGCTCCGATACTCGCAAGCCGAGCAGGAGGAGGCTTAGGGCGATTAAATAATTGCGTTTGTTATCATGTTGTAGAAAATGCAGCAATTTTTTCACTTCATTTTTCGTGAGAAAGTGCTTTTTACTCATCAGAGGGATGACAGGCAGACGCACACTGCTTGTAGGATTGTGATTAAATAATCCAATATTGGGATCACTTCCCCATTTGTACATAGATTTAATGGCTGCCATCGTAACGGAAATGGAAGCTGGAGCAAGCGGCAGTTCGTTTTTCTCTTTTTTTACAGCCATAAGAAATAACTTAAAGGCTTCGATTTCCCTCCAGGTTATTTCGTTTAAATTCCGATAGGATATAAAGTTCCGGAAGCGTTCGATGGCTCTGAAATAACTCTTGTAGGTATGCTCTGATCTGCTGCGATTGCTTAAAAACATCTGGATTTTTTGCTCATCGGTAAATTTTATTTCTTTCTCTTTTAATACCTGTATCGAACGTTTTTCCTCTGCATATGACTCTGTTTTCACCAGAAATCCTCCTCATGTTGTCGTATAACTGTTATTATGCGACACCTAGCCGCGTGTATCATTTTTCTAAGCCTATAGACTATATTTTACAAAAAAAGTTACAAAAGCAACCATTATGCCATTTTAACTGGGTTGAAGAGGAGAAGCGAATGTCGATTAGTCCAGGCTATGCGGAAGTAGTTTCCTTACAGCAAACCAACGCGGGAAGTTGGATGAAGTACTTGATGTATAAAAGCCCGGCTACTTACCGGCACTGTGTCAGAGTAGCTCTGTTAGCCGAAATTATCGCGCCGTATTTAAATCTTTCTGAGCAAGATAATGCCTCGTTCATCAGAGGGTGTTTCCTGCATGATGTAGGCAAGGTAAGGGTGCCTAACGATATTTTGCATAAAAAAGAACACTTAAGTGAGTGGGAATGGAACATCTTGCGCAAGCATCCGGTATATGGGGAAGATATTTTGAAAAATCATTCGTTTTTTGATGCCAATATTTTGGATTTGGTGCGGCATCACCATGAAAGATATGATGGGGAAGGATATCCTGCTGGGATGTATGGCAAGTCCATTCCTTTATTCGCGAGAGCATGCTCCGTTATTGATGCTTTTGATTCAATGCTGTCTGTACGTCCATACCGTAAGCCGTTTACTAAAGAGCAGGCTTATCAAGAGTTGAGTAGAAATAGGAATACGCAGTTTGATGGAAAACTCGTAGATATGCTGATTTCGATTTCAACCGAAGAAATGTCCCTTTATTTCAGTTATATTTATTCGAAAGAAAAGTAGGCGGCACAAAAAAGCTTTGAGGAGAAGGTTCCCTCAAAGCTTTTTTTCTTGTTTGTATAGTTACGTTAAATTAAACAGGCCTAGTGTCGTGCACTTGTCGTACTCGTCAGCAATAACCTCATCAAGTTGAATGTCGAGCAAATTGCATAACGCAGTCATGTAAAATAAGTTGCGGCCTAGCTCGGCCTTCAGGACGTCGCGGCAATGCTCGCAGACAGCTCCTGAGAGATGGCTTTGCAGCGTCTCTTTGGCGTGCTCAAGATCAGAGTCGTCGGAATACTGCTGCTTACGGGCGTTTAGTTCGATGCAGCCGCAATCGGTCACGGCTTTCGTGACGGCGCGGTTAACGGAAGAACCAGCTTGACCAAATTTTGACATGACATCTAGCAAGCTGCGGTGCCGGAGCAGCAATTCGGATACTTGCTGCTGAAATTGATCCAGTGTAGGAGCGCTCATCGGTTCCACCTCTTTCACCAACCTCATAGGATGTGATCTTATTTTCCATTATAAGCTTCCTTAGCGCTGTTTTCAAAATGTGAATTATTAAAAATTATAAATCTTTGTATGAAATGATCGCCTCTAGGGTTAACAAGCCAATTATTGGAACATAATTGTAATGGAGGTGAACCATAATGGTTAGACGAATAATTCAACTAATGGGTATGATGTTTGGTGGTATGGCAGGCGGAGAAGTATACGGATGGATCTACGGAGCGGCCGTATGGTCAGGCTCATCCTTCGGAATGATGCAGCGATCCGGCACTTATTACATGAATGTAGCCATTGGTGCGGTTTTTGGTGTGGTTGTGGCAACGATGCTAGCAGGACAAATCATTCGGATGATGAATAAGGGAGCGGAGCAGGCGGCAGAGCTGCCTATGCAAAAGCTGATTGCCGGTGCGGGCGGTTTGCTCGCGGGTCTATTGCTTACCGTATTGCTTTATCCAGCAGTCGCAGGTCTAGAGGGGCTAGGCAGACTCATTCCTGCCGTGATGATGGTATGCTTCGGTTATTTGGGCTTTCATATTGGTCTGCATAAGCAGGAGGAGCTGGCAGAAGGCTTTGCTGCCCTGCTGGAGAGGCGCAGGAGTGTGCCAGCTGCAGATGAAGCGGGAGGATACGAAGAGCATAAGATACTGGATACGAGCGTTATCATCGACGGCCGTATTGCTGATATTTGTAAAACAGGTTTTATAGAAGGAACATTGGTCATTCCCGAATTTGTACTGGAGGAGCTTCAACATATTGCAGACTCTTCGGATTTGCTCAAACGCAACAGAGGACGGCGTGGCCTGGACATTTTGAACAAGATTCAAAAAGAGCTTGATGTGAAGGTGCTTATTTACGAAGGAGACTTCGAGGAGATTGGCGAGGTGGACAGCAAGCTTGTCAAGCTGGCTAAAGCTCTTCACGGCAAGGTAGTTACGAACGATTTTAATTTAAATAAGGTATGTGAGCTGCAAGGGGTATCTGTACTAAACATTAATGATTTGGCTAATGCAGTGAAGCCTGTCGTCCTGCCTGGAGAAGAAATCATCGTTCAAGTGATAAAAGACGGCAAAGAGCATGGACAAGGCGTAGCTTATTTAGACGACGGAACCATGATCGTGGTAGAGGGCGGACGTGAATATATCGGCACAACGATGGAAGTGCTGGTAACGAGCGTGCTGCAAACGTCTGCGGGCCGAATGATATTTGCAAAGCCGAAGCTGTTGGAAAAAGCGCTGTAACAAGGTATGATAGTACTATTGTTTAAGCGCAAACGGCTGACGCCGCCATGGTGGCGGACAAGCTCGTTTCGCAGTGAAATATAAGCAGGTTAATGGACGTGAGTCTTCTGGCTGCTTATGTTTTAACACAGTGTGAGGCGGGTCGAGGCATGGGAGCAGATTGGGGAGTTATCATCGTTGCAGCCGGAAGAGGCACAAGGATGGGGACGAAGGAGAGCAAGCAATATTTGCAGCTAGGGGACAAGCCTATTCTTGTTCATACTCTAGAGCTGTTCCAGTCGATGGATACGGTGAAGGAAGCTGTGCTGGTTGTAGGAAGCGATGATGTGGAGCGGTGCCGCAGTTGGGTAACGCATTATGGGATAACCAAGGTGAAGTCCGTTGTCGCCGGTGGCGATGAGCGCCAGCATTCCGTTTACTGCGGGCTGCAGGCGCTATCGACGGACTGGGTGATGGTACATGACGGGGTACGTCCGCTTGTTACGGCTGCAGCTGTACAGGCTTGCTGTGCAATGGCGGAGCAAAGCGGCGCTGCGGTGCTTGCTGTTCCGGTGAAGGATACGATTAAACAAGTGGATGAAGCGGGTGTAATCGTTTCAACACCAGACCGCCGAAGCTTGTGGGCGATTCAAACGCCGCAAGCTTTTCGTCGTGTCCTGCTGCTCGAAGCGCATGAACGCGCGCGTGAAGAGCAATTCATCGGAACCGATGATGCTATGGTCGTTGAGCGGTTAGGGGCTAACGTCATTGTTGCGGAAGGCGAATACACAAATATAAAAATTACGACGCCTGAAGATTTGCCGTGGGCGGAATTTTTGCTCACGAAGCGTCGTGCCGATCAGGCAGAGGGGAACGGTGGGCAAGAATGATTCGAGTTGGACAGGGGTTTGATGTGCATCAATTGGTAGAAGGGCGTCCTTGTATTATTGGGGGAGTAACGATCCCATATGAGAAAGGACTACTTGGTCACTCTGACGCAGATGTTCTGCTGCATGCGGTGACGGATGCGATATTGGGAGCGCTCGGGCTTGGCGATATCGGCAAGCATTTCCCGGATACGGATGCCGCATTCAAAGATGCGGACAGCTTGAAATTGCTGGAGGAAATTTGGAAACTGGTGCGTGAACGCGGCTATAAACTCGGCAATATTGACTCTACCATTATTGCGCAGCGTCCGAAAATGCTGACCTACATTCCGCAAATGGCGGAAATTATTGCGAATGCGCTTGAGGCTGATGTGAGCCAAGTGAACGTTAAGGCGACCACGACAGAGCAGCTTGGTTTTGCGGGACGCGGTGAGGGAATTGCGGCACAATCCGTTGTCTGCCTCATCAAGGATGTGCTATGATCGGGAATATTCAACTTTAATGCAGTAGCGGCGTGGGACAAAATTTTGAGGAGGCATTTGAGATGACAGCAGAGGTTCGGGTTCGTTATGCCCCGTCTCCAACGGGACATTTACATATTGGCAATGCAAGAACGGCATTATTCAATTATTTGTATGCAAGAAATCAAGGCGGAAAGTTTATTATTCGGATTGAAGATACCGATGTAAAGCGGAATGTAGCGGGCGGAGAAGAAAGCCAGCTTAAATATTTGAAATGGCTCGGCATCGATTGGGATGAGAGCATTGATATCGGTGGGGGCTATGGTCCATACCGACAGACAGAGCGTCTTGATATTTACAGCCAATATTGGCAGCAGCTGATTGATCAAGGGCTTGCCTATCGCTGCTATTGCACGGAGGAAGAGCTTGAGCGGGAGCGCGAGGAGCAAACGGAGCGCGGAGAGACACCTCGCTATTCCGGACAGCACCGTAACTTGACGGAAGAGCAGCGGCAAGCTTTTGAAGCAGAGGGTCGTGTGCCAAGCATTCGCTTCCGGGTGCCTGAAGGACGGACCTATTCCTTTGACGATATCGTAAAAGGTTCAATCAGCTTCGATACAACGGAGATGGGCGACTTCGTCATCGTGAAGAAAGACGGTATACCGACATATAACTTTGCGGTTGTATTGGATGACTACTTGATGAAAATTAGCCATGTGCTCCGTGGTGAGGATCATATCTCGAATACGCCTCGCCAGCTCATGATTTACGAAGCTCTCGGCTGGGAGCCGCCGCAGTTTGGTCATATGACGCTAATCGTCAATGAGCAGCGCAAGAAACTGAGCAAACGCGATGAGTCGATTATTCAATTTATTTCCCAATACGATGACCTCGGTTATTTGCCAGAGGCCATGTTTAACTTTATTACACTGCTTGGCTGGTCACCGGAAGGCGAACAGGAGATTTTCACCCGTGAGGAGCTTGTTGCTGTCTTTAACCCGGAGCGTTTGAGCAAAAGCCCGGCTGTATTCGATACGCAAAAGCTGAGCTGGATGAACAACGAATATTTGAAAAAAACAGATTTGTCGCGAGTGGTAGACCTTTGTTTGCCGCATTTGCAGGAAGCGGGCCGGGTTGCTTCAGAGCTTGATGCGGAAGGCCGCGCATGGGTGACTGACCTTGTCGCGCTTCACCAGGACAAGCTTCGTTCTGCTTCGGAGATCGTGCCCATGACAGAGCTCTTCTTCCGCGACACGGTGGAGGATGAAGAAGAGGCCGTGACTGTGCTGGCTGAAGAGCAGGTGCCAACCGTACTTCAGGCGTTTTTGACGCTGATTGAAGCGGGCGGATCTCCGTTTGGAGTGGATGGCATTAAAGAAATGATTAAGGCTGTGCAGAAGGAAACCGGCTTTAAAGGCAAACAGTTGTTTATGCCGATCCGTGCAGCACTTACTGGTCAAACACATGGTCCTGACCTTAACCAATCGCTTGCTTTGCTAGGCAAAGAAAAAGTTGCTGAGCGGCTGCGTACCCGTCTGACAGGCTACGGGGTTTGAACGATTTCGGCAGATCTCCAAATGAGGTGGACATAATGTCCTTGTCACATTTTTGGGTATTCGGTATACTATGTCTAATAAATGAATGAATTGAACGGCCATGAACAGGAGAAGTACGTTTGCTTGTGGATTCGCAGAGAGGACAACCGTCATTCGAATCGGCGTCGCATCAAGATGTGGCAAGGAGAATATAGAATGTGGCTGCAAGTTGTCTGGTCCGCCGAACGGAAATATGCACCTGGGAGCCTTGTTCCGAGCTGCTTCAGCAAGAGAAACACGATCATATGGATAAAGCGTTCCCGTTTTATCTTCGATGACGATGTACATCTGGCTAGGCAGGGTAGGCAGCAACGTATCGTCTGCGTTAAAGACCTTGAGACGAACAAGCTTCAGCGCAAGCTGGCTCCTTGTTCAAGCAGAGTGGAACCGCGAGTTTACACGCCTCTGCAGCATATGATGCTGCGGGGGCTTTTCTTTTTTTATAAGGAATTTATGAGCGTTTGAAAAAAAGGAGCATTGCTTATGTTTCGTCATTTCCAATCGGACATTCAAGCGGTATTCGAGAATGATCCTGCTGCCCGAAGCCGTTTCGAGGTTGTCTTCACGTATTCCGGCTTGCATGCGATATGGGCGCATCGTATTGCACACCCTTTATACCGCAAAGGATACTTTACGCTTGCGCGAATGGTCTCTCAAGTGAGCCGCTTTATGACAGGTATTGAGATTCATCCCGGGGCTCAAATCGGAGACCGTCTGTTTATCGATCATGGCATGGGCGTCGTCATAGGAGAAACCTGCGAGATCGGGGATGATGTTGTCATCTACCAGGGCGTAACGCTTGGCGGAACGGGCAAGGAAAAAGGGAAGCGTCATCCGACTATTGGCAATAATGTAGTTATTGGCTCTGGAGCGAAGGTGCTTGGTTCGTTCGAAGTGGGGGAGTTCTCTAATATCGGATCGAATGCGGTAGTGCTGAGAGAGGTTCCTGCCAATTGTACAGTAGTGGGCAATCCCGGCCGCGTAGTTAAACGGAACGGGCAGCGCGTTGGCGATCGGCTTGACCATACGCAGCTTCCTGATCCGGTCATAGAAATGTTCCGCACGATGCAAAAGGAAATCGATGATTTGAAAACCGAACTGAAGCAGCTTCGGGAACCTGTAGCTGGAGGAGAAATACGAAAATGACAGTATCTTTGTTCAACACCCTATCCAGGCAAAAAGAAACGTTTGTCCCGCAAGAGCCGGGGAAAGTGAAAATGTATGTCTGTGGACCCACCGTATATGATTATATTCATATCGGCAACGCGCGGCCCGTTATTTTCTTCGACGTTGTCCGCCGTTATTTGGAGGATGTCGGAAATGAAGTACAATATGTTGTGAATTTCACTGATGTTGACGATAAGCTGATTCGCAAAGCAGAGCAATTGGGAACGACTGTGCCAGAAGTTGCGGAGAAGTTTATTGCAGCGTTTTATGCAGATATTGAGGCGCTTGGCGTTCATAAAGCGACGCTTAATCCGCGTGTAACGGAGCATATCCCTCAGATCATTGCGTTTATTCAAGGGCTGATCGACAAAGGCTATGCTTATATGAGTGAGGGTGACGTTTACTACCGTACGGCTGCATTTGCAGATTACGGGAAGCTGTCCCATCAAAATATCGAAGAGCTGCAGTTCGGCATTCGGGTTGAGATTGGCGATCGTAAAGAGAATCAGCAGGATTTTGTGTTATGGAAGGGTGCCAAGCCGGGAGAAATTAAATGGGAAAGTCCATTTGGCGAAGGTCGTCCGGGCTGGCATATAGAATGCTCAGCCATGGCCCGTGCTTATCTTGGAGACACGCTGGATATTCACGGCGGGGGACATGATCTGCAGTTTCCGCATCATGAGTGCGAATGCGCGCAATCCGAGGCTTTAACAGGCAAACCGCTTTCGAATTACTGGATGCACAACGGTTATATTCACATTAACAACGAGAAAATGTCCAAATCGCTTGGCAACGGCATTACAGTACATGAGCTGGTGAAGCGGGTAAAGCCGAATGCTTTGCGTTACTTTATGCTCTCTACCCATTACCGGAGCCCGCTGAATTTCAGTGACGAAACGGTGGCTCAAGCGGAAAACAGCGTGGAGCGAATTGCAAACAGTGCAGCGAATCTTAAGCACAGGCTTGCTGCCTTAAAATCAGAGCTGCCGCAAGCAGGGCATGGAACGAGTGGTCTTATTCCATCGGGCGATGATGCATTGGATTCGAAGCTAAAGTCAATTCATGAACAATTCCATGCCAAAATGAGCGATGATTTTAATACGCCTGATGCGATAACGTCTATCTTTGATCTTGTTGCTGAGGCTAATCAATATTTAAATCGTGCGGATGCTGCTGCAGGCGCTATCCTTGCTTTGCTTACCTTGCTGGAGCGTATGGATGCTGTCCTTGGACTGCTGCCGCAGCAGCAAGCGGATGCCGAGCTGCTGGATGCGGATATTGAACAGCTGATTGTAGAGCGTACCGAAGCCCGCCAATCTAAAAATTGGGCTAGAGCGGATGAGATACGGGTACTGCTCACGGAAAAGAACATCGTGCTTGAGGATACGCCGCAAGGTATCCGCTGGCGGCGCAAATGAGCGAGCACATCGATACAAATATGCTGCTCTTTCATCCGCCTTCCAAAAAGCCGCAGCTAATGAATCCTGTTATCCTGGCGTATATAGGGGATGCGGTCTTTGAATTGCTCGTACGGCAATATTTAATTTCGCTTCCGAATCAGAAATCACATCATATTCATCGAGAAGCAACGAAATTTGTGTCCGCCAAAGGACAAAAAAGAACGCTGGACCGCTGGCAGCCACATTTAACAGAGGAAGAGGCGGACATTGTCCGCCGGGGCCGCAATGCCAAGTCTGGCACGCCACCTAAAAATGCCGATCTTGCCGATTATCGGCTCGCTACCGCTTTGGAGAGTCTCGTAGGCTACCTGTATTATGAGGGGCGCATGGAAAGATTGCATGAATTGTTTGATATTGCACTGGGAGAACAACCCAAACCATAGATGATGGGCTTTGAATCTGATTAAAATGAAATGAGGAGGGTGACCGATGACTGAAGAAATCATTCAGGATGAAATGATCGCCGGTAAGCACCCTGTGCTAGAGGCGCTGCGTTCAGGACGTGAGATTAATAAGATATGGATTGCCGATGGTGCTCAGAAAACACTGACGCAGCCGATCGTTGCAGAAGCCAAGAAGTCCGGTATCGTTGTCCAATTCGTGGACAAAAGAAAGCTGGACAGCTTGACTCCGGGCGTAACGCATCAAGGCGTAGTTGCTCAAGCGGCAGCTTTCGCTTATGTAGAGGTAGAAGAGATTCTTGAGCGGGCAAAGCAACGGGAGGAAGTTCCTTTTGTTTTACTGCTGGACGAAATCGAGGACCCACATAATCTAGGTTCAATTCTCAGGACTGCAGAATGCACCGGCGTGCATGGTGTCATTATCCCGAAGCGCCGCTCCGCTAGCTTGACGGCTACGGTGTTGAAGACTTCTGCTGGAGCAGCTGAGCATGTGCCGGTAGCCCGCGTAACGAATCTGGCACAAACAATCGATAAATTGAAGGAAGCGGGCGTCTGGGTAGCGGGTACCGATCTTAGCGCATCGCAAGACGTATACAAAATGAAGTTTGATATGCCGCTTGCGATTGTCATTGGAAACGAGAGTAAAGGCATGGGCAGACTCATCAAGGAAAAATGCGATTTTCTCGTTAAGCTGCCAATGCTTGGCCAATTAAATTCGTTGAACGCATCCGTTGCGGCGGGCGTGCTTATGTATGAGGTCGTTCGGCAGCGTCGGGGTATTTAGACCATGAATCGGCGCGACGATATTTTATTAGTCGACGGGTATAACATGATTGGGGCTTGGCCGGTACTTGAGAAGCTGAAGGAGTATGACTTGGAGGAAGCCCGGGATAAACTGCTTGATATGCTCGCTGATTATCAGGGATTCACCGGCATGCAGGTATTTGTGGTGTTTGATGCGCACCAAGTACCTGGGATTGGGGCCACGTACCGGCAGCACAAGCTGACGATCGTCTATACGAAAGAGAAAGAAACGGCTGATGAATGTATCGAGCGTCTTTGCTCCGAGCTGTTCGTTCGGCGCCGGAACATTTATGTTGCGACGTCTGATTTGGTGGAGCAGCATGTGGCCTTTGGCAAGGGAGCTCTTCGCGTATCCGCTCGGGAGCTGCTGATCGATATCGGGCAAAACAAAAGAAACATCGAACAATCTCTTCGTGAAGACAAGCCTGGGAAGCGAAATTCGGTAGACGGGATCGTGAGCTTGGAGATTCGTAGCAAGCTTGAGAGGTTAAGGCGAGGCGAGAAAGACGCAGATTAGATCCTTTGAATAAGAAGGAAACGGTTGGAAATTCCACAAAGTTACAAAATTGCTAGTAAATCAATGGTTTCAGCAACTCGGATTGGTTGACGGTGTAAGGTTACATAATGTATACTGACTCTATTATTAGCGATAAGAACGTGAGGATTTTGCTTGATATCCTTTCTTATCTTTCGACGTGAAGCGCTGCTAGTTTCCTAATGTTGGATACAGTTAGAACGGTTTGCGTGAATAAGAATCTAGCGGTGTACGCCTTGCAGGCCGGAGGGATAGTTCGTGAGTATCGACCTCAAAGAATGGAGTACGCTTGAGTATGACAGCAGTACGGACGAGGATATCGTCGAAGCGGTCCGCAATGGCGACAGCATAGCGTTGGAATATTTGATTAACAAGTATAAGAATTTCGTAAGAGCGAAGGCTCGCTCGTATTTTCTTATCGGTGCGGATCGTGAAGATATCGTACAGGAGGGTATGATTGGTCTATACAAGGCAATTCGTGATTTTAAAGGGGACAAGCTAGCAAGCTTCAAAGCCTTTGCAGAATTGTGTATAACGAGACAAATTATTACCGCCATCAAAACAGCCACGCGTCAGAAGCACATCCCGCTTAATTCCTACGTATCGCTCGATAAGCCCATTTATGATGAAGATTCGGATCGCACGCTGCTTGATGTCATTTGTGGCACACGCGTTTCTGATCCCGAAGAATTAATCATTAACCAAGAAGAATTCATTGGACTGGAAGACAAAATGTCCGAAATTTTAAGCGATCTTGAACGTAAGGTGCTTATGCTTTATTTGGACGGAAGGTCCTATCAGGAAATTGCTGTCGATTTGGATCGGCATGTGAAATCCATTGACAATGCCCTTCAACGCGTAAAGCGGAAGCTGGAGCGTTACTTGGAAGTCAGAGACATTAGCGGTTAACCGCATTCATATTTACATCGTGAATAACGAGGACTGTCTTCCATCTGGCGGTTTCAGATGAGATATGCGGTCCTTTTTGTTTTAAATGGGTAAAACTAGACTATACTGATAGATACGAGCCCGGTGTCAGCGTTGTTACCAATTATTCGTAGGCGGAACAGCTATCTTTTACATTGACATCAAAATTGCGGTATGCTAAAGTGTTTAGGTAGGCCTAAATTCGAGGTTTTTTTTCGTTTTGGCGTTGGAATCAATGAACTTTCATATAGAGCTTCATGATTCGTATTTTGTAGCAGTTCGGGAGGTGTAATTCAATGCGGGTAATTATCACGTTGGCATGCACAAACTGCAAACAGAGAAACTATGCGAGCAGCAAGAACAAACGCAATCACCCCGACCGCATCGAGTTGAAGAAGTTTTGCAAGTTCTGTAACGAGCAGACTCCTCATCGCGAGACGAGATAGTCAATTGGAGGTGTGAACGTGGCATTTTTGGCTAAACTAAAGCAAAGCTTTGGTACAACGTTTAGTTTTTTTGCCGACAGCTGGGCGGAACTTAAGAAGGTTCGCTGGCCAAGTCGTAAAGAGTTAGTGAGCTATTCGATCGTGGTTTTGCTTACGATCACGCTTGTAACCATTTACTTCTGGCTTCTTGACATCGGGATCTCGTCTCTGGTTGAACTCATTGTTTAAGAAGGGTCCAAAGGTGGATTTGTGATGGAAAAAAGATGGTACGTCGTGCATACCTATTCAGGCTATGAGAACAAGGTGAAAGCCAATTTGGAGCGCCGTGTTGAATCAATGGGCATGGAAGACAAGATTTTCCGTGTGCTAGTTCCTATGGAAGAAGAAGTGGTAGAGAAGGATGGTAAGAAAAAGACTGTCCAACGTAAAGTCTACCCCGGTTATGTTCTGGTGGAAATGGTTCAAACCGACGATTCGTGGTACGTTGTTCGTAATACGCCAGGCGTAACTGGATTTGTAGGATCAACAGGTTCCGGTTCAAAACCGATTCCTCTATTGCCAGATGAGGTTGAGCAAATTCTCAAGCACATGGGCATGGAAGAGCCAAAACCGAAAATCGAGTTCGATCTGAAAGAAACCGTTCGCGTCAAAGTAGGTCCTTTCGCAGATTTTGTTGGTACAGTAGAAGAAATTTTGCTGGACAAAGCGAAGTTGAAGGTTCATGTAAACATGTTTGGCAGGGAAACCCCGCTGGAGCTGGATTACACTCAAGTGGAAAAGATATAATATCTGGTTTCTATAACCCACCTGGGTTAAACCGGTGGTGGTTTGGAGGCGAAGTAACAACGCTTCTTACAGAGGCGGATGTTATTTACGCATGGAATAAAGGGTTAGGAGGTGTCAGGCATGGCAAAGAAAGTCATCAAGATGGTCAAACTGCAAGTTCCTGCAGGTAAAGCAAACCCAGCGCCGCCGATCGGTCCAGCACTTGGTCAAGCAGGCGTTAACATTATGGCGTTTTGTAAAGAGTTTAATGCTCGTACCGCGGATCAAGCAGGATTGATTATTCCAGTCGTTATTACAGTATTTGAAGACCGTTCTTTCACTTTCGAGACAAAAACGCCGCCGGCAGCAGTATTGCTACGCGTCGCAGCTGGAATCGAAAAAGGTTCAGGCGAACCGAATAAGAAAAAGGTCGCTACTGTAAAACGTGACAAAGTTCGCGAAATCGCTGAGCAAAAAATGCCGGATCTTAACGCAGCTTCTGTTGAAGCAGCAATGCGTATGGTTGAAGGTACTGCTCGCAGCATGGGCGTAACTATTGTTGACTAATACCGCGAGGTAGCTTGCTTTGCGTTAGCTTCGGCTTTCGCGAGTGGGAGGATCATCCTTAGGAGGATTTTCCGCTACAACCACATGAGGAGGAAATTACAATGGCTAAACAAGGTAAAAAATATGTAGAAGCTGCTAAGCTTATTGATAGCGAAGCAACATACGAGCCTTTGGAAGCGATCGAGCTTGTGAAGAAGGCTGCAACAGCTAAATTCGACGAATCCGTTGAAGTAGCAGTTCGTTTGGGTGTAGACCCACGTAAACAAGACCAAGCTGTTCGTGGTGTAGTTGTACTACCACACGGTACAGGTAAAACAAAACGCGTTCTCGTTTTCGCAAAAGGCGAAAAAGTGAAAGAAGCGGAAGCTGCTGGTGCTGACTTTGTTGGCGATGCAGACATGATCAACAAAATCCAACAAGGCTGGTTCGAATTCGACGTTTGCGTAGCAACGCCGGACATGATGGCTGAAGTTGGTAAACTTGGACGTATTCTTGGTGGTAAAGGCTTGATGCCGAACCCTAAAGCTGGTACAGTAACGTTTGACGTTGCTAAAGCCGTTCAAGAAATCAAAGCCGGTAAGATTGAATACCGTCTTGACAAAGCAGGTCAAATCCATGCTCCAATCGGTAAAGTATCTTTCGATGCTGAGAAACTCAACGAGAACCTCAAATCATTGATCGATGCGCTTAACCGCGCTAAACCGGCTGCTGCAAAAGGTATTTACCTGAAAAACATTGCCGTTTCTTCGACAATGGGCCCTGGCGCTCGTGTTTCAACAGCGATTTATCGCTAAGAAGAACGGAACTAAATTCGAATACGCATACCGTAGACAGTAGGTGCCATAAGGCTTAATTTCCTACCGAGGTGTTATGATAAAACGTTTGTGAGCAATATTCGATCCATTCGGATTGATGCGCGATAACGACATCATGGCCTTCGCAGTGTCTGCGAAGGCCTTTCTCATGCATCGAGGCGTGGAAAGCCCGTCGTAATTAACGGAATGTATACTATTACGGGAGGTGTACAGTTTGGCTAACGCAAATATCATCCAAGAGAAACAAGAGGCAGTTGCAGTTATTGCAGCGAAAATTGCTTCTAGCTCCAGTACAGTTGTAGCTGACTATCGTGGACTGAACGTTGCGCAAGTAACTGAACTTCGGAAACAACTTCGTGAAGCAGGAATCGAATTCCAAGTTCTTAAAAACTCGCTCGTTCGTCGCGCAACAGAAGGTACGGATTATGTAGAATTGAACAGCATTCTTACAGGTCCTACTGCAATTGCATTCGGTAACGAAGACGCTGTTGCTCCAGCTAAAATTTTGAACAACTTTGCTAAGAAAAATGAAGCTTTGAAACTTAAAGGCGGCATTGTTGAAGGTAAAGTGGTTTCACAAGAAGAGATCAAAGCACTTGCGGAACTTCCGTCCCGCGAAGGTTTGCTCTCTATGCTCCTCAGCGTATTGCAAGCTCCAGTGCGCAACTTCGCCCTTGCGGTTAAAGCAGTCGGCGAGAAGCAAGAAGCACAAGCATAAGATACGAACCTTTTCAGCACGGAACCGGCGAAAGCCGGCTGTATGATAAACCAAAAAAAATAAACCATATTCCCGGAGGTATAATCATGTCTAAAGAACAAATCCTAGAAGCGATTAAAGTTATGAACGTTCTTGAACTGAACGAGCTTGTTAAAGCAATTGAAGAAGAATTCGGCGTAACTGCAGCAGCTCCAGTAGCAGCAGCAGGTGCTGGAGCTGCTGTTGAAGCTGAGCAAACTGAATTCGACGTAATCCTTAACGGTGCTGGCCCATCGAAAATCAACGTAATCAAAGTTGTTCGCGAAATCACAGGTCTTGGCCTGAAAGAAGCGAAAGACTTGGTTGATAGCGCTCCTAAAGCTGTTAAAGAAAAAGTTGCTAAAGAAGAAGCAGAAGCAGTTGCAGCTAAGCTTACTGAAGCTGGCGCTTCCGTAGAAGTTAAGTAATATCGCTTCAAAACAATATGCTGATCATGCGATTGTACGATGAATCGGCTGGCGAGCCCCTTGAACCGTCAGGTTTCAAGGGGCTCGTTGTATGTTAAAGGATAAGAATGTATAAGTCTTCGGCTTATACATTCTTATCCTTCAACGCCAAACGAACCATTGTCGCAACGGCAGGGTGAACGTCGTTTGCGCGGTTTCGATGTTATAAAGGGGGTGATCGGTTATGTCGAATCATTATTACTCTCAGAGTCCGGATGTGAAGCATAATCGTAAGGTTCATGAAGTGTCTCTTCGCGGCTATTCTTTCCGATTTATGACGGATGCCGGCGTTTTCTCGAAATCAGGTGTCGATTATGGCAGCCAGGTTTTAATAGATGTATTAGAGATAGATGCTGCTGCAAAGGTACTTGATGTCGGATGCGGCTACGGGCCAATTGGTCTTACAGCGGCGAAGCTTGCGGAGCATGGACATGTGACCATGATCGATATCAATGAAAGAGCAGTTGAGCTCTCCATTGAAAATGCGAAGTTAAATGCGATTTCGAACGTAACCGTATTACAAAGCGATGTATATGAATCTGTTCGTCATTTAAAGTTTGATGTTATTATTACAAACCCTCCCATTCGCGCTGGCAAAGCGGTGGTCCACCGGATTTTTGAGGAAGGCTACGAATTGCTGGAGCAAGGCGGCAGTATGTGGGTTGTTATTCAGAAAAAACAAGGGGCGCCTTCGACGCAAGCGAAGCTGGAGTTGTTGTTCAGTGAAGTGGAAGAGGTCACCAAGGATAAAGGCTATCGCATTTTTCGAGCTGTAAAAGGCTAGTCGAATCAAGCAATAGTTGTTTTGAAAATATCTTTGAAAATAGAATTATATTTATTGACTTGACTTTTTAGATATGGTAAAATTATAAAATGTCAGCATTAAATTGGGCTCCATCTCTTTAGTTAACTAAAATGTCAAGTGTGAATTTTGAGCGCGGAATGCATAAGTTTTACACATTTGACGTATAATGTTTACGTTTTGGGCAAAATTATTTGATATGAGACTATCGCGGTCCGCGCTGTGATTGGTTTACTGCCGGAACATGCTCTTTTTTCGAACTATTCGATAAGGGCTTTTCTTTATTTGAGTATATAGACGGCTGGTCCGTCTATGGTGACACAGTGAGTAAACGATGCTGTGATACAGACATGAGGGGTGAGGTTAAGTTGGCAGGACAACTTGTTCAGTATGGTCGGCGCGCGCGCAGAAGCTACGCCAGGATCAACGAGGTGCTGGAAGTCCCGAACCTGATTGAAATCCAACAAAAATCGTATGAAAAGTTTTTGGACAGCGATTTAATTGAACTGTTTCAAGACATTTCTCCGATTTCGGACTTTACGGGCAATCTATCGCTTGAGTTTATCGACTATAGCTTGGGCGAACCGAAGTATTCGGTCGATGAATCAAAAGAGCGCGACGTGACGTATGCGGCTCCTTTACGCGTTAAGGTACGACTTTTCAATAAGGAGACCGGCGAAGTAAAGGAACAAGAAGTTTTCATGGGTGATTTCCCGCTTATGACAGAGACCGGCACGTTTATTATTAACGGGGCCGAGCGTGTCATAGTCAGCCAATTGGTTCGATCCCCGAGTGTGTACTTCAGCACGAAGGTCGATAAGAACGGGAAGAAAAATTACACGGCAACGGTTATTCCTAACCGTGGCGCTTGGCTAGAGCTTGAAACGGATGCGAAAGACATCATCTACGTTCGTATTGACCGGACTCGTAAAATACCGGTAACGGTACTTTTGCGTTCACTTGGTTTCGGTACAGATGCTGAGATTCTTGAGCTTCTTGGCCATGATGAGTATATCCGCAACACATTAGACAAGGACAACACGGATTCAACCGAGAAAGCGCTGATTGAAATTTATGAGCGCCTTCGTCCGGGCGAGCCTCCGACTTTGGATAATGCGAAGAGCTTGCTCGTCGCTCGTTTCTTTGATCCAAAACGTTATGACTTGGCCAATGTAGGCCGTTACAAAATAAACAAAAAACTCCACATCAAGAACCGTTTGTTCAATCAACGGCTCGCGGAAAATTTAGTTGATCCAACGACTGGCGAGATTATCGCTGAATCCGGACAAATGATTGACCGACGTTTGCTTGATGAAATTCTCGAAAAACTCGAGAAGGATGTTGGATTTAAAACTTATCACGTTGCTAACGGCGTGCTTGATGCTGATAGTATTCCACTACAAACGATCAGCGTATTCTCTCCATATGACGAAGGCAAAGTTATTAAAGTCATTGCCAATGGGATTATTGATAAATCCGTTAAGCATATCACGCCTGCGGACATTATTTCTTCCATTAACTACTTTATTAACTTGCTTCATGGCGTAGGCAGCACAGATGATATCGATCACCTGGGTAACCGTCGTCTTCGTTCGGTAGGCGAGTTGCTTCAAAACCAATTCCGGATTGGTCTATCTCGTATGGAACGTGTCGTTCGCGAGAGAATGTCCATTCAAGACGCGAATGCGATAACGCCTCAAGCGCTAATCAACATTCGTCCGGTAATTGCATCAATTAAAGAGTTTTTCGGATCCTCGCAGCTTTCCCAGTTTATGGACCAAACGAATCCGCTTGCTGAACTGACGCATAAGCGTCGTCTGTCTGCTCTCGGACCCGGCGGTTTGACTAGGGAACGCGCGGGCTTTGAAGTGCGTGACGTCCATCACTCCCACTATGGGCGGATGTGTCCGATCGAGACGCCAGAGGGACCGAATATCGGTTTGATCAACTCCTTGTCCTCGTTTGCCCGCATTAATGAGTATGGCTTTATTGAAGCTCCTTACCGTTGGGTAGATCCGAAGACTGGAATCGTTACGGAACAAATCGCTTACTTGACTGCTGATGAGGAAGACAACTACGTCATCGCGCAAGCGAATGCGAAGCTGACATCAGAAGACAGGTTTGCCGAAGAAAATACAATCGTGCGTTATAACAAGCAAGCCGATAACATTTTGACAATGCCAAGCGATCGCGTTGATTACATGGACGTTTCTCCTAAACAGGTAGTATCCGTTGCGACAGCGTTAATTCCATTCCTGGAAAACGATGACTCCAACCGTGCCCTCATGGGATCGAACATGCAGCGTCAAGCGGTTCCGCTTCTTATTCCTAGATCGCCACTTGTGGGTACAGGCATGGAGCATAAGGCAGCGAAGGATTCCGGCGTTTGTATCGTTGCCAAGCATGACGGCATCATCGAGCGTTCATCCGCTAATGAAATATGGCTTCGCCGCGTTGAACAAATTGATGGTAAACCGGTTACTGGTGACTTGGTAAAACATAAGCTGCACAAGTTTATGCGTTCTAACCAAGGAACATGCATTAACCAACGTCCACTTGTACGCAAGGGTGACGTCATTAAGAAGGGCGATATTCTTGCTGATGGTCCTTCCACTGAAATGGGCGAATTGGCTCTTGGACGCAACGTAGTCGTTGCCTTCATGACGTGGGAAGGCTACAACTATGAGGATGCGATCTTGCTTAGCGAAAAGCTTGTGAAAGAGGATGTTTATACGTCCATTCACATCGAGGAATATGAGTCCGAAGCACGTGATACGAAGCTTGGGCCTGAAGAAATTACACGTGACATCCCGAATGTCGGCGAAGAAGCTCTTCGTAACTTAGACGAGCGCGGTATCATTCGTGTCGGTGCTGAAATTGGCGCTGGAGACATCCTTGTTGGTAAAGTAACGCCGAAGGGTGTAACGGAGCTGACTGCGGAAGAAAGATTGCTGCATGCCATTTTCGGTGAGAAAGCACGTGAAGTGCGTGATACATCGCTGCGCGTACCGCATGGTACAGACGGTATTGTTGTAGACGTTAAAGTATTTACACGTGAGAACGGCGATGAATTGCCGCCTGGCGTTAACCAATTGGTACGTGCCTACATTGCTCAAAAACGGAAAATTTCCGAAGGCGACAAAATGGCCGGCCGTCATGGTAACAAAGGGGTTATCGCTCGGATCATGCCGGAAGAAGATATGCCGTTCCTGCCGGATGGCACACCAGTTGAGGTTGTTCTTAACCCACTTGGCGTACCTTCACGGATGAACATCGGTCAAGCGCTTGAGGTTCACCTCGGCATGGCTTGTAAGCATCTTGGCATTCACGCTGCTACGCCAGTATTTGACGGCGCACGTGAGAATGACGTATTCGATACGATGGAAGAAGCAGGCATGCAACGTAACGGTAAAACCGTACTTTATGATGGACGGACAGGCGAAAACTTTGAACGTGAAGTAACCGTTGGGGTCATGTACATGATCAAACTGGCGCACATGGTCGATGATAAAATCCATGCCCGTTCCACTGGTCCTTACTCACTTGTTACACAACAGCCACTCGGTGGTAAAGCACAGTTTGGTGGTCAACGTTTCGGGGAGATGGAGGTATGGGCGCTTGAGGCATATGGCGCTGCGTACACGCTTCAAGAAATCTTGACGGTTAAATCCGATGACGTGGTTGGCCGTGTGAAAACATACGAATCCATCGTCAAAGGTGAAAACGTACCAGAACCAGGTGTTCCGGAATCGTTCAAAGTTTTGATCAAAGAGCTTCAAAGCTTAGGTATGGACGTTAAGATCCTGTCCGAGAATGAAGAAGAGATCGAAATGAAAGAAATGGACGATGAAGACGAGGCAACAGGCGATAAGTTAAACCTCAATATTGAAGGTGCCGAAATCGCTGCTGAATAAACTAGTTGCTGGATTCCGTCACTTGGTCACGCGCCTTTGACGGAATCTAGCTGATTAGATAGACATTGTCATACATGACGGAGGAGGGTTGCTCCTTGTTGGACGTGAACAACTTCGAGTATATGAAAATCGGTCTGGCTTCGCCGGATAAAATTCGCTCGTGGTCCCGCGGAGAAGTTAAAAAACCGGAGACGATCAACTACAGGACCTTAAAACCGGAGAAGGAAGGTCTCTTCTGCGAGAAAATTTTTGGACCTACAAAAGACTGGGAATGTCATTGCGGTAAATACAAACGTGTACGCTATAAAGGCGTGGTTTGTGATCGTTGTGGCGTAGAGGTAACTCGGGCTAAAGTTCGCCGCGAACGTATGGGCCATATCGAGCTTGCTGCACCCGTTTCTCATATTTGGTATTTCAAAGGTATTCCAAGCCGCATGGGTCTTGCACTAGATATGTCGCCTCGTTCACTTGAGGAGATTATCTACTTTGCATCCTATGTTGTAACGGATCCAGGTGATACGCCACTTGAGAAAAAACAGCTTCTGTCCGAGAAAGAATACCGCAGCTACCGGGAAAAATACGGCTATGGTTTCCATGCCGGCATGGGCGCCGAAGCGGTTAAGAAGCTGCTTCAAGATATCGATGTGGATAAAGAATTGGAGCAATTGAAGGAAGAACTGCGTACAGCACAAGGACAACGACGCAATCGTGCGATCAAACGTCTTGAAGTTGTAGAAGCATTCCGCAACTCCGGGAACGAGCCGGAATGGATGATTCTAGACGTGCTTCCAGTCATCCCACCTGAGCTTCGTCCGATGGTACAGCTGGACGGCGGACGTTTTGCAACGTCTGACCTAAATGACCTTTATCGTCGTGTGATTAACCGGAACAACCGTCTGAAGCGCCTTCTTGATCTGGGTGCTCCTGATATTATCGTGCAAAATGAAAAACGGATGCTGCAGGAAGCGGTTGATGCATTGATCGACAACGGTCGTCGCGGTCGCCCTGTTACAGGTCCTGGTAACCGTCCTTTAAAATCCCTCAGCCACATGCTGAAAGGTAAGCAAGGACGTTTCCGTCAGAACTTGCTCGGTAAACGGGTTGACTATTCTGGTCGTTCGGTTATCGTCGTAGGTCCAAACCTCAAAATGTTCCAGTGCGGCCTTCCGAAGGAAATGGCTCTGGAATTGTTCAAGCCTTTCGTTATGAAAGAGCTTGTTAATAAAGGCCTCGCACATAACATTAAGAGTGCGAAGCGCAAGGTAGAACGCGTGAGCCCTGAGGTATGGGATGTTCTTGAGGAAGTCATCAAGGAACACCCAGTATTGCTTAACCGTGCCCCGACGCTCCATAGACTTGGTATTCAAGCATTTGAGCCAATTCTAGTTGAAGGTCGCGCGATTAAACTTCACCCGCTCGTATGTACAGCTTACAACGCTGACTTCGACGGTGACCAAATGGCGGTTCACGTTCCGTTGTCCGCAGAAGCTCAAGCAGAGGCTCGTTTGCTCATGCTGGCATCTGGCAACATCCTTAACCCGAAAGACGGCAAACCGGTCGTTACTCCTTCACAGGATATGGTTCTAGGAAGCTTCTACTTAACGATGGATAACAAAGAAGCTAAAGGTAGCGGTTCTGTATTCGGAACCATTAACGAAGCAATCTCTGCTTACCAACGTGGTATTGTTTCTCTGCACGCTAGAATTTTCATTCCAGTGCGCGTACTCAAAAAAGTTAATTTCACGGAGCAACAGCAAAATTCGTTACTCGTAACTACGGTTGGTAAAATTATCTTCAACGAAATATTCCCTGAAGATTTCCCGTATATCAACGAAGCAACGAAAACCAATTTGCTGCAAGGCACGCCGGATAAATATTTTGTGTACGAAAAAGGCGCGGATTTGACTAAGTTTATTGAAGTAGCGGATACGCCAGGTGCGGTAGGTAAGGATTACCTTGCTCTACTAATCGCTGAGTGCTTCCGTAAATATCATACAACGCTTACTGCGCAGCTTCTTGACCGTATTAAGCAGCTTGGTTTTACTTACTCTACGAAGTCTGGTATAACGATCGGCGTAGCTGACGTTATCATTCCGAAAGAGAAAGATGAAATCATGAAAGCCTCCGATGATAAAGTCGGTACCGTTATGAATCAATACCGTCGTGGTTTGATTACTAATGAAGAACGTTATGACCGTATCATCAGCATTTGGAGCAAATGTAAAGACGAGATCACCGAAGTTCTTATGAAGTCGATGGATCGTTATAACAACATCATGCTCATGGTGGACTCCAAAGCACGGGGTAACAAATCACAAATTACACAGCTTGGCGGTATGCGTGGTCTGATGGCCAATCCATCGGGACGTATTATCGAGTTGCCGATCAAATCGAACTTCCGCGAAGGCCTAACGGTACTCGAGTACTTTATCTCGACTCACGGAGCGCGTAAAGGTTTGGCGGATACAGCACTTCGGACAGCCGATTCCGGTTACCTGACTCGTCGACTTGTTGACGTTGCGCAAGACGTAATCGTGCGTGAAGAAGATTGTGGTACGGACAAAGGCTTCTCCGTAAGCAAAATTCAAGACGGTAAAGAGGTTATTGAAGATCTCTATGACCGGATTGAAGGACGCTATGCGTTTGAGACCGTTCGTAATCCAAAAACAGGCGAGATTATAGTTAACCGCAGCGAGCTTATTGATTCCAATAAAGCTGATGCGATTATCGATGCTGGCGTCGAAAAACTACAAATTCGTTCCGTACTGAGCTGCCGCGCGCGTCATGGCGTGTGTAAGATCTGTTACGGTCGTAACCTTGCGACTGGCAAGCACGTTGAGATTGGGGAAGCGGTTGGTATTATCGCAGCTCAATCCATCGGAGAGCCAGGAACACAGCTGACAATGCGTACGTTCCATACGGGCGGCGTTGCCGGCGATGATATTACACAAGGTTTGCCGCGTATCCAAGAGTTGTTCGAGGCGCGTAATCCGAAAGGTCAAGCGATTATTTCTGAGCTTGACGGTGTAATCAAAGAAATCCGTGAAGCGAAGGACCGTCGTGAAATCGAGGTTCAAGGCGAAGCGGAATCCAAAGTGTATGCCGTTACTTATGGTTCGCGTATCCGCGTAACGCAGGGACAACAAATCGAAGCCGGCGATGAGCTGACTGACGGTTCGATTGACCCTAAAGATATGCTGCGTATCAAAGGTATCCGTGGCGTTCAAAACTACATTTTGCAAGAAGTACAGCGCGTTTACCGGAACCAAGGGGTTGAGATCAATGACAAGCACGTTGAAGTCATGATCAAGCAGATGCTCCGCAAAATCCGGATCGTAGACGCTGGCGGTACGACTCTGCTTCCTGGCGCATTTGTTGACATTCATGAATATGAGTCGCAAAACCGCGCTGCAATCTTTGCAGATCTTGAGCCTGCTGTTGCAAAACCTGTTTTGCTCGGTATTACGAAGGCTTCACTTGAAACTGATTCCTTCTTGTCAGCAGCTTCCTTCCAAGAAACAACTCGCGTATTGACTGATGCTGCTATTAAAGGCAAAGTTGACCAGTTGCTTGGACTCAAGGAAAATGTTATTATCGGTAAGTTGATTCCAGCAGGTACTGGAATGGCGCGTTACCGTAACATTCGCTTTGCTGGCCTTGAAGATGAAGTTGTTACTACTGCTGAGGGCGAATTGGAAACTGAGGCTGTTACCGTCGATTAATCGATGTGGCAGCTAACGTAGCTAATACCTGATGCTAGCATAGATCGAAGGAGCGTTGCATCTTCCGCTTTCTTAGGATTCGGAAGATGGTCGCTCTTTTGTATGTTTAAAGTAAGAATTTCATTTACGAAATGTTTGCAAATGAATATCATTGAAATTTCTTGACACAACCACAATGTAGGTGGTACTATATCGAAGTGTGCCTAATTGTGTGATCACTGAATGGAAGAATTGAAGGTGATTTCTATGCAATTCAAAGTCGGCGCAAAGCAGACGACGAAGATGCTCGAGCACGAAAGGGCTATCGAAGTCTATGTTGCACGCGATGCAGATCCGCAGATGAAAGAGAAGATCATTCATCTATGTGAGCGGACGGGAGTTCCAATGAAATGGTTCGATACGATGGAAGACCTTGGGGAAACCTGCGGTATCGATGTCGGAGCCGCTATGGCAGCGCTCGTTAACGAAGAAGAATAATGCAATAACCGTTTTTGTTAGTTGATTATTTAACGATGATTGACTGACGAGAACTTTTGTTTGTTCTTTAATGAACCGCCTGGATCTGTGGGCTTAATTTTAGGTAAAATGTCTACCATACAAGCGTATACGGCTGTTGCCGTCCTTTGGTGGAAAGAGCTCGTTACGCGAAGAAATATAAGCGGATTTATAAACGAAGTTTTATAAATACTTATATTTTCAAAAGACATGAATATAGGGAAGGGGGTGGCAACATGCCAACAATTAACCAGCTAGTCCGTAAAGGACGCCAAGCGAAAGTCGTTAAATCGAAATCGCCGGCATTGCAAAAAGGTTTCAACGCATTGAAACGTGAAACTACTAACATCAGCGCTCCTCAAAAACGCGGTGTGTGCACTCGTGTAGGAACAATGACTCCAAGGAAACCGAACTCCGCACTTCGTAAATATGCTCGTGTTCGTTTAACGAACCGTTTAGAAGTTACGGCTTACATTCCGGGTATCGGACACAACTTGCAAGAGCATAGCGTTGTTTTGATCCGTGGTGGTAAAGTAAAAGACTTAGCAGGAGTACGTTATCATATCGTTCGCGGCGCACTTGATACTGCGGGTGTTAACAACCGTATGCAAGCTCGTTCGAAATATGGTACGAAACGTCCGAAAGTTAAAAAATCATAAGTATAACCCTAACGGGTCATTGAAATGCTAGAAATAGCGACTATTAGAAGAAAGGGGGACTTTCTCATGCCACGCAAAGGTCCTGTAACGAAACGCGATGTGCTTCCAGATCCGCTGTATAACAGCAAACTGGTAACGCGCCTAATCAACCGCATTATGCTTGACGGTAAAAGAGGCGTTGCACAAACACTATTGTATGATGCTTTCAAACTGATTCAAGAACGCACGGGTAAAGATCCGATGGAAGTGTTCGAAGCTGCTTTGAAAAATATTATGCCAGTACTTGAGGTTAAAGCACGCCGTGTCGGCGGTGCAAACTATCAAGTGCCTATCGAAGTTAAACCAGAGCGCCGTACGGCACTTGGTCTTCGTTGGCTCGTGAACTACTCACGTAACCGCGGAGAGAAAACGATGGAAGAGCGTTTAGCTGCTGAAATCACAGATGCTTCCAATAACACTGGCGCAGCTGTTAAGAAGCGCGAAGATACTCACAAAATGGCTGAAGCGAACAAAGCGTTTGCTCACTACCGCTGGTAGAATCTTTACATTCGAGAGGAGACCATTTTATGTCAAGAGAGTTCTCCTTGAAAAATACGCGTAACATCGGGATTATGGCGCATATTGATGCCGGTAAAACCACTACAACTGAACGGATTTTGTTCTTCACGGGCCGTACTCACAAAATCGGAGAAGTGCACGAAGGTGCAGCTACGATGGACTGGATGGAACAGGAACAAGAGCGCGGTATCACGATTACGTCTGCCGCGACAACTGCTCAATGGGATGGACACCGTATTAATATTATCGACACCCCGGGACACGTTGACTTCACAGTAGAAGTTGAACGTTCCCTGCGCGTATTGGACGGGGCCGTTGGAGTTTTCAGTGCGAAAGAAGGAGTCGAGCCACAATCTGAGACTGTATGGCGTCAAGCAGATCGTTACAACGTTCCGCGGATCGCATACGTCAACAAGATGGACATCATTGGTGCTGACTTTCTGAATGTTATTAAGGATATGCGTGAGCGTCTTCAAGCTAATGCTGTTGCGATTCAAATTCCGATTGGCGCCGAGTCAGATTTTGTCGGCGTTATCGATATCGTTGAACGCAAAGCATACAAGTACAAAGACGACACAGGTAAAGATCCAATTGAGGTTGAAATTCCTTCGGAGTATGCTGACCAAGTGGAAGAGCTTCGTACGGAATTGATCGAGAAGGTTGCTGAGCTTGACGAAGAATTAACGATGAAATATTTGGAAGGCGAAGAAATTTCGATTCCAGAAATCAAAGCAGCGCTCCGTAAAGGCGTTTGCGAAGTTAAAATCTTCCCAGTAATCGTTGGATCGTCTTACCGCAACAAAGGTGTTCAATTGATGTTGGATGCGGTTGTTAACTATCTTCCATCTCCTCTTGATGTACCTGCAATTAAAGGTACTCTTGAAGACGGCGAAGAGGGTGAGCGCCCTTCATCTGATACAGAGCCATTCGCAGCATTGGCTTTCAAAATCATGACGGACCCTTACGTTGGTAGACTTACGTTCTTCCGTGTGTATTCTGGCATACTAAAATCCGGTTCTTACGTTCTTAACTCCACAAAGGGTAAACGTGAGCGGATTGGACGTATTCTTCAAATGCATGCGAACTCACGTCAAGAGATCTCAGAAGTTTATTCTGGTGATATCGCTGCAGCAGTTGGTCTTAAAGATACAACTACTGGAGATACTCTTTGCGATGAGAAGAACACCATCATTCTTGAATCTATGAACTTCCCAGAGCCAGTTATCTCGGTTGCTATCGAACCAAAAACGAAAGCTGACCAAGACAAACTAGGTATCGCAATCTCCAAATTGGCGGAAGAAGATCCAACTTTCCGTGCACATACGGACGAGGAAACAAACCAAACGATTATCTCTGGTATGGGTGAGCTTCACCTTGAGATTCTAGTTGACCGTATGTTCCGCGAATTCAAAGTTGAGACAAACGTTGGTAAACCGCAAGTTGCTTACCGCGAAACATTCCGTCAAGCTGCGAAGGTTGAAGGTAAGTTCGTTCGTCAATCAGGCGGTAAAGGTCAATTCGGACATTGTTGGGTTGAGTTTTCACCACTTGAGCCAGGTTCAGGCTTCATATTCGAAAACAAAACAGTCGGCGGTTCGATTCCTCGTGAATTTATCGCTCCTATCCAGGCTGGTATCGAAGAGTCAATGAAGAACGGTGTAGTAGCCGGCTTCCCGCTCGTTGATGTCAAGGCTGTTGTAGTAGACGGATCGTACCATGATGTTGACTCCTCGGAGATGGCGTTTAAAATTGCAGGTTCGATGGCGCTTAAAGCTGCCAAAGAAAAATGTAAGCCAGTTCTTCTTGAGCCAATCATGAAGGTAGAAGTTACTGTTCCTGAAGAGTACATGGGCGATGTTATGGGTATGCTTAACTCCCGTCGTGGTCGTATCGAAGGTATGGATAGCCGTGCAGGTGCACAAATTATCCGTGCTAAGGTGCCTCTCTCCGAGATGTTTGGTTACTCCACTACACTACGTTCCGGTACACAAGGACGCGGCGTATTCTCGATGGAGCTTTCTCACTATGAAGAAGTTCCTAAATCAATCGCTGAAGAAATCATCTCTAAGAACAAAGGCGAGTAATCGAATTTGTTTCTTAAACCAATTGCTTTTGGCCGCCAGCTAAGTTTGCATGCAAACCAGATGTCGGCCCACACATAAAAAATTCATGATATATTGAGGAGGCTCATGTTCAATGGCTAAGGCAAAATTTGAACGTAACAAACCGCACGTTAATATCGGTACTATCGGTCACGTCGATCACGGTAAAACGACTTTGACTGCAGCTATCACAACAGTACTTTCCAAAAAATACGGCGGTGCAGCAATCGCATTTGACCAAATCGATAAAGCTCCAGAAGAGCGCGAGCGCGGTATCACGATCTCGACAGCTCACGTTGAGTATGAGACGCCTGCTCGTCACTACGCACACGTTGACTGCCCAGGTCACGCCGACTATGTAAAAAACATGATCACTGGTGCTGCACAAATGGACGGAGCTATTCTTGTAGTTTCGGCTACTGACGGCCCTATGCCACAAACTCGTGAGCACATCTTGCTTTCGAAACAAGTTGGCGTTCCTTACATCGTTGTATTTCTGAACAAATGCGACATGGTTGAAGACGAAGAGCTTCTTGAGCTAGTTGAAATGGAAGTTCGTGACCTTCTTTCTGAGTATGAGTTCCCAGGTGACGACACTCCAATCATCCGCGGTGCTGCTCGTGAAGCACTTGCTAACCCAGAAGGTCCTTGGGCTGACAAAATCATCGAGCTTTTCGAGCAAGTGGATACTTATATCCCTACTCCTGAGCGCGATACAGCTAAGCCTTTCCTTATGCCTGTCGAGGACGTATTCACAATCACTGGCCGTGGTACAGTTGCTACAGGTCGCGTTGAGCGTGGAATTATCAAAGTCGGCGACGAGATCGAAATTATCGGTCTTGCTGAAGAATCCCGTAAATCTGTAGTAACTGGCGTTGAAATGTTCCGTAAATTGCTTGACTCCGCTCAAGCAGGCGACAACGTTGGCGCATTGCTACGTGGTGTAGACCGTAACAACATTGAGCGTGGACAAGTTTTGGCTAAACCGGGTTCGGTTAAACCACACACTAACTTCACTGCACAAATCTACGTTCTTACTAAAGAAGAGGGTGGCCGTCACAAGCCTTTCTTCACTGGCTACCGTCCACAGTTCTACTTCCGTACAACTGACGTAACGGGTATCATCAACCTGCCAGAAGGCACTGAGATGGTTATGCCTGGCGACAACATCACTGTAACGGTTGAGCTTATTGCTCCAATCGCTGTTGAAGATGGAACTCGTTTCTCTATTCGTGAAGGCGGCCGTACAGTAGGCGCTGGCGCAGTAGCATCTATCCAAAAATAATTGATGGCGGCTTTAGCTGCTATGAATACAAAAGCCCTCACTTTGGTGAGGGCTTTTGATTTTTTTAGGGTACTCAGGCATGATCATGATAATAGTTTACTTAATCTTTACAATTAAGTAATGATTGACGGTAGACCTTACACCCATTTAATATTAGGGAATAGTAAAAAAAGAGGTTGCCCATCCCCAGTCAGATTGAATTACATCTATCAAGCCAGTGACTTCATCAAGAGAAAGCGATGCTGCTTTGCTGCAAGTTTAGAATCTAGAGTGGGGCGTATGACAAAGTGCTTCATATGATGAGAGGGGTTTGAAAAATGAGTAAGAAATTTTGGATCGGTATTGTACTTGCTTCAGTAATGCTTGTGACGGCTGCCTGTGGGGCCAAGACGGAATCAGGAACGAACAGCAGCACGAATGCGCCTAATACGGGCGGAGATGCAGAAAAGTCATATACGATAGCAATTTCTCAAATTGTTGAGCATCCTTCACTGGATGCAACTCGCGAAGGTTTTATCGCTGCGCTTAATGATGCGGGTATTGAAGAAGGCAAAAACCTTACTATTGATTTTAATAACGCACAAGGCGATGCAACAAATATCAAAACTATATCTCAAAAAATTGCAAACGGCAAAAGTGATCTTGCCCTAGGTATTGCAACACCTACGGCACAAGCACTTGCTGATGATGTGGAAAATATTCCGGTATTGTTTGCAGCTGTAACAGATCCGATTGATGCGGGTATCGTCACGCAGCTGGAAGCACCAGGCGGCAACATTACAGGTGCGTCGGACACGAATCCGGCTGCCATTACGCAAACGATGGATTTTATTGCTTCTCAATTCCCAAATGCTAAAAATGTGGGTCTTATCATTAATGAAGGTGAGCAAAACGCGGTAGTTATGGGTAAGATTGCTGAGGAAGCACTGGCTAAGCACAATATAAAACTGGTCAAAGCATCGGTTGCCAATTCTTCTGATGTTAAGCAGGCTGCTGATTCTTTGGTAGGCCGTGTTGATGCAATCTACATCACACTGGACAATATGGTTGTTACGGGTGCGGATGCGATTATTGAAGTAGCTAACGCTAATGATATTCCATTTTTCTCGGCTGACCGTGATACCGTAGAAAAAGGCGCTTTTGCAGCAGTCGGCTTTAAATACTATGACCATGGTTATGAAGTAGGTCAAATGGCTGTCGAAATTTTGAAAAATGGCAAAAATCCTGGTGAGATGGACGTTACCGTTCCTCAAAAGCTTGATTTCATTTTTAATATGAAAGCGGCAGCGGAGCAAGGAATTACGGTTACGGACGAAATGAAAGCATTTGTGAAAGACCAAGAAAAAAACATCATTGAGTAGAACATCGCCTTATAGCTTAAAATAATATGGACAAAAATGATATGGGTGATCAGGCAACTGGTTCACCCTCTTGTTTTGAAGAGGAGGTATGTCATATGATCGCATCCATGCAAGGGGCTGTGGAAAGCGGGTTATTGTATGCGCTTATGGCACTGGGAGTTTATATCACGTTCCGAATACTCGATTTTCCAGATTTAACGGTAGACGGAAGCTTTACAACAGGAGCGGCTATTGGCTCAGTAATGACCGTTAGCGGAACGCCACCATGGCTTGCAGTACTATGCGCATTTGTCGGCGGAGCGCTTGCAGGTACCTGTACAGGCCTGCTTCATACTAAAGGGAAGATAAACGGGCTGCTTTCAGGGATTATCATGATGATTGCCTTGTATTCCATTAACCTTAGAATTATGGGTAAACCGAATGTATCGTTAAGAGGCAAGGAAAATTTATTCGATAATGTATCTACACTTGTGGTTATGATTATTTTTGTCATTATTGTGAAGATCATTCTCGATTTGTTTTTCCGGACGGACATCGGACTTAGCCTTCGGGCGACAGGCGATAACTCTCGTATGATTCGGAGTTTCGGTGCGAATACTGATATTACGACGATTTTCGGCATTGCTTTGTCTAATGCGCTAGTTGCAACTTCCGGGGCGTTAATCGCTCATTATCAAAAATACGCGGACAACAGCATGGGAATCGGGATGATCGTCATAGGACTAGCTTCTGTTATTATTGGCGAAGCGATTTTCGGTTCGAAGACAATCTTCAGAGCGACGCTCGCTGTTATTCTCGGTTCGATTATCTATCGTATCATCTACGCATTCGCGCTGCGCGTTGAATGGCTGGATGCTTCGGATATGAAGCTGATTACGGCAGTTATTATTATTTTTGCACTTGTTGTTCCATCATCTAGGCGCGTATGGAAGCAGAAAAATGTAGCACGCAGGCGTACGGCAGAGATGCTTGCAAAATTGGATAAAGCACAGCCAGGAGGTGGACGCTGATGTTGGAAATAGCTAAGGTGTCCAAGCTGTTTAACCCTGGCACAGTAGATGAGAAGACCGCGCTTGTCGGAGCGAATCTGACGATGAAGCCAGGTGACTTTATTACGGTTATCGGAAGCAACGGCGCGGGTAAATCTACATTAATGAATATTATATCTGGCGTGATGAAGCCGGACGCGGGTGAAGTTAGAATAGATGGGCAAAATATAAGCAATCTGACCGAGTATCAGCGTAGTCAATGGATTGGCAGGGTATTCCAGGATCCAATGGCCGGTACGGCACCTCGTATGTCTATTGAAGAGAATTTAGCTATTGCTTATGCGCGTGGCAAAAAACGGGGATTCTCGTTCGGGGTAACACGCGCGAAGCGTGCAATATTCAAGAAAGAGCTGCAAAGGCTTGGGATTGGCCTTGAGAACCGTCTTAGTGCCAAGGTAGGCTTATTGTCAGGAGGAGAGAGGCAAGCGCTCAGCTTGCTCATGGCGACTTTTACAAGGCCGCAAATCCTGCTGCTCGATGAGCATACCGCAGCTCTCGATCCTGCAAGGGCTGAGCTCATTACGACACTGACCGAGACGTTGGTCAAAGAAATGAATTTGACCACGTTAATGGTTACTCATAACATGGAGCAGGCGATTCGGCTAGGGAACCGGTTGATCATGATGGATAAAGGCCGAATCATTCTCGATGTACCGGAAGAGCGCAAGAAGGATCTTACCGTCGTGCAGTTGCTCGGAGAGTTTGAAGTGATAAGCGGCAAGAAGCTGGCTGACGATCGAATTGTATTGGGCTAAAGTTTTGCTCTTATTCATCATGTATGCTAACTTTGTTTCGGGATAAGATCGGGAAAGAACCATTACTTCCGCAAATGCGCGGTTATAATGGTTCTTTCTTGTTATGGGTGTATTTCAGCTGTGGATAGGAATTTACCTTATAGTTAGATAGCCTATTTTTCAGAATAGAATGATCAGTTTAGGTTTGGCGTTATTTGGTGGTGTCTTTTCAGCAGTCATCTGTTTATAATCGTGAAGTGTCCATTTTGTCCGTTATTATAAATGAGTGGATTGAATGCTTGTAATAAGGGACATAATGGATGCTGGGCGTAAAGCTTGGGGCAGCTCTATATGCAAATAGACTCATCCAAGGACTTCTTGAGATAATGAGAACATTGGACCCGAGAAGGTGCTCCGTTAAGCCGTTTTGATAAAAAATGACCATTTTGAAAGAACATAAACTTTATGTTGCAATTGCCCATTGAATTCGGTATAATAATGTCTGTTGGTCTGACGTTGCGATGATGTGAGAGGTTGCCGACACACCCGGCCCCTTTGCCATGGGGCATGTGCAGGGTTTTCTCACGGAGTATGTCCGATAATAAATTGGGCGAAAGAAGGAGGGACTTATATGGCAAAGCAAAAGATTCGTATCCGCTTGAAAGCATACGATCATAGGATTCTTGATCAATCCGCAGAGAAAATTGTTGAAACTGCAAAACGTTCCGGCGCAAGCGTATCCGGGCCGATTCCGTTGCCAACGGAAAAGCAAATCATCACCGTTCTCCGCGCGGTACACAAGTACAAGGATTCTCGGGAACAATTCGAACAACGCACTCATAAGCGTTTGATCGACATTGTAAACCCAACGCCGCAAACGGTTGATGCGTTGATGCGCTTGGATTTACCATCCGGTGTAGATATCGAAATCAAACTGTAATATCAGCATATGCGATTATAGAAAGGAAATGAGGTGTCAACATGAAAGGTATCTTAGGAAAAAAACTTGGTATGACTCAAGTGTTTACTGCTGAAGGTAATGTCGTTCCTGTAACGGTTATCGAAGCTGGACCTTGTGTAGTACTTCAGAAGAAAGACCAAGAGAACGATGGCTACGAAGCTGTTCAGTTCGGTTTCTCCGATAAGAAGGAAAGCAGATCGAACAAGCCAGAAGCTGGTCACGCTAAAAAAGCTAACACAACACCTAAGCGCTACGTTCGTGAAATTCGCGGAATTAATCTAGGTGATTATGAAGTTGGCCAAGAAGTAAAAGCTGACCTATTCACAGAGGGCGAATTCGTTGACGTAACAGGTATTTCAAAAGGTAAAGGCTTTGCCGGCGTTATCAAACGTTGGGGACAAAGCACGGGTCCTATGTCTCACGGTTCCCGTTACCACCGCGGACCAGGTTCGATGGGTTCAATCCAAGCGAACCGTGTACCGAAAGGCAAACGCCTTCCAGGACATATGGGTAGCGAAACAATCACGATTCAAAAGCTTGAAGTTATCCGTGTAGATGTAGAACGTAACGTTCTTCTAATCAAAGGTTCGATCCCGGGCCCGAAAAACGGATTCGTTAAAGTGAAACAAACAGTTAAGAACTAATTGCTCTTGAAGAAAGGAGGAACAGGATATGCCTAAAGTAACAGTATATAACGTGAGTGGCGCGCAAGTGGGCGAGCTTGAACTGGCTGAAACGGTTTTCGGAATTCAACCAAACGTTCATGTTTTGCACAGTGCTGTTGTTAACCAACAAGCATCTGAACGCTTCGGTAATCACAAAACTAAAGGACGCTCCGAAGTACGCGGCGGCGGTCGTAAACCTTGGAAACAAAAAGGTACTGGCCGTGCTCGTCAAGGTAGCATTCGCTCCCCGCAATGGGTTGGCGGCGGTACGGTTTTCGGACCTACTCCACGCTCATACGGATTCAAGCTTCCTAAGAAAGTTCGTCGTCTAGCGATTAAATCGGCATTGTCATCGAAAGTGATTGCAAACGAGATTATCGTTTTGGATCAGTTGACACTTGCAGCTCCTAAGACGAAGGAATTTGCAGCAATCCTTAACAACCTTAAAGCTGGCCGCAAATCTCTTGTAGTAACGGCTAACTATGAAGATAATGTAGCTTTGTCTGCACGTAACATCCCTGGTGTTAAATTCGTAGCAGCTGACGGCATTAATGTTCTGGATGTATTGGTGCATGACAACCTTATCATCACTAAAGAAGCAGTAGAGAAAGTACAGGAGGTGCTTGCGTAATGAAAAATCCACGCGATATTATCAAGCGCCCGGTTATCACGGAACGTACGAGCGATTACATGGTTGATAAAAAGTATGTTTTCGAAGTAGATCTTCGTTCAAACAAAACTGAAATCAAACTTGCTATCGAGCAAATTTTTAAAGTTAAAGTAACCGGCGTTAACACAATGCGTGTTGCGGGTAAACCAAAACGTTATGGTAAACATAGCGGATACAGACCGGATTGGAAAAAAGCCATCGTTCAATTGAGCGCTGACAGCAAAGAACTTGAATTCTTTGAAACGTCTGTTTAGAAAAGGAGGAAATCGAAGTGCCAATCAAAAAGTACAAACCGACATCTCCAGCTCGTCGTAACATGTCCGTTTCGACATTCGAAGAGATCACGACAAGCACACCGGAGAAATCGTTGCTTGCGCCGCTTTTCAAAAAAGCTGGTCGTAACAACCAAGGTAAAATTACGGTTCGTCACCACGGCGGCGGACACAAACGTAAATACCGTATTGTTGACTTCAAACGTACAAAAGATGGTATCGTTGGTAACGTTGCGACGATCGAATACGATCCGAACCGTTCATCCAATATCGCTTTGCTTCACTACGCTGATGGTGAAAAAGCATATATCATTGCTCCAAAAGGTTTGAAAGTTGGGGATAAAGTAACATCTGGCGTTGGTTCTGACATTAAAATAGGTAACGCGTTGCCACTTGTCAACATCCCAGTAGGTACAATTATCCACAATATCGAATTGAAACCAGGCAAAGGCGGACAACTTGTTCGTGCGGCTGGTACTAGTGCTCAACTTCTTGGTAAAGAAGAAAACTACGTATCCATTCGTTTGACTTCTGGTGAAGTTCGTCGCATTCTGAACACTTGCCGTGCAACAATCGGTTCTGTTGGTAACGAAGATCACGAACTCGTGAAAATCGGTAAAGCCGGCCGTAACCGTTGGCTCGGAAACCGTCCAACTGTACGTGGTGTTGTCATGAACCCTAACGATCACCCACACGGTGGTGGTGAAGGCCGTGCTCCAATCGGACGTAAATCTCCGTTGTCACCATGGGGTAAACCAACTCTTGGTTACAAAACACGCAAGAAGAAAAAAGCATCGAGCCAATACATTATTCGTCGTCGCACGAAATAATAGCTGCTTGATAAAAACCGCGTGATACGAAAGTGTCGCTACCGCTTATTGAAGGGAGGAACACAAATGGGTCGCAGTTTGAAGAAAGGTCCGTTTATTGACGGTTACCTACTGAAAAAAGTCGAGGTATTGAACGAGACTGAGAAAAAAGTCGTTATCAAAACCTGGTCCCGCCGCTCGACCATTTTCCCACAATTCATTGGTCACACGTTTGCGGTATATGATGGACGCAAGCACGTGCCTGTATATGTAACGGAAGATATGGTTGGACACAAGCTTGGTGAATTTGCACCAACTCGTACGTATAAAGGCCATGCCGGTGAAGACAAAAAAACGGGCAGACGTTAATTTGCCCTTAAATATTTTTACTGAACGAGAGGAGGTTCCTACATGCCAGAAGCTAAAGCGCACGCTAAATTCATCCGTATTGCTCCTCGTAAAGCACAGCTTGTTGCGGATTTGATTCGCGGTAAACAAGTTGGCGAAGCAATCGCGATTTTGCGTCACACGCCTAAGTCTGCATCCCCAATTTTGGAGAAGCTGCTGAACTCTGCCATTGCTAACGCTGAGCATAACTATCAGCTTGACGTAAACAAATTGTTTATCTCGCAAGCCTTCGTTAACCAAGGGCCAACGATGAAACGTTTCCGTCCTCGTGCGATGGGTCGCGCAAGCCGGATCAATAAAAGAACCAGCCACATTACCTTGGTGGTATCTGAAAAATAAGGAGGGATTACGTGTGGGTCAAAAGGTAAATCCAATAGGCTTCCGGGTCGGAGTTATCCGTGATTGGGAATCCAAATGGTTCGCGGGCAAAGATTTCGGCGATCTTCTTATGGAAGACGTTAGAATCCGTGAATACTTGAAAAACAAGCTGAAAGACGCAGCAGTTTCTCACATCGAGATCGAACGTGCAGCTAACCGCGTGAACGTTACGATTCAAACTGCTAAACCGGGTATGGTTATCGGTAAAGGCGGCTCCGAGGTTGAAAACCTACGTACTGAGCTTGGTAAAATCACTAAGGGCAAAAAAGTACACATCAACATCTCTGAAATCAAACATGCTGATCTTGACGCTATTCTTGTAGCTGAAAGCATCGCACAACAACTTGAGCGTCGTGTATCTTTCCGTCGCGCATTGAAGCAAGCAATTCAACGCTCCATGCGTTCAGGTGCTAAAGGGATCAAAACTGCTGTTAGCGGTCGTCTCGGTGGCGCGGAAATCGCACGTTCGGAAGGCTATAGCGAAGGAACAGTACCTCTTCATACAATACGCGCTGATATCGATTACGGCACGGCTGAAGCGGCTACAACATACGGCCTAATTGGCGTGAAAGTATGGATCTATCGCGGCGAAGTCCTTCCGGTTAAGAAGAAAGCTCCCCAGGAAGGAGGCAACTAATCATGTTGGTACCTAAACGTGTCAAACACCGCAAACAACAACGCGGTCATATGAAGGGTCGCGCTAAAGGCGGCACTACAGTAGCATTCGGCGAATTTGGTCTTCAAGCTCTTGAGCCTTCATGGATCACTAACCGTCAGATCGAAGCGGCTCGTATTGCAATGACTCGCTACATCAAACGTGGTGGTAAAGTTTGGATCAAAATTTTCCCTGCAAAACCAATTACTCAAAAGCCTCTTGAAGTGCGTATGGGTAGTGGTAAAGGTAACGTTGAGAAATGGGTAGCCGTAGTTAAACCAGGTAAAATCCTGTTTGAACTTGCTGGTGTATCCGAAGAAACCGCTCGTGAAGCGATGCGTCTTGCGGCTCATAAATTGCCAATCAAGACTAAATTCGTGAAACGTGAAGAAGTGGGTGGTGAAGCAAATGAAAGCTAGTGAATTTAGAAACCTAACCTCTGCTGAGCTTGAACAACAGGTCGCTGGTTTTAAAGAAGAGCTTTTCAATCTTCGTTTCCAACTGGCTACTGGCCAATTGGATAACCCGACTCGGATCCGTGATGTGCGTAAAGGAATCGCTCGTGCTAAAACGATTTTGCGTGAAAGAGAACTCGGCATTAGCAGCTAGTCAATACCCTTACATGATTGCATAAACACGGCTGGAGGAAGGAGGAAGAACACATGAGCGATCGCAATGCCCGTAAAGTTCTAATTGGCAAAGTGGTAAGCGACAAGATGGACAAAACAATCGTAGTTGCTATTGAGACTTACAAAAAACACGATTTGTACCATAAACGCATTAAAGTAACGAAAAAATTTAAAGCGCACGATGAGAATGGCCAAGCGAAGATTGGCGACATCGTGAAAATCATGGAGACTCGTCCGCTATCGAAAGACAAACGCTTCAGACTTGTAGAAGTTGTTGAAGTTGCTGTCGTTATCTAATGAGCGTATGAAGTGTCTGAGCATTTTTCCGGAAGGAGGACGTTGAAATGATTCAACCATTTTCGCGCTTAGCAGTTGCTGACAACTCCGGCGCAAAACAATTGATGTGTATCCGTGTACTTGGCGGGACGGGACGTCGCGTTGGTCACATCGGCGATTTGATCGTTTGCTCAGTAAAACAAGCAACACCAGGCGGCGTTGTCAAAAAGGGTGACGTTGTAAAAGCGGTTATCGTTCGTACAAAGCGTTCGGTTCGTCGTAAAGACGGTTCTTACATCGCATTTGACGAAAACGCAGCAGTTATCGTTAAAGAAGATAAAAGCCCACGTGGTACTCGTATCTTTGGACCTGTTGCCCGTGAACTTCGCGATAAAGATTTCATGAAAATCGTATCGCTAGCACCAGAAGTAATCTAACAACCTATATAAGCTTGAAAGCACAAGCGTGCAGGAGGTGTAACTCATGCCAAGGCTGAAAAAAGTACTCGAATCCCATAACAATAAATTGCACGTGAAAAAAGACGACACGGTTATCGTCATTACCGGTAAAGACAAAGGTAAGAAGGGCCGCGTTATCGCTGCGTACCCGCGTGAAAACCGCGTACTCGTAGAAGGTGTTAACACTGTTAAGAAACATACTCGTCCATCGCAAGCTAATCCACAGGGCGGTATTATCGAACAAGAAGCGCCAATTCACGTATCAAACGTTATGCATATCGATCCGAAAAGCGGTAAAGTAACACGTATCGGATACAAAGTGCTAGACAACGGCAAGAAAGTCCGGATCGCGAAACGTTCTGGAGAAGTAATCGACTAATCGTTACGGTAGGAAAGGAGGTCCATGATCAATGGCAGCAAGATTGAAAGGTCGTTTCTTAAACGAAATAACTCCTGCTCTTATGCAGAAGTTCAACTATACGTCTGTTATGCAAGTGCCGAAAATTGAGAAGGTAGTTATCAACATGGGGGTAGGCGAAGCGGTTTCCAATTCGAAAATCCTTGATGTAGCAGTTGAAGAACTACGTATCATTTCCGGTCAAAAACCAGTCGTTACTCGTGCGAAGAAGTCTATTGCAGGCTTTAAACTTCGTGAGAACATGCCAATCGGGGTTAAAGTTACATTGCGCGGCGAGCGCATGTACCATTTCCTTGACAAATTGTTCAACATTTCTCTTCCGCGTGTACGTGACTTCCGCGGTGTATCGAACAAAGCTTTCGACGGCCGTGGTAACTATACGCTTGGCTTGAAAGAGCAATTGATATTCCCAGAGATCGAGTACGACAAAGTCGATAAAGTGCGCGGTATGGACATCGTCATCGTCACGACGGCAAAAACGGACGAAGAATCTCGTGAACTGCTGACCCAAATGGGCATGCCGTTTACGAAGTAATCCACTTTTAGGAGGTGTAATACCCAGTGGCAAAAACTTCGATGAAAGTGAAGCAACAACGCACACCGAAATTTAAAGTGCGTGCATATACGCGCTGTGAGCGTTGCGGCCGTCCGCATTCTGTTTTGCAAAAGTTTAAAATTTGCCGGATTTGTTTCCGTGAGTTAGCACATAAGGGCCAGATTCCTGGCGTTAAAAAAGCAAGCTGGTAATCAGCCTAGTTTGGGAAGGAGGTTAACACAATGGTTATGTCTGATCCGGTTGCAGATATGTTGACGCGCATTCGCAATGCGAACGTGGTTCGTCACGAAACCGTGGAAATGCCCGCTTCGAAAATGAAGAAGCAAATCGCTGAGATTTTGAAGCGCGAGGGTTTTATCCGCGACGCTGAATATATCGAAGACAACAAACAAGGGATTATCCGTATTTTCTTGAAATACGGCCCTAACCAAGAGCGCGTTATTACTGGCTTGAAACGTATTTCGAAACCAGGCCTTCGCGTTTATACACAATCAACTGAAATCCCCCGTGTACTCGGTGGACTTGGAATTGCAATTATTTCCACTTCCAAAGGGATTATGACTGATAAAGAAGCTCGCCAAGTTAAATCTGGCGGCGAAGTAGTTTGCTACGTTTGGTAAGTAACAAGTCACAAAGATAGGAGGTGTAACAATGTCCCGTATTGGTCGCAAACCAATCCAAGTGCCTAACGGCGTAACAATCAACTTGGACAACACAGTTATTACTGTAAAAGGACCGAAAGGAACACTTTCGCGCGAAATTCACAAAGAAATGAAAGTGAATGTAACGGAAACTGAAATCCTAGTAGAACGTCCTTCCGATAATAAATTGCATCGCTCGTTGCACGGTACTACTCGCAGCATCATCGCTAACATGGTGAGCGGCGTTACAGAAGGCTTCTCCAAAAACTTGGAGCTAGTCGGCGTAGGTTACCGTGCAAGCAAAACTGGTGACAAAATCACACTTAACGTTGGTTACTCTCACCCAGTTGAGATCACTCCAGATAGCGGCATCGAGTTCGACGTGCCTGCGAACACTAAGATTACTGTTCGCGGTATCGATAAAGAGCTTGTTGGCGCAACTGCAGCGAAAATTCGTTCCGTACGTGAACCAGAACCGTATAAAGGTAAAGGTATCAAGTATGAAGGCGAACGTATCATCCGTAAAGAAGGTAAAGCTGGTAAGAAAAAATAAGCAAACGGTCCGTTTGCTTAAGATAGCGTCTTAAGGCTGAAAGAAAGGAGTGAACTTTGTATGATTACGAAAGGCGACAAAAACAAGGCTCGTCTGAAAAGACACCTTCGTGTTCGTAAAAAAATTAACGGTACAGTTGCACGTCCGCGTCTATCTGTATTCCGTTCCTCCAAGCATATTTATGCTCAATTGATCGACGATGTTTCAGGCGTAACAATCGTTTCTGCATCCACACAGGATAAAGAATTGGCTGAAGCAATTGGCAACGGTGGCAACATCGATGCAGCGAGCAAAGTCGGAGAATTGATTGCGAAACGCGCTCAAGCTAAGGGTGTATCCCAAGTAGTATTTGATCGCGGCGGTTACTTGTATCACGGCAGAATTCAGGCACTTGCTACAGCAGCTCGCGAAGCTGGCCTAGAATTCTAATCGACTTTATTTATAAGGAGGTTAAACGACTTGCGTGTAGATCCAAATACGTTAGAACTGACTGAAAAAGTTGTTAATATCAATCGCGTATCTAAAGTTGTAAAAGGCGGACGCCGTTTCAGCTTTAGTGCACTTGTAGTAGTCGGCGACGGTAAAGGCTACGTTGGCGCAGGGATCGGTAAAGCAGGCGAAGTACCTGATGCAATCCGCAAAGGTATCGAAGATGCTAAGAAAAACCTGATCCATGTTCCAATCGTTGGCACGACTATCCCTCACCTTGTTCTCGGACATTTCGGCGCAGGTGAAGTTCTTCTGAAGCCAGCTTCCGAAGGTACTGGCGTTATCGCTGGCGGCCCGGTTCGTGCGGTTCTCGAACTTGCTGGTGTCGGCGACATCTTGACGAAATCGCTAGGTTCTTCGAACTCCATGAATATGGTTAACGCAACGCTTGAAGGTCTTTCCCGTCTTAAACGCGTGGAAGAAGTTGCAAAGCTACGTGGAAAAACAGTCGAAGAGCTGTTACGCTAAGGAGGGAAATAAGATGGCAAAATTGCAAATCACCCTCGTTCGCAGTTTAATCGGTCGCAACGAGAAACAACGTGCAACGGTTGAATCTTTCGGTCTAAAGAAGATTCGTCAGGCAGTTGTTTTGAACGACAGCCCAGCTGTCCGCGGCATGGTTAACACTGTTAGTCACTTGGTAAAAGTAGAAGAAGTACAAGAATAGACTGTAGTTCCAAGAAATAAATAAGGAGGTGCACGAACGATGAAATTGCATGAGCTAGCACCAGCACCGGGCTCAACCCAAGCGCCAAAGCGCAAAGGTCGCGGTATCGGTTCCGGTAACGGTAAAACGGCCGGTAAAGGTCACAAAGGTCAAAACGCTCGTTCCGGCGGCGGCGTTCGTCCTGGTTTCGAGGGCGGACAAAATCCTTTGTATCGTCGAGTGCCGAAACGTGGATTTAATAACCCGTTCCGCAAAGAGTACGCGATTGTCAACATTGAAGAACTAAATGCGTTTGCAGCAGGAACTGAAGTCACTCCAGAAGTTCTCATCGAGACTGGGATCGTAAAGAACCCGCTCGCAGGAATTAAAATTTTGGGTAATGGTGAAGTTAGCGTTACACTTACTGTAAAAGCAAACAAGTTCTCTCAATCTGCGGTAGAGAAAATCCAGGCTGCCGGCGGTAAAACCGAGGTGATCTAATTGTTCAAGACCGTGTCCAACATTTGGAAAGTGGCGGATCTTCGTACAAGGATCCTCTTCACCCTTTTCATCCTATTGATTTACCGTATCGGCTCTTTCATCCCGGTACCCGATGTAAACAAAGATGTGTTCAAGCAGGTTGATGCAGCCGGTGCGGATCTGTTCGGCTTGCTTAACACGTTTTCCGGCGGTGCTTTGTTCCAGTTCTCTATCTTCGCAATCGGAATTACGCCATACATTACAGCGTCGATTATCGTACAGCTGTTATCGATGGACGTTATTCCTAAATTTGCGGAGTGGGCAAAGGAAGGCGAGAACGGTAAACGTAAACTCGCACAAATCACTCGTTACGGTACGATTGGCCTCGGTTTGATCCAAGGTTTTGCAACAGCAATCGGCTTTAACCGTCAATACGGCTATGAAATGATTGTTGGCGCAACTTTCGTCGATTACTTGCTTATTGCCATCATCTTGACTGCAGGTACTGCATTCCTGATGTGGCTTGGTGAGCAAATTACGGAAAAAGGAATTGGAAATGGTATTTCCATTCTTATCTTTGCAGCAATTGCAGCTGGTATTCCTGGACACGTTCGTACGATCATCGAAACGAAGTTCGTAGGTGCCCAAGATCAACTGTTCTTGAACATCATCAGTATGGTGCTGGTTCTGATTGCGATTATCGCGATCATCGTCGGTGTTATATTCGTACAACAAGGTATTCGTAAAATTCCGGTTCAATATGCTAAACGTGTAGTTGGACGGAAAATGTACGGTGGACAATCGACACACATTCCGATGAAAGTGAACGGCGCAGGCGTTATTCCGGTCATTTTCGCGGTTTCACTTATCATGTTCCCGATTACGATTGCTCAGTTCTGGGCTACCCAGCCTTGGGCAAACTGGATCATTAAAAATATGAGCTATGACCAGCCGCTAGGTATGGTATTGTACGTATTGTTAATCATCGGGTTTACCTTCTTCTACACTTTCGTACAGATTAATCCGGTTCAAATGGCTGATCAAATGAAGAAAAACGGTGGATATATTCCTGGTATTCGCCCAGGCAAGCCAACATCAGCATACCTAACACGCGTTATGTCGCGTATTACGTTGAGTGGTGCGATCTTCCTGGCGGTTATCTCAGTCATTCCGGTATTCTTCGGGTCACTTGCTGGATTACCTAAGTCAGTGCAGCTAGGCGGCACTTCATTGCTAATCGTTATCGGTGTTGCACTGGATACGATGAAACAAATTGAGAGCCAGTTGATCAAACGCCATTACAAAGGGTTTATCAATAAATAACAATAGGTTCTGACCGGGCTTCCGCGATCGTCAATCAGCGTTCCGCGGCAGCCCGCCCGAGCCTATTGTGCTTAAAGCGAGGAACTCAGCATGAACATTTTATTCATGGGCCCTCCGGGAGCCGGTAAAGGTACGCAAGCTGAACGGATCGTAGAAGAGTTCGGTATTCCCCATATTTCCACTGGTGATGCATTCCGCCTCGCTATGAAACAAGGAACCGCGCTTGGAATCAAAGCGAAAGAGTATGTCGACCAAGGCTTGCTCGTTCCCGATGAGATCACGAACGGTATTGTTAAGGAAAGACTAGAACTTGATGATTGCAAAAATGGTTTCTTGCTCGACGGGTTTCCACGCACATTGCAGCAAGCTGAAGCACTGGATGTTATGCTTGCCGAGCTCGGTCGCAGTATTGACCATGTTGTTAATTTAAAGGTTGACCGCAGTTTGCTGCTTGCCCGTTTGACGGGTAGACGCATATCGAAAACGACTGGTACGACTTATCATGTAATCTTTAATCCCCCTAAGGTCGAAGGTATTTGCGACAAAGACGGCGGAGAATTGTATCAACGTTCCGATGATACAGAGGAAAAGGTAGGCACTCGTCTGGATGAGTATTCTTCCAAGACAGCCCCTCTACTCGATTACTACAGTGCTAAAGGACTCCTTCGCGAAGTCGACGGCGAGAAGGACATTGATGTTGTAACATCAGACATCATTTCCTGCTTGCGAGGTTCATTGTAATGATTATCTGCAAATCCGAATCGGAGCTGCGATATATGAGGGAAGCTGGTCGCATTGTTGCGGAAACGCATCGATTGATGGCGGAAGCTGTGAAACCAGGCATCACTACTCGTGAGCTTGACCAAATCGCTGAAACGTTCATTAAGAGTCAAAATGCGATTCCTTCCTTCAAAGGTTACAATGGTTTCCCCTCCAGCATTTGCGCTTCTGTAAATGATGAACTGGTGCACGGCTTCCCTGGGTCACGCAAGTTGAACGAAGGCGACATTATTAGTATCGATATCGGTGCGCAGTATGAAGGCTATCATGGCGACTCGGCTTGGACCTATGCGGTTGGAGCTGTAACGCCTGAGGTTCAAAGGCTGCTGGATGTAACGGAAGCATCGCTTTATGCGGGGCTAGCGCTCATCAAACCGGATATTAGACTCTATACAATCTCGCACGCTATTCAGAAGGTAATTGAAGATGCAGGATTCTCCGTAGTAAGGGAATACGTAGGGCACGGAATCGGCGCGGACCTCCATGAGGAACCACAAATACCGAACTACGGCATACCTGACCGCGGCCCGCGTCTGAAGACCGGAATGGTGCTTGCAATCGAACCAATGGTTAATATCGGTGAACGATATGTCCGTACGCTAGAAGACAATTGGACGGTTGTAACGGAAGACAGTTCATGGTGTGCTCATTTTGAGCATACAGTAGCTGTTACAGAGGACGGCTTTGAAATATTGACCATTTTGCCGCAGCAGCCGGAGGTTTGACGATGGATGCTCGTCCCCAGATTGGTCAGTTCGTCAAAGTACTTCGCGGTAAAGATGAGGATAGCTTTGCGGTTATTCTTGCGATCGTCGACGAGCGATTCGTCATGATTGCGGATGGCAACAAACGCCGATTCGATGGGCCGAAGAAAAAGAACGTTCTACATCTCGAGTTACAGTCTGCAATTAGTCCGGAGGTTTCAAGCAGCATGCATGAAACCGGCAGGGTGACCAACGCAAAGTTACGTTATGCAATTCAGAAGTTTGTAAATGCGAAAGGAGAATGACGGTTGGCTAAGGAAGACATCATTGAGGTCGAAGGTACGGTCATAGAGCCGTTGCCGAATGCCACGTTCAAGGTGGAGCTGGAGAACGGTCATCAAATTCTCGCACATGTTTCCGGTAAGCTCAGAATGCACTTTATTCGCATCCTGACAGGAGACAAGGTGGTTATACAGTTATCGCCTTATGATTTATCAAAAGGGCGCATCACCTATCGTAAGTAAGCTGAAATAGCGGCTTGGTTGCGAAAGATTCGGGAGGTAATCACAATGAAGGTTAGACCTTCGGTAAAGCCGATCTGCGAAAAATGCAAAGTCATTCGTCGCAAAGGCAACGTAATGGTGATTTGTGAAAATCCGAAACACAAACAAAAACAAGGATAGAAGGAGGGGAATATAGCCTATGGCACGTATAGCTGGTGTAGACTTGCCGCGTGACAAACGCGTCGAAATCGCCCTGACATACATTTTCGGTATCGGCAAAACAACGTCGCAAAAACTTTTGAAAACAGCTGAAGTTAGCTTCGATACTCGCGTTCGTGACTTGACAGAAGACGAACTTGCTCGCCTTCGCGAAGCAATCGACAAATCTGTTAAAGTAGAAGGCGACTTGCGTCGTGAAATTTCGCTTAACATTAAGCGTCTGACTGAAATCGGATGCTACCGTGGTCTTCGTCACCGTCGTGGCTTGCCAGTTCGCGGTCAACGTACGAAAACGAATGCACGTACTCGTAAAGGTCCTCGTCGGACTGTAGCTAACAAGAAGAAATAAGAAGGGAGGATAATGGACAATGGCTAAACCAAAAAAAGTCGTTCGTACGAAACGTCGCGACCGGAAAAATATTGAGACTGGCGTTGCGCACATTCGCTCAACGTTCAACAATACGATCGTTACGATCACGGATCCGCACGGCAATGCAATTTCATGGGCAAGCTCTGGCAACATGGGCTTCAGAGGCTCACGTAAGAGCACGCCTTTCGCAGCTCAAATGGCTGCTGAAACTGCTGCGAAAGCAGCAATGGAACATGGCATGAGAACCGTAGAAGTGATGGTAAAAGGTCCAGGCGCTGGCCGTGAAGCTGCGATTCGTTCGCTTCAAGCTGCCGGGTTGGAAGTTAACCTCATTAAAGACGTAACACCAGTTCCTCACAACGGATGCCGTCCGCCGAAACGTCGTCGCGTATAGTTGGATCCGATGTGGTATCAAATAACAACAACTTGTGAATAATGGTTGTGAAGGTTTGGCATACTACAAGATTTGACTTAAAATAACGGTAAGGTAACGGAGCGACGTTTGAAGGAGGGTACTATTAGTGATTGAGATCGAAAAGCCGAAAATCGAAACCGTAGAACTGAACGATGAGGGAACTTACGGACGTTTCGTCGTCGAACCGCTTGAGCGCGGTTATGGCACGACGCTTGGAAATTCGCTTCGCCGAATTTTGTTGTCGTCGCTGCCAGGTGCAGCAGTAACCTCGGTTCAAATCGATGGAGTGCTTCACGAGTTCTCTACGGTTCCCGGAGTGATTGAGGATGTTACCGAAATCATTCTGAACCTGAAGGGCCTCTCGTTGAAAATCCACTCCGATGAAGAAAAGGTGTTGGAAATCGACGCGGATGGCGAAGGGAATATTACAGCGGGCGACATTCGAGCAGACAGCGATGTCGAGATTTTAAGCCCTGATCTTCACATCGCAACCTTGGCCTCCGGCGCGCGGCTCCATATGCGGGTATTTGCCAATCGGGGACGCGGTTACGTGCAAGCGGACCGCAACAAGAAAGACGAACAACCGATTGGTGTAATTCCCGTTGATTCGATCTACACGCCAATTACTCGTGTAAATTATAGCGTTGAAAATACGCGTGTTGGTCAAGTAACTAACTACGACAAGCTCACGCTTGAAGTATGGACTGACGGCAGTATCCGGCCTGAAGAGGCTGTAAGCCTTGGCGCTAAAATTTTGACTGAGCATTTGGACTTGTTCGTTGGATTAACCGATGAAGCCAAAGACGCTGAAATTATGGTTGAGAAGGAAGAAGATAAGAAAGAGAAAGTTCTGGAGATGACGATCGAAGAACTTGATCTTTCCGTCCGTTCTTACAACTGCTTGAAACGTGCGGGTATTAATACGGTTCAAGAGCTGATCACGAAATCCGAAGAGGACATGATGAAGGTTCGTAACCTCGGACGTAAATCCCTCGAGGAAGTTCAAGAGAAGCTCGAAGAATTGGGCCTTGGTCTTCGCATGGAAGAGTAGTAAACCAACAAGAATAGACAAAAGAGCAAGGGAGGGGAAAACAAGATGGCATATCAAAAATTAGGACGTGACGCTAGTGCACGGAAAGCTTTGTTCCGTGACCTCGTTACTGACTTGTTCCTTTATGAGCGTATTCAAACGACTGAAGCTAAAGCGAAAGAAGTTCGTTCTATCGCTGAGAAGCTGATCACTAAAGCTAAGAAAGGTGATCTTCATGCTCGTCGTCAAGTAGCTGCTTATGTTCGTCGCGAAACTGTGGACGGAGAAAAAGACGCTATTCAAAAGCTGTTCTCTGATCTAGCTCCTCGTTACTCAGAGCGTGCAGGCGGCTACACGCGTATTCTAAAACTAGGACCCCGTCGCGGCGATGCTGCGCCTATGGTTTACCTGGAATTGGTTGACCGCGCGTAGTAACAAGGTCATCGAAATCGTATAAGCTTGTCCACAGCGTTAAACCTTGTCCAAGCTTTATACGCGAGCGTAAACGGCTTATGCCTGCCTCTGGCGGTATAAGCACGCGAACGCGATGAGATATAAGCCATGTTTAGGCGTAAGCCTATACTTCTTATAACTTAGTGAAAAGGGTGGACCCTTGCGGCCACCTTTTTTTATTTGCTAAATCTAATGATTATTCAGGTTGAGGGTTCATTTCCGCCAGTAGTGCCTCTTACTAATTTCGTGCTGTTGCTTTGCATGCGTACAGCCATCTAGAAAGCCGTATAAGCGGTGGGAGAGATGACCGGCATAATTGGGCAGTACAAATCAATAGGGAGCGACAGATGTGCTTATTGAACGCCTGTGAGGTGTTGATAGGGCGAAGCTCTTAATGGTTCCCTATCATGGAATACAGGGAGCTTAGGAATCCCTTGATAAAAGGGGGATTAAGTTGAGGAATATATGCGTAAAGGTCAGCTATGACGGGTCAGGATTTAACGGCTTTCAAACGCAGCCATACGGCAGAACGGTTCAAGGCGAGATTGAGAAAGCCATCAAGAAGCTAACGGGAGAAACGACGATTATCATCGGCTCGGGACGAACGGATGCGGGAGTGCATGCACAGGGGCAAATGTTTAATTTCTATACGGAGTCCACGATTCCAACGGAGAGATGGGCCATTGCGCTTAACACGCGGCTGCCCAAGGACATTGTCATTATTGAAGCATTTGATGTGCCAGAGCATTTTCATGCGAGAAGATCCGCGAAGCGCAAAACGTATCGCTATACGATTGATACCGGCAAGTTTCCGGACGTGTTTGGTCGCCAGTACCGTTTTCATCACCCGACGCCACTTGATGTGGAGGCGATGCGTGAGGGCTTGCGCTTCCTTGTCGGAAAGCATGACTTTACCTCATTTACATCGATTCATTCCACCAAGCCTCATCATATTCGTACGATCTACGAGGCGGATTTTGTACAGGAAGGCCCGATCGTTCATATGTACGTGACAGGCAATGGTTTTCTGTACAATATGGTTCGTGTCATTATGGGAACTTTATTATGGGTTGGTGAAGGGAAGCTCGCTTCCTCAGAGATAGAAAACATTCTTGAGGGTCGAAATCGTTCGCATGCTGGTCCTACGGCAATGCCGCATGGTTTGATGCTGATAGATGTGGAATATTCCAGCGAAAATCAAGGATAAATCGCTATAAATCGCTTGCACTTAAGCATAGTTTATAGTAGAATATAACTTGTGCTTTCGAAGTGGCTAACCCACAGCCCCGACTGAGATCGTCACAAACTTGGCAATCAACATTGAATAAACAAACCAACGTTTACGTTGTTATAAAACGATTAATGTATGAAATTAAGGAGGATCATCCATGCGCACCACTTATATGGCTAAATCAACTGAAGTTGATCGTAAATGGTTCGTCGTCGATGCGGAAGGCAAAACGCTAGGCCGCTTGGCGAGTGAAGTTGCTGCCCTGATCCGCGGCAAACACAAACCGACATTTACGCCACATGTTGATACAGGCGATTTCGTTGTTGTTATCAACGCTGAAAAAATCCATCTGACAGGTAAGAAAATGTCAGATAAAATTTACTACCGTCACTCTATGTACTCCGGTGGCTTGAAAGCTACTCCGGCACAAGAGATGATTAAGAACAAGCCAGAGCGCGTAATCGAATTGGCTGTACACGGCATGTTGCCTAAGAATCGTCTTGGCGACAAAATGAAGCTTAAACTTAAAGTATACGCAGGTGCGGAACATCCACATCAAGCACAAAACCCTGAAGTTTACGAACTTCGCGGGTAATAAAGAGGAGGACAAGTTTCATGGCTCAAGTGCAATACTATGGAACCGGTCGTCGTAAACACTCTGTTGCACGTGTACGTCTTGTGCCGGGTGAAGGACGAATCATTATTAACAAACGCGACCTTAATGAATATTTCGGTCTAGAAACACTGAAGCTGATCGTAAAACAACCGCTTAACCTAACTGATACATTGTCGAAATACGATGTACTAGTTATTGCTAACGGCGGTGGTATGTCCGGTCAAGCAGGCGCTATCCGTCACGGTATTTCCCGTGCTCTGCTTAAAGCAGATCCAGAATTCCGTCCGGCTCTTAAGCGTGCTGGCTTCCTAACTCGTGATCCGCGTATGAAAGAGCGTAAAAAATACGGTCTTAAAGCGGCTCGTCGTGCTCCACAATTCTCGAAACGTTAATTCGTATCGGCAAAGTGCTTTCTCTGCAAGTCAGAGAAGGCACTTTTTTTGCGTTATGGACTCAAATAGCTCTCGCATGTCTATCTATTTTTCTAATTCAAAAAACTTTATTTCATTTTGGTGTAAACTTATATTGAACATTGCGTGAGCAGGACGTATAATTTTATTACAGACTAACTTACTAGGATTTAATAACGGAGGGCATATAAATGAACCTTTTTGAAAAAGAAGCGCTAATCAAGCAAAAGGAAGTAGAGCTTGAAAACGCGACACCGGAAGAAATTATTGCATTTGCCGTGGAAACTTTCCCTAAGATTACATTTGCGTGCAGCTTTGGCGCAGAAGATGTTGTTCTTGTAGACATGTTGCAAAAAATCAGCCCCAAAACGGATATCTTCTATCTGGACACGAATTTTCATTTTAAGGAAACGTATGAGACGCGTGACAAAATGGCAGAGCGCTACCCTGGTATTCCATTTGTTGAAGTAAAACCGGAGATGACTCCTGAAGAGCAAGCATCACAATTCGGCGAGGAGCTTTGGAAATCAGATGCCAATGCATGCTGCAATATTCGCAAAGTTAAGCCTCTGACTAATATTTTGTCCAAGTATGAAGCATGGATTACAGGCATTCGCCGTGACCAGGCAGCAACTCGGGCTAACTCCAAGAAAATTGAGTACGATACGAAGTTTGGACTCGTAAAATTCAATCCAATCGCCCACTGGACAACTGAAGATGTTTGGGATTATATTCGGGCAAACGATGTTGTTTACAATCCGCTGCATGACCAAAACTACCCAAGCATCGGCTGCGAGCAATGTACTCGGAAGGTTATGCCTGGCGAGGACCCTCGTGCAGGACGTTGGTCCGGCCAAGAAAAAACAGAATGTGGTTTGCATAAATAAGCAACTATATGAGGATACATCGCAAATGAGTCAAATTCTACCGCTTGTTAGCATACTGGATAACTAAATGAAGACATGTCCAAGCAGCCAGTAGGCTAATTCAAATGCATGCTAGGTTTGTCTCATAATCGACCACCTCGTCCCATATAAATGAAAGTGTGCATTAAGCTTGTTCAGAAGCTGAATGATGCCGCTTATTCATTTGATGGAGAACGGGGTGGTTTTTTTATGCGCCGAATCAGTCGGCATGTGGTCATTTGGTTAACGTATAAAGGGGCAATTCGGATCGGAATTGGTTTGCTTGTTATTGCTTTAACAGGTATTGTGCTTACACAGTCGATGCCAACGGAGAAAACTTGGTCCTATTGGACGCTTCCTTTGTCTGGAAAGACGATCGCGATTGATGCAGGACATGGCGGTGTGGATGGAGGAGCAGTCAGTAAGCAGGGAGTGATTGAGAAGGATTTAAATCTTGCAATCGCTCTTTATTTACGTGATTATTTGCAGCAGGCTGGTGCGATTGTCGTGATGACGAGGGAAGGAGATTATGATTTGGCCACCGGAGACGCAAGAGCCTACAGCAAGCGGAAGACCGAGGATTTAAAAAAACGTGTAGCGGTCATCAAACAAAGCAATCCGGCAGCCGTTATTAGCATCCACATGAACAGTATTCCGTCAGCTAAATGGTCGGGGGCGCAAACCTTTTTTCATCCGGGCAATCATCCCGAGAATCGTATTTTGGCCACGTTTATACAGGATGAAATGATTCGCAATTTGGAAAATACGACTCGCGTTGCCGCTACAGTCAAGGATATATATGTGCTTAAGGCCATCGAGAATATACCAACCGCGCTTGTAGAGGTCGGCTTTCTCTCCAATCCGGGGGAATCGCAGCGTTTGGCGGATGCAGAATATCAGCGTCAGGTAGCTGCATCGATCTATGAGGGCATACTGAGGTATACTTCAGGTGAAAAGCTGAGCGGCAGCGTGCTGCAGGAAGAAGTAAACATGAAGTGAATGATAAGTGAATGTAAAAGGTTAGCTGAGTAGTGTTTATGCCATCTACATGTTTAAACAATAATAATTAAATAGCAAGAACAGAGTGACTAAGGCAAAATAACGGGAACAAGGTACCAAGAGCAAAGTACCAAGAGCAAAGTACCAAGAGCAAAGTACCAAGAGCAAAGTACCAAGAGCAAAGTACCAAGAGCAAAGTAATGAGAGTGAGGTAACAAAGTAATAAGAACAAGATAGCACTTACGAAGTAACGAGACCAAAGCCAAGAGCAGCGTTAGATAAGAATGCTTGGCTCATTGGCTTAATGCGTTCGGTTGTACTGTGTTATAATGATTATTATCTAGCTCTGATTATATAAAGGTGGGACTCCGTATATGTTAACACGCGAGCAAGTCATAGAGGCCGTCGAGATTGTGACGGCACAGCATAAGGCGGATGAGATCTCCATCCGCGACGTCATGGTTCGGGACCGTCAAGTATCGATGACGGTCCTTGGGTCTGGCGCGGCAATACTGCCCGCGCTTGAAACCTCGCTTCGCGAGGCGCTGGCGCGCCTGGGCGCCGAAACCGTGCATTTCCGGTTTCGGTCCGAGGCAGCGCCTGCCGCGGGCGCAGGCGTGTCTACGCCGCCGCCTGCGGCTGCTAAAGCACCGGCCGCGGCTAGCGCTGGTGCCGGCAAAGCTGAGGGCACCGCGCCCGTTCAGGGCCACGGGGCCGGTCTCGCCCATGCGCTGCTGGACGCAGCCAGCGGCGTGCAGTTCATTGCCGTCGCCAGCGGCAAGGGCGGCGTCGGCAAATCGACGGTGACCGTCAATCTGGCGGTCGCCTTGGCACGCAAGGGCAAACGCGTCGGCATTATCGACGCTGATATCTACGGATTCAGCGTGCCCGATATGATGGGCATCGAGGAGCGGCCGGACGTCGTGAACGAACGTGTCATTCCAATCGAGAAATTTGGCGTCAAAGTCATGTCGATGGGCTTCTTTGTGGAAGACAACAGTCCAATCGTATGGCGCGGGCCGATGCTTGGCAAAATGCTGCGCAACTTCTTCCAGGAGATCGAATGGGGCGAGCTGGATTACCTGCTGCTTGACCTTCCTCCAGGAACGGGAGACGTGGCGCTTGACGTGCATCAGATTATTCCGCAAAGCAAGGAAATCATTGTGACTACGCCGCATGCAACGGCTGCTTTCGTTGCGGCCAGAGCAGGAGCAATGGCAATCAAGACGGAGCATGAAATTATCGGTGTGGTGGAAAATATGTCTTATTACGTGTCTACATCCACAGGCGAGAAGGAATATGTATTTGGTCGTGGAGGCGGCGCACGTCTAGCAGAGAACCTACATGCTGATCTGCTGGCGCAAATTCCGCTTGGCGCGCCGGACAACCATGTGTCTGAGCCGGATTTTGCCCCATCTGTGTATAAAGCGGATACGGAAACAGGCAAGCTGTACCTGGAATTGGCCGACAGCGTATTAAGAAAATGCGGCGGTTAATGCCAAACTTCTCCCATACAAAATAAAGCCCGAACACTTGTCTTTCGCAGCCAACGACTTAAATGGTTGCGACGGACAATCTATTCGGGCTTTTTGTTTAGCTTTAGAATGTGTTACATGCCAGAATCAGACTGATTGCCTTGGTCGCCGGAATCATCACCTTGGCTGTCATCAGATTGCTGATCATCGCCTCCGCCTTGTTCATCCTTTTTCTTATCGACCTTTTCATCCGGGTTAGGCTTAAGCTCTTCCTGGACGGCTTTTTTCATGAGGTCGAGCACTTCAAGCCGGAATAACGGATTTTGCATCGATTCTTGCATGAGAGACATGACTTCTTTACGATACTGCGTGCTTTGCAGCACCTCTAGAATCATTTTGTCCATTTCTGGATTTTTGAGTACCTTAATCAAATCCGCTTGATAGGAAGGGTCCTTAATCAGCTGTTTGTGAATATCCTTGTTCTGCTTGTTAACGGATTTTGCGAATTCTCCGGCAAATCGGGGATCGACCATCAGTTTCTTGATCACCTTATCGTATTGCGGAGAGATGAGAACATCCTTCACCGCCAAGCGAACTTCCTCTTGGTCCTGCACAGACAGCAGCCTTGAGGTCTGGGCCGAGTAACCCGAAATTTGTTGAGTTGACTCCTGCAGTGCCTTCTGAGCGTCCTCCGTCTTCAAAATGTCGATCACCATGGATTTCAAATCCTTGTAGCTTACTTGTTCATTGCCGCCAGACGATTCGGCACCACAGCCAGCAAGCATAAACATCATAGCTGAGATAACCGACAATAAAGCCCACCTCTTGCGCATTCTTTGCATGCTCCCTTCTATATCAGTGATGCTGTATTCCAAAGCACATATGCCAAACGTTCTATAAGTGATGGATCATAAGGTTATTATGCGCATTGTTCACCGTATTATCATGGACAATCGTTAGCTTTTTGTTGTGAACGTGGTAAAATAAAGGGTAATGCGGAAGCAAGTAATTGCCTTTAACGGAAAACGTCTTCATTAGGAGCATTTTTATGCCAGCAACTCAAGAACTGTGTAGGCCTTGAAATGCCATCCATCATAAACAATCAGGAGGATATGGAAAGTGAATTTGAAAAAATGGTTCTTTTTATTTTGGAGCGGTATGGTGGTTGGGGCGCTTGCATGCGTCATAACAGGGGCAATCATGGCATGGGTTGATCCGGAGTTTGGTTTTTTGGGCTTCAAAGCGGTTGGATTTAACGCATTAATGATGGCTTTGGTCGGACTTATGATCGGTGCCTTCAGCCAAATGGGCTTTTTTGCTTACTTAACCTTAAATTACATCGCGCTAAGCGTATTCGGCAAAAAATATCTATGGAATACGCTGCAAGGGTATACGACAGTATTCGCAGCAGCAGGACTTGGTTATTTGCTTTTTGAAACGCGTATGAATAACTGGTTTTTTTGGACACTTCCGTTGGTGCTGCTCGTCTTTTCCGCGATCGTTTCGTGGTTTAAGGTGAAGCAAACGAACAAAACGGCTTTTGTTCCAACCATGTTTCTAATGTTTGTCGTTACCTTTATTGAGGCTTGGCCAGCACTGCAAGGGGAAACGAACGTTTCTGCTATTGTCTTTATGATGGTCCCGCTGTTCGTTTGCAATGGGTACCAAATTATGATGATGCACCGTCTGGTCAGAAAAGAAACAACCGACTCCGCAGCGATAGCCGCAAAGCCGGTCCTATAACTTAGTATCCAAATTCGGCGGCATCAAGCTGTGGGAAGGTAGACGTAGTCTTATCTTGCACAGCTTTGCCGTCGATTTCTGTTTGAGTGATCAAATCGGTTACTGTAACGAAGTCATAGCCCTTCTCGCGAAGCTGGTCGATGACGGCTGGCAGTGCTTCATGAGTCTGTTTTACAGAATCGCTTGCATGGAATAAAATGATATCGCCGGGATGTGCTCTTGTAACGACACGGTTAATGATTTTGTCCGTACCAATATTCATCCAATCGAGGGAATCGGTATCCCACTGAATGACCTTGTATTGCAGCTCTTCCGCAATTTTTAGCACCCGCTTGTCAAAATCCCCGTTCGGCAGGCGAATCAACTTCGGTTGTTTTCCGGTCACGTCGGATAAAATGGTGTGAGCGGTCGTAATTTGTTTGCGTATTTCTTCGTCACTTAGCTTGCTGTAGTTGTCATGCTTGTGGCCGTGGCTTCCAATTTCAAAGCCGGCATCCTGAATTTTTTTGACGATCTCCGGATGCGATTGGCTCCAAGGGGAAGACAGGAAGAAGGTCGCCTGTTTGATGTTCTTCTCTTTCAATACATTTAGAATGGGCTCCGTCCGTTTGTCGCCCCAGCTAATGTCGAAGGTCAGGGCAACAACCTTCTTGTCCGTTGGTACGCTGTAAATGGCAGCTGGCTGCTGCGGAGCAAATACGGTGATGTTGTCGCGCTCGGCATAAATGATGCCAACCGAGAATACGACGGCGATGGCAATCAAAAAATACCTTTTCAGTTTACGGCCGTTCAGTACATAAAAAACGTTCATGAATTAAGGCACTCCTCTCTATTGTAAGCTTGTACAAAGATAAGAAAGTATAACTCCGACGTGTATACTTCACTTATCCTTTATCGCGAAACGAGCTTTGCCTTTAGGGGAGGCGGCAGTCATTTACGCTTGTAGTACAATCTATGCTCGTACAACAAAGATATTCATCTATCTTGCAAACTTATAGTTATCGGAGGGGAATACGATGTTCAAGTGGCGTTTAATCTGGGATCATTTCAAGCAGATGAATCCCTACATAGCATTTGGCACGATATTATTTTTTGCAGGAATGGTGATTGGGGGCATAAATCCTGCATTTCATGCTTTCTTAAATGAACAGATGAAAGGGCTCGAGCAGATCGCCAGCAAGATCGACGAATCCAGTAATCCGACATGGACGATGTTTGTTCTAATTTTTAAGAACAATCTGATTAAATCGATAGTCATCATGTATTTGGGAGCTTTTCTAGGTATAATTCCTGTTTTCTTCCTGGTGGTGAATGGCATGCTTATCGGATATTTACTTAAAGCGAGCGCAGAGCTGCATGGCGGAGGATTTGTATTCGAGCTTGTGCTCAAAGGATTGCTTCCACACGGCATTCTGGAAATACCGGCAATTATCATTGCAGGCGCTTACGGAATGAGATTCGGCGTGCTGATGCTGAAGGCCGGAAGGTCGTTTCTATTTGGCAGATCCCAAGAAGGCACCACAGGCTCTGAGCTCAAGCAATTTGTTATTCGAACCGTACCGGTCATGGTCATTCTAACGTTTACGCTCCTTATTGCTGCTGTAATAGAAAGTACAATTACATTATGGTTGGTTACGATGTAATAATTTTTCCAATATTTGAGCATAACAGTAAAGCAGTGTCGAAACGCATTTGCGTGAGACGTTGCTTTTTTGTTCGTTTTAGGATGGTCTAGTTGCGCTTTACATCTAAAGGGGGTCACTCACGGCTATGCTCGGAATACTATTCAACGATAAAGAATGCAAAGAACTCGACTACGTCCTTCGCAAGGAATTGGATGAAATGCTGCTCGACCTCAGCGACTCGCGCCTGGATGGCGATATTAAGCAAGCTATTACAAGAAGATACAAGATTATCTTCCGGATGTATGCCCGTATTGCTTCGCCTAAGGAGCTGTCGAGATACGCGCTAAATGCACGTTCTTATCGATAAATGCATGTTTTTAAAAAAAGTTTAAAAAAGGGGTTGCATTTAATTGGGCCCCTGTGATATATTATTTCTTGTCGCCGCGAGACACACGCGGATGACACGAAAGAGAACATTGTTCTTTGAAAACTGAACAACGAGTAATAACTGCCTCGCAAATCCTACGGGATAAGCGAAAAAGCGATAAAAAGTAATGAGCATTTCAAACACCAATTTGGAGAGTTTGATCCTGGCTCAGGACGAACGCTGGCGGCGTGCCTAATACATGCAAGTCGAGCGGAGTTGATAAGGTGCTTGCACCTTAGATACTTAGCGGCGGACGGGTGAGTAACACGTGGGTAACCTGCCTATAAGACTGGGATAACATTCGGAAACGAATGCTAATACCGGATACGCGATATGGTCGCATGACTGAATCGGGAAAGATGGA
>NZ_SKCD01000029.1 GCF_006542765.1 Paenibacillus luteus
CAATGATTTTAGTTTAGGTAAGTCTAGCAAACTACGAATCTCGATGTTGGATTGAACATTCAACGTGATGTACATACTCATCTCTCCCTTGAGACCAGTATGTTTCATCTCGTCAAAGTTGTACATTTTTATTCAAGCACTTCTGTACATGTTTAGATTAGCATTTACACTGGAATGAGTGCCTTTGCAATTCAAAAGCTTATGAGACACCAAAACATTACGGTTACGATGAGATATGTTGCTATGTGGGGGAATGAACTAAGGGAGCAGAATGATAAATATAATCCATTAAATTCTCTAAATATCTGAGTTCTATAACGAAAGAACTTCTCATCATCTAAGATAGGCATTACCGTATGCAATCTCGGGCAAAGCATCGTTCTTCTTGTTTCAGGAGAGCCGACAAAAAGCAGATTATGATGCGAAAACATGTAAATAAGAAGCCATGATATATGGTTTATATCATAGCATAGACGAGTTTTAATATTCTGTGATATACTGGAAATAGATCCAAAAGCATCGGTCGAGGAAGATTCTGAGCGGAAGCACCGCAGGAATCTTTTTTTTGATTCATTATCAGGGTGAGGGTGATAGATGTGAGCGATACTAGATATCAGACTGCTAATGATCTGCTGTGGGATCTGAGCCGTTACTTTCTGATGAAAGTGGGAGTGGGTGAATCTCCAGCACTCATGTTCAGAGATTCGCACGGATTTTTAATGGATCCTCACCAAGCTCTGGAGATAATAGATAAACTCAAGATCGCATATGAGAGTCCAGAGATCAATGCGTTTGTAGAACAGGAGAATCAGGATCTCCACCTCGAAAGTATGGGTATAGACCTGAATCATCGATACTTGCTTAATGGTATCAATGTATACAAGAAGAAAGAATTTGATCCCTTAAAGAGGAAACGTTCTTTCTCCTGCGCATGGTGTGGAACAAGAGTCTCTAGCACAAAAGACAAAGAATACTATTACATTACTGATCATTATCTTAGAAGCGGTCTTAGCGAGCAGAAATCCCAACCGTGGGAATACTCATGTTCGGAAACCTGCATCCGTCATGTATGGGACGAAATCTATGAATCATGGATGAGAGAGCGTGGATACCTCACTGCTATAAAATGATAGAAAATAACGTGAGTCTCATTTATTATCGAAAGAGGATGAGATATGACAATCAAAAATATTGAGTATTATATGAACCTCTCCTATACGTTCAAATTTCAGCATGTTAAGAACGATCCCGGATATCCGGACGGTTATTATTACGGCGGATTCGTCGAGCTGGATGGATGCAAGGCGAGCGGAAAAACGGTCGAGGAGCTGCTCAAAGAATTAGAGCAAGTAAAGCGAGCATGGATCGAGATCAAGCTCGAATCAAACGAGCCGATCCCGGAGCCTGATTTCAATAATAAGAATTAAAATAAAAGGAGAAAACCAAATGAACATTGATGAGCTTAAAAACCTTCAATCTGAGGGGCTAGAGAAAGAGGACTTAATTGCAAGTATCAAAAGCTATGTGAAAGAATACAATTTAAAATGTGATGAGTTTGGGACAAGGTATTCTGTATTAATAACTAACCTTGCTTTACTAGATGTTCAAAACTTTCTTCATAACTCAAACTTAAAATATAGCAAAATGACAGATCATAGATTCTTAATCGACGGTACTGGAATTGAACTAATTACAGCTGATGAGGGGTTCACAATAGCTATCAAGGAAAAAGAGCTATACAAAACCTTTATTGTGGAATTGAGTAAAGATAGTCAGCCGAACGGTTTTATTCATAAGTGTATCAACGTTAATGGGAAATTAGTAAGTACTATTATGGAAGATTGCTTTGATAAAACATTAAAGCAACTTGGAGCTATGGATTTAGAAGTAGTAATCCAAACATTAAAAGGTGCTATGAACGACGTGGAAATGGCAATGGGTGATATGATTAACTCAAATGATGTTAGCTATGAGTATGAGTATCATGAGTATAGAAATGAAGAAAACACATATAAAACAATTGATGAAATATTTATAAATGAAATCTAAATAACTAAAGAACAAGGCCGCGCGGATCCTTATCCGGTGGTCTTTGTCTTTTCATCAAATCCGATCATAACAAAGGAATGGCCTTTTATCCCTTAGCTCATCGGCTTTCGTGCCTTAGAACGGCTCTCAGAACGAGTTTTCCCGGAGTTTCAAATGATACTAAAAATTTTTTCTGATGGCTTACCTTGCCCTTCAACACCCCTATGCCCCCGGGTGGGTGCGCGTGTGTGTGCATGTGTTATGTGAATGCTGAACGAAGAACCCGACAGCCGATGAGCTGCCAGTTCTTCGTTCAAGACTTACGTTTCCTAATTTCACGAATCAATGTCGATTTACTAATGCCAGTAATAGCGGCGACCTCATTGTATGAGTTGCTATCTAACAGGATAACAGCATGGTTCAGCTGCTTCTCGGTGTATGATTTCGGTCTGCCTTCTTTGAAGCCTTCTTTCTGTTTAGCTATCGCTTTGCCTTCCTGTGTACGCTCGACGATCATATCACGTTCAAACTCAGCGAATCCGGAGAAGATCGTCAGGATGAGTCTGCCTGTTACAGTGTCCTCGATTATTCCCATGTTCAGGACGTGGATCCGTACTCCCCGGCTGAACAATTCTTTCACCGTTGTTATAGCGTCAACTGTTGAACGTGCGAAACGATCCAGCTTTGTGATAATCAACGTATCCCCGGATTGCAGCACATCGAGTAGCTGCGTAAACTCCGGACGCTCTTTCTTTGTTCCGGTGAACTTCTCAGAATAGATCTTTTGCACTCCGTTCGCCTCTAGCTGTTGGATCTGAGCCTCCAGATCTTGTCCGACAGTTGAAACTCTCGCATAGCCATAAATCATATATACTTTCCCCTCTTAATTATGAATATAAGTTATGACACCGATTAATATCTTTATCCTACGTTTTTCATCGATTGGTGTCAATACTTTTAAGATCTGATACCGAAAGAGGGAAAGCTGTACTATGGCTGCAAAGAGTAGGTGATGCTTATAGAAGTTAGGATTAGCCTTCAAATATACATATAAAACCAAAATTTAATTTAACAAAAAGATATCAGGAGAATGTGTTTTACTCCGGCTTAAGAAACTAGCACAAGAGAGATAGTGAGTAAGTCGTCATCAGACCCCATTAAATAACTCTATTATCTTCTTGCTGCCTTGCAAACCATCTGATGACTTGCTGGGCTAGTATGTCTACACAACGAGAAAAGCCATGCAATTGATCTTTAGGACATTCCTTTCCTTTCGATTCATAGTTAGTTTTAGCATGGGCAAACATATTTCGTGTGTGACTAATTGCGGTGGCAACCTCTTCATAGGCTTTTTGTTTATCATCGGGTTTGCTATTAATAGTCAATGCCTTTGTTAAATTCAAAAAAGGTGGGGCGATTGGTACAATTTCAAAAAGATCACAGCAGGTTTCGACGGTTAGTTTGATGGCCTGATGGTCTTTTTTATTATTTCTTTGCTCCTCAAACAAACGACTCAGTTCAAGTATATAGTTTGCATCTGGAGTAAGCGCCCGTGTACTGGATAACTTATTCAATGTTGAACTGATTAAATCTTGCTGTATTACTGTTTGGGAGACGTATTCAATTACCTTTGAATACGTCAAAATAGAGAACTCATCATTTGGGGATGATATTGAGGAGTTATACAGCGTTAATAACTCATTTATACCTTTGCCTCGTAAAAATGGTCTCAACCTCGGTGGAATGGATAACTCAACTTCATCTGTCTCCCAAAATTCATGAGTGCTTCTTGGGGATATATGAATTTCAATATCTAATGAAGACTTTATTTCAAAAATATAGGCTTGTACTAAACTATCAATGATTTTATCGTCTAACGTGTGTTCGGCCCAAATTTCAATGAACACGTCACTATAGTCAACAGGTGGTACATATTTGCTGTACTTTTTTTGGATTGTAAGTGCAAAACCATAACTTGTGAGACCCTGTACAATATTTAAGGTATATTCCTGCTCATCTACTTTCTCTATGACCCCAATTATGCTTGGATTGTCCGTCATTATTCGATTTAGTTGTTCCATATTATAACTATCAATTGGAATTAGTGCTAATCTTTTCCCTATTAAAGAATACTCATCTAATTTTTTTGCATTAATGGCTTCTTGAACCATAGCCAACACTTCGCCTAACGTATACGAGCCTTCTTCATATTCAGACTTAGGAAGCCAAATATTAAATTCTGTATCTTCATTTACAATAACTTCCTCATTTTCACTATCATCATCATCATTCTCATTAAATGGATATTCATCTTGAAAGTCATTTCCAATATTATGAGCATTGAAGAACTCAATTAGGTTATTTACCTCTTGTCGTAGACTTTCTGGATCAAATTTAATACTCATATAATGATCACTCCTACTATCTTTAGTTTATTCCTTTAATTTTACAGCTGTTTTATACATAGGTAAACTGCTAATCCAGCAACTTTAGCGAAGGCATCATTGTGATTAATAGAAAAAGTAATATCGTTATAACATATGAGCGAATAGCTCAGCCGAATGAGTATTTCATAACTAATTGCGTTGCTCACGTTCATTGTCATGATCGTCGGGTTGGCTTGAAGAAAGGACTAGTCGGTATGTTCCGGAAAGGGAGGGACTCTTGTGAGTAATTCTCCCTTTTCTGTTACCATAAGCTCGCTCCGCTCACTTTCTCCTCGGCCTCCGCTGGGTCGCACCTCTATACGAGAAAGCCCAGTCGCTAGGACTGAGCTTGTAACCCATGATATAAAAAGGACTTGTTGACTTGCGTCATATCTTGGATCTGTTTGATCGTGTATTACTTTAGCACATCGTCGAGCTTGTCGCTGTTCAGTGGTCTCGCGCTCTGGACAGAACCATACAAAGTATGGATCGATCTCCATATAGATAGGTCTGAGAGGCATATCTATACCCCCGAAATACGGCAGCTTATGCGGCTGTTGCGAGGTCGTGGATACATTAGTCTGTGCTTTACCTATGGTTCTTTTATCTTTTAAGATCTTTAACAGGTTCATGTATTCGGGTGATAATTTTTTTTTAATAAATGAGTCTGGTTTTAAAGAATGAGTCTGGTTCTATATAGTGAGTCTGGTTTATACCTCACTTTTGTCCACGCCACTAAGAAATCGAGCGATTTTAGCATCGTTTGCTTTCATAACCTTCTGAGCCTCAGCCTCAATCGCCTCCCAATCAATTTCATCTGAATCACTGCTGCCGCTTCCATTCCTCATATCGTTAAATATTGAGAAACACGCCGCTGGATGGATCGTATACAGATTATAGAAATGCTCCGGGTTCTTTGTCGTCCGCTTCTTCTGAGCCGTTACAATCGGCCTTCCCTTCCAACGAAACGATAGCAACTCACTCGTCCATCGTTGAACGGATTTCTCTGTACTCTGGAGTTCTTTTGCGAGTTGTGCCTGAGTTGGCCAGCATTTTCTTTCATCGTTCATAAAACAAGCAAGTGCGCAAAGGAGAAGCCATGCGTTAGCTCCTGCCTCTTTGTAAATCGCTCCCATCAGCCCGCTTCGATAAGCGTTTATGTGCAGCTTGACGAATAGTTCGGCCTTGTTTTCCATTAGAAATCACCTCGCTTCATCACAGGTGAAATGCCGCGATTTGCTAGTATCTCGTGGATCTTTACTCGGCCTTTTTGTGTCCAACGTGTCCGGACAAATGACAAAGGCGTTTCCCGATTGCTATCATGAACAAATTGAGTTATTGATTTCATATAACCATCTTTGCTGAATTTTGAATAAGGCATCCATCTGCCGTTTCGTGCCTTATACTGAATCTTTTCGTTTGCTAGAATCTGATTTAATTCTATAGCGCTGATTCCATAGTCCATAGCAATTTCGGAGACTGTAACTGTTCCCTCAGATTCTATGATCTCATCAAGATAACTGATTTTAGGCGAGTATTCCGACAATTTCTGCTGGAGTGATTGTTTATCCTGATATTCCTCGATCCAGCGTTCAGCTCGTTTTACTGGATGCTCAAACATATATGATGGCTGCATTTGCGGTATGACATAGGATCCTGTCCTTCGGATCTTTGGCAGAACTTCGGACGTTATCCAACGTTTGAAACGCCTTGCCTCTGGTTTACGGCTGCTCATGATAAGGGAGTATAGGCCAGATTCGTTGACGATGTTTGAAATAACGCCACGCCCTAAGTTGAACTTAGCCCGATCCTCGTCGTCTACCGTTTGCATAGCGATTGTGGGATTCGTCAGGTCGAGAACGTCACAAACGTCCTTCACCACGAACCACGGCTCACCTTTGATAACCTTTGTCCGGACGTTGGTTCCTTCAAACCTGAAAAATTGTAATTGACTCACTTTGTGTTCCTCCTTTGTTGTGCTTTCGTGAATTAAATATCGAGGGCAGAAGCAGAATGTGTCGCATGAACTAAAAACTATATAAAAAAGCCGAGATTATATCTCGACTCGTGTTTCGTTTACCAGAATCAGACATTTTATGACTATTACTTTGGATATTTTCCTCATTAAATCAATGATTTACTATGATTATTGAATGTCATATGAGACTTTTCGAGGAATTTCCTGTGGCTATATCTCGTACTAGGGTTAAGTAAATTAAGTCATTTCCCTACATAAAACCGTACTGATTTAATACATAGCAAAACAGGGAGGGCAAGGATTTCACCCTGCTGCTCCCTGTTATTATTTTTGTATCTCTTTATATTTTAGAAACAGAACAATTTTTTGAGCCTGTGATATACTGGATATATATTCTGGAATAGTAATAACCGAAAAGGACTCCTAGTGCTAATTAAGCTGATGGGGTAAGCCACTTAGGTTCGTGAATACTATAACATTAGACGTAAATCTTATTCTGAGGTGAAATAGTGAGCGATTTGATTGAACTTCTTAGAATTGAAGGTGTAGATTTATCTAATGAATTTAAAAAAGCATCAATTAAAGGGCGGGGTACTCCACAAGAGATAGCTGATTTTAGAGAACTTTATTTTCATAGTTTTTTATCGAAGTACTTTCCATTTCCGTATAGGATTGCAAAAGGGGGGATTCTTGATACATATGGAAACAAATCAGCCTCAATAGATTGTATTCTTTGTAATCCTGCTCATCCCTATACAGTGGATAACTCTGGTAAATTTACAGTATTACTAGCAGATGGAGTGGATTGTGCTATAGAAATAAAACCAGATATAAGTAATAAGGAGGAACTTATAAGGGGATTAAAGCAAATAATATCTTTAAAAAGATTACTTCGATCAAAATCAAGTATAGTTGTAACATCAAAAGCTACTCAGGATGAAATCGAATACTCAAAAAGAATACCTTCATTTATCTTTTCTCTCAAAGCAAAAGCCAATATTGACGATACCGTCAGTGAAATAATTGATTATTATAGGGCTGAAAAGGTTCCACTTGAAGAACAAATTGATTATGTTGTTATAAATGGGTCTGGAATAATAATCAATCATAAAATTTCTCAAACAAATATGAGATATGTACCAGATGGTGTAAAAAAATATGGTTACTTTTATGAACAATGGGATGATCTAACTCTTGCTGCTTTTTTGCTTTACATTAATTTGTCATACGGAGCTATTCCTATGATTACTGACAGTATATTAGAAAGATATTTATATAACATACCACGTGTAAAAGCTTCCAGATATGATTTTGAAGGATTTTGGGAGTGAACTCTTAGTGATAAAGGCTCAGGAATCAGAACATAGACTTTTTTGTTCCAGATAATAATTTATGACTACTTTACATAAACTTATCACCACTTTATACTTAAAATAGCAACATCAATACGAGAAGTAGTCTATATTTTTTAGATAGTGAATAAACGTGATAATAACAATAGATGCACCGTTCAGCTCTACAAAACGCAGCATCCGTTGCAGCTATGTTCCTGACAACTGAAGCGGTTGTTGCTGACAAACCAGAGCCTAAAGGCGCTGGCGGCGGCATGCCTGATATGGGCGGCATGGGCGGTATGGGTGGAATGATGTAGTCAAGCCATTATCGAAGCAATTCGATGATGAGCGACCGCGATTTAGCGGTAGACTCGATTGCCGATGGAACTGAAGCTCCATGCGGAAAACTGACCTGAAATCCCTGCCCAGCAAGGAATCTTAAGTTAGAAAGCGTCATTTGACCACATTTTGACCATATTGAATAATAAAAATGCTTCTTACGAGTTCAAATCGAACTTGCTGAGAAGCATTTTTATTATGCAAACAACCTGATTCATCACATTAGTTTGTTTGTATGGGTGCCTTAGAATTCTAGCAGAGCCCGTGCATTTTATATATGAATCAAAGGAGCGAAAATATAAGATTGATAATATAGTAAATAGTAGAAAAAAATGTCGAACTGTTGATATAATACAACGTAGGTCTATAGGAGTCTAGTAGACCTAAACTTTATCAACTTCGAGGAGAGGTACTTATGAGAAAACGTAGATTGTTTAGTTCTTTTCTTGTGGCAGTTCTGGTCTTTACGATGCTTCCTTTTACGGCACTGCCTGTGAGCGCGGCTCAATCTTCATCCAGCATTGAGCTAGTTACTCACCCTAATTTCCGCTTTGATAACGCAACAGAGGGATATGGCACACAAGCTCCATTTTCCGTAACCGTGAAAAGTACAGGGACAGATTCGGCAGACGCGCTGACTATTGGACTTAGCGGCAGTAGTCCGTCGGCCTTCTCTCTTTCTACAGCCGCCATTGCAAGTATTGCGGCGGGAACTAGCTCGCAGTTTTCTGTAGTGCCTGTAACAGGGCTCTCAGTAGGTACATATGCAGCTACGTTAACGGTTTCGGGCAGTAATGTGACAGCCCAAAGCTTTAGTGTAAGTTTTACAGTGAACGCCGTAGTAACATCAGGCGGCGGATCACAGCCAATAGAACCTCAATATTCAATTAACAACGAGGGCTATCGGTGGGCAGGTATTAATGAAACGATTGAGTTATCTGGCGATGATAGTTTAGAGATTCTGTCTGCGCCGTCACATGAGGTTAAAATCGCGATTCTCTCACCAGACAACTCGACGGTCACGGTTAAAGGCAATTACAGCATAAGTAGCAACAACACCTATGTGGTTGCGTACAACGATATCACGTTGAACTTAGATAATCTGAACATTGAAGCTCCGAACGGTCAGTCCGCAATTAAGCTTCTTAAGAATGATACGGATACTAATAAAGCTACAATCAATATTAGTGGTGCAGTTTCACTAAAGGGAGGTCCGAGTCAACACGGCATTCTTTCTGAGTACAATCAGGATGTTACGATTCAAGGTAATGGGGTATTAACCACAATGGGTGGAGATTCCACCGATAATATTTCAGTTGCAGGCAAAGGAATTCGATTACTTGCTAAGTCTACGCTTGAGAGCCTGGTTGACAGTGCGAGCTTGACAATCAAAGGCGGAGTAAACGTCATTGCAACTGGTGGTGACGCATTAAGTCAATCTGGTGGCGATGCTATTGCTGTAGAGTATGGTGATATCTATATTGATGATGCAACGGTAACAGCAACGAGCGGATACAGTAATGGTACGAATTATAATGCAGGTGAAGGAATAGTAGCTTCCTTCATGGGTAATGACCATAGCAAGGGCGGAAATATTCATATTAATAAGGGTGTAGTTACGGCAAACGGAGGAGATGCGGAGCATTTGATGGGCGGAAATGCCATTTATGCATTTTCGAGTCTGACGATTAAAGATTCAACGATTATTGCTAAAGGAGGAGACAGTAACAAACAGAACGGCGGAGTCGGTATCTTTACTTTAGAAGGTGATACAGCAATAACGAATTCAACCATCAATGCTAATGGTGGTAACAGTGTTGAAGCAATCGGTGGAGCAGCGATCTTTAACTATTATAAAGACACAGCAATAACGGATTCAAAAGTTGTGGTTAAAGGCGGTGACAGTACTAAGGTGAATGGCGGCTTGGGAATTCACATTAGTACGAAGGATCTTGTAGTATCCGGCGGTACCATGTCCGTACAAGGCGGACACGGCAAAGGAAACGGAGCGCATGCGGTTTACGCGGGCTCGGGGACTATAAAGGTACAGAACGGCGCCAACTTGACTGTTAAGGGCGGTAATGGAGAAACAAATCTCGGTGGTGTTGGGGTGCGCGCAGCTAGCAATACCGTCACGATTGCAAAAACTGCCGGAGATGTATATATCCGAGGAGGGCAGGGAGTCTCAGCGCAAAGAGCTTCTATCATGGGCAAGGATGTCTATATTGCAGTCGGCAATATTAGCTCGGTAGTCATGGAAGGCACGAATCCGAGATCAATTAAGAATATTCCTGGCGGGGATGATCTATTCATGCTTCATGTATCTGTTACACCTGCCGTAGCTGTAACCATTCAGTCTGCTGTGGTTGGAACTCTGGGTGGAAACTACACTTACCATGCAGCTACCCAATCCGATGGAACAGCTGTCATGTGGCTGCCTGCAGGTCTATCCACTCTAACAGCCGCGGGGCATCACGATGAAACCTTGACGATAAGCTCAGATATAGCACAGACCAATGAGGCTGTATTAAGAAAACAATTGCCCAAGGCGGGTAATGTTACATCAAACCCTTCAGGTAGAGCAATCGCATCTGGAACAACCGTAACTTTAAGCAGCGAAATGACCGGAGCCGACATTTATTATACGACGGACGGAAGTAATCCGACGTCAGCGAGCACTCTGTATGTCGCGCCCATCACTGTGAACGAAGCTGTAACAATCAAATCAATCGCGGTGAAAGCAGGATTCGATAACAGTGATGTGATGAGTGAGAGATATACGATTTTATCTAATGTTGCTAATTTGTCAGCACTCTCGGTAAGTAACGGCATTCTCAATCCTGCCTTTAATTCAGGTACAATCTCGTATACGGTAAACGTAGAAAACCAAGTAAGCAGCATTACCGTAAGTCCTACTGCTGCTGACGAGAATGCGACCATCACTGTAAACGGAAACTCTGTAACAAGCGGACAGCAATTGGGATCCATCGGATTGAGCGTGGGAAGTAACACGATTAAAGTTGTGGTAACCGCAGAAGACAACACGATCAAGACGTATACGATCACGGTAACAAGGGCTGCTGCGAGTAATGATGGAGGCGGTACACATACACCTTCCCAACCAAGTCAAGATACTGTTATCGTCATGGTCAACGGTAAAGCACAGAATGCAGGCAAGCTAACCAATACGACTGATGACGGTAAATCGACCGTAATCGTAGAGGTGGATAACAAAGTCATTGAAAGCAAAATTGATGAAGTATTAAGTAACAATGCAAATGCTATAGGCAATGTCATCCAAGTGATCATTGCGGATACCAAGTCCGAGGTGGCCAAGGTTTTACTGACCGGTGATATCATCAGGAAATTGGAAACGAACAATTTCAATATTTCTGTCAAGCGTGACAATGTAGAGTATGTGATTCCGGCTGAAGAACTTACAATAAGCAAGGTTGCAGAAAGCTTGGGTGTCTCAGAAAACAATCTTGTAAATATCAGGATAGAAGTGAAGATTGCCCAGGTAGATAAATCTATTAACGCCAAATATTATGAGATTGCACAGTCCAATCGTGCAGAGCTCATATTACTGCCAGTTGAATTCGAGATTGTAGCCAAGGTCACAAAAAAAGATGGCACAACAGAAGAGGTAGTAATCAATAGATTCAGCAACTACGTAGAAAGGATATTGGAGATTCCGGCAGGTGTTGACCCCAACAAGATTACAACAGGTATTGTGTTCAACTTGGATGGAACATACAGCCATGTGCCTACAGAGGTATTGCAGAATGATAATAAGTGGCAAGCTAAGCTGAACTCCATGACTAATTCTAGCTACTCTGTCATATGGAATCCAATTATTGTGAAATCCGTAGAAAACCACTGGGCCAAAGACGCGGTTAATGATTTGGCCTCGAGACTCATTATCTTTAATCCTGAGAAGTTTGAGCCCAACAAAGCCATTACCAGGGCAGATTTTGCAGAATATACTGTCAGAGCCTTGGGCTTGTACAGAGAAGGTTCAACTCATCAAAATTCATTCAAGGATGTAAGCGTAACAGGGGACAGAGCGTTGGCCATCCTTATAGCCAACGAGTATGGTATTTTAACGGGATATCCTGATGGAACATTCAGACCTGATCAGCAGATTACAAGAGAAGAAGCTATGGTTATGTACTCTAGAGCGATGAAGATTACAAGATTGATCGGGACAGACCTAACAATATACAACACCTACACCGATTATGGTAAGGTGAGCAGTTGGGCAGAGCCATCAGTGATAGAGGTGCTTGCTGCACATGTATTTAATGGGACAAGCGTAATGACAATCTCACCTAAGTCGAAGCTGACTTATGCAGAAGCGGCAGTGGCGATTCAAAATTTACTGATCAAGTCAAACTTAATTAATCCACGACATTGATTTGTGAAGTAGTCACAGTTATTCATAATAAGTAAGGCAATGACCACTTCCTAAGGAATGATTAGGGAGTGGTTTTTTTTTGTTTGCGTGCCAGCAAAGCACGCATCATCTAGTCGGTGAAAGATTTCATAAGTATTTGCAGGTGTTATCCCAAGAATATTTATGCGTTTGTAATGAGGTACCGTGTGATTTTAAAGGGTTCATAATAAAATTGACTTGAATCCCCGATTGAGTGAGTAGGCAACTGCCTCCTAAGAGCTAATCAGGGGTTCATTTCTTCTTTCTAATCCGTTTTCAGACAGTATACGGCACTCTATTAGACTGGATTCAGTTAGAAGATTAAGTCAAGAATTGATGAAAGTAAGCCTGAGGTAACAAAACTGCCGAAAGATTCTTAACAAGACACGATAAATCAAGTGAATTGAAGTAAAGGGTTTTGCGAAAAACCTTGATTCTACACGGCATAAAGCGACAGCGAACAGTTGCAATCGTAGAGAGGTAGCCGCCCGCATGAAACATAGGATTTATCAAATGCATACCCACAACATGACCGCATTTTGCCCACGAACTCTACTTACATACTCTACTCACATGGATTTATCGAACTAATTTTTGAAGAAAATCGGACAAATAACCCATAAATAGACTCGAAAAACACATGAAAACGTATTTGTCTCATGGGCGGCATGATGTAAATTGACCTAGTATTCCTTGCCCAGTAAGAGATCACATGTTAAAAGAACGTCATTTGACCACATTCTGACCACATGAATAAAAAAATAGGCTTCTCACGAGTTCAGTCGAACTTTGTGAGAAGCCTAATTTATTAAGCGTTGCGTCGTTCATCAAGCATTTGGTTAAGCTTCTTGTGATTTTTTAGCGCCCGACCATACTTTTCAAAATGAAATGTAATGAAAACTTTAAGTTTGTGCATAAAGCAAAATCTTAAAGATTCCTTTACATTTCATAACTAGTCTGACCTTCCATGCTAAGATAGGTGATAAATTCCAACATCCTGTCGATTGAGAGGAAGGAAGGTGACAGTAGGATGGACACACACAAAATTATGATCGTCGATGATGATCCCCATATATGCGAGATTGTTCAGGTGTATTGTGAACGGGAGGGCTTCATATCCACGTGCAGTCATAACGGGGAAGCTGCTATGAAGCTGCTTACATCGTTCGAGCCGGATTTGATTGTACTGGATGTGAGGCTGGCTAATGACAACGGTATAGATTGGTACAAGGACGCACGCAGCTATACAAATGCCCCGATCGTATTTCTAAGTAGTCATGAGGAGGACGAGATCAAAATCAGTGCATTAACCTATGGCGGCGACGATTATGTAACCAAGCCGTTCAGTCCGGGAGTACTCATGGCCAAGATCAAGGCTCATCTTCGTCGAGTATCGACGGGCAGAAGGGAACAACTGCTAGAGTTGCCGAGTTTGACGCTGGATTACTATGCGCAGACCGTCAGCATGGGGAGTAAATCGGTATACTTATCGAAAAAAGAGTTCAGCCTGCTATCCTACATGGCACAAAACGTCAATCGTGCCGTAACTATTGATGCGTTATTCCAGCTCATCTGGGGAATGGAGAGTTTAGAGGATACGAGAACAGTGGCGGTACATATCAGTAATTTGCGTAAAAAAATTGAGGCAGATCCCGCTAATCCTGAGAGAATTATTACGGCTCGAGGGATTGGCTATATGCTGGTTGATCGTGGCATGTCCTAGATAAAATACATACATTCTTATAACACTTAATTGAATAGAATTTCTGATATTTGTAAGAGTCTGATCTTCTGGAGATCAGGCTCTTTTCGCTGGTTGCCAGAAGTGAGTTTCAAGTGCGAACTTAAAGATTTCTTTAACTTTCACACAGGGGCTAATCCGCCATGATAGAGTAGTAGCTTGATAGGATAAATCAGCTAATTTAGGAGCATATATGTGAATAATATTTTCTAGGCTTTTAATCATTACAAAAATAGTTAGTTTAATGGTTTCACCGGGGGCTATGGTGTCACATGCAAACGCTGAGGATGATCCCTTTGGGGAGGTGGATCCCTGCTTTAAAGCAACCAATGTAACGAGTACTACAGCTACTTTAGAATGGGAACCACTCGAGGGAGTTCAAAGTTATAGGTTGAAAATAACAAACTTTCATGATGATGTCATATAGCCTCTCGGAATTAGAGACGGGCTGGAGGGGGAAATGCGGAAGTAAAAGAGCTTTGGTGCTGGAAAACATGGATAATGAAAACCAGTTTTCGAAAATAGGCAGACCTCACCAATTCCGCAGAAACGCTTTTTTGAAAAGCTTAAGCGACTGTAGGGGGGCATAGGATATCTTTTAACTTGTCCCATTCGTCTTTCAGGCTTAAATATCAGGCGTCCATGTGCTGGCAGATTATAATGCCATAGATACGCATATACCGCATCTTGGTCAGAAGGAAATTTTTAAATGGAAAGGCCGGAATTTGATGAAAAATATCCGAAGTTTAATCATTTTTTTAATCTTTCTTCTTGCAACAGCTCCATCAGCAGCGGCACAAAGCTCAAGCTATGCAGAAGCGCTTAACCACTTGGGATTGTTCAGTGGAACGGGGAATGGATATGAACTTTCGAGGGTGCCTACCCGAGCAGAATCACTTGTAATGATGCTGCGTCTGTGGGGGAAAGAAGAAGAGAGCCTGAAGAGCACCTACAAAAATCCATTTAATGATACAGGTTGGGAAAGTCGCTACGTGTCGTATGCCTATACAAAGGGTGTAGTTAACGGAATTAATGAATATAGTTTTGGCGGTAACCGACCAACCTCTCTAAACCAATATTGTTCAATGGTTTTAAGGGTTTTGGGATATTCAGAAACAAAGGGCGACTTTACCTATGAAACCGCGGTTTCTTTCGCCTCAATGGTTTTAGGAGTAGACCTTACAAAAGAAGTCGAATTCAATCGGGGAACTCTTGCAAAAATAAGCAGTTATGTTTTAAACACAAGACCTAAAAACCAAATTGCAACACTAGCTCAAACCCTCAGTGCAGCAGATGTTTTCACAACGCAAGGTTTAAACGAGGCAAGGTCACTTTGGGAGCAGGATAAAAAACTTGATTCATCGACGATTTTAATATACGCAGTTGGTTCTGACCTTGAATCACAGCAAGGCCGGCTAACAGATGACTTGGAAGAAATTTTACGTGGTCAGCCAAACCAAAATACGAAAATCCTGATTCAAACGGGTGGAACGCTCAAATATCACAACAAATATATGGCTAATGGAGCATCAGAACGCTTTGAAGTTGGCAATGGACAGCTTAAAAAGCATGAAAGCCGTATCCAAACCGCTGCATCAGACCCTAAAACACTAAAGGATTTTCTTGTTTGGGGCAAAACCGTTGCACCAAGTGAACGTTATATACTGATTTTATGGGACCATGGGTATGGTACTATGGGTGGTTTTGGTGCAGACGAGCTAAACGAACGAAAAACGATGAAAGTTTCGGAGCTTTCGAAGGCAATCGATGCATCAGATATGTATTTCGACTTAATCGTCTTTGATGCATGTCTTATGGGCACAGTTGAAACGGCCTATGCCCTTAGAAACCATGGCAAATATCTTATAGCTTCTGAAGATTCAACCCCCGCAGCAGGGTTGTATTATACCACATGGATAGGTGCGATGGAGCGAAACCCACAAATTAGCACTGAAAGAGTGGGGCGTTTAATTTTAGATTCCTTTACCCTTCATTCGGGGATTGAAGCTAATATGCCGACAACAATGTCAATGATGAAGCTATCTCAGGCTGAATCAGTGGTTAAGGCAATAGAAAATGCAGAATTTGATTTTTCACTAACAGACCTTGCAAAGAGCTCAGAACTATTAGGCAAAAACGATGGGATATTCGATCAATATGATCTTATAGATATAATGGGCAAATCATCAGAAATTACTGCTGCAGCCCAAGCACTTGCATTCGAAGTAAGAAATTCAGCAGGTTATAAAAATCGCAACGGCGTGGCTTTATATGTCCCTAACAGAAAAATCGAACACACAAATGAAATGAAAGTAGAGCTAAAAGCCATTGGCCTTAGCTCAAAGTATATAGCAACTATTTTTAACTGAAATTAGCTGTAAATGCTGTCCTGAATGTGGTTTTATCATTGTTGCGCTTCCCCGGGATTCAGAATTCCAGCCACACTTAAAATGTCATCCACGGAGTAGTCAGCAAAGTCCTTGATGGTTTCTGCTTAGAGGCTTCGCATGAGTTCACCAAACTTTTGCGAGTCTCTTTTTTGCGCGTCTAGGTTGGCTTCGTAGTCTAGTCTACCTACGAAACTTAAAGTTTTCTTTATAAAGCATCAGTGTTTCTATCAACCATGGTAACATGGAGGGAAAATATTGTCGAAATTTGGTTGTCACGGTTCATAACTACTAAGTTAGGTCACTATGAGATCAAAAATGAATGCGACTTTAAAAGAACGATTACAAGTACGATTATACGAGGAGGTATTTTATGAAGAAGATTTTAAGTTTGATGCTAGTACTTTCGCTTTTAGCATCAGTAGCGCCTGTTTATGCGAATGTGCCAACAGAGTACACCTATGTGTTTGGTGTGAAAACAGGCGGAAATGATAGCGGCGGAACAGGTGATGATATTTACATGGGCGTAAGTACCTATGAACCTGGAGCAAACTCTGATCATGTAGTAAATCTTGGCGGCACTGCGGCTTGGTCTGAACCACAACATACATTTAAATTGCAAAATATTCCACCATGGAGAATGAATGAACTCGTTTTTTGGCTTGTGGGCAGTGATGACTGGTACGGTGAAACTGTGGTTCTGTGGCTTCCTCAAATTGGGGGGAACATAAATCCAACACAGGCGAAGACCATTCCAATAAACTCATGGACAAAAGATCAGGGCAGACTTTATCGTGACATTTCCGACGTAACAAAAAGAAAATTCATAGATATGGGTTCCGTTGACTTACCTGGGGGAGAGTTCTACCTTGATGCTAATTCGTCAGGCGCTCAAAGTGTAAACTGGGACAAAAATGTTAGGGATCAATATGGTCAATATGACATTATGCAATATGAGGATGCTCCAGTTTTCAGCTATACCCTTTCGGACGATGCTGTAGGTAGAGATTGGTTAACATTCGAAGAGCCAACAAAAACAAAAAATTTCAAGTTGGATATTGACCGCAATAAGCTTCACGATGCAATGGTTGCACAGGATAAAGCGGAGATATCACTAACCTATAGGGTGGCGCTTCTTGCTCAGTCTACCAACGCTGAAAGCCTTGGAGGGACTTTTGCCCATACAAGTTCAGGAAATCCCGAAGTTAAAACCTATTTAACAACAAAGATAGGGCAAGCGGATTACTATTATAAAGATGTAACTTATACGTTTTATCGTAGCATATATAACCTTGGCAACCCCAATATCAATCAAACGATTACCTATTCACCCAGCACTGACAATCGATACTTAAATCGTAAATTTACAGATGTTAATATCACAGTTGACGCGGTTTCCATTCACAAAAAAAACATGACCCAAGAAATCAAAACGGAGCTTATAACAAACTTCCAAGCAACACCTGTGTTATATCTTGGAAACAGTACGGAAACACCGCTTGCGGGCCTTACGATGACAAAACTGCAAGGCAATGATGGAAAACCAACTGGCACACTTCAGTTTACTGGAAAAGTACCGCTGGATGTTAGCGCTGTTGAAAGCGAGGGCATAAGGCTTCAGCTTAACAACGTGTCTACCTCTCTAATGAAAAATGGTCGAGCTCAGGCCTATCATTTGGAAAATCCGACACCAGAATCACCAACATCACAAAGCTTTTATTTCTCAACTCACAAAGTTGATACAAAAACACCAACCATAAGAGTTACCGACCAAAGTGGAAATGACCTTGTGGGCGAAAACTCGATTCAAAACAAGAGCAAAAAGATGCACGAATTTTATATGGTTTCAAGCGAAACACTCTATTCAGAGGGAAATGTCGCCCACACCACTTTGAATCAAAACTATTTTAATTATGAGCTGTACAAAAAAAACAATGATGCCTATGAACCGGCAATGACAAGAATAACAAACTTTGATGGTACAGGAAACAAAACAAGAGTTACCGCACCTATTAACACGCAAGTTTTAAATGGAGTCAGCATAAAACTAAGTCCAATCGATCCAACTGAAGGCGAATTCAAGCTTCGGCTTTATGGATGGGATAAAGCTGACAATCCACTAGGCGGAGACGCTGGATATGCAGAAATTGAAAATATCAAAATCGATAGCCAGGCTCCACGAGTGACCATTCAAGAAACGATACATCCGCAAGATGCGCAGCTTCGCAAAAGAAATGATTATCGTTTTGAAATGAACGACTTTCAACAAAGCAATAACGGCTGGTCAAGGACTTATTATACCTTTATAAACGGTACTGCGACGCCAACAGACACTCCAATCAATCAAATTGAACCTGCATCAAAAGAAATCGCTTCAACTCAAGGGATGTGGGCATTTGTAGACTCAGAAGGTGATAGCGCAACTGCAATGCTATCCATTCCTAAAGGTGACAACTTTGATGGAACTCTCTATTATTTCACAATGGACTCACTTGGAAACGATTCAAGAAACGAGCAAGTGTCAAGATATTATAAAAGACCTGTGAGTATTTTCAATGGAAATGTTGTCGACACACTCATTACGGAGGATTATAGCCTTCCAATGCCACGTTTTGACATCAGTTTCGACATAAGCAATTCAAACATTGAAACGAGTTATAGATGGATTTCACATCCTGGCAATGACCAAAGCTTTACACAAAACTTTAGTGTATATAAATCGAGCGATGATGTTGGTGCTGCTGAAAAAAGTAATCTTAAAGGAACAAATGTTTTGATGGACGGGAGATATATACTGGAATATCGTGTTACAAATAAACAATCTGGCAATACTGCCGAGTTTTCACGAGTATACCATTATGACTACTATCCCCCGGTGATTAGCTATACCGTAGGGAGTCAGCATGATCATTTTAAATCATCACATCAGTTTAACGTGAAAGTGACAGATCGCAGCGGAATTGAAAGTGCATATTACTATTTATCTAAGCCGGACTCAGATGTTAGAATTTCAGATACGCAAAACTATCCGCTGACACTGACACCAGACAGTGAAAACATAGTAGAGGTTAATCAAACCTTGACCATAACAGGACTTCCATCAGGTGCGTACAGCATTGTTGTTGTTGCAAAAGACCCGCATGGCAGAGAAAGCAAAAAGGTTTCCCCATACTTTGGCATAAGGTCAGGACCTGCGACAATTGATGCATTAAACCATACTCAATCAAAGACTTTGAACGGAATGGGTGCAACAACGGATGGAACATATAGTGTCTATGCTGTTTTGAATGAACCCCATGTATCATGGACTTCTAACAGTACATCGAAATATCAAAACCCGGTATATTATGCAACAACTGACGGTATGCCAACAGATAACGGCGTTTTAGTTTCTACATTTACAGCGAGCAACAAATTGGGTGGGAATTTTGAATTTACACTCGACACACCTGTTCCGCTTCAAGAGGGTGTCAACACCATTTATCTTCAGTTTGGGCTCATCAATTATCCTGCTGACGCAAAACCTGAGTTTTTAACAGAAGCAAGACCTATCACGATTCTTTATGATAGCCAAGCGCCAACCTTTGAATTGCCAGACTATAGCACCATTCAGCCAACAAACGCAGCAGTGACAGCAAGAATAGCAGCAAATGATGTTGGTACGGGAATTAGCAAGCTGACAGTTTCACCAGAAGATGCAGACAAAATCTCGGTTTCTCCATATGCAAACGGTGCATTCACCGTAACGATTAGCGAAAACATAACAACAAACTTAATCCTATCTGACGAGCTTGGAAATCGTGTTTTTGTTCCTATCTCCGTTTCTAACATTGACAAAACAGCTCCATCTGCACTTGCGTCAAGTAAAATCGTGACAAAAGGGGCCAGACAAGATGGTGCTATCACAGTTAATGTTTCAGACAAGAATGACACAAACGTTTCATTCGCACTTATTAAAGACCCATCGGAAAACCATATTTTAACCGAAGCTGACTATGCGTTGTTTAGTTCGAGTCAATCCGTGGAAATGCAAAGTAGTCCGGTAATCGTTAATGGCGAAGGAAACAAACAGAAAACCTACAAAATTGACTTGAAGGGGCTTAGTGGAAGCTACGCGGTTGGGATCAAAGCCGTCGATTCATCAGGAAATGTGACTGAAAAAGTTTTCTTTGACTCAAAACTAGACCTGGTTGACGCGCAAGCATCCATTGTAACTGTTAGCGCAAACCCTGCAACAACAAAAACCACCTCAACGGTTACCGTTTCATTTAACGTTCCAGTAACCGTAATGCCTAATGCACCTGCTCAGGGTAACGTTGTGGGTGATATGGCAAGGTCGAACCTTCTTTATACAGGACTTTTAACAACATCCACTGAATATACGATGGACTATGATGTTGTTATTCAAAACAATAATCCAATCAGCCTTTATATTCAGGACGAGGCCGGAAGGGATAGTGTTTTAGAATTTACCCCTGATGTTGATTTTGTTACGGGATTTGACATTGAAGGGTATGTAGAGAAAAATGGTCAAACGATCCAAAACGGAGGGTTTATAGCCTATAACCAAGGCGACAAGCTTTACTACGTTGTCGTTCCCAATCCAAAGTATTCTGGACAATATTTCTTTGTTGAAAATGCAGTGTTGTCTGGATTAGAACTAAATACAGAGCTAAGCGTTCTTGCCCCTTCATTTACAGAAGCAGAAGGAAGAACAGCTTATTCAAAGCTTGTTTTTGAAGCACGAAGAGATGGCAAAACAACAAAATCAGCTTATTTCGAGGCATACACAACAGAAGGTATTCAAGCCGACAGGATGGAAGACGAATATGTTGCAATGACAGTGGTTGACGAAACTGCACCAGTTGCAAATGTGGACTATTCGATCACGGAGTCAACCAACCAAAATGTTAACGCAAGACTTTCTATATCTGACCCGGAAAGCGGCATTTTAAAACTTGAACGTTCGTATGAGGGCATAAACTTTAGCCCAATTGACTCCATTGTTTCGCACACCGAAACATTCGAGCAAAATGCAACGGTATATTTCAAAGTGACAAACAAAGCAGGAATAGAAACAATCTTGCCAGTCACCGTTTCAAACATTGATAAAACCCCAATCTTGCAAGACAGTCACTACACGGTTGAATACGCCTATGAGAACTATCTTGGCAATTGGGTTCCAATCCAAGAAGGAAAAGCCTACAGAAGGGTTATGGCGACGCTCAAGTTTATCGGCGGCGGAAAAGCTCTAACTATGATAAATAACAACGCAGCACTTTCAAGGACTCTAACTCCAGATGTTAACACATTCACATTTGAGTTTAGGGACAATGCAGGAAACACAGGTTCTCATACGGTTAGCTATAACAAATTTGACAACACAATTGGTGAGACCTCCTATGTGTTATCAAAAACTTCGAATACAAACCAAAATATCTTTGCAACGATCACTTTATCTGATGATTCGGGTGAAATCGCATTTGCGGAGGTTAAGAAGGGCGAAGTGGTTTATCCATTTAAAGGTGAGCCGCTTGAAAATGAATATGTCGTTGAGCTTGACAGCTCGGGCATTTATTATGTTACAGCATATGACTACGCAGGAAACAAGTGGACAACTCCACTCACCGTTTCAAATATTAATAAAGTGGTGCCAATTGCAACCGCAAGGACTTACAGCATACTTCCAACTACAATTACTGCACAAAGTGTGAATGTTGAGTTGACACAATTTAGCAAAGACATCAAAACGATTACAGTCACCGGTGTAGAGCCGACTGGAAGTCTAACTGCCAACGATATCGTACATATCCCTGGCACAAAAGCTGTTCGCTTTAGAAAAAATGGTACGGTTACGATGTTCTTTGCCGACAACTATGGAAACCAAGGACATGAGATTATTACCATTTCCAATATTGTTTCTACGCCGCCGCAAATCAGCGCAACTGCAGCATTAGCTAAAGATAAGCTGAGCGTTAATGTAACATTTGACCAAATCCGTGACAGTGATGGCGTTCCACTGGACATTCTTAGAAAGCTAACAGACCTTACCGTTTCTTATCGTGGATATGAATATAAACTTTTAACGGAGCAGAAAAATGAAGACGGTGATGTTGTGTCCTATAAAGATACAGTTATCAACGTTAAGACTAACGGGGAGCACGTCTTTCAAGTTAGAGACCAAACAGGCATAACACAAAAAATTCTACTGACGGTTGAAGGAATTGAAGTAGGAGGACCAAAGGTTAAAGAAGTTCGTTGGTCCTATAAATATCTTGAGAAAAACCAAGCTGGCCAGTGGGTGGAAAAGGATTATCAAAACAAGATTACTGTTGGAGTTGACACATCTGGAAAAGAAGAAGGATATGTGGTGGGAACGGATAAAAACCCAACAACAAATCAAGATGTCAAAGTCACTTTAATCACTGATAAAGATGCTAAATTCGTTGGCGGAAACGATGTTTGGGAACAAGATAAGTCAATGAACTATAGGGAAAATGGACTTTATGTTTTCAACCTCCAAGGAAGAACAGGGGAGTCTGCTTCGTATGGTGTCAACATTGGTCTAATCGACAAAACACCTCCTGAGCTAAAACTTAAAAATGGTGAGGAGCTAATCTTCATCGAAGGAATGACGCCTAAAAAAGATGCCTCCATTGCATATGACAAGTCAAAGCTTCTCGACTTCGAAGCATGGGATATGGTTGCAGGTAAAAAAGTTGATCTAACAAACCGAGTTACCATTAGCTATGAAGTAGGCGGGCGAGTGTTTAACCCTGACAACATCTCAGCAAATGAATTTGTTCGCTCGAACCCTTACTATATCGACTATACAGTAAGAGATGATGCAGGAAATCAAACAACCATTCGTCGAACCGTTCGCCTTGTGGGTCTTTATGACACAATAGCCCTTGTTAACGGAGTTATGCCAGACAGCACGAATGTTGCAACCGTTCTTGGAAACAAAGTTGAAATTTCACTGAAAAACTTTTCCGGAATCTCATATGCACGTTATGAAAAAGGTATTTTAACACAAGGTCAGATGAAAACAAAAGGAACTGTCCTACGGGAGAAAAACGGAGTTTATACACTTGATAATGTCTCAGACGGTTGGTATACCGTATATATCCAAACGGATAAACGTGACTATTTCAACATTTCTGTCTATGTTTCAAACAAAGGAGGGAAATAGGCAATGACTATCCATAGAACAATAAAACGCAGTATAGCTGCAACCCTTTTTATAACCATGCTTTTCACTTTTGCAAGTTTCCCTATTCGTGCAGATGCTAGTGGTGCGGATTATTCCATTGCAAATGAGTTTATGAAATATTCTATAAATTCAAGAACGGGTGGTTTTTCAATTGAAACGATTGACGGTCATCCACAAAAAACGTTCGACAACAACCTGCCGCTTCTTTATAGGGAAGATGCGGCAAGGAGCAATGGAACATCATTCACAACCGTTCGTATCGACGGAAAAGATTTTATTTTCGGTCAGGAATATGGCTGGTTTGGAATAGATACAAAGCTTCATGAACCTGTCGTTTCAGAGCAAAACAGGCTTTTAACCATTGCGTGGGACATCAAGGGCTATACCATTACACAGAAGGTGTCTATTTCTATTGACCCTAGCAACCCGCTGGCTGGAAACGTTGGTATTTCATATGATGTGAAAAATAACAATGCTAAAGCCGGAACAGTTGGTATTCGTCTTCTCTTAGACAACGCGCTTGGTTCAGAAATTGATTCACCTCATGTTTTGGTTGACCCAAGACAACCGACAATCGTCGAAACGGAATATAGCGGTGACAACCTTCCACAACAAATTAGATATGTTGATTCTCTTTCAGCTTCGGACAAAATGGCTTATGCCATGTTGTCCGGCTGGAGTGGCAACAAAGACGTAGACGTTGATAAAGTTATTGTTGGTCATTGGGTTAATCTTGCAAATACAAGATATGAATATACACCAAACCCGAGTGTTGACTTTACCAACTATTCAAACAAATATTTAGTTCCTGACACGGCAACTGCTTATTATTGGAACGAAAAATCAATTGAGCCAGGACAAGTTAGAATTTCTGAAATGCTTTATGGTGTTGGTAATTTTTCTGACCAAACACAAAAGGATCATGTTTCAATAGGTATCCAAACCGAGAACGTTTTACTAACTAATGACAAAAAAGGATATGAAAACAATGGTGTTTTTAAAGCAACGGTAACCATTGACAACAGTGTCTCAGGAGCAAGAGAGCTCATAGAACCAATCGTGAAGCTTAGCCTTGAAGAAGGACTTGTTTTTGCAGCAACGAATACACGAGAATACAATGTGAAGATTTCTGGCGGTCTTAACATTGGAACTGTGTTTGATATTCCGAATGTTGAGATTATTGCAGAGACTCAGTCTATGATCACATCCAAACGTTTGGTCGTTTCGTTAAGTGCAACAGAAATTATTGATTCTAGCACACATAAAGTGGTTGACTATAGTGCGAATACAAACATTTTGATTCCTGCAGTTGAAGGAAAGCTTCCTGAAGTTTCAATGAAGCATGTTTTCCCAGCAGCCGTTTATTATGAAGGCGACAAAAATATCACGGTTTCAGGTGATATGAAAGTTTTGGATCAAGCCCTATCGGGAAGTGATGGATGGAGTCTTTATCTTGTTTCATCATCAAGCGGCGAGGCTATTCTGATTGATAAAAGAAAAATAAGTTTTATTGAAGAAGGTCAAACGCTTGCGTTTTCAACTGATCAAACGTTGGCAGTTGGAAAATATGACATTGAATTTAGATTTACAAACCAACAGCTAATCGATGCCTTTGGTACAAAAATCAAAGCAACAGCTACACTAGATGTAACAAATAATATTAAGGATAAAAGTGCAAGTTATGGTATTGTTTCGCTAGTTCGATTTACAAATGGTTCAAACAACAGACAGTTGTATGACTATGTTAGTTTTGAAAACGAAGATGTAATGAAAAAATTTGTATCTGGCAGCGTTAAACGAGATGGCCTTCTTAATAAAGGCATAGGATTTGAAAAAGATAAAACTGAAATTCTTTTGACACTTCGCGGGAAAATTAGGCTTATGGGTACGGGGACAGAGAAATACTACTCTGCTAGCAGAGCCGATGGCGACATTACCATCAACAACATCTTGGCATATGACAGCAACGCAGCCCTTAAGATGACAGTTGACAATAATGGTGCAAAGCTAGAAGGCGATGGTACCATCAAAGTGATCAACTCCGTCAATATTTGGCATAATAAATGGTATTATGAAGCCAAGAATGGAACCAAATACAGCCTGGATCGGGAGGCTGTTTCCGAGGAGAATGCTGAGGCACTTGAACTTAAGCTTGGAGATGCCGGAACGATGCTGCAAAATATTGCAGGTTTTTTAATCAATATTAAATATGGTGTTATGACTCAAGATGATGAAGATTTCGGAATTAGCTTTGGCGGAAAGATCTCATTGCCTTTAAAAGCTCCTGACAAGTCGAAGGGTGAAGAATTCGATGAATATAAAGGCTCACTAACTGCAGACGTTAAAGATGTTCTCTATGGCAGTAAAGACGGCGAGATTGGTTTTATTGGTGTTAACACAACACTATCTGTAGGTCTACCAGAAGATATATTAGGTCCATTAGTAGGAAACGAAGCTGGTGTAGAGGCCGAAATAACCATTAACACTATTGATGATATTTATAGCATCGATGCAGGTGTTTCTATAGCCATGCTGGAAGTAGAAGGGTCATTGGCACTGAAAAAGGTTCCTATTAACGAAGTTCCAAAAATGATGCTTGACGAACTCACATTCTTTTTAGCATCGGAAACAACGAAAGTACCTGTTGTTGCGCCTTATGTATTTATTACAGGACTTGGCGGAGGAATTTCAAATCTTGCAGATACCATTGCTGGAGAACCAGCAGGCGAACTCCCACCCATTACCATCCATCTTCAAACAAGGCTTTTAATTAATATCATTATTGTAGGTGATTTTAAGCTGGATGCAAAACTATCCGGTCTTGCAATTGAAGGAACAGGCCGGTTAAATGGAGACGATGATGGAAGAATCTTTAATATTCGAGCGGGAATGAATGTTCAATGGATATCGCCTTTTCAGCTAAATGCATTTGGCGACATCAGCATCCACGCAGGAATAATACGTGGTGGTATAACGATAAAAATTACTGAAGATTATTTCTATGGTTATGTTTACGCAGGATTGTTCATTCCAGACTCTATCCCATTCGTGGGGGGCAAGGAGATTGGAGGAGTTGAGGCAGCTGTTTCAACTGACTTTGTGGGTGCAAACTTTAAAGTCATTGGCGTTAAGCTTGGCTTTATCTATTATTGGAACGGCGATCTAAGCTTTGGCGGATCAATCGACCTGTCTTCAAGAGGAAACGCTGTTCACTATGTCCACTCGGAAGCGCTAGACGAAAGCGGCAACCTTGTGCCAACGACCATGGCATATGGAACGAATATGAGAAGACTCACTACAAAGACAAGTGCTAAAACTCGAGCCGGAAATGGTGTTACAAAAGAGGTTAGCTTGGCAACGAAAGATTCACTTCTCATTGAAATTCCACTTCGTGGATTTGTCAAACCTTCTGCATCAGAAATCATTGTCACCAATCCAGATGGAAAAAAAGTGGCAATGGTTGAAGACGATAATAAGGGTAACGGAAACTATCTTGTTCAATCTTTAGATGGCGTTAATTATTTGTACATTTCAATCACTGACCCATCTCTTATTGTTGCTGGTAACTGGTCCATTTCAGTTGAAACACCTGATGTTTATATCGACAACTTTGAAGTAAACAGTATTGATAATATGCCAGAACTTACAGGAATTAGTGCTTCAACTAGCGAGAATTCAAGCCGTGATATTAACGTTTCTTGGACAACGGATAAGCAAAGCAATTATTCGGGTGCACTTAATGTCTATGTCACAAAAGACCCATCAATCATGCAGGCCATTGAATCCACTAACATTAAAGACACTTCATCTTTAATTAGTATTGGCAACCTAGAGTTAGATGAAATTAAATCTGGTTCTCATGTGTTCACACTTCCTGAGTCCTTCCCTCAAGGGAAATACCATGTTGTTGCCATGCTTGTTAACCATCAAGGTGGAATGAGTAAGAAAATCACTTCTTCAACATTCACTTTCACAAATCCATTGCTTCCTCAAAAACCACAATCTGTTTCTGCGGTCTACAGTGGTGACGGCTATGTGAAAGTGGATATAACGGGAAGTGACAAAACGGCAACACACTATCTCGTGGCTATCCAAGACGAAGATGGTGTTGAGGTTGAAAATTCCTTTGGTCAATTTAAAGTTGGCAGTGACATCATCCTAAAACCATTAGAAGACAAAACGAACCGACCTCTATTAGAGGAAGGCAAGACTTATGTTGTTAAAGTGCAGGCTGCTAGAATTGTGGAAGATCCTCTTAAACAAGCAGAATATTATCGTTCAACCGAATTTGCATCATCGCAAAGCTTTGTTATGCCTTCAATGGAGAAGCCTCAGCTTTTAAGCATTGAAACAAACATTGACAGATCAAAAGAACGTTATTATTTAAGTACTGATAAGTTAGAGGCAACTTATACCTTCGACAGGCCTGTTAAAATGACATTTAACATTAACACTGAAGAAAAAAACACGCCTCAAGAGTTTAAGACGGTTTGGTCATTTGAAGAAAGTCTTGAAGACGGCCAGCAATTGATTGACTTTCTAGCAGTTGGTGAAAACCGTGACACCATTCGAGGCAGCAGGTCATCAGGTGCAATTGGATTTACGGTTGATACAAAAGCACCGACGTTACTCCTTGGCGAAGATGTTCAAACAAGCCTTGACAAGGAAAACGTTGACAACACCGTCAGCAATCAAGTTGTTTTTGTTGGCGCGGACTCAAGCTATAGCTTCCATGGTCTATCAGAACCATCCGCATCATTAACTTTAGACGGTACTTCAGACGGAATTGTTAGAAATCCAGACGGAACATTCGTTGTAAATCGTAAGACCTCAAGCGAAGATCCAGATCAAACCCTGATTCTTAAAGCGGTTGATGATGCTGGAAACGAAACGGTTGTTCAGGTTTATCTTGTGAATCGTGCTTTGACAGAATTTGAAAGCATTAAATTAATCTCTGACCTTGAAAGCTCCGATGATCAACCTGATTCTATCGAGCTTGGCATAGGCGGGAAAACGCAGCTTTCTGTTAAAGCTCTTCGCACAGTTGGGGATACTGTATTAAAAGCAGAAGACGTTGTGTGGCACGTTCTTTATAATCAGAACATCATCAGCCTTTCACAAGATGGGACAATTGAAGCATTAGCTCCCGGCGAAACTGCAATCAAAGTTAGCTATAGACTTTCTGCAATTGAAGGTCAAAATGGGAAAACGGTCTATAAAGAACTGTCAGACGTTATCAAAATTAGTGTGAAAGATCTTGGTTATCGTTATGAAGTTCGTCAAACACAAGGGTTCTCGTTGTACACCATATACACGGAAATAAACATGGGCAAGGCAACAGTTGTGGTTGAAGGAAATAAACAAACTCTTTTATATGACAGCTTGAAAAAAGCATATATGGGTTCTTCAAGGTCACTTGTTACTGGTGAGCAATTAACAGCCAACCTTGTTTTTGAACCAACGGTGAAATCTCCTATTCTTCTTCGTGGAGACACCGATGGTAGTGGTGCTATTGATAAAACTGACATTGTAGCAACAATGGATGCTATATTAAACAATGTCTACAACGGGTTTAGTTCTTCAGAAAACTGGATGAGATCGGATAAAAACGGTGACGGCATTGTTGACATTGTAGATGCGCAACTCACACTAATGGAGGCACTAAGAAGATGACAAAGCAATTGAAAATTATGTTGTGTATGCTACTTCTAGTGGCTGGTTTACCATCATATGTCTACGGTGCAAACGATGCTGCTGACCTTGGTTATCATGTAGATATCACAGTAACTGATAGCTCTGGTTCTCCAAAATCATCATTTGACGTTGGAGAAGAAATATTTGTTAAACTAAGTCTTTCCTATACTGGTGCTGGAAGAGCACCGGTATATGGCTTTCAAGGAAAGCTGCAGTTTGATTCTTATGTTCTGAAAAACACCAGTGTCCATATGGAAAAGGACATTTCAATGAAATATTCCGATGGTGTCATCAACTATATCTATCTTGATATGACCGCGAGCGGAAAAGATGATTCAATGCTTCAGAATATTGGAACTGCTGTTTTCAAAGCTAGAAACAACGGAACTTTCAACTTTTCTTTGGGCAGCTTCATTCTAACCAACAAAGATGCGACACACCGGTATATTGAACCATTTGAAGATGTGCAAATTATTGTTGGCTCTGGAATAAAGGAAGCCTCAAAATCTTCACTATATGAAGACATTGTTGTTGCAAAATCTTTACTTGCTTCAGTTATTATTGCGGATAATCCCAAAACCATATATAGCCCGGATTTTTGGTATTCAACAAAATCCGCTCAAAATTTAAGGAAAGTTATTGCCGAGGCTGAGGCTGTTTTTGATAAAGAAGATGCTCTCGCTTCAGAAATCTCAGAAGCAATCGAAAAGCTTAGCATTGGTGTTTCCAATTTTGAGAACTCAAAAATTATAGGTCCGAAACGTTGGGTTGCCTCGGACGGAAACAACATTAACTATTCTGTTAAAGCTTCTGTTAGAGGCGGAAATGGCAAAATTGCCGATGGCTTTGAAGCCCAAACCATTCGTGCAACAACTTCTGCAACCATCAGAATGATTCCCGATGAAGGGTTTGAAACAGAATATATTTTTATCAATGGAGAAAAATTTATAGGCCGTGACATTTACACCATTCCAGAGGTTAGCCGTGACATAACTGTTGTTGTTACATTTGCGAGAAAAACGCCTTTTACAGATATAGCACATGACGATTGGTTCTATTTTTCTGTAAGGTATGCTTATAACGAGGGGCTATTCACGGGAACCTCTGAAACAAAATTTTCACCCTCTGGGCAAATGAGCCGTGCAATGCTTGCCACTGTATTGTATCGTATGGAAAATCAACCAAATGTTAAGTTTTCAGATGTGTTCTCTGACGTTCAAAGCGGTCTTTGGTATTCAGATTCTATTATTTGGGCAAACCAAAACCAAATTGTTAACGGATATCGTAAGGGTATATTCGCTCCCAATGATGCAATCACTCGTGAGCAAATTGCTGTTATGCTCTATAGATACGCACAGGGTAAGGGCTTTGACCTTCATACCGAAAATTCAAGTCTTAGCTTCAAAGATGCAAATAAAATTTCAGCTTTTGCCAAAGAGTCAATTCATTGGGCTGTGTCAAAGGGCATTATGAAGGGCAACTCTGATTTGACACTAAATCCTTCTGGTCTTGCAACCAGAGCAGAGGTTGCTACTATGCTCCAACGGTTTAAAGAGTTGGAATAATTATAAAATGAATAGAAACCAAACTGCCTTAGAGCTTTTCTTTGTCAGTTTGGTTTCTTTCTGTGAACTTTTGATTAAGCAAGTTATTTATTGCAGAATCAATTACTAATTAAGAATAAATATGGTTTAATAGTTCACTAGGTGTGGGCACTACATTTTATTTTTAACTCCTGATAACTTCAAAACTCCCTAGTTAAAACTGATGTGAAGGTGGAAATCGAATGAAGGTTATCGTCGTTGATGATGAAAAAAGTATGCATATGATTATGGAAATAATGCTCAAAAACATAAATTCTATTACTTTAGTTGGATGTTTTCTTGATACTTGGTCTGCATATGCATACTTATCAGACCATGATGTAGATTTAATCTTTATTGATATCATTCTGCCAAAAGAGAGTGGAATAGAGTTTGCGAAACGCTTAAGAGAGGAAGGGCGAGAAACGAAAATCGTATTTTTGACCTCACATAAGGAATATGCTCTTCCTGCCTTTGATGTATATGCCTTGGATTACATACTGAAGCCTGTTAATCAAGAGCGACTTAAGCAAACCATTGGACGGGCAGCTGTAGATATCGAATTACAAAAGTACTCGGCTAAACAGGCTGAGCAAGAAAAAAAGTTGATATATAGCTGTATAGGTAGTATGGAGTTAAGAACATCACAACATGAAATCATAAAGTGGCGATCGAGTAAAGGTGCAGAACTTTTCGCTTATTTGATCATGCAGAGAGGAAAGCTTGTTTCAAAGGCAAGAATAATAGAAGATGTATTTGATCATATGCCATTAAAAAAAGCAGATGCTTATCTATATACAACTATTTATCAACTTAGAAAATTGTTGGATCGCTATGGGCTTCCTCAGGCTATCTATTCCGGTAATCAGTATTATGTCTTAGATCAAAAACAAATTGATGTTGACGCTTTTATGTTTGAAGATCAATGTAGGATGCTGGATTTCAATGATGCCACACAAGTTAACCGAGCAATTGAACATGAGAAAAGCTATCAAGGGAAGTTATTTGGAGAGCAAGTTTATGGATGGGCACAGTATGAAATAGAGAGATTAGCTTTATTGTACATTTCTTTTGCACACAAGCTTTGTGAGGCGTTATTAAGTAGAGCAGAGATGGATAAAGCAATAACTATTCTGAAAAATTTGGTTGAAAATTATGATCTTGAGGATAGATCGATCATGCTTTACTTAGAAGCATTGGCTTTAAAAAAGGATGAAGTAGGATTAAAAAGGCAATATAAAAAGTTTACTGAAATGATTCGAGAAGAGATGGATGCAGATATATCCAATAAAGTAACGGAATTTTATTTCCGGCTTATAGAGAAATTTAACTAAAGTGAGAGAGAAAACCGCTGAGCGCTATCTAGTACGTCGAAGTGAAACAAACAGAGAAGGGGCTGTCCAAAAATTCACTAAAAGAAAAGGGCTGGACGGAAAACCTTACGGTTTCTCGTCTAGCCCTTTTATGTATTTGCTTTTGCAGGTGTATGGCGATCCGTATGCATTAGCCAGCGATATAAAATCGCAGATAGCTCTGCTCTAGTCATCCATTCCTGAGGGGCAATTTGTCCATTGCTGCGGCCTTGAATGATCCCAGCTGACAATGCCGCTCCTACATCTGCTTGTGCCCAAGATGAAATTTGATTTGCATCGTCGAAGGAGGCAAGGGCAGAAAGCACAGCATCGTCTTTAACACGGATACCCGTTAATTTGGCGATACGATTAAGAACGACGATGGCTTGCTCACGAGTGACTAAGCTATCTCCTTTAAAGCTGCTATCATCATAACCCTCTAACAAGTCAAAAGTGACCGCTGCCTCCAACTCATTGGCATACCAGGCTTCTGGACTGACATCCTTAAATCCGTTTTTATAGCTGACTTCGCCTAAACCTAAGGCTCTTGCTGTCAGAGCGGCTAGCTGTGCTCTGGTAATAGGTTGATTCGGATTAAAGCCTCCATTCGCAAATCCAACGACTACACGGCGGTTTGCTAGCTCTTGAATTTGTTTCTCTGCCCAATGTCCTTGAATATCATTAAAGCGATTCGAGTATTGAATCATTGTGAAGCTGCCGTTGCTAATGAGACTTAGCTCAGCAAAGGTTTGGCCACCCTTCGTGATGAACTTGGTCGGAATATGGGAAATGCTTTTCTCAACCAGACGAACAGCTGTCGTTAGATCTGTTGAATTAATCGGGAAACGAAGCTGTGCAAAGCGATTAAAACGGTCAACCTCTACTGATTTCTCTCCTGCATGGATTTCCAGCTTCAGCTTAATGAGCATTCCGTTGCTGACAACTCCTGCTGGCAGCGAGCCGGCTTGAGATTTTTGTTCATCAACCTGCAGATGCAATACGACGGAATACGTTGTTCCTTCTGAAATGTTCAGCTGCTGCTTCATTTGATCAGTAATAGTATTGTCGACTGGGAAGCGATACTCGATCCCTTGATGTTCTAGCTGTACAAAGCCTTGAGGAACAAATAGCTCTGTCCAAGCTTTTTGAGAAATTTCTAGCTTAATGTCTTTTTCTTCTCTGGAGGAGACAATTTTCGATTCTCCATTAAGATTAGCAGCCTTGACGCCCTCTCCATTGATCCAAATATCAAATCTAGGAGATACATCAGTACTACCCGTTGTTGGCGGAATTTGTACATCTTGTTCATCGCGTGGTGTAACTGTATTGGATAGACCGGATTCGGACCCGTCACCCGCCGCTGTCACTGCTTGTACCGAGAAACGATAACTCGTTCCATTCGTAAGACCAGTTACTGCAATATCCGTGGTCGTACCCTCAGCTTTAATATTTCCAGGATGTGAAGTAACGACATACTTATCAATTGGATAGGAGCCACTGTCAGTTGGTGTGTCAAATCGCACGGTTGCAGTACCATTGCCTGCGGTAGCAGTCACATTCGTTACTGCTGTTGCTAGACGCGCTGCTTCTCTTGTTACAAGTATAGTAGAATCGTGAGTACCCGAAGCGTCTGTGAAGCGAGATGCTATCTTATTCAACCCAACTTGTAGTGGAATATCTGTTTCCCAGCCATAAGATGAACCTTCGACCCATAGTTCTGCCGAGGTAATGCCTTTTGTTTGATCATAAGTAGCCTTTGTTACGGATACTTCATAGGGTACGGTTGCTGAATATACAGCAGTGGTTACCGTGGGTGAGAAGTTAACGTTTTCTAGTTGCAATGAATACTTGAATTTTTCTGTTTTGAACGAAACTTGCTGGCTATATCGGGTCTCAGTACCATCTGTAGCAAATGCTCTGGCATAATATACGGTATCCGGCTGTAGTCCATTAATCGTATCGTTCATTACTACTTGATAAGGGGCAGTAAGAGCAAGCATCTCATCCTCTATAGTGGGATGCGGGGAGGTGCTTACAGCAACGCCAGCCTTCTTGAAAAAGTTAAGATTTAAAGTATCTAGTGTCACTTGTACGGGTGCTGTAGCAAAGGATGTACTGTTGATTGCTAGATCGATTGTCCAGTTCTTAAATGCAAATTGTCGCGTATCTGACATTGCGATTTCTGCAGTTGGTGTATTCACCGCCAGCACCTTCCAATAGTAAGGAGTACCTGGTAACAACGGTGAGGTATTCAGATTGTAGCTGGTTTGACCCGTCACATCGAGCTGTTGGTACTTGAGAAAGCTAGCATCTGTAGAGAGCAGCAAATATTGCTTATTATAGTTGGCAGAGCTATTGGAATTTGTCCATTCTAGAACGACTTCATCCTGATTTTCGTCGAAAAGCTCTTTATCTCCAGGAGTATTTAGCACAGGTACTGTAAGTGTATTTCCCGTTTTTAATAAGATAGGAATATACGCTCTGCCGTGCTCAGCTATGAACGAATCATTCACAAGATGGATGCTTTGAGCTGTACCTGATGGGAAATCACGGTAGCCTTCATTATCTTGTTTACGATAAGTATATACCTCCATCGAAGAGGTGGGTTGATGCGTTTCAGCCTGTACGACAATTTCTCCTGTTTCCTCAAAAAAGATAATCAGCAATGTTCCTTTATTCCATGAATGATTTACATTTGAAAACTGTACAACCGCCATTCTTTTGCCAATTTCACTGCCGATTACGGCATGATAGATGGCATCAGGCGAACCATTTACGACGATTCCAGTCTCAGGATGAGCCGTGAAAAATAATTTTATATCGCCGTGGTAGTCTGTAATTTGAATTTCACTTAGGGTTGTTCCGTTAAGGGGAAAGTCAATGCCTAAGTCTGATGTCGTACCCGTGACAAGCGCAGCGGGATACATTGGGGTTTCAGGGACGGTTGTAAATGAAGCCTCATCGTTTGAATCCTGTGTAGTCATCTGAACGAGAACAGGAATCATTTTATATTTTTGAGAAGCAGGATCATAACCCATTTTTGGAACGAGATAGGTATCCTTCGAGTAATAACTCCATTGCATGGAGTAAAGGTTATTTCGGTTTTGAAAAACAGTCCCGTAATTCGGTTTAATGATGGATAAGGTTAACCAATCATGATGGATTAGTAAACCTGAGCTGTCCATCATACTATTACCAAAGCCTAACTGGTGTGTGGTATCAACATATTGATGCGTATTAGGATTTAGCAAATACAAATTGCTGCTATTTATTTCGGTGAAAGTAATCTGTTCTCCATCGCCAACCATATTCAGGCCATATCCACCTACCGGATAAGTATGTTCGATTACTAACTCTTTGGTTGCGGCATTCCAAGAATATTGTTCTAGTTTATCGCTATAAAGGGCCAGAAGCTGTCCGTTTGGCGTCCATAGGATGTCATTCGGATCGAACGGGACCGTCTCAAGAAGTGTGAAATCATCAGCAGATATAATGTCCATATTCGGGGAGCCATCACTTAGAAGGGAGAAAAAGTATCCATCGTGATAAGCTACTCTTCCAGTTTCATTAGGAAAAGCTTTACTGCGTATATATATGCCTTGTTCGTCGAATTCATCAAGATGACTCGTATTTAGATCAACAACAAAAAAATGACCATTATCCGGGTTTACAATCATTTGAACGAATTCATTCTCATAAACTTCTCCTCGATAACTGTTTACAAGGTTCTCAAAGGTGTAGGTTCGTTCAGAATCGTTATAGGAATAAAACTTTATGCCTGCTTGATTGCCTATGATTAAATCTCCGTTATTTGTAAATTCAATAAAGGAAGAACGAAGTGAAAAAGCATCTTTAATCTCAATTGTTTCGTTTTCATTGAGAACAAGGTAGTTATCAAATAAAGTTTCTGCACCCAACGCACTAAATTTACCATTTTCTGAGGCAGAAGGATTGGAATAAGAGTAATCTGTATGAAGCGTAGTACAATTCGTCAGATCTAGCTCATTGCAAATATAAGCTTTGGAAGGTCCATTGACTAGATATCTGTCGTCTTCTGTAGATACAATGCCCGAAATATAATCATTCAATGTAGCATTTACTGTTGTAACTGATAAAGGGGCGGCTGCAGTATCCAAGATGGAGTAATGCTTCCATGCAAACGAGGAAATATAGATGAGACCATCCTTACCCTTTTGCATCCCCGTAGGTCTGGATGTAAATACATGCAGATTATCCTCGACAACAGTATTTGTAGATAAGTCGAGCTTAATCATTGGATAACCTGCATTCTTATCTTTCAAGACAATATATAGATAACGATTTAGACCTTCTTTGGAAAAAGCCATCTTAACTGGCTCAATAGTCGGCGCTCCCACGCTTGTATTCCAACTTGCACCTGTCAATTGAGCGGCTAACTGATTGCGAGTAATTAAGCGGCCTAGAAAATCTCCATCGGTTGTAAAATGGAAAATATCGCTTGCATTGACGTAGGTTTCATTAGCAATCACATACAGATTGTTAGAATCATCTACTTCAATAATATTAATATTTTCAATATATCCTTTATCTGGAAAAGTAAATGCATTTGGTGCTAATGATAAGGGGGTTTCCTTAATGCCGTATGCATCAGTGAGTGCAGCTGCTATTGCTTTTGGCTGAATGGGTAATCCTGCAAATAAAGAAGTAAGTAATGTGAATACAACAAAATAAGTAATCATTTTTTTCATAATATGCCTCCTTGAATGTTAAAGCGATTTCAGGTAAATATAGAGCTTGCGAAGCTCCGTAAAGTGTAACATAGTGCTATGAAAGAATTATGAAAGAAATACAACCGTCGATAATGCTGGTCTGTGTGCAGCAAAAAAATAAGAGACCTTCCCAGAGTTCATTGAACTTTTGGGAGGTCTCTCATTATTTGTATTAATCTAATTCCTGTTCTAAAACACCACGGACTAACCGGCGGACTTCATCCGTCGACCTGGTCTCCATTAATTGCGTTCTTAGCTCGCTTGCGCCTCTAAATCCACGAACATAGATTTTGAAAAAGCGAAGAAGCGGTTTAAATGGACGCGGCAGGTCTTCTTTTGAATATTGATCGTGAAGATCAAGCTGCAAAAGTAATAGATGAAGAAAATCCTTGGCGCTATGCTCTTTAGGTTCTATCTCGAATGCAAAGGGATTGGTGAAAATACCGCGGCCAATCATGACACCATCAACGCCATATTGTTCCACTAATTTCAATCCTGTTGCGCGGTCTGGAATATCTCCATTAATGGTTAATAGCGTATTTGGGGCAATTTCATCGCGTAATTTTTTTATTTCAGGAATGAGCTCCCAATGCGCCTCTACTTTACTCATTTCTTTCTTTGTACGAAGGTGAATGGAAAGGTTCGCAATATCTTGTTTCAATATATGCCCTAACCAATCGCGCCACTCATCAACCTCGTGGTAACCCAATCTTGTTTTAACACTAACCGGCAATCCACCTGCTTTGGCTGCTTGAATAATTTCGGCTGCGAGTTCAGGGTGTTGGATTAATCCAGAGCCTTTTCCATTGGAAGCGACGTTTTGGACAGGGCATCCCATATTTAAATCGATTCCTCGAAAACCAAGTTTTTTCATATCGATGCTCATCTGTTCGAAAAATGCAGGTTTATTGCCCCAGATATGCGCGACAATGGGCTGCTCATCCTCTGTGAACGTTAACCGGCCACGAGTACTGTCTCTTCCTGCAGGGTTACAATAGCTGTCTGTGCTTGTGAATTCGGTAAAAAATACGTCAGGTTTTGCAGCTGTACTTACGACGTGGCGAAATACAACATCTGTGACATCTTCCATTGGCGCTAATATAAAAAATGGCTTTGGCAAATCAAGCCAAAAGTTGTGTTCGTTACTCATATTATCTCCTCTTAATGCAATATCTAAAAACGATATAAGCAGTAGTAAAGTCCTTTACCCAACATACATAATATCATTTTTTCTCGATTGATGCACAGAATCGATTAGTTGAATTTAGGTGTAACATTCTATACAGCTAATCATAAATTTGTTATGATGAAATGAAATCTGTTAGGTTTACAAGTAAACTAACGAAATATGAGCTTCGGAGTGAATGATTTTATGGATAAGCCAAGAAAGGTAACGATGCAAGAGATTGCTGACAGGGTAGGAGTGTCAAAGTATGCTGTTTCGAAGGCGCTATCAGGGAAGCCTGGCATTAGTTCCGCAACGAGAGGGAAAATATTCGAAGTGGCCTCTCAGCTCGGCTATCTTGAACAGAAACTTGGTAAACGATCACTTAACGGTAAACAGCTAGATGAAGATCAGGACAAGCTTGTTGGCATTCTAATTCCTAACATTCGCAGTCAGAATAGGGATTCCGGCTATTGGGGAAAAGTACTAGATGGTGTCTTCAAAAATCTTGAAGCCAGTGGGACCTCATCCGTGCTTATTACTGATGATCTACCACGCAACTTCCATAAAGTGATGCGTCCTGATGGTTTACTGGGCATCATCGGTATCGGACTTATCAATTCTTCTATGCTTGTTGATCTTCGTAATATCGGTGTACCATTTGTCCTTGTTGATCACGAAGATGATCTCGTCAGTTCAGATAGTGTTTTTATGAATAACTATGACATCGTGCGTAAGCAAGTTAAGTATTTGATTGGTAAAGGCCACACTCATATTCAATTTGTTGGCGATTGGCGATTCGCTCGGAGTTTTTCTGACCGCTGGAATGGCTTCAAGTCTGCGCTAGAGGAAAATGAAATCTCGTATATACCAGACCGTGCGCTGTTGTCAGTTCAACCAACGATGCATCCTGAAAATCTTTCGCTTATCAAGCGCAGCTTTGAGCAAATGAAACATAACAATCTGCCAACTGCTTTCGTATTTGCCAATGATAAAATAGCCTCACTATGCATGCGTGCAATGGAAGAGCTGGGCATTCGTGTTCCGCTCGATACATCCGTTATGGGATTTGACAATGATATGGATATTTTGGAGCAATTTCCGGAGCTGAGTACGGTTAACGCGGAGAGTGAAGAGCTAGGCATAAAGGCTGTTGATATGCTTTTCCGCAGATTAGCCAATAGCTATATGCCGTATGAAAAGCTGCTGCTGCAAAGCGATCTTATTATTCGCAGCAGCATAGATACGCCGCGGGCAGCAACGATCTCTTCCAATAGCTAAAGTGATGATCATAAAAAGAAAGTCAAATATAGGACGTCTTTGCCCAAGGAGGCAAGGACGTTTTTCTTTTTAAATCAACTTTCAACATCTTGTTATTATTGAAATCGCTTTAAATAAACTTACAAACAAAAATAAAACATAAAATTTAGTCTAATTTAGTTGACTGAATCCGTTTCATCTTTTAATATGAACTAAAGAAAGCGTAATCATTAACAGATACGATCGATTCTAACGGAAATGGGGTAATGCTATGTTCGGGAAAAAAATAGGTGCGAAAAGAAAATATGAGCATAATGTAGCCGGATACGTTTTTATTTCTCCTTGGCTGCTAGGCTTTCTTCTTTTGACACTATGGCCAATAATACAATCCTTTTATTTGTCCTTTACGCAGTATTCACTTCTTGATTCCCCGACCTGGGTCGGAACAGGCAATTATGAAGCTATTTTTCAGAAAGATAGGTTGTTTGTCAAATCGCTTGTCGTCACCTTTACCTTTGTATTATTTGCAGTTCCTATCAAATTGTTTTTCTCCTTAATGGTAGCGATGCTGCTTAATCGAGATCTTAAAGGTATGAGTCTATATCGAACGTTGATCTATTTCCCGTCTCTTATCGGTGGTAGTATCGCAGTGGCAGCACTATGGCGTAATATGTTCGGACTGGATGGTTACATTAATCATATTCTTAGCTGGTTTAGCATTGAAGGAATTGGTTGGGTTTCTAATCCCAAGACAGCACTTAGCACACTCATTCTTCTTAGTGCTTGGCAGTTTGGTTCAACCATGGTTATATTCTTGGCTGGATTAAAGCAGATTCCGAGAGATTTGTATGAATCCGCTTCTGTTGATGGGGCTGGCCTTTTCAGGAAGTTCTACAATATTACGATTCCGATGCTGTCACCGGTTATATTCTTCAACCTTGTTCTTGGTATTATAAATGCTTTTCAAATGTTTACTTCAGCCTTTGTGATTACAGCAGGCGGACCTGCAAATTCGACTTATATGTATGTGCTGTTCCTTTATGAAAAGGCATTCAAGCAATTCCAAATGGGTTATGCTTCTGCATTAGGTTGGATTTTGCTCCTTATTATTGGCGTCCTTACGCTTATTAACTTCGTTGCATCGAAATACTGGGTGCATTACGAATCAGATGGGGGGAAATAAATATGACATCTGAAGCGAAGCGGTCTTGGAAAAGTCATCTTATCCTGATCCCATTCTCTCTACTTATGATCTACCCCGTTATTTGGTGGATTGGTGCCTCTTTCAAAAGCACCGCGGAGTTATCTTTACCATCTCTTTTTCCTGAGCAGTGGATGTGGCAAAACTATACGGATGGCTGGGCGTTCTCATCCCAATATACCTTCACCACATTTTTCGCCAACACACTCATGATGGAGTTTTGGAATGTACTTGGCGGTGTATTAACAGCGGCTCTAGTAGGTTACGGCTTTGGGAGACTAAATTTCAGGTTCCGTAACTTTTGGTTCGCTGTCCTAATGGCAACACTCATGCTGCCTGCTCAAGTAACCGTCGTTCCACAATATATCCTTTATAACAAACTTGGTTTCGTAGATAGTTACATTCCGCTGATCTTACCTCACTTCTTTGGAGGAGGAGCCTTCTTTATCTTTTTGGTTGTACAGTTTATTCGAGGTATTCCACGTGAACTGGATGAAGCGGCTCAAATTGATGGTGCTTCGGTATATGGCATTTTCTTTAGAATTATTATGCCGCTTATCAAGCCGGCCCTTTACACCGTTGGGATATTCACCTTCCTGTGGAGCTGGGATGATTTCTTCTCGCAGCTGCTCTATCTAAGTTCAGTTGAAAAATTCACAGTAGGTCTTGGTCTTCGGATGTTTATTGACCAGTTTGAAGTGCAATGGGGACAATTACTTGCTATGTCATTGCTATCTGTTCTGCCATCAGCGATTATCTTCTTCGTGGCACAGAAGCACTTTGTTGAGGGCATTGCGACAACAGGCATTAAAGGCTAGTCCTGCCTAACTAACGGCAACACCTAAATTTATATATACAAACTTACAAAAGGGAGTGTTCAAAGTATGAAAACAGCAAAACCTTGGTTGAAAATGTTAACAACAGGTATTCTTGCTTCGGCTCTAGTTATTTCCGGGTGCAGCTCATCAAAATCATCAGAATCTCCAAATACCCCAGCTGCCGCTAGTGAAAAGAATCTGAAAATCATGTGGTGGGGGTCTGATGGGCGTCACGAAGCAACGAACAAAGTTTTGGACCTTTATACGAGTAAAAATGAGGGTATTAAATTTACACCAGAATTTACAGCATGGGATGGATACTGGAGCAAGCTGCCAACCCTATCGGCTTCTCGGACGTTACCAGATGTCATGCAAATGGATGCTGCTTATATTGAGAGCTACGTTAAGCGCGGTTTACTAGCTGATTTGTCAGATTTGGATCTGTCAGGCATTGTTGACGAAAGTGTGCTTGAAAACGTTAAAATTGACGGAAAGTTATATGGGATACCGCTTAGCTACAACGGACAAGCGATGGTATATGATAAGGCAGGACTTGAGCAATACGGCATAACACTTCCGCAAAACAATTGGACGTGGGAGGACTTCTTTAACTTTGCTCGTGAAGCTCGTACAAAGCTGCCTAACGATAAATATCCGATTGATGATTTGAGAAATATTTGGGAATGGTATCAGTTCTATCAAACATCAAAAGGCCTTGGCCCTATTTTCAAGGATGGGAAATTTAACTTAGATAAAGATACTTGGATGGAATTCAACAATATTTATGCTGAATTCTCGGAGAAAGGCATTGTACCGAAAGCTGATTTGCAGCTTTCTTCAAAAGAAAATGATCCACAAACGGATACGTTTGCTAAAGGACGTGTATTGCTGAGAGGTTCCTCCGTTGGTTCTGCAACAGCAGTAGAAGCACTGCTCCCTAATGGAGATATTCAAGTGAATAGCTATCCAATTGGTACAGCTGGCGGTGGTTGGGCACAATCAACGATCTTCTTCTCTATCAATGCTGAATCCAAAAGTATTGAAGAAGCTAAGCAATTTTTAAAATGGTTCATATCCGACCAAGAGGCTGGTAAAATTTTGGGAACCACTCGTGGTATTCCGATCAACAGCGAAGTGCTCGGATCGATTGAATCTACGCTTACAAGCGGTGAAAAACTAGGTATTCAGCTTCTTGATGCAGCTAAAACGAATGCACTGCCATTCTATCCGGCACCGGCTGGCGCTGAAGATTTCACAGCCACATACAAATCAGAGCTAGAATCGGTCATGTTCGGTCAAATTACATTAGAGCAAGCTTATGAAACGCTCGTTGAAAAAGGTAAAGTTGCGGAATCGAACAATTCGTAATCGTGAAACAAATATCGCTTTAACGTTCTAACTTATACAGACTTTTATCAGGTCCGATGAGGCTTAAGTGTGTTTAGCTTAAGACTTAATCGGGCCTGAAATTTATTCAGATCATGGGAGGATTATATGGAGATTACAGCAGAATGGAGATTGCAGGGTTATGACATAGGGCAAGTACCAGCATTGCAACTTGCTGATGCGGGGCTAGACGATCGATTCTGGATGACAGCTAAAGTGCCAGGCTGTGTCCATTCAACACTTATGGAAAGAAACTTAATTACCGATCCTTACTTTGGTCATAACGATATCAATTGCCGCTGGATCGAGAACAAGGAATGGTGGTACAGAACGAAATTTCAGCTGGACGAGGTCTTGCAGAAGCAAGAGAAGCTAGAGCTTTTTTTTGAGGGTCTCGACACGTTCGCAACCGTCTTTATCAACGGTCTGGAAGTGGGTAAAACGGCTAATATGCATCGTGGCTATTTCTTTGACATTACTAGAGTTGTGAAGTCTGGTAAAAATACTATTGCAGTTAAATTTGATCCATTATCCCTTCATCATAAGGACAAGGCGCTTATGCAATGGTCCTCTTATACGAAGGAACGTCCTTGGATAAGAAAGGCAGCCATGAATTATGGATGGGACTGGGGTCCACGCATGGTGACAACAGGCATTTGGGGGAAAGTGCATTTACTTAGAACTGTCCAGGCGCGCTTCGACAGCGTTTTTGCTCAATCACTCTCGTCAAGCTCGCAACAGGCATCGGTACAAGTATCGGTTGATATTAAACGTTTTTCTTCTAAGCAAGATTTTGTTGTCCAAACAAAGCTAATCGATGTAGAAGGCCATATTGTAGCTGAATCAACGAATCCGGTTCAAGACAAGCGTACAACCTGTCTGCTCAATGTTACGAACCCGAGCTTATGGTGGACGCATGATCTTGGCGAACCTTATTTATACCAGCTTGAAGTTGTATTGCTTGCTAATGATGTTCCTGTGGATCAATATAGTCATTCCTTTGGCATTCGTTCCATTGAGCTTCAAGTACAAGATGATCTAGGTAACGATGCTTTTGCTTTCCTGCTAAATGGTGTGAAGCTGTTCGCCAAAGGCTCCAACTGGATTCCTGTTGATCATTTTATTGGCAGTGCACCAGACAAGCGCTATACAGATTTGATAGAGCTTGCAGTAGATAGCCATATGAATATGCTGCGAGTATGGGCCGGCGGTATCTATGAAAAAGATGTTTTCTACAAAGAATGTGACCGCCTTGGTGTGCTGGTATGGCAAGACTTTGCATTCGCTAATGCTCTATTCCCGGATTTCAACGCTGATTTTATGGAGAACGTGAGACAGGAAGCCATCTATAATATTAAACGGTTGAGGAAGTTTACTTCTTTGGCACTATGGTGCGGCAATAACGAAATTGATTGGTTATACGATATGAAGTCTGCCGATGGTGACATTACTTGTCCATTTTATGGTGAAACGATTTATCATGAGCTTCTGCCTGAGCTGCTCGGTGAACTAGACACGTCGCGTCCTTATTGGCCTTCGTCTCCATATGGCGGCAATGATGCTAATGATCCCAATGTAGGAGATCGTCATAATTGGCAAGTCTGGCACGGTTCCGTATATCCACGTAAAATTGGCGAAAAAACAATGCTGGATTATAGTATTGAAGGTGTCACGTTTAAAAATTATAAAAAAGATGATACGCTATTCAGCAGCGAATTCGGCATGCATGCTTCTGCTAATCGCTACACGCTCGAAAAGTATATTCCAGAAGGACAGTTTTACTGGGGCAGCACAGAGATGGCTTACCGCAACAAAGATACGAATCATCAAAAGGGGATTCTACTCATGGAAGGGTTTACGGGTATTCCGAGCAATATTGAGGAGTACATGAGCTATTCCATGCTGACACAAGCTGAAGGACTCAAATATGGCATCGAACATTATCGGCGCAACAAAATACGCACAAGCGGTTCCTTGATCTGGCAGCATAATGACAGTTGGCCGGGGACAAGCTGGTCACTAATTGACTATGAGCTGCTGCCAAAAGCATCCTTTTACTATGCGCGCAAATTCTATCATCCGCTCTTGCTGACCATCGATTATGGACCAGAAAGTCCTATCGTGCTTTGGGCAGTCAATGACCGTTTAGATGCGTATCAGGGCAACGTGGAACTGGCGATTTATCATATGGATGGCACTCTCATCAAGCGGCAGGAAGTTGCGGCTAAGGTGACAGCCAATTCAGCTGTTAGGCTAGGCGAGTGGGAAGAAAATGAATTGCTTGGAGATATTCCTGCAGAAGAAGTTGTAGTGAAACTGTCTGCTGAACAATGGGATTGCTTTGATAATTATTATTACCTAAGAGATTACCGACTTCTTAGACTACCTGAATCCAGTCTTGTTGCCCATTGGAATGGTGAGCAAGGCACGCTGCACGTACAGGCTAATGATGCTGTTGCTCGGATGATTAATATTCAGATTGCACAAGGCAATGTCCGTATGAGTGACAATTTTTTTGATTTGCTGCCAGGAGAAAGTAAGAGCATTGTAATAACACAAGCAGATGGTTTTCCACTTGCGATTGATACGATCAGAGTAAATGCACTTAATGCCAGAGCGGTAAATCTGGATTAGCAAAGACTAATCAAAACGAAAGAAAGCATATAAAAAATGAACAAAAACGAAAGCAAACGGTTAAAGGAAAGACTACTTTCTAGATAAAACGGAGGTAGTCTTTTTGTTATACGAAATTTAAAGTATTTGTAAACCTCCTACAATCGCTCCAATACACATTGATTAATAGACAAACAATTTGTAAGATGGATTAGTCAACATGAAAGCAATGTAAACCACATGAAAACTACCATGTAATCGCTTGAAGCTATGTGAAAAGCATGCGAATTGTCGTATAATTTGAATAAGAATGAGGGATAGGCTTAGGGATGAATACAATCAGAAGGTCAGAGTTTAAACGCGAGATGAAAGAATTGGTCATCCCATCTGTGCTGCAAATGCTCGTCGGCAATTCGTTTTCGATTGTTAATATGCTAATGGTGACGAGCTTGGGGGATGGAGCTGTCGCCGTAACTGCCGCTGCTGGCAGAATCAGCTTCATTTTATCCATGATCCTTACCGCTGTCTATGGGATGACCGCTTATATGACCCAATATTATGGTAAGCAGCAGTATACCCTTATGCGGGCGACATTCGGTTTTATGCTGCTTACGGGAATCGGTATGAGTCTTCTGGCGTTCGTTGTTGTGTTGATTTGGAAGGAACCGATTCTAACTTTATTTATTAAGGACACTGACTTACTGCCGCTTGGTTTACAATACGTTTCAATTATGGCCTTTGTTTTTCTCATTAGTGCGATTAGGGATGCGTATGCTCAGGCGCTCGGATCTATAGGCAAGGTTAAGATTACGTTGTATGTCGGCTTATGTGCGATGGCGGTCAATATTATATTGGACTACGGCTTGATTTATGGAAGGCTGGGTTTGCCAAAGCTTGGCGTTGCAGGAGCCGCCTGGGGAACGTTAATCGCTTCAAGCATAAGCTTGTTGTTTTTGTTTGTTTTCATTTATAGTAAATCGTATTATTTAAATATTGGAGTTCGAGAGCTTTTCAGTTTACCTTTGAAGCTGCGTCAGCAGGTATTGAAAACGATAACGCCGCTCATGTTCCACGAAGGCATGTGGTCGATCGGCAACATGCTCTATGCCGTAGCTTTCGGATCTCTAGGCATTGCGGCATTGGCTACGTTCCAGCTGGCGAATACACTTCAGGGGTATTTTATGATGGGAATCCACGGATTTGCCTATGCAGCAAAGGTGATGATTGGTCAACAGCTAGGCAAGGATAATCAAGAGCAGGCAATAGAGTATGCTCGTAGATTTACGCGTATTTCGGTTATCGCTGGTATAATGATTAGTGTTGTCATTGTTATCGTTTCGCCATTCGCGTCTCTTGTTTTTCCGAAGCTAAGCGCTGAGGTTCACGCTTCTTTAGGAAATGTTCTCCTGCTGCAGGCTTTGGCGATGACTGCATTTTTCTTGAATAATGTGTGGATTGTCGGTATGTTTAGAGCAGGCGGGGACAATTTGTTTACGATGAATATGATTCTAATTACAACATGGGCGATTGCATTGCCAGCGGTATTCGTTGGCGCGTATGTGCTCCATCTGCCGCTCGAATGGGTTTATGGCCTATTTTTATGTGAAGAAATAAGCAAGGCTTTGATCGGATACAAACGTTATCGCTCTCAGAAATGGATGCGGAATTTGGTAGGGAATATCCCTGAATCGCCGTCAGCGGCTGCATCTCTATAGATTATGAGTGCGTTAGAATAGTAGTGATAAAGATTAGGAGGGTTTGCGATGTCTCTCGCGGGTGAAGAAAGAAAGCTGAGTATTATGAATTTGCTGAATGAGCATGGAAAGGTCATTGCGAGCGATCTGGCGCGTATGTTCGAGGTTACGACTGAAACGATTCGTAGAGATCTGGATGATCTAGAGAAGGAAAACAAGCTTAAGAAGGTGTACGGCGGCGCAATTAAGCTAAAGGTTGAGGTCGAGCCTACCTTGTTTGAAAGAGCGTGCATTAATCAAGAGGCGAAGGAGAAAATTGGCTATCTTGCTTATACGCTAATTGAAGACCATGATGTTATCTTTATCGATGAAGGCACGACGCCGCTTCAGATTATCCCGTTTCTCGCTCAGAAACAGCAGGTTACCGTGCTAACGAGCTCGATCTCCGCATTAATGGCTTTGATTGAACTCAAGAAGCGAGAGCAATTCGATGGCCGAATGATTATGCTTGGCGGAGAAGTGAATGTGAAGCATCTTCGCGTAACGGGTGCGATTGCGGAAGCAAATATGTCGGATATTTTTGTGAATAAAGCATTCGTAACCGTTGATGCCTTATCGATTGAGCATGGATTCACAAGCTATGACTATGAGAAGGCGTCGCTTACCCGCAAATGGATTCAGCAGTCGGAAACGTCGATCATTTTGGCGGATTCATCGAAATGGAACAAACGGTCCATGGTCAAAATATGCGATTTTCATAATGTCGATATCGTTATTTCGGAATTAGAGCCTCCGGCAGCATGGAACGCCCAACTGGAAGAGGCGAATACGAGATGGATGATGCCAACGGAATCATGAACTTTGAGGTTTGAATTAATCAGGAAAGCCAGCAGAGAAGCGAGTCTTCTCTGCTGGCTTTTTTTATATATAAAGATTTATTAGTTTGTTAGTTTGATGTTGTTTGTTGTTGTGTAAAGATTGTAATCATTATGTTAAATCTTGCGAATGGCATTGTATTGGTCGATTTTTCGCAGTAGAATAATTAAAACAACATAAATAAAAGTAAAAGCAATTAAAAGCAAAAATAAGTTGTGTTCGTATTTTACATGCTCAGCAAATTTTCGTTCTAACGGATGACTAAGAAAATAGGAGTGATGACAATGAAGGATGCCGTATATTTGGATAAAAGCAAAAGGAAGTACAAAGGGAATTTACATTTGCATACGACATGGTCAGATGGATCGCAAGAGGCATCGGAAGTTGTTGCTGCATTCAAGGCTATGGGTTACGACTTCATTAGTATAACGGATCATGATGTATTCGCTCGTACCGCAGAGTATAACACGGAATCATTCCTTGTACTGCCCGGTATGGAGAGAGGCGGATTAAATCTTGTGCCGGATGAAGATCCAGGCTACCACTTTGGCGTATTGGACGATCCAACGGTCGAGTCGGACAAGGATAGATTTCAACATTTGCAAACGTTTGAGGTTCCCATTCCTTGGGAGGGTCAACAATCCCCGCAGAAGCTGATTGACGATATGAGGGCGCATGGAAATCTTGTTGTGTTCAATCACCCCGAATGGCATTTGACACGCTTTGAGGATATGGTTCGGTATGATGGATTTTTTGCCATTGAAATTTATAATCACGCAACGGAATGGACGACGAGCTCTTCCTATGGGGCGGCTTACTGGGATCATGCGCTTCAGAATGGCAAGCGCGTGTTCGGTATTGCTGCCGATGACTCGCACGACCATGATCCAAGCTGCAAAATTCCTGAGTACGGCGGCGGCTGGGTTTCTGTCGAGGCAGAAGAGCTTTCACAGGCAAGCATTATCACTGCACTAAAAAAAGGACAGTTTTATTCCAGCTCTGGACCTGAAATTTTTGATTTCCGAGTAGAGAATGGCTTTGTCCATGTGGAGTGCTCTCCTTGCCAGTACATCATGTTTAAAGCATTTCCGCTGCGTGGGCCGTTCCATGTAGAACGAGAGAAGGGCGAGCTAATGACCTCTGGAAGTATGGTGATCCAGAAGGGCATGAACTATATTCGGGTAGAGTGTGTGGATGAAAAGGGCAGAATTGCATGGTCTAATCCGATCTTTGTAGAAGATTTAGCCGAGGAGGAATAACAATGAGAGATGCAATGATATTAAACGCGGGGCGTCAAAAATATAAAGGTAACATTCATTCGCACTCTATTCGCAGCGATGGCGAATATACGGTAGAGCAAATGAGAGAGGCTTATCGCACAAAGGACTATGATTTTATGTGCTTAAGCGACCATGAAATCTATTTCCAAAGCGATGCGTACGACACGGAAGCATTTATTATGCTGGATGGCTATGAAATGGCTTGTGAAATGGAACGTGAAACGACGTGGCAACAATATCACTTGCATGGACTTTTGGATCGCTCGCTGCTGGCCGAGATGCCCTTTCAGCACGATGAGGTGCATGCTAAGCCGGATTATGAGAGCTTGGATACGATTCAGCGATTAATTGATGAGATGAGAAGCAAAGGAAATCTCGTCATTATGAATCATCCGGAATGGTCCAAGAACCGAGAAGAGGATCTGCTGAAGCTTGAAGGGTATGCGGCAATTGAAATCTATAATCACCAATCCGAAATTCAAGAGGCGGTAGGCTACGGCGTATCTTATTGGGACTATGTTCTGAAGTGGGGCAAGCGGGTCAACGCTATTGCGGCAGACGATGCCCACGGCGGTCCGACGGACATGGCGGTATCCGAGTTTTATGGAGGCTGGATTGTCGTTGAGAGCGAACGATTAGGGCAGCAAGCGATTATTGATGCGATAAAAGCTGGCCAATATTATAGCTCCAATGGTCCGAAAATTTATGATCTGCGCATTGAGAACAACAGACTGAAAGTCGTGTGCTCGCCTGTTCGGAGCATTCGGTTTATTACTTTTCCGAACAATGGTTTGGCGGAAATGGACCCTACCGGCGTAAACATCACCGAAGCTGAGTATTTTATTCAAAATGATGAGCAATATGTACGAGTGGAATGCGTAGATGCCTGTGGAAAAGTAGCGTGGAGCAATCCCATCTATCCTAAATACGAGCTGCAGCTGCAGGAGGAACTATGAGCAACCCCTATTTATTATTGACGCCTGGGCCCTTATCGACAACGCCAACGGTTAAAGAGGCAATGCAAAAGGATTGGTGTACGTGGGATCAAGAATATAAAGCGATTGTTGAACAGATTCGTCAGCAGCTGCTAGAGGTTGGCTGTGCATCTAAGGATCATTATACGGCAGTGTTTATGCAGGGCAGCGGCACCTTCGGTGTGGAAGCGACGCTTGGCTCGGTCATTCCGAGTGACGGCAAACTGCTAGTGCTGATAAACGGCGCTTATGGGAAGCGTATGGAGGACATTGCAAGGGTACTCTGCATCCCGCATCTTTCCCTCGAGTTTAAACCTAATGAACCGGTTGATCCGCTTGTTGTGGAAAGGAAGCTGATTGAGGAACCGTCGATTACGCATGTGGCTATGGTCCATTGCGAGACGACGACAGGCATTTTAAATCCGCTTGAGGCGGTGATGGATGCCATTAAACGAAATCGTCGTCTAGCCATCATCGATGCGATGAGCAGCTTTGGCGGAATTCCAATCGCAGTAGAAGAGCTGCAGATTGACTTTGTCATAAGCAGCGCGAATAAATGCATCCAAGGCGTTCCTGGCTTCAGCTTTATTCTATGCAAAAGGGATGAGCTCATGAAGTGCAAAGGGAGAGCACGCTCGTTATCGCTGGATTTGTATGATCAGTGGGAGACGATGGAAAAGGATTCCGGCAAATGGCGGTTCACTTCGCCAACGCACGTCGTACATGCTTTTAAGCAAGCGCTCAAGGAACTAGCGGAAGAGGGCGGGGTAGAAGCTCGCCATGAACGATATCGCACAAACCAGCAAATCGTCGTGGATGGGATGACGCAAGCTGGCTTCGAAGCCTACTTGCCAAAGGAGCTGCAGTCACCGCTTATTACAACTTTCTTATATCCAACGCATATTCCGTTTACATTTGAGCATTTTTACAACTTTCTGAAGTTGGCTGGTTATGTCATTTATCCTGGTAAATTAACAGATATTAATGTATTTCGCATTGGGAATATGGGAGATGTGCATGCAGAGGATATGGAACGTTTGATTGAGCACACATTACGTTTTGTGGGAGAGAGCAATGATGAGAATTGAAGGCGTTATATTGGATTGGGCAGGAACGACAGTTGATTATGGCTGCTTTGCGCCGGTGCAGGTATTTAGCCATATTTTTGAGGAGATCGGCATTCCATTAACGATGGAGGAAGTTCGCGCTCCTATGGGGCAATTGAAGTGGGATCACATTCAGTCTCTGCTGCAAATGCCAAGAATAGCAGCTGAATTTCAAGCGAAATTCGGCCGCAGCTATTCGGAAGCGGATATTGATGAGCTGCATGAGCGGTTTGAGCCTAGACTGCTGGCCATACTCTCGCAATTCGGAGAGCCTAATCCCTATGTTGTAGAGACCGTAGACCTGCTCAGACGGCAAGGCTTGAAAATCGGTGCAACTACAGGCTATACCTCGGCCATGCTATCCATCGTGGCGAAAGCGGCTAAGCAAAACGGTTATGAGCCTGACCATTGGGTAACCCCTGATCTGGTTATGGATAAAGGCAGACCTTATCCTTACATGATCTATGAGAATATGAAGCAGCTTAGCCTGCGCCATCATGCGCAAGTGGTTAAGGTCGGAGATACAACCTCTGACATGCAAGAGGCGAATAGTGCTGGCGTGTGGGCGATCGGTATCGTAAAAGGCAGCTCGATGCTCGGGTTAACGGAGGCCGAGGTGCAGCAGCTTTCGCCGGAGGAAGAACGTCATATGGTCGCTTCTGTGAGTAAGGCGTATAGGGAAGCAGGAGCGCATGCCGTTATCGAAGACATTTCTCAGCTGCCTGCGATGATTGAGCAAATCAATGAACGATTGATGAATAAGGAGCTGCCATATGGAAATCCGCATCAATAGCCGCATAGAAGGAGATATCAATGGAACGGATGCCCGCCAAGCTTGGCAAGACGAGCATCTAAGCGAAGAGACGCTTGCTGTACTGGAACAGGACAGCAAGCTTTTTCTTCATCAGTCGATGTCTACGCCATGCTTAAATGCGATTGTAAAAGCAGAGGGCATCTACATTGAGGATCAAGATGGGCGCAAAGTAATTGATTTTCATGGAAACAGCGTTCACCAGGTTGGCTACAAAAACGAGTATGTGATGAATGCAATCATTGCTCAAATGCATCAGCTGCCGTTTCTGCCGCGCCGATATACGAGCCAGATTGCGATTAAACTGGCGCAGAAGCTAACCCAGCTGGCGCCGGGGGATTTAAACAAGGTGCTGTTTGCGCCAGGCGGCACCAGTGCGATTGGCATAGCGCTGAAGCTTGCGCGCCGGGCAACTGGCAAGCACAAAACGATTTCGACTTGGGATTCCTTCCATGGCGCAAGCTTGGATGCGATTTCCGTTGGAGGAGAAGCTGTATTCAGAAGCGGGATCGGGCCGCTGATGTCCGGAACGGAGCATATGATGCCCTATAACAGCTATCGTTCAATCTTTGGCGAAGGAGAAGAGGCTAACAACCGGAATCTGGATTATTTAAGCTACATGCTAGAGAGAGAAGAGGATGTATGTGCGGTTATTCTTGAGCCGATTCGCAGCACGGATGTACAGATTCCGAGCATTGCTTATATGCAGCGCCTTCGTCAAATCTGCGATGAGTATGGCGTGCTGCTCATACTGGATGAAATACCGACGGCGCTCGGCCGTACGGGCACCATGTTCGTTCACGAGCATTATGGCATTGTGCCGGATATCGTCGTTATTGGCAAAGGGTTTGGCGGCGGGATTTTCCCAATGGCAGGCATTATCGCTAGAGAGCATCTCGATATTGCAGGCGATATTTCCCTTGGGCATTATACGCATGAGAAAAGCGCCGTAGGCTGCGCGGCTGCACTGGCCACCATTGAATTCATCGAAAAGGAAAACCTGCTTGAGCATGCACAAAATATGGAGCAATGGCTAATTGTTCAGCTTCGGAAGCTGCAGGAGAAGTATGCCGTCATAGGCGATGTTCGGGTGAAAGGGATGCTGGCCGCAATCGAACTCGTATCCGACCGGGAGACGAAAGAGAAGGAAGTTGTAGGTGCTGAAAAGGTTCTCTATGAATGCTTATCCCGCGGGCTTAGCTTTAAGGTGTCCAGCGGAAATGTGATTACGCTTGTTCCGCCATTAATAACAAGCGTGAAGCAAATGGAAGAAGCAATGGCCATTCTAGATCAAGCGCTTGAGCATGTATTCATCTCGTAAATCTGATTGGTTAACTTGAAAACAACAACATCACAATTAAAAAAATAATAAAACAATTTATTAATGTGTAATTGACACAGTTTTTACAATTCTCCTTTATAGTTTAGTTAAGCCAGTGAGAACTGGAAAACGAGGAGGGTTTACAAGAATGAAGAAGCTTGCACTTGGATTAGTTAGTGTAATAACAAGTATGACATTGTTAGCAGGATGTAGTACAGGCTCAAATTCTGGCGTTGCTGCAAATGGCGGCGCAGAAGCTTCTAGCAATGGCGAGAAAATGAAAGAAGTCGTCATCTCCGTTCGCGAGAACACATGGGGAGCGCGGAAGGATAATTTCCTAGAAGCAGAAAAACGCGTGAACGAAGAACTAAAGGCGGAGAATGTACAAATAAAAATAGACTGGTGGCCTGGCATTGGCGATGATGAGCTGATCTTGCAGGCACAAGCGAATAAGGTAGCCGATGTATTTATTAACTCCAGCGTGGATATTGGGTGGCAGTTAAATGCCGGACTCATTCGCGATGTAGACTGGGTTGGAACATCTGACGTGTTCAAAAACATGCCGGAATCCTACAATAACATCATGAAATACGAAGACCACTACTACGGCGTTATTCAGGATATGGATGCCTCTCCCGTATTCATTAGCCGGAAAGCGTTGGAGGGCCTTGGATGGACAGCCGCACAAATCGATGAGTTGAAGGCTCGCGTGGATGCTGGCATCTTTACCTTCGGAGAGCTGGTTGATCTTGCAGATGAGGCTGCAAAGCAGAAGCTAGTCAAAATCGGCTTCGGAGTTGAGGATACAAGGTTTGAAGGCTGGAACTATACATTCGACAACTATAATTATAGTGCGGAAGAGAACAAGATGGTGCTGTCGAAAAACACAGAGAAGGTTTATGAATTTTGGCAGGATGCGAAGCAGCGCGGCGTAGTTACGGAGGGCATTGCTGAGATCGATACGGACAAGGCTGCCGAGCTGTTCATTAAAGGCGAACTGTTCGCTGAATTTGCCCGTACGGAATTCTATCAAGTGATGCGTACGCAGCTTGGCATGGATGAGGACTTGACTGGTTATGAAGCTTGGTTTAAGGAAAATGCGATTTGGATTCCGGTTCCTTCGGTAGAGCAAGGCGGAAAACCTGTGTCCTACAGCAACCCTGCATTGGTCTACGTAGGAGCTAAGGTTGACGACGAGAAGATGCCGTATGTTCAGAAGCTGATTGAGCACGTACTGGATGCAGACCTGCAAATTAATCATACGCTAAAAAGCGGTAAGCTTCCTGTAACAGCTGCTGCACAAGAAGACCCGCGCTTCCAAGAAATGAGCTTCTATAAAGATCATGCTTACTTAATCGAGTTTACCAAAACGCGTCCGGCCCAAATGGATTATGCGGTCTATATGAAATCGTTCACGCTTGGCATTGATGCCATTCTGACCAAAGGCCAAACCGCAGCTCAAGCGTTTGAGCTATTCCAGAAGGATGTCAAACAAAACGTACCAGCGGACAGTCTCATTGTAGAATAACGATGATACCGAGAAGGTGCTCTGCTTATTAGAGCGCCTTTCCGTATATTTTGCTTATAGGAAGCAGGTGCAGATCTCATTATGGAGATCCCAGTGACTTTAGCCAAGAAGCCTTACAAGAAGCCTTTAGCCAAAAAAATGTATCCATACTTTTTCATTATGCCCTTTGCGCTGCTCGTGCTCGTATTTTTCATTCTTCCAGCGATTGCGACCATCATGATGTCCTTCACGGATTTGAATGCATCAATGAAAATCAATTTTGTTGGCTTCGATAATTTCAAACGGATTTTTACCGATTACAGCATGCCCCAAATTTTATGGAACACTGTTTTGTTTGCCGTTATTACACTTGTATTCTCTTTGTTTTTTGGTTTGTTTATATCGATCGCAACCCAGTATTTCTTAAAGGGCAAATTGGCGGCAGTCATTTATCGTGTCCTATGGTTAATTCCGAGCATCATTCCTGCTGTTGTATATGTGACGTTCTGGAAGTATTTATTCGACCCTACGGGGGATGGGCTTATCAATAAGGTTCTACATCTTTTCCAGCCAGAAGGCGATCCCATTTCGTGGTTTACAAAAATCGCGATGGCAATCGTAATCATTGCAACGATCGTTTCTACAACTTCAGGAGGCATGATTCTATTATCGGCTGCAATCAGCTCCATACCTGAGGATCTGTATAAGGCTGCCAAAGTAGATGGAGCAAGCGAGAAATCGGTCATTACCAAAATCATTCTTCCTTCATTAAAGTGGCCGTTAATGTATATTACGATATCAGATCTCATCGGCTTTGTGTCCTCCTACTTCTTCATCCTGCTGCTGACCAATGGCGGACCTATGCGAGACACGACAACGTTATCTCTATACGCGTACCAGCAGGCTTTTAATTTGAAATATTATGGATACGGCGCTGCTCTTTCACTGCTGGTTGTGCTGATCTCGCTTATTTTGACATTATGGCTGCTGAGGCTGTTTGATTTCGATGAAATGATCAAGCCATCGCGCATTGAGGATTAGGAGGCCATTATGTCGACAAGTATTGCAAAAAAACTGCTCGTACACACGTATATGCTGCTCTTTACGATGCCTATCATTGGAATGATTATCTGGTATTTTCTCTCAGCTACTTTTAATGGCACAACGGGGCAATTTACGCTGGAGAACTTCAATTTTGTAAAAGAGCCAATCGAATATGCAGGTGTTGTTCTGCCGGCGATTTGGCCCATCGTACTTAATACATTAGTCTATTCGATTCTAATTGTTATCATTGAAGTCGGCATTGCTGTACCCACTGCCTATGCATTCTCCAGGCTTGATTTCACAGGCAAGCTGGCTGCTATGAAGTTTCTGTTCCTAATGCGCTCCTTCCCAGGTATTACGCTCATTATCGCTACGTTTTTTATCCTCGTTCAAATGAATTTGGTGAATACGTATATAGGCGTTATTCTCGTTGCCATTACGGGATCATTGCCAGGTCGTGTGTATATTATGAAAGGCTTCTTCGATGAAGTGCCTTGGGATTTGGAATGGGCGGCCATGGTAGATGGATGCTCGAGATTTCGTGCCCTCATGAAAGTACTCGTACCGTACGTTTTACCGGGCATTGGAGCGATATCCGTGTTCTCCTTCTTGGGCGCCTACGGCGAATGGTTTCTGTTCAAGCTATTTATCTTCGATGACAATATGCTGACACTGGCCGGTTATCTATCTCGCTTGGTCACGAAGGAAAATGTCATTTTGAACTACGGATTAATTACGGCGATTGGTTTGTTTTATACGATCCCGCTAGTCGTTTTCTATATCTTTACCCAGAAAGTATTTCTGAAGATCAATATGGGAGGAGCAAAGCAGGTATGATTTCTCTTAAAAATATCGTAAAAGATTATGATGGTAAGCAAATCGGAAGCCGCGCGGTTGACGGATTGAATCTCGAAATTGCAAAGGGTGAGTTTGTTGCGCTGCTAGGCCCATCTGGCTGCGGAAAAACGACAACGCTAATGATGCTGGCAGGGCTGCTGAAGCCAACCTCCGGTGAAATTTATTTCAAGGATAAGCTGGTCAATCATGTGGAACCGAAGGATCGGAATATTGGGATGGTGTTTCAATCCTACGCGTTGTATCCTCATTTGACGGTTCGTGACAACATTGCATTCCCGCTTCGCGAGCGGAAGATGGCTAAGAAGGAAGCCTATGAACGTGCACTCGCAACGAGTAAAATATTGCAGATCGATCATCTGCTCGACCGCAAGCCTTCGCAGCTGTCAGGCGGTCAGCAGCAGCGTGTCGCCATGGCGCGCGCGTTGTCCAAGGACCCGGAAATTCTACTGCTGGATGAGCCGATGTCAAATTTGGACTCGCGATTAAAGCTGGATGTCCGGGACGAAATTCGCAAAATCCAGCGTAAATTAGGCGTCACGACGATTATTGTTACGCATGACCAGGAGGAAGCTTTAGCGATCTCCGATCGCGTAGCCATTCTTAATGGCGGAAAAATTCAGCAATACGCGCCTCCGAATGAGCTGTTCAATCATCCCTCTAATCTGTTTGTTGGCAGCTTTCTAGGCAATCCGCCTATGAACCTGATTGACGGAGTCTTAGAGAAGAGAGACGAACAACAGTGGGTGAAGACGAAGCTGTTCGAACTGGAAATTCCACAGTCGCGCAGGCTGGAGGCGCAGCATATCGGGAAAGAGGTCAAGCTTGGCATACGCCCGCATGATTTGTTCATTACAGATCAGCCAAATGAAGCAGCGATTAGACTGCAAATTGATCTGATTGAGCATCTAGGCAATGGGCAATTAATCAAACTGACGGATCCCGCTGGTAAGTCCGATATGATGATTCGTCTGCTGACGGATAATGAGAAGCAGCTAAAGGAACGCGAGGCGATCTCAATCGGCATAAAGCCGAATAAATTTCATCTGTTCGATATGACAGACGAAGGGCGCAATTTGCTGCAGTTTCAATAGAAGGAGAAGGAGTAAAGAATGACAATACCACATCTCTTAATCGATCAGCATGTGCATTCCAATTATTCACCTGACTCGAACTCAACCCTGGAAGAGCTTGTTCGATCTTCGCTTGCGCTTGGGAAGGCTGCTATCTATACGACAGACCATATAGAATATGATTGTAAATATTTCAAGCAGGATGTTCAGATTGACTGGGAGAGCTACCATAAAGAAATGGAAGAGCTGTTACGGCATTATGCCATTGAGATTCGCAAAGGCGTTGAGGTCGGCTTTCGAAGCGATTATAAAGACATCATAAATGACTATTTGGCTCAGCATGAGTTTGACGTTATTTTGTTGTCTGCGCATAATGACGGAAGGCTGGATTTCTCCGAAAAGGCTTTTCATGACAAGCCGATTCAGCAGCGGCTAAAGCATTATTTTACACATGTGCGAGAGGCTGTCGACCAGATGGACAATTACGATATCGTAGCTCATTTGGATTATATGGTGAGGTATACGACATTTCCGGTGTACGAAGAGGATATCGCTGCTTGCAAGCCTATTTTGTACGATATATTGAAGCTAATATTGGAGAAGCAAAAGGTTCTTGAACTGAATACGACCGGACTATATCGGCAAGGCTGGATTCATCCTCATTCGTATATTCTCGACATGTATTTAGATTTAGGCGGCAGAGCCGTATCCATCGGCTCGGATGCCCATCAGGTCGGGCATCTCGAGCAAGGCTTTGCAGAAGCTATCGAGCTGCTGCATAGCAAAGGGATTCGAGAGGTGGTGCAATTTAAGGGAAGAATCCCCTATTCCGTATCGATATAAGTTGGACTACAATGTCTAGTTTGGCTGACAAAGATAGATATTCACAGCTTCTTAACTTGAAGTTAACACTAGCATGACCATGCTCCCCTACTGACATGTTAAAATTGCGAAGATTGACGAGATAGGGGAGAGGTATACATGAAGCTAAGCGGAGAAGAAAGATCGTGGATCTTGTATGATTGCGGGAATTCGGCTTATTCCATGGCGGTTACAACGGCGCTGCTGCCGATTGTATTTGGAATGTTTACTCATGTAAACAGCAGCATGGACCTAGGTTATTTTAATTCGTTAGCAAGTATCATTGTTGCGGTGCTAAGTCCGATATTAGGCACATTAGCTGACTATAAGGATAAGAAAAAGCGCTTCTTTCTATTTTTTGCACTGGTCGGCATTCTCTCGACGCTGTCGCTAGCCTTTATTTCGCCGGATAGCGGCCAGTGGCAGCTGCTAATTCTATTTTATGTTTTATCAGCTATTGGCTTTGCTGGATCTAATATTTTTTATGATTCGTTTCTAGTGGATGTAACGAAGGATGCTCGCATGGACAAGGTTTCTTCTATAGGCTTTGCATATGGTTATATAAGTAGCGTTATTCCTTTCGGGATCAGCATGGCGTTAATTTTCTTGATGGGCATGGATAAAGCCATTGGTTATCAAATCGGCTTTGTGATTACGGCACTATGGTGGGGATTACTCACGATTCCGATGGTGAGGGATGTACAGCAGCGTTACTATGTTGAGCCGGAGCCTCGACCGATTTTAAATAGCTTCAAAAGGCTTGCGGGAACGTTCAGACAAATTCGCAGCTATAAGATGGTGTTTATCTTTTTAATTGCTTATTTTTGTTATATTGATGGAGTCGATACGATTATTAAAATGGTAGTGCCTTATGCTACAGCGGTGCTGGGAGCGGATTCGCTTGATACGTTTACGTTGCTCGGCATCTTATTAATCATTCAGGTTATTGCGTTTCCATGCGCTATACTCTATGGGAATTTAGCGAATAAATATTCGACAAGAACCATGATTATTGTAGGGATTATCACCTATATCGTGTCTTGTGTAGCCGCATTTTTTATTTCGTCCGTATGGCATATTTTTATTCTTGGTGCGCTAATTGGTTCCGCACAAGGCGGCATACAAGCATTAAGCCGATCCTACTTTGCCAAAATCATACCGAAGGAAAACTCCAATGAATTTTTTGGTTTCTACAATATATTCGGCAAATTCGCAGCGATTCTCGGGCCTTTTATTATGTCGATAACGACGACAGTGACCGGTAACGCTAAGCTCAGTATTTTATCCATTATTCCGCTTTTCATTATTGGGTTGCTTGTATTCTTGACGCTGCCAAAGGAGAAGAGTATCGAGGTCATTTGACGCTATAGAAAAACAATAGGCGCAGCCTACCGCTATAAGCGGCATGCTGCGCCTGTTCTCCGTTCTTTGCACATGGGAAGGATGGCGATAGAGACAGCCTCTAACCCTTGTAATTGTCGCTCCAGCGCAATAAGTAGATCTCAAGCTTGCGAACGAGCGAATCGGTGAGCTTGCCAACGGATGCAAAAATAACAATGCCGACAAACACGACCTCCGTCTGAGCAAACTGGCGGGCATCGGAGATCATATAGCCAACGCCTGCGTTTGCTCCCATCAGCTCAGCGACAATCAGGCTTAGCCACGCAGTGCCTAGAGATAACCGAATTCCGAGCAATAGATTGGGCATAGCAGCGGGCAGGATGAGCCGGGTAACCTGCTTGAACTTGCTGAATTCGAGTACTCGCGAGACTTCAATTAACTTGGAGTCTACGCTGCGGATGCCTAGAAAAGTATTTAAATAAATAGGGAAGAAGGCTCCCATTCCGATCAGAAGCACCTTGGAAAACTCACCAAAGCCGAACCACAAAATGAACAGAGGCATAATAGCCAAATGGGGGACGGTCCGAATCATTTGCAGCATAGGGTCAAGGGTCCATTCGGTTTTCTTGTAGAAGCCGACCAGTAGGCCAAAGAAGACGCCAAGTCCGCCGCCGATTAAGAATCCAATTAGCGCGCGCGAAATACTGATGCCAATATTAGACAATAGTACACCGCTGAAGAGCAGGCTAATGAAGCTTTCACCGATTTTGAGCGGAGTTGGGAGCAGTTGGGGAGGCAGCAAGTGCAGCTCTCCGATTAACTGCCAAACCGCCAAAATAATAACAGGTAGCAGGCTGCCGTATAGATACTTCGTATAAGGTTTATAATTTTTCATAGCTGGCTGCGCAGGTAATCAATCGCAGAATGGTGCAGGGTAATGACCCCGGACGCTAAAGCTTCTTGGTACCGCTGCTCCGAGGCTTGTCCAGGATACCTGATTTTGTCCTCATGCCCCTCTGCAAGTGGAAAATGTTCAAGCTCTCCAAGAAAGCCGGAGACCTGCTCCTTGAAAGAATCTACGGTATGCCCGAAAATAGTCGGATCGATTAACTGGATAAAGGCTCCGCGATTTTTCTTAAGCCCTTTCGCTCCAATCGGCACGTTGACGAGCGCTCCGCTAATGATTTCCAGTGCAAGGGAAAGTCCGAAGCCCTTGTATCCGCCGACCGGAGACAACCATTTGACATCCGCAGGATTTTCGGTTGGCTGGCCTTCCTCATCTACTCCCCAGTTCTCAGGTATCGTTTCGCCTTTGAATTTGGCAATGCTGAGATGACCCCACGCCCGCTCCGACATGGCCATATCCAGCACGAACAACGGATTCGTATGCGGGATGGCAATCGCCAGCGGCGTATTGTTCACAGCAGGGCCTTTGCCGCCGGGAGGCGCCATCACGCTCATTCCGCCGTATGCCGAGATCAATGTAATCGCGCCGCGTTCTGCTCCGTACCTTGCAATTACGCCAGCGGTATTGAAGCGGGACACATCGGTGATGCCGATGGTTATGATTTTACGATCAGGGAGAGCGGGAAGGGCGAGGTCAATGGCCTCGCGAGCTACAATACTGCCGAGATCGTAATTTCCGGCAATATGCAGGTAGGAGCCTTCCAACGGGCCTGCCTCATATTTGCCTCTGCCCTCGAATGCGCCTGCCGCCTGCTTGAAAAAAGTAAAGCCGTGCGAGGCATGTCCTCTCAGGTCGGCATCCAAATAATCGCTGGTGATGATTTCTGCCTCATATTCGGTAGCGCCGTACTTCATCAGCACTTTTTTGCCCATATCCTTTAGCTCTTCAATTGAAATGGTGACTGTACTCATGTTTGACGCTCCTAACCTATGATTTATCGTTTTTCAATTCTTCCAATGCTTGATTGATGAATGTATTATCTACAACTTTTGAGACGTCTACAGATTTATTTACGGCTTTTTCTTTAACGAGGAATTCGTTTAATTCGGATTGTGATTTTACAAAATCATCTGAAACCGGAACGGTTGCAAATTGCACATTGGAGATGACAGATTTAACGACGTCAGGGTTTAGCTTGGTGCCTTCAGAGTATATTTTGACGGCTTCATCCAAGTGCTCAGTCTGCCATTGAAGAGTAGTTTGCAAAACTTTCAAGTACGCGACAACAAGCTCAGGATGCTCATCGGCAAATTTAGTGCGCGCAATATGGAAAGCAGGGCTGATATAGTTAAGGGTTGACCCGTCACCCAGCACTTTGGCGCCTTCATCTACCACAGCTGTAGACAGATACGGCTCGCCAATGCCCCAGGCATCTACTGATCCACTTACAAAAGCAGCTTTGGCTTCATCCGCATTTAGTTGGATAATTTCAACATCCTTGGCGGTAAGACCAGCTTTATCTAACAATCGGAACAGGATATCGTAGGCAGCTGTTGCTTTGGCTACAGCAATTTTCTTGCCTTTCAGTGCACTGAGCTCTGTAATCGTACTGTCTTTGGGCAGCAGCAATCCGACATTTTTGGAGCCTGTGCTTCCTACAGCAATTTCCTTAAAAGGAATGTCAGAGATTTGTCCGGTAATAACGCCGGTATTTCCGGTAACAGCGAGGTCAAGGCGGTTGGTGAGGATTGCGTCGAATTGCGCAGGTCCGCCCGGAATATCTACCCAATTGACTTTGGCATTATGTTTGGCAAACTCGTCTTCAAACCATTTTTGCTGCTGGGCGAGAACCAGGGGATGGACAGCATGTTGAACGCCAATATTGACGGTAACCTCTTTAGAGGCGGTTTCCCCTTGGTCGCCACCGGAGGCGGAGGATGAATTGCCGGTATTGTTGTTCTTGCCGCAGGCAGCTAGAGCCAACAGCATGCTTATGGTAAGGAATAGGATGGTTAGTGTTCTTTTGTTCATTATGAAAGACTCCTTTTTATCTAAAGTAAGAACACTATACTATATCCGACTAAACAAGTATAATAACAATGAATAATGCTGGTATAACCAAAAGTTATGGGAAGTGGGCTATTTCCGATGAATATTGAGCAAATAGAATATTTTGTAAACGTAGCAAGAACGGGCTCAATCTCGGCTACAGCTGAAATCTCGCACATCTCTCAAGCCGGAATCAGCAAAGCCATTATGAAGCTGGAAAAGGAAGTTGGCTTTGAGCTGTTCCGCAGAACCAGGTATGGGACGCTGCTGACGGAGAGGGGAAAGGAACTGCTTACTAAAGCGGAGGAGATTTTGTTGAAGCTGCAGGAGTTTAAGGATAAGGTGTCCGGCCAACAGGAACAAATCCATGGGGATATACGTCTTTCGGTCAGTCCTAATTTTATTGCCATTTTGCCTAAGGTAATCATGTCGTTCAAAGCGAACAACCCTTACGTCAAGCTGGAGATTTCCGAAAAGGACTCCGTGGAGATATTGGAGGACATCCGCCATGACCGCAGTGATATGGGCTTGATCTATTTTCACCCCGAGCATACCGAGCAAACAAAGGACCTGTGGCTGACGACGATGGTTGAATCGAGATTAGTGGTGTGCGTAAATAGATCCTCGCTTCTAGCTGCAAGGAGCAGACTTGGCATACCGGATTTATTGGACCAAACCTTTGTAAGCGTGAATGGCAGCTTTTCCCGTTTCTTCATGAAAAAAATGACGCTAAAATATGGTCCTGTACAGGTCGTGTTTACTTCAACTAATCAAGAGGTGCTGAAAAGAACGATTGCCGAAGGCGATGTAATCGGCATCTTTATGGAATTTAATCTTAGGAATGATCCGCTAATTCTAAGCGGAGACATCGTCGCTATTCCGTTAGAAGCCAAGGAGCTGGACCAGGATATTATTCCGCTGGGCTATGCCCACTCCAAGCGCAAGCATTTCTCTATAGCCCATCAGGAGCTTCTTAAATATTTGAAGTGGGAAATGGAGCGGCTGGGGCTATGAAATAAAAAAAAACGCCTCACCCTGTCGGGTGAAGCGGGAAAAGTTAAATGGAGTAGGCCGGCTCTGGCTGTTCCGATTCGCTCAATGCTTCCATGACTTGCTTGCGATACTCCAAGAATGTCGTGGAAGTATGGGAGCGGGGATGCTGCATGGAGATGGGAATGATCTTCTTCACTCTTCCTGGCTTTGACTGCATAACCACAATCCGGTCTGCGAGGAAAATGGCTTCATCAATGTCATGCGTCACGAGCAGCATGGTTGTCTGGTTGCTGCGCCATATATCAAGAAGGGCTTCCTGCATATGATTGCGCGTGAATGCGTCAAGAGCACCAAAAGGCTCGTCCAGCAGCAGCACCTTGGGACTGCGGATGAGCGCGCGCGCAATCGCTACTCGCTGCGACATCCCTCCGGACAATTGTTTAGGAAAAGACTTCTCGAATCCTCCGAGTTTTACCAGCTCGATCATTTCATCTACTGCTTTTCTCACCTTAGGATCCTTCAAAGACAAGTCTGCGGCAATGTTCTTCTCAACAGTCAGCCAGGGGAACAAGCGATGTTCCTGAAAAATAACGCCTCTTTCGATACTTGGCCCTGTGACGGGGGTGTCGTCCAGATTGACGGTGCCTTCGTAGTTGGTATCGAGACCGGCGACGACCTTGAGCAAAGTGCTTTTGCCGCAGCCGCTGGGTCCGATAATGGCCACAAATTCATGGGGCTGCAGCTCCAAATTGATATTATTTAACGCTTGGACATCTGTCCCCTGTGAGGAAAAAACTTTAGAAACATGGTTGATTTTTACAGTAGCCATCTATGGAATCACCTCGAAGTGTTCTAGTTTTGAATAAAGGTACTGTATTTATTTCTAAAAGTCAATGTAAGCTCGTTGCTTCTGTCAATCGTCTGTGAAAATGTCACCTTAACTGTGCTATGAAAATGTCACTCTTTAGTTTGGAGGCCGCCCTTACCAGGAGGCCTCTGAATAATGGTTATGTTGTGAATACATGACGTCTTGGAAC
>NZ_SKCD01000030.1 GCF_006542765.1 Paenibacillus luteus
GATGTTGGATTGAACATTCAACGTGATGTACATACTCATCTCTCCCTTGAGACCAGTATGTTTCATCTCGTCAAAGTTGTACATTATTATTCAAGCACTTCTGTACATGTTTAGATTAGCATTTACAATTTTATCCATTTTCTCTAAAACGCCTGGGATGTAAGCATCAAGCGTCACCACCTTCAAATCGAGCAAACGTAGCCGAAAACCCTCCTCAAAAGACTTTCAGAGGAGGATTTTTTTATGGATTGAGAAGCTCGTGTCGAGACATTCCGTGCAAGTGACGAGCTGCCGATGCATTTGTGCAAAGCCAATCATTTCGACCGACGCCATCTTTACGTTTGGTTGAAGAAGCAGGCTCTGTTTTCTCCCAATAATCAGGCGATCTTCATTCCTGTTCAGGTGACTCCTGAGCATCCCCGCCCAATGGGGGGCATGTCATGAGTCAGAAGTATGTGGACAGCAAACCATTCTGGGTTTTGCGTATTGCAGCTGATGAAGGGAAATCTTCACTTTCTTTTCTTTGAGAGGCTGGGTGAAATTATCTCGGTGGGCTCGACCATGGCCGCAATTAAAGGAATTCCATTGTATAAGTAAAAAAATGAATCTTAAAAGTAAAAGAAGTGCAAAAAAACTTGAGGGAGGGAATAGACATTTGGGTAGGTAGTAAAGAAAGGTACATGAGTCGTAAAATGCGTTAATTTCAAGAGCCTCCCGTATAGCCTACTATTGTAGATGAAAGAGAACGCAAACAGTTTAGGGAGGTTTTTACAGGATGAAGAACAAAGTTTTGCTGTTGATGCTTGTATTCGTACTTAGTTTAACTGCTTTAACAGCGTGTGCGGGAAATAAGAATACGTCTCCCGCAAACAATGAGAACAAACAGACAGAAGCTCCAAAGCAGACAGGAAAAGATAGTGATACGAGCAATAACAAAGGTGATGTAACGCTAAGATATGCCGTTTGGGATTCCAATCAGGCGAAGGGCCTTCGCGTAATGGCTGATGAGTTCGAAGCTGCAAATCCGGGTATCAAAATTAATATTGAAGTCATTGGCTGGTCCGATTATTGGACAATGTTGGAGGCAGGTGCAACAGGTGGCTCCTTGCCAGACGTATTCTGGATGCATTCCAACGAAATTTATCGTTATGCCTCGAATGGGATGCTGATGAATTTGAACGACCAAATCGGCTCCAGCTCGAAGGTGGATCTGTCTAAGTTTCCTCAAGGAATTGTACAGATTTACAATTTCGAGGATAAGCAATATGGCGTGCCAAAGGATTTCGACACCATTGGCCTTTGGTACAACAAAACCTTGTTCGATGCGGCTAAGTTGAGTTATCCGGATGAGACTTGGACATGGGACGATTTGTACAATGCTGCCAAGGCGCTGACGAAGGATGGCGTATATGGTATGCTGGCACCGCTTCATAATCAAGAGGGTTACTACAACTTCGTATATCAAAATGGCGGAACCATCATCACAGATGACAAAAAATCTGGTTACGACGATCCGAAAACCATTGAGGCGTTGGAGTACTATGTGAAATTTGTCCGTGATGGTCTGTCTCCAGAAGTTTATGCTGATTCAGAGCGTGCGGAAGCCTTGCAAAATGGGGTTGTAGCTATGGGGCTGTTCGGTTCATGGAACCTGGCGGGCTTTACAGCAAATGAATTCCTTGCGAAAAACTTTGATGTAGCTGTACTTCCGAAACAAGCGAAGCAAGCTTCTATTTATAACGGCTTAGCTCATTCCATTGCTCACAATACGGAGCATCCGGAGGAAGCTTGGAAGTTTGTTGAATACCTGGGCTCAAAGGAAGGACAAGATAAACAAGCGCAATTGGGAGTCGCTATTTCAGCTTATGAAGGCGCAGCAGATTTGTGGGTTTCTTCCAACACAACATTTAACGTAAAAGCATTTGTTGATATGGTGAAATATGGTGTTATTCGTCCTTATTCCAACACAACAATTGTTTGGGAGGACAAAGCATACGAAGCATTAAAATCGGCATTTGGCGGTAAAGAATCGGTTGAGGCGGCAGCTAAAAAAGCGGCTGCTGCGATGAATCAGTCTCTTGAAGCTGAGTAAGCACGGTATTCCGGTGCGGTAGCTCCGACTCAAAGAATCCAAATGACGGTAACCATACACGGTTACCGTCATTTAGTAGGAGAGTTTAGGATGAATAATATAATAAGCACTCGAAAAAAAGTGTCGAAGAGCAAGCTTAACATGTGGTTATGGGGTTGGTTCATGGTCGCACCCACGATGATAGGTTTGATTTTTCTAAATATCATTCCGATTTTCCAAACCATTTATTTGAGCTTGTTTAAAAGCGGAGATTTTGGCAGAGGCAACATATTTGTCGGCTTCGATAATTATATCCGAATGTTCGGGGATGCGCAGGTCTGGCATGCTGTCGCAAATACCCTTCTTTATACGCTGCTTGTTGTTCCATTCAGTGTTGTATTTTCCATTATCATCGCAGTTTTGCTTAACGGGAAAATTAAGGGCAAATCTTTCTTTCGGACGATCTATTTCATTCCCATGATGGCAGCGCCAGCAGCTGTAACTATGGTATGGAGATGGTTATATAATCCTCAGTTTGGATTAATAAACTATGTCCTTAATCGATTAGGGCTTGATTCTGTAAAGTGGACGACCGATCCCCAAGTTGCATTGATCGCCATTTCGATCATTGGGATTTGGAGTATTGTGGGGTACAATATGGTGCTGCTGCTGGCGAGCCTGAAGGAAATCCCGCGGGATTACTATGAAGCTTCAGAAATTGACGGAGCTAGTAAGATGCAACAATTTTTTGTCGTTACCTTACCGCTTCTGACGCCAACGCTATTCTTCGTAAGTGTGACAACAATTATACAGTCCATGCAGGTGTTTGACGTTATCTATATGATGATAGATGTAGCAAATCCTGCCTATGAGAATACGGTATCTCTTGTATACTTGTTCTATAATAATTCTTTTAAATATATGGATAAAGGCTATGGCTCCTCCATTGTTGTGCTTTTACTTGTTATTATTATGATCATTACGTATATTCAACTCAAAGCAGAGAAAAAATGGGTCAATTACATGTAGGAGGTATCATTTAATGGGAAAGGTTGGGAAATTCGCTAAAGTATTAGCCTATACTTTTTTGACAGTTGGTGCTTGTTTGATGATCTTGCCATTTCTTTGGATGTTGCTCACATCATTCAAGACAGTTGCGGAGTCCACATCGATGAATCCCTTTGTGTTTTTCCCCAACACAGTGAAATGGATAAATTATTTGGAAGTCATTGAGAAAAATAACTTTGTTGCCTTCTACTATAATACATTTGCGATGATATTGTTTCGTGTGATTTGCTCGCTACTCTTTAGCGCGATGGCTGCATACGCGTTTGCTAGACTGCAATTTCCAGGAAGAAACTTCCTGTTTGGCATCGTTTTGTTTCAAATGATGGTGCCAACTCAAATTTTCATTATTCCTCAGTATCTAATGGTAGACGCGCTAGGCATGCGCAATACGATCTTTGCACTGGTATTCCCGGGAATAGTGAGTGCATTCGGAACCTTCCTGCTGCGGCAATTTTTCCTTAATCTGCCGAAAGAGCTGGAAGAGGCTGCGAAGCTGGACGGATGCAATATTGGTCAAACCTTCGTTCGCATTATGCTTCCATTAACCAGGTCAGGCTTGATCGCTTTAGGAATCTTTACTTCTTTGTTTGCTTTCAAGGATATGATGTGGCCGCTAATTATTAATACAAGCACGGAATCGGCGACACTTTCGTCGGCACTGGCGAAGATCCAGAGCGCTATCTCTGTGCATTATCCTGAGTTGATGGCTGCCTCCGTTTTGGCAATTTGGCCGATGCTTCTGATCTTTATGGTGTTTCAGAAGCAATTTGTGGAGGGAATTTCAACATCAGGAGGCAAGCTGTAAGCGTTCGTGCGACAGTCTAGCGGATTACATCCGATACCAAGGCCAAGCGTATCGTTGCAATAAGGAGCAGAGATGGGGGCTGTCCCTCGCTCTGCTCTTTATTGCTAAATACCATAGAAAAAAATAATAGTAGCCATGAACGGTTGTTTGCTATTGACTCTGTGATCTTTGGTAGAATGGTATTAATATCTATCTTTTTAAAAAAATATAAGAATCTATAAGTTTGTTCGCATATAAAGAGCTTATAGTTCTCCGTCAACGCTTAACCCATATTAATGAGATGGAATGAGATGAAGTGATGAATATAAGCAGAATGTTTCAATTTATTAGTATAAATACCAAGCTTATTATCATCTTCTTATGCTGTATAATTATCCCGCTCCTTACGATGACACTTAATTCGTATTACACCTCCCAGAATCTTCTGGAACGCAAATATTCAGATTTGATGTTGGATATTGCGAGCCAATCAACGATTCGTATTGGAGAGTTTCTGAGGGAAGTAGAGAAGCTGTCACTCGTTGCAAGCTATGGGATGAACAGTTATGTATCCGCTTCATCGCATGAGGCTTACCCCATTCAGGATTATCTCAGAGACAGCGGTGAATTGAACGAAAGTATCGTCTATCGGATGCTGATGAACTACATTTTGTTGAAGGATCGTCTGTTTTCTATTTATATTTATAATTTGAATGGTGGCAAGGATATTTACATTAGCTCTCATCTTCCCATTGATTATAATTACAGGGCGGTTGAAGAACAATGGTTTAAGGGGTTTTTGGAATCGGACAGTAAAGTTACAATATTAAGCACAGCAGCAGATTTACAGGTTAGAATGGATAATCACCTTGCGATTCTTCAAGCACGCAAAATTTTCGATATTCATAATGGCAAGCTTATTGGAGTAATGGTGACCAGTATCGATATTGATTTTATCAATATTGTGAATGATCTTCTGCAAGAAGGCTTGCGTTCGAGATTTGCTATCGTGGATGAAAATAATAATATTATTTATCATGCGGATACGTCTCTAATCGGGCAGCCTTTTTCTAATTATTTTTCCCCTACAGATTTAAGCAGTCAACTGGATGCCCAGGGGGCAGGTGTCGTTCGTTCGGATGATACGGACTATATCGTTGCGAAAAGCTCCTTTCAGGAACTCCCGTGGACGACCTATTTCTATTTGCCGCTAAATGAGGTTTCTGCCGAGGGCGATATTTTAGAACAAAATTTAATTATTCTTGCATCCTTAATGCTAGTCTTCTCGGTCATTATCTCCTTTTATTCTTCCAGTGTCATTACAAGACCTCTTAAGAGCCTAATGCGCAATATGACATCGGTAGAATTGGGTCAATTTGATCATTTGCCTACTATCCGCTCACGCGATGAAATTGGGCTTCTTTCCAATCGATTTAAACAAATGACTAGTGAGCTGAAGCGACTGGTAGAACGTATTCATCATGAAGAGGGGGAGAAAGCTGCCGCCGAAATACAAGCCCTGCAGTCGCAGATTAATCCTCACTTTCTATATAATACTCTGGGTTCAATTAAGTGGATTGCATCTATGCAGCAAGCAGACAAGATCGTTGATATGACGGAGGCGCTTATTTCTCTGTTGCGATATGCGGCTAGGCATGAAAGCTCGATGGTGAGCATACGTGATGAAATGGACAATATCAGCAACTATATGACAATTCAAAATGTGCGCTATTATAATCGTATTCAGATGATATGGGAAGTGGAGGATGCCTTACTTGATCATTACGTGCCCAAGCTAACATTACAGCCAATAATTGAAAACGCTATTTTTCATGGTATTGCCGATTCTGAGGAGGACGGTACAATTATCGTTCACATTTGTAAAGAAGATCGCAAAATCAAGATTCATATTGGAGACAATGGAATTGGCATGGATTTGGAAACCATGAGTTCGTTGGAACAAGCCTTATCCGCTCGCCATTCGCAAAAATATGGAATTGGAGTGCAAAATGTGCATCGACGCATTCAGCTTCATTTTGGAGATCAGTATGGTGTGACATTCACTAGTATTCAAGGTAACGGGACGACGTTTACCATTACAATTCCAGGCGATTAGGATTGGAGGGAGTACAGGCCATGTTAAAACTGATTATTGTTGATGATGAGCTTCTTATGCGAATTGGACTTCGATCATTGATTCATTGGGAGGAGCATGGTTTTCAAATTGTGGGAGAGGCTTCGAATGGCAAAGAGGCATTGGAGATTGCCGCCAAGGCATCGCCTGACCTTATCATTACAGATGTCAGAATGCCCACCATGGATGGCTTGGAATTGATAAGGGAAACAAGTAAATTTTTGAAAAATTGCAAATATGTTATTTTAAGCAATTTTGATGAGTTTCGCTATGTTAAAGAGGCGATGCAATTAGGCGCTTCTGATTATTTGATTAAATGTGAGATCAAGCCGGATATATTAGCTCAGCTATTAAGCCAACTTAGGCAACAGTATTCTCATCTCAAGCAGCATCAATTGTCGCAGTTGCCGGAGGACTACTATAAGCAAAGTCTGACCTATTTGAAGGAAGTGCTGTTCAAGGAAGCCATCAGTGGGCTAAAGTCGGAGCAGGATATTATCGCCAAGGTCGAGCCTCTAAACATACGTCTGCGTCCTGCAGAGATGGTCATAGCAAAAATAAAAATTGAGCATTTTGAAGAGGTTCAGAAAAAATATGTAGAGAAGGACGAGAAGCTGCTGCGATTCTCGATCGTTAATGTGCTTGAGGAGATCATTCCGAATAAGTGGAGTCGCGAGATTGTCGTTGAAAGCTCGTCGGAGTATTTGGTTATTATGAATACGATACCGGAGGTGGACAAGTCCCTTCGAGCGGAATTAGATAAGCTTTGTGTCAAAATCATTCGCTCGATAAAGGATTTTGTGAATTTGCGTGTCTCCATTGGAATGAGTACGCCTGTACAAGGGTATCGCTACATCAAGCTGGCGTATCAGGAAGCATCGCTTGCCTTGCAGCAGAGCTTCTACACGGGTGCTGGGCAGGTGCTGTACTTTGAGGAGATTTCAAAGCATCCGAATCATACGGGTCCAGGCGTTTCTTTGAGTCGAAATCAAGAGCATGAATACCAAAATATTATTGAGAGTAAAAATGTGAATCGGCTGCATGCCTTTATGGAGGATGTTTGGAACTTTGTGCATCGGGAGCAAGCAAGTGCGGAGGAAATTCGAGGCATTTATATTTCCTTGATTGAGACTGTGAATACATATTTATCCATAACGGTGCGATCACGCTTCCTTTCCGACGACAAGTCACTATACGAAACCATTCTCAAGGTCGGAACGTGGGAGGAGATTCACTTTCTCGTGCTTGATTATGTGCTTGCATTATTTGAAAGCGAGTCCAAAAATAGTGAGCAGCTAACGTATGCAGATATGGCGATTCAAATTATGGATCGGTATTACAACACGGATATCTCCTTACAAAGCGTCGCCAAGCAGATTAATGTCAACCCCTCTTATTTGAGCCGAATATTCAAGCAGGAGACGGGGATGAACTTTGTCAGCTATTTAACAGGGATTCGTATCAACAAAGCAAAGCTTTTATTGGAAAATAAACAGTTAAAGGTGTATGAGGTTGCAGAGAAAATCGGGTATCACAATTATTCATATTTTAGCCGGATATTCAAAAAGGTAGTAGGCGTAAGTCCGGAGGAGTATCGGGGCTAAACCAGCTTGCTCTACAGCAACAAGCTTATCAGATGGTGGAGAGAGGAGAAAAAATCTTTGAAAAGGTGGGCAATTAACGGGCTCCTTGTTGTAACTATTTGTATATTATCTTCATGTACGCACGAAGGCAATATTGGCTCTCGCGGCACGATCGCTACCAAGGAGCCTGCTCAGGTGGTTTTGCGTTATTCCAGCTATTTGCTGGATACGGCTCAAGCAGGCAGAACGTATTACAAGGCGATCGAAGAGTTTGAGCTACTTAATCCAACGATTAAGATCGAAACAGACTTTATTCAGAATGCTTATTATACAGCGGGAATTAAAGCGAGATTGCTAGGCGGAGAAAAGCTAGATGTATTCGATACTTGGTCGCCAAGCCTGTTTAGAGAGTTTTTGAGACTCGGCGATCATATTTACTTGGACTTGACGAACTCTACATTTTTACAGGATTTTCTTCCCTCCTCTCTTGAGCCGGTAACGATCGATGGCAAAATATACGGCGTTCCAGAAGTTATGCACAGTGACGGCTTAATCTATAACAAAACCATGTTTGAGGAGCACGGATTAGTAGTGCCACAGACATGGGATGAATTTCTGCTGTTATGCGATACGCTGAAAGCTAAAGGCATCATACCCGTTGCGCTTGATTCTGAATGGTGGGTTCCGCAATTTATCTTTGGCTCTATACTATCAAGCAACGGTGCGGATTCTGCCTGGACGGCTAAGTTGGAGAGCGGAGAGACGAAGGTATCGCATCCGATCTTCGTTGATGCCATGATGAAAACGAATCAATTGGTGACGAGTGGTTATGTGCCGGAAAATTGGCTTAGTCTGAAACATGAGCAATCGAAGGATTTAGTGGGACAGGGCAAAGCGGCAATGATTGCTGCGGGAACTTGGGACTTGCCAAGTATTATGGAACGTAATTCGGATATTGACATTGGATTTATGATTGTTCCTGGTGATGAGCGGGCGGTTCCTAACATTAATATTGGGACTTATCGCGTCATCAATTCGAATACGGAATATCCAGAGGAAGCTAAGCTATTCGTAGCATTCATGAATGGCAAAATAAATCAGGAGAAGCTGGCGTTAGGCGCATTGGCAGTTCCATCCGTCAAGGGCTATGAAGTGAATCATCCGATTATTGAGAAGATCGCAGAGGTTGTTACTCGGGAGGACGCCATGGTTTTCTGGCCGCATACCGTATCGACGGAAACCTTGCAGGTCAAAATTTTAGAAGGTGTAAATCAATACTTATTAGGGACAGACCTGGAAGAAGTTCTGGCTATTATTCAGCAAGCCATTGACGATGAGCGAAGTGAATACTAGTATTTGATAGTCTCCTAAGGCTGCCAATTCGTTATGGTCAAAAAAAGATAGAAACAAATAAAAAAAGTACAAGACATCTGTTATCCATTCGTAGCAGTGTAGAAGATCGTAAAGAAAGGAGCATGAGAAGTAAAAAACTTTGATTTCTTAAATCTACGTACTACCGTATCATTTTCATTGGGGATAATAGATTACAGTGACTAAGGGGAGGTTGAAGCAGGTATGTTGGCTTAAGCCAAGCTTCATACCAGTGTAATTTTGCTTGAGGAACAGGTTGTACAAAAAAATGAAGAGGTGAGATTATTTTGAGACCCTATGTTAAGCGTTCGATTGCAGCTATTCTAGCCTTATTGATTATGTTGCCGATCTCGATGGTAAGCGCTTCCACGACAGATGATCAAGAACCGGTAGTGAACTTGATGGCTGATGCAAGTCCAATCTTCAACTGGTCATTTGATGAGAATCAGGTAAAGAACGGAACGGTCATTGAGAATAGTGCAAATCCTGCAGACAGTGACGATTATGCCGTGCTTAAAGGGACGGCGGCGATTGTGAACGATGAACAGCGGGGGGGCGTGCTATCCCTGTCTGGAGGTTCTAATGGTACAGCATGGCTGGAGCTGCCGAAGAATCTGTACAGTGAAGTTGAGGAAGCGCTTACCTTCTCTGTATGGGTAAATATTGATCAAGGGGCAAACGCTTATACACGACTTTTCTCCTCTACGATTGGAGCAAAAGGACTGACAAACAGCGGAATAAACGGATGGCGTGATTCAGAGTTTGTTGTGATTGCCGGCGGCGGATCGTTTAATAACCGGGTGTATACGGGCACAGATCCAGCAGCGGTTGCTAGCTACCGCGGAGATATCGTGTGGAATGCCAACCCTTCCAGAGGCAAATGGCAGCACATTGCGATAACCATGAATAAAGCTGGCGCATACGAGGTGTATCTGGATGGGAAGGTGCTTGCAGCGAGCAGCATAGAAGCAGGCAACAGCTCCTCCGGGGCGACAATGCTCTCAACGATGGCACAATTATTTAATCGTGACTTTCTGAATGCGTTGCAGTTCAATGATTTTGGCAGATCTCTCTATACATCGGACGGAGATATCAAAGGGAAATTCGACGATATCCGGGTTTATAACGCAAAATTGACTACGGATCAGATAAGCTCATTGTATGAAGCAACGAAGCCAGAGGTAAACACCGTAGAGATCCCTGCGAAAATCAATGTGAATCTGGCAGATCGCTCGCTAGGACAAGTGTTCCATGGCTCTGCCGGGGCACTATATGCGATAAGCGAGCCCAACGTACCAGACATTAACACGCTTATTCCGATCAAGCCTTCGCACATTTCGCAGAAGCCGCCGAATGGCATTCAGCATCCGACAGGAGATGCTCTGAGAGTAGCCGATTATTTCTTTGAGGCTGGCGGAGAAGTCGTTAACATCGTTATGCAGGATTATTATCAGCGTTGGTACTATCCTTCAAGGACGGCGACAGAATATATTAACGAAGCCGTTATTCCGATTACAACGGCCGTTAAGGCATTTAAGGAGAAATGGGGTGCTGAAAACCCCGGTCAAGATCCGGATCAGAAATTCATTTATATTCCCTTCAATGAGCCTGAACAAAATAATACACGTTATCCGCAATTGCTGTCCGACAACGCTACGGGCAAAAGCTCAAGAGCGATACTTAACAGCGATTGGCTGGCGGTAACGAAAAAAATTAAAGAAATTGATCATGGCGCTGTTATTTCAGGAGTCAATCTAACTCAGTATGGAACTAAGGTGTTTGAAGATTTTATTGCCTATTGCGTAATTAATGATTGCCTCCCTGATATCACCAGCTGGCATATGCTGTGGAACAAAGCGTTTAACGCTACAGCGGGCAATATTGCGACTTACCGAGCTGTAGAACAAGCGAATACAGCAAAGTACAAGGAACTATATCCAGATCGCGAGCTTCCGTTTCCGATCAAAGTGGATATTAACGAATATGCCGCTACGGCAGAGATAGCTGTAGGTGGATCGCTTGTGCAGTATATCGCGCGGTATGACGAATTGAAGATGAACAGTATGTTGCCTTACTGGAATACAGCCAATTCCTACGGCTCTTTGCTAGCCGGACAGAATGAACCGAATGGTGCATGGTGGCTGTATAAATGGTATGCAGATATGATGGGCGGCGATATGGCCAAGATTAGCGTCGTTACCCCACGAAGTGAGACAGACGCTTTCGGTCCTGGCTTGTATGGCCTGTCCTCGATTCAGGATGAGAAGAAGCAGGTTGGCATTGCGTTCGGTGGTACAGAAGGCAACGGCTCGATCGTTTTCAATAACGTGACAGGCCATGCGAACAGCCCAGCGTTCTTAGCAGGGGCAGAGCAAGTGCATGTTACCGTATGGCATGCAGGTTATACGGGTCTGACTGGGTTTCTTGTAGAGCCTACACAAATTATTGATCGTAATTATCCGGTCAAGAACGGTTCAGTCACGCTTGATGTGAAGTTGGATGATTATACATCGGCTTATTTCGCTGTCATTACTCCAGCAGTAAGCAACGTATCCAATGAGGTTTGGTTTGACCGCTTTGAAGCGGAGAATGCTGAGGTGCTGACAAACGTGTCGACGACGAGTGTCTATCCGCGCGCTAGCAACTCCGGTCGTTCAGCTTCCAATGGTCAGTACATCTCAGGTATTAAGCAACAAACGAGTGTTGTAAAATGGACCAATGTTACAGTACCGTCTGACGGAAGGTACCGAATGGAATTAATTGGCGGCAGCGGAGCAACGGCAAGCATGCGTAATCAAGCCAATACCGGGAATGCGAACCAACGCATCAATTCGGAATGGTTCATCAAAATTGATGATCGGCCATCCGAAAAGATCGTTCTTCGTGCAGATTACAACTATGAGCTGTTAGGCGGAACTACGACATTTGTTGATCTAGAAGCCGGAAAGCATACGATTAGCATTAGCAAATTCAATCAGGATACGGGTGCAGAGGGTCAGGGCGAATCTACGCTTGACGCGTTCGAGTTAACGTATAGTGGCGCGATAGGAGCGCTTCCGAATTATCGTGTACAGGCGGAATTTGCTGATTATGATTCAGCGAAGGGCTTATCGCGCGGAGACAGCCTTGCAGGCTTTGAAGGAGCGGGCTATGTGACTGGCTACGGCACAGACCCTAATGCGAATACTCGCTTTGTCGTAAGTGTGCTTGATGATGGGATGTATGATGTAGCGATTCGATATGCGTCTGGCGGCAATGGCGTCATCAAAGTAGGTCATGATCGCAAGCCAGTAGTGGATGTTTCGGTATCCAATACGAAAGGTCAATGGGCGGAAGCAAAGCTGCGCATGTTCCTGCGCACAGGCATCAACCTGATTGATATCAAATCGAATGCAGCACTTCATTTGGATGCTATTCATGCAGCCTTCGTTAATACAGATTCGATCTTCTCTATTGAAGCTGAGGATGCTGTGATTGTAGGAACTCCAGCAGGAACAGAGCTTCCGCTTATACGTAACGACGCCTTTGCAAAATATGCATCGGGCGGTAAGTATGTCAGCGGCATTACCTCTTTTGATGCTGCGGAAAGATATCTTGCCATTGAAGATATCGTAGTTCCTGAGGATGGAAACTACAAGCTGGTTGTTCGATATGCGAATGGTGAAAGCACGGGTACGCATTCCTATAACAATGATGTTGTGGAGAGATATGCACAGATCAGCGTTAATGGCGGTGAAGCGAGAATGGTACACTTTAAAAATACCGTTTCATGGCAGCAATTTGCTACACAAACCATTGATGTAGAACTGAAGAAAGGCGCCAATACGATTAAGTTCTCAAATAATAATACGTATAATGGCGGCTCCAACCCGTTTGGCGGCAATAATGGTGCAGGCACGCAAGGATTTAACCATTACACCGCAGTTCCAAATCAATATACACCAGCCTTTGACCGTTTTGACCTCTATATACCAAAGCCATCAGTAGCTGCTGTTAGCTCGGCAGTTCTATCAGGCAAGGAGACTGTACAAGCGGGACAAACCTTTGATTTGGTTTATAGTCTGAAAGGGATAACGCAGACGGTTATGGCACAGGATCTAATGATTGAGTACGATGCTGACAAGCTTCAGCTTGTAGGCGCGCCAGTCACGTTGAATGAGGCGAAGTTCGTTCACGAATACAAAGAAGGACCGGGATGGATTCGTATTATCGGCATCCATCAAGATGATTATCAGACGAATCCTAATAGGGATCTCCTGACGCTTAGCTTCCAAGCGAAGGATATCATTGGAGCAGCCGATATTCGGGTTTCCAGTGTTGTTATCGCAGATGAAGAGGGTATTGAGACGGATGTTAGCGGTGCAACGCATACGGTTCAAATTCAGAAGACGAAAATACCTGGCGATGTAAATAACGATAATAAAGTAAGCGTAGGCGATCTAGCGCTGTTAGCTAAAGTGTATGGCAAGTCGAAGGCTACAAGCCCAGACTGGAATCAAGTGAAGGAATACGACTTCAATAATGACGATATCATTGACATTGAGGATCTAGTGTTGTTGGCAAGGTTAATTCTCGCTAATTAATTTGGTTGAGAGCGTTCAGGGGCATCACCAGACATAGGTTGATGCCCCTAAACGGCTTGACCCCTCGGTAAAACAAAAATATCGCAAAAGGGAGAAGATGCGATTGAATATAAGACTGTTGTCATTACTGTTATCTATGATGTTAATGTTCACATTAATTCCATCAATGGCATTCGCTGCAGAGAAGCCTGTCTTCTCTATCAATGGTTCCGTGAAGGACACTAAGGTGAAATTCAAGGTGGGAAGCATCGTGGAGATTCGCGTAGGAGGAGAGGATCTGAAGGATATGTACGGCTTCGAATTGCGTCTTTCCTACGATGCGAATAAATTGCAATTCCAAAAGACGACTACGACCTTGGGAGGGTTTTCGATTCCTTCCATTGCTCGGGATGGGGAGCTGACCTTCGCGAATACGAAGATTGGCAATGTCAAGGGCGAGAATGGCGCGTTGCAATTGGCAACCCTGCAGTTTAAGGCTACTGCAAAAGGGGAGGCTGCAATCCAATTAACTCGTGTCAAGTTGGTGGACAGCAAGGCTGTTAGCGCTACGTTTGAGCCTAAGCTATCATTTATAACATCAATTGTTTCTGAAAACGAGATAAGCTTTAACGATATCAAGAATCATTGGGCGAATGCCGAAATTATGAAAGCGGCTGAGGCGGGCTGGATTAATGGATATCAGGATGGCAGCTTCCGACCGCAGGATAAGGTGACTCGTGCGCAATTGACGACAATGCTCTCCCGAGCGCTCTTGCTTTCTGCTAGTGAGGGAAAACCGACTACCTTCAAGGATGCTGAACAAATTCCAAGCTATGCGAGAGCGCATGTGTCGCAAGCGGTGACAGCAGGCATCGTGAAGGGCTTTGAGGATCATACGTTTCGTCCTCAACGCTTCATTACTCGCTCTGAAATCGCTGTTATGGTGATGCGCGTAATCGGCTACGACGAGAAGAATAGTGCAGGTAAGCAACTGGCCTTCGGAGATGCGGAGCAAATTCAGGATTGGGCGTATCCGGCCATTGTATCCGCCACGGAATTAGGTCTCGTACAGGGCAGAGGAAATAACCGATTTGTTCCTCATGGCGTTGCTACACGCGCGGAAGCCGTGGTGCTGATCCTGAGATTACTAGATAATATGACGATAGAAAAATGAGCTTCATTAAGTGCCGCGTAAATCGCGGCTTCTTTTATTAGCTGGTCATTAAAGCGGCTGGCTGACTGACGGGCTCACAAAGAGAATTCACTCGTGATGAAATTGCCGCTTGGATTAGGAAAATCAGCGTCATAAACAACGATCGTGTTGATAGAGATGTATACGTTTAACCCGCGAGCAATCCATGTTTACGAGATCGGTTCTAAACGAGAAGGGTTACAGCGAGATGCTCTGTATATGAAAGGGGAATTTCATGATACGATCACGATAGCTATACCAGCTAATAGCTTGTCAAGATTACCAGTAAAGTCAATTGAAATCATATGTTATAGTTACAAATGAGCATGCCAAATAATCCTCCAATTGCTCCTACGTCTTGGAAGGTTATACCGATGGAATTTCTTTAAGTTGGACGGAATGCCTTTTTGTTTTTCAAGATAGCATGGAGCCAATGAACAAGCTTATTTGCACATGCGACTAGCGCTACTTTATGCGGTGTTCCTTCGGCCCTTTTTCGATCATAAAACTTTTTAATTCGTGTACTGCGACAACGGATAAGTCCGCATTGAACGGCCAAAAACCAGCGCATAACGAAGCTGTCTGGAACCACGTTAAAGTGGCTGGCATACACGGTTTGCTCGAAAGGATTTTGTTTTGCCGCATGAAGTAGCCGCTTTACTCGTTCGTTAACCCAAGCCTCTGAACGACCTCGTTTCGTTGAAAGCATTTCTTTGATTTTAGCATGAAAAGGTTCTTCGTCCGTTTTCAAAACCGAATATGAGGTAGGGAAATTACTTAAAAACCGTAGTGAAATGCCTGAATACATAGCTCCAAAGACACCTAGTTGCACGCCTCTTTTCTTAAAAGGTTCAAACTCTTCCTTATAGTTGTGGATTTGTTAGGCCATCACGTGTGTGCTCAAAGTGGAACGTCCCTCTGAAAGGCTTTCCGCGCGCTAAAAAGGCTTGTCCATGACTTTCTTCCTTTGAAACATCTAGACCGACAACTGGATTCATTTCATCTCATCTCTCCCAGTAAGTTTAGATTCACCGGCATCCCCTAAGGTTCTTCTTGTTGCTCCATAGCATCACTTGTTATACGGGATCTAGCGTCCGTCCCAACCAGCTTCAATCATGGTCATGACAAGTAGGGGTGAACATTATAGCTCTCGGGATCGGGTCCCACGGGCAGATTACCTTAAAGGACTCACGGTGTAGATAGGTGTTGAGACCATCACCTCTTATATAATGATTATTCAAAAACTAAGTTGAAATGAGTGGATAAAATTGGAGGGAAACAGAAGAAAAGCCTATTTAGCTCTTAATTATCAAGCGTTGTTAGATATCAAAAACAGTGGTGAATTCAATATTGATAACTTTAATCACGTATTTCGAATAGCACATGTTTTTCATAATCTTGCCTTGTTCATAATGGAGGACTTTGTAGGATTTAACGAGGACGAGTTCTGGGGAAAAATAGCTGGTCTTGAAAGGGACTTCGGACTAACTCATTATAGCGCTTTATTTGAAAAAGTAAGCTCAGACGAATTGTTACTATAATGGGGAACTATAGCACAACAAGACATTACGGCAGCCGGTCTCACGATTGGCTGCCGTTGTTCGATGAAGTAAAGGAAAGTAAAGTTTTAAGTAAAGGGATCCATGGTTTGTACCTAATATTGAAAAGTAGACAGATTACATCAGGAAGATGAATACATGAAAAATGAGTACATAACGGTTCTTGGACAATCTTACTTAGATCCGATAGTCTCATTATTCGAACATCAAAATATAAATCAACGTTTAATGAGGTGCAAACCTCTCAATTTTAGAATGGATTCTCCAAATCAATTATTCTCGTAACAGCAATAATGTTAGAATCTTTCTTGGCAAGAGCGAGACGTTTTAAGCTACAGGAGGAAAGCTGCGAGCCTGATAAGAGTCTACTGAGGTTTACAGAGAAAATTTTAATATAGGTAAAGTTAGCTTGGAATGTCTTTATGAATCTTTTGTAATCAGAGATGTAATAGCGCAATCACCTCTGGAGATCAATTATAAATTCAAATGATGGTCCTAATTTTGTAAACGAATCTTCCTTAGAGGAAGGTTTTGTAGATAAGAAATTTAAATCTGTCGGTGTTTGTCAAGGTAGTTGTCGTGATCTCTTGAAAAAAGTAGCGATTAATTTATAGCATTTTGCCCAGCTTGAATAGGTGTCACTTTTTCGGGGTTTAGCCAGACTTCTTCTTCTAAACTCCAGCTGCGGGTACTTCCTGACCAACGTGTTGGATGTAAGGCTTTTGCTGCTTCATAGACCTGTTGTCGTTTCTCAAATATCTGTTTCGCTAGTCCTTGGTGTCTTTGGTTAGGCGTCAGAAAATTAAGCCCACTGTGACAATGCTCTGCATTGTACCAATGTACAAAACGCAGCACCCAATCACGAGCTTTATGTATGTTCTCAAAGCCGTTTGTGGGGTATTCAGGACGATACTTACACGTTCGGAATATGGATTCCGCATAGGGGTTGTCATTACTGACTCGTGGTCTGCTTCTCGACGGTGTAATGCCAAGACTATACAGCATCTCTAGCAGACTTGAGCCCTTCATGGGACTGCCATTGTCTGAATGTAACACGAGCGGACTCTTGCGGATCAGACATTGCTCACTTAGCACGGTTCTATGGATTAATTGGCTTGCATGCTCTGCGGATTCTTCCTCCCAAATTTCCCAGCCCACGATTTTTCGACTAAATAAATCGATGACAAGATAGAGATAAAAATAGAAGCCTTTCACAGGGCCTGCGAGCCAGGTAATATCCCACATCCAGACTTGATTTGGCCCTGTTGCACAATGGCTCGTCGGTGGTTTAGATGTTGGTTTTGCACTTTTCCCACGATGATGCTGTAACTTGTTTTGGTGCATGACGCGATAGAAGGTAGATTCTGATCCAATATACGTGTCCTGATCTGCCAGTCTAGGCACAATCTGACTAGGCGGTAAGCTCCTAAACTCAGGTTGATGGATGAGGGTAATGATTTGTTGTTGCTCGGAATCGCTAAGCTTGTTGGCTGGTGACTGTCGTTTTGCATGAGCTCGCTGATCCTCACATACGTCTTGATTTCGCCAACGTTGTAAAGTCCTTTGTGTAAGTTTAAGCGCTTTGCACGCTAAGAATTCCCTTGCACCGGCTTCTACGGCTTCCTGAATCAGTGATACGGCTAATTGACGATCTGAGGCACTGATCATTCGTCCTCTTGGTCCCCCCAGATCGCTTGGGCCTTTTTTCGCAACACGAGCAAGGCAGCTGTTTCCGCTAAGGCAGATTCCTTCCGTTGCAGCTCACGAGAGAGTACTTTCACTTCTTGTTCTTTGATGCGAAGTTCTTTTTGTAGCTTTGTAGCTTGCTCAGCAACACCGCCATTGGCTTGCATACATGCATCTCGCCAAGCTTCAACTTGCTCGACATACAATCCTTTCGAACGGCAGTACTCCGCTAACTCGATCTGGCTTAACGTCATGGTCTCCACAACGATAGAGAACTTATCTCGTGTACTCCATTTCTCTGTTGCCAATTCCCCAGCAGGCATTGCAAACCCTTGTGCCCGAGCTAACTTCTTCCACTTATACAATGTTCCTTCGGATAGTCCACTATCCCTTGCGATCTGACTTACAGACTCATTGTTCGGAGGCATCATTCGTTGCAGTATCTTAAGCTTCATCTCTTTACTCGGGTTAGTCATTGTCATCCACCTCAGTCTCTCTTTCTATTCACTATACTTTCAAGAGAGGGGTACGACAACTAGTCTGACACAGGGGGCTGTTGTTGATTTCAAGAATAGAGTTACTAAAAAACTTCGCCAAATTAGAGGATATTTCAAGAACTTATGCTTACATTTCACATCTTCATGTTCATTATAAGAATGAGTTTTTCCTGATGCAGGATTTTATAAGTATACTTAAGAAAGAAGATGAATTAGTACTTCGAGGCTTCGGTCTTTGAGCCAGGCGGCGAGGCTGAGCCAGTAGTGGCTGGTTGGTTCCATACCGATGCTGGCATCGCTTAGTTTGTGCGTTTCCTGTAAATCCTTCATCCACTGCAGCAGTTAGCTAAAGCTGGCATCGTTGTTGGAGAAGTGAAGCGGAGCGCCAAGCGTGAGTGATTCTACGAAAGTTGACAGCACGAGCAACATGGGACTGCCGGGCGATGTCGTTGCTGACGACAAGGTGCTGGGTTGAAATGCGTTCGAGTAGTTGATTTTGTTTGGCTTGAACTTTAGAATTCAAGATAGAGCGACCTCCTTAAGATGGTTAAAGGGCTATGACCCGTGACTAACCCATCGTACCGGAATCGCTCGTTTTTGTACAAAGCGCAAAATTAACGCTCTACAGGAACCCTAACGGATAGCATTCCTGTTATGAAGAAAGAAGAGGTGTGATTGTAATGGAAGATAATAAGTATCCAGAGAATTACTTTGAACACTACATAGTTAGTTTTTATAGCACAGGACAAACACCAGATAAAAATGGATTCGAGAATTTAGCAAGGTTGTACATAGATATTGAAGGCATTGACACGTTTTCAGAATTGATAAAAGAAATTCAGTTAATTAAGGAAAATGATGATTGGTCTTACTTTGATGAAATAGCTAGAGATTTTGAAGTAAAAGATTTATCTACTAATAAACTAAAGGAAATGGCCGATGTAGCAATAACAGTTTCTATGGAAAAGACTTAGTTGGAATTTAGTATAACTGGATGGTAACTGCACTGATCTGTTAGTTAAACAAAAGATAAAGCGGTCCATACCTTTGAGCTCATAGGCTGGTTAGCCACCGACGGTGATTATGTGGTAGTTGCAATTGATGGTTTTTTCTTGAATTCATTTCTTATCGGCAAGACATGTTCAATAACGGAATTAAGTGATAAGTACAGAATATCCAAAAACCAATGTACGAGCATGAGTGAGTTTACAGATGTTTTTTGCAGGCTTTTTCAATTTGAGCGTGTGCCTTCATCATATCTGGAGAGTATCCGATCAGATATCGTAATTGATACCGATTCTGAACACATTTATGCACAAAGTTATTAAGCTAACAGGCAGCATTCCTATAATGAAGAAATACGAGGTGGGGTATTGTATGGAACTAATCAAGGCTTCCTTTGAAAAGAAAATGATATTGCGTAACCTCATGGAATTATATCAGTACGATATGAGTCAATTTGAAGATGCTAGTGAAAACGACGTGAATGAATATGGTCTTTTTGACTACAAGTACCTCGACCATTACTGGACAGAAGAAGGTCGTTTCCCCTTCTTTATTATGGAGTCTGGTAAGATGGCTGGTTTTGCTTTAGTTAGGAAAATTGCTGACGATGAATCACCAAAATTCTCAATTGCAGAGTTTTTCATATTAAGAAAGTACCGAGGGCAAGGAATTGGTAAAGAAGTAGCGCATAAAGTGTTTGGGATGTTTAAAGGTAATTGGAGCGTTTCTTGGTTGGACAAAAATTTGCCTGCAAAGATATTTTGGAAGAAAGCAATTATAGAATACTCGGACGGTAAGTGTTCAGAATCCGTACAGGCAGGGAATCCTTCTTTAGAATTCATCTCACGATATTGCTAATCTAACTGGGAACGATAGTTCAATAAAAACACGGAAGCAGCCGACCACAATGGTCGGCTGCTTCATTACGCTAATGGAGAGTATAGCATAGCGGAAAGCCAGCTAAGTAACTTTGAAGTATTGGGCAGTTTTGTTTAGAGGAATAACGCTCTACAGGAACCCTAACGGTGAAATTTTGCTCAATAAGGGCACAACGGCAGTTCATCAAACGATGGGCTGCTGTTTGTTATATAAAGGGTGATTTTTAAAGAATTAACCATATGAGACTCTACACTAACCCTTACAGATAAACCGACATGATTCGAATATCGACTTCACAAAAAATTCAAAACCTCGCAAAGCTTGATACTACGCGGATTCGGCTGAATCTTTCATTATTTATTTATTGGCCTTCTCTATAATGAAATGTGGTGCCCGTTTATTCGACAAGCTCATTCGTAAAGGAGAAATAACATGAGAAAATTACTAATATGCCTATTGATTGCATTAACAGCGTTCGGGACTTCATTATCGCAAATTCAAATCGCGCACGCGGCCGAAGAAGAATTTGTTTTCACCACGAGCAGCAATGGCGCCACCGTTACAGGTTACTCGGGTACGGATTTGAATGTGGTCATTCCCGCCACGTTATCGGGGGTGGCGGTAACTTCGATCGGGAGATCGGCGTTCGATACCAATGGGACGGTCAAACCTAAAATCACAGGCGTCGTTATTCCGAATAGCGTGAAGGAGATTCAAACGTATGCCTTTCGTTATAATAGCCTCACTTCCATAGACCTTCCGGACAACTTGTTGACGATCGGCTCCAGCGCCTTCGAGAACAATCCACTTACGAACGTCGTATTCCCGGATAGCGTGACGATGATCGGAAACTATGCTTTTTACATGAATGGTTTAACATCGATTACTTTATCGGAAAATTTGAAGACCATTGCAGGAGGGGCTTTCGACACGAATAACCTCACCAGACTGGTCATCCCGGCGGGCGTGACGAATGTTCAGAGTTCTGCATTCTATGCTAATAAGTTGACCAGCGTAACGGTGTTAGGCGCTGTGACATCTTTTGGGACAGGTGTCTTTACGAGCAATCCGGGGAATCTCAAACTATTTGGAGTCGCGAATTCTCCTGCAGCCGCTTATGCAGCGAATAACGGTCACACGTTTGTTGACGGAACGGCGTTGTTTCAAGCGGTTGCGACTGCTAAAGCATCGTTGATAAATCATCTGCCGGGTACCGGCGTAGGACAAGTGCCGTCTAATACTCATAGCAATTTGACCTCGGCGTATAACGCCGCCATGGCATATATCTACGGAATTGGGAACGCGACCGTCGCTTCCGACTTGGTTACTGCCGCAATCCCATTGACCGCGGCGATCTCGGCATTCGAGGGGCAGATTATCCCGGCGGGCAATCCTGCGGCATTGGGGACGACACTGACTGAAGCGGGGCAGGCACTCACTGAACATACAGCAGGCACGAACGCAGGACAAACATCGGAGGGTGATCGCAGCGCACTACAGACCGCGATCGACGCGGCGCGGCAAATCTATAATCAGGCCGGCAATTACCGGCAGGATGAATTGGACGTCGCAGCCGCTGAGTTAGATGCAGCGATGGATACGTTCATGGCTGCGATTATACCGGCCGGAGATCCGACGGCGCTCGGCAATACGCTAGCGAATGCGCAGCAGGCGATGACTGATCATCCGCAAGGAACGAACGTGGGGCAAACGTCGTCGGGAACGCTCATCGCGTTGCAGACGGCGATTAATATGGCGCAGCAGATTCTCCAGAATGCTAGCCAATACTCGCAAAGTCAATTGGATGCTGCCGTCAGCTCGTTAAGTTCAGCGATTCAAGCCTTCGAAGCTGCAATCATCGGACCGGGCAATCCGACGGCGCTTGGTGCAGCGATCACAGTTGCGGAACAGGCAATGGCGGATCATCCGCATGGTACGGGAGTAGGGCAGACGTCAACTGGCGATCGCAGCGCTTTACGGGCAGCGATCAACGCTGCGCAGGTGATCGTCGACGATGCGTTGAACCAAACTCAGGCTCAGTTGGATGCGGCAACAAGCTTATTGAATGCAGCGATCACGGCATTCCAGCAAGCCATCGTGCCGGTTGGCGATTCATCAATGCTTAATATGCGGTTGACGAACGCTGGGCAGGCATTGACGAACCATCCAGAAGGCACAGGCGTGGGACAAGCGGCGGCGAGCGATCGCAGCACATTGCAGGCAGCGATCGACGCCGCGCAGGCGATCGCCGACGATGCGCTGAACCAAACTCAGGGTCAGTTGGATGCTGCCGTCGCTGATTTGGAAACGGCAATGGATACGTTCGAAGCCGCAATTATTCCGGCAGGAGATGCGACGGAGCTGGAAGACTTGTTGGTGGATGCTGCCGAGACGTTGGCGAACCATCTAGAAGGCACAGGCGTAGGACAAGCGACGGTGAGCGATCGCAGCACATTGCAGGCAGCGATCAACGCCGCGCAGGCGATCGCCGACGATGCGCTGAACCAAACTCAGGGTCAGTTGGATGCTGCCGTCGCTGATTTGGAAACGGCAATGGCTACGTTCGAAGCCGCAATTATTCCGGCAGGAGATGCGACGAATCTGGAAGACTTGTTGGTAGATGCTGCCGAGACGCTGGCTGACCATCCAGAAGGCACAGGCGTAGGACAAGCATCGGCGAATGATCGTAGCGCTTTGCAGGCAGCGATCAACGCTGCGCAGGCGATCGCCGACGATGCGCTGAACCAAACTCAGGCTCAGTTGGATGCTGCCGTCAGCTCCTTAAGTTTAGCGATTCAAGCCTTTAATGACGCGATCATCGGGCCCGGCAATCCGACGGCGCTTGGTGCAGCGATCATCGTTGCGGAACAGGCGATGGCGGATCATCCGCAAGGCACGGGAGTAGGGCAGACGTCAACTGGCGATCGCGGCGCGCTGGGAACAGCCATCGATACGGCACGGCAAATTAGGGACAACGCGGGCGATTACACGGAAAGTCAGTTGGATGCTGCAGTCGCTGATTTGGAAACGGCAATGGCTACGTTCGAAGCCGCGATTATTCCGGCAGGAGATGCCACGGATCTGGAAGGCTTGTTGGTGAATGTAACCCAGACGCTAGCGGACCATTTAGAAGGCATCGGCGTGGGACAAGCGACGGCGAGCGATCGCAGCACATTGCAGGCAGCGATCAACGCCGCGCAGGCGATCGCCGCCGATGCGCTGAACCAAACTCAGGGTCAGTTGGATGCTGCCGTCGCTGATTTGGAAACGGCAATGGCTACGTTCGAAGCCGTGATTATTCCGGCAGGAGATGCGACGGATCTGAAAGACTTGTTGGTGGATGCTGCCCAGACGCTGACGAACCATCCAGAAGGCACAAGCGTAGGACAAGCGACGGCGAGCGATCGCAGCGCTTTGCAGGCAGCAATTAATGCCGCGCAGGCGATCGCCGACGATGCGCTGAACCAAACTCAGGGTCAGTTGGATGTTGCCGTCGCCGAATTGGAAACGGCATTGGATACATTCGAAGCCGCGATTATTCCGGCAGGAGATGCGACGGACCTGAAAGACTTGTTGGTGGATGCTGCCCAGACGCTGACGGACCATCCAGAAGGTACAAGCGTAGGACAAGCGACGGCGAGCGATCGCAGCACATTGCAGGCAGCGATCAACGCCGCGCAGGCGATCGCCGACGATGCGCTGAAGCAAACTCAGGATCAGTTGGATGCTGTCGTCAGCTCGTTAAGTTTAGCGATTCAAGCCTTTAATGTCGCGATCATCGGGCCCGGCGATCCGAAGGCGCTTGGTGCAGCGATCATCGTTGCGGAACAGGTGATGGCGGAGCATCCGCAAGGCACGGGAGTAGGGCAGACGTCAACTGGCGATCGCGGTGCGCTGGGAACAGCCCTCGATAAGGCGCGGCAAATTAGGGATAACGCGAGCGATTACACGCAGAATCAGTTGGATGCTGCCGTCAGCTCGTTAAGTTCAGCGATTCAAGCCTTCAAAGCTGCGATCATCGGACCTGGCAATTCGACGGCGCTGGGTGTAGCGATCACAGTTGCGGAACAGGCGATGGCGGAGCATCCGCAAGGCACGGGAGTAGGGCAGACGTCAACTGGCGATCGCGGTGCGCTGGGAACAGCCCTCGATAAGGCGCGGCAAATTAGGGATAACGCGAGCGATTACACGCAAAATCAGTTGGATGCTGCCGTCGCTGATTTGGAAACGGCAATGGATACGTTCGAAGCCGCGATTATTCCGGCAGGAGATGCGACGGAGCTGGAAGACTTGTTGGTGGATGCTGCCCAGACGCTGGCGGACCATCCAGAAGGCGCAGGCGTAGGACAAGCGTCGGCGAATGATCGCAGCACTTTGCAAGCCGAAATCAATGCCGCGCAAGCGATCGCCGACGATGCGCTGAACCAAACGCAGGATCAGTTGGATGCTGCCGTCGCTGATTTGGAAACGGCAATGGCTACGTTCGAAGCCGCGATTATTCCGGCAGGAAATGCGACGGATCTGGAAGATTGGTTGGTGGATGCTGCCCAGACGTTGTCGGATCATCCAGAAGGCGCAGGTGTAGGACAAGCGTCGGCGAATGTTCGCAGCGTTTTGCAGGCAGCGATCAACGCCGCGGAGGCGATCGCCGACGATGCGCCTAACCAAACTCAAGATCAGTTGGATGCTGCCGTTGCTGATTTGGAAACGGCAATGGCTACGTTCGAAGCCGCGATTATTCCGGCAGGAAATGGGACGGATCTGAAAGATTTGTTGGTGGATGCTGTCCAGACGTTGGCGAACCATCCAGAAGGCACCGGCGTAGGGCAAGCGTCGGCGAGCGATCGCAGCGCTTTGCAGGCAGCGATCAACGCCGCGCAGGCAATCGCCAACGATGCGCTGAACCAAACTCAGGATCAGTTGGATGCTGCCATCGCCAATCTAGAAACGGCGAAGGCAACGTTCGAAGCCGCTTTGGTGGGGTTAGTGCTGACGGCACCGGCCAATAAGTTGTACGGTCCGAACAATATCCTTCACTTTACGGTACGCTATGGATACGAAGTAATTGTTGCGGGGATGCCGGTTATTCCGCTTAAGATTGGAGCCAGCTCCGATACTCGTACGGTGTACGCGGCATATACGGGAGCACGTAACGAGTCATTGACGGTGCTGACCTTTGAATACAAAGTTCCATCCGGAATTACGGATGCGGATGGCATCGAAGTTGCCGCTGCACTGGAGCTTCCGGACGGCGCCAGCATCGTACGCGCCTCCGGCGGAGCGGCTTCGCTGGCGTACGGGACGCCGGATACGAGTGGAATATACATTGTGGCGATGCCGCCCGTAGTGACGCTGACGGCTGAGCCTGACGGATCGACGCGGCAAGTGATCAGAGCGGTTGCAAGCGTATACGGTGAATCGGCGGGCAATACACTGACGGTACTCCGATGGCTGAAGGGCAATCTCAACGCGGCTGATTTCACCGACGGAACAGGCGGAACCGATATTTTGTCTGAGCCTCGATTCACTGTCTCTGAGAACGGCGATTATACCGTATTTGCCCGAGACGAGGCAGGCAATGATGCAGTGAAGGTGTTTACCGTTTCCGGTATCTCAACACCGTCTCCTTCGGTTGGCGGTGATCGACCGGCATCGAATTCCAACGTGACAATTAATCCGGATGGCGGGATTACCGCACTTGTTGGTTCGTCCGACATCGAACAAGTCACACGTCCTGACGGCACAGTGATCGAACAGGTCATCCTCTCCGAACGGATGCGGGAACGAGTGCTGGAGCTTTTGAGAGAGGCGAAGGAACCAATTATCACGATTGAGATAAACGATAGAGAGCATGTCGTGCAGACACGCCTTCCGGCTGCTTGGATCATGGAGATGGCCAAAGGTTATCCGAATGCGATTATTGAGGTGAAGATTAATGGATCCAGCTACCAATTGCGAATAAGTGTGCTCGACCTGCCCGGTTTGGCGGAACGTCTCGATGCGGAAGCATCGGATTTGACCGTGAGCATCATTCAGGAGCAGGCTGGAGAGGATATTCGACATGAAATCGAACGGATCGGCGTCTCTCAAGGATTTACCGTATTCGGTGGCGTCATCGATTATAAGGTGACGGTGGAATCGAACGGGCAAACGATGGAAGTGCAAGATTTCGGGGGAACCTATATGGTTCGGACGATCAAACTGGACGGGGAGGTGGCAAGCCGCAATCTGGTTGCTGTTCAGTATGATCCGGCGACCAGAAAAGTCGTTTTTGTTCCTGCGCGGCTGGGCACCAGACCCGACGGCTCAACGGAAGCGATTCTGAATGTGCCGCATAACAGCCTCTACACGGTCGTAGACGTGAAGGCCCGAACTTTCGCCGACTTAACCGGACACTGGGCGAAGGCGGATGTGGATCATTTAGCGTCCAAGCTGTTGGTGAACGGCGCGACGGCCGACCTTTTCGCGCCCGATGGTACCATTACTCGGGCGGAATTCTTGGCCTTGCTCGTTCGAGGGCTGGGGCTGTCGGTGAAGGAGGGTGAGGACAGTTCCCATTACGCAGATGTCCTTGCATCCGCATGGTATTCACCAGCGGTCAATGCGGCGGTGGCGAACAGACTGGCGACCGGCATCAGTGCGGACCGTTTCGCGCCAAACGACCCGATTACCCGAGAGCAAATGGCCGTTATTATCGGCAGAGCCTTAACCTTCACCGGCCATGTAACCGGTGATGATGGGCGAGCGGACAGTCCGCTTACTGCGTTCACAGATCGCGACTCCATCTCTTCCTGGGCGCAATCGGCGGTAGCCCTTGTATCGGAAGCCGGCATCATAAAGGGGATGGAAGACGGACGCTTCGGGCCGACGGAATATGCAACGCGGGCGCAGGCGGCCGTTATGCTGAAGAGGCTCCTGCAATACCTGCAAAATATCGATTAAACTCTGTTGCATGTTCACTAACGGGAAGCTTTAGTTCAATGAACAATGGGAGTAGTTTGCCATAGGCAGACTACTCCCATTTTTATTAAGCGATGTGACAGGCTACATGCAAAACGAAACAATATTATGCATTCAGTTGTCTATAATGGTATTAACCCATGACAACGGCAACTAACTTCCTCTAATTATTGTTCTCTCAGGTAGTGTGCGAAAATCAGCCAATACTGACCGGTAGGTTCCATACCTACCATGGTGTCTCCGCATCCGTGTTCTGACATCATTTTCCGAAGACAGTATACGAACAACTCGAACTCTTTCAAACCGTATGTGGAGATCCTTAATTGCAACCATACTTTTCCTAAGTAACCACTTTCTTTAGACTGTGGCTAAGGAGATGTTCATTTTTACGCTTTTACTCATCCCAACATTTTTTTTGATTTCAACTTGATTCCAACATAAAGTCGTCTGAACTGAACAAATAAAATCAGGTTTCTTTTACACTGTTGTTTGATACAGGGTCAGCTCTCATTCCTTGTCTCTAAGGAATCAATCTCATTTTGTACAGATGGCTTTTTTATAAACCAGCCCAGCATCAAAACAACTATGGCGAAAATAAATTCAATCCAAAAAACCGTTTGCAAACCGGCCACGATACTATGTGTTTTATTTTGAAACGCTGCGGGCTCGAACGAATGATGAAGATTACGATTGGCTCCGGAAGACATGATACCGACGAACAAAGCGATGCCGATTCCCCCGGCAATCTGTTGGAGCGTATTGTAAATGGCTGTGCCATGGGGGACCAGGTGACGTGGAAGTTGGTTCATTCCTGCTGTCTGAGCCGGCATGACGACAAACGATATGCCTAAGAATAAGAGGACATGATTGAATAGAACGGAGCCTCGGGTTGTATCACTGTCGATACCGGTAAACAGCCACAGTGAAAAGGCGATCATGATCAGTCCGGGCATGATAACAAATCTCGGTCCGAATTTATCGAATAATTTTCCCGTCACAGGCATCATCATTGCATTTAAAATGCAGCCTGGCATTAGAAGTAAACCTGTCGCGAATGCTGTCAACTGCATCACATCCTGCATATAGATCGGCAGCAATGTCGTGGTGGCGAATAAAACCATCATCAGCATTACTATTAATATCGCTACCAAAGAAAATGCGGGATATCGGAATACGGAAAGATCAATCAAAGGCTCTTTAATCTTGAGCTGCCGCCAAATAAGCAAGAGCAAGAAGAGGCCGCCTATGGCAATCAAACTGTAACTACCAGGAGCAGCCCAGTTACCAGTTTGGCTGAAATCGTAGGTGACACAACCAAACCCGACGGTTGACATAACAATGGATAAAAAATCGACCCTTGGCTTGGTTATTTCTGTAACATTCTTTAAGTAATTGAATGCATAAATAATAGAAAACAATGCGATAGGAATCACCATGTAGAACAGCCATCGCCAGTGTAAGGTATCGATAACCAACCCCGACAAAGCTGGCCCGATGACAGGAGCGACCATGATGACAAGCCCCATGAGACCCATGGCGGCTCCCCTGCGTTCCATAGGATAGAGGGCAAGAATCGTATTCATCATCAACGGAATCAACAATCCTGTCCCACAAGCCTGAACAACCCTGCCTATCAGTAAAACTTCGAATCCGGGGGATACTGCACACAAGCAGGTACCTGCTAAAAATAACACCATCGCGGACATAAACATCCGGCGAGTCGTGAACCATTGCTGTAGCAATGCGGTCACCGGCACCAGTATGCCGATCATCAGCATTTAACCGGTCGATAACCATTGTATGGTCGAAGCAGCTACGCTGAACTCACGCATTAATCCGGGAAAAATATTGGTAAGTAAATTTTCGTTAAGAAACGCAATAAATGCACCGATGAGCAGGGCAGCTAACATCGCCCCTCTCTTTATTTCGCTGGCCTCTTGAACCCGTTTTTTCATCTTCCGCCTCCCGAGAATAGCTTTTGCGTTCCACGTCGTATTCTTGACACCGAATTTTCACCTGTCTGTCGTGAAAGTTATCCTACACCATCACTTTCTAGCAAGGAATAAAAATTATCGCGGTCTTCATTATCGAATTTTCCAAGCGCCCGTATCCTGACAAATTCATGTTCGCCAAACATGTTGATTTCCTCGCCGTAACTATTATAGAGCGCGATCATATCGCCATCCCGATCCAGCTCCATATACCCGTAACAAGTTGCCACGGGAGCTTCACCGAAAAAGAGCAAAAATTTGATTTTGTCTACACTGTTCATGCAGCTCTCCTTTCCTGAACATTCATCAATCTGAAGAATATTTTACATGACACCGGATGAATTGGAAAAAGCGATATCGCCCTAAATACTCTGAAATTCGTTCTTATTTAGTAAGCATAAGGGGGGGCTCTAGTTATGTCGCTCATTCGCACATTTTCTCTTGACGAGATGCGATTTGGGGATTATGATAACGTGCCGGTTTTTTCAATAAGGCAAATCAATAAAAAGGCCGACTTTTCGAGTGTGTCGGCAGCGAATTGTCAGCCTGATGTGCATATTTAAATTAAAAATCCATAAGAACATGATTAGGATAACGGATGACGGTATTTCAAATATACAGCGACGGACTAGGACTTTATTTTTCGTCCCTGTCTATCGCTGATTCCATTTTTTAGGTTAGTCTAAAACTTATTTCTTGGAGTCTGACAGACCACTTTATTTTCTGCTGAAAAAACAGCTGAACGATAAGCGGAATGCTGCCTATACAGGCTCTATATTTGCTACAATAGGAGAGGAACAATCCTTGCCCAAGGCTCTGTCTCCTCTTTGTGCCGAGCTGAGGAAATTAATTTATAGGAACGAAGGTTAACATGAGAATCGAATTTGAAAACCAAACAATTGATTTTAATGTGCTTTACGGAAATAGAAAAAAACTGTCCATCCATATCGACTCTACGGGCCACATTACCATTAAAGCACCGAATGGGACAACCGATGCAGCGGTGATGGAGGCGGTGGAGCGTCACGGAGCTAGAATCCTGCAGAAATTACAGGCGATAGAAAACGCACGCTCAGCTCCGAAAACAAAGGAATATCAAGACGAGGGAAAGTTCCTGCACCTTGGTAAATACTATTACCTCCACGAGCTGATCGAGACGAAGGACTTAAACGAAGACGAGCTAAAAGCGAGTCTGAAGAAGTTTTATTTTAACAGCTGCAAGAAGCTGATCGCTGAACGAATCAAGACCTACCAAACCGAACTGAAAGTGAAGCCCAAAACCATCGAGATTGTAGAGTCGCGAACGAAGTGGGGAAGCTGCAGCTCGGATAAGCATCTAACCTTTAATTATCGACTGGCGATGGCGCCACTTGAGGTGATCGACTATGTAATCATCCATGAGCTTTGCCATCTTACGCATATGAATCATGACCGTTCCTTTTGGCGGCGAGTAGGAAGCATCATGCCGGATTACAAAGAAAAAGAGGAGTTTCTGGCCAGGTACGGACAGGCGATGACGCTGTAGAGCGAAGCTGTCCGGAAAGGTTGGACGATCGGGCAGGAAACTGGTATACTTGCCGGGATTGCTCCCATTAAAGCGATTTCAATCGTCAGTGGAAAAGGGTGCCAATCTACTACGGTGTGTCGTCAGGAGTGGTATAAAAGATGAAGAGATATAATTTTATTCGCCCGTTAATGCTGATCGTCATAGCACTGCTTGTCAAAAGCTTGATTACGAATCTTTGTATGGTGTTTGGGATGGAACAGGGACCGGCAGAAAATCTCGGTTTCATTAGCATGCTTATCGCAGCAGTTATCATTTATTCGAGAATTGCTAAGAAGCGCCGCAAATAACAAGGGTCCCGAAAGGAGCAGCCATGGAAGAAAATAAAACCACATTTGAAACGATTGATCAGTACATCGCTAATTTCCCTTCCGAGATTCAGGATATATTGGAGAAGATACGAAGTGTGATAAAGAAGGCTGCACCGGAAGCTACTGAAAAAATCGGTTATCAAATGCCGACCTTCGTGCTCCATGGGAATCTTGTTCATTTTGCAGCTTACAAAAATCATATCGGCTTATATCCGGCTCCAAGCGGAATTGAGGCCTTTAAACAGCAATTATCCCCGTTTAAAGGGGCAAAAGGGTCGATTCGCTTCCCTTTAGACGAGCCGATACCTTACGAATTAATTGGTGAGATCGTAAAATACAGAGTGGCTGAGAATATTGAAAAAGCCACGAACAAGAAAGTGAAAAAAAAGAAATAGGGAGATTAGATGCTGTGGTTCCTCTGCCGCATCTAATCTCCCTATTCCGTTCTTCTTAAGCTTTGGGAAGAAGCAACTGGAACGCCGTTCCTTGAGGCGAGCTTTCCTCCAAGGCAAGCTTTCCGCCCATGGCGTTCGTAAGCATTTGGCTGAAGGTCAGCCCAAGTCCGAGCCCGCGCACCTCAAGCTGTTTGTTCGTCCCCCGGTAAAACCTTTCAAAAAGCTTCGCTTGCTCATCCTCAGGATTGCGAGAGCCCGTATCCTTCACTTGAATGGTATCATACTATGGCTGTGAAAGTGGTCCATTTAAGCAAGTGTAGGCTTGCTGTTTTTTTGTTCAACTGCTCTAACCTTCTCGGTGTAAAGGATCGCTTTGTCAATAGAGTCCTTCAGCTTTTCCACAAACATTTCGGATTCCGTGCTTAAATTTCGGTTTTTGAGTTTGATCCAGCCGAGCCGCATGGTGTCCCCATAATCCTCTAAAGGAATGGACATCATGCGGCTATCCATGAACTCTTCGACAAGAAGTCCGCTGCCTGTGGAGACGACATCGGTGTTGCATATCATGTTTACGGCTGTAGCTCTGTCGTTGACGACGATGATCCTATCCGGTTGGCGGGCGGGAATCAAATTAAACTCCTCTGAGAAATCAATCGACTCTCCTTGCTTATGCTCAAACGACATATAGATAAAAGGGTAAAGCTCGTCCGCTTTCAAAGCTTTCTTCACCGATAAGGGATGCCCCTTTCGAACGTAAACGCAGGGCTGAATTTTCTTCAAGAGATGAAATTCAAGGCCGCGTAAAGCGAGAAACCGCTTGATCACCTTGTCCGTCAAATTTGAGGTGAAGATGACGCCAATGTCAGAAATAGATGAATAAACGTCTTCAATCACTTTATCCATGCTTGTTTCCCGAATGGTAAAGTTAAAGCGGGGGTTATTCATCTGGTTGACCAGCTGTACAAAGGCGTCCACGGCGAAGGGATACCGCTGGGTAGAGATTGAGAACTGTGCCTCGGGCTCCAAATGATTGGAAGCATAGAGGCTCTCGATGTATTCCTTACGCTCGAGCAAAGAGCTTGCGTAGCTTAGAAACTGTCGCCCTTCTACCGTTAGTTCCACTCCTTGATTGCTTCGTTTGAAAATAGAAATATTAAGCTCCGTTTCAAGCTCTTTCAGAGCGCTGCTAATACTGGATTGAGAGACAAACAGCTTGCTCGCTGCTTTGTTAATCGAGCCGCACCTTGCAATCTCGGCTACGTATTTCATTTGCTGAAAGGTCATGCCTCGTCATCCTCCTGCTTATCGTTAATATCATTCTATTTCACTCCCTATCGAGGGTCAATTTGTTATCGGTAAAATCGATAACAAACCATGTGTTTTATGTTTAAACGCATGACTGATCGTCACGGTATAATTTTAGTTGAAACCTATCATGAGAAGGTTTTCTAGCAGAAGGGACGTAAAGGGAATGAAGCAGAAGAAGATGGGAGCATTCGGGCTGAGCGGCTTGATCATCGGCCCCATATTAGGATCAGGTATTTTAATCTTACCACCAATCGTACATAACATAGCGAAGGATTGGGCCATTCTGGCATGGGCATTGATCATCGTTGTCAGTTTTATCGTCGCTTTTATCTTTGGATTTATTAGTATACAATTTCCGGGAGATGGCGGCGCCACCCAGGCCATTGAGCGTGTTTTCGGTGCCCAAGTGAAACGGTTAGCGGCTTTTTATCTTATTATTGGGGTTACCTTTGGCGCAGCTGCGGTGCTGCTTACGGCTGGGCAATATATGGAGAAGCTGAATTTTGCATCAGCATTAACGGTTAGTTACTTCTTGCTGCCGATCTGTACGGGGATGTTGCTGGCACGAATTAATATTTTAGGAAAAATCGCGTTTGTCATGTCCATCATTGCGGCTGCTGTATTGTTTCTTGGCGGTGCAAAAAGCTTGCTGGATCATCCTAAATCGATGGCGATTGCCAGAAGCTTCGACTTTTCGGATTTTAGTTATGCGCTGCTTATTTTGTTTTGGACCATATTTGGCTGGGAAATTATCGGTAACTACAGTGCGGATGTGATTGAACCTAAGAAAACGATCACCAAAGCAATATTTATTAGCATTATCGCCATTTCAGCCGTTAATTTGGTGGTGGCGGCTTCCATCCAGTGGACAGATACCAGCATGTATGGGGATGGTGGATTAACGATAACGGTCATTCTCTACGCTTTATTTGGAAAGATGAGTAATCTCATTATGGCGGTGCTTGCGCTATTTCTTTGCTCATCCACCTATTTTCTATATGTCGGAGGGATATCGAGGCTTGCGGCCTCCTTGGCAAAAGAGAAGGTGCTTCCTTCCCTATTAGGCAAACGTACGAAGCAGGAGGTGCCGTATGTTGCGGTTATTGCGATCGTCTTGTTGAATGCCATCGTGCTTCTACTTGTTCAAGTCAAGATTTTCGACTTAGAGAAGCTTGTGGCATTCGCTAACAGCTTTTTGACCATCAACGCCTTGATTGGTATCTTGGCCGGAATCGTCCTCATTAAGAACAAATTCATTAAGCTTAGCGGAGCGGTTCTTGCCTTATTTATTATCGGCATGTTAGCCTTTCATTCTTCTATCCTATCCATAGCTATTATTGTTGTCTTGGGACTATATTATGGCTACAAACAAATGGCTGCCAACCGGCAAAAAGTAAGGTTAGCTTCATCATAATAAATGTAGAGGGTGAGGGGCTGAGCTCCTCTTTTTTTGTTTGCATTTGGAATATAAGTTCCTAATTTGTAAACGGTTTCCGGGACTCTTTTTTTGAAAAAAAGTGCAAGAAAAAGTGTAGAAAAAATTTTGTGAAAAGAGGCATAAAATGCTAAAGGATTTCCAAGAGGGATGTCGAATTTGATACTTGTATTTGTCGAATCTTGTTAGTTGATCGAGGGGGAATCGGACAGAAAGGAATCGGATAGGTTGGCGTTTTGAAAATAAGATAAACATGGAGGGTAGACTAGTGAAAATTTTTAAAGTAAGCCAATTATTATCCCTATTGCTCACGATTGTTATCGTGTGGTCCGCTATTATTCCTAGTACATATGCTGCGGCCGGGCCGGATAGTTTTACGACACACAGCGAGACGATGCTGCCAGGTTCTTCGATGAAGTCGGTAGCCTACGGCAACAATATTTACGTATCGGTCGGATATTACGGCGCAATCATTAATTCGCTAGATGCGGAGCAATGGAAAAATGTAAAAACTAAAGCAGATAATACTACGTATACAGGCGTTACAGCTCCAGAAAGCTTTATGTTTAATGGGGTTGCATATGGCAACGGAATATTTGTCGCAGTTGGCAACGAAGGCGTTATTTTAACGTCTGCTGACGGGGAAAGCTGGACTCAGCAAGTATCCACAGTATCGGCAAGTATCTCTGACGTTGTCTTTTTGACGTTTAATGGCAGCAGTGCGTTCTATGCGCTCCTTAAAGGGAAATTGCTAACCTCGGCGAACGGGCAGACCTGGACTACGCTTACCCCTACGGGGTTGAACTCTGATTACTTTTTGACGAGAGTAACAGTAGGCAATAACGGAACGAAATTGGCGGTTGGCGACGACCGCGGCAAGATTTATTCTACGACAAATGGTTCGACATGGACTTCGGCGCAACCTATGCAGCCTAATTCGGCGCCGTCTACCGGCACGAACATGCTTGTCTGGATGAAGGATCGTTATTTTGTTTCAGACCCAAGCGCTTATATTTGGACGTCTACTGATTTGGTGAATTTCACTTTAATGGGCGCTCCTTTTAAACAAACGGCTATGCAGGTCGATAATCAAATGTTTGATGGCTTCTATGACGGAAGCAATTATTATATGTTCGGTTTCGACCGTACCACCGGCTATGGCGCTGTGTACACATCGGCGAATGGTACGGCATGGACAATGCAGCCCTTTACGAACAGTTTTGTTGCCCAGCGGGCTTTTTATGTAAATGGAAAATATTTCAGAGCAGGTAACGAAGGCTTGCTCGTTGCATCCAATGGAAGCGATTGGAGCCACAAGTGGGGCGGCAGCTTCAACGAAATTATCTATGACGGAACGCAGTACATTGCTGTAGGACAGCAAGGGAACGATGGAACAATCTGGACGTCGACCGATTTGGCTTCATGGAGCAAGGTGCCTCTGGCAGCCTGGACGACAGCTTTCAAGGCTGCCGCCATCGGAAATGGCATATATGTTGCTGTAGGCGGGGAAAATCCCTCATCCACGTGGAAAACAAGCCTTGCGACTTCTAGCAACGGTACTTCATGGACGCAAGGTACAGGTTTATCCAACACAGTGAACGCTTATGACTTGGCTTTCGGGAATGGGAAATTCGTTGTTGTTGGGGTTGAAGGAGCTCACCAAGCGATAAGGACGTCCTCGGACGGCATAACGTGGAGCGAGCCTGCACAAATTCCTTCAACATCCATACAAAGCCTCTATTCGGTAACCTACGCTAACAATATGTTTATCGCTTTAGGCAATAGCTATAATAACCAAGGTCATGTGGTAGCTGTAGCGATATGGACATCTGCGGATGGTGAAACCTGGACGGATCGCTCTAGCAATTATCCAGAGCCGACGGATGGATTAATTAATATTATTTTTGATGGAAGCAAGTATATCTTATTAGGCAACAACGGGGATTATAATGTGCTCTCGCGTACAAGCGATGATCTGACAACATGGAGCGCTGCCTCCGTCACCGATGCTTACACTTATTATGGCGCATCCACGATGGTAGCTCAGAAAGGCAGCAACATTTACACGATCGTATCCGATGCTAATTATTTCCCTGTACTCTATTATTCTAATGATCAAGGCCAAAACTGGCAGGATGCTGGCGTTGCATTTACAGGCAACTACCCGCTGGCCCTAATGGAAATGGCTAATAGAGTAATTATCTCAGGTTCATCTCAATTAGTGATAGCAACTTCCGGCTCTGCTCCTGTTACAGATAGTACGCTTAGTACAAGCGTGGCTAGCTTTGATAAGGAAGCATCCGCTCAAGCAGACGTAAGTGTCACCCTGACATTGAATGGCAATACGTTAACGGGAATAAGCAACGGTGCATCCCCCTTGTCTCTGGGGACCGATTATACGGTTTCCGGCGATGTAGTAACGATTCATAAAGCTTATTTGGCAAGTCAGGCTGACGGGCTATTGAGCCTTTCGTTTGAATTTAGCGCGGGCGCTGCCCAGCCGCTCGCAGTTACAGTGAGAGATACGGCTCCACCTTCTGCGCCAAGCGTAACGGCAAATGATGCAGCCAACACGATCACAGGTTTGAATACCACGATGGAATACAAAGTGGACGGTGGCAGCTACGTAAAATACGACGGAACGAATGCGCCAGACCTCTCTGGCTCGCACACGGTTCTTGTTCGCGTAGCAGAAGATGCAGCAAGCGGAAAGCCGGCAGGAGCAGCGACGACGTTGACGTTTACGCCAAACCCGCCAGCTCCAGCTGCGCCTAACGTAACGGCAAATGATGCAGCGAACACCATCACAGGATTGAATAACACGATGGAGTTTAAAGTGGATGGCGGCAGCTATGTGAAATATGACGGATCGAATGTACCAGATTTGTCCGGTTCGCATACCGTCCTCGTTCGCGTCGTTGAAGATGCTCTAACTGGAACGCCAGCGGGAGCAGTAACCACGCTAACATTTACACCAAATCCACCAGCACCAGCCGCGCCTAGCGTGTCGGCTAACGATGCGGCGAACACCATCATAGGTTTGAATAACACGATGGAGTTTAAGGTGGATGGCGGCAGCTATGTGAAATATGACGGAACGAATGCGCCAGACTTAACGGGTTCGCATACTGTGCTTGTGCGTATTCCGGCAGACTTGACTACAGGTACGCCAGCGGGAGCGGATGCGACGTTGACATTCACGCCAAATCCGCCAGCACCAGCTGCACCGAACGTAACAGCTAATGATGCGGCGAACACCATCACAGGTTTGAATACCACGATGGAGTTTAAAGTGGATGGCGGCGCCTATGTGAAATATGACGGAACGAATGCACCGGATTTGGCTGGTTCGCACACCGTCCTCGTTCGTATCGTTGAAGACGAAGTAACTGGAACGCCAGCAGGAGCGGAGAAGACATTAACGTTTACGCCAAACCCGCCAGCGCCAGCTGCGCCAAACGTTACGGCTAACGATGCAGCGAACACCATTATGGGCTTAAATACAACGATGGAGTTTAAAGTGGATGGCGGCAGCTATGTGAAATACACAGGCTCGAATGCGCCAGATCTTACGGGCTCGCACACGGTTCTTGTTCGCGTAGCCGAAGATACGTTAACCGGAACGCCAGCAGGAGCGGAGAAGACATTAACGTTTACACCGAACCCGCCAGCACCGGCTGCGCCAAACGTTACGGCTAACGATGCAGCGAACACCATCACAGGTTTGAGTACAACGATGGAGTTTAAAGTGGACAACGGCAGCTATGTGAAATACACGGGCTCGAATGCGCCAGTTCTATCTGGCTCGCACACGGTTCTTGTTCGCGTAGCCGAAGACACGCTAACCGGAACGCCAGCAGGAGCGGAGAAGACATTAACGTTTACACCAAACCCGCCAGCGCCAGCTGCACCTAGCGTAACGGCTAACGATGCAGCGAACACCATCACAGATTTGGATGCAACGATGGAGTTTAAAGTGGACGGTGGTAGCTATGTGAAATACACAGGCTCGAATGCGCCAGATCTATCTGGCTCGCATACGGTTCTTGTTCGGGTAGCCGAAGACACGTTAACTGGAACGCCAGCAGGAGCGGATGCGACTTTGACTTTCACACCGAATCCGCCAGCGCCAGCTGCACCTAGCGTAACGGCTAACGATGCAGAGAACACCATCAATGGTTTGGATACAACGATGGAGTTTAAAGTAGACAACGGCAGCTATGTGAAATATGACGGAACGAATGCGCCGGATTTAACTGGAGCGCATACCGTGCTTGTCCGTATCCCAGCAGACTTAATGACGGGTACGCCAGCAGGAGCGGATAAGACCCTGACGTTTACAACGAATCCGCCAGCGCCAGCCGCGCCAAACGTAACGGCTAACGATGCAGCGAACACCATCAATGGTTTGGATACGACGATGGAGTTTAAAGTGGATGGCGGCAGCTATGTGAAATATGACGGAACGAATGCGCCAGTTTTATCCGGTGCGCACACCGTACTTGTTCGAATTCCAGCAGACCTAGCGACAGGCACGCCAGCAGGGGCGGATAAGACCCTGACATTTACAACGAATCCGCCAGCACCAGCTGCGCCTAGCGTAACAGCGAATGATGCAGCGAACACCATCACAGGCTTGAATGCGACGATGGAGTTTAAAGTGGATGGCGGCAGCTATGTGAAGTATGACGGAACGAATGCGCCAGATTTAGCGGGTTCCCACACCGTCCTTGTACGCGTAGCGGAAGATGCGTTAACCGGCACGCCAGCAGGAGCAGCAATCTCGTTGACGTTTACGCCGAACCCGCCAGCACCAGCCGCACCAAACGTAACGGCTGACGATGCAGCGAACACCATCACAGGTTTGAATACAACGATGGAGTTTAAGGTAGACAACGGCAGCTATGTAAAATATGACGGAACGAATGCGCCAGACTTGTCAGGTGCGCACACTGTACTTGTTCGCGTAGTCGAAGATTTGGTAACTGGAACGCCAGCGGGAGCAGCAAGCACGCTGACATTCACACCAAACCCGCCAGCGCCAGCAGCACCTAGCGTAACGGCTAACGATGCAGCGAACACCATCAATGGTTTGGATATGACGATGGAGTTTAAAGTGGATAGCGGCAGCTATGTGAAATATGACGGAACGAATGCGCCAGACTTGTCTGGAGCGCATACCGTGCTTGTACGTATCCCAGCAGACTTGGCGACGGGTACGCCAGCAGGAGCAGTGAAGACCCTCACGTTTACACAGAACCCGCCAGCGCCAGCTGCGCCTAGCGTAACAGCGAATGATGCAGCGAACACCATCACAGGCTTGAATGCGACGATGGAGTTTAAAGTGGATGGTGGCAGCTATGTGAAGTATGACGGAACGAATGCGCCAGATTTATCTGGAGCACATACCGTTCTTGTACGCATAGCGGAAGATGCGGTAACCGGAACGCCAGCAGGAGCCGCGGCGACCTTGGCGTTTACGCCAAACCCGCCAGCGCCAGCAGCACCTAGCGTAACAGCAAATGACACAACGAACACCATCACGGGCTTGAATACGACGATGGAGTTTAAAGTGGACGGTGGCAGCTATGTGAAGTATGACGGAACGAATGCTCCGAATTTAACAGGCACGAATACTGTGCTTGTACGTATTGCAGCAGATGCTGCAACGGGTACTCCAGCGGGCGCAGAAACCATATTGACGTTTGTTCCAAATCTACCGTCAACGCCAACGAATGTATCGGCGACTGCTGGAAATGGACAGGCAATCGTTACGTTTACAGTGCCGACAATTAGCGGCGATAGCCCGATTACGGGTTATGAGGTAACGGCGCTGCCTGGTAATCTTATTTTAACGGGAACAGGGAGCACGGTTACTTTCACAGGTTTGACTAACGGTACAAGCTATACGTTCACGGTGAAGGCTATCAACGCATCGGGATCAAGTGCCGCTTCGGCAGCCTCTCAGGCTGTGATTCCTGTTGCACCGACGCCTACGACTCCTCCTGTCACCACAACGCCTCCGGCATCTACAACGGATGTGGATGTTTTGGTGAATGGCAAGATCGAGAAAGCAGGTACAGCTACAACGACGCAAGTAAATAACCAATCGGTTACGACGATAGCTGTTGACCAGAAGAAGCTGGATGAGAAGCTTGCGGCAGAAGGACAGCATTCCGTGGTTACCATTCCGGTGAATGTGAAATCCGATGTTATCGTAGGCGAATTGAACGGCCAAATGATCAAAAACATGGAGAACAAGCAAGCCGTTCTGGAAATTAGGACAGAAAAAGCGACATACACGCTGCCTGCGGAGCAAATAAACATTAATGCTATTCTTGCTCAGCTTGGAACAAACGTAGCGCTGCAGGATATTATTATTCATATTGAGATTTCAGTTCCATTAGCAGACACGTTTAAATTGGTTGAAAATGCAGCGCTTAAAGGTGAGTTTGACCTTGTACTTCCTCCGCTGGACTTTACAGTTACAGCCCAATCAGGAACAAAGGTTATAGACATCACCAAGTTTAATGCTTATATCGAGCGCAAGATTGCTTTGCCGGACAATGTAGATCCTAATAAAATTACGACGGGTATCGTCGTTGAGCCGGATGGAACGGTACGCCACGTGCCGACGAAGATCGTGAAAGAAGAAGGTAAATATTTTGCCATCGTGAACAGCCTTACAAACAGCACATATACGGTTGTATGGCATCCAATCGAGTTTACGGATGTAGCGAAGCATTGGGCGAAGGATGCGGTTAATGATATGGGTTCAAGACTCATCATCAACGGCGTTGGGAATGACGTATTCAACCCTAACCAAGATATTACGCGCGCCGAATTTGCGGCTATTATCGTACGTGGACTAGGACTTGAATTGGATAAAGGAACCGCGCCTTTCTCGGATATCAAAAGCTCCGACTGGTATGCAGCAGCTATACAGACTGCTTACTCGTATGGAATAATCACCGGATTCGCGGACGGTACCTTTAAACCGCAAGAAAAGATTACACGCGAGCAAGCGATGGTCATGATCGCCAAAGCGATGAAGATTACCGAGCTTCAATCGAAGCTTGCAGCAGGAGGCACGGCGGAAATGCTAACTCCATTCAATGACATGGCTAGCGTCTCCGCATGGGCCAAAGACAGCGTTCTAGCTTGCTTGCAAGCAGGAGTTGTTACAGGCAGAAGCAGCGTTTGGATTGCACCTAAAGAAAATATGACCCGTGCAGAGGTAGCGGCGATCGTCCAACGGTTGCTGCAGAAATCTGATCTGATCTAAATCTAACATGTAAACAGAAGCATCCCGAAGATGGTTATCCCAAAAGCAGCTGGAAAGCTGCTAGAGGGATAACCTTTTTTGTTTCTTGTCTCATAACTACAATTAAAATTTCTTTAATAGAAGATCAAACATGATTAGGATTAGGATTCCGAACCTCCACCTCAATAGCATTATGTTATGATAGAAGTTCATTCATATAGCAAAATGAATCCATATCCAATAAAGGTTGTGAGCAGAATGGCCGTAAAAATAATCCAAGGCGATCTAACGAATGCTAAGGAGGATATTCTAGGACATCAGGTTAACTGCCAGGGCGTCATGGGCTCCGGCATCGCTAGAGTCATTCGAACGAAATATCCGGAGGCTTATCATGCTTTTATAGAGAAATCCAAAAGCACGTCAAATAAAAAAAAGCTGCTAGGCGAATGTCATTTGATCGACGGCAAGGGCGATAAGAAGATAGCCAACCTGTTTGGTCAGTTTTATTATGGCAAGAGCAGTCAACTTTATACCGATTATGATGCCTTGCGCAAAGCGCTAACGACGCTTAAACAAAAAGCAGCCGAAGCTCAATTGAGCGTGGCATTGCCTTATAATATCGGCTGCGGTTTGGCGAATGGAGATTGGAACGTTGTGAGTAACATCATTGCAGAAGTGTTCGAGGACTATGAGGTAACGTTGTATCAATTGTAATGGAGCGAAATTAGCGTAATGAAGCGTTAGGAGCTTCGCCGTTGCGATAAGATTCGTTGAGCCCCTTAGTAGGAGTAGGGGAATAATTGCATCTAAATGCATCAAACAGCCGAAATCCCTTAAAATAGAGGGACAAATTCCCGCTATATTGGTTGAACGAAAGAAATGTAGCTTTTGCATAGCGAGGAGATCGTTTTGGAGAAATGAAAAGGTTGCCATTGCAACTGGATTCTTACCTTTAAATGTCTAACATGATCAAAGAATCGGGCTGGAGCCTTTATCGTAAGAATAATCAATTCCCGCAGCGACTAAACGCAAGTTTTTCGTTCTAGGTATGCTGATAAGACGAATGTGAAGGTAATGGAGGTAAGACGCATGTCTGCGAATACGCACACGGATCCGATTGGGACCATACTAAACGATATTAAAGTGTTTCAAGCAAAGCCAGAGGATACGGCGGAGGTACTTGAGCTGCTGATTCAGACGGCGCAATGGCTGAAGAGCAAAGGCTCTACGCAATGGGGCGGGCTGCTGCATGGCGTGGATTCCCATCAGACTCCGGAAGCAATTAAACGCGGCGAAGTCTACATATTCATACAGGGCAGTGTGTTGGTAGGGATGGTTATGCTAATGCAGCAGGCAAGCGCGTGGGACCGGGAGCTTTGGGGCGACGAGGGGCATGAGAACTCCGTGTATCTGCACCGCCTTAATATTAACCGTGAGGCGGCCGGCAAGGACTTGGGCGAGGCCATCGTACATTGGGCGGATTCGGGTATCCATTTTTCAGGCAAGGACCGCATCCGGCTGGATTGCATCGCCAACAATGAGAAGCTGAACCGCTTTTACCTGAACTGTGGTTACACCTTCATAGGCTCGGCGACGAACGCCTCTGGCGAGTTTAATAAATATGAGAAGCTAGTCAAGTCTCACGGCGGCCTTAAGCGCACTCGCTCCTAGGAGACCTTAGCGTAAGCAGCACTCAAGTTAGCATTGGTGATAAGATTTCCACCGATGGCTTCTTGCAGTCCAGTCTAATTTCCCTGCTTAGAACAGCGTCCAAGAGGGTATATTCATAAAAAGACATACCCAAGGAGGCAGCCATCATGAGCAAGAAAAAGGTGTTGTTTACTGCAATCGGAATGGGAGTCACCTATCTGATGCGAAACAAAGATGCGCGCGATAAGCTGAAGCATGCGGTTCAATCTTTTACGAAGAAGAATCGATAACAAAACAAAAAGAAGCCCGAGCAGAGATCATCGTCTGCTCGGGCTTCTTTCAATTGCTGCTGCTTCCTACGTTAATTTAAGCGAATCCAGCAGTCTCATTACCGTTACCGCGGCTTGCGCTTTGGTCACCTTGGACAACGAATCAAACGCAGTAGGGGAGACGCCTAGCATAATCTGCTGCTCCACGACCAAAGCAACCGAGGCCTTCGCATAACCGGAAATCTTTGCGTGGTCCTTAAAGCGGCTGAGCGTAGCTAGGTCCGCTTGACCGCTCTGGCCTGCGTAATGCAAAGCATTGGCCAAAATAACGGCTAAATCCTGGCGCGTAATGGTGCCGTTTGGATTAAACGTTGTATTGCTGGTCCCTTTAATAAGTCCGAGCTTCTTCGCAGCCACAATGTCCCCGGCATACTTGGATGTTGCATCTACGTCATGGAAAGGTTGGCTTGCGATATCCGGCAAGATGCCCAGCCCTTTGACGATGATCGATATCAGCTCTGCACGGGTAATCGCACTGTTAACGCCGAACCGATCCGCCGTTTCACCGGACACGATCAGCTTGGCAGTTGCACGCTCGACATCCTTGCGCGCCCATTCCGCCGTTACGTCCTTGAAGTTGAAATTGGATTCTAGGATCGTATAGACACTGTTGCCGTTGCGGCTTAATTCTGCCGTTACCGTTCCGTCCGTGTTGCTTTTGAATTTAGTTGGAACAGAGCGGAAGGTACCCGTCTCAGGATGGTAAACGACGCCTGTGGCGCGGCTGATGTTCACGTCTTTGCCGTTTAAGGTAAAGCTTCTGCTAAACGGATGCTTGCCGAAATTGGTGATTTCCGCATAGGTTTGATCAGCCTTGAGCTGTTCGATTTTGAAGTCAATCGGCGCTGTAAGGAGCTTCAGCCCGCTTTTCTCCGACAAAGCAGTAATCTGATCAATGACGCTCGCCTCTGGCGAACTAATTGTAATTCGAATGTCAGCGGAAAGATGGACGGCATGAATTGGAATGCTGTAGGAGATGCCGTTCCATAGAATCGTAAGCGCGGCATGGTCTCCTTTTTTGGCAATTGCCTCAATCACCGCCTTGGAGACAAGGATGCCTGCTTGCTTGGCTTCATTGCCTATCTTTACAGTGAAAGCAGCGGAGCTTGAAGCCTCAATGGTCTTCACAGCGGTATCGCTCTGCACAGTCACCGTCCATTTGCTGCCGTCTTTTGTAATTGTGGTATCGAGTTCATCCTTGTCTCTGCTTGGCGTTACAACCGATCCTCCGCCGCCTCCGGATGGAGGGGCAGCTGTTGTCGTCACGGAAAGCACAGGACTAGCTGCGGATACTTTCACAATGTGCTCTCCTTCTTTCACAGTGGCCAGCACATGAATCTTATAGCTCGTGCCAGAGATCAGCGAGCCTATCGTATATTTCGTGTCGCTGGTGTGGCCAATAAACTGCTGATTAACGAATACCTCATAATCGTTGGCTCCCAGCGCGGCATCCCATTGGATGTGAATCGCATTTTGCTCCGTTGCAGCTGCGATCAGCTTAGCTGGCGCTGGCAAGGCAGACGCGTCTACGACGCCGTCAATCGGCAAATCATGCACCAACTGAGTGGCGAGCGTCAGATTGCGGTCGCCGCTGTTGTCCCAGCTCATGACGCCCGCCAAGTTGAGCGACTTCACGAGAGAAGCATTGTACTTCATCGAGGTTTGATCATTATAGGTAATGAAGGTTTGAGTCTCGCTATTGTACAAGTAAGCAACCTTAGACGCTTCATTCCAGTGACGGACGAAGCCGTTTTTGTTCACGAAATTATTTTCCAAATCGGAATAATCGAAAATGCCCTTCTCCCACGATCCTGCCGGGATATCGGTACAGGTCGCGTATTCGCCGTTATCCGGGCAGCCGCTCCAAGCCTTGCCATAGAACGGAATGCCAAGCACAAGCTTGTGCTCAGGCACGCCGCCGCTTAGATGGCCGAGTACGCCGCCAGTCACATTGTTCCGTGGCGCGGTATCCTTCGGATGGTTCTTGTCTGCGTAGAGCGGAGCGTTGTGATGGGCAAGCAGCTCCCAGCTTCCGCTGTAGTCGTAAGTCATAATGTTAATAAAGTCCAAAGCGTTCGATGCATTCGCAAGATCGGCGTTTACGACAAAGTTATCGCCTTGGCCGGATGCGATCGTCAGCAAATAATATTTGCCGTCCTCGGTGCCTGCCGCATCCAAAGCTTCGCGAATCGTTTGCATCGTAAGTTTGAAGTTTTCTTTATCCTCTGGGCGATGGATGTTGTGCGTTTCTCCGCCCTCTACCGGGTATTCCCAGTCAATATCGACGCCGTCGAGCTGGTATTCGCGAAGGAACTTGACGGTGGAGTCAGCGAATAGGCGACGGGTTTCTTCGGTGGCAGCCATGTTGGAGAAGTTTTTGGACCAGGACCAGCCGCCGACCGAAATCATCATTTTCAGATGCGGATTGCTCTCTTTGATCGTTGCGAACGTTGCAAAATTGCTCAAATCAAACTCTTGGTCGCCTACGACAATCTCCCCGTCATAGACATAATCCTTTTGCAGCGGGATATTCTCGTTCTGGCAGGCGGTTGCGCCTGTGCCATACTTCTTCCAGCACAGATCGGCAAATGCGTAATTGATATGGGTCACTTGTGAAACGTCGACGTCCGTGGGCTTGTAATTGCGCCCAGTCTCATAGACGGACCATGAGCTGTAATACGTTACGATGTTATAATCGCTGCCCGGAACGGCTGTTAGCTTAGCGCTTTCGGGTGATTCCCACAGATTGTTCTTGGCAACTACGGCAAAGGAGTAAGCTTGGCCCTCCGTTAAGCCAGTAGCCGCATAGCGGTTCGTATCACTAGTGCCTACTTGCTGTCCATCTTGGAAAATCGCATAGCTGGTGGCGCCCGGTGTCGGGGCCCAGCCTAGCGCAACCGTCGTACGGTTGGCCGTTACGATCTGGACATCGCGCGGAGCGAGAAGCTCGCCCCAAGTGAGGGCTACCGCATTGCTGTTCGCGGATACCTTCTTGTTGACGGAATTCTGTGCGCCGACTTCAAAATAAACCGAACCGGCTACCGTCTGTTCTTCGGAGAGCGTGTAAGTAACCGTATTGGAGCCGTCCCATACGCCGCTTTTCCAGCCGCCGTCCACGTACAGGTCATAGCCGTCTGCGCCGGGGCTACCGGTCCATTTTAAAGTGACGCTCGAATCGGTTACCGATGACACCTTCAAATGCTGCGGAGGCGTTAATGGAGGCTCCGCGTATTCGCTCTCATCTTCCGTTGTCGTGAATGTCACGAGATTGCTTTTTTGCTCAGGCGTCAGGTTTGCCGCTTGTATGCCGTCAGGTCCGACATAAAAAGTATAGGTGGTATTGGCTTCTAGGCCGCCAACGGTTTGCGCGCCGTCATTCGCCCATAAAATGTATTTGTTGTTTACGTCCCATATCCAATAATGCGCGATACCGGGAGCGGGGTCCCATGCCAATGAAACGGTGTTATGAGTAACATCCAGCACGGTTAAATTTCTGGCGCCAACGGCTGGAGGGGCTACGACTTCGCCATCGGGGGTAGTAAATTCGATGATATTGCTCTTATGCGCTTTCGTTGCGGGCCTCTCGTACCAGGTGACGTACATCCGATAGGTCGTATTGGGCTTCAGCTTATCAAAGGTGCGGGAACCGCTGTTGCCCCAGTCTAAATATTCATTATTGTCCGCATTCCATACATCAATATCGTTAATATCAGGGTTGATATCCCATTTAATCGTTGCGCCAGTAGCCGTGATGGAATCTTGGGCTACTCTAAGGTTTTGCGGGGCAGCGGGGTCTGCTAGCGCGGGAGCGCCGCCGTCCTCGGCATAAGACACGGAGGCATTCAATAAGGGGATAAACAAAAGAACGAAGCTGAGCATAAGGGCGTAAAATTTCATATTCTTCTTTTGGGCCAAAAAACTCACCATATCACCTCAATTATTCATATTCGAACATTGCAGTAGCCTTTGGGAATAAAGGTCTGGGTGCCGGTGTTTGATCATGGTGGGGTGCTGCGGGGCTGCAAATGGATAGCAGCAAAAGTCCATCCTTATGGCGATAGAGCTTCGTTGAATCTGCACCTCCCTTGCGAGATTTATTAAGATTTTGTGTACCTACTATAATCATGAGTCGAACCGCGTAGGTTGGGAAGGGGGATATTTCCATTTCACAGGGGGTAAAATTTGACCATAGCTTGCACGACTGGGATCGTATGGAAGCGATATTTACTAGTTGACAGCGCTGATTTATGGTAAGATGGCTAAGGACAATAGAATATACAACAACCAATAGAAGAAGCTGGGAACGAAGCAGTACCCTTGCTTCTTTTTATTTAGAGACGGTATATGCTTCAAGAAGCAAAAGGAGATCAGGAATGTCTACGATTATAGCTAGACCCTTTGATGAAGAAATGCAAGCCGCGCTTGGCGAGATCGTCACCGCTTATCATGCGGCTGAGCTGAGCAAGCGGGAGCAAGCGGAGCTGCCGGAAGAGATTTATCTCATAGAAGCTGAAGAGACGATGGTCGGCTACGGCGTTATCTGGGAGTACGAGAACGGGAAGCAGCTCATCCAGAAGGCCGAGAAGGACTATTTTAGCGATGATGAGAAATATCTGCAGAAGGACTTCTATATCGAAATTAAGAACAAGAAGGATTTTATTTTTATAGAAGCGCTGGATGTGCTCAAGGAATATGAAGGCAAGGGCTATGCGGCCTCCTTTACGAACTGGCTGAAAGCGAAATATCCTGGCAAAAAAATGTACGTATACACACTAGGTGTAACGCGTAATTTTTGGTATAAACAAGGCTTTGAAGTGCTCGGCCAAACGGCATGGATGACCTTTAATTAAGTGAAAACAGGCTACAGGCATTAGAATTCGTGTGTTGCAAAATGAAGGAGACAAAATGACATTTAACGACCTTAAGCTTTCACCGGCGATATTAAAAGCGCTGGACAAAGAAAACTACACCTCACCGACACCCATTCAGGAGCAGGCGATTCCAGTCGTATTGACCGGCAAGGATCTATTCGGCTGCGCCCAGACGGGAACGGGGAAGACGGCAGCTTTTTCATTGCCAATCGTTCAGCTGCTGAGCGAGCAGCAGGGCAAGCCGCAAGGCGTGCGCCGTACGCGCTCCCTGATTTTGACGCCTACGCGGGAGCTCGCTTTGCAAATTTTGGAAAATATTCAAGCCTACAGCCAGTTTACGGATCTGCGTTCGGTCGCAATCGTGGGCGGCGTCTCACAAAAAGCGCAGGAGCGGTCGCTTGAACGCGGCGCAGATGTTATAATAGCTACGCCGGGCAGGCTGATTGATCTGATCAATCAGAAGTTTGTGAACCTGCAGCATGTGCAAATTCTCGTGCTTGACGAAGCGGACCGGATGCTCGATATGGGCTTTATCCACGACGTGAAGAGAATTATCACCAAAATGCCTAGCAAAAAACAAACGTTATTTTTCTCGGCTACGATGCCGCCGGAAATTTCCAAGCTGGTCAAAGCGCTGCTGGTCAACCCCGTGAAAGTAGAAATTACGCCTGCTTCCTCCACGGTGGATCGAATCGCTCAATCTGTGTATCATGTAGAGAAAAGCGATAAGCAGGGCTTGCTGAACCATTTGCTGGAGGATCCCTCCATCGTGTCGGCGCTCGTATTTACCCGTACGAAGCATGGGGCTGACCGCGTGGTGCGCGGATTGAATAAAGTGAACATTACGGCGCAAGCCATTCACGGCAACAAATCACAGAACTCCCGCCAAAATGCGCTAAGCAGCTTCAAAAGCGGAGCAACACGAGTATTGGTAGCCACGGATATCGCAGCAAGAGGAATCGATGTCGATGAGCTTTCCCATGTGATCAATTTCAACCTGCCGAACATCCCGGAAACGTACGTTCACCGCATTGGAAGAACGGGCAGAGCCGGTTTGAGCGGTATCGCGATCTCTTTCTGCGAGTCGGAGGAATTGCCATATTTGAAGGACATTCAGAAAATGATCAAAAAAACGATTCCCGTAGTGACGGACCAATCGGATCCGATGCTAATAAGCTAAGATGACGTTACAATAGCAAGAACAGTTTAACTAAAACTAGGGGTGATCGTCTGAGAAAGCAAAAGCCAATGTCATTTGAGGATTTATTGAAAGAGCTGCAAGGTCAGAAAACGATTCAGGAGGATCCGGACCATGTCTCCTTGGAGGCGTTGTTTAACGGAGCGTTCATGAGCAAGCACTCGAACTGGAACAGCTTTGGCGAGTTTCTGGAGAAGGGCAACTTCCAAGTTCAGACACGCGAGGATATTAAAGATATTCCGGATGAGCTCTTTGACCGCCACGTAGCCAGAGAAACGAAGTTCGATAACTGGCAGTCGATGCTGGATACAGCTACATCGGAGTATTCGGCGAAATAATCGTGTGCACAATTAGAAAGGAATGACCCCCATGCGGAGGTTGTTCCTTTTTTTTGTTTCGTTTGCAGCGGCGCGTGTTTAAAGTAGTAGGACTACAGGAGGTGGAAGCATGAGCAGACTAAAAACAGCTTATTTTTGGCGCAGGGCAGGATTGCTCTTGATCGTGTCTGGCTGCGCGGTGCTGATCGTCTCCGCGGCCAATCCGAATACGCCTGAAGGGTTTCTTGTCATTGCGCATCGAGGCGCTTCCGGCAACGAGCCTGAGAATACGATGGCCGCCTTTGAGGAGGCCGAACGTTTGGGCTCCGATTACATCGAGTTTGACGTGCAGCTGAGCAAGGACAGGGAGCTCGTGGTCATACATGACGATACCGTGGACCGCACGACAGAGCATACAGGCCCAGTGGATGAATATACGCTTGGGGAGCTGGAAGAGATGGATGCGCCCGCAGGCAAAACGACGGATACCGACGACGAGGCCACGAACCTCGTATCGTTCGAGGCCGTCATGGAGCGCTTCGCAGGCAAAATGGGCATGCTCATTGAGGTGAAGGAGTCGCCGAATGAGCCGGGCGTAGAAGAGAAGGTCGCGAACGTGGTGCGTCAATACGAGTTCCGCTTAAACTATACCGCGTTTGGCCAAGCGGGCAGCATTCATGGGATGAAGAAGCTGAAAAACACCGCCGCCATCATGATCGAGTCCTACGATTTCGAATCGACGCGCCTGATTCACTCCCTGCTGCCGGACGTTCCGGTTGCAGCGCTGATCCACGAGGACAAGCATCCTCTGTCTGATGAGGTGCTCGATGAGCTTACCTCCTATGCCGCTTATATCAACTACACGCAAGACCTGCTGGATGAAGAGATCGTCAAGAAAATTCATGATCGCAACCGGAAGGTCATTGCTTGGACGATCCAAAGCGACGAGCAATTAGTGCGGATGAAGCAGCTTGGCGTCGATGGCGTCATTACGGATTATCCCGGGTGAGGTCAGGACGGGCGCTCCGATTTGTTCATGGCCCGAAAGCGAGCAGGGGCGATCCCGTTCCAGACGCGAAACATTTTGCCAAAATGAAATTCATCCGCAAATCCGCACGCATCCGCGATCACCTTCATCGGCTCATCCGTCAGGAGCAGCAGCGTCTTCGCTTGTTCGTTTCGAACCTTATTCAAATAAGCTTTGGGCGAGAGGCCGGTATGCTTGATGAACATTTTGCGTAATTGGGAGACGGAAATGCTAAGGTCGCGGGCCAGCTCCTCCAGCCGAATCGGCTGATGATAGCTCGTTTCCATCCAAAGCTTCGCTTTCTGGAAGGCTCTCAGGTAAGGATTCTGGGATATGTTCGTATCTTTCATAAAATAAATCAAACGCGACAGCACATACTGGAATTCGGCTTGCCGCTCATGGGGATCGGTCCCTTGGATCGACCAGATGCGGGAGAACTGCGATTCAAGCCAATCCGCCTGCTCAGGCGAGTACGACTTATAGAAAGGCACATGCAGCGAATCAACAGGGATGGGCTTCTGCCATTGATCTATTTCATAAGGGATATCGAGCACATCAAACAGCAGCATCCGAATACATAGCGGCTTGTCCACAGAGGAAAACATCGTTAGCGGAAAACCATGCTTCAAATACAATAAGTCCCCCGCCTTCACATGCAGCTGCTCCTCCTCAAATCCATGGAGAAAGTCGCCTTCACCGCTTTGAATCCAATAGAGCGAATGCACATCCGTCGTGTTGCGAATATCTTTCCAGCCCGGAACAGGCGGTTTCTCATAGGAAAGCCGATGATGGTAAAGCCGGTGGTTATTCATGTTAAAAGAACACCATCCTTGTAGCGATTTTGACAAAGGGTGATCAGGTTTATCCATTCAAGCAGGCTCATCATTTATGATACGCTTTACGAAGCATACATGAAAGGGGCTTGATTGTTGTGATACGAGCTTTTCAGCAGCATAGTCTGCGGGCTACAAGGCTTTTGGATGGATTATGGGATTTCATCACCGATTCTGATAATAAAGGCATGGAAGAGGGTTGGGCCTCATCATTTCCGGAAGGGTCCAGGAAGCATGTTGTTCCATCCTGTTGGAATAATGAATTGGGGACTTATGATTATATTGGCGCAGTTTGGTACCGTACTTATTTTGATAACTTGCAGGAAGCGAATATTCGCTTGGTGTTTGAAGGCATCCTTCATCATGCGGATGTGTACGTGGACGGCCAGCATATCGGCTATCATTTTGGCGGCTTTACGTCGTTCTCTGTCGTTCTGCCCCATCTGGCTCAAGGCAAGCATGAGCTCGTGATTCGCGTAGATAACACGGTTGACTGGCAAACCTTGCCGACGGATATTGCGGACTGGCATTCCTATGGGGGGATTATTCGTTCTATTGAGCTGCAGGAGCTGCCGGATGTGTACATCGATTCCATGAAAATCGATTATCAGCTAAAGGATGCTGCCGCAGATATTCAACTGCAGGTTCAGCTTCGATCACTTAGCAAGGAAGCTTGCCAGGTGGAGGTTCAAGCTTCCACAGAGGGACTTTCTCTTTCGTCGCAGGTTGATGTTGCTGCTGGAGATGCAGCTACGCTGACGCTTCAAGGGAAGCTGGAGAACGTTCGCAGGTGGGAGGTAGGTGAGCCCGCGCTTTATACGTTCACCGTTCAGGCGGGGGAGGACGATCTTATCGATCGGACGGGCTTCCGCACGGTTGAAGTGCAGGGTAGCGACATACTGCTGAATGGGAAGAAGGTCTATCTTCAAGGGGTGAATCGGCATGAGGAGCATCCGGAGTGGGGATTTGCGTTCCCGCCGAAGCTGATGCTGAAGGATCTTGATATTTTGACCGACATGGGCTGCAATATCGTGCGAGGCTCGCATTACCCGCAGAGCCAGTTCTGGATCGACTTGCTCGATGAGCATGGCATGCTGCTCTGGAGCGAGATACCGATGTGGGGCTGTTTTATGAGCAGGGAGACGCTCGCCAGCCCGATATTTATCGAACGTGGCATCCATATGCTGGAGGAGATGATCACCCGTGACTATCATCACCCATCGATTATTTTCTGGGGCGCCCACAATGAGATCGATACGCGGATGGAGGAAGCGCTGGAGCTGACGAAAGCCTTCGTCGGCAAAATCCGCAGCATGGACAGCAGCAGGCTCGTCACCTATGCAACTATGCATCCGGAGGAGGATATCGTGCTGTCCTACTTCGATGTAATCGGCATTAATAAATATTATGGCTGGTACGAGGGCAGCGTCGATGGCTTCAGCACGATGCTGAAGAATTATTATACGAATGCGGAGAAGCAAGGCGCTGGCGGCAAGCCTGTCATCATGAGCGAGTTCGGCGCGGCGGGGATCTTCGGCGATGCCGGCTGGGAGCCGCGCTTGTTCAGCGAAGACTACCAGGCGGATGTGGTGACGCGTGCGTTGAAAATATTCCGCGACGATCCGCGCATTGTCGGCACGCTCATTTGGCACTTCGCTGATATTCGCGTTGATGTGCGAAGCGACAGGCCTTACTTCCGCGATCGCGCGCGGAGCTTTAATAACAAGGGTTTGCTGAGCGAGTATCGCAAGCCGAAGCTGGCTTATCGATTGGTGAAGGAGATTTATCGGTCGGAGCGGTGAGGGGATGGGAGTACGAGCTTAGGAGCGTAAGAGCATAAGAGATTAAGGGAATAGGGATAAGAAGGTAGGGACGGTAGGGACTCATTCTAGGGGATGAGTCTTTTTTCTGTGCTGAACTGTTTTCATATCTCCGCCTCTACTCTAGCACCATTTACAAGCTTCTAGCATTTGATATAGAGAAGTTTAAGAGGAATGAGGTGTTCGATATGGCTTGTGTAAAAGCTGTTCGTCAGCCTGATTTAGTGTTAATCACTTGGTCAAGAAATCCCCTTGTCCCCGGCTCCGCACGCAGAATAATTTCTGTACGTGTGATTGGCAGCGCTGAGCCCTGCAAAGCAACATTAGTGCCCAATGGTTTGCTCAGCGCAGCTTTGGCCTGCTTGCTAGACGATTTCAAAATCGTGTACAAGAAAAAAACGTCCAATGTAAGCGGCTATTTGTTGCTTCAGCGGTTTCGGAATCGTTAAGGGAGGAGCAGCTGGGGCTGCTTCTTTTTTTTGTGGGTAAGGGGGTTATGAGAAAACTATTTAAGCAGGACCCAGTACCTAGTTTGTCGAAAGATACCATATATATGTTTAATATTCTCATATTGCTCTCTACTAAATAATAGATCTACTAACATAAGAAGGTGACTAGGTGATTGTATACAGTAGCTCTGTTGAAGAATTTAAAAAAGCGGTTGATGATAATCAAATCGCTATTAACATTGAATTGGCATTCATTGAGAAATTAGGTAAACGTCCTTCCCCTTCGGAATGGCGATCATGGAACAATTCTATGCAATTTATGGAGCGCATCATACGCAATTCAAATGTTGCGGACGATTGCGGGGTTATGATTGAATATAACATTCCAAGTACAAGTAAAAGAGTAGACTTTATTATCGCAGGTAAGGATGAGATGCAGCATAAAAATTTTATCATTGTTGAACTAAAGCAATGGGAGGAAGCATGGTCTACAGATAAAGAGGATATCGTTAAAACCTCTATAAATGGTGGAATTAGAGAAACAACCCATCCTTCTTATCAAGCCTGGTCATATAGACAGTTTATACTGGATATGAATTCTGCTGTATACGACAAAGAAGTGACCGCACATTCCGTGGCATTTTTGCATAACTATCGTGAGAAGACACCGGAACCATTAAAGGCTGAACAGTATGAAAAGACCATACTGGAAGCTCCGTTGTTTTTACAACACGAAACAAAAAAGCTGCAACAATTTATTTTTAAATATGTGGGTAGAGGAGATGGAGTTCAACTTCTTTATGATATTGAAGCTGGAAGGATAACACCTTCTAAAATATTAATTGATCATATAAATGCATTATTTGAAGGTAATTCTGAGTTTGTTTTATTGGACGAACAAAAAATTGCTTATGAAACAATTGTATCTTTAGCAAAGAAGCAAGATAAGAAGCGAACCATCATAATAAATGGTGGACCAGGTACCGGGAAGTCAGTTATATCTATGAATTCCCTTGGAGGCTTATTACGTAATAACTTGAATACCAAATTTGTAGCACCTAATTCATCATTTAGAAATGTAATGGTTGAAATGCTTACAAAGCAGAGTTCAAGGTCAAAGATGCGAACCAAAAGCTTGTTTATGGGCTCAGGTAGTTTTGTGGAAACGGAAGAAAATCAATTCGATGTATTAATTGTAGATGAAGCACACCGCTTAAAGGGAAAAGGAAGTTATATGTATAGAGGAGTAAATCAAGTTGAGGATATCATAAAAAGCGCTAGAACGAGTGTTTTTTTTATCGATGACAATCAAAGAATTCGACCAGATGATATCGGTACGAATGAAGAGATCAAACGAATTGCTATGAAAGAGAATAGTGAGATCCATGAATATACTTTGCAAGCACAGTTTAGATGTGCAGGTGCAGAAGGTTATTTAAACTGGATTGATGATTTGCTGAAAATTCGAGATACGGGTAATTTTAATGGGTGGGATCAAGAATCTTTTGATTTTCGATTGGTAGACTCTCCTCATCGGTTGTATGATCTCATTAAAGATAAACAAATGAAAGGTCATAAAGCAAGGATATTGGCAGGCTATGCATGGGACTGGACTGCGCCTAAGCAGGGAAATACAAACGGACAAATATCGGATGTTAAATTGGACGAGTATGATTTTAGATTGCCATGGAATGGTTATGCAATCCGAGAGTCATGGGCAATTCATCCCGATGGTATTAATCAGGTAGGTTGTGTCCATACAACACAAGGACTTGAATTTGATTACGTTGGAGTTATTATTGGTTACGACTTAAAGTACAATGTTGAGTCTGGAGAATTAAGCTCTAATTATACAGACTATAAAGATAAAACTGGAAAGAAAGGTCTTAAAAACAATCCAGAAAAACTTAATGCTCTTGTCAAAAATATTTATAAGGTACTTATGTCTCGCGGAATGAAAGGATGTTACATATTCTGCAGGGATGAATCACTTCAAAGATACTTTATGGATAAGTTTACTCAGACATTAATTTAAGAATAATAATGGGAGGCAAGCCATGCCAATCTATAATAAATTAGTGCGTGATCGTATACCGGAAATTATACAGAAGCAAGGTTTATCTTATGATACAAGAATATTAGATTCTAATGAGTATCTTTCGGAGCTAAGCAAAAAACTTCGGGAAGAGACATATGAGTTCTTTGCAGCAAATAACAGCGCTGAAGCGGTAGAGGAGCTAGCAGATATAATGGAGCTCCTTCATGCACTTGCAGAAGCTCACGGCGTGACGGTAGAAGAGCTGGAGCGAATACGCGCAGAGAAAGCAGACAAGCGAGGCGGTTTTAAAGAGCGAGTCTTTCTGATCGAGGTGGAGGATGCCTGACGTAAAGCTCATTACGGAAAATTTGGCGGATGAGCTGATTCCGAGTATTGGAAAAGCATCTGGCATTTATATTTTGACTTCATTTGTAATGGATTCTGGTGTAAGGCTCTTGTCGCCGTATCTGCGGGAGGCAATGGATCGGGGAGCAGAGGTCAAGTTGCTGGCGGGTGACTATTTATTCGTCTCGCAGCCGGAAGCCCTGAAATCATTGTTGAACATTCACCCGGATATTGAAGCGAGATTATGGAGGAGCCAAGGGGCTTCCTTTCATCCAAAAGCATACCTATTTGATTATGGTGACGGACAAGGACAGTTCATTGTGGGCTCGTCCAATTTGTCGTTGTCTGCTTTTCGTATGGGCGTGGAATGGAACCTTGCTGTAAACGCCAAGGCCGAGCCCTTCACGTTCCGACGGGCGCTGGACAACTTTATGAAAAACTTCTATCACGAGTTTACTCAGCCTTTAAACGAAACTACGATAGCTTATTATGAAACTGCCTATAAGGCTTATCATCAAAAATATCCAGAGCTCGTTCAAGTGATAACGGAAATGGAAGAGTCGGAGCTCATGCTCCCCCATAAGGAGAGTAAGCAGGAGGATGTTGGGGCTAATGGGGATTCAATCGTCATATCTCCAAGACCAGCCCAGCAAGGGGCGCTGGAAGCTCTTGATAACACCTATGCCGAGGGATATGAAAAAGCGATGGTTGTCATGGCTACAGGACTCGGGAAAACGTACCTGGCTGGCTTTTTTGCCAAAGAAAGATTTAAGCGGGTTCTGTTTGTTGCCCACCGAGAAGAAATACTTAACCAAGCTAAACATTCATTTCTGCATATTATGCCGGACAAAACGGCTGGATTATATAATGGTTCAGACAAGGAAACCGAAACGGATTTCATATTTGCCTCTATTTATACGTTAAGTACCAAGATGCATCGCGAGCGCTTTGAACAAGCGGCTTTTGATCTCATTGTAATCGATGAATTTCATCATGCGGCGGCAAAATCGTACCAGACGGTGCTTTCTTATTTTCAGCCCAAGTTCCTTCTTGGCATAACCGCAACGCCTGATCGTATGGATGGGAAGGACGTTTATGCTATTTGTGATGGGAACGTCGCCTATCAGTTGCATTTTATCGAGGCTATACAAAAAGGCTGGCTTTCGCCATTCCGCTACTACGGTATATTTGATGCTACGGACTATTCTCAGCTTACTTGGCTCGGAACAAAGTATGATGAAGAAGAGCTCCTTGCCGTTCAGCTTCGAGAGGATATGGCTATCCAAATTTACAAAGCTTGGCAGCGACATAAGCAGACACGAACGATTGCATTTTGCTCGTCGATTATGCAGGCTAATTTTTTATCGGATTACTTTATGAGACAGGGCGTGGCAAGTCTGAGCTTGCACTCTGGCACTCGTTCTATGAGCAGGCAGGAAGCGATACGCAGGCTGGATCATGGTGAACTCCACGTGATTTTTACGGTAGATCTGTTTAACGAAGGTGTAGATATTCCCTCTGTGGATACACTCCTTTTTGTCAGGCCTACTCAATCGCTTACGGTATTTACGCAGCAGGTAGGAAGAGGATTAAGGCTGCATGCGAACAAGCAGTATTGCGCAATCATCGATCTGATTGGAAACTATCGCAATGCGGATATTAAGCTGAGTTTGTTTGATTCGAGGGAAATAGAAGCTGCTGTTGGAAAAAGAGGAAACGTGGTTCCTATCCCTCCAGCAGGGAGTGTGATGGAACTAGAAACTGGCGTAGTTGACATGCTGGATGAGCTGTCTCGTAAGAAGCAGCCCCGCAAGGACAAGCTGCGCAGCGATTATTTTGAAGTGAAGGAAGAAGTGGGTCACAGACCGCATTATCTGGAGCTGCACTTATTAGGGAAAGCAAGTAGCAAGGAATATCGCCAAGAATTCGGTTCTTATTTCGGTTTTCTTTACTGTTGCAAGGAACTGGATGTGTATGAGGAGTCTGTCTATGTGCGGTATGAACGTTGGTTCAAGGAAGTAGAAACAACGGGAATGACCAAGAGCTATAAAATGGTGCTGCTGCTCGCCATGTTGGAGCGAGGTGCAAAAGACTGGTTTAAGTCCATGACAGCACGTGAGGCTGCTCCTTTTTTTCATCATTATTTGACCGAAAAGGAATATCGGAGAAAGATCGACTTTTCCGATAAAGACAAGCAGGGGCTACAGGAATTTAATGAGGAAAAGGTTGCTTCGATCATCGCAGATATGCCTATGACAAAATGGAGTGGAAGCTCAAAGGGACTGATTACCTTTAACAATGGGGTGTTTGAGCCGCAGCTGGAGCTTGAACCTGAGCATGTTGATTTGTTATTTGCTTGGACTAAGGAGATTTGTGAGTATCGGCTTCATGGGTATTTTGAGAGGAAGGCTATGATGAATGGGAGATCGTGATTTATTGAGGGGATGATAAACAAACAAGATGAAGAATCTCGAATCTATGAGAATCTATTAATATTGAGAAGAAGCTCAATAGATCTCCCAATCCTGAGGACTTTTTCTGAACAAGTTTGGATTGGAATTATTGAAAGGAACTACATCGTTGCTCTTAAGCCCCCTAATTGGATTGGAGTCATCAATGTGCAATAAGGTACACTATTGATGAGGGGGAATGAAGCGTATGAAAAGCAATATTCTTTATGATGAGCAGCGTATTAAGGTAGCTCAGGAGG
>NZ_SKCD01000031.1 GCF_006542765.1 Paenibacillus luteus
CGTTCCAAGACGTCATGTATTCACAACATAACCATTATTCAGAGGCCTCCTGGTAAGGGCGGCCTCCAAACTAAAGAGTGACATTTTCATAGCACAGTTAAGGTGACATTTTCACAGACGATTGACACTGCGATTTTTAAGAAGCTCTACTCCTTTGATCAGTTGGCTGTCCTCACGTCCAAGCTTCTCGCGAAGCCGCTCCAGAAGCTGATAACCCGTCTTGTCGTTAAAGCTTCCTGTCGCCTCCAGTTTTTCTGCCTTCTGGAACTTGCTTAGCGCTTCCGCAGTCTTCTCATCGAACATCCCCTCTTGGCCGTTTGGCGTGTAGCCAAGCTCCTTGAGCATTTGCTGCAGCGTCTTCACATCCTCACCATAGCTTCCGACCTTCATATCTGTGCCAATGGCAAGCGGCCTTAGCTGCGTAAAGGCAGGCAGGGCAACGGCAACGTCCGGCGATACCCCCTGCTTATTGATCCAGGTGCCATTAGGCGTCTTCCACTGCGCTTCCGTAAGGCTTAAGACAGAGCCATCCTTAAATTGATTAAAGGCCTGTACAACGCCTTTGCCATACGTTTTCTCGCCGACAACTACAGCTCCCGCAGACTCTTTCAGGGCAGCGGTCAGCACCTCGCTCGCGCTGGCCGATTGTCCATTCACGAGGACAACAATCGGGATCGTCCATTCCTTCTCCTGCTTAGACTTATACGTAATGGTCTGGCGCTCGTTTTTGTAAACAACGTTCAGAATGACTTTATTTTTCGGAATCAATGTGCTTGCGATCTTTATTGTGGGCTGCAGCAAGCCTCCGGGATTGGAACGCATATCCAGCAGAAGGCCTTTAAGAGGCTCTTTCTTCTGAAGCTCCTCAAGGGCAGCCGTAAATTCTTCAGCTGTCTTCTCTGCAAAGCGACTGATCGTCACATGGCCGATTCCGCCTTCAAGCAGCTCAGACGTAACCGTATGAATCGGTATCGCTTCACGCTTAAGCGTCAAGGCAATCAGCTCCGTTTGACCTGGCCTTTGAATTTGAAGCGAGACCGATGTTCCTTCTTCTCCTCTAACGAGTCCAATCAGCTCATCATACGATTTGCCACTAAGCTTCTGATCACCCACCGAGATAATTGTGTCGCCCATTAACAAGCCGCCACGCTCGGCAGGAGCGCCCTTCGTAATCGCGGAAATGACGAACTGACCTTCCTCCTCACGGATTTCTACACCGATGCCGTAAATTTGGCCTTCGTAAGATTGTGTGTAAGCATCCCCTTTCTTCTCCGTTAAATAACGGGAATAAGGGTCCTCCAGTGATGCAACCATGCCCTCTGCCGCCCCGTTAATGAGCTTGCTCGCTTCGGCCCCGTTCAAATAATCCTTCATAATCTTGTTATAGGATACCGTAAATTGCTTAAATACAGGCTCTGTTAGCATCGGATAGCGATTTCCCATCCAAAACACCCCAAGCGAGAATCCAATTACTGTAAACAATACAGCACCCATCACGCAGAGAGTCACAAACCGTTGTTTTGCCGCCGCTGATGTAAAATCGTTCATCTGTTCATCTCCTACAAAGTTTTGTGAAGCAAAACTTACTTCGAAAGCATACGCTCCGTTTTACGAAGTAAAACTTACTTCGAAAGAACGCCCACGGTCTTGAATGTGCAGTTCTTTTTAGCTACAATCAACCTAATCTTAAATATTAAGAGCAAGAGAGGAGCTTCACTGCAAGCATGTACAAACTAATCGCTATTGATGTTGACGACACCTTATTAACCGATAACCTGACGGTAACCGAGGGTACGAAGCGCGCGATGGAGGCTGCGATTGCACAAGGCGTAACCGTTACGCTGGCAACTGGACGCATGTTCGCTTCCGCCCAAAAAATCGCTAAACAAATCGAACTCAATGTTCCTATTATTACTTATCAAGGAGCCCTCGTCAAAACTCTGCTGGACGGACAAGTCCTGTACGAGAGAAACGTACCAGTCGATGCCGCCAAGGAGCTTCACGCCTACGTCGAAGCTAATGGCCTCCACCTGCAGCTGTATGTCAATGACGAGCTGTACGGGACCGAAGACAACGATAAAATAAAAGCCTACTCCAAGCTTTCCAATATTCCTTACAAAATAGAACCTGATTTTAATAAGTTGCTCGACTTTCCAATGAACAAAATGCTTATTATCGATGACCCAGACAAGCTGGATATCATCGCCGAGGAACTTAAGCTGCTGATTGGCGACAGGGTCCATATTACGAAGTCAAAGGCGCATTATTTAGAATTTATGCATAAGGAAGGCACAAAAGGACATGCCCTCCGTTTTATGGCCGAGCATCTGGGCTGCAGCATGGATCAAACGATTGCGCTTGGCGATGCGTGGAATGACAATGAAATGATCCTTGCCGCAGGCCTTGGCGTTGCGATGGGCAACGCTATTCAGTCGCTCAAGGATATCGCCGATTACGTAACACTGTCCAACAATGAGGAAGGCGTTCGACATGTCATTGAGAAGTTTGTGCTTGAAGCACCGACTGAATAGCCGAACCTCATCAATAACGAAACAAAACAGCCCCTTCGCCGGAAGCGAACGGGCTGTTGTTATTAACGAAGGAGCATACGCGAATGAATTGTCCATTATGTGGCGAGCCGAACCATTGCGGAATGAAAGCCGTTAACGAAGATCAAGCGAATTGCTGGTGCTTTTACGAAAAATTCCCTCAAGAGCTTCTCCAGCAGCTTCCAGACGAGCAGCGCGGCAAAGCCTGCATCTGCAAGTCCTGTCTGGATACCTTTCAAGCTTCACGCAAGTAGCCTTTGCAGTCAGATTCTAATCATATTGCATCTAATAAAATCAAAGAATCTGGCTGCAAGCTAGCTAATGTTTGCACGTTCGGGTATGAAAAATGCCTTCTCAACATCAACAGCAGACAATGGCTTGCTGAAATAATATCCTTGAATTTTCTGGCATGAGTTGTCCGTTAAAATATCCAGCTGATCCTTCGTCTCAATGCCCTCGGCAATGACCTCCATATTCATATGCTGAGCCATCGCAATGATTGTAGATACGATCGCTCGGTCATTGTTATTTTCGGTAATTTCCCGAATAAAGGAACGGTCGATCTTTACCTTGTGTATCGGGAACATCTTTAAATAGCTAAGCGAGCTGTATCCTGTACCAAAATCATCCAAGCTGATTCGAATCCCATATTCATTCAGCTGGTTCAAAATGCTGCTGGACACCTTCGCATCCATCATCATGCTCTCGGTGATCTCAAGCTCCAGATAAGCTGGCTCAAGACCTGTCTCCTTTAGAATCGCCATAATATATTCTGCGAGCTTAGGCTGGTGAAATTGCTGTGATGATAAGTTCACGGATATCGGGATCAACGGCCCGCCCTCGTCATGCCATTGCCGCATTTGCTGGCAAGCCTCCCGCAGCACCCAGGTACCCATCTCATAAATAATTCCTGTCTCCTCGGCAATCGGAATAAATAGTCCAGGCGACAACAGCCCTTTCGTCGGATGCTCCCATCTTACCAACGCTTCAATGCCAACCATCGCTCGGTCTTCGGCCCGAATTTGCGGCTGATAATGAAGCAGCAGCTCCCCCCGTTCAATGGCTTTCCTCAGATCGCTTTCCAGCTCGATTTTTTCCAGCAGCTTCTGATCCAGCTCCGTAGAGAAAAATTGATAGTCGTTTTTTCCTTTTTTCTTCACTTCGTACATGGCTGTGTCCGCGTTTTTCAATAGCTGCACATCATCAAGCCCGTGCACGGGATACAGCGCAATGCCAATGCTGGCCGATACATAGAAGTCGCTGTCTTTCAAACGGTAAGGAGCCTGTATACAGTTAATAATTTCGCTCGCAAGCTGCTCAACCGTTTCTTGCGAAACGTAATTGCGGCATAACAGCGTAAATTCATCGCCACCCATTCGCGCAAGCATCACCTCATGCCCGGCTACTGCTTTCATGATGCGCCTGCTGACCTCTTGCAGAAACTGATCACCGATCGTATGTCCAAGCGAGTCGTTAATCATTTTGAAACGGTCGATGTCGAGTACCATAACGGCAAAAGGGGCCTCATTGCTACTATTCTCTTCGATGGCCTCGGCGATGCTCTGATTAAACAAGCGGCGATTCGGCAGGCCTGTTAGTTCATCGTGGAAGGCTAAATGATTTATTCTCAATTTCGCCTGTTTTTCTTCCGTAATGTCTTTGAAAATAATATAGCTTCCAACCACTTGCCCCTCGACGATTACAGGGACATTGGCCACGCTTAAATCAAGGCGCTCGCCGTCGTTTCGGATAATCGAGGTTTCGTGATTTATCGTTTCTCCTTGAAACGACCTCTGAAACATCTCCTTCACGCGATCACGGTCTTCGCTGACAATGATTGCATCCAATGTGGAAACGGGTTGATTGATGACTTCCTTGCTGCTGTATCCGGTAATTTGCAGAGCAATGGAATTATGGCTGATGACCCTGTTTTGCAAATTTACGGATACGATGCCATCTTGGCTATTTTCGTACAAGGATTTGTACCATTTCTCGTTTTGCTCAATCTCCGAATCTTTCCGGGCAAGCCGCTTGGATATATAAATGCCGAACAAGGACAAGCTTAGTGTAAAAAAAATGCCGCCGGCAATAAAATAAGCCAGCCATTTCTGATCCAAAATGACGCCGTAAAACAGAGCAGGTTTGCTGCTATTATGGAAATTAGCCGCTGTCATGCCCGTATAATGCATCCCGGAAATCGCAGCGCCCATAATGACTCCGCTTCCAATCTTTTTCCATACCTCTCCGCTCTGGTCGCCCTTGCGAAAATAAAAGGATAACCACAAAGCCGCAATCGACGCGATAACCGCGATTAAAATCGAAAGTACAAAAACAAATGGACTGTACGTAATATGAATAAGCATCGCGGCCATTCCGACGTAATGCATAACGGAAATGCCTGTCGCAAGCAGCAAGCCGCCAATCAGGAGCTGAGCCTTCGTCAATTCGTAGCGGCCAACAACGTAAAGCGCTATGTAAGCTGCACCTATAGCTGCAAAGACCGACAACAAAACGATGACTAAATCATATTTAATTGGTATTGGAAGCTTAAGAGCTAGCATGCCGACAAAATGCATCGACCATATTCCCATTCCCATGGATACTGCACCAAACAGTAACCAGCCGATTCGCGTGCTTCCTCTAGAACTGCTTACTCTGCCGGCCAAATCCAATGCTGTATATGAGGCCATTACTGCAATGATATATGAGAAAAAAACTAATAAGCTGTCATAAGAACCGTGAACATGCTCCATTTCATCCCCTCTATTCTATGTAAAATGACTATCTGCCAGAGCACAACTTTATTATACATGAATGATCTAAAATTTTTTTGAAATTATAGAGAATATCTCTATAAATAATATGAATTCACGCATAAATGCCTGCGAGATGAGATCACAAAGGAGTAAAAAAAAGCCACCCATAAGGTCAATGACCTTGGGCGGCTCCTTGCTATCATACCTGCAAATCGATTATTACCGATTTATCTCATTCACTTCCTCACCAAAGCTTTTCGCAGCAGATATAGAAAAAAAGGTGCACCGAGCAGCGTAGTAACGCCACCCACCGGCAAGCTGGTTACGTGGTTTTCCATTCCTGGAAAAGGCAGCCGAAGCGTCAGGCTTTGCCCGATCCAATCCGAAGCCAGCAGAAGAAGAGCGGCAAGCAGCGCGCTTGCTGGAAACAGATAGACCGGTCGTCTTCCGACAAGCAGTGATGCGATATGAGGGCCGATAAGCCCAATGAAGCCAATGGCGCCAACTACAGAAACGGATGCAGCTGTTAATGCGGTCGCTATAAGAAGCAGAATAAAACGATCGCGATTGACTGAGAGGCCTAGTCCCTGAGCTGCCGTATCCCCGAGCTGCAGCACTTCTGCCTCTCTGGCGTAGCGCATCGCTAGAAGCAGACCTGCAGCAGCCCAAGGCCAAAGCATGGACCAACTGCTCCAGCCCCGCCCGTTAAGAGAGCCGAAGGTCCACAAGAAAATCGTGGACAGCCCCTGCTGGTTTTTGAGCAGGAGGAGCGAGGTCGCCGACTGCAATATCGCTGTCAAGATGACGCCTAGCAAAGCCAGCCGTGCACCGTTGCCCTGCTGCCGAGCATTCATTGCGTAAACAAGCATAACCGCGCTTAGACCGCCAAGAAGAGCGATGAAAGGCGGTGGAATGAATTCAGTCAACGCATTCGGCGCATAGCTAATCCATAGTACCGCCATCAGTACTGCTCCTGAGGATGCCCCGATTAGGCCAGGCTCCACTAATGGATTACGCATGATGACTTGTAAAATAGCGCCCGCCGTTCCCAACATCATCCCGGCTGCAATCGCAATCAGTGCGCGTGGGAATCGCAAATTCCACACAATATGCCGGAATCCTCCATCGGCATCATCATGAAACAACGCACGTATAACTTCTTCAGGTGACAGCATGGTCTTGCCAAGTCCGATATGCAGCACAAACAAAATGGCGATGCCAACCAATGGAAAAAGAATGGAAAGCTGTCTTTTGCGATCCTGCATTATCTGTATCTTCCCGTGGTTACGCACGCGTGCCGCCTCCTTGCCGTTTGACAAAAAAGAGTAAAAATAAACCGCCGCCAAATATCGTCGTCCACACACCAACCGGAATCTCCATCGGATAGAGAAGCAACCGTGCAATCGTATCCGCCGCCGTAAGCAGCACCCCGCCGCATAAAGCTGATAAAGGCAGCACCAAGCGCGCATCGAGCGAGCTCAGCAATGAGCGAACCAGATGCGGTGCAATTAAGGCTATATAGCCTATAGGTCCGCACTGAGCTACCGTGATAGCGACCAGACCCGTACACAGCGCAAGCATCCACATCCTTGCGCGATGCACCTGAACGCCAAGTCCTGCTGCCGCTTCATCTCCAAGCTGCATAAGGTTTAGCGTACGGGTGAAGAAGAAGGCGAAAGGCAATACCATCACAAACCATGGCAGCATCCGTATAACGTAGTTCCAATTGCGATTGGCCAAAGAACCGAGCAAATACGTATAGAGAAGATTTACATCATTGCTCGTTCCAAGAGAGATCAAAATAATGAGCAAACCGTTCAGAATAGCTGACACGGACATTCCGATAAGCAGCAGGGCAACCGTTCCTCGACTGCCTCTGGAGGCAATCAGCACGCTTAAGCCGCCTGCCAGACCTCCAATAAAAGCAATTGCGGGATGAAACAGCACAGTGACCGGCAAATGCAGTACTGTAATAGCTGCCATTGCAAGTGACGCTCCTGATGATATGCCTAGCAGCTCAGGTCCAGCCAGCTTGTTGTTCATGGCTCCCTGCATGATAGTCCCTGCCGCCCCCAGCATGGTGCCAACCATAAAGCCTAGCAAAATCCGCGGAATCCGCATCTCCCAAACGATCGTGCGCCGAAGATCATCTCCTCTATGAGAAAAAATAATAGACAGCAGCTCTTCCCAGGTCATCGCCGGGGAACCAAACTTCAACTGCATCGCAGCAGACGTAAAAAAAAGCAGAACAAATAAAAAAAATGGAAGAAGAAGTATGCTTCTTCTTCCGTTAACTAGCAATGGGATTTGCTCTCGCATGCCGTCGCTTCCTCCTAGAACAAATCAGGATACATATAGTCAAGCGATTCATCCAATAAAATGCCTAGCGAGCGGGTGCCTCGGCCATCGCCCCACACCGGGGAACGAACCTCGATAACCTTGCCCTCCTGAACCGCCTTGAGTTTGCTCCATAGCGGGAGCTCTGCCATTTGCTCAGACAATGGCTTGGTACCCGGGCTGTAAGAGTAGCTTTCGATGAAGATAACATCCGGATTTTGTTCCAGCAGCTTCTCCAACGAATACTGAATGCTGCCGTCTCCGTATGGATCCTCGTCCGGATCGTTAACCCGCCAAGGATATGCCGTCACTTCCTTTAATACCGTACCGCCAAGACCACTATCTGTAACGATCGCAAAGTTGACGTCCGATCCGTACATAATCAGCGCTTTCTTGTCCTTTGGCGATTTCTGCTTGGCATCGTCAAGCTTGGTGAGGAACGCTTCTCCCGCCGCCTTAGCCTCAGCCGTTTTACCGGTCAGCTTCCCTATAGCTTCCAGCAAGGCAATAGAATCCGTATAGCTCTTGGGATTGGCCAAATAAATAGGAGCAACACCATCGAGCCCTTCTCGTAGCGCATCATGAATCCCCATCAAGCCGATAACGAGATCCGGCTTAGCCGTCACGATATCCTCGAGGTTCGGCTCGAAGAAGCTGCCTCCGATAGAAGCAAAGGACTCTCCTTTGGCGCCGTAGAACTCCGGCTGTATCGCGATAGTACGGACACCACTCTCCGCAATAGCGACAGGCTCCAGCCCCAGCTCAGCCAATAAATCCACGCAAAGCGATACGACGCAAGCAACTCTAGCCACCTGCGCTGGAAATTCAAGCTCGGTTCCTGTAGCATCAACGACCGTTTGCGGCTCGAACCCCCCAGCAGTTGTCTCCATAATTGCAGCATTCGTCGCCAGATCGGCTTTCTCCTCCGCAGGGTCAGCCCCCGTATTTGCACGGTTTCCACATGCCGATACCAATAAGGCTGCAGCAAGCAGAAGAATAACTACTTGAATTTTCTTGCTTTTCATTAAGATAACTCCCCTGTATTTCAATGTTAGAAAATACGATAAACCTTATTTTTGCACCATGTCGCTTATCCGGTCATGAGGCTTTTGCCCGATGCCCGAATCATTCCAACTACCGAGTTGCAGCCTGTTCATAGGCTTCCGCGCAGCGCTGCATCAACAGGCAAAAGGAGCGGTTATGCCCGATAAAAAACGAAGATACATCATAACGATTGCGGGCCGGTTCATACGTGACTAGCAAACGATGCTTTAATAAACCCATAGCAAAACGAACGAAATCCTCGGTTTGCCCGCACGAATGAAATGTAATATACGCATATAAGGAATGCTCGAATGGGTCATCCAGCACACTAACGCCAGCGCATGAAAACTCTGTCGGGATATTCATGCAGCGAAGAAGGGAAAGCGCAGGATAAAGCTCTGCGTCTACGGCGAATGAATCCATCAGCACCGTAAGCTTATCCTTTTTTTTCAGTTTTACACGTTCAGCCCAAGCTTCCAGCTCCCGATTCCTCCGCATCCACATCCCATCTGAATGCTTGCTAATCATAAGCTCCGTTTTGTCGTTCATGATGCTGTTGCTCATCCGTTCCACTCCTTATTAACCATCAAGAGAAATTGGGGATCGGGTCCTTCAGGTCACGCCAGTTGCCGGCCAATTCTTCCGGTGTCAGCAGCGCCGTATCCAGTGACCTGGCAATCTCCTCACGGTCCATGTCTATGCCGATAAATACAAGCTTCGTGACCCGGTCGCCCCATTTCTCGTCCCAATCCGCCGTTTTCTCGTATTCGCCTCCAAAGTAGGCAAAGCGCTCTTCCTCCGATAAAGCCGCGACCCATAGACCTGCTGGAGAAAGCTGCCGTGATACCCCAGCCTGGCTGAATGTAACCGCCATATTATTGCGCGTAGCAATCCACATCAGACCTTTGGAGCGCACAACCGCCCTCGGCCATTTCGCGAGCCATTTCAGCAGCCGCTCCGGATGAAACGGAATTTTCCGCTTATAAATGAACGTTGCGATGCCGTATTCTTCCGTTTCAGGCGTGTGCTCCTCCTTCTGAAGCTCTTTGATCCAGCCTGCGGACTGGCTTGCTTCTTCAAAATCGAACAAGCCTGTATTCAAAATATCTTTTGGATTAACGCCGCCATTGCTCGCTCTTACCACCCTCGCCCTCGGCTGCAGCCCTTTTAGCGTCCTTTCAAGTCGATCCAGCTCGTCTTCGCTAACCATGTCGCATTTATTAATAATGAGCACATCGCAAAATTCAACCTGCTCAATCAAGAGATGGACTACTCCCCTAGTGTCGCTCTCGCCCGCTTCCTGCGCGCGATCAAGCAGCGATTCCTGCGTGTTGTAATCGTTCCAGAAATTGATCGCGTCCACGACCGTAACCATCGTATCCAGCCGTGTCAGCCGGGATAAATCGATATTTTGCTCCTCATCTACGTATGTAAACGTTTGTGCTACCGGGACTGGCTCGCCAATGCCCGTGGATTCGATCAAAATATAGTCAAAACGCTTCTCCAGCGCCAGTCGCTCCACCTCCTTCAGCAAATCATCCCGCAGCGTGCAGCAGATGCAGCCATTGGACATTTCTACAAGCGATTCCTCCGTCCGGCTAAGCCCGCCGCCATCGCGTATCAAATCAGCATCAATATTCACTTCACCTAAATCATTGACGATAACGGCGACTTTCAATCCTTCCCGATTGTTCAGCACATGGTTCAAAACCGTCGTTTTGCCGGCTCCCAAATAACCGCTTAGCACCGTAACTGGAATTTTTTGAACTGCTGCTTGTTTTGTCATTTGCCTATCCACCTCTTTGTTTAAGTTGAGTTGCCCTTCCGTTTGCATTTGCTCTTTTTAGCTGTGCATTAAAAATAAGGAACATGCAATCCAGCTAATTCATGTTATACCTCGGACGAAAAATCGTAATAATTACGATTAAACTAGAGCATATTTCTCCCTCTTCTTCGTTACCAAGCTTATAAAATTATGATCGGTCATCGTTCTATCGGCTACGTATTCAAATGCGGCTTATATTCCTCTAGCGAAAACTGGATATGCCTAGGCGTAAGGCGGGAGCTCTCGATAATTGCTTTTCGCTTTGCCTTTAATACAATTTGTTCCATATCAGCAAAGCTGCATCCCTTGAGCGAGGAGGAAGCATTCAGCAGCGTATGTTCTTCATGCTCAAAATCACCGATGAGCAGCCTAATATACTCGTGTCTCGTTGTATCATCGGGCATACCATACGTCATCTTCGTATCGAATCTTCGCCAAACCGCGTGATCCAGCTCCTCCTGCAAATTCGTAGCGGCCATAAACAGGCTGTCGCACTCGAATTCGTCCAGGCATTGCAGCAGCGTATTCACGACCCGCGCCATTTCCTTCACTTCGTCATTGTTTTCCCGCGTTCTTGCTATCGCATCAAACTCATCCAGAAAGAGCACACAAGGCGACGCCTTGGCATATTCGAATATTTTGCGCACATTGCTGGCCGTCTCGCCAAGGTGGCTGTGAATAATGGAATCCAAGCGAACCAGCACGAGCGGAATGTTAAGCTGCTGCGCCATAAAAAAGCCCGTTAGCGTCTTGCCCGTGCCTGGCGGCCCATACATGACGATTTTATTGGGAATCGGAACGTCATGTTCAGCGAATTTATCTTTTATCTCCAAAATGGTTAGAAATTCCTCAATGATTCTGCGATTTTCCGGCTGAAATACGATGCGCTTCACCTTGCGCGCACAATCCTTTGGCGCATAGAAGGTCGCCATCTCTGAGCCCTTGGCTCTCGGAAGACGGTTATGATTATTATTTTTGCTCATTTGGGGGATAAAACTCCTTTTGTTGAATCTTTTTATAATAGTAATCATTACGTTTAAGTATATCAGAAACATTACGATTTGCAAAATAAATTCAAAGGTGCGTATTTCACTCCTCCTCTACGCAATGGTTTGACTTGTCTGATGCAAAAAAACAAGAGCCTTCCCCTTTGGCTGCAGAAACTGCTTCAGGGAAAGCTCCTGTATCTTTTTATCCTCAACTATTCACTCACTAACAGCATTTAAGCCATAGAATCATGACTTAATCTATACAGGTCAAGAGACCGCTTTGCGCGATCGCTTGCACTCGCCCTTGCTGCATGATTTGTAAGTACCCGTAAAATCAAGCCGATGATCCGTCACCTTGAAGCCGAATTCCTGCTCGATCCGCTGCTCGATCTCATACAGCCAATCCTCTTTGATCTCTGTCAGCGAACCGCAATCCTCGCAAATCAGATGATGATGCATGTGCTCATGACCCTCGCCGCGAAGATCGTAACGGGCCACACCGTCGCCGAAATTCATTTTCTCCACGACATGCAGTTCTGCGAGCAGCTCCAGCGTCCGATAAACGGTCGCCAGCCCGATCTCTGAATATTGCTGCTTGACGAGCATAAACACACCTTCTGCGCTCAAATGATCCATCTCATTCTCCAGCAGCACTCGCAATATAATTTCACGTTGGGTCGTTAGCTTGTATCCGTTCGCCATCAAATGTCGATTGATTCGGTCCATTTCTGTTGTAATATTTAACATCCAGGATACCTCCTTGTATTGAAAAGCCTGCGCATAAACAGGAAACATTTATGAAAAGGCTTACTTTTAGAATCATTATAATTTAATGGTAGTATACTTTTTCAAATTTAGCAAATACCATATTTTAATACCGCTCTCGACCGGCGCCTTGACATTGATAACAGTTATCGATATGATGAAGACAAGTTTTATTTCGTAAAAATTACTAATAAGGGACAGGTGAATATAATGAAAGACGGAATACATCCGGTTTACCATCAGGTTTTATTTTTTGATGTGAGCAGCGGCTACAAATTTCTGACGGGCTCCACCAAATCGTCCAATGAAAAAATGGAATGGGAAGACGGCAACAGCTATCCGGTTATCCGCGTCGATACAAGCTCGGCTTCGCATCCGTTCTACACTGGCAAACAGCGCAACACGGACAAAGGCGGACGTGTCGACCGCTTCAACCAACGGATTCAGCAGAAGAAATAAACCGTCATTCAGGAAAGAAGCTCCAGGCAGTCAGCCGTGCAATACGGCCAGCTGCAAGGAGCTTTATTTCGTTCATCAAAGCTACAACACAGCAGAAATACCGCCATCGATATTGACCGAGGTTCCCGTCACAAAGGACGCCGCCTCAGACACCAGGAAGCCAATTACATTAGCTGCTTCCTGCGCGTTTCCGATCCGTCCGAGCGGAATGCCATGGCGAGGATCGGCAGCAAATTCCTCCCAGCTAAGCTCAGGTGCTTTTGCCTGCCACATCCGTTCGATTTGGGCGCTGCGAATGAGCCCGATACATACGGCGTTTACCCGTATCTGGTCTGCAGCGAGGTCTTTGCTCATCGCTTTGGTGAGCGCGAGGCCTGCCGCACGGCTAACCGATGTAGGCAGCGAGGAAGCGCCTGGCGTTTTTCCGCCGATCGCCGTTACGTTAACGATTGCGCCGCCACCTACATCACGCATATAAGGCAAAGCCGCACGCGCAAAATGAACGGCACCAAACAGCTTCAAGTCCAGATCCGATGTCCAAGCATCCGTCTCTACCTGCTGGAATGGACGGGCTGCTGACGTGCCCGCGTTATTGACCAGGATATGGATGCCGCCAAAATGTGCCGCTGTCTCTTCAACGGCCCGAACCGCCTCTTCAGCCTTGGACACGTCTGCGCTAATCGCCAGCACCTCTTTGCCTGTCTGCTCTTTGATTTGCTCTACTGCGCTTTGCAGCGCTTCTGCGTCTCTAGCTACAATCGCAATCTCAGCGCCTTCAGATGCGAGAAGCAATGCCGTCGCCAGCCCAATTCCTTTGCTTCCACCCGTAATGATAGCAGCCTTCCCGCGAATCCCAAGTTCCATCTCCCGCGTCGCCTCCCTCTTTGCTTTATGCTTATTTTTGAACGATATCGATAACCCTCTGTACCTCGTCGTTGATATCGACCTCTACATTCGCTGGCAAATTGACGATAAATATGCCCCCGAATACTTGCTGGGATTTCCCTTTCCAATCCCTAATTTTGTTTTTCAACATTTTTAGCTCCAAGGAAAAAATAACCTCTTTGCTTAGAAGCCAATTATGCCTGGTGAACGTTGATTTCTCAATCGTTTCTATGTACATGGAAGCATCCTTTATTGCTTTCACCCTTATAACGTCACCATAAGCCACATTTTCGGTAAAAACAGGATTTTCCTCAATTCGATAAATGTCTTCATCCAGTTGAACGACGTCTAATACCTCAACCTCCCGGCCTGCGCCATCGAAGCAGAGATGCAATGGAATAAAATCTTGAATGTGATCCACCCTCTAGCCTAATTTCAAATGCATTGCTGGAGCTCAGCCTGTTCCTTAACCAAGCTCGACGTTCTCATAATGCTCCACGACCGGGAATGGGTCGTAAAAATGATGGAGAAGACTCTTCCATTCCAAATACTCTGCCGAGCCGCGAAAGCCCTCCGTATGGTCGGTAAGCGATTCCCATCTAACCAGTAAAATATATTGCCGCTCTGTTTCTAGGCACCGCTGAAGCTCGTGGTTGATATAGCCCCTCATACTGGAAATAATCGCAGAAGCTTTTTTGAACTGACTCTCAAATTCTAGCGAAAGCCCTTCTTTCACATGCAAAATCGCTACTTCCAAAATCATAGGAATAGTCCTCTCCTTTGAATCTAGCATATACGAATTGCCGTAAAAAAACCACCGCGTTCAGCAGCATAACGCCTTCCTCATAAAAAAGTTGGGTAATGGAAACATTATTAGGTGAGGACAAAAAACGGGAGGTTGCTTTGAATTATCTCTACAGCTCTTCACTGCTTCTTGCCGGCTTGCTTATCGTAAATATGGTGTACGCTTATCAAAGCAAGCATGTCGACCCGCATTTTTGGACTACGCTCAAATTTCAGCTTGTGGTACTGCCTTTGTTCCTCATTGCCAATTTGTGCATTGGTTATGGTATCAAGATTGGCTACAAGGCGCTCGGAAATCTTGGATACGTGCTGCTGGCCTCCAAAGGGCTTGAACTGTTTGTTTCCCTGCTGATGGGGTTTATCTTTATGAGGGAAGCTCCAACCTGGCGCACATGGGCAGGCCTTGCCATCATCCTAACCGGTTTTTTTGTCGCCAAAGGCAAATAAAGCTTGCAATGGAAGAGCTGCACCGGGGTGCTGTCCTTCCATTGCAAGCTCATTCACTTTGATTCCACTATACACTTTTTAATTTAATTGATATGTCAAAGCTCAAAGGCACGATGCTCAATCATTCTGGTTTTGTCCGCCATTTTTCTTATCATTGTCCCTTTTTCTATCCCTCTCTTTTTTCTTGTCCTTTTCACTATCCTTTTCTCTGTCCTTTTTTTTATCCCTTTCCTTTTCCTTTTCCTTTTTCCGCTCTTCCCTGTCCTTCTTTTTTTGCTTTCGCTCCTCTTCCTTGCTCTGTTTATGCTTATCTTTCTTATCCGATGCTCCCTCGCCTTTTGGCTCCTTATTATCCTTGCTGTTCAAATTCGGAAGCTTTCCGGATGCTTTCGGAAATGCAAGAACAGGCTCATCTCTTAAAGCGCCCGCCATAAGCGATTGAAATACGGCTGCTGCTGCTTTGGAGCTCGTCGACAAATAATGGCTGCTATCGCTCTGGTCATAGCCAAGCCATACGGCCCCGACAAGCTGCGGCGTGTAACCGACGAACCAGTTGTCCTTGGCTCCATATCCCGTCGTTCCGATCATTTGAGTCGTCCCCGACTTGCCCGCAAGCGGCCGTCCCTTTAGTTCTGCTGAAGTGCCTGTCCCATCCGTAATGACGCCTTCGAGCATGGCCGTCATCGTACGCGCCACCTCAGGCTCTGTCACCTTCGTGCTACCCGTATTCAGCGAGAATTCCGCAAGAATAGCTCCATCTGCAGACTCGATACGCGTAATGGCATGTGCTTGCAAACGGACGCCATCATTTGCAAATACGCCAAATGCTTCAGCCATTTGGAGGGGAGATACCCCTTCCTGAAGACCGCCAAGCGCAAGCCCCAGCGAGCGGTCCCCCTCCGTCAGAGGAATGCCGAAGCGCTCTGCAGCATCCGTTCCTTGTTTAATGCCCATCTCATTCAATAGCTTTACAGCAGGAACGTTATACGAATGAATGAGCGCTTCATAAAGCGATACCTTTCCGTGAAAAGACCCGTCCGCGTTTTGCGGCTCATAGCCGTTAATATTTATCGGTTCATCAACCAACTCGTCGCTTGGCTTGTAGCCCTGCTCCAAGGCAGGCGTATAAACGACGATCGGCTTGATTGTTGACCCCGGTTGCCGCTTCAACTGAGAAGCACGGTTAAAACCACGAAACGGCTGATCCCCCCTGCCGCCAACGAGCGCCCGAATTCCGCCATCGCGAGGATCAATCAAGACAGCGCTGCTCTGAATCAGCTGATCCGGCTTACTTTCCGGGAAAAGCGATTCCTGCGCGTACACCTGCTCCGCCGTTTGCTGCATGTTTATATTCAGTGCCGTATAAATACGCAGCCCGCCTTGGAGCACTTCATTTTCCGATAATCCATATTGACCGACGGCTTCACGTATAATCTGATCTACATAGTAAGGGTAGCTCATATGATCAATTCTGTTTGGCTTAGCGCTGAGCAGGTGCACCGGCTCGTTAAGCGCAGCAGTGTAGCTGTCCTCGCTAATGATGGCTTGATCCTTCATCAGTTGAAGGACCACATTCCGCCTCGCAGTCGCTTCTTTTATATGTTTATAGGGAGAAAGCGCTGAGGGAGCTTTAATAAGACCAGCCAGCAAGGCCGATTCAGCCACCGTCAACCGCTTGGCCTCCTTGCCAAAATAAATGCTTGCCGCCCGCGAAATCCCCCACGCCCCCTCGCCATAATAAATTTGATTGAGGTACATCCCCATGATTTCCTGCTTATCGTAGTTCTCTTCTATTTTCTTCGCCAAGAGCACCTCATTCCACTTCCTAGACCAGGTGCGCTCCTGCGATAGAAATACATTTTTGGCAAGCTGCTGCGTAATCGTGCTGCCGCCTTGTACCGTGCCGCCTGATGTGAAATTCGCCATAAAAGCACGCCCGATGGCGCGCATATCCATTCCGCTATGCTCAAAATACCGTTTGTCCTCCACGGCTACAACTGCATCGACCATGGACTGCGGGATATCTTCATATGCCATTTCATCAATATCATTGAAGGAGATGCGCGTGGCTTCTGTTCCGCTTTGATCATACAATATAGTCGCAGCAGGCAACGGTACCTCCAATTGGCCGATATCCTGCGCGTTCACGAGCTGACGAAACGTTATCCAGCCGCCTAGCAGTGCGATTGCAAGGAATGACATTAACAACAACAGAATGCTTTTCCCCTTTATTCTTCTTTTTTTTGCTTGCTTTTTCATGTTCGTTCCCCCGTGTCTGTGTTTCCTTCGCATTAAACTATTCGCAGTTAAAACCAATTTTCAGTACGCTATGCCCATCCGTTCTGTACGCACAAAAAAAATGCCGAGAAGCAGATTACTGCTCCCCAGCATTTTTTAGACCTATTTTATAATCCTCAAACATCATTTGCCCGATTATAATCGTATCCCAACACTATTTGGTCAAGCTCGCATTTCGGTTTGTGAAAGCTTATCGAAAGCTTCCGTAAGCAGCAAAGTGAAATCGTCCCGTTTGGTCAGAAACTGCTCATATTGCCCCTGTGCAATGTCATCATCTGGATTAGCCTCCAAATAGATTTCCAGCTCTGCGATCGTTTGATTGATTTCATACAAAACATCCCTGCTGCCATTGTTTTTGTCTGCGCTTCTCTTTATTGTTTTCCAAGCTTCGTTCAATGCGTATGCCTCCTGCTGCCCTATTCTATTGTTTTGCATAAATGGCGTACCTGCAACAATAGGGCTTCGTTATCTAAGATATTCAGGAGACAATGAAATAGAACCCTTCACCATCAAAAAAGGCACGCTGAATTCCGTTCAAGATGCTTCTTACAAACCTACATCTACGATCGGAAGTGTAATTCGGCTCCTCACTGCTTCACTATGCGCTTGGATGAGAAATAAAAAACTCCGCGGCTGCGGAGCTTAACCATCATTATTTTTTTGCATTCTCCTCCTTTTTCCATTGAAGCAACTCGAACATCTTCGAGCTGGTTGATTCATCTCTTATTATTCAGGGTAATGGAGACTAACCAATATATTCAAAGGAGTGGTTAAAATGGTTACCAGACAAAATAACGTTGAGATTGAGGAACGCCATGTGGAGAAAAAATCGGATTCAAGCTTGGTTGCCTCTACATTCATCAAATATGCGGCCTACATTATCATCTTTTTCGGAGCATTGTATTTCCTGGCACGCTACGTATTCCCGATGTTCTAATCGCACGAAAGAAAGGCTATTCCCCCGGGGTTGATGACCGTTTGGGGTAGCCCTTTCTTTCCCTTATAATGTAAAACCGAAAATGTGAAAATAATAACATGAACTAATATTTCTAAGTCTTGTTGGCTGCTTCTTGCCCATCTTCTCTTCTCTTCTCTTCTCTTCTCTTCTCTTCTCTTCTCTCAGTAAGTTCAAGCTCATCACAAGCCTGGTAATACTACACTCGCCCCCTGATATCTTCCAAAACAATCTAACCGTATACTCCTACACTTCTTCTCTGTCTGCGGAATAACACGACTCAAATACAATAAAAAAAAACTCCTCAGCTCATGTTGCGGACCGGGAGAAGTTGTTACAGATAGTTAAAGCTAGCGACGAAAAAAAGTTGTAAACAGCCAGAGTGCATATATTTTTATGTAAGAGTAGGATTAACTGATTTCACTTCGTGCAAGCTGGATTACCCGCTAATCATCCTGCTGGCAGAGCCTCGGCTGGTAATCATATAGAGAGTCGAAGCGGTAGCGCAGAAGATGCCTAAGATGAGATAAAGCAGCTGCGGGCCCAAATGATCGACGACAATGCCTCCGAAGGCGTTGCCTACAATACCGCCTAGCCCCCACGTGACTGCTGCAAACACCGTCTGCATGGTCGCTTTGGTCCGGTCGCTGGAATAGCTCTCAACCACCTCTACAGCCGTTCCGGCTACAAAGGCGAAGGCAATTCCGTCAAGCAACTGCAAGCCTAACGTTAAATAGACGTCGGCAAAAACAAACAGCAGAACATATTTGAGCGCATAAATCGCAGCAGCGGCACTAAGCACACGGTAACGGCCGATTTTCCGGCTGAGCTTAGCCGAAATCCAGAACATCGGAACTTCGATAATCGCAGCAATCGCAAACGCGCTGCCTAGCAAGCTTTTGTCAAAACCAAGTTCCTTGAAATAGATTGGCAAAAATGAAAAATTAATCGCTACGGACATAAAGGTCATCATGCTAATGCCTACAAAAATTAAAAATGGCCGGTTCCGAATCACCTCGCTGACCTGCTCCAATATCGTCGTCTTGCGAAAGGCCGGCTTCGTGCTTGGCAGCAGGAAGATAACCAGCGTTAAGCAAAGATTGATCGCCAGATAATAAAAGAAGATAGAATCATAGCCGTATTTTTCATAGACAAAACCCGATGCGAATGCGCCAATGGCATAACTAAGCGCCCCCCACAGCCTTATGCTGCCGAAAGAAAAGCCCTCTCGCTTCCCCATCTCAACGGCAAAGGAGTCGCTAAGCGGCGCCATCGAGGATTGAAACCATGCGAAGAAAAGTGAAAGCATAATAATCGCAGGCAACCCGTCAAAGAAATAAAAACCGATCCCGGTCATAGGCGCCACCACAGCTGATACGAGCAAGATTAACCGGGGATTGCTCATCCGATCGTTCAAAATCCCCATCACAGGCTGGGAAACGACACTGACGAATGCCCATAAGGAAAGAATTAAGCCGACAACGGTGTTACTAAAGCCTTTGTCGCTAAAAAAGAGACTCGTATAAGGCGTATAGACGGAAATAGCCAAATACATCAAAAAATAATAACCTGCTAATCTTCTCACGCCGGATCTCCTTAGTGTCAGCATTCATTGTGCTTTCTGTTTATCATATCTTGAGCCATTATAATCGTGATGCCAGCCTTTTGTAAAAGCAATTTCGTTTATTGCTGCCCGAAGTTAACACGTATTTGCAGTGCGGTATGGTAAAATGCGAATAGAGAAGTGCTGAAATGATAAAGGAGGGTTTCTGCCATGGGGCGGTTAATCGATCAATATATCCGTAATGCCGAGGAGAGAGAATGGGCTTATAAAATAGATGCTTTGGCGGCAGGATTTGCCGAGCGGGCGGCTGCGCATGACCTGCAGGGCTCTTTTCCGCACGAAAACTTTGCCGAGCTGCAAGCAGCCGGTTATTTAAAGCTGACGGTGCCAAAGGAATTTGGTGGCGATGAAGCCTCGCTGCATGAGCTAGTTGGCCTGCAAGAGCGCTTAGCCTACGGGGACGGCTCGACAGCGCTGGCCGTGGGCTGGCATATCGGTCAGGTCCTTCATTTGCGCACCACACGGAAATGGCCCGAACAGCAATTTGAGAAGCTGTGCCAGGCCATCGTTCAGGAAGGAGCCATGATTAATACATTAGCCAGCGAAGCCGGATCCGGAAGCCCCAGCCGCGGAGGCAAACCGGAAACGACTGCCATACGGGAGGACGGCGGATATCGGATCACAGGTCGTAAAACCTTCAGCACGCTGTCTCCCATCCTTGACCGCTTTGTCGTGACCGCCTATATCCCGGAGGAAGAGACGGTCGCTGACTTTCTTGTTTATAAAAATGAACAAGTAAGCATTGCCGAAACCTGGGACACTCTTGGCATGCGAGGCACAGGCAGCCATGATGTCATACTGGACAATGTCTTCACCGCAGAGGAAAATCGTCTCACAGGCAAAGGAACTGACGACGGCGGCGGTTGGCTGCTGCATATTCCTGCTTGCTACCTCGGAATTGCATTAGCTGCACGGGACTTTGTCATCAATTATGCGAAGACTTACCGTCCCAATCATTTGCAAGGGCCCCTTGCCGAGCTCCCGGCTATCCAGCAATCCATCGGACAGATGGAGGCTGAGCTTCGCGTAGCCCGCAGCCTCCTATATGAAGCTGCTGACCGCTGGGATGCGGAAATAGACAACCGCCCGAATCTCAGGCCGGAGCTCGGATTAGCCAAATACGTCGCAACCAACCATGCGATAAAGGTCGTTGACATCGCGATGCGCATCGTCGGCGGCGCAAGCTTATCCAGAAAGCTTCCACTGGAAAGATATTACCGCGACGTGCGTGCCGGCCTGCATAATCCACCTATGGATAACATGGTGCTGCAGACACTCGCCTCGGAAGCTTTAAAGGAACAATGAACCGTAAGATACGATTAACCCTCTCGGGCAGCTAAAACAAGTCATCCTTCGTTCCGCCTGCAGGCGTGTTTGAAGCGATAAAATATTCAGCTTGCCCGAAACGGGCCAGTGCTTTGCGGTCTGGTTCCCAGACCCACTTGTCCATTTCCGTCTGGCAGCGATGTGCCCGGAAAGCGGCAAGCTTGGCTTCCAAATGATGTCGGATGTCGATTTTGACAATATCCTTTTTGGCGTAACCAAACGACTCAGGTGCTTCCATCGCATCGCCGAAGCTAATGTAATAAAGCGAGCTCGGCTTGCTTGCGCGCCGGAAAGCATCAGTCGTCGCTTTACCGATCGCACAGTGATCGGGATGCCCGCCGAAAACTTCATGAAAGGTGAGAACAACATCAGGACGAATCTCTTCCATTAACGCCGCAATTCGATCAACTAACTGCTCATAATCGTAAAATTCAACCATTTTATCGCGTATATCAAAAAAAATCAGCCGCTCGATACCGAGCGCTTCACATGCTTTGTTCAGCTCTTGCTCCCGAATGGCAGGCATCGTTTCCCGGTTTACATACGGGGGATTGCCCATTCTGCGTCCCATTTCGCCCCGGGTAGCACTGACAAGCGTGATCTCTACCCCCATAGCGGCATATTTGGCGAGCGTCCCTCCGCAAATAAAGGACTCATCGTCCGGATGAGCAAATACGGCCAATAGTTTTCTTTTCGGTTTGTCATCTCTTATTCTCATTCTGGAAACGGCTCCTTCCCCAAATGCAAAGCGACATTCATCCTGCCCAGATCATCAAAACCCGCGAGCAGCAGCCTGCCTTCCGCTGTTTCTTCATAATGCGTAAGGGCTTCCATGCGAAGCCAGCCTTGCCCGTCAAACTTGAGCGCGATTCGGTACGGGCCCTCTCCAGCAATTAAAGCCTCTTCCAGCTGTACCTTGAAGTTACGGACAAAAAGGTAAGAGGTCGCCTCACTGTGCACATAAAGCTCCTGCGCTATAAAAGCTCGAAACGCTGCATCCAGCCCAAGCTTGGTAATTTTTATCATGTTCGCTTCATTCCCCTTTTGTTCAAATAAATAGAAGCTTTTATATTTTAGCATGACCCTCAGTTAAATCACCATAGATGCCTCATTTGCAATGTTCCATTATGGAATGAGCTTGCCTATGCTTAATCCAAAAAAAGCCCTTCAAGCCAATGGCCTGAAAAGCTTTTTTTCTATTTTCCACCTAGATAGAACGAACTTAAGTTGATAACGAAATGAGTTGTTTCCATGTTACAAATCAGCAAGCACCTGATACCAGACGCCTTTTTTCGAATAAAGGTTCTTTCTGACCTCGGGCCAGCCTCCTAAATACGAAATGTCAAAAAGTTCCTCCGGAACCGTGTAACGATCCTTCGTATCCGCCGCCACCTTCTCATCTACGGCCCGGAAGCCATGTTCTACGAAGAGGCGCTGTGCTGCCTCGCTATGCAAATAGGATATAAACGCTTCGGCCACCTTGCGTGTGCCATGCTTATCCGCATTTTTGTCCACGACAGCAGCTGGGTTCTCGATTAGGATCGTGCTCTTTGGCACGACAATGTCGTAGTTTACGCCCTTCTTGATCCGGGCAAGCAGCTCGTTCTCATACGTGACAATCACATCGCCAACGCCGTACTCAAAAGCTGCCATCGATGCGCGTCCGCTCTTATCGAGCGATTCCACGTTTGCATGCACAGATTTCAGAAAGCTTTTGGCATAGTCCGGATCTTTGATACCGTTCTTCACTTCGGACTGCTTCAGTCCGGCGCCATAAATCGCATTGATATCCCACTGCGCTCCGCCTGATGTCTTCGGATTTGGATACAGCACCTTAACGCCCTTCCGCGTCAAATCATCCCAATCCTGAATACCGAGCGGATTGCCAGCACGGGTTCCCAATACAACAATGGAGTTCGTAATCATCCCGCTGCTGCCCTGCGCCGCCTTCCAATCATGCGTTATGAAGCCGGCGTTGGCGATTTTGTCCAAATCACCCTCCATCGCGAGAATCGCGACATCCGCTTCAAAGCCTCCAGCAATCGCGCGAGCTTGTGTGCCGGAAGCCTCATACGATTCCTGAAAAGTGACCTTCTGCCCGGTTTCCTGCAGCCAATACGCTTGGAATGCGGGAAGCAGCTCTGCAAAAGCATCCTTCACTACCGAATATGCACCGATGACAAGGGTTACATCGCCGTCTTGTACGGTAGACCCAGCCTCATTTTCGCCCGTCTGCCCATCCTTGCCGCAGCCTGCCACAACCAGCAGCATCACCGCAGCAAGCAGCAGCACAAGCATGCGCTGACTTGTTGATCGATTTATTTTCATGTTCGCATACAACTCTTTCTACGTCGCTTATTGGTTAAATATGAATAGGCATCGGATCGACCTTCAAGGTGTTCTCCGCAATCCAGCTTTCATTGTCATTGAACAAATAAGCACGGTGTACAAGTACGTCTACTCGGTCACCCGGATGCAGCACTTCCTTCTCAAGCGAGCGGTACGTAATCAGCTTCGTCTCGCCGACCAGCAGCTCGACCATCCATTCGCTGCCGCGGAAATGCAGCTGCTTCACTTTACCTGGCAGCGTCGCGGAAGCCAGCTTAATTTCTCCCGGCTTGCCAATCTCGATATATTCCGGACGAATGAGCGCTTTCGTGCCCAGACGACTGGCCGCATCATCAAAACCTTTGAGCTCCGAGATGTTTTCCACGATCGTAGATTCCCCGATAAAGCTTGCAACAAACGGCGTCTCCGGACTTTTATAAATATCCCATGGGCTGCCCTTCTGCTCCAGCTTACCCTTGCCGATAATCATAATCTCATCCGCAACCTCAATCGCTTCCTCCTGGTCATGCGTAACGAAGATCGACGTAATACCGACACGTTCGATCATTTCCTTCAGCCAGGTGCGAAGCTCCGTACGAATCTTCGCGTCAATGGCGGCGAACGGCTCATCAAGCAGCAGCAGCTGCGGTTCAGGAGCAAGTGCTCTTGCAAAGGCTACCCGCTGCCGCTGTCCGCCGGAGAGCTGATGAGCATAACGGTGCTCGAAGCCCATGAGGCCGGTCAGTTCAACCAGATACATGACGCGCTCGCGAATTTGCTCCTTCGATTGCTTCTTCACTTTCAGACCGAAGGCGATGTTGTCATACACGGTCATGTGCTTGAACAACGCATAGTTTTGGAACACGAAGCCGATGCCGCGCTCCTGCGGCGGCAGATCATTCACGCGTTTGCCATGGAAGATAATATCGCCGGAGGAAGGAGACTCCAGTCCCGCCAGCATACGAAGTATGGACGTTTTACCGCCGCCGCTCGGACCGAGCAAGCCAATCAGATGACCTTTTTCGATTTCAAAGCTTACATCCTTCACTGCATGAAAATCGCCAAAGTTTTTGTTTAAGTTCCGCACTTCAATATGCATGGCTTAATGCACTTCCTTTCGTTTTTTCGCCCATTCCATGAGCAGCAGCAATCCGACGGAAAATGCGGCTAGGACAAGGGCAACGCCGTTAGCAGCAACAACGTTAAAATTTTCAACATCCTGATAAACGAGCGTTGTCGCAGTTTGCGTTTTGTTCATAATATTTCCCGATACGACGAGCACAGCGCCAAACTCGCCAAGCGAGCGAGCAACCGTCAATACAACACCATAGATGACCCCCCACCGAATTGATGGCCAAGTCACCTTCCAAAAGGTATACCACGAATACGCGCCAAGCGTAGACGCCGCTTCCTCCTGCTGCGCACCAATCTCCTGCAGCACCGGCATAACCTCGCGTACCATAAGCGGGAAGGTTACAAACAAGGTTGCTAGAATCATACCTGGGAGTGCATAAACAATCTTGAAGCCCGCGTCCTCAAACATGGTGCCGATAATCGTATTAGGTCCCAAAATAAGCACGATCATCAACCCGCCGATGACCGGCGATACGGCGAATGGCAAATCAACAAGGCTGTTAAGCAATCTTTTTAACTTTTTTCCGATCCATTCTGCACGGACTAGATACATTGCCAGCATGATACCGAAAACGGTATTTAATGCGGTTACGACAACGACGATAATGCCAGTCATCATGAGTGCATGCAGTGACTGCGGCCTCGTAATGCCTTCGATAAAACCATCCCAACCATCCGCCCACGAGCCTGTAAAAATCTTGATGAGCGGTGCGATGAGCAGCAGTCCAAACACAATATAGGTTAATGTAATCCACAGCCTTCTCATCATTGGCCGCCCCTCCTGCCTTGAATGAGGTTAACCGTCCAAAGAATGAGAAAGGATAGCGTCAGCAGCAGCACCGATACGGCGGCCGCTCCCTGCGGATTACTGCTTTCAATTTCTCCGAAAATATAAACCGAGGCAATCAAGGTTTTACCTGGAATGTTGCCCGCAACGAGTACGACAGCGCCAAACTCCGCGATACCGCGGGAGAAGGCGAGCATTGCCCCGCTTAAAATACCAGGCAGCATCGTTGGAAAAATAACGCTAAAAAACGTCTTTGTGCGAGTAGCGCCAAGGGTATAAGCTGCTTCTTCCTCCGATTTGTCCATTTCCTCAAGCAGCGGCTGAATCGCGCGAATGACGAAAGGGAAGGTAACGAACAGCATGGCGACCACAATCGCAGGTTCATGGAAAACAATTTCAATGCCGATCTTCTGGGCTAAGCCTCCAACGAGGCTATTAGGTCCAAGCAGCAGCAGAATCATCAGCCCGCCTACTGCTGTCGGCAGTGCGAATGGCAAATCAACTAGACTGTTCAGAAAGCGACGACCGGGGAAGCGGTAACGAATAAGCACCCAGCCAATCATCGTTCCAAGAAACATGTTCAGAACCGTGGCGATGACCGCCAGCTTTACCGTAAGCAGCACCGCTTTCCAAGCTAGGGGGTCGGAAATACTTTCCCAGAAAGGGGTCCATCCAAGCGAGAAGGATTGCGTATAAATGCCGAAGATAGGTAAGACGATAAGGATGACAAAATAAAGCATTATGGCGCTTCGAAAGCCGAAGCTCCACCCTTTTCCACGAAACAAAGCATTCAATGTGACTTAACCTCCAGACCATCGGCTCGTGCCGTAGGTGTAGCAAAACAACCAAAAATATAATTCCCATTAGCTTACTAGGTATTATTAATGTAGCATCCAAACTGGGATTAAGTCAATGCTAAATTTAGATAATCTAATCGCTTTCATAGCATTTTCTTATGAAGCTTGTTTATACGTCATTCGCAGAACATAAAAAAAGAGGAGAATCGGCATTGGCCGATCCTCCTCTTCTGCTATTCACCTTCAATATAATAGACAAGCTCGCCCTCTGTAATGATGGCTTGCCCTTGCGTCAAATCGGTGATCCATGCGGTAAAAGCATCCGCTTCCGGTGCTTCCGGCAAGCAGCGCACGATGACTCGGTCCGTAAAATCCGTCCCGCCAACGCGAGTACCTCTCCCGTGCAGCACGTTCTCTAGCTTGCCATACCATGTGTAGTCCACGTCAACGAATATTTCCTTGTGGAGTACATTCACGATCTCTTCGGCAGCTTCGATGCCCGCCACTGCGCCATCGGTATAGGCACGTACGAGTCCACCAGCCCCAAGCATAATGCCTCCGAAATACCGGGTCACAACGACAGCGATATTTTTCAGCCCCTTATGCTTGATCACCTCAAGAATCGGCTTTCCTGCCGTTCCGCTTGGCTCGCCGTCATCAGAAGCCTTCTGGAACTGATCGCGTTCGCCCACCATATAAGCGGAGCAATTATGCGTTGCCTGCTTATGCAGCTGCTTGATTTCATTGATGAACGCGACCGCTTCCTCTTCCGACTCTACGGGTTTGGCGTAGCCGATGAATCGCGATTTCTTGATAACGATCTCGGCATTCGCCTGCTGTCTTACCGTTCTATACCTATCAAGCATAAGCTAAAACTCCCGTATACCGAACAAGCTGGCCTATTACAGCCTTGCTTCCAGCTCGGCTTTTTCTTTCTCGAAGCCTGGTTTGCCAAGCAATGCGAACATATTCTTTTTGTATGCTTCAACGCCCGGTTGGTCAAACGGATTAACACCCATCAAGTAGCCGCTAATTGCGCATGCTTTCTCGAAGAAATACACCAGATATCCAAACGTGTATGGCGACATGTCTTTGATGTTGACGATAAAGTTCGGAACTTGTCCATCTGTATGGGCAAGCAGCGTTCCTTCAAAGGCCTTCTTGTTAACGAAGTCCATCGTTTTGCCAGTCAAGAAGTTCAAGCCGTCCAAATCTGCTGCATCGTGTTCGATCGTGATATGTTCAGACACTTCTTGTACTTGAATGACGGTCTCAAAAATATTGCGGTTACCTTCTTGGATAAACTGTCCCATCGAGTGCAGGTCTGTCGAGAAATCTACAGCTGCTGGGAAGATCCCTTTAAAGTCCTTGCCTTCGCTTTCGCCAAATAGTTGTTTCCACCATTCTGAAACAAAGTGCAGCGACGGCTCGTAGTTCACGAGAATTTCAGTCGCTTTGCCTTTGCGGTAAAGCGCGTTGCGTGCTGCCGCGTATTGGTAGGCTTCATTTTCTGCAAGGTTAGGATTGCTGTACTCTTTGGAAGCTTCTGCTGCGCCTTGCATGATGGACTCGATATCGATTCCAGCAGCTGCGATTGGCAGCAAACCTACCGCTGTAAGCACGGAATAACGGCCGCCTACATCATCAGGAATAATAAACGACTCGTAGCCTTCTTCGGAAGACAGCTTCTTAAGGGCACCCTTCTCGCTGTCCGTTGTTGCGTATATGCGTTTGCGTGCTTCTTCCTTGCCATACTGCTTCTCAAGCGCTGCGCGGAATACGCGGAATGCGATCGCAGGCTCCGTCGTCGTACCGGATTTAGAAATAACGTTAATCGACCACTCGCGGCCTTCCACCAATTGTAGCAGGTGATTCACGTAAGTGGAGCTGATGTTGTTTCCTGCGAACAACACTTGCGGCGTTTTGCGCTGCTCTTTTGTCTGGATATTATAGAAAGAATGCGACAACGCTTCAATGGCTGCGCGAGCGCCCAAATAGGAACCGCCGATGCCGATTACGATCAGCACTTCGGAGTCGGATTTGATTTTCTCGGCAGCCTTCTGGATGCGTGCAAACTCTTCTTTATCGTAGTTAGTCGGAAGATCGATCCAACCAAGGTAATCTGAACCGGCACCCGTGCCGTTATGTAATTGCTCATGCGCGAGGCGAACGGATTCTGTCAAATAATCGATTTCATGCTTGCCGACGAATGTCAGCGCTTTGCTGTAGTCGAACTGAACTGTTTTGCTCATGTAAATGTAAACCTCCTAAAATTTTGTGAAGCAATCGGCGTACCTTGGCCCTATAGCTTAAAGGGTGAGGATACGGGCTGCTTCTTATAGGGCAAACTTGAAATAAAAGCTTGATAATGCTTTTCAACTTAGCATCTACAATATCGGATTTACCTTATAAAAACAAGCAACAAACCATGAATTCTTGATGAAGAGTCTGTATAATCAAATAAAACACAATATAGAGTGGAGGAAATAAATATGAAAAAGATCGGATTTATCGGGTTAGGCGTGATGGGAATCGAAATGGCAGCCAATTTATTGCGCAAAGGCTTCGAGGTAGCTGTGTACAACCGTACGCCTGGCAAAGCGGATACGCTACAAACACTTGGTGCTGCTGCGCTGAAAACACCGGCAGCTGTAGCAGCCGCTTCGGATGTCGTCATCACCATGATCAGCAACGACGCGGCGATTCGCGAGGTTTACTGGGGCGAACATGGCATCTTCGCCGGTGCGCGGAGCGGAACGACGCTCATTGACAGCAGCACGATTTCGCCAACGCTTGCCAAGGAGCTAGCGGCTGCGGCGGAGGCGATTGGTGCGGCGTTCCTTGATGCGCCGGTGACGGGCAGCAAACCGGCAGCCGAGGGCGGCACGCTCGTCTTTATGGTCGGCGGCGACGCCGGTAAGCTAAGCGAGGTTGAAAATATCCTGCTTGCCATGGGACGCAAGGTCATTCCGATGGGGCCAAACGGCAGCGGCTCGATCGCCAAGCTCGCGCACAACACCATCGTTGGCATCAACGTCGTCGCCCTAGCAGAGGGTATGGCCATCGCGGCAAGCGGCGGCATCGACGGCAGCGCCTTTGTTGAGCTTGTCCAATCCGGCGGCGCAGCGAGTAAAGCAGCCGAGATGAAAGGTCCTAAGCTGCTCGAGGGCAACTATGACGTTCAATTCTCGCTTGAGCTGATGCTGAAGGACCTCAGGCTGTCTTCCGTCCTATCCGACAGTCTGAACGTGCCTACTCCGCTTCTCGAAGCTTCCAAAAGCCTATTCCAAGTCGGGGACGCTATGGGCTTCGGCGCACTGGATATGTCCAGCGTTGGACAAGCTTATGAGCACTGGATTGGCCGCAAGCTCAGCGGCGGTCCAACACCTAAGGAAAACTAACCTTATTGGTTGGTGTGAGTGAGTGAGTGAGCTGTTCTAGCAGCCTATGGCTGAAATGAAGTGGAAACTATCTTAGATACCTGTGGCTGAGCGCTAGTTACCACTTTTCACCCCTGTAAGAAAAATAATCATAGAACAGCGAACTTCGGGTGCTCTTCGTTATTGCTTCTACTTATGACAGTTATGACTGCTGTAGCGCCATCTACTCCCCTATCCAATCTCGTAACTCACTATCCGCTACCGCAGCTTCAGACAGTATCCAGCATCCATCCCAAAAAAAGAAGCCCCATCGGGGCTTCTTCAATCAAGCTGCTCGCAAACTCCTCGCAGCCCCCTGTCGCTCTTTTAGCGGAATTACGTATCATTAGATCTACTTTTTAGACCTATTTCTTCCATTTGAGCTATTTTGAGTGGAATAGATCTACTTTTTAGATCTATTTGGTTTCCAGCCAGCGTTTCAGAGCCGATTTGGCAGAAAAGCGGGGCATTAGATCTACTTTTTAGACCTATTTCTTCCATTTGAGCTATTTTGAGTGGAATAGATCTACTTTTTAGATCTATTCCGCTCCCAGCTAGCGTTTCAGAGCCGATTTGGCAGAAAAGCGGGGCATTAGATCTACTTTTTAGACCTATTTCTTCCATTTGAGCTATTTTGAGTGGAATAGATCTACTTTTTAGATCTATTCCGCTCCCAGCTAGCGTTTCAGAGCCGATTTGGCAGAAAAGTAGAGCTTTAGATCTACTTTTTAGACCAATTTCTTCCATTTGAGCTATTTTGAGTGGAATAGATCTACTTTTTAGATCTATTTGGTTTCCAGCCAGCGTTCCAGAGCCAATTTGGCAGAAAAGCGGGGCATTAGATCTACTTTTTAGACCTATTTCTTCCATTTGAGCTATTTTGAGTGGAATAGATCTACTTTTTAGATCTATTTCTTCCATTTGAGCTGTTTTGAGTGGAATAGATCTAATGCGCTCCGAACTAGTTATTTTGCACTGTGTCTAAATGCGCAGCTAAGCGCTTACTTGGTAATTAGCAGATAAGCGCCTCAATTGAGCATTCTCCAACCGGTGCCCCGTTTATCACCAATTTAGGATGGAACAGGGTAGCTAGTTAGACGCATACAGCAACAAAATCGCGCGTCGACGACGAATGCTGTTGCCCAAGCAAGCGTGTCAAGAATGAGCGGACTCGCTGCGCGGCAATTTTATGAATAATAGGGTGAAATCATCAGGTACACGACAACGCCTGTGAAGCTGACGTAAAGCCAGATCGGCATCGTCCATCTCGCAATTTTGCGATGCTTGTCCACTTTCATTTGCAAGCCGCGGACAGCGGAGAGCAACGCAAGAGGCACGACCACAATGGCCAGCAAGATATGCGTCAGCAGTACAAAAAAGTAAATGGAACGCAATGCGCCTTCTCCGCCGTATTTCGTTGATTCCGTCAAGTAATGGTAAGTGACGTAGGAAACAAGAAACAGCGTCGTAGAAGTAAACGCCGCCCCAATAAACGCACGGTGAAGTCGAACATTTTTCTTTAAAATCGCAACTAACGCAACGACCAGCGCTATAAAGGTAAAACAATTGAAAATCGCATTAAGCAGCGGCAGCAGCTTCACATCAAATCCAATTTCACCATCATAAGCCGGCAAAAAGAACAATACCGTAATGATCGCTACCAGCACCAACGACAAAATCGCAACAAGGGGTCCTACGTTTTTTTCTTTCAAGTCCTCAGCCTCCCATAAGCGTACCGGGTCTTAAGCCACGGACGCTTCCTTCTAACTTAACCATATCCGATTTGCGTGGTCCAAATCAATTTGATTTCAGCGGCAGATGTCACGAAAAATCGAATTTTGGCATTTACCCCTCGTCCTCACCTAATCAAAAAACCGCCACGACGCAGCTCTGCAAGAGCTGCGTCGTGGCGGCAAATTGTATCACAGACGATTGATTAAAAAACGTTCAATATCTCAAAGCGCTGCGGATCCCTTCCGTTACGGTAATCATGTTCGGCCTCGTCCTGTACATATAGGGACGCGTCTCCTGATCGAGTGTCAGCTACGGACTTAGCGGTAAGCACTTTTCCCGTTAAACGATTTCGAATGATACGCTTGCCTCCATGATCCGCGTCCTCCAGCGCCCATTCACTGCGGCCTAGAATCCACTGCGGCAGCAACTGAACCTGAATGTCCCCAGTTCCCTCACCAGCATGAGAACCAGCACCGTTAACGTTAGTCATTCTTGCGATTTCAGCAGTAGAACTAGACACCGATAAATAACGTCCGTTCGACGAGCTTCTGATTAGAATAAAGCCGGCATCATCCGATTTTTCCAACATCCATTTCTGTTCATTCGCTTTATAAGACAACACGCGACCGACAACGCCGATCTTCTCTTCTGTTGTGGTCCCTACAGCCATGAGGCTATAATCACCGCTCTTCCTATCTCCTATGATTCCTTCTGTCATATGACTAACAACGCCGCTCTCCCCATCCCCTATCGTTCCGTCAGCCATGTGGCCGGCAACGCCACTTTCCCCATCCACTGTAGCACCGTCATCGTCCAGGCTCGCTTTGACAGCATTGTCAGCATCCCCATCCCCTACCGCTTCTGCAGCCAAATAACGCTCCGTACCGCTGCTTTTAATTCGGTGCAAACTGCTTGGCTTTGAATGTTCGTTCAGGTCTACAAAGTCGCCCAAAGCAACCCGGTTTGTCCATTCCAGCTTCATCTCCTTATCCGAAGGGAAGCTTAGCGGCAAAAACACATACGAGGAGTCATGGTAGCTGGAAGGGTCCCAGCGGTCCCCGACATACCAATATTCCATCTTGCCTTGTACTTCAAGAGGCACAATAAAAGCGGGCTGCGAGTCAAACGTCGTCGTATCGCCAAACGGCAGCAGCTGCGACCATTTCCCGGTTAGGCTGTCCGAATAAGCGTACGCTCCCTGATTCGGCAGCCAGCCCGTACAGGCGGACGTAATCAGGAAATATACGCCGCGGCGCTTAATCATAGCCGGGGCTTCCCGGTACTGGCCGGGCCATAGCGTCTTCACATGCTCATCGATGCTTAAATAGTCATCCGACAGTCGGTATATCAGCAAATCGGCATTGTCTCTGGCCGCTGACATGAAATAAGCGGTACCGTCATCATCCTGAAACACGGTGCAATCCCGCGACATATGGCCAATTGGATTGAAGCTGCCGTGATACACATATTCGCCATCGACCGTATCACATGTAGCTACCGCGCAGCGGGCATCATGATAATTTTTTCCGTTCTCCCAATGCATCCACATCACATACTTGCCAGTCAGCTCGTTGCGAAGCACCTTTGGGCGCTCAATGACGGCTCCTTGTTCGTAGCCGGTGTCCCTTTGTCCAGGCGGATACAGATCGAGCGAGGTTCGGTAGTAGGTCGGCTGAACCTTGGATTGCAGCGTCAGAACGGCTCCTCTATTCTCCCAAGTCCTTAAATCGCTTGAACGATAGCAGGACACCTTTTTGCCATCCGTGCGATCCTCCCCGAACCAATAATAATATCCGTCTTGCTGCAGCATCCAGCCGCCATGCGCCCTTATACCCTGGCCATCCGTATCCTTCCAAGCTCTCCCGTTATATACCGGCTTCGTGCTCCCCATTGCATTCATCCTCTCCCGATTAAACGGAATGCTGATCCTTGTATTCCTGAGGCGTCATTCCGTATACCTTTTTGAATTGCTTAATAAAATAAGGTGCGTTCTGATAGCTGAATTTGTTGCCGATTTCATAGATTTTCAAATTTGTCGTTTTGAGCAAATAGGCGGATTTCTCCATCCGAATCCGAAGCATATAATCCGTGAGGCTCTCTCCGGTCACCGATTTGTACATTTGCGAGACGTAAACCGGATGAAGATGCACGCATTCCCCGATCATCTGCAGCGAAATCGGCTTGTCCAAATGATCCTCGATAAAACGGTGAACCTTGTGGATCAGCTTGGAATGGCTGTCCGCCGCCTCGCGCTCCAGCGATGAACGCATGAGCGATGCCAAGCGAAACAAACCGTCCCGCAGCTGGCTGAACGTTTCGAACGATTCAAAACTTAACGAAGCCCGCTCATTCTGCGGCAAAAAGTCAAATAAGCCAAAGCCGCTTTTGTGGGCAATAAACGCTAATGCACCCGTCACCGCGCAAAAGGTCTCAAAGGCATGCTCCGCAGAGCTACTGAATTCCAGTTCGAGCTCCTTGAATATGAGCTCAAGCTTCTTCTCAAACGCGTCCCATCGTCCCGCTTCAAGCAAATCCGGCAGCGTCGGCGGCTCGTATAGCTGCCTAAGCGTCTGCATAGCCGATGTCTCCCTGTGCTCGCCAAGCGGAAGCAAATAGCCTTTGCCTCTTCCGATATGCTTGCGGAAAGCTGCAAGCGCACTACTGTACGACAGCGCGAGCTGCTCTGGAAAAGATCCCTCCTCGCCGATCACGACCGATACGGCGCCTTTAAGGTAGGTCTCTACCTGCCGCTGGATGAGCTCGCCAAGCCGCTCTAGCTGTTCTTTTGCCGTTTGCCTCGGGACGCCGCGCGTCGCCTTGGCCTCGTTAATTTTGACCACAAAAGCTAAATAACCATGTGCTTCCTTACAGGACCATACCTGGCAGTGCTCGCGAAGCACCTCTTCGGCTACGTTGCTGACGGCATATTCAAGGAGCGTACGATCCTTATAATCATAATGCACGAATGGTTCCTCCAGCCGGATGAGCAGCAGCGCAGCATGGTCTCCCTGAGCGAATGGAAGCATAAGCGAAGCCAGCTTGTCGTCCAAAGCATCGCCTGCGATGGCATGCCCTTGCAGCAGCTCTAGCAGCAGGTCCCTACGAAGCAGCGGCAAGTTGTCCCGCATTGTCCTCAGCGTGTTATCCCGCGAGACAAGCTCTTCCCATTCCTTCTGGACGGTGCCCAGCGCCTTATCGACAGCGCGAATCAAGTCGTCGTCGTTCACTGGCTTGAGAAGATAGTCCGAAGCACCGCCGCTGATCGCGCGTTTGGCATACTCAAATTCCGCATGGCCCGTAAGCAAAATACATTGCGTCGACGGCGAAACCTCCCTCAGCTTGTCCATTAGCTCCAGACCGGAAATGCCAGGCATTCGGATATCGGTGATGATCAGGTCTACGGAATGCCGTCGGATGATGGTAAGCGCATCAGTGACCGAAAAGGCCTTATGCACCGTGCCGATCTTAAGCTCCTCGCAAGGCAGCGTTGCGGCAACCCCTTCCACAACCGACCTTTCGTCATCCACTATCAGTATCTCGTACATCCTCGTCCTCCTCCTTCCAACGTACAATGACTCTTAATCCTCCCGTTGGGGAATGCCCCAGCTCCAGCCCTGAATGCTTGCCGTACTTGTGAATAAGGCGTTGATGAACATTTAGCATGCCACAGCTGCCCTGCGCTTCACCGGGAGTATTAATGGTTTCCCTTAGCCGCGCTAACTCCTCATCCGTTAAGCCAATCCCGTCGTCGTCAATAACAACAGCAAAGCGACCCTTCTCTTCGAATCCTTGAATGGCAATCGCGCCTGCGTTCTCTTTCTGCTCGATGCCGTGAATGATGGCATTTTCGACAATAGGCTGGAGGATGAGTCGCGGCAAGGATAGCTCCTCCATCGCTTCCGGAATCTCGATTTCAAAGCGAATCCGGCTCATGCGCATAGTTTGAATGGATAAGTAGTTGCTAATCAGCTTAATCTCATCCCGCAGAGTGGTATCCTGCTGGTCCACATGCGTCGTATACCGGAAATATTCACCAAGCTTGACCGCCATGGCCATCACCGCGTCATGCTCGCCAAGCCTGGTCATATTTTTCATAAAGAACAGGCAATTATATAGAAAATGAGGATTAATCTGTGATTGAAGCTGCTTTAGCGTCGCTTCCCTGGAGCGCAGCTTTTCCTCGTATACACGATCGATCAAATTTTGAATTTGTTCGCTCATCAGGTTGAACTGATCGAACAAATAACCGAATTCATCCTTCTTCCCGCTGTCCACCCGAACGGTATAATCCCCCATTCGCAGCCGCTTAGCCGCCAGAAACAGCTTGCGTATAGGCACTTGGACATGCTTGTACAGCAGGAAAGCAGCCAGTACGCTGATGATCGCGATCACGATCATCGAGATCCAAAACCAGTTGCGGCTTGAGGTTATCGGATACAAAATGCTCTCGAGCGGAACATATTCGACTAAGTACCAGCCAATCGTATCTGATTTGATATAGTTGACCATATAGCGCTCGTCCTCAATCGAGGCAATAAAGGTTCCCTGCTCTTTCGTCATTCCGCTTTCCGCTACAAAAGTTGGAATCAGCTTGCCGATTCGCTCCAGATTGGCGGTTCGGGTCACGATTGGCACATAATCCGGATGATAGAGAAAAGGATCGCCCGAGCTGTCCGATTTGAAGGTTGTAAGCATATCGCCGAGATTTTTGGCATCCACCCGAATCTCCCCGATCAGAACCGCTTCCTTCGTTCGATCAAAAGCAGACAAAGGTTCGACCGTGCGGAATACAAACGAATCCGGAACCCGATTGTTGTCCATCGGTTCGAATATCCACAAAAAAGGGTCAACGGGCTGATTCACGATCTCGTCCCGAAACAGCTTCTTGAACGTTATGGAGCCGTGCGTGCTGACGACCTCATCCGAGAGCGGCGCATAAAGCGAGTAGGAGTGAGACCAGCCGCCCGTTTTGCCGCGCCGCTCCAACTCCTCCTGCAGCTCCAGCTTTAACTCAAAGGTTTCGTAGGTGCTGGACTCCGGATTCATCGCGCTAAACGCTTTTACCCTTGGCTCAATACCCAGATTATTGACCGAGGTCATAAATCTATCAAATTCAGCATTAATTTGCTCGACGAGAAACGAGAGCTTGTTGCGGTTATTTTGCTGAATCTCCTCTTTCACAACGCGAACGCTGACTTGATTGGAGTACGTATAAAGCGCCACAAACGGAATGAGCAGCAAAGCCATTATGGCTAATATTTTTTTGAATATATTCGACTTCTCCACTGGATTTGCCGCCCTCTCCCGACAAGGAAAAGCACCGATTCCCCCAAGCGGGGGAACGGGTGCCTGCCTTGAACCCGATGTCACTTTTTAATTGCTTTTAACCGAATCGTACCATTCATTGACTTCATCTGTAATCGTGTCGCCACCGGAGGATTTCCACTGTGCCACGAACGTGTCAAATGCCTCAATTGGGCTGTCGCCGTAAATGATTTTATTGAAGGTTTCCTTCTCGCTCTTGTTCAGGAAATCCCAGCGCTTCTTGTAGGTTTTCGTAGGAGAGCCGTTATACAGGTTTGGCATGGCGAACTCAAGCTGGCTAAAGTTAACTGCGCCGCCGTGAATGTTCTTGTCCAAGTCCATGGCTGCTTTCATCTCAAATGCGCTTGTTGCTTCCTTGCCGCCGTCCAATTCGCTTAACGTCTTCATCATTAGCGATGGAATGCGGGCGCCATCGAATAGAATCGTATACTTGCCCAGATTCATGATCGGCTGATCAGCCGGGAACTGTGCTCCGTCCCACGTTGGATTGCCGTCTTTAATCAAGTAATCATAACCCTCTTCAAAGCCGTATTCAAGCGGGCTACCGGCCTCCGGATTGCCTTGGTTCTCATAGAGATAGTTGGCATAGAGGAAGAAGGCTTCCGGATGCTCATAATTTTTGTTAATCAATACAACCCCGTTGCTCACACCCGATTGGCTGCGCCCGATTTTCCCATCAGGTCCTGCCGGGAGCGGATATGCCGAGTAATCCGCATTCTTATCGACTTCCTTAACCGCCGGCAGCGGCCAGCCTCCTGCCCAATAAGGAGCAGCTACAATGCCTGCTTTGCCTGAAGAGAACAACTCGGCAGCCTTGCCTTCGTCATGCAGGCCCGCTTCCTTATGAATATAACCCTTCTCCATCCATTCCTTCAGCTTGCCCAGAGCCGTCTTCACTTCCGGCTGAACCGATCCATACGCCAGCTTCCCGTCGCTGCCTGCATTCCATTGCCCCGGCATCACGCCATAAGCGCCGAAAATAAAATCGGCATCCGCCAGTCCCCATGTGTTCATCCCGTTCTTCAAGCCTACCGCAAGCCCAACCGTGTCCTTCTTTCCGTTGCCGTCCGGGTCCTGATTCGCGAACATATCCATCATGGTTTCCATCTCTGCGATGGTAGCCGGTGGCTGCAGGTTGAATTTTTTCATCCAGTCATCCCGGATCCACAATACCGTATCGTTATTGTTGGCATAATCGAGAATAGGCAGTGCATATTTTTTGCCGTCGCGAACGTATGGATTCCACACGCTTGCATCCTCAGCCATCGCTGATTTATAAGCGTCGCTTGCATATTGCTCGAACAAATCGCCCACCTCGACGAATTTTCCTGAATCAATTAACGCATCGATTACATCCTGAGAGCCGCGATACTGCACGATGTCCGGCAAGTCCTCATTCGCAGACAATAGCAGTCTGATCTTGGTATCGATGGCACTGCTGTCCGCTGTCCATACGTAATTCAGGTCGATGTTAAAGGCTTCTTTTGCCCACGTGACATGCGGATTGTTATTAATGTCCTCGCCTGTCCGGAATTTAACGTCACTCGTCATCTGGCGAACGATATCCATTTTAACCGGCTCGCTGAATTTACCTGCTTCCAGCACGCTTTTGACGGCAGCCTGGTTGTTCGAGCTCACTTCGTTTTTCCCTGTATTTTCTCCGTTCGAGCTTGCGCAAGCCCCGAGAAATCCCATACTCATGACTAAAGTAGTCATTAGAGCAACTGGCTTTATCCATCTTTTCAAAATAAGCTCCCCCTTCGCCTCTTTCACTTATTGTTCTAACTATTCCTTTACCGAACCAAGCACAATTCCCTTGACAAAAAACTTTTGCAAAAACGGATAAACGGCTATGATCGGCAGCGTCGCGATAAAGATTTGCGCCGTCTTGACCGTGCGGTTCGACAGCTCTTTCATTTCATCCGCGTTTACATTCATGCTGCTAAGATCGCGCTGGACGACCAGCGTTTGCAGCAGCGTAGACATAGGATATTTCTCCGATTGCGTCATATAAATTAGACCGTCGAACCATGCGTTCCAATGCCCTACCATTGTAAAAAGCGAAATGGTCGCCAGCGAAGGCAACGAGATGGGCAAATAAATGCTCCATAATGCCCGGAAGTGGCCTGCCCCGTCGATGAAAGCAGCCTCCTCCAACGCTTTCGGTACCGAGGTCCGGAAGAAATTCATCAGCAAAATGGTATTATACACGCTTACGGCACCAGGCAGCACGAGCGCCCAGATCGAATTAAGCAAACCAAGCTTTTGAACGATCATGTAGCCCGGAATCAGACCGCCGCTGAACAGCATCGTGAATACGAAAAACCAAGCATACCCATTGCGTCCTTTAAATTCATTTGTCTCCTTCGATAACGAGTAGCCGATCAGAATGGACATCCCCACTGCAACGGCCGTTCCAAGCAAGGTTCGAGTAACCGAGTTAAAGAATGAACCTATGAAATACTCATTGGCTAACGTTACCTTATAAGCCTCAAGCGAAAAGCCAATCGGCCACAGCTTCACGATGTTGGCATCCGCGGCCGCCGATGAGCTGAACGATACCGCAAGCACATGAAGAAGAGGAGCGATGCAAAGGAATGATAAAAGCGCCAGCAATACATTATTGCCTACTGAAAAAATACGGTAACTAAGCGAACGGTGATGCATGTAGCTCCCCCCTTTAGAAGATGCGGTAATTGGCCAGTTTATAGGCAAGCCTGTACGAGATAACGATCAGAATAAAGCTGACTAATGACTTGAATACGCCTACCGCGGTTCCGAAGCCAAAGTCCCCGCCGATAAGTCCTACGCGATACACGTAAGTATCGATAATATCGCCTTTTTCATAAACGAGCGGATTGTAAAGATTAAAGATTTGATCAAAGCCTGCGTTCAAAATGTTGCCCAGCGACAGCGTCCCCACCACGATCGTAATCGGGATGAGCGACGGCAGCGTAATTTTAAGCATTTGCTGCCAGCGATTGGCTCCGTCGATAAGCGCCGCTTCGTAAAAATCGGGATTGATGCCGGAGAGCGCGGCCAGAAAAATAATGGTCGAGAAGCCGAAGTCCTTCCAAACATCGCTGAAAATGACTGTAAACCGGAACCAGTCTCCATTGCCGAGGAAGAAGATTGGATCGATGCCGAACCAGCCAAGCGCCTGATTAACAAGCCCTCCATCCGTCGATAGCATGTCCAGGAGTATACCGCCGAGAATAACCCATGACAAGAAATGCGGCAGATAGACCAGTGTTTGCACAAAACGCTTGAACACCATTTTACGAACCTCGTTAAGCAGCAGCGCAAATATCAATGGCACGATGAGGTGAGCCACGATCTTGATGACCGCAATTAGCAAGGTATTCCAAATGACCTGCCTAGCATCCGGATATTCGAACATCAGCTTAAAGTTCTCGAACCCAATCCATTCTGACCGGAAGAAACCTAGCTGCGGCTGGAAATCTTGAAATGCCATAACGAGTCCCAGCATCGGCAAGTAGGCAAAAATAAGGACGAGCACGATCCCTGGCACAAGCATCACGTGCAGCGGCCAAGTCAGCTTGAAATTCCACCTCCGTGCAACTCTCTGTTTCAATTGGTTCTCCCCTTCCGACCCATTCGTTTATGTCTGTGGTGGTGATTACAAAACTAATTGTAGTCCTGCTGCGCCTGCTCCTTATATAACAATGTTTTAAGATTGGTAGCACGATATTAGGGATTATCTGACGGCGAATCGGCTACTCGAACAAAAAAAAGCAACCCCGTCGCTTGAAGGGTTGCTTTAAACCTATCGTTATTGCTACAGTTCCCAGCCAGGCAGCAGCGCCTTCGTGTTCTGAAGCATTTTGCCGAATAATTCAGCGCCCGCTTCCTCAGTCAGCCTAACCAGCGGATCGTTCATGAAAGCCTGAAGAGCCAAGGCTTTGTCTTTGTTCATTGCGGCTTGAAGCGTCATCTCCTGATTCGTTACATGAGGCAGCACGAGCTGCTCCACCTCGGGAGTAAGCTTGCCAGCCAGAATCGGGCTGACGTGGTTATAGCCGAATACCGCGTTCGTCTCCACGACGGCTGCCGCCGGGAAACCTTCGATTTGTCCGCGATTTGGCATATTAACGTTCGTAATCAACTCGCCCATTCCGAGTAACGCTTTTATCATCTCGATGCCTTCCTCGCCGGTAGGATTGACCACAAAAGCTTCCTCGCCGGCCGCCAGCCGCTGGCCTTTGGCATAAAGATCCGCCTGGTTTTTCTTTCGCCAATCCACCTTCGTTAGGCTGAATTTCCAGCCTTGCACCGTTTCCGGGTCTTTTAAATAAAGCTCGCCCGGCATAAATTCCGCCAAATGCCTGTCGCCTGCCGCCGCAATCATTCCGTACTTCCGGAACAAGTCAAATTTGACCCGCTGTGCTGAAGCAAAATGATCATTGAGCCAGTGGCCTTTCTTCTTGCCTTCATATCCATCCGCATAATGCTCTTCAACGAACTCCCGGTAAAGCGGGAACAAATCGATCCCTTGGTAAGAAGCTCGATCCAGCCACGTAAAATGATTGATGCCCAGCACATTAACCTTAATCTCGCGGCGATCAACCGAAGCGACTCCCAGCTTATGCTCCACCATGGAAGCAAGCAAATGCTGCGTGCCAAACACCTCGTGGCAGCATCCGATGGCCTTCACTTCCGGGAACACCTCGTAAAGCGTTCTTGTGCATAAAGTCATGGGATTGGTATAGTTAATGACCCACGCGTCTGGCGCATATTGTTTGATCGCATTTGCAATCTCGACATAGAGCGGGATCGTACGAAGCGCGCGGACAAGTCCGCCTGGCCCAACCGTATCGCCCACTGACTGGTAAATCCCGTATTCTTCCGGCAAGTGGACATCCGATTCCATTTCCGCAAAGGTTCCTGGCAATATGGAAATGATAATAAAATCCGCGCCTTGCAAAGCATCCTTTAACGCAGGCACCGCCTCATAGTTCCACTTGCCCTTCGTATCCGCATCTTGCGATAACCGATTGCCGATGACCGCATTTTGCACGGCCGCTTCATGATGGATATCATACAGCTTGACGGTTCCGGCAAGTTCTTTTTCTGCGGCCAGATCGCTCATCAATCCCCAAGCCCAGCCGCGGGAGCCTCCTCCGATATAAGCGATTTGAACGTTGTCTTTGCGTTGGCCATCCCGTTTCATATCATTTCTCCTTATCCTTTTAATCCTGTAGTAGAAATGCCTTCAACAAAATATTTCTGTGCCAAAAAGAATAACAATATGCACGGAACGACGCTCACAACCGACATCGCAAGCACCTGGTTCCAGGAAACGGCCGAGGAGGCATCCAGCGACAAGCGCAAGCCAAGCGAGACCGTGAATTTTTTTACGCTGCTGATATAAATAATCGAATTAAAGAAGTCATTCCAGGTCCAGATGAACTGAAAGATACCCACGGAGAACAGAGCAGGCTTGCACAAGGGCAGCAATACCCGAATGAGAATCATAAACGAATTGCAGCCGTCGATGGTCGCCGATTCATCCAGTTCCCTTGGCAATCCCCGAAAAAACTGAATTAGCATATAAATAAAAAATGCCGATGTAGCAAAAGCTGACGGTACGATAAACGGCAGATAAGTATCCAGCCAGCCAAGCTTATTAAACAGGATATAACGCGGGATCATAACGGTAGCATCCGGCAGCATCAACGTCGCCATCATCAGGGAGAACAGCAGCGTCCGAAGCGGAAACGTAAATCGGGAAAAGCCGTAAGCAACGATGACGCTCGAGACGATCGTCAGAACGACCGTTGGCAGAACCAGCTTAAGCGTATTTACAAAAAATTGCTGAAAGCCGTATTGGCCAGTACCTGCCCAGCCCAACGAATAGGAGTTCCAAACGTAGGTATCCGCAAATAGCTTGCTGGATCCAAAAATATCCTGATTCGTCTTAAACGATGATACAAATAGCCAGATTAACGGATAAATCATAACAAAGCCTAACAATGTCAACAGTACATAAGACAACCACTTATTCGAGCTAGCGTGCGTCATTTGGTTTTACCCCCGTCTTCATAGTAGACCCAGCGGTTAGAGGTTTTGAAAATAATGCCCGTGACGACCATGATAATCGCGAACAAGACCCATGACAGCGCTGATGCGTACCCCATCTTAAAGAAGGTGAAGGCTTCCTCATACAGCTTCAAAGCATAGAGATAAGTGGATTTCATTGGGCCGCCGCTCGTAATAACGAAGGCGCCTGTGAATTCTTGGAACGCGTTAACCATCTGCATGACCAGATTGAACAGAACAATCGGCGTCAGCAGCGGCACGGTAATTTTAAAGAACATGCGGGTCTTGGAAGCTCCGTCGATCGAACCAGCCTCGTACAAGTCGCTAGGAATCTGTTGGATGCCTGCTAGGAACAAAACCATCGAGGAACCAAATTGCCAAACTGACAATAAACCGAGCGTATACAGCGCGATATCTGGATTGCCGAGCCAATCGATCGAAGGAATGCCGACATTTGCTAGCATGCTGTTGACGACGCCGTCCTTCATGAACAGGAAACGCCAAAGCACCGATATCGCCACGCTTCCACCAAGAATCGAAGGCAAGTAATAGACGGTCCGAAACAAGTTAATAGCTTTCAGCTTGGCGCTAAGCACGATGGCTACGAATAAGGCGAAGGCGAGCTTCACAGGCACGGCAAGAACCACATAAATCGACGTTACTTTTAACGCTTGAGTAAAGCCGGGATCATTCGTGAAAATTTGTTTATAATTATCCAAACCAATGAATTTGGGGGCATTCACCATGTTGTAATCCGTCAAGGAATAATAAAATGACGCGATGAAGGGATACAACTGAAAAATGAGCAGCCCCAAAATCCATGGAAGAACATAGATAAGTCCGATATACCGAAAGCTGCGCTTCTTCCTGGTCACTGGCTCACACTCCTATTCTTTATCTAAAATAATGGTGAGCACGCCAAAGGATAAATTCATCTAGCTCTGGCGTGCATTCCATTCTTTACGTCCGATTATCTTCCTTGCAGTTCTTTCAATTTTTTGTCCAGGCTGCTCACGAGCTCTTGCGCTGCCTTATCTGGCATTAACTTTCCAAAAGCGACTTTCTCAATGACATCCTGCAATAGAGCGGATACCTCCGAGTTCGTAGCGATAGCATTATCGACGATGCCTGCGTTTTTCAGGCCCATTTCGACTGCTTTCGTAATCGCTTCGTCGATTTTGCCTGCCTCTACCGCAGCTTTTTGCGCAGGGGCAGATGCGGGAATGGAGCGGACATCGCCTAAGGTAACCGCCGCTTCTGCGTCATTCATCAACCAGTTCAGAAATTTCACGGACTCTTCCGGATGCTTCGACTTGCTGCTTACGGCAATTAGCTGCGATGGCCTTACCAGTACGGCTGAGTTTTTCGCATTTTTATCGATGGCTGGCAAGGCAGTTACGACCTCCACGCCCTCAGGCAACACCGAGCGAAGCGACAAGAGCGTGCTGCTCATCGCCGAAATGATTGGAATATCCTGATTGATCCATTTGGGATTTTGTTCGGTCTTGCCAAAAAATAAATCAGATTCTCCGAGCGGCTGGTATACTCCCGCCTTCATTGCCTTGTCTATCCATTCCAAGGCTGCAGCAGCTTCCTCTTTCGTAAAGCCTCGCGTGTAATCTTCATTGATCCACTGCGTTCCGGTGCGCTGCTTCAACATATTCGTAAAATCCTGCATCAGCATGCCGTGATCAGCTAAAAGCAAGTATTTGCTGTTGTCTTTTTCATGAAGCTTCTTGCCTTCCTCATAGAGGGTATCCCAATCCCACTGAATATCGGTCGGTACGCCCAGCTTATCGGCTGCTGTCTTGTTAATGACGAGCGCATAAGCATTTACGCCGGAAGGGAGCGCTACCATTTTGTCGTTATAAACGCTAAAATTGTTAAGAAAATCTTGATCGAAGCCCTCCAGCGACAATCCTTCCTGATTACGTAGATCGAGGAAAAAATCATTTTTCGTCAATTCCTTCATCCATGGCACGTCAAGCTGGATAATATCGGCTGACGTGGCGCTGGCCAGCTGTGTTTTGACCTTTTGCTCGTAGCCGTCAAAGCCCTGGTATTCCGCTTCAATCGTCACGTTCGGCGCTACCTTCTTGTAAGCCTCAATAGCAGCAAGCGTAGCTTCATGGCGGCCATCGCCTCCCCACCAGCTAAAGCGCAAGGTAACCTTCTCATCGGGGCTGCTGCCTGGGTTTTCCTTGTCCTTATTTCCGGATGAACAACCCGAAATGATGATTACAAATACGAGCATCAAAGCAATGAAACCGTTTAATCCTTTCAATCGTTGCATGTTAACCTCTCCCTTTTGTTTTCTTGGAAACGCTTTCTAAAGTATAGGATTGATTGATTATTTACATAAGGCATCCAATCTTAGATTTAAGTATCATTATTGGAGCAATCCCTTTCCGAAGTATCATTTTATCGGTTAAAGTATCATTTTTATCTTAGATGCCTCCCCCGCTCTCCCAGATCACGAAAGCATGATCCCGCTGTGCTATACTTTCAATATCAGCAATGAGAGAATACACCGTTGAGAGGTGATGGGATGTACAAGCTGCTGCTAGTCGATGATGAGGCGGATACAAGAGAAGCTTTATCCTCCTACTTTCCGTGGCAGGAGGTCGGATTTCAAATTATCGGCCAATGCGGGAACGGCAAAGAAGCATTAAATTTCATTCAAAACCATGACAAAATCGATGTCATTCTAACCGATATCAAAATGCCCGTCATGTCCGGCCTTGAGCTTGCCGAGGTCCTTCATGAGCAGAAGCATAATATCCATGTTATTTTCTTAAGCAGCTACCGCGAGTTCGAATATGCCCAGAAGGCGCTTCGGTACCGCGTCAACAACTATATCGTGAAGCCTGCTAAATATCAGGTTTTGTTGGACGTATTCGGCAGCCTGAGAGACGAGTTGGAAGCGGCCAAGCACTCCTTGGAGCAAACGCCGCCCGGCACAGGCAATGAAGGGCTCATCATTACGCAAATTAAATCGTATATCCAAAGCCATTATAAAGATGCGAATCTGGAGGATGCGGCCAAGCAGGTTTATTTGAATGCCAATTATTTGAGCTATTTGTTCAAGCAAAAAACCGGCCAAAATTTTACCGATTATCTCATACAGGTAAAAATGAAGGTTGCGATGAGGCTTATATCGGAAAACCAGTTTAAAACCTACGAAATCAGTGAACTGGTCGGCTACAGCAATGCCAAAAACTTTACCCGCACGTTCAAAAGCTTCTATGGCAAGACACCCAGCGAATACAGGAACGGATGACCGAAACGATGAAAGAGCGTTATTTTATTAAACATTTGGCTACTTTTCTCATTCCATTAATATTGCCTTTAATCATACTTGGCTCGTTATCCTTTATAACGACGCAGCGGGATATGAAGGAAGACATTAACAAGAACAGCCAGTTCCTGTTATTGCAATCTCAGCGCCAGCTCGAGATGATTTTGGACGAGCTGGACACGTTGAAGCTCGCTCTATACCAGAATGCCAAAGTTTTCAATGAGCTATCTGACGTCCTGCAAAATCCAATTTACACGTATGAGAGCTCTACTTCGTACCAAATTATTTTCAGCTATTTGAATGCGCTTACCAGCTCAAAGCCTTATATTCACTCCATCTATTTCTATTCGGAAAATCCTTACGGCCGCTTCGTATCCTCGCTTGACGGCTTGTCTTCGATCAACCGGTTCAACGATACGGGCTGGTTCGACGAATTCATGAAATACGAAGGGCCTGCTACAGAATGGACATCCAAGAGGGAAGCTAAAATATTCGCTTTCGAAACGAAGCCGACCCAGTTAATCTCCATTTATAATGTGCTGGCGCCACGGAAAATCGGCATCATTTTAAACGTCCGCCCAAAATACATTGAAAATATTTTATCCAATATCACGACGTATAAGGATCAGATTCTGCTCGTGTTAAACGAAAATAACCAGGTGATTTTCTCCAATAAGGAAAAAAACGTTCTAAAGGATGCTGAGCTCGACCAAATTGCCAACCACCCGTCCACCTATTTCGACCTTGAATCCTCTTTGGGCGAGATCAACGTGACAAAGGTGGAATCGGAGCAATACAACTGGAAATACGTATCCGTCATTCCACATGCTTCGTTGTACGAGACACCCTCGCGCATATTAAACTATACGATCGGTTTTGCCTGCTTGTCCTTCTTTTTGGGGCTTGTATTGACCTTCTATTTGACGAGAAGAAATTATAGGCAGCTGCTTGCCATTACCTCGCTGCTGAGATCGGCTGAGAATAATCGCACGCCGCTAAAGCCGCCAAGCAAGGTAAACGATGAATATTCGTACATTATTCAGAACATGATCTCCCATTTCATTGAGCATCGCTATATTCAAACCCAGCTGTCCGAGAAAAAATACCGGCTTCAAGTGATGGAGCTGCTGGCGCTTCAATCCCAAATCAATCCTCATTTCTTGTACAATACGCTGAATTCGATTTATTGGGAAACGGTCGGTTTAACGGGAAAACCGAACAAGGCGAGCGAAATGATTGAGGACTTGTCCGACATGCTCTCCTATTCCTTCAGCCGTCCAACCAATGAGGTTACCTGGGAGGAAGAAATCGCGAATACCATCAGCTACATCAATATTCAGAAGAAACGGTACAAAGATACCTTCGATGTGTTATTCGAATACGACGAAGAAATCGTTAAGCTTCACACGATGAAACTGCTGCTTCAACCCTTAGTCGAGAACAGTTTGTACCATGGCATTAAGGAAAAGGCTCAGAATGGCCTAATCAAAATAAAAATTTTACGTGTAGGGGAACAGCTTCGGCTTGTCGTCTCAGATAACGGAAATGGCATTTCATCCGACCGCCTCAGCGAGATCAGGAAATCGCTGGATGCATCCGACGAGCAGTCGAAGCATATCGGTTTGTTGAATACGAATAAACGGCTTAAGTTGCTGTATGAGCGGAACTATCAAATCACGATAAAGAGCAGGCCAGGGCTGGGGACCGTGATCAGTATTATGCTCCCCCAAATCAAGCAGTAGCCAGTAAAGAGGGCAGGGGTACGGCACCCCTGCCCTCTTTGCAATATACGAAGCACGATGCTGCTCGGCTTAATCTGCTGTCGCTTGCGAGCGAATCCTGATGTTCATTCATTATATTCGATTAATGAAGAAGTTTTGAATGACAGCATGTAAGGAACATATGTAATTATGTTATATCCGATAGATGAAAATGTTCCATTGATATATAGCAAAAGAACCGCTGGAAGGCCCCAATAGGACCTTCCGCGGTTCGCAGCCTCTAGCTTATTTCGATTTTAGACTCCGCTAAAAAATCAATCATGGATCGGGCTTGCACGTTGCCCGCGTGGACTGGCTTGCTCATCGACTCTCCCGTTTCCCTTAACTGGAACTCTACAATCTTGGCAACGCCCGGAATTAGATCGAAGAAATTATCGGAGAACATGCCATCATGCTCCGCTGTAATCCATACCTGCTTGGCAAGTACATCTGCCTCCAGCTTAAATCTCGTTCCGCCGCTGCCTTCAAGCTCGGTAACCCGAATCGCGGATTTAGCTAGCTTCTGTTCCTTCATGTTTACAAAATAGAACTCCTTGCTGTCCACAAGCTTTCCATCCTGCTCCAGTACCGCATGCAGCAAGACGCTTCCCGCCTCATGCTCTCCCAGCCATTCCTGCTCATTCAGCGCAAACACGACAGCCGCGCCGTTGCCTTCTATTGCAATAGGCAGTACCGCCTGCTTAAGCTTCTCACCAGAGAAATGATACAACGTCACTTGCAAATCACCGGAGAGTGGAGCCAGCAAATCGGTGACAACATGCACCTGCACCTGCCCGTCATCGGTACGGTCAAACGAGATCATCGTATCTGCAAAACTCCTTTTCGCGTAAAATTGCATAGCTTTCCACTTGCCGTAATAGTCCATGCCCGCCCATGAGGCGACTGGCCAGCAATCATTCATCTGCCAGTAGAGCGTCCCCATGCAATACGGCATGTTCCGGCGATGAGCTTCGATCGCCATTTTCATCGCTTCAGCCTGAAGCACTTGGCTCATATAGAGGAAGGAAGGGAAATCCTTCGGCTCGCTCATATAGATATCCATATATTCCTTGATCAGCCGGTTGCCGTCACCATTCTTCTGATGCGCCCGCATCACCTTCGAGTCCAGCGCCAAGTCCTGTTCCTGCGCGAACGTCATCACGGTGTCGTATTCAGGGAACGATTGGAACCCGTACTCACTCATAAAGCGGCCGACCTTTACATTATAATTTTCAAACGGCTCTACGGCATGCCATACGCCCCAATAATGTACGTCTCCTTCAGTGGACAATGGATGTGCATGCTGCTGAATATCCCCCGTTAGAGAAACAAGCGGCGAGGAAGGCCAATATTCTGTTCCTGGTGCCAATGCCTCCACAGCGTTCGGCAGGATCTGATGGAACACCTTTTCGTAATCCTGCCAAATCACGGCGCGCTGCTCCGCTGTATAATTTTTCTTCCAGCCCCAGCCGCCTTCCTCGTCATACTGCGCCCATGCGGAGTCGATTTCGTTGTTCCCGCACCAAAGTGCAATCGAAGGATGATTGCGCAGACGCTTTACGTTCTCTTCTGCTTCCAAACGCACATTATTCAGGAAAGCCTCGTCTCCCGGGTACATGCTGCAGGCAAACATAAAGTCCTGCCATACCAATATGCCATATTCGTCGCAAAGCTCATAGAATACGGACTGCTCGTAAATGCCGCCGCCCCACACCCGCAGCATATTCATGTTCGACTCCACAGCCGTAACAATCTCATGACGGTAGCGCTCGTCCGTCACATCCGTAATAAAGCTGTCATTCGGAATATGGTTGGCCCCCTTGGCAAACACCGCAACTCCGTTGAGTTCAAAATAAAACGTTGCGCCCTTCGCGTCCCTGTCCCGCACTAACCTAATCGAACGCAAGCCGGTACGAATCGACCGGGAAGCGACTTCGCGTTCCTCCTGAAGCAGCTCGGCCTTAAAGGTATACAAGTGAGCCTCGCCAAGCCCCCGGCTCCACCATAGCTTTGGATCTGTGATGACAAGAGGCAACTGGATGACATTGCTGCCCGGTTCTAGCGTGACTTGCTGCTCCCACGTGAGCCCTTCCGTGCTCAGCTTCAGTTTGCCGCTCCAAGCGTGCTCAGCTTCGATTTCAACGTTAGCTGTCAAGCTTGCAGCCAACGCCGTTACCTGATTTTGCTGAATGTGGATATCCGTTATTCTGGAGACGGACCAGCCTTCCAATCTGGCCTCGCGCCATATTCCGCTCGTCACAAAACGCGGGCCCCAATCCCAGCCATAATGATAAGGCGCTTTGCGTGCAAAAATGCTAATCTTCTGTTCGCCGAGCCCACCAAGCTCCGACTGGTCATTAGAGGCCGGCAAATTGTAGCCGAGCTGCTCAATCTTAGGTAGGTCCTCGCGAACCGGAGAGCGAAAGCGAACAGATAGTGTATTATCTTTTGCTTTCACCACATGCAGCACATCGGCTTTCCATGTTCGGAACATATTGTCTGCGGACAACACATGGCTTCCGTTTACATAAACGTCAGCGTACGTATCCAATCCGTCAAATACCAGCTCTAATCGGGAGGAGCCAAGCAAGTCGCCTTCTACATCGAAGGTAGATTCATACTCCCAATCAACCTTATCGATCCACTGCAAATCATGCTCGTTCGTGGCGTAAAACGGATCTTTAATAACGCCGTTGCGAAGCAAATCTGTATGGACACAGCCGGGTACGACAGCAGCCATCCATTCTTTTTCCTCGCAAGCTTTAAATTTCCAATTGTGCAGCACTAGCTTTGTTTCTCCCATGGTAAAACCCTCCTATATGCTTGGCCCGGCCAGACCTTCCTATGGAGCCTGGCCGCAGTTTTTTATTTTCATATGAGTAACCTGGCTCGTTTAAGAGCGTTTTCACCTTTTTATTCATAAAAAACGAATCTAAACTCGCTGGCTTTTGTTTTGTTATTTTGTTATTGCATTAGCATAATTTCGCATAACAAATGTATCATCGATAACAAAAAAGGTCAAATGTTTTTGTTTTGTTATTTTCTTTTTAGACATTTCTTAATTTGAAAGTTGGCTTCCCCCTCCCTTTTCGCTTGTATTCCTTAAAAAATAAAGCTATATTATAAGCAATAACAAAATAACAAAATCTAAAATAACTGCGTGCAATTCTTATTAATCTATATAAATGAGGTAAAATGACCAATGAAGCGCAAAGTAACGATACAATCCATTGCTGATTTTACAGGCTTATCCAAGTTCGCGGTATCTAGGGGACTAGCGGGGAAATCAGGGGTCAGTCCGCAAACCAGAGAATTAATTTTACGGGCAGCTGGACAGCTAGGCTACTTCAAGGGTGCCCAAGCACCGCCTATAGCAAGCGAACTAACGGATTTAGAGACGAAGAGCTGGTCCGGCACGATCCTGGTCCTGTTCCCGAATGTTCGCTATCAGAATACGGATTCCCTATACTGGGGACCGATCTTTAACGGCATATCCACTAGATTGAACCAGAAGGGCATTACGATTTTAACCTTAACGGAGCCTACCAACGATTCCATGTTCTCTCTGCTCAATCCGGAGGCAATCATGGGCATTATCACCGTGGGCACCATCTCGACGTCAGTTCTGCTTGATATCAAACGGCTCAGCATTCCTGTCGTTATGGTCGACCATGTTGATCCTAAGCTTCATTGCGATTCTATCTTTACCGACAACCTTACCTGCATGAGGGAAATGATGAATGCTGTTATCGAAAAAGGCTATAAACGATATCAGTTTTTAGGAAATATCCGCGATGCACAAAGCTTCTATGAACGGTTTCTCGGTTTTCGTTCCGCCTTGGAGGATCATAACATCGAGCTCAAACAAATCCCTTCGCTGATCGGCCCAGAGCTTGAAAACTTCCATGAAACCTTTAAGGAAGCGATTCACGCGCATGGGCTGCCTGAAGTTTTTGTTTGTGCTAACGATATATTTGCTTTATTCGCTTTGGAATCGCTAAAAAAATTAGGAATGGCTATTCCGAACGATCTTGTATTTACTGGCTTTGATCATACGCATCCACAAATTCCTTTTGCAGCTACCGTTAATGTAGACAAAGAACTGCTCGGCAAACGTGCCGTTGACCAAATGCTCTGGCGAATTCTTAATCCGGGCACAAGATACGAAAAAACGCTTATCCAAGCCGAGGTTATGTTTAGACCCTGATCCTATGCAAAAAAAGGCCTTCCCGCTGACGAATAATCGTCAAGAGCGGGAAGGCCTTTTGTTCATGGACTAAGAATGCCTATTCGTAAATATACGAGCAGCAGTAGTCCGAAACTTCAGTAACCTGAAGCTTGAACTTCGTGTTTGCAGGCACTTGGAATTCACCTTCGCCTTGAATGTGAATCCACTCGGTTTCACCAGGAAGCAGAACCTTCAAGTCGCCAGCCAAAATTTCCATAATTTCAACGCAGTCTGTTCCAAATTCATACTCGCCAGGCAGCATAATGCCAAGCGTTTTTTTGGTGCCGTCCGCAAACAATACAGCGCGGCTTGTTACTTTACCGTCGAAGTAGACGTTGGCCTTCTTGACGATGGATACATTATCGAATTGAGACATGGTAGGTGAATTCTCCCTTATCTATCGGATGCTAAAGCTTGGAGCTGTTCATTACAGCAATGCTTTCACTTTGCTAACAACATTCTCAACCGTAAAGCCGTATTCCTTAATTACACGGTCGCCTGGGGCGGAAGCACCGAAACGGTCGATCGCTAGGATATCGCCTTGATCGCCTGTGTAACGCTCCCAGCCGAACGGATGAGCCATTTCGATCGCAAGACGGGCTTTAACTTCAGGAAGAATGACGGAATTTTTGTATTCTTTCGATTGCTTCTCGAATAGATCCCAGCTCGGCATGCTGACGACACGTACTTGAATGCCCTCTTCTGCCAATGCTTTCTGAGCGGCTACCGCTAGTTGAACCTCGGAACCTGTTGCAAGGATTTGAGCCTGTGGCTTGCCATTAGCTGCATCTGCAACCACGTAAGCACCGCGGCGAAGGTTTTCATGAATGCCATCAACCGTACCTTCAAGGATAGGCAGGTTTTGACGAGTCAAGACAAGCGCAACCGGGTTGCCCGTGTTCTCAACCGCATATGCCCATGCAGCAGAAGTCTCGTTACCATCTGCCGGACGAATTACTGTCAGATCAGGAATGATACGGATCGATGCAAGCTGCTCAATCGGCTCATGCGTAGGACCGTCTTCACCGACAGCGATACTGTCATGCGTTAGTACATAAACAACAGGCAGCTTCATGAGTGCAGCAAGGCGAACCGCAGGACGTAGGTAGTCGGTAAATACGAAGAACGTACCTCCGAATACTTTCAAGCCGCTGTGCAGCGCAATACCGTTCATAGCAGCAGCCATACCGAATTCACGAACGCCGTAATACAGATTGCGGCCATCGTAGCTGCCTGGCTTGAACTGTGTCAAACCCTTAAGGTGTGTCATTGTGGAGCTCTCAAGGTCAGCCGAGCCGCCGAAGATCGTCGGAACGTTTTTCGCAAGACCATTAAGCGCGTTACCGGAAGCCACGCGAGTCGAAACCGCACTGTCTCCAACTTTATAAGCAGGAAGATCCGCATCCCAGCCCTCAGGCAATGCTCCGGAAATGGCTAGCTCGAACTGAGCCGCAAGCTCAGGGAAAGCTGCTTTATATGCTGCAAAAGCTTGATCCCACTGTGCGTTCGCTTGCTCGCCGCTACTTTTTACATCAGCAAAATGAGCACGAACCTCGTCTGGAACGTGGAACTGGTGATCTTCCGACCAGCCGTAAGCTTGTTTTGTCAATTTTGTTTCGTCAGCGCCAAGCGGTGATCCGTGAGGACCAGCATGTCCGCCTTTGCCGCCTTTGTTCGGGCTGCCGTAACCGATAACCGTTTTGACTTCAATCAATGTCGGTTTGGACAAATCAGCTTGCGCCTCGGCTACTGCTTTGGAAAGAGCTTCTAGGTCATTGCCGTCTTCTACGCGAAGAACCTGCCAGCCGTAACCTTCAAAACGTTTTTGAACGCTCTCGGAATACGAAAGGTTCAGTTCGCCATCAAGCGAAATATCGTTGGAATCATATAGTACAACCAATTTGCCAAGCTGCAAGTGGCCAGCGAAGGAAGCTGCTTCGTGAGAAACGCCCTCCATCAAGTCACCGTCGCCGCAAATGGAATAGGTGAAGTGGTTGATCAGATCATGGCCTTCTTTGTTGTAAGTCGCGCCAAGCTGCGCTTCCGCGATCGCCATACCCACCGCCATTGCAATCCCTTGACCAAGCGGACCCGTTGTTGCATCAACGCCAGCCGTGTGGCCGAATTCCGGATGTCCAGGTGTCAGGGAACCCCATTGGCGGAAGTTTTGCAGCTCTTCAAGCGGCAAATCATAACCGGAAAGGTGAAGGAGGCTGTAAAGCAGCATTGAGCCGTGGCCCGCAGACAAAACAAAACGGTCGCGGTTGATCCAAGTTGGGTTTGAAGGGTTGTGCTTCATGTTTTTCGCAAACAATTGGTAACCCATTGGAGCCGCACCCATAGGCATACCAGGGTGACCCGATTTTGCTTTCTCGATCGCATCAATAGCTAGTGTACGAATCGTATCGATCGAAAGCTGTTCAATTGATTTTTGTGTTACAGACATTCCAATTTCCTCCTATATTCTGATCTTGTCTACTCTCGTCTCGTTATATGGTTTCTAAAAATAACGATACAGCGTCATACCAGTACGCAATAACTCTGAATATTGTATCACTCTGCATGCTTGTTTTCCATCATAAATAATAGAATTTCCGCATAAAAATACAGCTAGTTGAATACAACCGTTTTATTATTATGCACGATTACGCGGTCTTCAATATGCCATTTCACTGCACGGGCAAGCACGACGCGCTCAATGGTCCGCCCGATTCGTTTCAGGTCATCAACATTGTCGCGATGGCTGACGCGCTGAACGTCCTGCTCGATAATAGGACCACCGTCAAGCTCCTCAGTTACGTAATGCGCGGTTGCTCCGATAATTTTTACGCCGCGTGTGTAAGCTTGTGCATAGGGCTTGCCTCCTACGAATGCCGGTAGGAAGGAGTGGTGGATATTGATAATTCGGTTCGGGAACTGCTCAATAAACTTAGGCGAGATGATCTGCATGTAACGAGCCAGTACAACGATGTCCGCTTTGTCCGCGACAACCTCCATCTGCTTGCGTTCCGCTTCTGCCTTTGAAGCAGCCGTAACCGGGATATGATGGTATTCGATGCCGAAGGATTCTACAAGCTCTCTCATATCCGGATGGTTGCTGATCACCATAGAAATATCGGCATCCAAATCGCCAGCCTTCCACTGCCAAAGCAACTCGAGCAAGCAGTGATCCTCTTTGGATACAAATATGGCAAGACGCTTCTTGCGGCTCGCCCGGAAGGTGTGCCACTTCATGTCGAAGCGGTCAGCTACTCGGGCAAAATCTTCAACAAGGACAGGCAGCTCCTTGTCCATATCATTTAGGTCAAACTCGAAGCGGATGAAAAACATGCCGCCTTCTGGATCCATCGTATATTGATCAGATTGCACGATATTCGCACCGTGCTCGTACAAGAAGTGAGACACAGCCGCTACGATGCCCGGACGGTCTGGACAAGAGATAAGCATGCGGGCACGGCCGCTTTTTCCACTAGTGTCTTTCAACGGATCTAGCGGGTTGGATTGGGATGACATGGACTTCAAACTTCCTTTCACAACGTGATCTATTCAATTTATTAGCATGCTGGCTTAAATTCTTGCAAGCAGCTCTTTGCCGCCAAACCAAGCCGTGATGCGCTGGTTTACCTGTTCTTCTGTAAGTTCAGGAGAAAGCACTTCACCGGCCATAACAAGATCGTACAAGCGTTCCATCGGCTCGCGAGGGTCTGCTTTTTTCGCTTTCGCGTCATTTTTCAGCAGCTCCCAGGTTTGGAGAACGTAAGACCTTGGATCAATTTCCTGCTTGCAGAAGAAATGATGAAGCCGCTCCACATCCTCGAAGAACGGTTCTCCCAGACGAGGCTTGCCATTGCCGCTAAGCAAGGCAATTTCAACCTCATACATCGGACGCTCGGTTTTGTCTTCCTTGCCGATCCAAGGTGTCTCCAATATAAATGGACGACCTTTAAGTCCTTCATGATTAACGATTCGCTGAATCGCGTCATGGCCAAGCCAGCCTGCACCCACCGGAGCATGCCGGTCCTTGCCTGCGGCACGCGGATTTTTGCTGTCGTTCACATGGACAACGGCTACGCGGTTTAGTCCGACCAAACGATCAAATTGCTCTAGCACACCATCCAGATCATTGATCAGATCATAACCAGCATCGTGCATATGGCAAGTATCCATACAAACCGTCAGGCGGTGATTGTCTTGAACCTTGTCAATAATTGCTGCCAGCTCTTCGAAGCTGCGGCCGATTTCCGTTCCTTTGCCCGCCATCGTCTCAAGAGCGATGTTTACGTTCGTTTCCTTCGTTCCGGCAAGCACTTCATTCAAGCCTTCCGCTATACGGGCTATGCCGTATTCCGCGTCCTTGTCTGTATAAGCGCCTGGGTGCAAGACAATATTACGAACACCGATATAGTCTGTGCGGCGAATTTCTTCCTGCAAGAAAGAAACGGCAAGCTCAAACGTGGACTCCTTGTAGGAGCCAAGATTTACAATGTAAGGAGCGTGCACTACAATTTCATTAATGCCCGATTTCTCCATTAACGCCTTGCCTTCTTCAATATATAACGTATCGATCGGCTTTCTTCTCGTGTTCTGAGGTGCGCCGGTGTATATCATAAATGAGCTGGAGCCATACGATACGGCTTCTTGCGCTGCCGTTAGCAGCCCCTTGTCCGAAAATGATACATGGGAACCTATTTTCAACATGGATTTTACGCCCCTTTCGGTTATCAAACCTTATTTTACAAGGAATGTCGAAATAAATCTAGTAACGACCAAACTACGCAAACAGGTTGTTCAAATCGTCCAGTTCCTTGCCAGTAAGGGATAATCCAAATCCCTCCTTAAGGGAGGTTGCATACTCATGTATTAAAGTGCACTGATTTGGGGATGTATTTTTTTAAAAATAAGGATAGACGCTAACGAATGCTGAAAAGATTAATCAATAGGAAGAGCCGCAGGGAAGCTTTCCCATGCGGCTCTTCCTAATTATAATCCACTAATTTTACACAAGCACAATGTATTTATTGAGTGTTATGCAAATGCCTTACTTGCTGCGGCGCGTCCTCCGTGCTCTTAAGTACCCTTAGTATCCGATCAGTTTTGTTCCACTCTAAATAAAACTGACTAACCAAATTAATGACAGACAACTTAATTTGCTCATCAGTAAGCTACGAATACCTAACTACCTCAGAAACGTCTAGGCTAAACCACTCATTTCTATGCCTGTTAAACAATACCCGCAGGACTTTCGAGTTGTGTCGTCTAGCACTATGATGTATACCTCCCTTGTGATTATTAATTATCACGTTACTACAAACAAACGTTCTTATTCAATGTATGGATCTTCCTAAAGCCTTATGAAATTAATTAAACCTGAATTACGAAAGTGCGACCTCATAAAAACATAAAAAAGTGCCCTAATCTTTGGTAGAATGGTGTTTACGAAGACAACATCACCCAAAGAGAGGAGCACCCATAAAGTGAAGTTTACCAC
>NZ_SKCD01000032.1 GCF_006542765.1 Paenibacillus luteus
ACATATCCTTAATTTGTTCCCATTGTTCATCACTTAGTTCATACCTTCTTTGAATCATGGTGGATGCTCCAATCGTTTTTCTCAAATTATACTACAAAATCATTTAGTTTTCAGACACGTCCTAGTATTATATCGTGCTTATTTTTTACTGCTTCTCATGCCAGCGACTACCTTCAGATTTTCTCGTTTGCCTTCTGCAAACTGTTGATACTCTGCTGACTCCTTCGGTATGAGCGCAAGCTTGCCTGCCTCATCAAAATGGATGCCCCATCCGTACTTCTTAGGAAGCATGGACGCTCGCAAACAAGCTTTCGGCTTGGAGAAAAAGGCACTGCGGATTGTTTCTCCACGTTCTGCAAGCTCCTCCTGCGAAATACCCTGGTGGCGAACATGCACCTCAAACATCAGCTCTTCCTGCGTATAACGGTATGGATGCTCGGCTGCCAGCTCATATTCCAAACTTGGCTTCGTTCTTCCGCTCTTCTTGTCCGGCGGCATAGTTCCGATTTCCACTAGGCAATCCGCGGAAACGGTAATGAACGTATTATAGTAATTCCAGTCCATCGCTTGCCCTCCTCGTGAGAGATAGATACTCTTAGTATAGACTCTTTACTCATTCTTATCGACTCTTAAAGTATAGCGCACCCTACTTTCACCTTAAATAGAGAGGGCTCAAACAGCAATATTCACACAAACCGTATATTGACGCTGCGATCATATTTTCAGTAAATATGACGATAATGGGTTAATAGCAGGATAATATAGAAGTTGATAACATGACCTGTTAAGATATGGTTAGTGCGAGGAGGATTCGGCATGAGCGAATACAGCAAAGAGGCCATTGATCATATTGTGCAACAGCAGAAAAGCTACTTTAGTGAAGGACATACGAAGGATATCCAATTCCGCCTAAAGCAGCTTAGCTTGCTCTTGGAAACGATTAAGCGTCATGAGAAGGAAATTAGCGAAGCATTATATCAAGATCTGCGCAAAAGTGAATTAGAAACGTATATGACGGAGATAGCGATCACGACAAGCAGTATTCGCCATATGCTAAAGCAGCTCAAGAAATGGATGAAACCCGAGAAGGTAGGAACTCCTTTCTATCTTTTTCCGGCAACGAGCCGCATTTATAGAGAACCGTATGGAACCGTGTTGATTATCGGTCCGTTCAACTACCCTTTCCAGCTCGTCATCGAGCCGTTAATCGGTGCCATAGCGGCAGGCAACTGTGCCATCGTTAAGCCTTCGGAGAGTACGCCTCATCTATCTGCCCTTATCACTAAAATGATCAGCGAAGCATTTGATCCTTCCTATATATGCGTCATTGAAGGAGAAAGGGAAACGACGTCACTGCTCATCCATGCGCCGGTTGATTATATCTTTTTCACGGGAAGCACCGAGGTGGGCAAAATCGTCATGCAAGCCGCTGCAAAAAACCTCGTTCCTGTCACGCTGGAGCTTGGCGGGAAAAGCCCCGTCATCGTTGATGCAGCAGCGAATCTAGAGCTGGCCGCCAAACGAATCATCTGGGGAAAGCTCCTGAATACCGGACAAACCTGCATTTCGCCCGATTATGTGCTGGCCCATGCCAGCATAAAGGAACCGTTGATTCAGAAGATGAAAGAAACCATTAGGGCCTTCTACGGCTCCGATATTCAGCACAACAACGATTATGCCCGGATCGTCAACCAGCGCCAGTTCGACCGGCTTGCCTCCATTCTGGAACGCGATCAAGCCCAGATCGTGTTCGGCGGGACAACCGATCGGGCTGATCTCTATATTGAACCGACCCTGCTCGCAGGCAGTACCTGGGACAGCGCAGCGATGCAGGAAGAGATTTTTGGCCCCCTATTGCCCATTCTCGAATACCAGGATCTTCACGAGGCAATTAGCGCCATTAACGTTCGTCCCAAGCCGCTCTCCCTTTACTTGTTCACCGAGGACGCAACGATAGAGAAACAAGTACTGAATAAAGTTTCGTTCGGTGGCGGCTGCATTAATGATACGATTATGCATGTGTCTAACCCATCGCTGCCGTTCGGCGGCGTTGGCCATTCAGGCGTCGGCGCCTATCATGGAAAACACAGCTTCGATCTTTTTTCCCACAAAAAAAGCATCTTGAAGAAGAGCACCAAAATCGAGTTTGGACTCGTTTTCCCTCCATATGCAAACAAGCTAGACAGAATCAAAAAGCTGCTGAAATAAAAAGCTTAAATGGAGATTCTGAACAGTCTGCAAAACAATGCTTTAAGGCGAAGAAACGATGGGGGATGCATCTATCCATCGTTTCTTCGCTTTTTTGCGGTATATCTACATTTCTCACCACTTCTGTCCTCTCAGCCTATATTTAGATCCTTTTTTGGACAAAATCTGCTATTATAATACAATACATCAACTGAACAGAGGAACTGACACCTATGAAGCTGAAGCTCGTTCGAAAAATGAAGTATTACTTCCTTAAGCTGCTGCGAATCCGCAAATCAGACCATGTCGTTGCCATAGGCTTTATAGCTGGTTTCTTTCATTGCTGGTTTCCGACCTTCGGCATCGGCATGCTGCTCTCCATAGGACTTGCAAGGCTGCTGCGAGGCAATCTTGTGGCTGCTGTCATATCGGGCTCGCTGGGCTCCTTCCTTTGGCCGTTTCTCTTTTATCTCAACTACAAATCCGGTTTTATTATTGAGAGCTTGTTCCATTCACCCAATTACGAGCTTGATGACGCCTTGGATGAAGCCGTGCCGGATGCCGATTATTCGGAAGCCGCGGATCACTTCAACAGCTTCAGCGACATTGGACTCAACTTTCTGACCGGCTCGATCGTCAATAGCATTCTATTTTCTTTCATTGGCTATTTTGCACTTCGCTTTGTGCTGAAGCATTACCGTCTCCCCCTCCTTCGGAAGCTGAAGAGGAAAGTGGTTTGAGCCAGTACAGCTGAAAGTGGATATTCTGACATAAAAAAAAGGCCGGGTCCTCCGCTGGAGAAATCCCGGTCTTTGCTGCTTATAAGCTTAGAATTGCGATAAGAAACGGTGGAGAACCGAAACAAGCAAATCATGATCCTCTTGGTCCGGCAAGCCGGAAACGGTAACCGTACCGATCTGCCCTTCCCCCCGCACAAGCAGCGGAAATGCGCCACCCGCTTCAACATAATCAGCAATGGGCAATCCGTGCTTCTCCTCCATCGTCGTTCCCTCACTGCGAAGACGGCAAGCGATGTGCCATGAACTCATACCGAAATGATTGGCAGCATTATTTTTACGCCTAATCCAGTTCTCGTTCTCAGCCGACGTTCCTTCCATCGCATGGAGAAATAAGCGCTGCCCCGTGCGGGTAACATCCACTGTGATTCTCTGGCCGTTACGCCGCGCTTCCTCCACGATCGCCAAGCCGAGCTCTAGCGCCGTGTCGTTCGTAAAGAATGAGAACCAGAGCTCCTGCTCCTCCTGCTCCATTTGCTGCAATCTTTGTTCCATCGATGGCGTCGTCATTTGTATGCTGGCTCCTCTTCGCTATAAATAGCTATCAGTGATGAACTTATGCATCTTTTAAATTTTCGTTTCGTTTCCAATCACCTTATCCATCCATTGCCTAGCTATCAGCTCATGGCCAGCGGCCGTTGGGTGAACTCCGTCCCATAGCCAATAAGAAGCCTCCGCCCGTGTGCATGCTTCGTTGAATGCGGCTTGCAGCGGCACGAAAATAGCGCCGTACTGCTCTGCAAGCTGGCGAACGATCTGCTGATACGCCGTTAAGCACTCCGACCAAGCCTCCCAATTGCTCGCAGGAGCGCCTGTATTTAAGATAAACGGCTCGCAAAGCACAAGCTTAGCCTGCGGCAATACTTCTTTCGTTTCCTCCAACACATGACGATAAGCACGCTCGAATCGATCCGTTACCCCGCTAGTCTCGCCGTTCACCGTTCTCCATGCATCATTTACACCAATCAGCATGCTGATTAAGGACGGCTGCAAACTAATGGCATCCTCATTCCATCTTGCATACAAATCCGAAGCACGGTTGCCGCTTATTCCGCGATTAATAATAAGAGGCTGCTGTTCCGCCTGCTCATAGCCTAGTCTTGCCCCAATAATATAGGCATAGCTATGTCCCAATATATGATTCGGGTCATCGCTTCTTCCTCTTGCCCCATCCGTTATCGAATCGCCTTGAAATAAAATAACCGTTCTATCTGACATACCATTCTCCCCTTTTTCCAATATTTTCTACGTTTATTATAGGCGAAAAGCTAGATTGCGTATAGTCCATAATTAACAGGCCAGCACTTCCCCCCTCGGAATGCGCTGGCCTGTACGGATTAGATATTTTTAAACTATAGAAAAATAAGGAGCAATATGCCCGCTGCAAAGCAATAATAAGCGAAGTAAATCAAATTGCCTTTGGCCATGATGTTCATAAACCATTTCATTGCAAAATAGGTGACAACTAGCGTTGTCAGAAATGCAATGATGTACGGAATCGCTAAGGTTGAACGGTCAGGATCACCCGCAATATCGGATATGCCCAGCACCAGACCGCCTAAGCTGATTGGGATATAGAGCATAAAGGAAAAGCGAAGCGCAGTATCCTGCTTCATGCCAACGGCGATGGACGTAATGACCGTCGATCCAGATCGGCTAATGCCGGGAATAAGTGCAACGGCTTGCGCCATCCCGACAATTAACGCATCTTTGAATGACAAATCGCCATCGCGCTTCCGACCGCGTAAATTGCGGATTAGCCAGAGGGCCACGCCCGTTATTAATAAGGACACTGCCACCGTACGTACGTTTGAAAAGTAGGATTCAATTTGATCCTTAAACAATAATGCAATGATTACCGCCGGTACTGTGCCTACGACCACATAAGCTGCAAACATAAAATCTGCCCGATAGCTCTTCTCTCTCGTTTGGACAAACCGCAAGCTGCCCACAATGAGCCTCATAATATCCTTGCGGAAAATGAAGGAGATAGCAATCAGCGAGGCTGTATTCGTCAATATTTCAAATGCCAAGCCTCTCTGCTCTATGCCTAATAGTTTCTGAGCGATAATCAGGTGACCGCTGGAGGATACCGGGATAGGTTCGGTTGCCCCCTGTACGATTCCAAGCAGTAGATACTTTAACCAAAGCAATAAGTCTGTCATTTCTTCTCCTCTCTTAAATCGATCTCTATGATCTATCATAGCGCACCGGACGCATATAGCAAAGACCGGCAGCTTCTTCTAAGAAGAAGACTGCCGGTCTTTCTATTTTGTAACAACTAGGGATAAAAAACCGATTAACTGCCACTCGGTGCTGTTCTCATTGGTCCATGCTTACTCCTGCGCAAGCCCGAGCTTCACCCACTGAGCAACGTTAACCGTCCGCTTAGCCTGGTATTCTACCGCTGCTTGGATGTCTTCAACCATTTTGCCACTTTGCACGGTAACGCTTGTGCCGTACGGATTGCCGCCAGCTTCGAAAGTAACCGGACTCGAGTAGCCAGGCGCTGCCACGATAGCTCCCCAATGATACATGGAAGTATATAAGCTCAAAATGGTTTGTTCTTGCCCGCCATGGGCATTCTGTGCGGATGTCATCCCGCTCACGACTTTATTCACTAGCTTTCCGTTAAACCATAAGGCTCCGGTCGAATCCAAAAACTGCTTCACAGGTCCTGGCATACCACCAAATCGGGATGGAATGCTGAACACGATCGCGTCTGCCCATTCCAGATCCTTATAAGTTACTTCCGGTATATGTGTCGTTGCCGCAACATGGGTTCTCCAAATGGGGTTCGCTTGAATCGCATCCTCCGTTGCCAGCTCGGGCGTTTTCAGTATTCTTACTTCGGCACCTGCTTGTCTGCCGCTCTCCGCAGCCCATTCGGCCATCTGATAATTTGTTCCTGTTACACTATAATAAATAACGGCTAGATTAATGCTTCCATTAGACATTCTCTTCATCCCCTTAACATTTAATAACACTTAGCTTTATCTTTGGTAAAGCGGATACTCTACTTGAGTAGGCAGCTGAATAGCAATGACACGCAATCCGAATTGCTCACTGGTAAGCCGAATCGTCTCCGCGCGGTCAACAGACTCTATGACTGCAAAATCTTTATGATCAAAAGAGGCAACCCCTCCGGTCTCCACCGGCATGCTCAGTTCACCGTTTCCTCTGATCGCTAGTGCAGCCATCGAATAACCTTCAGGAATCGTGTGCACATATTCGCTATCCGGCTGAAGGACGATATCCCACATCTGTGCATCCGTCACAAGTTGCACCGGCGACCCTTCCCCTAAAATCGTTTTGACTTGAGCGCTGCCAATGCTAGTAAGCGGGAAATCATCTGCCATAAATTCATGGTAGGTAGGCACTCTTTTCACAGCTTCATTGAGGTCGGGTTCAAACCAAATTTGGAATAGCTCCGCATCAGGACCCGTGATTTTCTCGCGATGCGAGACACCAGAGCCAGTCTGCATAACCTGAGCTCCGCCCACTCCTACTGTACTCTCCGTTCCCAGCGTATCACCATGCGCTACGAGTCCGTTCACCACATAGGTCATTATCTCAAAACCTTTATGCGGATGCAGTCCGATGCTGCCGCCTTCCTTCGCATGTGCCCATGCCCAATAAAACAATGGACCCACCCGTTTGACGGCTTCCTGCTCATGAGGAAACCCGATCGGCTTCTGCTCCGTAATCCTACCTCCTTCAAATGAGCCGATCGCCTGCTGAAGCGGTGTATATACGTTTAATCTCATGACTTCGTCCCCTTCTCCGCCAGCGCTTCTGCGCCATGGCCAATCGCCTTTAACCAGACAATAAGCTGTTCTTTTTCTTCGTTGCTTATAAAAGCTAGGTTTTTTGCAATCACATCTGCATGCTTTGGAAATATATCATCGAACAGGGTTTGGCCTGTCTCGGTCAGCAGCACATTCGATCCCCTTCGGTCTGTAGCGCTAGGCTCGCGCCTTACATATCCCTTCTTCTCGAGCTTGTCCACAACGTATGTGATGCTGCCGCTCGGTATATCGAATTTTTCGCTTATTTTCTGAATAGGCTGAGGCCCTTTGCTGTAGAGCAGTTCGAGAATCATAAAATGCTCCTGCCTAATGCCATGGCTCTCCATATCCTTCCGCACATTATCGCTAACGGCTTGCGAGGCTTTGAACCAAACGCGGAAAAGCCTAAGGTCAAGCTGGCCTTGTTCATCAGCATGATACATTTTTTTGCCCCCTTACTGTACATATCTTAATTTAATAAATTCTAAAGTTAGGATACTTATATCCTATCATTAGGATAAATAGTTGTCAAATCCTTTTCTATATCAGCAACGATGCTGAAAAGCGGCATCGTTTTCTTGACCGGATAATTTTCTCCCATTTATATCAAAAAAAAAAAAAAACCGGGACCTCCTATGCGGAAGATCCCGGCTGAACAGTTCCAAATTGGGCGACTACAGCTTCTCAAGCACTCTTAAAATAAGAGTCAGTGCTTCTGCGCGAGTAGCGTTTGCGTTCGGATCGAATGTATTGTTCCCTTTGCCCTGAATGAGTCCAGCTTCGATCGCAGCGGCTGCCTCTTTTCTAGCCCAAGCGGGGAACTTATCCGCATCCGCAAAGGACAATACCGCGTCCTCCTTCGTTTCGAGCTTTGCCGCCCGCGCGATAATAACCGCAAGCTCCGCTCTTGTAATCTCATTTCCTGCTCTAAAGGTCTGATCCTCATAACCGCCGATCAAGCCTGCTTGGACTGCACGTGTAACATGCTCCTGTGCCCATGTTGGAATCTTCGTATTGTCATTGAACTTTGTCGTTGTCGTGCTGCCTGGCAGCTTCAATGCCCGACTAATCAAAGCTGCAAATTCTGCGCGAGTAATGACGCCATTCGGATGGAATTTGCCATCTTCATAGCCTTTGACAATGCCCAGTTCTAGAGCTTTCTCAATCGAAGCTTGTGCCCAGTGCCCTTGAATATCTTTAAAATCCGTAACGACAGGCTCATTCAGCTCTTCATTTCCTTTTTCGCCATCCTTTTCCTCGACCAGATCTAAATCATCCGTTCCATTATAAGGACGAATGCTCGACTCATCGAACTTGAACTGAATATCGTACTGATGGAAATAGCTCATTTCCGGCCAATCGATCTTCACCCAGCCATCCGTAATCTTGGACAGATCGCTCACAGCGAAAGAAACAACCCTTGTATTTTTTTCTGTATTTCTGCTTACCAACGCAACATTAGCGCCATTAAACTTTAATCCGGTTATTTCTTTATCCTGCTTAATGGACAAATGAATTTGTTTGCTGCTTCCGGATACGACCAATATCGCCGTTGGGAAAATGTACTCCTGCATGACGGAATCCTGCTCGGTACCGTATTTCAACACGCGGACCCCAATCGCATACTGCCCATCGGCCAGACCTTGGTTCGGTGCTGGTGTAGTTGTTGGATCAGGGGGATTCGTTGTATTTTCCGCCGCTTTTAAAGCAGTAACAGCCGCCTGCAGCACCGTTACTGCCGCATCCGTCAGCTCTTGTGTTCCTGTAATTCGCACCGCTTCTGCGCTTGCTGCCTGAATTGCGCTTTGCAAAACAACCTTCGCAGCTTCCGGATACTCGCCTTTCTTCGTTCCCACTACCGCAGCTTTATGAAGGGCTGTCGCTTCATTAATGGCAAGTACCAATGCGGCATTGTTGACATTATTGAAATTCAAGCGGATATCATGTGTCATTTCATAGTTTTGTTCCTTAACGACGACATGAACTTTAGCGTTCATAAGTACCGACAAATCATCGACCTTGAACTTCACGACGCGCGTATCAGCAGCTTTGTCTTCGCTAACAACGATAGATTCCTCGAATACTCCGGCTGTCTCCACTTGAATAGATTGGACTTGGGAGCTCTTTTTCACAGTCACCGTCACATAAGTTGAACCGCCATTCGTACTGACAAGTGCCGGCTTCACAAAGTAACTGTCCATGGTTGAGAATTGTTCCTTATTCGAATAGATAACAGAGAAATTGACTGTAGTTGCTGCGGTCTCCTTAAACGCTGCTACGGCAGCTTCCAAGTCAGTAGTTTCAGCGGCAATTTGCTGCCTTGTAGAGGCTAAGTTATTTGATGCTTCTCCTGCTGCTTGAATAGCTGATTGCAGCTGAGCTTTTGCAGTCGAATATGTTTCCTCTTCGCCTTCGACAGCAACTAATAAGTCATGCAGGTTCTGAGCATTCAGTGCCGCTTGCTTAAGCTGTTGAAGCTGCTCAGCATTGTAACTGATATAAACACCTTTGGTCTCGTCGCCAGCTTTGTATCGGACAAAGGAAAGGCCTTGCCAGCTAGCATCGTCAGCCAGCAAATTTCGTATAATGACTTGATAAACTTTTTGCTGCTCACTGGAGCTTTTGGTTACTAAAAGCGCTTTATCCTTATTTCTTGTGAATAATAAATCATCTGTTTTCATTCCTCCGTCTTCAAGTGCTGAAGATTGCACGACCTCAGCAATCGCAGATCCTACGAACGAAAGGTTTGCATTTGTTCGGTTTTGGAGGCTCTCATTCGTAATCAATGTTGCTGTTCTCTCAATTTCATTGGCATTAGAAGATTCCACAGTTGTGGGCTCCAATGAATCCAACACATGGATTTTGGTTGGAGCGGAAGCAATATACTGTCTGGTCGGGAAATCTATATACCAACCGTTTATTTTTTTGACCGCTGCGTCAACAGCCTCTTGAGTTGCTTTCTCATTGTCAAATACGACTTTCGCAATCCTAATCTCTTCTTCAAAATTGCTTATTGCATTTTTAGCATATTCGCCTGGGGTAATCGTCGAATAGAATGCACCCGGGTTGCCTTCAGCCTTTCCGAGTTCCTCTGACGAATCTGCTAGCTCCGAGGATAGCGTAATGAGCAGACTAAGCGCTGTTTTGTTCGCTGAAATTAACAAGGATTTGTATTGGCTTAGTGCCGCTTGCAATTGTACACAAACTTCTTTCAGAAGAGCTGCATCTGAACCCGCTGCTGCCTTTTTGGTTTCAGCTAGTTCAATGCTGTTATAGAATGACGTTTTGGAGCCTACGGGATAATCACCATAGGATGTGCCTTCGTATGTGTTTTCGTAAACGGAACGTGACACCGAAATGAGCTCATTTACGTTCTCAAGGGTAATCGGTTGATCCGTGCCGCCTCCGTTGTTTTCGCCATTATTTCCGCCACCGCCTTCTCCCTCTTCAGGAATCTGCGGAAGCGAGCTTGTATTCAAATGTAATTGTACGTTGTACCAGTGGTTATAGGTGAATCCAGGAATATCGGTAACCTCTACGTGCATAAGGATATCTTGTTTCTGGGACAGGTCATTAATTGCGATTTGAACGATCCAATTTCCCGTTCCGTTATTGGCCTGACGGTAAGTAACCGGTTCATAACCATCCTGGCCGTTGACTATGTAATTGGAGCCTGATGTGGTAATAACTGCCTTGCTGCTGCCTGCCTTGCGTGAACCAAGATAATGAAAATAAGCATAGTTCTTACTCGTGATTTCATGCTCGAACTTTGCTTTACCGTCTTGAATGATAAGCTTTCCTGTGTTGCCGGTCTGCATAAACCCATCCGCAGCCGATGCTGTTTCCGTATTATCCTTCCAATAATTGTAGCTCAGTGCATATTCGCCATCTGGCACCTTAGCATTTGTCGACTCAGCCGCATAGCTCAATTGGAAAGATGTTAGCAGCAAGGCAAACGTAAGCAGCATAGCAAATGATTTTCTCAAATTCTTTTTCAACTGTTGGACACTCCTTTTTCGCTTCCTGTCTCTACCTAGCAAACCGACCGAAAAGCGGCTGAATAAACCAGGCCGCTTTTCCGTCATATGATTTTGTTTAGGCAATCAGGTCGCTATTATAATATGAATTATAGCCAGTCAATTTGCAGGTTGAACGTTGCATCGTGGACATCCTCGATGTAGACACGAAGCTCAACCGGAATATTCGTTACTACGTCAGCAACCGGGAATGTGAAAGTTGTATTGCCGCCAACGACTGCTCTTGTCGCATATACGCCATTCACTTTCAAAGATGGGAAATAGTCGCCTGTAAGTGTAATCGTAGCTGTGGAGCCTGTTACGTCTGCAGGTCCGTTAATGAACGCACTTGAATGGACCGCAGTAAACGAGGTTGCGCTGCCAGCTGAATCAAGGAAACGGTAGCTTTGTGTTGCGGCAAAAGCCGGAATAGCCATAACAAGCGCGAAGACCAAAGTCAAAAGCATCATTGGAACTAATTTTTTCATCGATTTTACCATTATTAAATACACTCCCTTATTTTGAGTTCATATTTTTACTGATAAAAATAGTTCGATTACGCTAAGCGAGATCACTATCCATTGCTAATTTCGACTTCACTCCTCCTTTCTAATGTGCAGGTATAGCCCACAGAAAAAGTAAGTATGTAGACAATGATAATCATTATCATCTTAGTTGTAAAAAAAATTTCCGTGGCCGAAGCACATGCCTGCAGGTGCAAGTAACATGCTCCCTCTCTTCAGAAAATCGATAACGTGTACATCGTCCATCGATAGCTTGATTTTATAGTTATACTCTAAATTATGTCAATCCAATTTCAGCTACTATTTATTTTTTAAATAGTAATTCCTGTCCGATTACTTCTTTTTAATAATCCATTATTATTCATTTTAATATCCACTCTCGCCTTTATTTAAAGAAATTCTCGAATAAACATTACTTATACGGATTAAAATTATTACTTTAAATTATTTCGAACACAAATGATAACGATTATCATTATTAATTGAAGTTTTATTCTTGCTACACCTTGAATAAAAACATCTCTTAACCCTCACCCTTTCTTACGTGGTATTCTTACCCAAACAAAGCTTAATTTCTGCCTATCTCCTAAAATCCTGAATACCCTTCGCCATATAAAACAGAAAATGCTCTTGGTCTGCTCTGTGCCCAAGCTTCAGAATACCTATTGACAAAAAAATACAGGTTATGATATCTTTTAATCAAACACTGTTCAATAAAGGAGAGCCTATTCAAATGACACCCAGAAAAGCAGTCAATCAGGAACTTAGCCGCGAACGTATTTTATTTACGGCAAGAGATCAGTTCTCACAGCACGGCTATCGTGGTTTATCCATGCGTGGAATTGCCAAGGAGCTCGGCTATTCGGCTGGCTCGCTCTACTATCATTTTCGTGAGAAGGCTGATTTGTTCAGCGCTATGGCAACTGAGGATTTTAACCGGCTTAATGAGCTTCTATCAACAACGATTGCCCAATCGCCAAGCCCTGGACGTGATCGGCTTCAGCTTATTTTTGTTAATTTCATTCGTTTTGGGCTTGAGAACAAACGCTCCTTCGAGCTCATGTTTCTTATTCAGGAGCCTGAGCTCGACTGTTACACGATGGCTCCGAAGATGGGCAGCTATGATCAATTCGCTGATGCCGTAAGAGCTTCGCTGCTGGTAATCAATGAAGAACATGCCCGTAATGATGATATGATTTGGGTTCTGTTTCTCGCGCTCCATGGCTTCGTCAACTTCTATGTACCAGGCAGCCAATCCTTTGAGGAAGTGGCGGACCTGGCCGACATGCATGTGAATTTATTGCTTCGCGGTTTGGCATAATTTTTTACCCTTTAATTGAACAATGATCAATTAATAACAAAAACAAAGGAGAGTGTCCTTACGATGAGAAACAAATTACTGCGAGCGCTTGTATTTCTATTTTCTTTCGCAATTGCAGGCTATGCCGTTGTTCAATACGGTCTATTGGATGCCAGCAAGGCGGGGCTCGTGGCTTTTAAACTGCAAAAGCCTGATTTTCAGCTTACCCCATGGGTCTACGTCCTTTATATTCACATAGCAACAGGCATACTTGCTCTTCTTATAGGACCGTTTCAGATTTTTATGAAACAAACGAAGAAGCGATCCCTTCTCCATAAACGGCTCGGCTATATTTATGTTATTTCGATTACGATAAGCGGAATCGTTGGCATTTACCTTTCCTTTTTCGCTACGGGCGGCGCGGCCGCAGGACTTGGCTTCCTTGCACTCGATGTGCTGTGGGTAGCAACGACTTGGACAGCCATACGGAAAATCATAGGCAAAAATGTGCAGGCACACCAAGCTTGGATGCTCCGCAGCTATGCCCTCACCTTCGCCGGGGTTACTCTTCGCCTCTGGCTCGCGCCTATGGCCATCCTATTTGGAGATTTTGAAGCGGGCTACCGTGTCGTAGCATGGCTTTGCTGGATTCCAAATCTATTGATCATCGAAGCTATCATTCGTAGGCTAACATCCAGAAACCGCCAGTCCCCTACCTTGTTCAACTCGTGATGATTTCTATGTTAAACTAGCAATAAGAAACGGGACTCGACGTTCTCTGCAAATAAACGATAGAAAAGCTGGGAGAATCAAGATGATCAAGCTGGTATCATGGAATGTGAACGGTTTAAGAGCCTGTGTCACCAAAGGCTTCAACGATTATTTTAAAGAAACGAATGCGGATATTTTTTGCCTGCAGGAGACGAAGCTGCAAGAAGGGCAAATTACGATGGAGCTTGGCGAGGAGTATTCGCAGTATTGGAATTATGCGGTCAAAAAAGGTTATTCCGGCACCGCCATCTTTACGCGGATCAAACCGCTGTCTGTACGTTACGGCCTGGAGGAGGATTCCGAGCCGGAAGGACGCGTGATCACACTCGAATTCGACAGCTTCTACCTCGTTAACGTTTATACGCCAAACGCCAAACGCGACCTGTCGAGACTGGATTATCGGCTCGAATGGGAAAACCGCTTCCGCAGCTATCTGCTGGAGCTGGATGCGGCAAAGCCCGTTCTAGTCTGCGGTGATCTGAACGTCGCCCATCAAGAGATCGATCTGAAGCATCCGAAGCCAAACTTAGGCAACTCCGGCTTTACGATTGAAGAGCGCGGCAAGATGACCGAGCTGCTTAGCTCTGGTTTCATAGATACCTTTAGGCATCTCTATCCTGAACGTGCGGAAGTGTACAGCTGGTGGTCTTATATGCCGAAGGTGCGCGAGAGGAACGTCGGATGGCGAATTGATTATTTCTTGGCGTCAGCGAGACTAAGCCCATTGGTCATTGATGCGCAGATCGATACCCACGTCCTAGGAAGCGATCATTGCCCCGTCCTGCTCGCAATGGAAGATATAGCAGGCTAGTGTGCCTCAAGAACAATAAAAGTCGGACAGCGCTCCATAGAGGGCTGTCCGACTTTTTGGTTCCTGTTTATGTGGAAAGCGTCTCCGAAACAGAATTCTGTTCAAGCAAAAGAGCAAGTGCTGTTTGCATTTTGTCCTTATATGCGGGTTCGTTGCCTGTACACATAAAGTGCACATCTCCGCTGCCGCCGCCCTCAGCGATGCCGTAGCGGTTCAACAAAGCGGACAAACGCTTCACCGTACCCACATTGCCGTCCACGATCTCGATATGAGCCGGAAGCATCTCCCGCAAAATATTCTTATAAAAAGGATAATGCGTACAGCCCAGCACGATAATACCGTATTGGTTCAGATCATAGCTCGCGAGCTTCGCCCGAAAATATTCATTCATGATGGATTTATCGAATTGCAGAGATTCACAATAATGCACAAGCTCCGGCAAAGGAAGCGAATCCACGATCCCCATGTCATCCACGCGGGAGACGAGCGCATAATATTTAGGCAATTGCAGCGTTAGCGGCGTCGCGAACACAAGCACTCTTTTGCCTGTTGCGCGGTTCATCTCCACCGCAGGCTTGACCGCCGGCTCCATTCCAACAATAGGAAGCGAATAACGCTCCCTCAGTTCTGTAATTGCAATACTGGTCGCCGTATTGCAAGCTACAACAAGGGCATCGATTCCCTCACCCATCATCCTGGCGACTGACTCCAAAATATACGCTTTAACGTCCGCCTCCGGCTTCGTGCCGTAGGGAACATGCAGCGTATCTGCCATATAAAGAAAATCCTTATCAGGGAACCTTCTCAGCGCTTCCGCAAGCACGGTAAGCCCGCCAATCCCTGAATCAAAAAAGCCAATTCGCATGTCTCATCGATTCCTTACGTTAAGTGAAATAGAATTTCAGATAGAGCTATATCCATCTTAACTCATTCCCCTCTTTCATTAAAGCTTATAATTCTTAAGCGAAGAAAAAAGCCTCCCATCCGGTAGAATGAGAGGCGGTTTTACCTATTTTCTATGGTGCGCGCTTAGGCAGCAATCGGACATAATCATCGGAGAGCTTCATAAGCTCCAATATATAATCGTAATCGTCGCGGTACTTGCTAAAGTCGGCGACAGGCTCTTTGGTTCTTATATCGATCGCTGTGCCATCCTCGAAACCTTTGCCCGGCACGAACAAAATCTCATTATTGAAAAAAGAGCCTGTCGGCAAATAGTAGCGCATGCCTACAACATTTTGGGTTGTATTGAGCAAGTCATGGCCAAATGCGGTATACCCCAGCTCCTGCAAGGGCAAGCCTAACAAGTTGGAGATTGTAGGCATAATATCCACTTGACCTCCTACCTGCTCCATTGTCTTTCCATCTGCGCCCGGCACGTGAACAAACAAAGGAATATTGAAGCGGCTGATCTCCCCATCGTAGTTGATGCCAAGCTGCTCACTGACCCATGCAGGTTCATTGTCTTTGGCCTGCAAACCGGAGTGATCGCCGTATGCAACCAGCACCGTGTTCTCCCAAAGTCCGCTTGCTTTCAACCCCTCAATCAGGGTGCCAAGCGCATAATCCGTATAATTAATGGCTGTTAAATAATCACCAAGCTGCGTGCCTTGAAGATGGTCTGGCATCTCAATCCGCTGACGCTCACTTGGCACCTTAAACGGATGATGGCTTGAGGTCGTTACGAACTGTGCGTAGAACGGCTGGCTTTCCTTATTCAGCTTCTGCAGCTTCTCAAGCCCCACCTTATAAAGCTCCTCGTCGGAAGCTCCAAAGGAATTGAAGTGATCATTTTTGAAGGCAGGTTTGTCATAGTATGCCGTGAATCCCAGTGCAGGATACATCCGGTTGCGATCCCAAAACGTAACATCATTAATATGAAACGTGTTCGAGACGTATCCGCTATCCCCCAACAACCGTGGTAGGCTTGGCAAAACTCTGTCGCCATAGCCCGTAGACATCGCGATCGCACCTGTCGGGTAAATCGAGGTGTTGGACATAAATTCCGCATCCGAAGTGTTGCCTTGTCCGATTTGCTGAAAGAAATGGGGAAAGTAAAAGCTTTCCTTAGCCAGCTGATTAAGCACCGGAGTAACTTCCTTGCCATCAACCGACAGATTGATTGCAAAGTTTTGAAACGCCTCCATTTGGACAACGATCACATTTTTCCCTCTGGCAAAACCGAAGTAATTAGGCGTCCCCGCAGCTACCGCAGCGCCAGCTTGATCGAAATGCGAAATTTGAAGAGCATCCGCGCTTGCGGCTGTCTCTTCAACACTGCCATTTTTAATCGCGTTTTGTTCTTGATTTGCCTTAATGGCAGCTGCAACCTGATAGTCCAGAAAGCCCAAGCTCTCCGCCTGTACGATTTCATTGGGGATACCACTGGCTGACCAGATATATACACTAGACACCGCAACGCACAGCATCGCTGCGATCCCAGTAAACAAAGGTCTGGCAACACGACGTCGTCCCTCGCTGCGTATGCCTTGAACGCGTTTCGCAATATATAGCAATGCAAGTATAATAACGTCGAGAAAAAATAAATAATAAGACGCTTGAATAATCGAGCCTACGCTCGTCCGGATCTGCAGAACCTGATCCAGCCCGTGCAAAGCTGTATACGTAGGCACTGTGCCATAATAGCTAAAATAAACAGTGGATGCGAACAATAGCAGAGAAAGAACTATATTTAAAATCCCAAATACCGGACCTCTCCATTTGGCTGAGGTTGCCAGTTCAATCGCTAGAAGTAGGACCAATACAGCAGCCGTATCCGCCAGAAGACGATCAAACGCAATGCTATGGAACACGAAATAGCGAAACAGTCCCATTTTTAGCAGCATGACTATAAAAAACATTAAAAAAGTAGATCTATCGTAACGCGTGGATATAAGCCTCAAGACCTTCACTCCTTAAGCATAAACGCTTGCTCCAAATAAAAATAAACCGTCTTGGTTGACGGCTCATCTATTCATTTATGTTAAGGGAATGTGAAGGTAATTGCAACGGCTAATAAATACTAATGCGGGTAACGGGACCGTCTGAGATAAGGAGACTAACGATTCAGCTCCACCTCAAAGATCGAATCGATGATGACCGGCAATTGATCCCGCAGTGAATTCGCCCCAAAGACCGAACGGGCATGCATGCCCCTCTCACCGAATACTTCCACCATCAAATCCGAAAAACCGTTAAGAACCTTATGATGCTCTTCAAAGCTTGGAACGGCATGAACGAATCCTTGAGCTTTCACCACTTGTCGCACAAGACCCAAATCACCCAGCGCCTGCTTCAATACAGCGAGCACTTCTATCCCCACCTGCCTCGCAAACTGGTAACCTTCCTCTGTAGAAAAATCGTGTCCAAGCTTTCCTTTTATTGGAGCGGATGGACCTTTTCCCGACAAAAATAACAGGCCATTCGTATAGACATAATTCACGTATTTCGCTGCCGGTTCACTCGCTAGTGGGAGGATAATACCTAATGCTGTTATTCGTTGTTCAATTGTACCTTCGGATGCAGGCATGATACCCCTTCTTTCTATTATTAGACTAGCTGAATGCTGCTGTGTATGACAAAGCTTACCTCATCATTGACCTCTTCATAAGGATCAGAAAAATAATAAAATTAAGGGTCAGATTATTAAAAGAATACAATGCAGATTATTTTTATTTTGACTTGAAAAAGCCCCCATCGCCTGCTGATTGCAGGGAATGAGGGCTTCCATAGATTAAACTATTAGTAACTCAATAGATACTCTACTCAACCAGCAGCGTATAAATCGCTTTGGCGCTTTCCGCGCGCGTCAATTTTGCTTTTGGAGCAAACTGATTGTCGTCACGGCCTTGAACAAAACCAGCTTCATAAGCAGCATCGATATAGGCAAGTGCCCAAGCCGATGCTTGACCGCGATCAGCAAATTCCGATATTTTGGCCGCTGCCAGCTTCTTGCCTGTCTTCAGCTCATAAGCACGAACCAGCAGTGCGGACATTTCTTCTCTCGTAATCTTCGCGTTCGGAGAGAATGTGGTGGATGAGGTCCCTTGTACAATACCCGCTTGGCTTGCCGCAGCGACTGCCTCTGCGTACCAAGCGCCGCTATTAACGTCCGTAAAGCTTGCTGTCCCGCTCGCTTTTAGACCAAGCGCTCTTGTCAGCATCGCTGCAAATTCAGCCCGCGTCACATCCGCTTGCGGCGCGAAGCTCGTTTCGCTTACGCCTTGGATCACGTGCTTGGCTGACAAGGCTTTAATGATATCCGAAGCCCAGAAACCTGCGGCTACGTCTGTAAAGGTTTTGTTATACTCCAAAACCGCATATTTGCTGAAGTGTGAAATCTCAACTTGGATTTCTCCTCCAACCGTTTTGCCGCTTACGAATTCAAGCTTGCCGCTATCCGAAATATAATAGACGCCAACAAGCGCTTGGTTTGCCTTTTCATTCACTTTAAGGCTGATCGTAATCGGTTCCTCGAACTGCGACAACGTCGTTACTTTACCGTCCTTGCCAACCACCGACAAGGAGAAATCATAAATCTCGCCGGCAGCTGTTACTGCTGCCAAGCTTTGTGCGCTAGCTTTGCTTAACAGATCGGTTGCCGCAGCTCCCGACACGGTTTTGAAATCAAAGACGATCTGTGCCCCTTCGAGCTGATCGGCTGGCAGTAGCTGCTGCAGCTTCGCCAGCACCTTCGAAGGAATATCCACCGTCAGGCTCTCGCTATCTAGTCGGAGCTTGCTGTCTCCAACGGCTTCCGCCGCTTTGACTGGCAGTACTACCTGAGGCTTGTCCTTCGAGATCGCAACGTTCACGATGCCGTCCTTTGCATTTTTCAAGCTGTCCAACTCGACAATTTGCTTGCCCTCATCAGCTACAGGCGTGACCACAACGCCACCTCCACCACTACCAGGTCCCGGGTTATTAGTTGTGGTTTCGCTAGCGATAGAGATATTGTTAAATTTCGAAAGATTAATACTACTGAAATAATAAATATCTTTCCCTGTTTGCCAATCCTTATAGCTTGAATAATAACCATATCTTAAACTTGCATTGTAATTATTTCCTGCTTTAGGAAGCTTGATTTCATCACCGCCGCTTGTAGACGATAATCTCACTTCATACGTATGGCCTTTAATGAGTGGTTCTTTAAATTGTAAAATAAAAGAATAGTCTTGATAAATATATTTTTCCTGTTCGTGGTTGTACCATGAGGATGGAAATGCTTCCGTAGCGTACACGCTTTGACTCACCGTAGCATCAGTCAATTCAAAATCCGATCCTACAGCAGCTGCGGAATTAAAAATTGCATTGCCGCCATTCCCATATTCTATAGGCAATTCAATTTCAATGGCATCATGGCCAGATTCTTCAGGCACAAAAGAGAGGAGCTTATCTCCGTTCCCAAGGTAAGTATTTTCTTTGTGCTGAGAGTAAAACTCCAACCCTTTCATACGATAAACATCTAGCGGCACGGAGTCTCCTGGGTTAGAGTAAAATCCATTTTCACCTCTCGGAAGAATATAAATTTTATTATCTTTTCCTTCCGTCACCTTGATTTCCTTTGTTGTATCAGCAATTGAAATTTCAGAGTAATCCACCCATTTATACGGCACGTTATTATCATCATAGTCTGTTACCGAATAAGGAGAAACTGCACCGTTCAAAACTTCAACCGTTCCATCTTCATCAATTCGTTCAATCTTTACATTATCATAATCTGCGGTATAAATTCCTCCTGCTAACGTTCCTCTTTCTGCGTTGTAATAAAATGTGATGTAGGCAGCCGCATGAGATAGCACCGGCATAAGCATAGACAATAACATCATGGCAACGATTGAAGCACTAAACTTCTTACGGAATTGCACGTTCATAGAGTGTCCCCTTATTTTCAATTTTTTAACATAACTATTCTAGTCTAGCAAACCGATCTGTCGAAATCTAGGACGTAATGCACAAAATTATTGAATTTCTACTTACTTATATGTAAATCAATAGCGTAAAACAGTTATTTTGTATGAGATACTCCCAAGCTAGTCATTAGAAAAAGCCCCCATCGCCTGCTGATTGCAGGGAATGAGGGCTTCCATAGATTAAACTATTAGTAACTCAATAGATACTCTACTCAACCAGCAGCGTATAAATCGCTTTGGCGCTTTCCGCGCGCGTCAATTTTGCTTTTGGAGCAAACTGATTGTCGTCACGGCCTTGAACAAAACCAGCTTCATAAGCAGCATCGATATAGGCAAGTGCCCAAGCCGATGCTTGACCGCGATCAGCAAATTCCGATGTTTTGGCCGCTGCCAGCTTCTTGCCTGTCTTCAGCTCATAAGCACGAACCAGCAGTGCGGACATTTCTTCTCTCGTAATCTTCGCGTTCGGAGAGAACGTGGTGGATGAGGTCCCTTGTACAATACCCGCTTGGCTTGCGGCAGCGACTGCCTCTGCGTACCAAGCAGCACTGCTTACGTCCGTAAAGCTTGCTGCTCCGCTCGCTTTAAGTCCAAGCGCTCTTGTCAGCATTGCTGCAAATTCAGCCCGCGTCACATCCGCTTGCGGCGCGAAGCTCGTTTCGCTTACGCCTTGGATCACATGCTTGGCTGACAAGGCTTTAATGATATCCGAAGCCCAGAAACCTGCGGCTACGTCTGTAAAGGTTTTGTTATACTCCAAAACCGCATATTTGCTGAAGTGTGAAATCTCAACTTGGATTTCTCCACCAACCGTTTTGCCGCTTACGAATTCAAGCTTGCCGCTATCCGAAATATAATAGACGCCAACAAGCGCTTGGTTTGCCTTTTCATTCACTTTAAGGCTGATCGTAATCGGTTCCTCGAACTGCGACAACGTCGTTACTTTGCCGTCCTTGCCAACAACCGATAAGGAGAAATCATAAATCTCGCCGGCAGCTTTTACTGCTGCCAAGCTTTGTGCGCTAGCTTTGCTTAACAGCTCGGTTGCCGAAGCTCCCGATACGGTTTTGAAATCAAAGACGATCTGTGCCCCTTCGAGCTGATCGGCTGGCAGTAGCTGCTGCAGCTTCGCCAGCACCTTCGAAGGAATATCCACCGTCAGGCTCTCGCTATCTAGTCGGAGCTTGCTGTCTCCAACGGCTTCCGCCGCTTTGACTGGCAGTACTACCTGAGGCTTGTCCTTCGAGATCGCAACGTTCACGATGCCGTCCTTTGCATTTTTCAAGCTGTCCAACTCGACAATTTGCTTGCCCGCTTCAGGCTCAGGTGTGACCACGACGCCACCGCCGCCTCCACCACCAGGTCCCGGACTGCCGGGTCCCGGATCAGTAGTAGTGGCTTCGGTAGCGATGGAGATATTGTTAAATTTCACATAATTATAACTGTCTATGTAATAAACAAATTCTCCTGTCAGGTGATCTCTAAAAGTAATGAAATCGCCATAGATGACTGAGGCTTCATAGTCGCCTTTGGCCCCCGGAAGCTTAATTTCATTGCCTCCGCTCGATTCGGATAGTTTAAGCTCATAGGTATGCCCTTTGAGGAGAGGCTGAGCAAATTTTAAAATAAGCGATTTATTGCTGTAAACAAAGTTTTGCTGTCCATCCGCGAAAGCATTTCCAGCATGAATACCGGAAACATTCACGTTTTGGTTAACACTAATGTCCGTCAAGGCAAAATCGGATGCAACCGTAGCCTCTGGAACGAAGGTTGCCGACTGCCCGTTAGAGCGGGATTCCGGTAATGAAATTTCGATCGCATAGTGATCCGAAGCTTCCGGAGTAAACGTAACAATCTTATCCCCACTCTTCAGGAATGAATTTTGCTGCTTCCCTGAGAATAGCTGAGTCCCCTTCATCCGGTATACAAACAGGTTTATACTCTCATCGTCATAAACATAAGAACTGTTTCCGTTTTTATCTAGCTCGAACGTTTTTTTGTTTGCATTGGTTCCTTCAGTAACTTGAATTTTCTTAGTTGTGTCTTTACTGATCTCCGTTGAAAAATAGACCGATTTATATGCCACGTTATTGTCGTCAAACAGCACCGGATCTTTGGATGAAGTTTTCCCCTGTAACACTCGGATAGCACCAGACTCATCAAACGTTTGAACGGTCACGTTATTAGGATCAGCCGTGTAGATCTCACCCGATAACGTCCCCGATTTCTCGTTGTAGTGAAACGAAATGTAAGCGGCCGCATGTGATAGCACGGGCATAAGCATGGACAAAAGCAGCATGGCAACGATAGATGCACTAAACTTTTTGCTAAATTGCTTGTTCATTCATTAGCTCCTTATTATTGACTTTTTTACATAACCTCTCTATTCTAGCAAAGTTGTTTACCGAAATATAGGACAATTTACACAAAATTATTTATTTTTCGCTCTCGTATATGTCATTCAATAGGTTAATATAGAGCTTCTGCTGCGGTACTTTCAGCCTAGCTTTCAATAATTCCTGCTCAGCAAGCTCATAATAAACAGATTGTTTGGTCTCATTTCCCATTCTTACATATACTTTGGCAGTTTCGTAAAGAATAGAGCTTGACCAAGGGATCGCTCGTTCGGCCTGTTTCAGCTTCTCCTGTGCTTGCTCCAGATTTCCTGCCCTTGCTGCCCTCACGCCTTGTTCTTTCCATTGATATCCCGTTCCTATCCAGGTTGATAAACCTGCGATCATGACAAGTATAAGTAATGCAGCCAACTGCTTCATGCTTTGAACATCCAGAATTTTAAACGATTGCGGCATAAGGAGCATAAAGAAAATCAATGATCCGAACATTAAAGGAAATGTCAGGTCGAAATCAAACCCCGCATGCAGCAGCATTACTGGGACTATAATCAATAATCCTCGAACACGTAAGCTATTCTCGTTATCGCTGGCTTTCCATGCCTTAATCGTCACCTTAAAGAATAGAAACAACAGTGCCAACCAGCTTACCCCCCCGATTAATCCAGTATCAAGAAACACTTGGGCAAAATGATTGTGAATGTATTTTACATAATACGCTTGTGACTGGTACTCATATTGAAGGACCGTCCAGCCTCCGCCGCCGGTACCTAACCACATATGATCGAAAAACATTTTAATACTGTCTTGCCAATAGACAAGTCTGATTTGAAATTCGGAGGTATTCGCCTGAATGCTAGCTACCCGGTTCACAAAAAATAGCATATCCTGCTTAATAAGCATGGCTATCATTAACCCCGCAAGATGACTCATTGCAAGAAACCATATCATTTTTTTCGTTCTTAATGATGGGAGCATAACAATAATGATCACAACGGCAGCAAACCACAAAATCCAAACGGATCTGGAGAAGGTCAGCAGCAATCCCGCCGCATTGACGGTTAATAAAATCAGTTGGAGCTTTGATTGTTTTTTGGCATATGACAGAATGCTTAGCAGCACACCAACCAACAGAAAAAGCGCCAGCGTATTCGCATATTCCAGGGTTGATTCCAGCCTACCCTCTCTTTCCATTTGAAAAACAACGCCTATAACGACTAAAAAACTTCCCAACCATGGCCATAGGCTAAGTACTTTAGACTGTTTATCCGCTGTCAGCATGGGTATCATTAATGATATAGGAAGCAATCCGGTTACTCGTAATGCTTCAAGGACTGCAGCTTCCGTATCAATCGCATTTATACACGCTAACCAATAAGAAATGACAAATAGAGCGATTGGAAGATGCAGCCAAGAAACCGCAATCTTCTTCCTCATTAACAACGCCGTAAAAAAACTGAGATATAACAGAACATTCATGATAAGAAATACATGCTCGGAAATATACCCCGTAAACAAAGTACCCCCTAAGAAAAACAAAAGCATAACCATATATACCAAAGAACTACCCATAAAATGTTTGCTCCATATCTATATTTTCTTGTTGGCTATATGTAGTTCGACATTTTTCTGGTTTCCCCTCTTCTTCTTGGAAAGGAGTAGATAGGAAATCGAACGACAAAAAAAGCCGGGCTCCATCCTTGGAGCTTCCGGCTACTATTATTTGTCGCCTCAGTCTGAACAGGCTCGCTGTTCGCAGCTGCAGGGCTATTATCTGTCCCCCCTGCATTACTGCACGCCCCTATCACCATAATCAATGCGAAAGAGAGCAGCATAAGACTCCATCTTTGTTTGTTCAAGGTTCCAACTCCTCCTTAGCTTAGGCTGCTTTGTTCAGCAAATATTTACAGCCTTCACATTTCATACCCCAGCTAAAAGAAGTGAATCAGCTTTACAAAAAATTCCGCCGATGCCTGATCAGCAATGCTACACTAGCTGCGACTGCGACAAGAAGAATTGAAATTCCCCCAATAACATAAGGAAGCTTTGATCCCTGTTTCGCTTCTGTTTGTGCTTCTGTTTCTGCTGCCGTTATTCCAGCTGTATGCGAGATCGAATCTCCATCAGCATAATCCATGTCCACTTCCGACTTCCCTTTACTTAATGGCTCAGGAGGATAACCTTCACCAAGCACCTTGAGCTCCTCTTGCGCCATAGAGAGCGGCTTCGTTAACTCGCATATTCCTGTTTCAAGTTTCCCATCCTGCTCGTATGCGGACACGATATAACTCTTGCCCTCATGAAAATTCTCATAGCCGCAGCTTACCGAGCTCATCGCCGTATAAACATCCGTCTTCTGCTCCAGTTCTCCTTTCCACACCGTAGCGACTTGAAAACGTATTTTCGTCAAATCATCACTGGACATGAGGTTCTTTGGACCCGGCAGAGTTACCTTCAGCACCGTACCGGAGAAGATGGCTGTCTTTCGCTCAAGTTCGTCCTTTACTTGCGACTCAGGCGAACCCGACATCGCGCAAGAGCAAGCAAAAGCTGATTCCAGTGACACAAGCACCAACATTGTGCTAAAAAAAATTAGACAACATAGGGTAATGATTCCTAACTTTCTGTGCATAAGCTCACCTCTAAAGCATAGACGCAACCCCCTTGGGTTTTGTTTCCATAATTATTCAAAACGAAAATCTCTCATCGCATGCGGACAAGCTAGCTATTTTTTGATTAAATTGTTATATTACCTAAAGTGAGCGAGCTTCTTGGCACGCCTAGAAACTACTGAGACTAAAGGACGCGCAGGTGACTAACATGATTGAAGTAAAAACTTCCACGCTAAGCGACGGGGAATTGAATAGAGGAGTATTCGCGATACGCGATATCGCGCAGGGTGAATTGCTCCACGAAGCTCCCGTTATCCCTTTCCCAAATGAAGAGCATGAGCATATCGAAAAAACACTTTTGGCAGATTACGTTTTTGAATATGGAGCTAACCATACCGCTATCCTGCTTGGATACGGGATGTTGTTTAACCATTCCTACACGCCAAATGCCTATTATGATCTCAACTTTGACAATCATACCGTTGATTTCTATGCCCATACCGATATAGCGGCTGGAGAAGAGATTCTCATTAACTACAACGGCGAGGTCGACAATGATGACCCGCTATGGTTCAACGAAGGAAAAGAAGAATAAACGACATGCCGACTACCATTGCCAAAAGACCGCACAGCATTATGCTGTGCGGTCTTTTGGTATACTCTTAAAAAAGGCGTGCTCTTATACGAAGCCGCCGTTCACACGAATCGTTTGTCCGGTCATCCACTGCGACTCCTTGCTCGTCAAGAACAGCACGACGCCAGAAATATCCTCAGGCTCGCCCAATCTGCCAAATGAATTCAAATTCACAATGTTTTTAATCTGTTCTTCTGACTTGCCAACCGAGAAAAGTTCCGTATTGATTGGGCCAGGAGCAATCGCATTAATGGTTATTCCTTTCGGTCCGAGCTCCTTGGCAAGCTGGCGGGTAAACTGCTCCACCGCTCCTTTTGTCCCTGCATACACGCTGTATGCCGGAAACATAGCGCCGTTTACCGAGGTTGAGAAGTTGATAATTCGCCCGTTATGGCTCATATGCTTGGCCGCCTGCTGGCAGGCAAAGAACGTTCCCTTCACATTGATGGCAAACTGGCTGTCAAAATCCTCTTCTGTCACTTGGGCGATCGGTTTCGTAATCATGATGCCTGCATTATTGACCAGAATATCTACCTGCCCATAGGCTTCCAATGTTTTTTGAAAGAGCATCTCCACTTCCGTAACTTTGCTGATATCCGCCTGAACGGCGATCGCATCTCCACCGCTTTGTTTAATGCCGTTTACGACTTCCTCAGCTTTGTTCGGGTTGCTTGCAAAATTAACTACGACCTTGGCGCCGTTCTGCGCTAATTTCTCGGCAATCTCACGCCCGATTCCTCTGGATGCGCCCGTTACCAATGCTACTTTGCCCGCTGCGATGTTCCCCATTATAAATTCCTCCCAGGAATGTTTTCGTTCTAATAACCTGATTATAGTTGCGCGATAAACAAATATCAAGTGACAATATTATTATTTTGTCATTCAGTTCATTTCTCTAGTTATTCCCCAAAAAACTAAAGAAGGGACATTTGGCAAACCATCTCCTGATGGTTTGCCAAATGTCCCTTCAATTTATTCTATTTTGAGATACTTTCCATCCCTATCCGTATGCTTGTACTGCCGAGATGCCGCCAAACGAGCATAAAATAACATGTTACCGTTGTCTGGTATAGCTAGCCGTCCGTTGATCGCGAATAACTCCCTGCCAGTTAAGGCCAAATGAAAAATCATAGGCATTGCCCTCGGAATCCACATGTACATCCATATCATGCGGAACATCCTCACATTGCTCCTCTACCGTGCGCATATTCGCTGGCATTTGCAGCGGAAGCAGACCAGAGGGCTCAGAGTTTCCAATTAAAATATCTAATACAGCCTGATCCTGTACGCCGAAGTTAACGACCAACGCTTCAATCTCCCCTTCGAATTCTTGTACCACCGCCGGTTTGAAAAGATGCAAAATGACGATAACCGGTTTCCCCTTCATAGCTGCCTTCGTCCGTTGTATCATAGCCAAGTCTGAAGTATTACTTGGTACTACCACCTTTCCCCTATAAGAACGGTTCAATACATCCCGCTCATCTCCGGCAATGCTCTGCTCACGAGCATCTTCCGCTGTATAAGCACCATATTGAAGACTAATCGGTACATAACCATTTCCACCGTTATCCGCATCTTCACGGCTGTATCCGAAACCAGAATCAGGGCTTGTAATAAAAACTAATCCGTAATCCGCTTCTTCAGGCTGGTCAGTCAGATGAAAATAATGGTTAACCACATGAGTATTTACTGGATAATCGTAGATTTCAGGAGTAACTGCTCCAAACCAATTGGTTCCCGCAGGACGGTACCGCTTCGGAATATATACCGTTTTCCCTTTAGGCAGCGGGAGCAAATTTTGCTTGTTTTTTAGCAGAACGATGGATTTCAGCTGAGCCTCATACCCCTTGGTCATATAATCGGCTTTTCCAACCGTCTGGACACTCTCCTCAGCTTGCACATAAGGATTCTCGAACAAGCCTACCCGGAACATATTTTTAAGAAGCCGAACAGCCGATTGCTCGAATCGCTTGCGCATAAAGTCTTCGCCATGTATGTCAATTCCGATCTGGTACGCTTCTAAGATTGGCGCGGCATCGTTATTTCCGCCAAATTGATCCACGCCGACCATCAGCGCTTTATAATGCCTCTCAGCCACGGTATAACCCGTCTCCACTCCCCAAGGACGACTAAAAAATACATCCACCGCTGCTGGCTCATCTTCCGTTATTCCCCAATCGGTACATACAACGCCGTCATACTCATACTTTTCCCGAAGCAGATCTTTAATAAGATAGGAGCTATAGGAGTTACCAACATTCTCTCCGTTCACGAGATCCTGTTTGTAGGAAATCGTATAATATGGCATCACAGCAGATGCTTTGTCCGTCCCGCCTTGGAGCTTGAAAGCACCTTCAAGAAATGGAAGTAGATGTTCATTGAAGTTGTTGCCTGGATACACAGCAAACTTCCCATAGCCAAAATGCGCGTCGCGTCCGGCTTCGCCAGAGCCTCCGCCAGGCCAATGCTTCACCATTGCATTCACGCTGCCCAGCCCCCAGCCACCGCTTGACTCACCGCCGTCTGATGTCGTCTGGAAACCATCAATATAAGCGCGGCCCATATCCGTTGAAAGAAGCGGATCCTCCCCAAAGGTGCCATCAAAGCGCGACCATCTAGGATCTGTAGCAATATCAACCTGTGGAGACAAGGCCGTCGCAATACCTAACGCCCGATATTCTTGTGCCGCTATAGCCCCAAACTCCCGTACAAGCTGTGGATCAAACGTTGCAGCAAGCCCAAGCGATTCCGGCCACATGGAAATATCACCGCCCGCTCCGGCATTGTATTCCTTGCTTGCGTCCGTGCCATGCCTTGGATCGGAGCTGTTATTGACAGGAATTCCAAGTCCTAGACCCTCAACCAGCGCTTGCGCATGATTATTCCAATGCGCAGCAGCAGTTGCGCTTTCCAGCGTGGTTAGCAGAACATGCCGGACATTATCTGAAATAAAAAAAGCTAGCTGCTGGTCGGTCAGCGCGTAAGGCTCTACTTCGCTTTCTGCATAAGGCTTCCCGTTGTAGGTAGCAGGGAAAAAACCTTTGCTGGCTGGAACCGCCTGATGCTTGCTATAAAGCATCAGACCCGCGATTTGCTCGATGGACATTCTGCCAGCCAAGTCCGCCGCACGCTCTTCTGCGGGCAAACGCCAGTCTTTATAAGGATGCAGCTCTCCATCCTGATTGAGGTCCTTGAAGGTAAACCCATCTGTTTGAATAATGCCCACGCCAGAATCAGCCGAATAACCAATGACTGGCCCTACTTCGTTGCGGACATATACAATGTCTTCAGCATTGCTGCCTCGTCTATCCTTGCTCATCTGCTGTTCCCTCCAATGCCTTTACCCTATTCGGCTCTCCCGCTAAGAAGCGAACAGGCCCGAGCAGTCCGCTTGGCTCCTGCTGCATAAATCGTGAGAAGAAGTCATGCTGCTGCTTTGCAAGCGTATTCGTCACCTCAACAACCAGCTTGTTTGCTCCCTGATGAACCGTACCGCAGATATTAAAACGATAGGGAGCGCAAAGCTTGATGCCTACACGCTCATCATTTATCCATACTTCCGCCGTTTCATAAGCATCCCCAAGGTCCAACCACGCAGGCTCTATCTCGTGTGACCATCGGAAGTCGAGCTCATAACGAAACGTTCCGCTGAACGAAGGCAGCAGCTCCGGGTGACCCATGCTTTGCAGCTTATCAAGTCTGCCCCATGACTCAAAATTCGGATATTGCTCCGATCTCGCGGTAAATACTTGCCAGCTTCCCTCCAGTAATAACACTTCCTCTGCTGGCACTGCAGCAGCAGTCCATTCGATCCCATCAGGAAGCTGCTTGCCGGCAATGACGACGATGGATTCATACGGACTCAGCTTAAGAGGGAGCAGCAATCCGTTATGGAATGCAGCAACGTCCAGCACGGTCGCCGTATTGTCAAAACCATTGTAAACGGCAGCTTGCGCATGTTTTGGGAGATGCACTTTAGTATTTATCTCTTCATACGGATGCTCGTTAAAAAATAGATACACATGGAAATTCGGCTGCTCATAATGATAATTTCGCAACCAAGGCTGCTCGCCCTCCACTTCGATCTCATACAATCCAAGCTTCTTGAGACTGCTCGCAAGACTCGTTAAAGGAATCACATGTACATTGGAGAGTACTTGAAGTCTCTCTAGTTCAGCGCTGATTTCTTTCCCCTCGCTTGATCGTTTCGGCAGCGCATCGACCCATATTATCGGTAATCCATCCTCAGCCATCGCAAACAGCCTCTCCAGCAAACGCACCGGCAGCGCCTCTGCATAGGGCACTATGAAACAGTCATATTCCTCTGCATGAATGGCCAGCTTTCCTTCCGAGACCAATGCATCTGATATAATGCTGTCCGCCGGTAAAACATCGCAATCGATCTGTGCTTGCAGCAGCGCCTTCACCGGTTTTTGAAATAGCATGCTTGCTCCTGACCATTCCGCTTCTGCATGATAAAGGACCGCCGCAGTAGCTCGGTGCATGCCGCCGGACAATAGATGGCACAACCGGTTCGTATAACGGTTGAGTTCCCCATAATAACGGTATTGTGGATTATGCCCGCGCGCATAGAAGTGAGGAGGACAGTCCTGATCGGGAAAATCCTTCTGTGAGAACGCATGCGGCACGAAATGGTTAATGCCGCGAACGAGCATATGATCCGTCAACCATTTCATCAGCTTTAGGCCTTCACTCCATCCGTATGCGCCAAAAATCTCACACATCGCCCTTCCCTTCTTCTTCGGGTCAATGTGCGCTAACGAAGATCCGAGCTTCGCCAGCCCATAATGAAAAAACTCACTATCTGTATTTCCCGCTATCCAAGAAAAAGGAGTCTCATCGAAGCCTGGCATGATCTGGTGCAAAACAACGTCGATGCCTGACATATCCTGGCCCCACATGGAGCGGAAGAAATGCCCCGGCCCACAGCCGAGACGGGCATGGGCATTGTTGTCCTCGATAATATGGCCGATATATTCCACATTCCGCTCACGACACCACTCGCCTAGCCTACCGCAGAAATGCTCCGCATACAGCTTGCTGATCACGTTCATGTAGACATATCTCGCTTGTGCTGCCTGCTCCCCGCCATCCTCCCAAAGCAGCGGAAGAAGAGCTTTAAATGATGAGCCTTTTTCCACATTCAACTTAGAGAGCATGTCTTTGCACCAAGGCAGTACAACCCGCGGCTTGCCTGGAACCGAAGTAAAGTCATAACTATTAAAATCGTTGTAAAAGCCAGGCTCATCCGAGAAAAAGCCAGCAAAGGTATACCCGAAATCTTCCCTGTATCTCTCGTAATAGATTTCATAGACCGCATCGATTAGCACTTGTGTCGATTCGCCAACGATCGGGTTAATATACTCCCGCTTCGAGCTGTCTGCCCCCTCGGATGTCTCCACCATCAGATAAATGCTCCAGAAGCCTGTCGGCACATCCCAATACAAGGTCTCCCCGTGAAGGAAGTTTTCCAAATCAAGTATTTCACCTTGAATGACACCACTCCCTTGCTCACGTCGCGCAGCCAAGACCGCTACAAGCTCGTCTCCTTCCTGCAGCCATGGCTTAACCAGAAAGGAGCTTCCCTTCATGGGGCCTACTGCATCGATGCGGCGTTCTGCAAGAAATCTTCTTCTCAGCTCTGGAGCAGCGTCCTTCATCCTGCCTGCGGCATGCCCCGTCGGAAAATGATCGTCATCGAATACCCATACCCGCATCCCCCTGCTTCGGGCTTCATCCATGATGATGTCCATATCCCTCCACCAGCCCGGCCCGAGAAAGTCAGGATGAGGCCTTGACTCGATGCACACCGCCTTAATGCCGACTTCATCGATTCGTGCCAGTTCCTCACGGATTACAGCTTCCGACTCACCTCTTTGCCATAGGAAAGGGAGCAAGTAGTTATCCCCTTTACCTGCCAATACATCCTTTAACCTTGAACTCATGGCATCCCCCTCTTTCCTTCCATCTCATCTGCCGGAATATAATCAAACCGGTCAAAATAGGCAGCAGCCTTGCATGGTTTTCCATTTCCCGTCGCATACATGCCAAAAAACACCCCCGTAAACCCTCCTGCTACTTCAGTTGCAAGAAGCCCACATTCCGCCTCGCCTGCAACCTGCTTGGCTTCGCCATCTGCTTCAAATGTGAAGCGATAATTGTGTTTATCAGCCTCTATGCCTAGCACGATACGCGATCCGCTATACTCGTATACAAGCTCGGTCTTCCACAAGGTGCCGATGCGCCTTCTCAAGAGCACGCCTCTTTTGCCTGCGAGGCAGGATAATGCGATCTCGTAATGGAATCGCTCATTCATATAAACCGTTAAGCCCGCCTCTTCCCCTTCTTCATGAGGATCAAAATCCAGCAGCGTAGATACCGAGCAGGTAAAATGCTGCTGCCGACGTCCTACAAATGCAGGAGAATCTGCTTCGTTCAAGGAAATGCCCGAGCCGCGAAGAGTCAGCCACCCCGGGCGGTCGTTAAGTGACCAACAATCATCTGAAGGATTCCGTAGGAAGCTCCAATAAGGAGCGAGATGATGTTCATTAAATTCCTCTATCCCACTCCACGGCTCGCCTTGCCCGACGGACAGCTTGCCAGCCTCCATCGTCTCCTCAATGATGCCGCTCTCACCAATGACAGGCCAATGATCGTCAGACCAATGAACGGGAGCCAGAAAGGTCTCCCTCCCTATATGATGATGATACGGATAGCCAATCGGCCTTATGCCAAGACAAACTGCCCACCAGCTGCCATCCTCCAGTTGAACAAGATCGGCATGGCCCGTAGCCTGTATGCTGCTTTTTCGGCTGCGATGTGACAGGATCGGATTGGCCGAATTGCTCTCGAACGGGCCGTACGGAGTATCACTTCTGGCTATTGTGACCATATGGCCATATTCGGTTCCACCCTCGGAAATCATAAGATAATACTTGCCAAATATCCGGTAAAGATGCGGTCCCTCAGGGAAGGCTCCTCCCGTTCCGCTCCATATGAACCGGCGGGGCGAAAGCAGCTTCCCTGTACAAGGATCGATTTCTGCCTGGTATATGCCGGGCTGCTCATTGTTCCGGAAGCCTGCTGTACCGGTGATGTACACCTTGCCATCCTCATCGAACAGCAAGGAGGGATCAATGCCCTCCCAATCGAGCCATATAGGCTCGGACCAAGGGCCCTCCGGTTTTTCCGAGGTGACAAAGAAATTGCCTTTCGCGCTTACATTGGTCGTGATCATATAAAAACGGCCTTCATGATGCCTTAGCGTAGGAGCGAATATTCCAGTTGAGCTCCCTGCTTGATGCAGCGGCAGCTGACTCGCGCGATCCAGGCAGTGCCCGATTAGGCGCCAATGCACCAGATCCTTGCTATGAAAGATAGGGACACCTGGAAAGTATTCAAACGAGCTGGTCACAACATAATAATCAGAGCCGACCCGGCAAATGCTCGGGTCCGGATGAAACCCGCTGATTACAGGATTTTGAAAGTTCAAAGCTATGTCCCCTTCCCTACTCATCCTTTAACTGCACCAATCGTAATTCCTTTGACAAAATATTTCTGGAAGAATGGATACGCGATCAATATCGGCAATACCCCTATAACAGCAATGGCCATCCTTACGGTTGCACTTGGCAGCGCCGCCAAGCCTTGGCTCGCATTCGTGCTCATGCTGCCGTTCGTCAGGAACTGGATATCAGTCAATATCCGATTAAGAATATTTTGGATGCTGAATAGCTTTGGATCGTTCAAATAAACAAGTCCATTAAACCAATCGTTCCAGTAACCGATCGTCTGAAACAAGCCAATCGTCGCCATAATCGGCAGCGAGAGCGGAAGCACGATGGAGCGGAACGTTCTGAATTCGCCTGCCCCGTCGATATAGGCCGATTCTAGCACCGGAACAGGGATCGAGGTTTTAAAGAAAGTTCGCATAAGCAGGACGTTGAAGCCGTTCATCAGCAGGCCCGGGATAATTAATGCCCACAGCGTATTTTTGATATCCAGGTACTGCGTATAGATTAAATAAGTGGGAACAAGTCCCCCGTTAAACAACAGGGTGAAAAATACGAAAAACGCCAGTTTGTTATGATGTGGAATATCGCGGCGCGATAACGGATAAGCCAGCAGCGAAGTGATCGCCAAACTGACGGTCGTTCCGATTAAAGTGACTAGGATAGTGATGCCATAAGCACGCAGGATTTGCTCCGACTGGTTCCATAGATACACATAAGCGGTTCCGCTAAACTTTGACGGAAAGAAAGAATAACCATTTTGGATAATCGTTTTCTCATCTGTGATAGAGGAAACTAATAGCAGGACAAACGGGAGGATACACGCAATTGCAACCACAATCATAATGAAATGCCCTGCCCACTGCCACACGCGACTTTCGTTGTTCATCTTCCATGCACTCCTCTCTAAAATAACGCGTTGTCTTTGTTTATTTTGCGAACGACGAAGTTGGACAGAAGCACCAGCACAAAACCTACGATGGATTGGTACAGGCCTGCTGCTGAGGACATTCCGATGTCACCCAGCTGCATTAATCCGCGGTATACGTACGTATCAATAACGTTAGTCGTATCGCTCAAAGCTCCCGCATCCATCGGCACTTGATAGAACAAGCCAAAATCCGAGTAAAAAATTCGTCCGATCGCAAGCAGAGTCATCATCGTAATGACTGGCGAGATGAGCGGCAGCGTAATCGCCTTGATCTGCTGCCACTTAGTCGCTCCATCAAGCGTAGCGGCTTCGTAATATTCCTGATCGATACCGATAATGGCTGCCAGATAAACGACGCACAGGAAACCAGCGCTTTTCCATACATGCACTAAATTTAAAATATACGGCCAATACTTGGACTCGCTGTACCAAGAAACATCACCCAGGCCGAGCATCGGCAGTACCGTATTGTTCATGAAACCAGTCTCGATGCTAAGCACGGCATAGACCAGGTAACTGACAATCACCATGGAGATCAAATAAGGCAGCAGCACCACGCTCTGATAGAAGCGCGCCATAAACTTGTTTTTCACTTCATTTAGCAAGATCGCTATGCCAACAGCCACAACGAGATTGATGACAATAAAACCTCCATTGTAAAGCAGCGTATTGCGCGTAATGATGAATGCATCCCTCGTCTTAAACAAATATTCAAAATTGCTAAAGCCGATCCAGTCGCTGCCAAGTATCCCTTTGGCAAAATTAACGTCCTTAAAGGCAATAATCAATCCAAACATAGGCAAATAATTGTTGAGCACCAGATAGAGCAGGCCTGGCAGCATCATTAGAAACAGCGGTGCATATCGGGCATACCTTTTGGCGATTCCTCGCTTCTTTGTCTGTTCCATCATCTGATCCCTTCCTTATCCTTCAGCTTGTGCGTTGCACGTTGTTCATAGCTTTATCTTAAGGGAAGCAGAAGGGGCCAACTACCGCTCCACCGACCATTTATTTGCGCTTTTACGACAAGGATAAAAGATGCCGGGACAGGCTCATCGGCAAAAAAAAGCCTGCCCCACGAAACAGGGACAGGCTCTTGATCGTCATGCTATTTGTTGCTGGCCCACGCATCCAGCTGCTTCTGCTTCTCCGCAATAATTTTTTCGATGCCTGCGGCTTTCAGCTTCGTAATAAACTCAGGAAGCGTCTTCTCCGGGTCAAGCGTTCCTGTTTCCAGGCCCATTTTATTTTGATTTAATACGTTAACAACTGCTGCAAACTCCGTTTTAACTGGTGCTGTATCGAAAGTAAAGCCCAGCGCCTTGGATTTGACAGCCGATTGATTAAACTCATTCAGCTTATTCCAAATATCCGGATCATCGCCTTCAAAGGTATGCGAGAGGAATTGATTTCCAAATAGCCAACCCATATTAAGGTTATAGCCGCTGCTAGTTGCATCCACGCCATCCGGGTATTTAATGACGTTATCCGTATCCGTCTTCACATAGTGCTTGCCCTCGATTCCCCAATCGAACAGATTAATGACATCCTTATCCGTATACATAAGGTTGAGAAATTGCATAGCTCGTTCCGGATTGCTGGAGTTACGGGGAATTCCCCACATTATATTCGTCACAGTTTCGGTTTTCGCGAACGGCTCTGTCAGGTTGGCCCTGACGATTTCTGTTCCCGTCAATCGGCTCTCCTGGGATTCGATTCCCGGTTTAAGATTAGCCACATAAGCAAGCGTACGCTGGCCTTTAATCAAATCACCGATACTCTCCTTGTTGGTTGCGGCATCCTTCAAAATATAACCCGCATTGTACCAGCTTCTTACGCGCTTCACCAGCTCTGCATATTGCGTCGTTTCATACCAGTTGACGACCTTGAGCTCTGAGCCATTATTTTGCAAGACACCAAAAGTATCGCCTAACCTATCGATATCGCCCATCAGATAATCAACAATCGACTGGCCTGCTGCACCTGGAGCAATAACAGCTGTATCCGGTTCACCTGCTTTGATGATTTTCATCGCGGCTTCCAAATCATCGAGCGTCTTCATGCCCGCTAAATCAATGCTGTATTTATCCGCAATATCCTTGCGAATCAATAACCCGTAATTGACTGCCAGATCGCGAATGCTTGGCACGCCATAAATGCTGCCGCCAATATTGCTTGCATTCATAAATTCTTCGCCAACGGCAGTTTTAATGCCTTCTCCATACTTTTCAATCAGATCATTCAGAGGAAGCAATTGACCCTTGGCTACCTGCGGACCATAGCCGAAGGTTGCGCTAGAGCCGGTGACAATCAAGTCCAGCTTTTCATTGCTCGTCAGCATTAGATTCATTTGCTGATTCCAAGAGCCAATGGCAATCGGTAAGAGCTTAACCGTTGCATTGATCTTTTCTTTCGCCAGCTTGCTGATCTCCTCTTGTACCTGCGCAATGTCCGCTGGCGTATTGCCGAAGGTTACGAAGGCCACCGTCAATTCGTACGGCTTCTCATTTCCGCTGCTTGCCGTATTTGTCGAATCGGGAACCGAATTTCCTTGGCCATTGCCTGCATTTCCGTTATTCGGATTGTTCGAGCCACAAGCACCAAGCACGAGGCATAATGCCAAAAGCATACTGAACCAGCCTATCCGTTTTCTCATGTTACTCCCCCGTTACTGTAATAGAATCGGATTCGGAAGCCTTGTGCCGCTTTGTATCGGCTGCTGAATCTATCTTGATTTTATAAGAACAAGATTCTCGGCTCTGCTCCGTAACCGACTTTTCAGTATGCACATTCCGACTTTATTCGGGAGCATGCTCAGCCGTGCCGGTGTGACGGTAGTCCAAGGGGTTTTTACCCGTATGCTTCTTGAAAATTCTCGAAAAATGCGAAAAGTTAGAATAACCAACATGCCCTGCTACAGCGCTGACTGACATCTCCGTCATCAGCAGCAAACTTTTCGCGATATCGAGCCGCTTCCTCAATATATATTCAGAAATGCCAAGCCCCGTCTCTTTCTTGAAAATACGGGTCAAATAGTCCGGGTTTAGAAACACATAGCTAGCAATCTCTTCCCTAGTCAGCTCCCTGTCCTTGTGCAAGTCGATATAGGCAATGACTCGCTCCACAACAGTTTGCGTTTCCTCTACCGCTTTCGCATACTCCGACGATTTCCGGAGAATATGCTTCATCCATACCACCATATCTACGAGTGAACGCGTAGCCTGGCGAGACAGCTCCATGGAAACTGCATCATGCAATAGCTGATGAGCCCGAATTCCCTTGGCTTGAAAAATAGAATAAACCATTTGCAGCATATCCTGATGGAATTGATGAAGCTGCTTCGCATCTAGACAACCGACACGCACCTGATTATCCAAATAATTTGTAATCTCAGCAATGAGTTTATCCGTCTTGCCATCTTCAAGCAGCAGTGCCCATACGCTCATATTGGGCAAATTATAGGTATAAGCGGATGGGTGGCGGCCATCAAGCAGGAACGCTTTATTATTTGTTGCCACATTGTCGCTCTCCAAAGCAGATAGCTGATCAACCAAAGCTGTTAATTCATTCGCTTGTACCTGCTTCCCAATGTAACAAGACAAATCACAATAAAAATAAGTGTTGCACGCGGCGATGTACGAGTCACATACGGACTTGACCGCAACAAGATCCCACTCAGCTCCTGCCTCGATGGTGATTAACGCAATAAGTTTTCCTTTCCCCCGTTGAATGAGTTGGCCTTGCTGTCCATGCTCAAGTATCGATTCATTGGCTGCATTGCGAAGAGCAAACTCCATAATTTTCTCGTCACGTACGGACAACGTCTTATGCCACCGCTGAATGCTAATCAGTATTGGCAAATAGCGCATCCCTTCGAGAAAAGGAAGATTCCGGTCAGCAGCTGCTCTTCGAATCGCATTTTCATTGGAAGGAATGGTCTGGTTGAGTAGATCTAGCCAGAACTGCTCCATGAGAATGGGCTGCTGTTGAAACCAGTATTGACCATAACGGCTAAATTCCGTTAGCTCGCTATTGGCGCTAATCTTATGAATCGCCTTGACAATCACCTGCTCCAAATCCGTGTAGGGAATGGGCTTCAAAATATAATCAAGACTCCCTAATTGCATGGCCTGCTTCGCATATGCAAAATCCGCATGACAGGTCAGAAACACCGACTCCGTCTGCGGTGAATGTTCTTTTACCCATGCCAGCAGCTCGAGGCCGCTCCCTTGGGGCATCTCAATATCGCACAGCATCATATCAACGGTATGGTTATCGAATACTTCCTTGGCTTGACGGATATTGTATGCCGTATGAAGCGACGTAATCTGCAGCTTCTCCCAATCAATTGCCGCTTCAATGCCTTTCACTGCATGAACCTCATCATCCACTATAAGCAATGAATACATGTTAATCCGCCTCCCATCTAGCTGTTGTTCTCATGCAGCGGCAGCAAAATAACGACTCTTGCCCCGCCTTCCGTTCGATTTGAGAATGAAATATCGGCTTGTCCGTTGTAAAGCAGCGACAGCCGCTGCTGTACATTCCAAATGCCGATATGCTCCCCCTGCTCGTTGGTCATTTTCCCGCCTTCGTTCAGCTTGTTCACGACCTCTTCTGGAAACCCTCTGCCGCTATCCTCAATAACCGCTCGCACATACGGCTTGCCATCCTCGTCCCACAAATCGACAAGAATAATGATTTCAATAAAGCCATCCATCGTCATCGCATGTTTAACGGTATTTTCCACAAAGGACTGGATGAACAGTGGCGGTACACTTGCGCTAAGCAGGAAGTCAGGTACTTCAATACGTCCAATTAAACTATCGGGATAGCGCAGCTCCTGAATTCGTATATAATTTCGAGTATGATCGAGCTCTTGCTTTAGCTGCACGAAGCTCAGATTCGTACGGAACATATAACGGAAATAAGTAACCAGACATAGCGACAGCTCCTGAATGAGCGTGTAATTCTGAGTTTGAGCCAGGCTGTAGATAATGTTTAACGAATTCATGAAAAAATGCGGATTAATCTGCAGCTGCAAATGCTGCAGCTCGGCTTTCTGCTTGCTAAGCTGTTCTTGGTAGACGTTGACATGAAGCTGCTGGATTTGAGCCATCATGGTATTGAAGGTCTCATTGACGATTTGAAATTCATCCACGCCTGCCGATTGATTGATCCTCACATCCAAGTTGCCTTCTTTAATCCGTTTCATGACCATAAGGATACGATTCAGCGGGATAAGAATCATTTTTCGAAGCAGCAACGTTCCCACTGGCAAAATAATCAGAGAGCAAATGGACACAAATAAAATGATTTTCCGCAAATACGGCAGCTTCTCCAAAATTTTCTCATCCGGTATCATCGCAATCAAGTTAATGTTTCCTTTGCTTGATTCCGAGCCCACGACCATGTAACGGCTGCTGCTGCCGGTTAAATAATAATTATCAAGGGAACGATTGAGATCGATGCCGTTTTCCTTGATATAGGCCTTCTCCGTCAATGGAATCCCTTGATCGGTCGTTAAGAGTGAGCGCCCTTTTTCACCCAAATCAATTAAACCCAGTGCGCCGACCAGCCGATTCGTATTGATCCAGCTTCCAATATAACTGTCACCCGATTTAAAAATATGAAATAAATAATAGGTGCCATTGATTTCTTTAACGTACCAGCGCTTGCTTCCAATAGCTTCCCCGTCTGGCCCGCCTCGCAAGATCCCAGCCAAATAGGCTTGTACCGCCGCTCTTTCGGCGAACGTTCCCACTTGGCGAAAAGCGCTTACATAATCCTGTCTGCTTAACGAATAGACAAAAAAAGCATCTATCGTTTTAAACAGTGGAATTTTCTCTTGCAGCTTGCTGAATAGACTGAGCTTTGCCATCTCATACTCCTGATCTGGTGCAGGCAGTCCCATAACCAGTAAATCCGTATCAATAGCAACTAAATTGTTCAAATATTGATCGACGTCCTCTAGGTTTTTATCGATTTGGTCCATATATAAAATCAACATGTTTTTATTGGAGCTTGCCACCTGATTACGAACCACATTAATTGAATAAAAGCTGTTATACAGCAGCAGCGCAATCAACGGTAAAGTTACGGCTAAGACGCTTATAGCCAATCTGGAACGAATGGAGCGCCACGACCAATTCTTGAGAAAACCTTTCATAGGCACGCCTCCTTCGTTCCCCTATTATACAACAAAGCAGACAGGGGTATTCGATCCTCCCGTCTTCTTGAGCAGCGCCTTTGGAGACTATTGATTACTGTGCTTTGATCATTCGAATAGCCATATAAGAGCGGCCGGGAAGCTCGATTCGGAATGTCCCCTCATAAAGGCCTGGCTGCTTCTGAATACTCATATTCCATGTGTCGATAACTTCTACCTGATAGGCAATGCCAGGCTTCATGCTGAAATTTCGATACTTCGGCTGGTTTATGCCATAATAAAATAAATAGTATTGGTCTTTCATGCCTGCCGAGGGCGCGTCCCACTCGGACTTGAGCGGTTCCAAGCCGCCAACAGGCCCTGACTCCAGTACTTTTCGTAAAAATGCGATACGCTCTGGACTGTCTCCGCGTAGTTTGCCGCCTTTGGACCACCAGAGAATATCTTCGGGGTCAAGATAGGTTTCTCCATGTCCGACGTAACCTCCGCGAATCGCCCCTTCCCAGAAGCGGCGGACCATTTCTGGTCCCGAAATATTGCCCCAGCCCATATCGATATTTCCTTCATAAGCACACTCATCAATCACAATTGGTTTATTCCATTCGCTTCTCCATTCCGTCGTATTTTCCGCTGTTCGGTACACATCGATGCGCTGTACGCTGCAATGGGTAATCCAATCCCGTTTATAATCATAGAAAGCAAAGCAATTGTGAATGGAGAGGAGATGACGATAAGGATCATCTTCCGTCACAATCGCTGCAAAGCGCTCCCAATCGGCCTCTTCCTTCGCCCACATAAGATCATATTCATTGGCAAGCGACCACCAAACATGCCGATACGCTGACAATCGGGCAACCAGATACCTCAGGTAACGGTTATCCGCCGATTTCTTCATTTCCGAGAAGCCCCAGCGATCATACGCATGAAATAAAATAAGATCGGCTTCAATGCCAAGCTCACCAAGCTGGGCAATGCGGTTCTCCAAATGCCGGAAGTAATTCGGGTTAAACCTTGTGTCATCCCACCCATGCTCCACTGAGCCTTCAAAGGGGTAATCCGTTGGTTCATTTTCGTTAAACTGATACGATTTTGGAAACACACACATGCGCAGCTTGTTAAACGGCGACTTGCTGAGCGTCTCCAACGTTTGGTCTTCCAGCTCCTTACTCTGATGCGTCCACGCATAACAGGTCGTCCCAACAGGTATATAAGCGGTTCCGTCCTCATAAGCAAAATGAAAAGTATTGTGCACGCGCACAGGTCCATGGTTATGCAGGCCAGGCTTTACACAAGTAAACTTTCCTGTAATTCCTTCTAATGATCGAGCATTGCTGCTCGTCTTGTAATGCCATTCTCCCTCGTGTTCAGGCATGAGCCGGATACGGTATAAACCATTCCCATCATAAAACCCGCTGACTTGGACTTTATGCTCACCGTGTGTGAATGAGCAGTCAACTCTAACGTCCACATACGGATTGCCATAATCCGGTCCCTGAAGCACGATCTCAAAGATGCCCCACTTCTCCGCCCACTCTGGCGCTTTCGCATATGCTGAACCCATGCCTACGGACTCCGGTTCATAATCAGATGATGGAATCGGCTCCTCATCCTGCTCAGCCGTTTCTTGAATCGGCGCAAGCTCGCTAAGTAGAGTCGTTAGCAGCTCTGGCGGCCACGTCCAAGCTTCATTGGCAACTGCGAGCTGCGGAAGTGTCCGCATTTTCATGAAGGACAAGTACGGTGATTTTTCCAGCTCGGGAACATGCTTCAGCAGCACCTTCCGCGCTTCTTCATTCGCCCATATATAACCAAGCTTCGTTTGTGCATCAAAGGTTTTCATCAGGTTATTCCTCCTTTCTTACTCATATTGATAAGCTTCAATAAATAAAGCTGAGGCTCGTCTCTTCACTCCAATTCGATAAGCTGACTCATCGCCATTCAGCACGCGGCCTCTGATCCATTGATCATTTTCAAAAATGCCCTCTTCAATACGAATATAGCCAACTTTTGCCTGCCCGCCGCATTTTGGCAAAACCTCAACCGCAAACCCGATGCCAGCTACTATAAACTCGTCCTCCGATAGCTCGATGACCAGCCCTCCCGAAACCGGCTTCCCTTGGACTAACGAATTGTAACTGAGCTTAAGATCATACTTGCTGAAGCTGAGCACGCAACCGGTATTCTGGTATTGCAGAAAACCTTTCATCCGTCCTGTACCGCGATGTTTCTGAATAATCCCCAGCATGCTGCCCAGAAGCTTATAACTCTCAGCCAAGTAGGGGCCAGTTCCGTTCAAATGGAATGCCGACATGTCGATATTAAGAGCTGACAATACATTGGGATCAAAAATTGTATCTTGGCTTGGGTCCACAGGAGCGAGGAAAGCTTCTATGCCAAACGGCGCAAAGCAAAGCGCGTCATGCTGGCCGATGGCATAAAAAACATTGGTTGCTGATACGACATCCCTTCTCGCTTCAGGAATAAACAGCGGGTTTCCGTCTGCTGCATACTCTGCGCATACCTCCGCAAAATTCGGCAAATAAATATCTGGCGCATACAAACATAAGGTCGGGGCCGCAGCCTTCCAAATCTTCATCACCTTGGCGATCGGTCCACCGCTTGGATAGGTGCCTGCGCGCCATGGATGCTGCTCTAGCCAAGCATTTACGAACATAGGCAAAGGGTAGACCTTTGCGCCGGCGCTGGCAATCCGCTCTAACGCCGAGGCATAGGAATACGCCATAAAATACTCACCGGCATCTGGACCGAACAAATCAGCCCAAGTCCCGCTTTTCCCAGTGCTTTCAGCGATTTTAGCGGGTACCGTCTTCACAAACTGTTCATTCGCCAAGTCGGAGTAGTCCCTGTCGCTATTCAGAAACCCGATCTCATTTTCAATCTGTATCATAATAACCGTGTGCTGCTCGCCGTCCATTTCTCTCAAAAATCCCATCAAGTTTTGAAAGGCGATCGAATCTGCGGTTACCGCCGCTTCACAAAGGGGCGATATGGTATCTGAAGGCAGCTGCCCTGCATAACAAGCTCTAAAATACGTACGGTAATCCCGTTTCATCCAGCCTGGAACGTACGTGGATCTTCCATTCTTCCACAAGCCGAACCAGAGAAGCACCAAGCGCACCCCTTCTGATCTTGCTTGCTTGATGATACCCTCTACTAGCGTAAAATCAAATTCGCCCTGCACAGGCTCGATCAGCTCCCAAAAAACAGGAATAATCACCGTATTTAAATGCAGTCCTCTCAAGTGAGGCCAAACTTGTTGTTCCATGTATTCCAAATTCGATGAGCTGGAATTATGAATTTCTCCGCCCAACGCTATAAAAGGCTTCTCGTCCACCATTAAGGTGTGAACGCCATTTTCTTTCTTTAAATACGGGATCTGTGTCATTTTCTGGCCTCCTGTGGATTCCTCCATCTACCATCCGCTTCTAACAACTCCAACGGAGTGGACTTATTCTTCATATTAAAGGCTGTGTCCGCCTCAGACTGCCCCTCATCCGACTCCCGGCTGTTGCTTTACCGACTTCTTTACGGACTTGAAGCCTTTTAACCTTAAATTTGCAACAGCAACGCAAAAAAGCCCTGCTAATGGGCTGCATCAGCAGAGCTTTAATTCCTTTATTTCAATTGATTACGCGAGTCCAATTAATATCAACTGCCATACCAGGTTGAATTCGTGCTCCACCTTCTCCGAGCTCCACTCGCTCGCATGTGCAGGATGATGGAAACGTGAAGTGGCAATAAATATTGCTCTTGCAGTCTCAGCTGGATCTCCGGCATTGAATTCCTTCGTCTTCATGCCTTGATCAACGATCTGGCTAATCTGCTGTACCAAAAGCTCAACATGGACAGCAATCATATCTACCGCGTCTAAAGTAACCGCTGCATACATCGCAAACATTTCCGAATCATCAACGGCATAGCCGCGTTTGCTATGCATGAGCGTCGTCAGCCATACATACAACCGATCAGCGGAGCTGCCTTCCGTTTGGTTCACGATAGCGGTCAGTGGCTCGGCTATACTGCGATGCAACCACCGTTCAGTTACCGCTTCCCGCAAGGAAGCCTTGCTCGCAAAATGACGATACAGCGTCCCGTGACTGACTTGCAGAGCTTTAGCTACATCCACCACGGAGGTTTTATCTGGACCGTAACGCCTAAGCACCTGTTCGGCAGCATCCAAAATATTTTCTTTGCTTAATGGAAGATCATTGGCCATATAGGGTAGCAGAGCCATCAAGAATGAAAGGCTTCATCTGATCGCCCAATGCTCTCCCTCCTCTCAACATGATGCTCTTACTATATCAAACGAAGTTCCAAGTGACAATATCATGATTTTGTTACATGTTCAGAGAAACTGCTGATCCATTAGCTATTCCTTGTAAAAGCAATGTAGTCAATACGGTTATTTACTTGCAGCATTAACTGCTCAGCCATATAAGCCGCTGAATATTTAAAATTCGTATCCGCCCAATACATGATGACACCTACTGTAGCTGACATGCGATAGCTTAACATAATCTCATAATCGACTGGAGGATCGTTTTTCTCCATCTCGATATGCATATCCGTTCTCATCGACTGCCGCAACACATCACATAACGCAAGGCCTAGTCCTTTGTCAACTGACAGAAGAGCCACAAATTCATCTTTCTGCTTCTCGATATGCTCGCACAACAGTAATGTTGATGGGTATATTTTTGTCGCATCCACCCTCTCCATCCCCTCGTAAGGGTCCAAGAGCGCTTCGGCAATTCCGCGCAAAAAATCATCATGTATTTCACGGAACAGCTCTTCTTTCCCTGCAAAATGATTATAAAAGGTGCCGCGATTGTAATCAGCACGACTTGTAATATCGATGATGGTAACAGCTTCATAGCCCATCTCCAAAATCAATGCTACGAATGCTGCCTTAATGGCCTGACGGGTTCGCCTTATACGTCTGTCTGTCTGAGCTTCCATCGTCATCAGCCTATTCCTCCGTTTGTTAGGGTCGCTTATATTATAACGCAGCTGCCCCCCGATAGAAATCTTGCTTAAGCTGCTCACATATTTTTCGTTCCGGAGAGCATTCTACATAACGAATACAAGTACGTCTTCTACATAATTGCGACAAATGAAACGAATATGTTCAATTTTGAATCGATTTATAACATACTTCGGTATTCTGTTGGATACATGACATTCAAAGCTCCGCTGATTATTGTCATGTCAATGAAATGAGCAGTATCCTAGAAATAGAGCATCACCTTTTTTTATTTTCCACATTCCACGCGAAAAGGAAGCGAATATACAATGAGTCAATCACAAGTCAAAACAGCCGTCATTACAGGAGCCGCCGGAGGTATTGGCAAGGAGCTGGCCCGTCGTCTGGCCGAGCGAAAGCTTAATTTGGTGCTTGTTGATTTAAACTTGGAAGCCTTGCAAAAAGTGAAGGAAGAGCTTGCTCTAAATGAGGATAACACCCTTCTCGTTGCAGCAGACGTGTCGAAGGAAGAAGATGTCCAGAACTACGTCAACCAAGCGGTTGAGAAATTTGGCACCATCGATTATTTCGCCAATAATGCCGGCATCGAAGGCCCATCGGGTCTGGTCGAGGAGCAAAGCGTCAAGGCGCTGGATCTCGTCTATAACGTAAACGTGCGCGGTGTCTTCCTCGGGCTTCATTATGTTATTCCTGTGATGAAAAAACAAAAATCCGGTGCGATTTTAAATACCTCTTCACTAGCCGGCCTAATGGGAGCACCGGGCATGTCCCCTTATATTATGTCCAAACATGCCGTAATCGGGCTTACTCGCGTGACTGCCAACGAGCTGGCGCCATTTGGCATTCGAGTAAATGCCGTTTTGCCGGGCACCATCAACACGCGCATGATGCGCCAAATTGAAGAAAACTTCGGCAGCCCTGAAGATTTCAAAGCTGCTAATGAAGCTGCTACACCTATGGGGCGCTACGGGGAGCCGCAAGAGGTCGCAGCCGTCATGAATTTCCTGCTCTCCGATGAGGCTTCCTTCGTTACGGCCTCCCTCTACACGGTGGACGGCGGCATGATCGGACAGTAATCATTTGCATCATAAGCTATATAGTTGACCATACGAATGGAGTGAATACAAATGAAATTACAAAATAAAGTGATTATCGTTACAGGGGCAGGCAGCGGCATTGGACGCGCAACCTCCCTGAAGCTGGCTGCCGAAGGCGCGATCGTCGTCTCTTCGGACTATAATGAAGCAACTGCCAAAGAAACAGCTGAGCTTATCAAGCAAGCAGGCGGACAAGCCTCTTATGTTCGCGCCGATGTATCCAGTGAATCGGATGTTCAACATATGATTGATCAAGCGGTTGACACCCATGGCACGCTTGATGGACTATTCAACAATGCAGGCGTAGGCGATATTCGTTCCTTCGAGGAGCATACCCCTGATTATTTTAACCATGTGATTTCGGTTGATCAGTTCGGCGTGTACCTTGGCATTTATTATGGCTCCAAGAAGATGAAAGAGCTGGGTGTGAAAGGAACCATCATCAACACGGCCTCTATCTTCGGCTATATGGCAGCCAAAGGAAGCTTCGCTTACCAAGCGGCCAAAGCAGCTGTCATTATGATGACAAAGTCAGCCGCGCTAGAGCTTGCTGATGACGGTATCCGCGTAACCGCAGTAGCTCCCGGCTTCATTGATACACCAATCATTAAGGACGGTGACGATTTCAAAACCTTCCTTGCCGAGCAGCATTTGAGCAAAAAATTGATTCAACCTGAGCAAATTGCCGATGTCGTTGCTTTTCTGTTCTCTGAAGAGGCTTCAGCCATCAATGGACAAACAATTCCGGTTGAGGATGGCTTCCTGATCTTTAAGCGTTCTTAATCGTATTATATGCCAAAAGGTTGGACCCACTTATCATGAAGGGGTTCAACCTTTTTTCGTTATGCCTGCATGGTGCTCTTATGCAAAAATTAAGCATTGCTTAGGTCAGACGCAGCGCCTGATCAAGGCCGCTAGCCGCGTATTCCTCATTGGATTTGCCTTGCGTATGGATAATGACTGCTTTTTTCCCTTGTAACAATCCCATCTGTTCCCCATTAACGTACTTGTAAGCAAAACCATAGGTAAAGACGCGTTCAATATCCTCAGAGATGCACCCAAGGATGATTACATCCTCTCTTATCGTCTGGGCTTGCATTTGCAGCAGCATCTCATTTTGATAGTCATCCATAATTTTGACGTAAACTTCAACCAATTCCATCCCAAGCTGATCTGGGCCTACTTCAATCGCAGCTGATACGATACAAATTACACATTAATTCTCCATATGGAAAATATTTTCTTATTGTAACTTTCATTACGCTCTCTTATACTGATAAATATTTACAAATGAAATAGATTCAGGGGGTCGTCTATGCTTCAGGCTTATTGGTATATGACTAAAATGAGACTGTTAACCAGCCTCGCTTACCGTTTTGAAGTGTTTGCTTCCGTCGGGACCAATCTCATTCTAATGCTGGCATCGGTTTTCTTATGGAAGGCTGCTTATGGCGGGGGAACGCAGCAAATTAATGCGCTTAGTCTTCAAGATTTAACTACCTATACCGTTCTCTCTATTATGCTGGCATCTGTTTTTGTTTGCGGAGTGCAGGATACGATCTATTACAAAATTAGAGAAGGGCAAATCGTCACTGATTTTTATCGGCCTATTCCTCTGCTCGCCTGTTACTTAGCTGATGATCTGGGCGGCATGCTCAGCGCTATGATTAACAAGGTTATTCCCTTATTTGTCTTCGCTGCTCTCTTCTTTGGAGTTCCTTGGCCTGCATCGTTAGCTGGTTTTCTATTATTTATCCCAAGCTGCCTCTTAAGCTATGCTATCCTCTGGCTGCTTAGCGCTCTTATCGGACTCATCGCCTTTTGGGTCATGGAACTTGGCAACATGGGGATGGTGAAAGACAGTATCGTTCGCGTATTGTCCGGAAGTATCGTGCCGCTCTGGTTCTTTCCAGAAAGCGTACAGACCGTATCGAAATTCCTTCCTTTCCAGTACACCTATCAGACACCGCTTGGCATTTACATAGGAAACATAGGCATACAGGATGCTCTTGCGGCTATGGGAGTTCAATTCATTTGGGTAGCCTTATTATTTATTCTGCTAGCTGCATGCTGGAAACGGACCAAATCCAAAACACTAATCCAAGGAGGCTGATCATACAAAGATGGGATCGTCCATACGGCACTACTTTTCTGTCGCAGCCTGCTTTGCTCGCTTAGCGATCCAACGCCAGCTGGAATATCCGTTATTTTTGTTCAGCTGGCTTCTCATGATTCCGATCCAATACTTCTCCGGTATCTGGATGCTCAAAATCATTGTGGACCGCTTCCAACCGTTGAACGGATGGGACTTTCCAGAGCTTACCTTTCTATACGGACTGGGTCTAATCAGCCATGGTATCTTTGTCGTCTTTTTCATTAATACCTGGCATATCGACCGGATGGTCATCGAGGGAGCCTTTGACCGTCTGCTGCTTCGCCCCATGAACGTTTTCTTCCAACTAGTAGCCAGCTATATCAACTTTATTGGCTTGATTGACTGCATTCCAGGCATCATCATTTTCATTTATGGCTGCCAGCTGGTCGGCTTCGAGTGGACGTTACTTAACATTATTAAGCTCCTGCTCGTCTTGCTTGGGGGCGTGATGATACGCGCCGCGCTATTTATCAGCTTGGGTACGATTGCGTTCTGGACCAAGCGGAATGCTTCCATGGTCGGGTTCACGCTTTCCATGCTAGAGAGAGGAACCATGTATCCTATTAGCATTTATCCTTACGCCATACAAGTATTATTCACATTCATCCTGCCGATCGGGTTCATTAGCTTCTATCCCGCAGCCGAGTTTTTAAACAAAAGCAGCGAGGCGTTCCAACTGCCGCTTAGCTTCGCGCTTGCGACTCCCGTTATCGGCTTCGCCTGCTTCTTCTTGTCACAATGGATTTTCCGGTTTGGTATGAAAAGCTACGAGAGTGCAGGCTCATAAATAAGCGAGGTGCTGGCAACGATGGAAGCTGTAATTGAGGTCAATGACCTAGTAAAGGAATATATCATCACCAAAAAAGAAAGCGGATTGCGGGGCGCGCTCAAAGGGCTGCTGTTCCCCGAGAAAAAAACGGTCCGCGGCGTAGACGGCATCACCTTCTCGATTGCGCAAGGTGAAATTGTCGGTTATATCGGCCCAAATGGCGCTGGAAAAAGCACAACGATTAAAATGCTTACTGGCATTTTGCATCCGACCTCCGGCTCGATCAAGGTATGCGGCATTTCTCCCCAAGCCGACCGCAAATCGGTTGTTCGCAAACTCGGCGTCGTCTTCGGACAGCGGACCCAGCTCTATTGGGATTTGCGGCTAGGCGAATCCTTTGAGCTGCTGCGCAGGATTTATCAAATCGACAAAGAAACCTACGAGGACAACTTGTCCATTCTGACAGATGTCCTTAAGCTTCAAGAATTTATCCATACACCCGTGCGTCAGCTATCGCTTGGACAGCGCATGCGGGGGGATATTGCCGCGGCCATGCTGCACTCGCCATCGATTCTTTTCCTCGACGAGCCGACAATTGGTCTTGATGCCGATGCGAAGCATGCCATTCGCCTGTTCATTAAGGAAATTAATCAAAAACGAGGAGTCACAGTTATTTTGACAACGCATGATCTGGATGATGTAGAGCAGCTCTGCAGCCGGCTAGTTGTGGTGAATCATGGAAAGGTCGTCGAGGATGGCCCGATGGTATCCCTTATCCATAAGCTTGCGCCGCATCGGCTGCTTGTTGTAGAGCTGCAGCATCCATTCAGCGATTTAACCCATCCATTGGCAGAAATCATTAAACAAGACGGGCTAAAAATTTGGTATAAGTTCGAAAAAGATCGCATTTCTGCCGCCCAGCTTATTTCCGAACTGTCGCAGAAGCTGCCGATTCAAGATTTAAGCGTTAAAGAGCCCAATATCGAAGATGCCATTCGAGAGGTCTACAAAACAACTTAATCTGTATTTTCATAATTAAAACTCTATTATCACAATTAAAACTCTATCTCAATCTCGGAGGCGAATCATGCATGCAAAACCATTTTCTGACCGATTTGGACGGAACGCTGCTTCGCTCAGATGCAACCTTATCCGAGAATTCAGTACAGGTGATTACGAATGCGTTAGAGAAAGGCATCGTCATCAGTTATGCGACAGCCAGAAGCTATACCAGCTCCAATAAAATCGTTTCGGTCATTCCTTGGAAACATCCTATTGTCTTGTATAATGGTGCGGTTATCTATGATCCCTTGACGAATAAGGTTATCGGCGGCAGCTGGCTGGATATGGACTCGGCAAACCAAATTATAAGTATTGGAAAAAGTCGCAATCTAATCCCTTTTTTATTCGCTCTGGATGAGATGGATAAGGAACGGGTTTTGCATGAAGCGCTCACCCGGCATGGAGATTTGCAATTTTTTGAAAGCCGCCCAAACGATCCTCGCTTTCGCGAGGTCGCTTGCTTGAAATGCCCGGAACAACTCCGAACACTGATTATTACGTATATTGGGAGGCTTGAAGAGCTAGAGCCCTTGCGTGATGAGGTGGCGGAGCAATTCGGGAATCATGTCCATGTCCATCTGATGAAAGATAATTATATTGAGGACCACTATTTTCTGGAGTTTAGCCATCAGCTTGCCAACAAGAAGGAAGGGCTTAAGCAATGGGCAGAGCTCACCGGCTGCAAGCCTGCAGATGTGACAGTATTTGGAGATAATTTGAATGACATGGGCATGTTTGAAACAGCCGGTACCAAGGTCGCCGTGGCCAATGCCCATACCCAATTGCTCCAGCATGCCAGTCTGGTTATAGAGAGCAATGACGGCGATGGCGTTGCCCGTTACATTGCCCGAACGTTTGAACTGCAAGCTCTATAAGCGATATTGCTGGTTTATATGGTTTAGTTAAGAGTCCGCTTCCCCATTCTAAATCGCAAAAAAACGCTCTTGCATACCCAGAAATGCTTGGGTAACAAGAACGTTTTTTTGCTTGCTATTTCGAATAATAAGTCCGCAGTGCATCCTTGATGCCTAATGTATTTTTTCGCAAATCCTTGGCACTAAAGAAAACATCGCCTTTCACTTCTTGATATTTTTTATTATATTCGAGCTGGTTAATAAGCTCCTTGGAGCTATCCCAGCCTGCTTCCTTTGTTCCCAGCTTGTAGGGGGAATGGCCGATATAAAGATCAACTCCGGTCCCCTTCACCTCTTGTGCCCACCAATCAACCAACTTGTCATAGCGGGCTGCCGTGAAGGACAGGCTCCAATAAATTTGCGGTGTCACGTAATCAATCCAACCGTTTTGAATCCATGTCCGTACATCCGCATACATATTGTCATAAGCCGTTACGCCCGCTTTCGTATCTGAACCCGTGGGGTCGACCGACTTGTTCCGCCAAACCCCAAATGGGCTGATCCCGTATTCCGCTTGCGGCTTTACTTTATGAATCGTCTCTCCGAGCTGGCGGACAAAGGTATTGATGTTGCTGCGCCGCCAATCGGCTTTCGTTTTTATGCTGCCAGCATTGTAACTCTTAAAGGCTTCATCGTCGGCAAAATCCACATTAGATGGGTAGAAGTAATCATCCAAATGCACGCCGTCAATGTCGTAGCCGTTCACGACTTCCATAATCGTGTCGATAATATGCTGGCGCGCCTGTGGAATACCTGGGTTAATGTACAGCTTGCCCCCGGCATTAACGATCCAATCCGGCTGCTGCTTCGCCACATGATTGGTGGCTAACTGGTCGATTTTGGTATCTACGCTTGCCCGAAATGGATTAAACCAAGCATGAAACTCCATCTTGCGTTTATGCGTCTCCTCAATCATAAAAGCAAGCGGGTCATACGTAGGCGCCAATCCTTGAACGCCTGATAAATATTTTGACCATGGCACTAATTTGGACGGGTACAGCGCATCGCTTGCAGGCCTTACCTGTACGAATACGGCGTTCATGCCCATAGCCTGAAGCTCATCCAGCAGGCTTATGTATTCGCCCATTTGCTTGACCGCATTTTGATAGGAAGATTGGGATGGCCAGTCTAGGTTATAAACGGTAGAAACCCAAGCCCCGCGCAGCTTCGTACCCTCTTCCGGTATCGGATCAGGATCAGGCTGCGGGGGCAGCGAAGGTTCAGGTGGCAGCGTTCCTCCGTCTGACGGATCAGTAACCACCTTGCTCGTAAGTGTAATCTTCTTGTCGATTTGATTCCAATCCACCGTCAAACCAAGCTGCTCACTGACGAACCGAAGCGGAACCATCGCCCGGCCAGCCTTAACCTCAACCGAAGCGTCCAGCCGGATGCTTGCGCCATTCACTTCGGCAGAGGTACTGCCGCTGTTCATAGAAATCGTTTTGCCGTCGCTGCCTTTAATCGTGACTAGCTGCCTAGGAGAATTCCAATCGACGCTTGCTCCGAGCTCCTCACTAATAATGCGCAGAGGTACCATCGTCACGTTGACCTTCGGAATAATATAAGGCGATACCTCGCTCTCAATCGTTTTTCCGTTCATGATGATTTGTATGGCTGTGGCCTGAGCCGCTTGGCTGACAGGTGCAGCAACCATTAAGCACATCGCTGTAAGCAGCAATACGATTGTCCATTTCCCTAATTTCATTTGCTTCAATTCCCCTATCTTCATGCGTTATCAAGTATTAACAGCTATCATCGCCCTATGTAAATAAAAGCATTTCAGGAAATTAGACGCTATGTGAAGCGCAATGGTTGCGTTACAAAACAAAACATTTCGGGAAATGAGAGATTTATAATCCATACTTTTATATGATCAAAGAATAACAAAATGCTTGCACCTCCAGTCACGTTAGGAGATATGATCAAATGGAAGCGAATGCGAACTTTTGAAGGCGGTGGGTAAAATTGAACCAGGATAAAGGATATTTAATCGGTGAATTTTCAAAAAAGACGGGGATTTCCATCCGGACTCTGCATTATTATGATGACATCGGATTGCTGACACCACAGAAGGCTCCTCACTCCGGCCATCGCATCTATGATCAACACGATATCCTTACGATTCAGAAAATTGTGAGCTTTAAGTTTCTTGGCTACAGCCTGGATGAAATTATAAAGCTGTTGAAAGAAACGAAATTTAACTCTGCGTTAAATGATACGCTGCAATTGCAAAAACAAGCCTTCGAAGAGAAACAGGCCTATATTAAAAGCTCATTAAAAACCATAAATAGAGTCATGACGACGATAGCAGAGGAAAAAGAAGTAGACAGCGATATCCTTCTCAGCCTCATTCACAGCATACAAACGGAGAACGAGCAGCGGCATTGGCTGGAGCAGTTTGTATCGGAGGAGGCCATTACGAAGCTTTATGATCGGGATGAGCAAGAGATGGAGAGCCTGGACAAACGATTTATACAGTTCTCCAAAGAAGTCAAACGGTTAACAGGAACGCCTGTCGAGCATCCCGAAGTTCAAAGGCTAATTGATGAGCATATGAAGCTGAATTTGGCATTTGTTGGAGAAGAAAACATTGCGGACTTTAGCGGCGTACTCGAAGCTGAAGAAGAGATATTGGCTAAAATGGAACAGATGCCTCCCTCCCCTTTCACTGCTGAGGAGGAGGAGTGGCTTCAGCAAGCAATGGCTTATTATATGCTTCACAGCAGCTAGCTCCCTTTGGTAAAAAACAGATCGACTTCCACCGCATGCTGCGGTGAAAAGTCGATCTGTTTTATTTGATGAACGTATTTTTCACCCGTACAGATCTGATGAAATAAGGAATCCAGATGAGACAAGTGAAGAGCGAACGAACAAGGTCTCTTATAGAGCTCCCATCTTCCATTTCTTGGGCTAGCGGAATTTGAGCGAGCAGCACGTAATCGACAACACCGATTAGTAGGCTTAGCCCGTAGAAAATAATCATGAATAGGGGCAGCGACGCTTTCTGCCGATAAAACTGAATCATAATAAAAGCGGTAAAAACCAGGAGAAAGACATTGTAGACCACTTCAAATACAATGACCGTTCCCCATAGGGGATCATATAACTCCGAATCTTTGGAAGTCAGAACATCCCATGTTCCTGTGCCTAGAGCAGGCAAGGAATACTGAAGCAATTGTACAATTTGCAGAAAGAATGTCATATACAAGCCTATCTGCACGAGAACCAGCCAGCCCCCAAAGCCGGAAATACTTGATGGAGAACCAGGCATAGCCTTTACCCGTTCTTGCGGTGTGTCCGTGTCCAACTCCAAATTCCTCCTCTTTCTAATACAGCCCCCCTGTACAATCAATACGATGAACCGACAGGAATTCCCTTCCTATATTTCCATATCCATAAACAAAGATCAACTATTTTTTGTCAGGAATTATTATTGGAATTACGATAATTCATGTTATGGTTAAAAGGTAATGCTTTCTATTTACCAAACCAGAAGTTGGTTATCCCTTAATCATGAGGAATTTTATGATAAGCAGGTGTTCTATGAAGTATTTCTTCAAAATGCAAGTAATTGCTGCGCCATCTGTTCTTTATACTCTTATTTTCTTCACTCTACTCACAGGCTCTTCCGTTCCGGACGCGATCCCCGTTTTCGGTTTATCCTTCTTTTTAATTATCCCTGCCATTCTTGCTTATTATTTCTCGGACGGGCGCTGGATCTCTCTGTTTTATAGCACGGTTCATTATGCTGTCAATATGATTATTGTTCTAGCTATTTTATTGCAAACCGAGTTTTTTACCAACACTTCAACTAATGCTTTGTTAATCATCTTATTCTCTCCGGTACCGGCGTTTCTCTTACTGCTTGGTTGCTTGGTGGGCATAGAAACTAGAAGCATGCACCAAGATCCAGACACAAAAAAGAGAGACCCAGACTCAGCCTCTCCAAAATAGCCGGAAAAGCCGCTGCTCCTCCCGTTATTGCATGGTTTCTCTTAGCTCTCTCGCCTGCGTGTCCAGTTGACGAGCCGCTTCACCAATGCCCGTGAATTCATCGACTGCATGTTTGATGCGCTGCTGGCTTTCCGATACGACAGCTTGCGAATTTTTTGTGCCTTTAACGATTTCTTGAACTTGGTTCACAATTCCCTCTACATAACCATTCACTTCCTTGGTCGCTTCCTGAACTTGTCCCGCCAGCTTGCGCACCTCGGTCGCTACCACATTGAATCCCCGTCCATGCTCTCCCGCATGCGCAGCTTCAATTGCCGCGTTCAGCGCCAAGAGATTCGTCTGGGAAGCCACATCACGAATGGTGCGTACAATGCCGCGGATTAAATCCGTCTGACGCTCAAGCGCTTCGAGTACCGCTATGTTCTCGCTGGCGCCTACCGCAACCTTCTCAATAGCCGTTTCTACCTCTTGGCTTTGGGATATGCCTTCCTTCGCACGATGAAGCAGCTCATCAGACATTTCCAATAATTCGCCAGTAATCTTTGAAGTTGTCTGTTCCCTTGTATTAATATCGGTAGCTATTTTTAAAACCGCCATCACCTGTCCCTCTTCATCCAAGATGGGCATGTACGTGGCCTCCAGCCAAATAGGGTTTCCTTGCTTCGTTATTCTTCTTATTTTGTCCTGGAAGGACTTCCCCTTTCGCAACCCATTCCAAAGCTGCATGTATTCCGCGCTGTCCACAAAATCCTGCGAACAAAACTGCTTGTGCAGCATGCCTATCATCTCCGCCGACCGATAACCCATTGCCTGTGCAAAATTTTCATTAACCCATAAAACCTTTCCTTGTTCATCAAATTCAATCATAGCGAGCGACTGCTCAACGGCCGTCAAGACAGACCCTTGTTCGAGCACTTGTGTTGTTCTGTATCGCAATTCACTTTGTCCGGTCATGTTGTGAATCTCCTTTATCAGTCATATTACGTGTAGGTGGATTTCACTACTCAAGTAGCATTGTACAAACCATGTACATAAACTGCAAGTTTTTTCTATATTAAGTCCATTTCCGGCTTAAACGCCTTCATAGAGCGGTTTTCTCATTCTTGTAACGGTGATGGCAACCACAGATTACCTATTCCTTAAAATGAAAAGGCAAGGTGCTTGAGGCACCTTGCCCATGAAGCTAATCAATTTAATAATGCAAATTCTTCTCTGTAGGAGCAAACCGTATTATGCAGCACCCGATCGGCGGAAAAAGGCTGTTTTTTGAGTAATAGGTCTATAAATGCAGCTAGAATAAAAAGTGGACACCTCATAAGAGAATGCAGATAATAAACAACAAAGAGGAAGAGGTGTCTAGTATGGGTGAGAGCAGGCAGCGGTTTAGTGATGAGTATAAAGAAAAGACAG
>NZ_SKCD01000044.1 GCF_006542765.1 Paenibacillus luteus
CGTCACCGGTCCTTATAGAAAAATATGGCTCTACAACAACATTCCTCCATTACCTCTAAGATGTCGATGTTGAAAATCTAAGAACGAGTGAGAATACGGGAGTAAACATTACTTTATAGTGGGAGGTGATGCAAGAAAAAAATGATGTCATTCAGGATTAATGCAGGGGGCGTTAGTTCATTGGTTTATTCAACTTTAAAGGGAAGGACAAGAATGAGAGTCGTTGGCTTTCACTTGAGCAGATGATATGGGCATACTGAGATTTAATTATCGTTCCGAAATTTTAAGCCTTACGACTAATATTACGATATGTTATCCAACGGGCAATTTGACGTCAAGTCTGGGCTATGAGGATCCTCATTCGGAAATTCGAAGGAAAAAAGCGTATTGCCCGGGCATGAAGTTTCAAACCGTTTATTTACTGCACGGGGGCGGCGAGGACGATACCGTTCCTTACCGCTATACGCAGCTGGAGGAATATGCGGAGCGCAACATGGTCATGCTTGTTTCTCCTTCGGTTAATGACAGCTTGTATGCGAATACGAAGTACGGCTTTAAGTATTTCGATTATTTGACGCAGGAGTTGCCCTTGGTGGTGCAATCGCTGTTCGCATCGGCGCCGGGCAGGAGCCATACATTTGCAGTCGGACTGGCAATGGGAGGCAACGGGGCTCTAGCGCTAGGATTGATGAGACCGGACCTGTACGAGGCCGTGGTAGACTTGTCCGGCGGAATCGGCATGACGCTGGACCGCGAGGGTTACAAGGAAAGTTTGAACTGGGAGTTTCCTCTCGTCCGCAACACACTTCCGGGCGAGGACGAGTACATTGGCTCGGAGCATGACCTGCGCTACCATGCGGAGAGAATCAGATTGGAAGGCAAGAAGGCGCCGACGTTCTTTATAGGTGTGGGTACAGAGGATTTCATCCGAGATCGCGTATACCAAGATTACGCCGTGTTGGCTGAGCTGGGATTTGACACCAGGTATGAGGAAGCACCGGGTCTCGGCCATGACTATCGGTTCTGGAACGCGTATCTCGATAAAGCGCTCAGTTCATGGCTTCCACTTAAGCGGGCACCGATTTATGGGGTCTAATAAAAAGATTTTTACAACAAGGAGGATGTATGGCATGTTGAAAAAGACCATTAGCACGATATCCGTTCTGGCATTGACGCTTACTATGTTAGCAGGCTGCGCCAAGGATAACACAGGTGCAAACTCGGGAGAAAGCTCGTCTAAGGAAGAGCCATATACCGTTAACTTTGCCTATCACGCGCCCAAAGAAGGCAATCAGGCCGAAGTAAACGAACGGATTAACGAGCTGACAATGAAGGATCTGAATATGAAAGTAAATCTGATGCCGATTACATGGGATACCTATAATTCCAAAATGCCCATGATGCTGGCCGCGCAGGAGCCGATTGACATCTCCTTTGTATTTGCTTTCAGCTTGCCGAACTTTATTGATCAAGGCTATATTGTAGACGCTTCCGACTACGAAGAGTATACAAAGGATCTGTACAATGTGGTAGGTGATGACTTGCAGGGCGGCTATATCGGCGACATGCTAGCCGGCTTCCCTATGATGAACGTTCGAGGCACGCCATCGGGTCTGTTCGTTCGCAAAGATATTTTTGAGCAGCTAGGATACAAGACATCGGACTTCAACGTAACTACGAATGATATGTCGAGCTTCAATCAAATTACGGAATTGTTCGCTAAGGTTAAGGAGAAGTATCCTGACCTGACGCCGTTTGATGGTTTCCGCACTTTCGGACTTAATACGATTACGTATGTGGACGGAGTGGGCGACAACTTCGGCGTTCTGGAAAACTACGGTCAGACGGACGAAATAACGAACTATTATGAATCCGATCTGTTCAAGCAGTTCTCGCTGGTGAACCGCGAATGGTTCACCAAAGGTTATTCCTCCAAGGATATCGCCGTAGACAAGGAGCTTGGTCAGGCCAAGATGAAAGCAGGAAAAACCTTTGCTTTCTTTGCCTCATACGGAGCAAACGCCATTACTGACGTGAAATCGCAAACTGGCTACGATACGGTTCTAATTCCGGTATCAGACAAGATGAAGTCGACAACAGCCGTTAACGGAGCGCTAAACGTTGTGCTCAACACATCTGCCGATAAAGCAAAGGCATTCCAGTTCCTGAACTGGGCTTACAACAGCAAGGAGTTTAATGATCTGATTAACTGGGGAGTTCCGGACAAGGACTGGGTTGTCAATGCTGATGGTCAAGCCGATTATCCGGAGGGCGTCGATGCTACGTCTGTAAATTATCATTCTGATTACGGATTTATCTATCCAAATCAATATTTGATGACTCCTTGGGCAGGCAGTCCGCAAGATATCTGGGAAAAATATAAAGCATTCAGCGATGACGCGTTGGCATCCCGTGCATTCGGCTTTACTTTCGACTCCTCGTCAGTTGCGACGGAGCAGTCTCAATTGGCTGCGGTATTAGCCAAGTATGAGAATGCCATCTCGTTCGGAGCGGTCGATCCCGAGCCGGCGCTGAAGAAGTTTAATGAGGAATTGTACAACGCCGGTCTGCAGACGGTAATGGACGAGAAGCAAAAACAACTTGACGCCTGGCTGGCTGAGCAGAAGTAATGCCGTTTCGGAAGCGGCCGCGATGCGGCTGCTTCCTGATGATGGACAGGAAAGGAACTGACCGATATGAATAAACTAATCGTTTTCAAGAAACTAAAACCTTTCTTGCCACTGTATTTGATGATGATCCCATGTGTCACTTACCTCATTATTAATAATTACATTCCGATGGTGGGAATTATTTCTGCTTTCAAATCGTTTAAAGCAACAGAAGGGTTACTGGGCAGTCCTTGGGTAGGTTTGAAAAACTTTGAATTCTTATTCCGGACAAGCGATATAGGCGTCATTATTAGGAATACCTTGCTATATAATGTAGCGTTTATTTTGGTCAATAATTTCGTTGGCATTATATTGGCCATTCTTATAACCGGCGTCAAGAACGATAGGCTGAAAAAGGTATATCAAAGCTCCGTATTGCTTCCCTTTACCATGTCGATGGTCGTGATTAGCTATGTGGTCTTTGCATTTCTTAGCCAACAGAACGGGATGCTGAACAACAGCATCTTACAAAACAATCCTGTTGAGTGGTACAGTGATGCAACTTGGTGGCCGCTTATTCTGACGCTTGTACAATGCTGGAAATATGTGGGATACGGTGCCTTGATTTATATTGCCGGGATATCGGTGATCGATCGTTCGTTGTATGAAGCAGGCGCGATCGACGGTGCGGGCACATGGAAACAAATGACGCATATCACGCTTCCTGCACTGGTACCGTCTATCATTACGTTGTTCCTGCTCAGCATCGGAAGAATCTTTTATTCGGATTTTGGATTGTTCTATTTGATACCGCAAAATTCCGGTATGTTGTTCGATGTGACAGCGACGATCGATACGTACGTTTACAGCGCTTTGATGTCGCCGGGAGGCATTGGTCGTTCAGCTGCGGCGGGTCTGGTGCAGGCGATTGTTGGTTTCGTCCTTGTCTTGCTAGTTAATGCTATTGTACGTAAATTCAGCTCGAAAGACGCTATTTTCTAAAGAAGGAATGAGGGGAGGCAGAAGGCCATGACATACAATAAAACGCACCAGACGGTATCCCATATCATATTGATGCTTGTCACGCTGGCTATGATAGTCCCTTTGCTGCTGTTGTTTATCTCTTCCGTGACGGATGAGAAGATACTGGTTGCCAATGGTTATTCGTTTTTTCCCGAAAAGCTTAGTTTTGGCGCATACGAGTATATTTCGGCGAATTCAAGCACGATTTTCAAAGCATACGGCATTACAATTGTTGCAACGGCGATCGGTACGGTTGTCGGTTTGCTTATTACGGGCATGATGGGGTTTGCGTTATCGATCAAAGGCTTGCCTGGCAAAAGCGTTATCAGCTTTTTTGTATTTTTCACCATGCTCTTTAACGGAGGATTGGTCCCATCCTATATCATGTGGACAAGTCTTGGAATTGTCAATTCGATCTGGGCTTACGTCATACCGTTCCTATTGACGAATGCATTTAGCATTATTCTGATACGATCGTATTTTGCATCTAACATTCCAAATGAACTTTACGATTCTGCAAAAATCGACGGGGCGGGATATTTCCGTATATTCATGGTTATCGGCCTGCCGCTGGGCAAGCCCATCCTCGTTACGATAGGCCTGTTCGCATGTCTGAACTACTGGAACGACTGGCAGAACGGCTTGTATTTCATTAGCGATCCGGACATGCTCAGCATTCAGGCGCTCCTGAATAAAATGAATCAAAACATGCAGGCTGTCATTACCTACACCAGCACGAGTTCCAGTGCCGCAGCATCTTTGCCTCATGTGTCGATTCGAATGGGAATCGCCTTTGTAGCGATTCTGCCTATTCTGGTCATGTACCCGTTCCTGCAGAAATATTTTGCGAGTGGCATTATGGGTGGGGCAGTCAAAGGGTAACAGAATGAGAGGTTGGAAGGGAGGAGACGGTGCATAATGAATGAGATAAAAAAAACGGTCGTCGGAAACGTTTATATACCTCCAGGGACGCCAAATGATGAGAATCGGGATTATTTGCCTGAAGCTATCAAAGGTTCGGATATGGTTGTCAACGAAAACGGGAACAATTCCCGGCCTTATCCCGCCAGACTTAAGGAATATACGGCGGTTGTCGATGGAGAACCACCAAGTTCATGGTACGAATATGTTCCGTCATCCTATGACGGGACGAGCAAGGTACCGTTGGTCATTTCGCTGCATGGCGGATTAATGACCGGCTGGGGACAAGCTATTTATTCGTCATGGACGCTGATATCCGAGCGGGAAGGGTTTATCGTGTTATTACCCGATGCGAGCGAGAGACGGGTATGGATGGTCGAATGCGAGAAAAAGACGCTTGACCTTTTCGGCAAGCCGAATCCGGAAGGGTTCTACCTCCACACGCCACCGCAAGATCCCGATGAAAACCGGGATATGAAGGTTGTACGGGAGCTGATGGTGCTCATGGGGCGGAAATACAGCATCGACGAAAGCCGCATTTATATACACGGTATGTCCATGGGGGATATCATGGCGAGCCAATTGGCACGCCATTATGGCGGCAGCTTCGCCGGTGCGGCCGGCTCGGCGGGTCTCACCTGGCCCGAGGTTATCTGGGATGAGCATGGCGAAGTGATAAATGCTTCCGGGGCGCTTGCGGTATGGCAATCCCGCATGGAGCATGACAGCGTGCCGCTACACGATAAAGAAACGGATCAGTTCGTCAAGCTGAACCGGGAGTACTGGAAGCATGTGAACGGTTGTCACGATTTACCGGAAATTCGGATTGAAGGCGAGAACAACTTTGCATTCTACCGCGGGGAACTGGCGGATTACGTCTATCATGAAGTCAAAAACCGGGATCACGGACAGACGTTTGACGACGCGGAACTGGTGTGGGATTACCTCTTCTCCGGAGTCCGGCGCGATCAAACGGGAATTCCATCGAGCGGCGAGCCGCTCCTGCCAAGACGCGGAGATGGTTGGGCAATCGCGCTGGCGGACGGCAGCGCTAAAGCCTATGTGCATAACCGTCTGATTTCCATAAGCGGAGCGGTCTTTAAGCATCGGAAGCTCAAATATCACGGTTTGAACGGCGATGTCATTGTCCGTGGCGAATATTTTATGGTACCGGTGTCCTTCGCTGCTTCGTTGCTAGGCGGAACGCTTTACGTATCAGAAGAGGGGCGTTCTGCAGAAATCTATCTGGACCATGGAGTCGGATTTCAATTTGCGCAAGGGAGTGTGGGATGCGTGGCGGGCAATCGGGTACAATCCATGTCTTGTGAAGCTATCTATCGTGAGGGCGAGTTGTATATTCCTATCGAGTGGATATTCCAGCGGCACTACAATCGGCACGTTACTTCCTATGGCGATGTGCTCTACATGACGGACCATTACGCAGAATTGTCGCAATATATGGCTGAACTGATTCGCGATGAGATTCTATAAAGGAGTGGCTTATTTATGGAAGGGAAGAAATCAAATCAAGTACATGGAGCTCCCGAGCTTGATATGCTAAAGCAACTGGGGACGTTTATGCAGGAGCGAAGACTGGCTAATTACACCCAACTAAACCGTTTGGCGCACAGGAACGGCGTGGTATTCGCAGGTGATTCTATAACCGAGCATTTCCCCGTACATGAATTGCTTGTATCGGAGATACCTATCTACAACCGGGGCATAAGCGGGTATACGACACGGGGCATGCTTCGCAACCTGCGGCATCTTGTCCTAGATCTCGAGCCCTCGCAAGTGTTCTTGCTCATTGGCACGAATGATCTGGGAGAGGGGGATCAGCACCAAGAAATTGTTACCCGCATCGCTGACTTGTGCTCGGCTATACGGGACGGAGCTCCAGCAGCATCCCTGACTGTTTTGTCTGTTTATCCTGTCAATCCGCACGCAGAGCAAAACATGCCGTTTCCGGTCGTGGGCTCGCGTACGAATGAAGAAATAATTGAGATGAACGAGGCTATAAGCAAGTTCGCAGACCAACTGCACATTCAATATCTGAGCTTGTATGATCTTCTAGCGGACGAAAATGGATGGTTGCAAGCTGCGTATACGTATGACGGGCTGCATTTGAATGTATCCGGATACGAGGCGGTAAGCGCGGAAATTCAGAAGCTATTGTTATGACAAGCTTGCTCAGAAATATGAGCTACGAGGGACTACAAACATGAATAAAACCAACACGCCCGTAAGCCTGTCCGGAGACAGGCAAACCATTTGGAATCCGACGTTTACTTATATTTTTATTATTAATGTCGCTTTGAACATGGCACAGTTTATGATGAACACGCTCATCCCCAATTATGCAGAGCATCTGGGAGCTACGGCTGTTATTATCGGCGTGGTCTCAAGCTTGTTCGCGGTTACCGCGCTGGGCATTCGGCCCATTGTAGGCCCCGCGACCGGCTATTTTCGGAATAATAGGCTGCTTGCGGTTGCAGTTGGCATTATTGCGCTGGCGTTTGTGTCTTATGCGTTTGCTGATAGTATATCAATTCTAATGTTAGGACGATTGCTTCATGGCATCGGCATGGGCTTTCTGGCGCCGCTGTCGTTGGCACTAGCCAGCGATGCACTGCCGAGCAGCAAACTCGCTTCCGGCATTGGTATATTTTCTCTGGGACAAGCAGTCGCAACCGCTGTAGGTCCGATGCTTGGTCTGGAGCTGGTTCATGCGTTTGGCTATTCCGCCACGTTTATTATCGGAGCCGTCATTATGCTCGCGGTACTGCTAATGGCGTTGAGGCTGAAAACGGACGTACCGGACAAGTCAGCTGGGTTCAAAATATCACTGAACAATATCATTGCTGTCGAGGTGGTCGTGCCGTCGGTAATCATGTTTTTTCTTGCGGGGGCGTACTCCTGTATTAATTCGTTTATTCTGATCTATGGCAAGGCGAACGGAGTAAAGGAAATCGGCTTGTTTTTTACCGCTTATGCTGTCTGTGTCCTGTTCTCTCGTCCATTCAGCGGAAGAATAGCCGATAAATATGGTTTGAGCACCATGTTGGTGCCGGGCATCTTCATCTTTGCCCTTTCCTTTATCCTCATCAGTTTCGCCCGCTCGCTTCCGATGTTTCTCCTTGCAGGGGCGGTATCCGCCTTCGGCTACGGCATTTGTCAACCGATTATACAAACGATGTGCATGAAGCTGGTAGACAAAGAGAGGCGCGGTATAGCGGGCAATACTAGTTACATCGGCGTTGATCTAGGATATTTGTTGACGCCTACCATTGCCGGAGCTATCGTGACGTACGTGCAAAGCCGCGGCGGAAGCCCGGTGGAGGGGTATTCTATTATGTTTCAAACGATGACCATTCCCATTATCGCAGCATTTGTCGTCTTTATGATGACACGTAAGCGCCTGTTGAAACAGGAGCATGTCACTAAGGAAGTGCAATTGTAAACGGAGGGAGTAAAGGAAGCATGAGGGATGTTATCGCGGTTGGCGAATTGTTGGTCGACATGTTTCGTGACGAATCGATAGACGGCGGCGATTGGAGGTATGTCAGTCAGGCGGGAGGTGCACCGGCCAATGTGCTGGCTGCACTAGCGAGACTTGGAAGAAAAACCACATTGATCAGCAAAACGGGTAACGATGAATTTGGTCGCTTTCTGATGGAGGCATTGCTTAGTGCCGGCGTAGACGGAAGCGGGGTGATTCGGGATATGGGGAGCAATACGATGCTTGCATTCGTCCACTTGGACAGGGATGGCGATCGTTCCTTTAGTTTTTATAGAAATCCTGGTGCGGATCAGTTGCTGGAGGAGCGGGAGATGGACTGGAGTCTGATCGACAGCGGCTCCATTGTGCATGCAGGCTCAGTGTCGCTGACGCATGAGCCATCCGCATCCGCCACGCTGGCGGCATTACGGTATGCCAGAGCCTCGGGCAAAACCATTTCGTTCGACCCTAATTTACGGCCAGCGCTTTGGTCTTCTCTCGAGCATGCGCGAACGATGATTTACGAAGCGCTGTATTATGCCGATGTGGTCAAGGTGTCAGAGGAGGAACTAAAGTTCCTGACCGGCACCGACGATCCAAACCAGGGTTCGCTCCAACTGTTGGAACGGTTTGGTACCAAAGTAATTCTGGTAAGTCTCGGCGGCGAGGGGAGCTACTGCCGAATCGGCACGTGTACATGTGCCGTAGAGGCGTATCCGGTAAACCCGGTAGATACGACAGGTGCGGGCGATACCTTTCTTGGTGCGTTCCTGCATATGCTGCTGGAGAACGATAAACCTCCGGAGCAATGGAGCCTAGAGGAGATTCAAGCGGCATTATTGTTCGCCAATGCGGCTGCCGCTCTGGTGACGACGAGGAAAGGCGCTTTGAATTCTATGCCTGATTCGGAAGAGATTAATAGGTTGATGATGAGTTGTCAGAAGTAGCATTTAGGAAGTGCTACATAGCGGTACAGGGAGCTATTCCTGCATCGCTATTTTTTATTACAGCTCATAACTATTTGTTTGTCCTCATCCTTTCGAAGAATCAATTCGTGTTCCCACTGAACGGTCATTTGATTGCACATGTATAGCACAAGATGGAAGCGCTTTATTTTTTTGCGGACAAAAGGTTGCAGTGGTGGTAATATTGTTTCTACAAGAAATAATATTATTTCAAGTGGGTATAAAATTAGGATACGTCTCACTTGCCTCCATGTGATTTTGCAAAGAAATTCTCACACATGAAGCATATTATAAACCGCTCAGGGCTAGTGGATATCATTCTGCTTGATGCTTGAGCAAAGCGAAAGGAATGGGAATGATTATGAGCATAATAGAGACAACAATCGCATCCTTTGATGGTACAAAGCTGTATTTCAGCAAAAACCTAGTTAATGATGCTAAGGGTGCAGTTGTCATCGTTCATGGTTTATGCGAGCATGCTGGACGCTACGATTATTTGACGGAAAAATTAAACATACATGGTTTTCATGTCTATCGTTTTGACCATCGTGGTCATGCTAGATCTGAAGGGTCGCGCACGTTTTACAACGATTTTCATCAAATCATTGACGATGTAAATGTCATTGTTGAGGCGACATTGCAAGAGATTGGCGATATCCCTCTTTTTGTAATCGGACATAGTATGGGAGGCTTTGCATCTTCTTCCTTTGGAACCAAATACCCTGGAAAAGTCAAAGGAATTGTTTTATCAGGAGCTCTTACTCGCTATCATACGAAAGTTGCTGGAGAACTTCCGCTTGAGATTCCTTTAGGCACGTATTTCCCGAATGAGCTTGGCAGCGGAGTATGCAGTGATCCAGAGGTTGTATCCGCTTACGTGAATGATCCACTAGTAGAGAAACAAATTTCTGTTGATCTATTCAATAGCCTAGGGTATGGAATAGAGTGGTTAAAACAACATGCTAAACAATTTGTTGATCCGGTTTTGGTTCTGCATGGAGCGAATGACGGGCTGGTTAGCGAACGTGATTCTCGTGATTTTTACGGTGATATTGCTTCTTCCGATAAGACTTTGAAAATTTTTGCTTATCTCATGCATGAAATATTTAACGAGCCAAGTCGCGATGAGGTTATTGATGAAGCTATTAGCTGGATAGAAAAACGAATCTGATCTCTGTACATGAGAGGTGAAAGGAATACCCATGAAATTAGAATGGATGGGCAACCATTGAGCACTTATTGAGAAGATCATTAAATACTCATTTAAGCGGAAATCGCAAAGATATATATGTAAAACCTTCTGCCAAAGGACGCGAGGTGTATGAAAAGTACACTAAATTTGTTTGCCAAATTGGTGCTGTAAATGTTTAATTTCGCTACCATCTGTGAAAGATGAATTATTCATCCCGCATCAAAAGGAGTTTTCCCTAAGGCTCCATATAAAAAACGCCATAACATTAAGTGGCGGCGTTTTTGTATAGATTACTACACTGACAGCGAAGAGGTCATCTAGAGAAATTAGTTTTAGTATAAACGGATATTGGGGATCTTTTAAACCAAAGATGAAGTCGAAAAGCCGCATCAACAGGCATACTGTTCATATGGCTTTTCATCGTTTGAATTCATGTTAGAAGGAGTATGGGGACTTAAGCTCAAATTCACAAAATCTTTAATGGACTGTCAGATTTAAAACGCAGTGCAGCGAAAAATGCACTCAGGCCGTCTAATAGGTGGAGGTGATAATTCAGTGAAGCCGGCCGGCTCGAATAACAAAGAAAATTTCCCGAAAGATCCCTCTCAAGCTCTAGAGCAGCTGATGGAAAGCTTTGGATCAACGATCATGCGCACCGCTTATTTTTATACTGGCGATCGGCATTTTGCCGAGGATATCAGCCAGGAGGTATTCCTTCGCGCTTATCGCAACTGGAACTCATTTCGTGGAGATAGCTCGGTTAAAACCTGGTTGACGACGATCGCCATCAACGTTTGCCGGGACAAGATGGGCGTGCGGATGTTTACGGAACAGCCAACCGATCCAAGCAAGATGGAGCAGGGACGGACATTCAACGTGGAAGAAGAAGCGCTTAAAAGATTGCAGAAAAGCGAGATTTTGCGGCATATGCTGCGTCTGCCTCTGCCGTATCAGGAGGCCTTGTATTTATATTATTATCTGGACTTGGACACACGGGAAATTGCGAAAGCGACGTCGTCGCCCGAGGGTACCGTGAGAAACAGACTGTACCGGGCGCGCGAGGCGTTGGCTCGGGAAATGCGCAAGGAGGAGACAACCGATGACGGACATGGAGCGTAATTTACGTCAACATTTGCAAAAGGAGTTGGATGATATGTTATTTTCTAAAATGGAATTGAACGATAGCATTAAACAGAAGATCAGGAAACAAGCCGCCGCGGAGCAGAGAAGCCGCCGCCGATTCGTTCTTCCGAAAGCCTGGTTTGCAGGAGCGGCAGCGTTGGTCGCAGCAGTCGTCATAGTGACAGGATTGCCGATGCTGCAAGAGCCCGCCGCAGTACCGACGCCAACGGATCATTCATCGGGAATCGCGCTGCCCGGAAATGGAGGAGCCACAGGTTCGGAGTTGTCCCAATTGATTACAACTCCGTTGGGAACGGCGGAGGCAGCGAAAGTAGCTTTCGGTTCCGGTGTGCTTGTTCCTCAAGTCTCCCCGGAAGGCTTCAAGCTGGCTGAGATCGTCGGCGTGGGAATGAAGGACCAACCGCTCAGAGATTTAAACTTCACATACGGCTCGGGCGATAAGACGGTGACGTTCAGCGCAAGCCGCATGCCGGTGGCGTCCCCGACGGACCTGTTCACACAGACCAAAGTGGGCGGAGTGGACGGCTTAATTTTCGAGCAAGCCGAGTTCACGGAGCTGTTCTGGGTGGTTGACGGCATTCAATATGGCGTGTCTGGTCCGATTTCGGGCGACGAGGCCATGAAGGTAGCCGAATCGGTGGAGCCTTAATAAGTTGATACGTGTATATCGTGAATGAATTGAACGCCCCACCCGTCGAATGCTAGATAAATGGGGGTAGTGTAATAGCCCATACGGGAGAGCGCATCGCTGGCAGCGATGAGGTCAGGGGTTCGATCCCCCTAGGCTCCACCAAAAAAACCACTTCATCTGAAGTGGTTTTTTGGTGGAGTGCAAGAAGGGGACGAATCCCCGGATTCAATCCATGCGGACGGGTTCCGACACTTATATATCTGATGTGGTAATCTATTTCTCACAGCCTTTTGCAAGTTAAGGTTTGATGTAGTTGGAATGAGTATAATCATAACGTTGTTGCTTGGGCGGCGAGCACCATGATAGTATTTTAATTAATGGAAGGTTATTAAATAGTTAAAAGAAACAATTAAAGCAATCCATATATTAATCCTGTATTCGAATTCAACTAGAGGTGAAATGGATGCTGCAAATTAACCGTGATGACAAACGCCCAATATGGCAACAACTGCTTGACCAAGCTATTCATAATATTACAACCGGCAAATGGCCACCAGGCGAATTGCTGCTGCCTTCTCGTGAACTTGCACTATTGGTTGGTGTCTCCCGCTCAACGATACAGATTGTTTATGAGGAATTATTCAGTCGTGGCTACACGGTTACTTCTAGGCGCGGGGGAACAAGGGTAAGTGACTGGACCAGCAGAATAAGTTTTACAAAGGATGCCATGCCTCAAGGGCCTATTACCCCCGAGTTGCCATCGTTAAATGACGCAGTCAGCCAATTGCAGAGCTGGTTTAGAGGAAAAGAAAATAAAAATGTTGAGATCGATTTCAGTCCGCACGAGCCTTATTTGGATCAACATTTCCAAAAAAACTGGAGACATTCATTTTTGCAAGCCTCCAAAGAAACGGACCTAGACAGTTGGGCTTACGGCAACGCATATGGCTTCATTCCGCTACGCGAACAGATTAGGCGTTATCTGTCACTCGAGCGAGGCGTCCACGTGCAAATAGACCAAATTATTTTAACTTCTGGTGCACAACATAGTCTTGATTTAATCGCTCAAGCACTATTAAACGAAGGAGAAACAGTTTCCGTTGAAGATCCCGGCTTCCCAGCCGCTTGGATGGCTATGAAATATCGGCGGATGAATGTTGTTCCTGTCCCTGTAGACGATTACGGATTACAGGTAGACCACATTCATCCACAATCAAAACTCGTCTATGTTACGCCTTCACATCAGTGTGCAGTGGGGGTGATCATGTCTGAACCCCGCAGGCAACAATTGCTGCATATGGCCGCTGAACATCAATTTTGGATAATTGAAGATGATTACGATAGCGAGTTTCGATATCGTGGCGACCCGTTACCCACGTTGTTCAGCCAGCAATCTCAGAACACATTATATATGATGAGTTTTTCGAAGATGGTGGCTCCTGGTATTCGAATATCTGCAATTATTGGTCCCCAAAAAGCTATCGGCCAGCTTGCCCAAGTTCATGAGCTCACCTATCGTCATCTTCCGATTATGGAGCAATTGACACTTGCACACTTTATTGAGCATGGGTATTTCATGCGTCATATGAGAAGAGTCAGAAACATATATCGGCGCAGACATGAAGCAATGGCGAAAGCTATCATCTCAACTGGCCTAGGAGAACGTTTCAAACTAAGCGGCGTAGAAACGGGATTGCATATGCTTCTAGAAGCTGAAGACTCGTTTGACGAAGAAGCCTTTATGAACCAAGCGCTCGAAAATGGAATCCGTGTGTATCCGCTTAGCAATTATTGTTTGAATAGTAAGCGGAAAGGGTGGGTATTAGGCTTTGCTAAAGTAGATGAGTCAGCAATAGAAGCAGGTATTTACCGTCTTGCGAAGATGCTTATTTAATTCGAGAATCTCTGTCTCTTATGTTTCACGTCTACTTTCTGTTAGCGACTTTGTATTTAATGCTTGTACATTTTTTCTTCCTCAGTCGGATTTTCTTTCGCCGTTATATGATGGGGCTCAATTCGGTACACCTGAACAGAAGTATTGAAAACAGCAGACCTGTATTTGTCTACATGTTGTTTGGACAATGGGCGGTTATAATAACCTGGCACATATTTTTGGAGCATTTCCTGCAGCATGTATGTGGCTTCGTCTAGATCAACGATGAGCTCGGCCTTGCCGAAAATCATAACACTCATATAAGCAGTGTCCGTCTTAGCTGGTACTGGATCGGTAATGGTTCCATATTCTTCACAAACTGTAAAACAGACCTCTGGATTCGCACTTATGACCTGATTGCGTCTTCCACCTGAGGCTCCATGAAAGTAAAGCTTCTCATTTGCCCAGACAAAATTGAACGGAACAACATATGGCAACTGGCCATCAACCATACCGAGATGGCCAATTCGCGCTTTACTCAGGAAAGCTTCAATTTTGTTTCTATCCAACACTTCTCTACTCTTATATCGAACCATATCCATTCTCGACCACTCCTATACTATTGAATTGTTTTCGTAAGTATATCAGGCATTGGATTGAGTTAGTACGTCCATAAACGGAAATTCAAGCAATCCATAATTCCCCTTCTAGTTAACTCTAATCAGCCTCCTGACTATAAATGAGGTTCACGAGACAGCGCTCCGTTTTCATTAAATTAATATTGCCCCCGTAAAGGATAAGACTGCCTCATTGGAACTTTATTGCAACACTCGTATGATAAGATAAGTCCCCAATATACAGATTGTGTTCCGGGAAATGATTACAGGGTTAGAAGAAGCAGTGAGATTACGTTATTTGCACGTACGCTTATCGCTCTTGGAATCCTATTATTTTTTTGAACTTGTGAAAACGCTAACATGGAGTCGGTTGTAGACGGATGCGCTTTTACAAGATTGAACATATGGCATAGTAGAGGTGATGCGGCGACGGGCATAGAAGCGGGAATGTGTGGTCAGGCCACACAGGAGTGTCTCAGATCAAGATGAAAGCAGCATAGCTGCGGGCAATTCAGGATTACTTTGTTCTGTGCACTACATAAAATCATAGAAAGTTTTGAATTTGCTATTGAAGCGATGAAGGGTTTAAAGATTTAGGGGAGATCTTCAAAACCTGAAAATATGATGTATGGAGGAAATTTGAGAATGATAAAAAGACGGTTATTAGCATTTTTACTTGTGACGTCAATGCTATTTACTTTGGCTTCTCCGCTTATGACAGTCAGCGCGGCATGGGGAGATGCCGTATCTCTTCTGACCGTAAATGCAGGTACAGATGGTAATACGGCGACAAACGCCGATGCGCCGGACGGGCAGAAAGCGTGGAGTTTAAACACCGGAACCTCTAAGGGCGGTGGCCCATGGGATAACCTCTTCACGCCGAGCGTGGCGCCTCTCAAAGATGTATCCGCTTATAAAGACGGCTACTTCGCTTTCGAGATGTATATTCCAAATGCGAGCTTTAAAAATATGCAAGGAAATAACTGGCTCGTCATCGTAAGCGACAGCAATCCCGCTGCGGATAAGTTTAACGCGGATTCACGCCTTCAACTTGATGTAAGCGGGGTTACAAATGGAGCGGTGGGGACATGGGCAACAGTCTATACGAAATTATCGACGTCAAGCGCCGTAGCTGGGAATTTCAATGACGCCTGGCTAGACCAAGTAACCAGACTGGCCATGCATTTGCAATGGGATACTAATGTCCCTAGCACTGACGTTTTCATTAAAAACCCTCGTTTCCAGAAAAGTGCGTTAGGCGTTCCGGTTTCACCGTCAACGGCTCCCGCACTTGACGCAGCAACAAAAACAGTAACGGCGAACGCACCAGCTAGCGGGCAAGCTGTGGAATTCGCAATTAGCGAAGATGGGATCGCACCCGCAGCCGGCTGGGTGGATGGAAATAAAAACGGTAATGTGTATACTCATCAATTTGCCACATTACCTTCCGCACAGACTTACTATGTATTCGCGCGCTCGAAAGCAGACAGCAGTTACAACTTCATCGGCGCATCTTCAAGAATGACTGTCACGTCTATTGACGAACAAACATTGGTAAATGAGGCGGCGGCGTCTCTGACATGGGATACGATTAAAGGTAGTAATACTTCGAATACCGATGTGAAATCACAACTTAGTCTTCCGACGGCAATAGGCACAACTAACGTAGCATGGTCTTCGGACAATGCGGCAATAAGCAATACCGGAGGCGTAAATCGTTTATTAAATAGAGAAGTAGACAAAACCGTCGTACTCACAGCGATAATAACCAAGGGCAATGCAAGTGCTACGCAAACTTTTACCATGACGGTGAAAGCCGTGCCGGCGGAGGTCAACGCCCGGGCTGCGACGTATTTTCCTAATATAGAAGAGGGGACGAATAACGCTATTGCGCCGGATGGAAATAACGCGGTTAAGTTGGGAGCCGGAAAAATAGGCGCTGGCATTGAACGGCTTTGGGATGCCCGCTTTATTAATGACAGCGGCAATCAGGATTTATCAGCTTATGCGAATCAATATTTTGTTTTTGATATGTATGTTACGCATTCGGACCTTTTAAAGCTCAGTGGAAATAACTGGATCGCCATGGCAAGTGGCGGTAACAATCTTGACACCAATTCGCGTCTTAACCTTAATGTTAACGAAATCAAAAATGGAAAGGTTAATGAATGGATTACGGTTTATGCGCAATTATCAGCAGCCAATTCACCGAATGGTTTCAATCCCGTTCACTTGGATACGGTACAAGCGGGGAGATTGCAAATGCAATGGTCTTCCGTGCCGCAAGGCGACATCTACATCAAGAACCCGCGTTTTCAAAATAACGTGGATTCGCCGAAACCCATTCCCACGGCTGTTGAGACAACGGGCAACGTTACGTTATCCTCAGCAGCGCCTGCGAACGGCCAGGCTGTGCAGTTCGCGATCAACACTACCGGTGACGCTCCGGCAGCCGGCGACTGGACAACGGGTACTCTTAATGCAGGCACGTATACTTCAGCATTTGCAAAACCAACAGGCAGCACCTATTATACATTCGCACGTACAGCTCAAAATACGCAATATCCTTTTGCAGGAACGCATACAAGAGTTAAAGTGGTGCATCTTGATGACAATCAAGCCGTAACGGATGCAGCAAATAAGCTAACATGGGACACGATCAGGAATTCGAACGCTATTCAATCCGAAGTAAGAACCGGGTTGTCTCTTCATGCAACCGGTGCGAACGATACGGCTATTGCATGGACTGCTGAACCGGCAGGAATCATTGATCCCGCAACGGGCAGCGTAACTCGCGACCCTGACGTAGGAAAAGCCGTAACCCTTACAGCAACAATCACCAAAGGGAATGCGGCACCTGCTCATGTCATTTTTAATCTGACAGTAGCCAGTACGAGCAACGAGCTTGCTGAAGTGTTCATTGACTTCAATGATCCTGAATCATTTGATGCCGTTGATGCCATTGGAAGCGGTCTCGGCGACGGTGGAGATCCGGCTGGGCCGTTTCAAGGACTTCAAGGCAACGGCATTGGCATCAGCCTTATCGGAGATGGCGGTACCGCAGTGGATGTAGTCACTCAAAGCGGAGTAGACGCTGTGAAGGTTGGAAACTTTATGTACGTCATTGTAGACGACCTTAAACTTAAGCAAGCAAACAAGGCCGAATTAGCGGTCACATACTGGAGACCGAGCGCAACGGGCGGTATTCCGTTACAGTATAACACCATATATCCCGGCAGTTTCTCTGGATTTGAAGCGTATAGATCAGCAAGCCTTCCGGCGACAGGAAGCGGGAACGCTTGGGTGACTTCAAAGGTTGTGCTTAACGGAGCTAATTTTGCGATAGGAGCACAAAATCAGGGAGCACACTTCCGTATCGGTGCAGCCGGAGCCATCATCCAGAGCATACGGATAACCGAAATTCCTCCAACGGATGAAGAAGCGGTTAAACTTGTATCGGACGCATTGACTTGGGACGCTATCAAGGGCACGAATACCAGACAGGATCTGGTTGAAACCAATTTGACGCTTGCTAAGGCGGGTTCGGCGAATACGAACATTGTGTGGACATCTACCAATAGCACGGTCATAAACAGCAACACCGGCGCAATAGATCGCCAAGGAGTGAATACAGCCGTAACCCTCACGGCGACAGTAAGCAAAGGAACGGTAACACCGGTTGTTAAAACATTTAATATTGTCGTTCGCGGAACAGGTACCGGAACGGACGAGGATGCGGTAAATGATATGCTAAATAAACTGACTTGGAATTTAATTAAAGGCGTGAATGCTTCTGAGACTAACGTCACGACGAACTTAGTTCTTCCGTCCATGGGTGAAAATATGACGGATATTACATGGACGACATCCGCTGCTACCCTCATAACCGCTGCGGGCGCGATTCTGACAAACCGTCCGGACGGCGGCGGTGAGGTAACGCTCACGGCGACGGTAAAAAGAGGCCCGGTAGCCGCTCCTGTAACCATGACTAAAGCATTTGTGCTCACGGTTCCGGATCGATATGATTACGCAAAACATATGAGAACAGCAATTGTTCAGGATCACGATGCAAAAGATTGGGCGATATCGGACTTTAACGTACTCGCTTTCGGTGCGAAAACAGCAGAGATGGCAGAAGCGGAAGGCTTAGTTAATTTCGATAACAGAGAGGCTTTCCAAGCGGCGATTGATGCGGCTTATAATGACGGCGGCGGCGTAGTCTATGTTCCAGCGGGAACCTTTGCGTTCTACACGGAAACTACCGGCACAATAAGCGTTCAAAGCACGACAGGCAGTACAAACTACGAATATAAACAGGTTTTAAATTTACGGGCAGGCGTACAGCTCCGTGGCGAATGGGATAACCCGGATGCAGACGGTTACGACGGTAAAATCGACGGAACCATTCTAGCAGTCTATGCCGGACATAATTCCGCCAATTATGACACGTATGTTGACTCTGACGAGAGAGAAAATCAAACAGGCGGCAAAAAAGTAGCTAACGTATCCGATCGATTCATAGACATGGAACAAGGCACAGGTGTAACGAACCTTTCAGTCTGGTATCCAAATCAAGATATTCATGCTACAACCACGGTTGAAAAGAGGAACGCAGATGGTCAGAAGACAGGGGAATTTGAGGATATCAAAGGAATTCCATATCCATGGACGTTCTATCAGAGAACCGGAAACAGCGTCACGCTTGATAACGTTACTCTTGTAAACGCTTGGGGTGGATTCATCTCCCTGCCAAGTGAAATGCATTACGTTGTGAACAGCAATATGACGGCTCTCTACAAGGGCATCGTGGTTCACACGTGTACAGACATCGGACGTATCGAGAACGTGGACATGAACCCGAAATACTGGGCAAATTCAGGCCTTGACGGCGCACCGTCTCTTACGGACGCGAGAGCGTACACAAGAGCGAACGCTACCGGATTCATGATGCACCGATCAGATTGGGAATATGTCTCGGGATTGAATATTTCCGGGTATAAGACGGGAATGTGGATCGGAAGAGAACCTGGCGGCGACGAAGCTCCAAACGCGCAGTTCTACGGATTGAAAATCGAAGACAGTCAAACGGGTATTTACATTGACAACGTTAACGGATTCGGCCTGCTGCTCTCGAACTCGGAATTCGGAGGCGACACGGCAGTATATTTCAACGAACGTTTCGACACTTCTGTTCAATTCAATGGAGTTGCATTCAAAGGTCCAATCGTAAGCAACGCCAGAGGCGGCGTGATATCCTTTGAGGATAGTACGTTCGACGAATATGACGATTATGCGCTGAACTTCCTGGGCCGAGGCAACGCATTAGTCAGTCAGAGCAACTTCAAACAAGCAGACAAACATGCACATTTGGGAACAAACTTCGGAACATTCAAATCGGTAAATTCCGGTTATAACCTTAACATCGAGAGCGCTAACCTTGCCGCTCACATCGATAACCTTGAACTTGATGTTAAGGCTGACGGCAATAACACCGCGGTACAAATCGTGAATGATGTTGATTATCTATTTGAACCTATTCCGAAAGATGTAAAAACAGATATTGATGTACACCCGAGACCAACATCAAGCGCAGTGCTTAGACTTGACTTCCCGCGCTCGTTAACAGGCAACGCACCGACCGTGGATATTTCTGCAAAGTTGCAGGATGCTCTCAACTATATTAAAGCTAATCACGGCGGCGGCACCATCTATTTACCGGGTGGAAGATATAGGTTGAATAGTCCTGTCATCGTTCCGGAGGGTGTCGAACTTAGAGGAACATGGGACGTACAGCATCATACTCAAGGCGGCGGCACGGCAATCTTTACAGCGTACACCGGCGGGGCTGAGGGAGAAAACGGAAATTCCCTCATACAGCTTAAGGCAAACGCAGGCCTCAGAGGGCTTAACATTACGCAATCAAATATAACCAGCGTCAATCTCGACAACCCCAACCAAACGCTAAAAACTCCGTTTTTGGTACAGGGGCAAGGTGCAGGCGTATATGCAATCAACTTAACGATCCCGATAGGGGATAAAGGCATAGATCTGGCTTCCTATAAAACCGATGGCCACTATGTCGACTATTTAGGCGGCACGCTCCTTAGAGCAGGCATCTGGGTAGGAGGAGGCGCGGAAGGCGGATTTATTAGAAATATGCAATTCAATCCGCATTACGCGTTGAGGCTTCCGGGAGGCCAAGGATATTCGGCACCTACCGGCGATTTGTACGGTTTCGTACAAAGATACATGAGTGCGCTAAAATTCGCGGATGTGGAAGACCAGACGATTTTCAACAATTTCGTTTTCGGCTCGGTATACGGCATACATTTCCTGAAAAGAGACCTGGGGAACGGCGAATTCGCATACCCCGGAAAAATGACGATGATTGGCCACGGTTCGGACGGAACCACGTACGCTCTCTATGTGGAAGACGCGGACGAACATACCAAAATCATCGCGATCAACTCGGAATTGGTTAACACGAACATTACGACGGAGCCAAGCAGAGCGTATGTCAGGATGGGCGATGCAGCTAATACCGCAAAAATCGACCAAGACGCCGAACTTGTTCTGTACAACAGCGCGTTCTGGGGAAGCCCGACCGTAGCGGGAGCGATCGTGAATAACGGTATCGTTCGTTTACAGCAAGCCAACTTCACTCAGCTGCCCGGCAACAATCCGGGTATAGATGTCCAAGGCGGTAAGGCGCATGTATACACTTCCTATTTCCAGCCGTCTAAGAACGGCCAGAATAATAATGTATATGCCATGCTGCGCGAGGGCGGAACATCGGTAGAACTTAGCAACAATTATTACGCATCCGGTTTGAGAAACAGTACCCCACCAGGCAATCCGTACGGCATTTACGGCTCGGATTTATTGGCGGAACCGTTTGTATTTAACCTAACCAAAAACGGAGATAAACAACAATTCACCGTTAAGTATAATGTTGGAGGAAGAGCCTCTGCACCCGGAACATTAACGATTGTTTCCCCGGCTGCCTATGCTAAAGATCTCACTCCCATTAAATTTAACGCGCTTGAGGCAGGCGAATCCGTAACCGTAGATTTACCGTATTATGTTGCAGGCCTGATCACATTCAAGCTTCAACTCGAAGACGGAAAAGCATACACCTATACGGCAAAATTTGACGCAGCTTACGCTGAAAAGGTAAGTTCTGCAGGCGCAGAAAATCCGGCAAAGAGTGCCGCAACTCCGGCATTTGTCATGGACACAAAAGATTATGTCACTTCGGGAACGTGGGATGGTCCTCAAGACCTTAGCGTTGGATCTCATTTCGCATGGGACGACAGCAATTTATACGCGTACATTGTCGTTACAGACGACGTTCACTTCAACAGCCAGACCGGAGGAAATATATGGAGAGAGGATAATTTGCAATTAGGCATTGATATGCGCAATCCTGCAACCGACAGTATCACGCGGAATGAATTGGGATTCGCACTCACCAATGACAAGGAAGTTATCAAATGGGCTTGGACTCGTCCTACAGGCGCCAATGCACCGACTGCTCCGACAACGGATATAGGGGCAAAGATTACAAGAGATGAAGATACGAAAACGACGATTTACGATTTAAAGATTCCGTTTAATACCGTTCATAATAATCCTGCATCGGTGCTTACGAACGGAAGAATCGGAATATCAATCATGCTCAACGAATCTGACAGCTCGCGTGAATCAGACAGCACCAGATCCACCTTTGAAGTTGAAAGCGGACAATTAAAAAATTCAAGCTCATTTACAGACGTTTATCTGTTAGGCGCAGGCAAATACAGTGAAATGCTTGAAGCATCAGCAAGGGCTGCCGTTTCAAAGGCTCTCGCGTCTGGATCGGCTGCTGATATCGCTATGGCTCGCAACTTTGTCACTATTATGGCAGACGGCAAGGTTAAGAAGGATCTTCTTAACCAAATCAAACCTATCGTTCAGGATAGCGAAATCAGCCCAACTGCTGCTGAATTCGATTTGAACCCTAGCAAGCAGCAAGCAGTTGCAATCAAGCTGGAGCTTAAAGGAAATACACTGACGGCCATTAAGAACGGGAGTGTGCTGCTGCAGGCGGGAACCGATTATGTTGTAAATAACGATCAGATCTCGATTACGACGGCTTACTTGACGAAATTGCAAAAAGGGACTGCGCAGCTAACATTTGAGTTTAGCGCAGGCCAGCCACAAGTGCTGACGATTACAGTAGTTGATACAACGCCTGGCGACAACGGGGGTAACAATGGCGGTAACAATGGAGGTAACAATGGAGGCAACAACGGAGGTAACGCTGGCGGAAATAACGGAGGCAACACCGGCGGAAATCAAGAAAATCAGATTGAATTGAAGGATATTGCCGGTCACTGGGCAGAAGCTGCGATTCGTAAAGCAGTGACAAAAGGCTTTGTGGTTGGCTACAAGGATCAAACGTTCAAGCCAAATGCGGCGGTAACACGTGCGGAATTTGCAGTGATGTTATCCCGCGCATTACCTGTACAAGGCGATGGAAAGCAGCATGCCTTTAAGGATGAAGATAACATTGCTCCATGGGCAAAAGAAGCGCTTGAGCAGGCAGTATCAGCAGGGATTTTAAGCGGTTATGCGGATGGGACGCTGCGTCCCAATAGCGGTTTGACGCGTGCCGAGCTTGCGGTTATGATTGCTCGTGCTTTGAAGCTGGAAGATCAAAAGGACAAATCAGCAAACTTTACTGACCATGCTAAACTGCCAGAGTGGGCCATGGGCGCGATTGGCGCAGTAGCTGCAAAAGGGATTATGCAAGGCAAGGAAGCCGGCAAGTTTGACTTCAATGCAGTGGCAACCAGAGCGGAAGTAATTACAATTCTGCTCCGCATTTTGGAGCTGGATGAGAATTAAGAAGACCGTCCAGCAGAATTGTAGCTAGCGGGTAGCAGAGTTTTAATCAGAGAGGATGTCAGCGGCGATTAGCCAAGGCTGGCATCCTTTTTATTTGCCTTTGTATGATTAGGCATTGAAGCACCAATGCATTGACTGTGCGTACTTGTCCCGAACACTTAATCACCGAAATTGGAAAGATAAAGCATCGATTTTATCTTTTTCTCCATCAGACAAGACGGTATACTTAAGATAATTAATGAGAAAACGGCATCGGATATGCGGAGGAGCACTGCCTTGAATAAAATAAATCAATCCTGTAGGGGATCCTGCACGTTAATGAGATACAATCCATTGAATTTGCTGAAAACGGAGAGAGGAATTATGCAAGCTCAGGCGCCTATACTCTCATTATTTGCTTGCATGGTCAAGGATTGCTGCGTTGGGGGCAAGATGCGCGATTCGATTCATTGTCGGGTACGAATTAACATGGTTTGCGATGAGGCAGGGGTCCTACCTCCTTAGGCTCCATCAATATGAAATTAAACTACATCGAAAGATGTAGTTTTTTATGTTTTTTGAGTGTTTTAGCGAGTCGAGGATGCGCTGGAAAGGAGGGCATCTGCTTCAGACCAGCTTTTCAGATGTTTTGTCTAACTTTTATTTTGAAAAAACTTGATAACCATGTTACGATGAGATGAATGTAAATAATTCCAATGCGAAAGGTGTGTTTATGATGAGTCTGGAAGTTGTTCAAACCATTGCAGAAGAAGTGCAGGGAAACCGTACGCCAGAGAATGGAATTAGTCCGTTGTTTCTTAACCGGTGGTCGCCGCGAGCATTCACGAATCAGCCTATAACGGATGAGGATTTAAATGCTATATTGGAGGCGGCTCATTGGGCGCCATCTTCGTACAATGACCAGCCATGGCGGTTTATCGTTGCCAAGACCGAAGAACATCTGGGAGTCTTCCAAGCCTTTCTTGGTGATTTTAATAAATTATGGGCTTCAAGCGCGCCAGTTCTCGTACTTATTGCCTCGGATTCCAAACGCGAGAATGGCGATCCCAATGGCGCTCATGCATTCGATGCGGGCGCCGCTTGGAGCAGCCTTGCCTTGCAAGCCACGCTTAAAGGGATTTCCACACATGCCATTGGTGGATTTGATCGTGAGGTTGCGCGCCGCGTGCTAGAAATTCCTGAGCAGTTCGAGCTGCATGCTGTAATTGCGATTGGATATCGTGGCGATAAAAGCAGCCTGCCTGAGGGCATTGCGGAGCGCGAAGTGCCGAATGGGCGCAAACCGCTCAACCAAGTTGTATTTGAAGGTAAAGTAAGCAAAGAATAACATATTTTATTTGATGGTTATCAATGATGTGAACAATTGAAAATAATAAAAAGATAATCGCCCTCTGCTTTGCCATTCTGGCAAGTTGGAGGGCGATTTTTCGTTTCTGAAGGAAACGTAAGTCACAATCGTTCTGCAGATTCGAACACCTTTCTGAAATATCTATTGCCAAAAGAAATGATAAGAAATATAATACTGTTAAAATGAAAGTTAAACGAAAGTAAAAAGAAAGTTAAAACGAATAAAGGCTTGTAGAGGAAAGTGAGATGAAAAGAATGAAATCAGTGAAAAGCTCATTGTTTCAGCTAATAGGCGAAGACTATATGGAATCAACCTTGGCTGGAGCGGCATTTCTTTCTGATCATAAGGTTTCGGAATTGGAAAAAATCGCTCATGAAGAAATTGAGTTCATGCCTGAGGAATTTGTAAGCAGAATGGATGGATTGTTATCGAAGGTAGGTACAAGAATCATTCCTGAGCTAAATCAATCGAACGCAGGCGCGCCGACAAATGCTTTTAAAGCGGCAGCAAATTTGAAAGCAAGTCCTCTTGGAGGATTGGGCTATCTAAGATTGGGGGAGGATGGGAAGCTTTATCTTGTCACCAAAAGCGAGCATTACCATACGCCCTTGGGTCATAATTTCCCCGGGTACCAACTAATCGATAATGCTAGACGTCTCGGTATTACTAATGCAACACATAACAACACGCGGGGGTATATTACTCGTTTACTGGAAAGGGAGCTTGTTCGAACCGTAAACGGATTAGGTCAAAACGACACCGAAGCGCTGGAGAACATTTTGATTGCTCAGAAGCCCCACGTCCTAAACCGTGTGATCAATTTGGAAACAGGGACGTTAGCCTGTGAAGCTGCAATAAAAATGATGCTTGCGCGGTTTTACAAGCTTGACCTGACTTTCCCGGAACCTGAATTTAAGGATAGAATTCCTGTCTTTTTAGTTATGGCGGACAATGATGGGGGGGCTAAAGCGAACTATCATGGGACGACGGTGATTGCTCAGACTATGCGTGATTTGTGGCCTGGGATGTACGAGAAGATGAGCAGCGCGGGGATTTTGCAAGCTTGTCCGGTAAAGCTTAATGACATCGAGGACTTTAAGGCGAATTTCGAGCACTATAACAAGCCTCCATTTAAGGTGGCGGGCTTCCTGCATGAAATTATTATGATGAATTATGGCGGCATCAGACTTGAACAGCACTATTTAAAAGAAGCATACGAGCTTTGCCATGCTAACGACACTCCGGTAATGTGCGATGAAATTCAATCCTGTATGTGGTATCCCGGTATGTATCTGTTTAGGGAATATGGCTTGAACCCAGATTTCGTAGTCATAGGAAAAGGCTTTCCAGGTGGGCAGTATCCAGCTTCGCGCGTCATTACGACTTCAGAGATGGATACGTTGAACCAGTTTGGCGCACTAGTAACCAATGGCCAGCAAGAATTAGCGGCATTAGCTTATTTGATCACAATGAAATTTGCCGAAGAGAATCGAACGTATATCCGCGATATGGGCCTCTATTACGAAGAAAAGCTCAAAGAGTTGACGCTGCGACACCCCTCGCTTATTGAGAAGGTAGAGGGATTGGGACATCTTTCAACCTTATTCTTTCGCGATGCGGAGAAAGTTACGCAATTTACAAGCATTCTTAATCAGAATTGCATCGATATTAGCGCTCAAACCTATAAAGCGAAATGCCCGCCTGCTGCACTGACAAAACCGCCTATTATCGCTACCAAAATAATGATAGACTTCTTTTTGGATAAGATGGATGATGCTTTAGAAAGCATAAAATAACATGGATGGATGAAGGAGAAATTATGGTAGAACAAAATAGGGATGATATTGACATCGACGAGAGAAGAAAACGGATTTTGGAATTGCTCCATCGGGATGGAAAGGTAAAGGTAGCTGAATTAAGCAAATTCTTCGGCACATCAGAGGTCACTATCCGCAGTGATCTAGATGAGCTAGGTACACAGCAATTGCTGCAGCGCACGCACGGAGGCGCGATCAGCACTTACAAATCTTATTATAATATGAACTTTCAAGAACGTGCCGAAGCCAATAAAGAAGAAAAAAGAAAAATTGCGGTCGAAGCGGCTTCCCAAATTTCTGATGGTGACACCGTCATTCTCGGCTCAGGAACGACACCGCTCTATGTGATGAAAGAATTAAAGAATCACAAAAACTTGATTATTATTACGAATTCCTTGTCAATCGCGCAGGAAGCTGGGTTTAACAGGAATGTAACTGTTGTTATTTTGCTTGGAGGAGATCTTAATTTTGAGTACCAGTTTGTTTCCGGTGATGACGCTATTGCTCAATTGTACAAATATAAGGCCGATAAGCTGATCCTCTCATCCGATGGGATAAGCTCTGAGTTTGGGATTAGCACGTATCATCATCAGGAAGCGGAATTGTACAGACAGATGATAGCTAGAGTGGATAAGACCATTCTAGTAGCGGACTACTCCAAAATCGGCAGGGCTAATTTTTCACTTATTGCCGGTATCGATAAAATCGATTGCCTCATTACGAATGAAAATGCCAACAAGGAAGAAATCGAGGCATATAAAGAAGTGGGCATAGAGGTGCGGTTGGTTTAATGGTTGGTTTAATCATTCTATAGAAGCTGGTGATGACGGTGAAAATTGGATTGGTAAAGGAAATTAAAAACAACGAGAATCGGGTGGCGCTTACACCGGGCGGGGTAAAAGAATTAATAGGCCAAGGGCATCAAATATTTGTAGAGAAGAATGCGGGCCTAGGCAGCGGATTTGACGATGCACAGTATTTGGATGCTGGAGGAATGGTGCTAGAGGATAAGCGTGAGCTATTCAACAAGTCAGATATGATTGTTAAGGTGAAGGAGCCTATAGCATCGGAGTATGAGCTTTTCAAACCCGGGCAAGCGCTTTTTGCCTACTTGCATTTATCCGCGGAACTTTCCTTGAGCAAAATGTTGATTGAAAAAAAGATTTCAGGCATAGCGTTTGAAACGGTGCAGCTCGGTAATGGGCAGTTGCCTCTGCTTGCTCCAATGAGCGAGGTTGCCGGCAGAATGTCGGTTCAGATCGGCGCCACAATGCTTCAAAAATACAATGGCGGCATGGGGATTTTATTAGGCGGGGTTCCGGGGGTAAGCAGCGCAGAAGTCGTGATCGTCGGCGGCGGGGTTGTGGGTACGAATGCCGCTAAGATGGCCATTGGGCTCGGTGCCAAGGTCACCATTCTGGACGTGGATAAAAATAGGCTTGTTTATCTCGATGATATTTTCAGAGGGCAAATTACGACTCTCATATGCAATGAATACAACGTAGCTCAAGCCGTTAAGCAAGCGGATTTGCTCATCGGTGCGGTTCTCATTCCTGGGGCGAAAGCGCCTAAAATCGTGAAGGAAGACATGGTAAAGACGATGAAAAAAGGATCCGTCATCGTAGATGTAGCGATTGACCAGGGCGGATCGATCGAGACGATTGATCGGGTTACGACACATGACGATCCGTATTATGAGAAATACGGGGTGGTCCATTACTCGGTCGCCAACATGCCAGGGGCCGTTCCGAGGACATCTACCTTTGCGCTTGAAGCAGCCATGCTGCCATATCTTGTGAAGCTTGCGAACAAAGGGATAGAGCAAGCATTGACAGAGTATACAGATTTGCGACTTGGCTTAAATACTTACGACGGCGCGGTGACTTGCAAACCAGTGGCTATAAGCCTTGGAGTTGACTATACTGACCCAATGGCGTGTATCGGTATGAAAAGCGCTTCCGTTTGAGAGGGGTTTGATGATGTCGAGCGAGGATAAAAGGGTGTATCAGGAATGCCTAATAGGAATGGATATCGGTACATCTGCCGTAAAAGGGGTACTGATCTCTGCAAGTGGATCCGTCGTTTCAAGAGAGCGGATCGAAACTCAAACGCAAGTGTTCAAGGATGGACGTATCGAGTTTGACGCTGATCTATTGTTCCGTTTGACTAGCGATGTCATTCGTAGGCTGGTCAAAGCATTGCCCGAGGGGGCATGCGTTACCGGACTAAGCATAGCGTCGGCCAGCGGAAATACTATGCTTGTAAATGCTCAAGGGAAGCCTATGCTTCCGGCGTTCAGTTGGATGGACGAACGCGTAACGAATGAAATGGAATCGACGTTCGGGGATATGGAAGCAAGCGAGGTTCACGACTTAATCGGTTGGCCGCTGCTAAAAACTTTTCCGCTTGCTCACCTATCCTGGTTGAACATACACGAGCCGGACCTGTTGAGAAGCGCGGCAAAAGTTTGTATGAGCACAGATTATTTGAACTACAAGTTAACGGGCGCATGGGCAATGGACAGCTCCACGGCCAGCACCTTCTATCTTCAGGATCAGAAAGCGATGGAGTGGCATCTTCCTTTTTTACGGAAATTAGAAATTCCCGAGGAGAAGCTGCCGCGTTTGTTAGCTCCGGGATCGGTTCTGGGCTTTATTACGGCGGAAGCTGCTGTGGAGACTGGGCTTCCGCTTGGAATGCCTGTGACCGTTGGTTCTTTCGACCACCCGAGTGCCGCAAGAGGGGCGGGGGTACTGGATGAAGGACAACTTCTCCTATCCTGCGGCACCTCATGGGTAGGCTTTACGCCAATAAAGGATCGGCAAAGCGCGATTGATCTTAAGCTGTTGGTCGATCCCTTCCTTCAGCCCAATGGACCGTGGGGCGCGATGTTTTCACTTCCTGCAATCGCCACTTTGGTGGATAAATACATCTGCGATTATATTTCCGGCGCTCCAGACAGATACCTTACGTTTAATGAGCTTGCCAGCGCAGCTAATCCTGGTGCGAGCGGACTTCGCATAAACCCCATGTGGAGAGGAGAGCTCGGCGGTTGGGATAAGTTCGCGAAGACAGATATCGCAAGAGCGCTAATGGAAGGAACGGCATATCTGTTAAAAATGCATATCGACCAATTGGATGCGGCCGGAATATGTTTTCAATCCGTAACGATGGTTGGCGGGCCTTCAGAGACGCTCCCGTGGCCGCAAATCGTAGCGGATGTTCTCGGAAAAGAAGTAAGCGTTATCAATGGGGCCTGCGCGGGGGCTGCAGGGGCAGCCATTATGGCAGGTATCGGAGCGGGGCTATATTCGGATGAAAGAGGAGCATTCCTAGAGGCAGATTTCCAAAAGCTTGTTAGGAAGCCGGATGTAGCAGCGCATGAGGTTTATAAACGAGAATATCGGAAGTTTACCAGCGAATTGATTACGAAAAATGGGGGTTTGTCGCAATGAGTTTATTTCAGATGAAGGAAGTTGACAAAGTCTATTATGATACCAAGCTTAAAGAGTTTTTGCCCGACAAAATCATTGATATCCATACACATGTCTGGCTTGACAGCATTCGTATCCAAACCGCAAAAGCGCCCGTGAGAGCGGTTACTTGGCCGTCCTTGGTTGCTGGACAAAACCCGATCGAGGATCTATACGAGACTTATCGGCTAATGTTTCCAGGCAAGCAGGTTACTCCGCTCATCTTCTCGCAAGTGAGTTTGAACTACGATATTGAAGCCGGCAATGAATATATCAGGGAGTGCGCTGAGAAGCACAGCCTTCCTTCCCTGATGGTCACAAAGCCTGGAATGAGCGCCTCGGACTTTGAAGATGGGATTGATAGGGGCGGATTTCTGGGCTGCAAAGTGTATTTGAATTTTGCCGATTCCTATATCCCCGAGAAAGAAATAAGAGTTTTCGATTTCTTGCCTCATCATCACTTGGAGATTTTGAACAAGCGCGGTTGGGCCGCGATGCTGCATATCCCGCGAGACGGCAGATTGAAAGACCCCGTTAATCTCGCGCAATTATTGGAGATTGAAAGAAAATATCCGTCAGTCAAGCTGATTGTCGCCCATGTCGGCAGAGCATACTGCCCTGAGGATATTGGGGACGCATTCGAAGTTCTTGCTGAGACGAAAAATATGGTATTCGATATTAGTGCCAATACGAACGATTATGTATTCCAACAGTTGATTAAAGCGGTAGGTCCCAAACGCATTCTTTTCGGAAGCGATCTGCCTATTCTACGAATGAGAACTAGACGAATCTGCCAAGACGGAAACTATGTAAATTTAGTTCCAAAGGGATTATACGGGGATGTATCTGACGACAAACATATGCGCGAGGTGGAGAACGAGGAGGCGGAATCGCTAACGTTCTTCATGTATGAAGAAATCGATGCGTTTAGGTTGGCCGCGCAAGCGGAGGGTTTAAAGAAGGAGGACATTGAAGACGTATTTTACAATAATGCTTACGCAATGATCAATAGTATCGATAAGAAGAGGGAGAATATCGGATGGAGAAACTAAAAATCGGATTGTTGCCCTTGTACATTAAATTATACGACGATCACTGGCCGGAGATTAGAGAAAGAGCAGATTCTTTCCATCATACGATTGCAAGCGAGCTTCAAAGGAAAGGGATGGACGTGGTTTCCGTTCGGCTATGCCGAATTAAGGCGGAATTCGAGGAGGCTATTCAGATCTTCGAGGAAGAAGGGGTTGATGCTGTCGTAACCTTACATCTGGCCTATTCTCCTTCTCTTGAATCTGCAAGCCTCTTAGCGGCTACAGAGCTTCCGATCGTAATCCTTGATACGACTCCGACATATGATTTGAGTCCGCTGCAACTGCCGGATGAAATTATGTATAATCACGGCATACACGGCGTGCAAGACCTGTGCAATCTCTTGCTGCGCAGCGGGAAGGAGTTTCAGATCGAAGCTGGGCATTGGTCCCAGTCCAATGTGCTGGATCGGGTAATGGATGGCGTGAAAGCCGCAAAAATGACAAAACGAATGAAGACAGCGAGAGTGGGAAGACTGGGACGCCAATTCGATGGCATGGGAGATTTCCAAGTGCCGACGGATATTCTGCAATCTACCATTGGCATGGAGACTTTCGAATTTGAGCTTACCGATGGCAAAACGAGGTTTGAAGCGGTAACAGACGTACAGATTGAAGAAGAGATGAGAATGGACCAAGAGCGATTTAAGTCAACTAGCTTAGACCCAGGGATTTACAAGCAATCGACGGAAGCATGTTTAATGGTAAGAAGTTTAGTGGAGAAACACCAATTAACGGCGTTTACGATAAATTTTATGGAGATAACGAAGCAGTCGGGTCTTCCCTGCATGCCGTTCATGGAAGCAAGCAAAGCGATGGAAAAGGGGATAGGTTATGCAGGAGAAGGCGATGTCCTTACCGCTGCTTTAGTGGGTGCGCTGCTTTCCGTATATCCGGATACCTCATTTGCAGAGATGTTTTGTCCAGACTGGCAAAACAACCGCATCTTAGTCAGCCACATGGGGGAGATGAATATACGCATCGCGGCAGAGAAGATGACGCTTCAAGAAAAGGCATTTCCTTTTACTGACGCGGGAAATCCTGTCGTCGCTTATGGTAGATTCCGTGGCGGCAAAGCCGTCTATGTCAGTTTGGCACCGGGGAAGGACAACACCTATTCCATGATTTTATCGCCTGTGGAGATGTTAGAGGTGCTAGGCGAGGATCGGATGCCCGAGGCGATTCGCGGCTGGTTCGAGCCTAATATGCCGGTATCTGATTTCTTGGCCTCATTCAGCAAACATGGCGGTACTCACCATGGCGTTATCGTGTATGGCGATGTTGGGAACGTATTGGAACGATTTGGCGAGAACATGGGCTGGAAAGTCGTTAACATCGGATAGCCCGGAGGGAATACTAAGCGGTAGCCAGTGATCCTTGCATAATGAAATGACTAAATGAACGAAGGAGTAAAACGATGAAACTACTTACTTTCAAAACGGGACAACAATATAAGCTTGGCATTCGGACGGACAAAGGGGTTTTGGACGTTGCATCGGCTGCGAAGCAATTCGGTGCACAAGTACCGTCATCGATTCATGAGGTGATCGAGCAAGGAACGCCGGCGATCAACGCGCTGCAAGCCTTGGAGGAGCAAGCTTTATCTGCGAACTTGTCATCTTGTTGGTTGAACGAAGCCGACCTTCAGCTAGGGCCTTGTGTCACAAATCCAGGGAAAATCATTTGCGTAGGTTTGAACTATCGCAAGCATGCAGAGGAAACGAATTTGCCGGTACCCGAATATCCGATCCTATTCAATAAATTTAACAATACCTTATCAGGGAACAAGGAGGATGTTTTCCTTCCTAGAGCTTCCCAAAAAGTCGACTATGAAGCCGAATTGGTCATTGTTATCGGGAAAAAAGCGAAATATGTACTTAAAGAAGAAGCACTGAATTATGTGTTCGGATATTGCAACGTAAACGATTTGTCTGCTCGCGATTTGCAGTTGCGGACGCCGCAATGGTTGCTTGGCAAGACTTGTGATGGATTTTCACCGCTCGGGCCTTATTTAGTTACAGCCGACGAGGTGGGGAATCCAAATGATTTAACGATCAAGTCGATCGTTAATGGCGAGGTGCGCCAGGAGTCTAATACGAGTGACATGATCTTTTACTGCGACGAAATTGTCAGCTACATTTCGCAGCATTTTACCCTATCGCCAGGAGATATCATTCTTACCGGAACGCCAGAAGGCGTCGTGATGGGCTATCCGCCAGAGCGGCAAATTTATTTGAAGGACGGAGACGTCGTAACGATTGAAATTGAGAAGCTCGGAGCATTAACCAATCGTCTCGTGGCAGAGCAATAATCACTTTATCAAGCGATTTCATATTACAAATCTTGAGGAGGGGTTTAGGTGAGCAAAGTGGTTCGGCTTGCGGTTGTTGGCGGGCAAAGAGGGGCAGCATTCGGTAATGCGCTTAGCAGCTTGTTAGGGAAGGCGGAATTGACGGCGGTATGCGATTTAAATTCGGACGTGTTGAAGGGGTGGAAAGAGAGGTTTCCGGGTATAACCACCTACACAAGCTACGAGAGATTGTTAGAAAGCTCCGAGGTCGATGCAGTATTCCTTGCAACACCGATGTTGATTCATGCAAGACAGGCCGTGCTTGCGCTTAAAGCGGGAAAACATGTGCTAAGTGAAGTAATCGGTTCGCATACCATAGAAGAAAGTTGGGAGTTAATTGAAGCGGTCAAGGAAACAGGCCTGACTTATATGATGGCGGAAAATTACTGTTATACCCGTGAAAATATGATGGTCCAGCATATGGCCGGCGCTGGGGCTTTTGGGGAAATTACGTATGCGGAGTGCGGTTACATTCACGATATAAGAGAGCTAATGCATGGCAGCGACAGCAGCTTGACCTGGCGGGGAGACTACATTCGAGATTTTAATGGTAGTACCTATCCGACCCATTCACTCGGGCCGATCGCAAAGTGGCTCGGGATTAATAAGGAGGGTGGTGACGCGTTTGAAGAGCTCATTACCGTTAACTCCAAAAGTCGGTCATCCTCCAAATATTTTTTGGAGCATTTCGGCCCAGAACACTCAGGCTCGCAAGTTGGTTATTGGAATCAAGGGGACAGCTCTAGTACTCTTATTCGCACCAAGAATGGCGTCCTGATCTCACTTCGCGTCGATATACAGTCAGCCCGTCCGCACAACATGAACCACTACGGACTGCAAGGCACGGAAGGCTCCTATTTAGCGCCACGGTTTGGTGGGGAAGACCCACTTGTATGGTTAGAGAAGGATCAAATGGCTGGGCAACATCCAGAATGGAAATCTTTATGGGCCTACGAGCAGCAGTGGGAACATCCTAACTGGAAGCAATGGTCGGAACAAGCCCTTAATACGGGTCATGGTGGAGGAGATTTCTTCGTTATGCATGAGTTTGTCACTGCTATTCTGGAGAACAGAAAGCCAGCGATAGACGTGTATGATGCGGTGACATGGAGCTCGGTATTCCCGCTATCTATACAATCCGTTGCTAGCGGCTTGCCAGTGAAGTTTATTGATTTTTTTAAGGGGTAACAGGAAAAGGACGGTTTCTTAAGATGCTTTATGAATCTTAAAATCTATTATTTTACAAAAACAAAAGTGTTGGTATAGGAATAAGCTTCCTACATCAACACTTTTCACTTTGACCATGATTTTTTTATCTTATTATAAGATTGCCTCCATTTCGTGGGGATGATATATTGGGGGAAATTGGTGAGACTCAGGTTACAATTCCCATTAGATCAGGGAGGGAGTTCGATGGATTATTTGAAGAGAAGGCCTATCAAGCTGCAATTTTTAATGATATTTATTGTTTTCGTAGCGGTTGTCGCAGTAGTCATGCTCTTAACTTATTCTCAATCTAAGAAAATGATTTATGAAAGAAATGAAGAGTACTCGATTGAACTTTTGGATAAAATCACACAATATATCCAATCTCAAATCGAGAATATTGACGGATTGCTCATTAATACCTCTTACAATATGGATGTTCATCAGTATTTGAAAACCACTGATCTAATCGATAAGATTGAATTATTTAAAAAGGTCGACTCCCAAATAACCACCATTAGTCAGCTTGAAAACGGAATCGTCGATATGACCATCATAGGTGAAAATGGCAATAATGTGAATTTCATGTCAGATAAAAACAAAAGAAAGACGGTAATGGATACCATCGCGGAAATGAAAAATAGTCCGGATTTACGATTGAAGCCCTATTATGCAGGATTAAAAGAGTTGATAGATAACGGTGTGGGCCATCAATATTTTATTATCGGTTCCCGAATTAACAACATCTATCCATTGGAAACGCTAGGTTATTTTATTGTCATATTAGACTTGAACGCACTGTTTCCGAAATTTAACACCATGCTTGAGAATGGCTTTGGAAACTTCTATGTGCTGGATCGCAGTGGAACGGTTTCTTCAAGCAACGATATGGGGATGATCGGGAAAAAACTGGATACCGCCGCGATTAAGGACAACAAAAAATACATTATTCAAAGCACGGAGTTGCCTGATCTTCAAGGGAGAATAGTGAACATCTACTCGAAACAAAATTTATTCAGGGGACTGGAAAAAATTAAGGTCATGTATTGGTGGATTATGATCATTTTTATCCCCTTCATGTGTTTACTTCTTTGGGTAATCAGCCGTAATGTACTTGAGCCGATCAAGTCTTTCATGCGGTTTATTCAGATTCAAAAGGTCAAAAATATTTATCATAGTCAAAAGAGAATAGAGTTAATAGGATATAACGAGATTATGGTAATGGCTGAGAGGTTCAACAGCATGCTGGACGAAATTGATCATTTGACCAATGAAGTCATTTCATCGGAAACTAGAATTATGAAATTAGGATTATTGAAGAAGGAAGCGGAGCTCGCTTTTTTAAAGCTGCAAGTCAATCCTCATTTTTTGTACAATATGCTCGAATCGCTTAGAGGAATGGCAAACGAAGCGGGGGCGACGGACATACGGGATATGATTGCAGCGCTGGGCAAGATGCTTCGTTATAGCATTAAAGGCCAGGATGTGGTTAAACTCGGTGAAGAGCTGGATATCGCAAAGTCCTATTTAAAGCTGCAGCATTTCAGGTTCGATGATCGATTTGAGATCCATATTGAGTTTCCAGAGGAGTTATTAAGAAATAAAATTATTAAGATGATCCTTCAGCCTATTTTGGAAAATGCGATCACTCACGGACTCGAGAACAGAATGGTAAAGGGGAATTTGTGGCTCGGAGGGCAGATGACAGTAGAAGGTGATATCGTCATATGGATTAAGGATGATGGGCTTGGAATGACAAGTGAAAAATTGAGCTCTATCCAAGCGGAATTGGCTGCGGGCGAGCACTTTCTTGAGCGGATCAACAATCACGATAATGAACATCTCGGAATTGTAAACGTTCACAACCGTATAAGAACTGCTTATGGCGCCCCTTATGGTTTAAGGATTTTCAGTGAAGAGGACAACGGTACAGAGGTTGAGCTATTGCTGCCGCAGAGGGGAGATGAAGCTAATGCTTAAAGTGCTTCTGATAGATGACGAGAAATGGATCGTGAAAAGCTTGAAGTCAATCGTTGACTGGAACTCACTTGGATATGAGATTATAGCTGAAGCATTCAATGGAATAGAAGGATATGAGAAAATAAAGCAACTTTCCCCTGATCTGGTGTTTACCGATATTCGTATGCCTGGAATAGATGGTTTGGAATTAATAAGGAAAAGCAATGAATTGAACAGAGAGATTAGCTTTATTGTAACGTCGGGGTATAAGGAGTTTGAATATGCTAGAAAGGCGATTCAATATGGAGCATTATCCTATTGTCTAAAGCCATTTGATGAAGCAGAAATTATAGAGGTATTGGACCAATTTAGCAAGAAGCAGCAAAGGCATAGAGCTGTCCTTCAGATGGAATTGTTGAATATGTTACAGGAGAGCGAAGGATATTCAAACCAGCTGCTTCTAGAAACAATGAGCAAAATAGGCTTTGATTGGGATGAGAGAATCGGTGCTGCGGCTGTCGTTGTTGTGGGTACTGCTGAGCTTGAAATTTCAGTTGATGTTCCCTATATTTCATTGCAAATAGGCAGAAGTATGAAAGCCTATATCTTTCGAGGCGACTATATTACAGTACTGTCAGATTCGTTTTCTCAAGATCTTCCAGAAGGGGTTTCAGGCATTGGAATTGGCAACTGTGTGTATGATCCTACGAACCTCATCAACTCGATCGGAGATGCCAGTGTCGCAGCAAATTGTTTCTTCATCACTGGAAATAAGGGAATTTGGAATGCTCGTTTCCCAAGCGGCAATTTGGATGAGATCAAGGAGATTCTATGGCAGTTGAATCAGACTCGGAATTTGGGTCTTGTTAACGAACTGACCGAAAAAATAGTATCTTTAATTGCGGAAGGATCGTTTACGATAAGAAACGCAGTTTCTCTGTATAATATGGTTTTATTCCATGTTTATAATCTGGAAGAAGAGCAATTATTGTCCTACCAGCAATTATCGAATAGATTCAGTCATGTGAACGAGATGATCGTTTATCTAAAGTCTCTGCTATTGAACCATTACAATCGTTCCTTCGCGTCAAGCCCCAAAATTCTTCCTCCTACTACCTTTGGCAAAATCGTGGCTTATATAGACGAGCATTTCAAAGAAGATCTATCTCTGCAAATGATATCTGAAAAGATGTTGTTGAATCCGAGTTATGTTAGTCAATTATTTCGCAAAGAAGCATCCGAAACCTTCCTGCAGTATCTGACCAAGAAAAGAATAGCGAATGCTTGTAGATTATTAAACGAAACGAGTTTTTCCATTCAAGAAATATCGGAAAACTCGGGTTATTTGGATTACTTTCATTTTGCCAAAACATTCAAAAAATGCATGGGCCTAACCGCCTCGCAGTATCGGGAAGCGCATCGTAAATAAGCGAGTAAAATATAGACATAAGGGCACTAATGTATAAACATATGAAAGAGATTGTACATCCTATATCCTATAAAGTGTAAGCGCTAACAAATAGGTTGAAAACAAAGGGAGGATATTGAATTGAAAGCATCTCGAAGGAATATGACGTTATTGGTTATGGTCGCTTTTGTTTTGTTGACCGCGGCGTGCAGTTCTGGAAATTCTACCCCATTGGCAACTGAGCCAAGCACTAGCCCGGAAAGCACTTCGAGCAGCACGAACGAGGCTAAAGTGCCTCCGCAAGAAGAATATGTAATTAAAATTCTTACCCAAGATAACGATCAGATTAAAAGAAGCGACGAAACCAAAATCGGAAAAGCGATTAAAGAGAAATTTAATATCGTATTTGATTTTGTTCAAACACCGGGCAATTATACAGATAAATTAAATCTGATGTTGGCTGGCGGAGATTATCCTGAAATCATTACCATTCGGGACAATGCCACGTTTGATAAATATGTGCGTGCAAGTGCTCTGCTTCCTTTAGATGAGTTTGTGGAAAAATCACCGGACTTTGCGAACATGTTCAGCGTACAAATTCCATTATGGAAATTGACTGCCCCAGACGGAAAGTTATACAAGTGGGAGGGCGGTGTACCGGTTGATTTCAAAAATTATATAGAGGTTCTCGATATCGGAGTGCGGACTGATGTTCTAAAGCAGCAGGGTTGGCCGAATTTACTGTCAACGGAAGATTACATTAAATTCCTAAAGCAGGCGTTGAAGGATAATCCGACTACAAACGGTCAGAAGACACTTGGAATGGTTGTACCATTCGCTGAGCCTTGGGGAATGCAAGGAATTTCCACCATCATGTATGAGAAGGGTGGAAGGTATACAGCGGCAGCCGGAAATATGGGAGTCATTTGGAATCAGGTTGACAAACAATTTGAAGACATGATGATGAATGAATATGTGAAAGAAAGCTTAGGCTTCTTCAACAAGCTTTACCGAGAAGGAATACTCGATAAGGATTCCTTCACGGATAAATATGATCAATTTGTTGAGAAACTCAATAGCGGCAGGGTGTTGTCTTCCTGGTATGTAGTATGGGGACTCTCTACTGCGAATCAGGGACTGATCGACGCCGGACATCCAGAAATGCAATATATCAACATGCCCGTTCGCAGTATGACGCAGATGGAGCGGAACGAGAAACGTCAAATTCGTGTAGAGGATACACGCCCATTTGATATTTACGCGATTACTAAAAATGCTAAGCAACCTGAGAGAATTAAGGAATTGCTGGCGTGGGCAGCGACTGAAGAAGGACGGGTCTTGCTGCAGTCCGGTTTCGAAGGAGAAGAATATACGATTGTCGATAATAAGCGAGTACCGACTGAAGCTTACAAGAAAACACTGACTGACATGGATGCACAAAGAAGCGTCGGATTCGGTTTGTTCAACTTCTTGGGTAATGTATTGACGAATGGACAGGACGGAGTTCCTTACACCATGGCCTTCGATCCAATTATTCAAGATGAATTAGGGCTGACAAAAGAAATGAGAGAAGCCTACAACGCATTAGGGTGGGAGAACTCCAAGGACTATTATTTAGAGACCGGAGAAGTGGCCAATACCGGAATTGCCGGAACGGTGTCCATTGATTCTACTTCTGAGCTGGGTACATTGCATCAGAAGATGGTTGATTTCCGCGTTAAAAATTCTACTAACTTGATTATCAAACCAAAGAACGATGAAGAATTCGATACTTTGTATCAATCCGTCATCAGCGATTATCAAAAGCTGAATCCGGATCTTGTAATCAGTGAATATAATCGACTCTATCAGGAAAAGCAAGCACAGCTAAATCAACTAAAATAAGGTGAGTTCAGGGCTTGAGGATGTTGGGAACAATGAATATTTGGATCGACATTCGTTTCAATCTTCATTGTTTCTCTTCATCTCTTCCGAGTTGCGGAAAGGATAATTTATGATCACAAAAATCGTTAGACAACGATATTTGTATGCCATGCTTATACCGGCTGTCTTGATAGTATTTACTTTCTCGTATGTTCCTCTCTTTGGCTGGTTGATTGCCTTTGTTCATTATCAGCCCGGTTATCCGTTATTCAGTTCGGAATGGGTAGGATTGCAGCAATTCAAAGCGTTCTTCACCGAAACCAATGATTATATGTACCTATTACGAAATACACTTTCCATTAATATAGGGGCTCTCATTGCCAACCTAGGAACGGCATTTCTATTCGCTCTTCTGTTGAATGAAATCCGGCAGCGATTTTTCGGTAAACTGATTCAGACCGTTACTTTCTTTCCCTTTTTCATATCTTGGATCATCATCTATTCGCTTTCAAGTGCGTTGTTTGCTACCTCTTCAGGTGCAATAAATGAAACTTTAGTGCAGTGGGGCTGGATCGACGAAGGCATTAATGTGCTGGGGGATCCTACGTACTCGTGGGCTTTTATTATCCTAATTGGAGTATGGAAGTTTTTGGGTTACAACAGCGTCATTTTTATTTCAGCCATTGCCTCGATTCCATCTGAATTCTATGAAGCAGCCCAAATAGACGGAGCTAACCGATTTCAAAGAATGTGGCACATTACGATACCCAACCTTATCCCTACGCTAATTGTACTACTCATTTTGAACAGTGGATGGATACTTAATTCCAACTTCGAGCAGTTTTATCTGTTCACCAATACAACGAATTGGGAGAAGATGGAGGTTCTCGATATATACATTTACAGATATGGGCTTCAATTGCTTAATTATCCCTATGCGACGGCGGTTGGCATTATGAAGACGGTTATAAGCCTCATTATTATCGTATCAGTCAACGCCATCGCTAAAAAATCAACGGGGAAAGCCATATTCTAGATAGGAGAACAAGATGAAGGAACGGACGATAAGCGGCACCCTATTCGATATCGGCAATTTTTTGTTTATGCTGTTCATTTTGTTGCTCATGGTATTTCCATTCATTTATATCATCAGCTATTCCCTAAGCAGTCCGAATATGCTGAAAGGCGGACTTGTTCTGTTTCCAGCAGGATTCACGTTTGATTCTTACGCGAAAGCACTTGGAGATTCTGCGGTTCTGAAAGGGGCCCTCGTATCGATCGCACGTGCATTGATTGGCCCTGCAGTCATGCTGTTTTTTACCTCCATGGGTGCATATGTGCTCACGCGCAGTGATTTGGTCGGTGTAAAATTTTTTCGCAAATATTTCGTGTTTACACTTTACATTTCCAGCGGGATCATCCCGATGTATTTGCTAATGGGATATCTCCAGCTAAAGGGAACCTTTCTAATTTATATTCTTCCAGGCGCCGTCTCCGTGTTCAGCATGGTATTAATTAAAACGTATATTGAAGGATTGCCTAAGGAGCTGGAGGAAGCTGCCGTAGTTGACGGGGCGAACGATTTCAAGCTATTTTTTCAAGTGATATTTCCGATTTGTACACCAGTGTTTGCCGCTGTTGTATTGTTTGAATGCGTCAATCAATGGAATGCATTTATTGATACACAAATCTATAACACGATGTCTCCTAATTTGTACCCGTTGCAATACGTACTGTATAACACGTTGAATCAAATCAATTCGCTGGAGCAATTGAGAGATCAGGGGCAAAAGCAAATGAGTGCCATTACACCACAAACCTTTAAGATGGCGATTACAGTCATTACAGTTTTGCCAATAGCTTGTGTATACCCTTTCCTGCAAAAATATTTTATTAAAGGTTTATTGGTTGGATCCATCAAAGGGTAAGTTCAGCGAACAATTCATTATAAAAAAGACTAGGAGAAGCCCATGAATGCATTGATCAATAAGCAGTCTTTTGTCGGATTACAAGATTGCACTTGGTTTTACAATGGAGCTGAGACTCCACCGCACCAGGGCTGTCTGGATGCCGTAGCTGAATATTTCAATTACAGAGGCAAAGGACCGCATGGACGTGATCATAACGCTGAAATCGAGCAAGCCTGCAAAGTGAATTTAGCGAGGCTCTTAAACGGCAAGCCATCTAACATTGCTTTGTTGTCCAATTCATCGGAAGTCATCTCTATGATTGCGCAATCGCTAGATTTCGATGCTGGCGATAATATCGTGATCAACGATTTGGAATTTCCTTCAGGTGTTCTGCCTTGGGTTTTGTTGAAGCAGAAGGGGCTGGAAGTTCGTGTTGTGAACCATAGGAATTGGAAAATAACCGTTGAAGACATTATGGCGCAAGTGGATGAGCGGACCCGACTGGTCATGACCAGTCATGTGAGCTATTTGAGTGGGGCTAAGTTAGATTATCGTTCCTTATATGCGCAACTCAAGAAGACCAAAACCTTGCTTTTACTTGATGCTACACAGTCGCTTGGTGCAGTTTCGGTTGATATGAATGAATCCGATTTTGTAGTATGCAGCTCCTATAAATGGCTGCTATCCATTCATGGAATGGGTATTCTCGGAGTAAACCCGGCAAGAACGGCAGAGTTTCAGTCTTGTTCAGTAGGATGGAGAAGCGTTCGCGATATGTTTGGGTCGGACCGTTTCGAATCTTTCAAGTTCCATGAAGATGCTCGCCGCTTCGAGCTAGGCTATCCGAGCTTCGCTACGGTCTATGCAACCCGGTTCTCTACGGGGCTGCTACTGGAGCATGGAACCGATCGGATTGAGAATCATATTTTGACGCTTGGCAGCAATGTCATCGATCGGCTGCTGAAAAGTGGATATGAAGTGATGACGCCAGAGGATCCGGACCAAAGGGCAGGGAACATCAGCGTAGTTGCTGAAGAAGGCGAATCCATTGCTCGTTATTTAAGCGAACAGAATATTTACGTGTGGGGCGGAGACGGACGGTTTCGGATATCCATTCATGTGTTCAATGATGAAGAGGATATCAATAAGCTATTCAAAGCATTGGAATCATACAACAATGATCGTGAGACGGCCATGAAATAGAATGGAGGTACTTTAATGAAAGCGTTAGTGTGGAATGCAGCAGGAAGAATGGACTGGGAAGAACGGGAACGTCCCATTCCCCTGTACAATGAAGTGCTGGTACGAATCGAGGTTGTTGGAATTTGCGGATCGGAAATTGAAGGATATATGGGACATAACAGCCTTCGGATCCCTCCATTGATTATGGGACATGAGTTTTGCGGAATTGTAGAGCAGGTCGGTGATGAAGTCAATCATGCGTTAATAGGCATGAAAATTGTCGTTAATCCTCTTCTCTCCTGCGGAGATTGTGCAGCTTGCCGAAAAGGATTGCCCCAATTGTGCAAGAGCAGAAAAATAATTGGTATTCATTACCCAGGGGCATTTGCGGAGTGGGCAATTGTACCGGTCGAAACTGCTGTGGTCGTTCCTGAATCGGTGAGCTCCTATCGTGCTGCTCTTGCTGAGCCTCTTGCTTGCTCACTTCGGGCAACTCGAAGAGCGATGGAGCGTCATACATTTGCCAATGTGATTGTCTTCGGAGCAGGGGGGATCGGTTTGCTCTGTGCCAAAACAGCCATGCTTCTTGGTGCATCGAAGGTCATGATTGTGGATACGAACGAGGCAAGATTAAAGATGAGCCGAAGCATTGGGATCGCAGAAACAGCCAATGCGCTCGAGGGTAATCTGGAAGAGCGGACGAGGCAAGCGTTTGGTTCCAAAGGGATCGATGTCGTGATCGATGCTGCCGGCTTCCAACCGACCAGAGAAACAGCGATGAAGCTGCTCAATGCAGGCGGCACCTTCATGAACATTGGTCTTGGAATAGATGAAACGGTACTGCCAATCAATCATTTGATACGCAGTGAAATTGAAATACTAGGATCATTCTGCTATACGGGCAAGGATTTTCATGATGCTGTAGAGCTGCTAACCACAGGAAAAATTACAGAAGAAGGCTGGACGGAGATTCGACCGCTTGCCGAGGGAGACAAGGCATTTTCTGATTTGGTTGCTGGCAAGGTGACAAGCGGGAAAATATTACTAAAGCCGTAGCTGCGAACTCTCGGGTCAACATTGTTGCAGAATAAATTTTGCTTTGGGAGAGCGGGTATACCTACGAAAGCACTAATAACGAGGCAAACTTTTTTGCAAAAACAAAGCATGAGCGTTGATTTGGTTGAGTATATAAAGCAGCAAATTCTCGATGGGCAACTAAATCCAAGTGACCGTATCGTGGAAACAAAGTTCGCGAAGGAGCTTGGCATTAGCCAGACACAAGGGAGCTGCCTGAGACGAAGGGTTGGTCATACGATGACATTAATTGGCTCTAGGAGTGAGAAGGATGGATTTATCATCGGTGATTGATTCCGAAAGTGCAGCGCATCCAGCTGTAAGAATCCTGGACGATCTGCTGCGCATCCAAAGCGTAAATCCGCATTATGAGGAGGAGGCGCGAGGAGAGCGAGACGTTGCCGATTATGTCGAGGAGCGTATGCGTAAGGCGGGGCTGCAAGTCACCCGGCAGCCCGTTGTTGATGGACGTGACAATATTATCGCTGAATTGCGTGTAGGCAAGCCAGAATCAGCCTTGCTGTTCGAGGCGCACATGGATACCGTATCCATAGGGAGCATGGAAAATGCGCTAATACCTAATTACCGTGAAGGTCGGTTGTATGGTAGAGGAGCTTGCGATACGAAGGGCGCATTGGCCGGCATGATTCACATGATGGAGAGATGTGCGCAGCATCCGGAGCATCTTAACGCGGATCTTATATTTTGCGCTTCTGTTGACGAGGAATACGCTTTCCGGGGACTTACAACGTTTATGTCGCTTCATTTACCGTTATCAGGAGCTGTTGTTGGAGAGCCAACAGAGCTTGGTATCGTCGTGGAGCATAAGGGCTGTGCTCGTTTTACCGTGCAGACGTACGGCAAGTCCGCACACAGCTCGGTTCCGCACAAGGGAGAAAATGCCATAAATGCAATGATGGATGTTGTCCGTTATATTCATGAGCGCGTGGAACCGGGGCTGGCGACGACTAAGAGTGCATTGTGCGGGAAACCAACGATTGTTGTGAGCACGATCAACGGCGGAAGTCAGATTAACATCGTTCCGGAAGCTTGTGAAATTAGCGTCGATCGTCGTATCGTGCCGGGGGAGTCGCCGGAGCAGGTGCTATCTGAATTTGAACGTGATCTTAGGGCAGAGCTTAGCCAAACGAGGCTAACCATCGAACCGCTGCTGCTCGATCCCGCATTAAACACACCGCATGACGCTGCAGTTGTGCGGTCGGCGAAGCAGGCTGCCGCTACGCTTGGCTTGAATTCATCCCTGCGAGGCGTTACGTACGGAAGCAATGCAAGCAAGCTACAAGCATGGAGCGGCATTCCTTCTATTGTGTATGGCCCAGGCTCAATCGAGCAGGCGCACTCTGCGGAAGAATGGGTACCGGTTAATGAGGTTGTGCAGGCAGCTGAATTTTATTATCAATTGGCCTGTTCCTATAAGGGCAATCAAGAGGAGAGTAGCTAGCGATGAGAAAAGAAGTTATTTGTTCAGATAGAGCGCCAAAACCTAGCGGTGCTTATTCTCAAGCCGTAAAGCTTGGCGATATGGTCTATGTCGCTGGAACATGTCCATTTGATATCGTGACGGGAGAGCTGTTGTTTCCGGGAGATATGGAAGAGCAGACGCGTATCGTACTCGAATATATGGGCGAAATTTTGTTGGCCGCTGGAACTTCGTTAGAGCATGTGGTCAAGGTGACCTCCTTTATTGACGACCTGAACGAATTTGAGCTATACAATCGGACTTACCGTGAATTTTTCAAAGAGGAACCTCCAGCACGCAGCACGATTGAAATTGGCAAGTTTCCTGCAGGCATGCGCGTGGAAATTGAGTGTGTTGCCTACATTCCGTCATGATTAAGCTCGACGAGGGCATTTTCATGGTCGGAAGCGGTAAGTTTGGCGCTCAGATCAGTGATTCGATGGATTGCAATGTCTATTTGCTGGATGGAGGCAATGGCGAGTATGCGTTGATTGATGCAGGAGGCGGAGTGAATCCAGAGCGGATCGTCGCGAATATAGAACGTTTAGGTATCGCTCCCTCACAAATCAAGTATTTGGTGCTTACTCACGGACATGGCGATCATGCGGCAGGTGCTGCTTATTTTCAACGTCAATATGGAATTGCGGTTATCACTTCAAAGGAAATTCAACCGTGGATTGAGCGGGGAGACAGAAATAAGGTAAGCATCACTGCAGCGGTAAAGGCGAATGTGTATCCAAAGGATTACCAATTCCTGCCATGTGCAGTTACCCAGATCGTACTGGAGAATGATGAGATCATCATCGGAGATATCGTACTGAAGGTAATCGAGACGCCGGGCCATGCACGAGGGCATATTGCTCTTCTGTTGGAGAGGGATGGGAGAAAGCTGCTGTTCAGCGGGGATACTGTTTTTGCCGGGGGAAAGGTCGTTATTCAGAACATCTGGGATTGTAATATTTCAGAATATGCGGATACGGTCGCCAAACTACATCAACTCCGCGTCGACAGCCTTTTTCCAGGGCATGGCATGTTTTTGTTGATCGAGGCCTGGAAGCATATTGAGTGTGCGCAGGCTTGCTTCGAAAGGTTGGAGGTTCCGCCTAATTTATAGAGAGGGAGTCAACTCATGGACAAAGTGAAAGTAGGTATTCTTGGCTTGGGTAGATGGGGGATGAATCATCTGGAAGCCTTTTGCTCGCTCGCGCAAGCGGAGGTTGTGGCTGTGTGCGATCACTCGCCAGAGAAGCTGGAACTAGCCGGGCAGAAATACGGCATTAAGCAGCTTTATTCCAATGTTGATGACCTAATTCTTAACGATGATATCGATTTGATCAGTGTAGTTACCTTCGAAAGCCAACATCTGGAGCCGACCTTGAAAGCGCTTCGATCGGGCAAACATGTCCTTGTTGAGAAGCCGGTAACGATCAGGCCTGAAGAGGCACGGGAAATGCAGACTGTCGCGGCAGACAGCGGCAGGCTGCTGCTGCCTGGTCATCTGCTCCGCTTCGATCCCCGTTATGCGGCGATCAAAGAGGCGATTCAGTCAGGTAAAGTAGGTACTCCGGTGAGCATGTATATGAAACGGGCCAGGGAGCAGTTTTTATTCGATACGTTTAAGCGAGTGCATACGGTCTATGAGCTAATGATACACGACATCGACTTGGCCATCTGGTATGCCGGTTGTCGGGTTAAGAAGGTAAAGGCTTACGGAAGAACATTATCAGGTTCCTCCTCTCCTGAAGTGCTGTGGGCAAATCTTGAATTCGAGAACGGTGCGATTGCCGTCCTTCATAGCAACTGGATGACGCCTGACGCGGCAGGCATTGAAATTGCCGATGCGATCGAAGTCATCGGTCAAAGCGGATCGGCACATTTTGAATCGAGCCATTCGGGCTTGCATATATGGGATGGAGGAGGCAGATTAACGCCTGATATCCATATACATGTGAAGCTTCACGGCGAAACCATTGGAAGTTTACGTGAGCAGTTAACTTATATTTGTCGTTGCATCGCGCAGGGTGCAGAGCCATCCGTTATTTCATTCGCTGACGCTGTTCACGGGGTAGAAGTTGCCGACGCGATTGTCGCTTCGTGTGAGAAAGGGCAAGAAATTGTGCTTGGAGTGTCAGTGCAGTGAGGGGGAGAGCAGGATGTTACGTGAATTAATCCAGCAGCATGAGAATTGTGTTTACGTCATTAAACATGATAATCAAACGATCCAATACGCAGCAGAAGAATTAGTCCGTTACGTAGGAGTGATTTCAAATTGCAGTATGATTCTCAAAATCGTTGAAAAGTATGACAAGAGAGAAAATGGTCTATGGATCGGCTTAACAAACGATTTTCTAGCTGCTTCATGCATTGCTGGTGAACAGAATCCTTACGATGATGAGATGATGATAGAAGTATCTCACGGTAAAGGAATGATAACCGGGGTAAATCCGCGGAGCGTGCTGCTTTCGGTCTATCGTTTCCTGTTTGAGCTAGGCTGCAGATGGGTGAGGCCGGGAGTCGATGGTGAATATTTACCACATACGGATTTTAGGTCCTACGCCATAAATGTAAAAGAGCGAGCTTCTTATCGATACAGAGGGATATGTATGGAAGGTGCGGTTAGTGTTGAACATGTCACCGAGATGATCGATTGGATGGCAAAGGTTGGATTCAACAGTTATTTCATTCAATTCAGAGAAGGCTATCATTTCTTTGAACGATGGTACAGCCATTTGAATAACCCACTTAAGGTTTGCAGCGACGATTTTAATGTGGAATTAGCAAGAACCTATGTCGCTGAGGCGAAGCATGAGCTTCAAAAAAGAGGAATGATTTATCAAGCTGTTGGCCATGGGTGGACATGCGCTCCTTTTGGGATCCAGGGGATGAGCTGGGAGAAATGGGAAGAGGAGATCGATCCTGGAATCACTCCGTATTTCGCTCAAGTGAATGGTAAGCGTGAATTGTGGGAAGGCATTCCCATTAATACAGAGCTTTGTTATTCGAATCCTGAAGCCCGCCGTAAAATGATAACGGAAATCGAACTCTATGCATCCTTGCATCCGGAGGTCGATTTGCTGCATCTTTGGTTGTCGGACGGTTCCAATAATCAATGTGAGTGCGAACGATGTTTGCTTGAAACGCCATCCGATTTGTATGTGAAGTTATTGAATGAATTAGATCAGGCCTTGACGAATCGTGGGCTGGAAACCCGAATTGTATTCCTCATCTATCATGAGCTGATGTGGCCGCCCGAGAATGAAAGGATTGTCAATCCAAACCGCTTCGTTATGCAATTTGCTCCGATAACCCGCACATATCGACAGTCATTCGCTGCGATTGACCATGTTCCAGATGTTCCGTTGTTTATAAGAAATAAGCTGGATTTACCGCAATCGGTGGAAGGGAACGTAAGTTATCTTAAAGCTTGGAGGAATCAATTTCAAGGCGACAGCTTTGATTTCGATTACCATTTCATGTGGGCGCATCAAAAGGATCCCGGTTATTTGCAAATTTCAAAAGTATTATATGAAGATATCCTTCATTTGCAACCGTTAGGCTTGAATGGATTTGTCAGCTGTCAGGTGCAGAGATCCTTCTTTCCAAACGGGCTTCCTATGTCGGTTATGGCCCGAACATTATGGAACAAAGAGCTAAGCTTCAATGAAATCGCAGAGGATTATTTTGCAAGCGCATATGGAAGAGACGGAATGGCATGCTTGAACTATGCAATGAAGCTGTCAGAACTTTATTTTGAGCTTAATTTGGATCAGGCCTCTGATCGGAAAGTGATTAACAGTGAAGTTTTATTTTCGAGCGTTAATTCGCTTATTCATCAATTCGAGTCTGTGATTGAGAATAATAGGAAGCAGGATAACCATTGCCACGCCAGTTCGTGGAAATATATGAAGCTCCATACAGACATTTGGAAAGAGCTGACGCATGGCTTAGAGCTGCTGGATAAAGAAGAGGTCGTGCAAGCTCAGCTTGTATGGGAGGACGTGAAAAAAAGAGCGTGGCAAATGGAGGAAAGCTGTCACCATGTATTTGATGTATATAATTTTGTTGGTGTGTTTGATCAAGTTTTTTCTGCAAGAAGGTTAGAAGGGAGAATGGGGGAGTGACAATGATACTTGAACTGCAAGCTAGCCAAGACAAGCCGGCATTGAATTTTCCGCATTTCCCGACACGTATGCAGGCAGTCATTTGGCGGAATTGGAGCTTGGTGCCTATCGCTAGAGTCGCCGAAGTTCTAAGTGCTACGGAAGCGCAAATTAGAGAAGCGGCTGGTGAGCTTGGGCTTGAAGAATCACTAGTGAATACCGAGCAGAAATGGCTTGAACGAGGATATATTACGATCATCCGAGCAAACTGGCATCTGCTATCCTTCGTGCAATTGCTGCATTTGCTCGGATGGACAGAGGAACGTCTGGCTTTCACGTTGAAAGAGGACGATTTTTTATGGATCAAGTTAGGCAGTATGAAGCCTTGGACGGAGCCTGTCCAGTATCAGCCTTTAAGCGATGAGCAGCGAGCACAAACTAGGCGCATAAAAGAAACGTTGGCTGAGCGCTTCGATAGACATGCGGAAACCTCGGCACAGCTGAGCCGATTAGAGCAGCCTTTTGATTTTCTTGATCAATATAAGGTGGAAAATAGACCAAATGCAGCAGCGGTAAGGGATGTGAGACCGGATGAGCTCAGGCTTGATACGCGGTGGACAATTGTTTATCCGCAGGGGAATTCCGCTGTGGAAATGTCGGTCAAACGATTCGTAACAAAGCATGAACAGATTTGGGGAATCAAATGGGATATTCTCCAATGCTCAGATTCTTCGAAGGCTTTATTAGAGGGTTCTGTTATGCGTATCGAAATCATAACGGATAAAACTCAATTAGCAGAGAGTCATACGATTACAGCGGATGCTCATACGAATCAGATCTTGATCAGTGCCGTTGATGATGCTGGAATCATGAGAGGGCTGCAGTGGATTGCCGCGCAGATGCAAAAACGCAGGGTTCCTTATATGATCGCAGGAGAGTACCGAAGGACAACAAAGTTTGATACGCGCATCATATATTCTTACAGCGCCTTATATGGGGATCCGCTTCTCGCGCCTGAATTAAATCCGTTCCCCGACGATCTCTTGGAAAGATTGTCCGAAACAGGCATAAACGGGATTTGGCTGCAAAGCGTTTTGTACAGCTTGGTGCCATGGAAGGTGGCGCCTGAATTATCCGTGGATTCGGACAAACGCATAATCGGCCTTCGTAAGTTGGTAGAACGAGCCGCTCATTACGGCATCGGCGTTTACTTGTACTGTAATGAACCTCGTTCCATGCCTATTTCCTTCTTTGAGGATAAGCCTGGCTGGCAAGGCCATACCGAGGATGGACAGGGCATGCTGTGTACTTCCCATCCGGATATTCAACAGCTGCTTAGCAACAGTATAGCCTATTTGTTTCACGAGGTGCCTGGTTTGGCTGGTTTAATTACGATTACAATGTCGGAGAACTGGACGCATTGTTATTCGCGTGCGGCCGGTGGCGTGACGAATTGTCCGCGCTGCAGCAAGCGCAAGGCAAGCGAGGTTGTTGCAGAAGTCAACCGTTTGATTGTGGAGGGCGCTGTTCGGGAGAAACCGGATGCGCGTATTCTTTGCTGGACATGGGGATGGTCCCATCAAGCGGGTTGGACGGAGCAGGATATCGCCTCTGCTATTGACGCTCTTCCGGAGCAAGCGATCGTCATGTGTGTGAGTGAAGAAGCGATTCATACGAATATTGCCGAAATACCGGGAGAGGTTATTGATTACTCGATGTCCATAGTCGGGCCTGGAGAAAAGGCACTGCATAGCTGGCGGGCGGCCAATGCCCGTGGGCTACGTACTGCAGCGAAGGTTCAGTTCAACAATACTTGGGAGTGCTCGGCGGTACCGTTCCTACCTGTTTTTCAGCAGCTTGAAGAGCATTTGAATCGTCTGGACGCTTCGGGGGTCAGCGCTTTAATGCTAAGCTGGACATTAGGCGGTTATCCTTCGCTCAATCTGGAGTTAGCCGCAGAATATTATTGGGATACCGAGCAGGATGACCATAACCATGAGTTAACTGGAATCGTTGCGCTGCTCCAAGGGAAATTCGGCCGTGCGGCTGGACCATGGATAGCTGAAGCAACGGACGCTTTCAGCCGAGCATTTCGAGAATTCCCGTTTGATCTGAATGTCCTATATGCTGCACCACAAAATTACGGACCTGCTAACCTGCTGCATATGGAGCCTACTGGGTTTGACGCAACCATGATCGGATTTCCATATGATGATCTTAAGGGCTGGCGGGGAATTTACCCGGAGCCTGTTTTCGCCAAACAGTTTAAAAAGCTATCCAGTGGTTGGAAGAAGGGACTGCAGCTGCTCGAAAAATCGCACAAGTTTGTACTTCCCGAGGCCAAGCGCGAGTTTGACAGCTTAATGACAGCAGCTTCCGGAGCCTATTTTCATTTTCACAGCACCTATTTACAAATCGAATTCGTCAGAACTCGCAACCGATATCATAACACGAAACAAGAGGAGACACGTCTTAAATTACGTCGTAAGCTCATTGATATCGTAGGCGAGGAAGCAGATGATGTCCTGCTGTTGTATAATCTCGTTATTAAGGATTCCCGAATAGGATTTGAAGCGAGCAATCATTATTACTATACCGTACAGGATTTAAAGGAAAAGATCATAAACGGCAACTTCATTATTCAGCAGCTGCAACAAGAAGCGGAAACAATAAAACCGTAATAAACGTCTCTCAAACCAAATAAAGAAGGCGAATTGTAGCAGTAGAGGCTGAAGATATTCAAATAAAAAGAAACCTTAGCATCGAGCAGAAGGTTTCTTTTTATTTGGATTTTGGCAATCGCCTATAGCTTTTTAAGTAGATTAACGATAATTTGCGATGATTCAGCACGCGTTGACCATTCTTTCGGTGCAAAATGCCAATCCCCGCGCCCTGAAATCAAACCAAGCTCAAACGCAGTGTTCACATCGGTTTTAGCCCACGCAGAGATTTCTTTCACATCGATAAAAGTAGTGTGCTGCTCAGCCGTTGCCTGGATTCCCGTCTTGTATTGATAAGCGCGAACAATGATGGCTGCCATTTCTTCGCGAGTAATCGTTTCATTTGGAGCAAAGACAAACTCGCTGCGCCCTTTAATGATTCCCGTTTCTTCGGCAGCGGTCACGATTGAAGCATACCATGCTTTGTTACTCACATCGGCAAATGAGGATATTCCTGCTGCTTTTAGCCCAAGAGCACGTACAACAAATGCGGCAAATTCAGCGCGCGTTATATTAGCGTTAGGAAGGAATTGGGTATCATTTACACCAATTACGACATGCTTGGCTGCTAGTTCTTTGATTGCAAGTATCGCCCAATGCGTATCGGAGACATCTTCAAACGATTTATCATATGATAGTACAGCGTATTTACTAAAATGGCTTACTTCTGCGGTCATATATCCTTCTGCAATTACGCCACCGGCGTATTCAAGTTCACCGCTATCAGTGATAAAGTAGTGGCCAAGCAAACTTGATTGTGCGCTATAGTTAACTTTTAGCTTAACCGTAATAGGCTTATTGAATGTCGTTAGGGTCTGCACTTTGCCTTTTGCAGTGATGACACATAGGCTGTAATCAATGATATCGCCGTTAGCCGTTATTTTCGCCTTTGCTTTGTTCGATGCCTTAGTCAATAAATCATTTTTCACTTCGAGAGAAACTTTATTGAAGCTGAAGGAAATTTTCGCATCCTCCATTTCATCGAAGGATAACAGATCCTGCAAGCTTTTCAGCACTTCCACCGGAAGGTAAACAGATAAGTCCTTAAACTTCAATTCGAGCTTGTTGTTGCCGATGATTTCAGCGGCTTTTGCAGGCAGCAGGACAGTTTGCTTTCCGTCCGCAACTTCAATGACTACTTTACCGTCTTTGATATTATTCAACTCTTGCTTACTCACGTCGACGGAACCCAAAACATGTGGGGGTGTTTCCATTTTCGCTGAACTAACGGAAGCACTTTCCATCAGTGAATACGTTTGATAGCCTAAATTGTGATCCACTGCTTTAATTGATTTCCAGGCGACGGTGGATTGTCCGAGTTGCTTATACTTAAAGGTTAAAGTACCGATCACAAAATCTCCACTTTTACCAAGTACATTACCGGTTTTTGTATGGGCGATGACAATTTCGTTGCTATTGATTTTCGGGGATATGGAAAAACCACCGAGAGTCGACGTCGTTTCCACCAGCTCAAGATGATTAGGGTCAAACGTAAATCGTGCTTCATAGCCATATAAATCCACCACGTTTTTACCTGTCATGCTCACGACAACTTGATTATTGGATGCTCCAATAGAGGTTATTCGGAAAGTTGGTGTTTTCTCTACATTTGCGCTCGCTGGAAACGACAAGAGCGAACTAAGCACAGTCATGATTAGAAGAGTTAATAAATTACGTTTCATAATAGTTTCCTTTCCATGGGTGCAAGCTTTGATGAATCCGTTTTCTAAGAAATTGTGTAAAAACATGCTTGCAATTAGAAAGGGAGGGAAGAAGTCCCTCCCTTTTCATTCTAGCTAATTAATTTCTTGGCAATCGCTGAGAGATCGAGGATATCAATAATACCGTCGCCGTTAATATCGGCATTCTTGACCGTTTGCCAATCAGAACTGTTGCTGTTTTTGCCGTAATTAGCGGAAACGAGGGCTAAATCGCCGATTGATATTTTACCATCCTCGTTTATATCACCCGAGCCTCCTCCTTTCATTACTTCTATAGCAACGGAAGCTGCGTCAGCTTGGTATTCATTTCCGCGTACGTCCGCTAACATAGCGTTAAGAATCGAGATTAAGCCGGATGCTGTCTGAGAAACTTTTTTTGATTTAAAAGTTAGTTCTATGATTGGCGCGTTACCGGTAATCGCGTGTTCCGGACCTTCGCTGGCAATAATTAACCGAAGCTTTCCGGTAGGTGCCTTAACCACCTCGATAAGTTTGACACCTTCCTTCAAAGACTTAGCAGAGACAAATTCCATAACGGCAGGATTATAATCCAAATTGATGTCCTGTGCGTAGACAGGGTGGGTAATATCGTTTAGTCCAAAGCTTACTTTAAATTCCGTTCCAGATGTGATCGAGCTCATATTGGCGGATAAGGTGCTTTTGAATTGTGCGGGTTGATCCGGTTTCTTCAGGCTGAAATCATCCACATAATAAATGCCGGTTCCCGCCTCCGATTCCGTATAGATTCGTGCATAATTCAGGACGCCCGTCCAAGTAATGTAAGCCGATCCGGATGAAAGTACCCATTCTCCGTTATTTGCCTCTACAAAAGAGCCATTAAAGTAATGATCACCGGTACTATCGTTAATGAAGATATTTGCATACATGGTTTGCGTATCTTCCGACTTCGTGCGAAGCATAGCTCCGAAATCATAGGTGCCTTGCCCGTTGCTTAACAATATTGATTTTATATCCTGCATCGCGCCTGTGTAGTTCATGCTCCTTGCACTTATTTCAAGCGCATTTGCACCTGATTTCACTGGATCGGTAACAGATGTCAGTGTACTTGGATTGTATGCCGTCCAGCCCGTTAATCCGTCTTCAAAGCCTGGATTTACTAGAAGCTCGCCCATGCCTTCCGTCGGCAGTGCATAAAGACGTCCCTCACCGGGAGCAAATTCAGCCGAAATTACGCCTGTTGACGCATTATAATTCGTACTTACTTCATTGCCCGTAACTTTGGAAATTTCTTTGATCGTAGTAGGGGAAGAATTGACATGGAAAGACAGCGTCGCAGTATTGGCGTAGTCTCTATTAACTGCCATAATATATTTCCTGCCGTTTGCATCGGTGAAATAAGAGATGATTACGTTATCTGTGGTATTCTCAGGCTTCCAGAAAAAGTCGGCGGGAACAGCATTCGTTCCAGCTGCCATTACTCCTGAATGGTAAACATCTTCTGAATTTAATTTCATTAAAGTGGGGCCCCATTGTTCAATTTGCGCGTTCAAGTTTTGGAAGGGTTCGTACAGATCCGTCTTTGTTCCGTCTGTATGAATGATTGCCCCTTCGAAAGGCACGCCAGGGTGCCAATACGGAAACCAATAAAGAGCCTTCATACCATACGCAAGGGATGTAAATACGTTATATCGTAATTCGTCTCCAAGCGGGCGCCGCATATCAAAGTAACCAGCAGCTTGAATGTAGGCGCCAGTCTTCAAGTTGTGAGCCAAGCCCTTTTCCCTAATTATTTTTAAATTCGTGTAATAATCATCCAAGATGTCAAAATTCGTTGTGCCATTGGTTCTAAACGGATAATTATCGAATGTTAAATATTTAAGATCGGGAGTTGCTTCGATGATTTGATCCACATAGTCTTCATATTCCGGTTTATTCCAAACATAAGGTAATAAGTTTAAGTAAGGCACTGAAACTGGATCATGCTGCAGGAATTGTTGATAAGCATGTCCCGCGTAAGTAATATTTTCAAATAAGGGTTCGTCCATGACGTAATATCCGCCCAAACCAGGAAGACCTTTATAGTCGTTCACCATTGCAGCAATTTCAGCATCAGTAGCTGTATTATCATATACTTTATCGAATCTAGAATCTGCAACTACAGCTTTCATGCCTCTTTCAGCCGCTAATTCAAGCATCTGTTTGTTGACTTCTACGGTGTTCAAATCTGTGGAAGCAACATTAATAATCCAGTTGATATGTGCTTGTTGGAGATAATCGTAATGAGTCTCGTTGGTATAAGCAGCAGGTGGCACCCAAAATACGCCGATCTGGAAATCTTCATCCGCAGCTGAAACCTGTTTGGCAATCATCAAACTAAGAATTAAGCCTATTGCGACAAAAAAACCAAATACTTTAATTTTTCTTGGGTTTTTAACTAGTTCCACATTCAACGCTCTCCTTTGTAACACGATTATTTTAAAACCATGTCTACTCTCAGCTGTGAGTTCCTTTTACCCCTCAAGAACGATAAAGATCACCTCCTCAAATATTCAACTTGCATGAAATTGACTACATTAAGGATTAAGGATTATATATGAAGAATGGAAAAAAAATAAAAAGAAGCAGTTATGATAGCGCATACATTTTGTGTACAACGCTAATATAAACTTACTGTTGGCCAAAGCATATGTCAGGATTTTAGCAATCGTATGTTCATTTTATTTAATTCCGATTGATGACGATCGTCACTTATCATGTGACGGTCTTTTTTTTTATATTTATTTTAGAAATGGACTTTGCCTTAGAAGGAGTGGGAAGGTTGAATAGAGAAATGGAAACAAAACAATACATTGTTGGTAAAATGTGGTTGTTATGGGCTTTGGTCGCATTGCCGATGGCTTTCTTCCGATTCGTATTACTGCCGATTCTTGCGCCAATCGTCACTTTCCATCCGGGCATTCTCTATTGAATGCTTATGATTGTCGGCATGATTTGGCAGTTCGTATTATCTATGATTCTCTTGAAAAGAGAATTAGGCAATCTGGGCTGGGAGAGGCTGAAAAAAAGACTGTGGTTAAATCATCCGGTACATCCGAAGATGTTCAAGGTTTACAAAATCGCATATTCCTTTACTATTCCAATCATATTGTACGCTTTTTTCTTTGAAAGCTCGGGTTTGTTCGGGTTTATGGAAGAAACGATTAATCGTCTTTTTCCGGTATTGGCCCCTCAGGACTATACAAGGATTGAAAACCTGGCGACACCTGAATTTGTCGGCGCCTGGTATTTGCTCGGTATTGCTTTAATCAGTTGTCTGTTTAATTATTTCCTTGGGGAAGAGTTATTCTTCCGTGGCGTTCTTCTTCCTAAGATGAAGGGAGCCTTTGGCAAATGGGATTGGGCCGTGAATGGCATTTTGTTCGCAACGTATCATCTTCATAAAATATCAGAGATTCCTTTGTTTATCGTAGGTTCGCTATTTTACGGGTTTTTAAATGCCAAAACTCGCAGCTTCTGGCCGGCTGTCATCATTCATGGAGTGGAGTCCATTCCCTAGCTGTTCGGCGTTACAGCCGTTATTTTAGGATTAATAAAATCATGAATGATACAGCTCAGCAGACGGGCGTTCAATTTATGTTGTTTTTTGAGATGAACACCCCACTTATCTCCCTTCAGGAGTATGTGATGATCAACTCTATCAAGGAGTCGATCACCAATGCGCTAAAGCATGGCAAGGCGAGTAGGGTTGAGATTGCGATTACGGAGCAGCAAGATACGATTCATATGGATGGTAAAGGACAATGGAAGAGGCAGCGATTCGGTCATCTATGGCTTTGGTCTGAATTCGATGGAGGATAGAATTCAGGCTATCGGAGGGCAATTAAACGTAGTAAGTGAGCCGAATAATGGATTCATTCTCGAAGTCCATATGCCTGTTGCAAAGGGGGAAGAGCAGTGAATACAGATCGCAAGATCAGTATCATGCTTGTAGATGATCAGAAGCTTATGCTGGAAGGTTTGGAAACGCTGCTCTCGGTACGCTCGGACTTGGAGGTCGTTGGGACGGTTTATAGCGGAGAAGAAGCACTTGAACGGCTTAGCTTGTTCGTTCCTGATATCATTCTAATGGATATTCGAATGCCGGGCATGGGAGGGGTGGAGGCAACCAAAATCATCAATGAGCTGCATCCGAACGTGGTTATTCTTATCTTAACGACCTTCGATGATGATGCTTATATAATAGAAGCTTTATGCAATGGGACTGCAGGATATTTGCTTAAAGACATTGACGGAGTCAAGCTTGTTCAATTCATCTATGAAGCGCTTTCCGGCAATTTGCTGCTCACCGGCAAAGTGGCTCGCAAGCTTGCCCTTAATATCCGTAACCAGATCAGTCGAATTGAAAATGCGGGTAAGGAATTTGAGCTGACAGAAAGAGAGCATGACCTTGCAAGGCTTCTTGTGGAAGGCTGCAATGCAAAGGAGATTGCTGAACAGTTATATTTGACACAAGGTACGGTTAAAAATTATTTAAGCGATATATACGCTAAGATCGGTACCAATGATCGGGCTAAAGCGGTCTTGTTATTACAGAGCTACTTATCCATGTGACTATCCGTGAACTTTCTGTGAATAACAGACATGAAATGTGACAATATATATACGGACATATTCAGTATGTTAGATATGTGATAGAATAGGTCCTCAAATGGATATACTTTAAATCGGAGGCTTCTTAGTTCATGACATCACAGACACATCAAAATGTAAAAATCGTAACAGCAGACCCTAGTGCAATTGGGTTATTTGGTTTGGCCATCGTCACGCTGGTTGCTTCATCGCAAAAGCTTGGCATCACTACTGGACTCAGTTATGTCATTCCTTGGGCTATTTTTCTCGGTGCATTCGCTCAGCTATTCGCTTGCATTCAAGATGCTAAGCATAACAATACATTTGGAATGACGGCGTTTGGAGCGTATGCTTTCTTCTGGTTTGGAATGGCAGCAAGCTGGTTAATTAAATTGGGTGTTTTTGGCCCGGAACTAGCATCTGGACTTGATGTTAAGCAGCTAGGATTTGTATTTCTTGGCTATTTAATCTTTACGCTCTTTATGACCATTGGCGCAATGGAAACAAATAAGGTGCTATTCATTATCTTTGTATTGATTGATTTCTTGTTCATAGGATTAAGCTTGGATTCATTTGGTGTAGGGAATGGAGCTTTTCACACATTCGCAGCTTACTCTGAGATGGCCATAGCCATTGTTTCTTTCTACGGATGTGGTGTTGCCGTGTTGAATGCGCACTTCGGACGGGTTTTTCTTCCAGTTGGCGCTCCCTTTAGAATTTTCAAGAAATAATTGCACTTTCCTCAAATTGAAGCTGCTCGAATGGGCAGTGGGAATCCATATTAGAACATTGACCCGTAGGATAGACACTTTCAAAAAAGTGCTCTTCTACGGGTCTTTTTATGTTTTTATGAAGTTATTAGGGAAGTGAGGGATCAAGCTCTTGGTTTCCATTAATTCCTTCATAATAATTGCTTTACAGAATACGTATCTGTGTACTATTATAAAAAAGGACACCAAATGGTGTCTAATAAAAAACGGAAAAGGAAGAGGATTCGCATGCATATACTAACCATCGTTCTTCAAAGCTGGCTGCTTTTCTCCATGGTTTTCTTTGGCGGAAGCAAGATTGCAGGAGCCAAGCATCAGGTCGAACTATTTGATTCAATTAAACTTCCTCAATGGTTTCGCGTCATTACGGGCTATGTTCAAATTGTTGGATGCATAGGACTCATCATCGGTTATTGGTATCCGGAGGTTGCCGCATGGTCCGGAATAGGGATTGGCATTATGATGCTGCTGGCTATCCTCTCTCATCTTAGAGTCAACCATCCATTTGGAAAAGTGTTCCCGGCTATATTGAATCTGCTGATAGCTATTGCTGTAGTATTCTTATATGGAGATGAATTATCCAATCTTTTTGGGTAATTCTATTCGTGGCGACAGCAAGCTAATCTCTTTAAATCAAATATAAAGCACCAATAAAACAAATAAACCACGTCCTTAGGACGTGGTTTATTTTCATTCCTGTTCAGTAAACTTCCTTCAACAGCTCAAAGGCTTCTTCTAACGAGAGGCCAAAGGATTTGTAATACTCCGTGTCGGTAATCATTTGCTTCAAGATCATTTCATTTCGTTTCTGAAGCATCTCGTCGGGAGAGAGCTCGGCTATAAAACATCCTTTGCCGGTTACGGTGTAAATCAACCCCACTCGTTCGAGCTCTTCCCAAGCTTTTTTTACAGTAATGATACTCACACGAAGCTCCGTGGCCGCTTGACGTATGGGTGGCAAACTGTATCCCGTTTCTAGTTCGCCCTTGAGAATTTGTGCGCTGATTTGTTCAAAAAGCTGCTGATAGATTGGTTTATCAGAGGTGTTCGAAATTGCTATGTTCATTATATTTCCACTTTCTCAAATCGTTTTATGGCAATACGATAGGCGATTATCGTAAATATTGCAAAGATCATGATGCCCGCGATTAGGATAAATAAATGAGTTGTCAAATGCTCAGTGCCTGCCCCTTTAAAAAGATTAGACACGAACGAATTTTGTATGCCGAGCCATTCTGCGCATCCAGCAAACAGGATAGTGGCAGTAATGGATACAACTGTAGCTGCCCCGTATTTATATGCTGTTTTGTAATACATGGATATAAAAATAAGATTGAAGATCGCAATCATCACAAAGCATAGTCCCCAAAAACCAAAGGATGGCTTGAAAAATAAGTAGATCAGATTCGGATACAGGCGAACACTAATCATGCCATATATCATTGCAATAAGGATATGCATTAATTCCAGAATGACAATAACAGATACTTTTGCTTTTACGATGTCTTTTTTGGTTACAGGCAGCATGCTTGTAAATATTAAATCATTTTGCGTTTTATAGCCTGCAAACATGTTCGGTATCGTGAGGAAACAAAAGTAAAGCAGGACAAGGAAATATAACCATGAGGGAATTAGCATTAAGGCCCCTGTTAAGAAAGGCATGATATAGAAGAAAGGATTTACGCCCAGCTTTAATTCCTTCATTAGCAAATTATACATGAAGATTCTCCTTTTTCGAGAAATAGATCATAATCTCCTCAAGATTGGGTAAAGCCGATTTTATATCCCACGATGGATCAAAGTCTTTCGTATGGATCAAGCCTGTAAAGCCGAATGAATTCTTTTTGTAGGCAATTAACTGGTCTTTTATCGAATCCATTTGTTCTTCTTTCCCATTCACCAAGCGATAGGTATCAATAAATTCTTCTTTCTCAGAGCTATTGATAATTTGTCCGTTATCGATAAAAGTAATATAGTCGGCACATTTTTCCAAATCAGTTGTAATATGAGTTGAAAACAGGATGCTGATTTCACCATCTTCTACGAGTTCCTGAAAAATATCCAATAAATTATCTCTGGCAACCGGATCAAGTCCGCTTGTGGGTTCATCAAGAATAAGCAGCTTTGCACCGTGTGATAAAGCGATGGCCAAGCTGTATTTCACTTTCATCCCGGTAGATAATTCAGCTATTTTTTTGTTTTCATTCAAATTAAACCTTTTCAAATAATTGTAATAGGCATCATCGTTCCAATTACGATAAAACTTTTTAATTACGTTAGTTAATGTTTTGATCTTGTTTCGAGTATAGAAATTTATGTCTCCAAAGGCAGAGCCAATTTCTTGTTTTAATTCGAGTTCGTGCTCAAGCATCTCTTTGCCCAAAATATAAATTTCACCGCTATCCTTATGAATCAAATTCAAAATGGATTTTATAGTCGTTGTTTTTCCTGCGCCATTGGCCCCGATAAAGCCCATAATATAACCCTTCTCCAGTTGAAAAGAAACGTCTTTTAATTGAAAATGCTCATATTTTTTATTTAAATGTTTAATATCTAATGCAAGCATATAACGAGCCTCCTTAATTATTGTGTATGTTGTGTATGCACAATATATCATTGGGACTAATCGTATGTCAATTGCTATTATTAAATGTGACTAATTTCAGTACATCGGCCTATTCCATACACGAATGTCCTTCATACGATATAAGGTGTCATATTTTGATTAACAGTGTAATCATTTGCCTAATAGGAGATGTGATGATTGAAATCAAAAACGAAGCTTACCGGGCGAGTCATCTTTAGAGGTGATTCGGGTTATGAATCGGCACGTAAAAATTGGGATCCTCATACGGACAAATTTCCCAAGGTGTTTGTATTTGCTCAAAGAACGCAAGATGTATCAAACGCGATAAAATGGGCCCGCGAGAATAAAGTTCCCATTCGTCCTAGAAGCGGAAGACATTCTCTGGAAGTTAATCTTTCACAGGTCAATGGCGGCATTGTCATCGATGTAAGTGAAATGAACAAAATTAAGCTAAATAAAAAAAATGGAACGGTTGTTGTTGAGACAGGCAATCGAGTGGGAAGAATTGCAAACACGCTTGCACGACAAGGTTTTATAGCTCCCTTCGGTGACAGCCCTACTGTTGGGATCGGTGGCATCACACTTGGCGGTGGAATCGGGCCGCTTCAACGGTCGATTGGACTCATCAGCGATAATCTTCTCGCACTCGAAATGGTTGACGCGAAGGGAAAAGTTATTCGTGCCAACAAAAATTGCAACTCTGATCTTCTATGGGCTTCCCGAGGGGGAGGCGGTGGAAACTTTGGCGTCTATACAAAATACAAATTCAAAGTGCATCGCGCTCCAGTGAAGGCTACTGTATATCGTGTCACTTGGCCGTGGAATCAATTCGAAGAGGTACTCAAAGCCTGGCAAAAATGGTCTCCTTTCGTCAATAACAAACTAGGCAGCGAATTATCCATTGGCCCCAAAAAAGGCGGCAATGTGACAATGGAGGGGCTGTTCCTCGGATCAAACACGGAGGCGATCCGTCTATTAAAGCCCGTTACGAGTGTCGGCACTCCTACAAGCACAATCATCCGGTTATTGCCTTACACGGAAGCAGTGAAATTTCTATTGCCTCCCGATCCGGTGCTTACTCAACGGTACAGTAATCAGTTCTCTTCCGGTTTCGCTAGGAAGCCATTTCCGAATAAGGCCATAAAATCCATGCGTGAATTTTTAGAAAATGTAGAGGGTGAGTTCGCAGGGTTCTTTTTCCTCAACTGGGGTGGAGCAGTAAGCCGTAAATCACCTAGATCAACAGCATTCTACTGGCGTAAAGCACAATTTTATGTGGAATGGAACAGCTCATGGATCAAGCAATCGGAAGCTGCTAAAAATATCGCCATCGTTCGCAATACACGTCGGAAACTACAGCCCTTTATTGTAGGATCCTATATCAACGTTCCAGACCAAGGGATTAAAAATTCCGGTCCGGTTTACTATGGAGCAAACTTTCCTAGGTTACGGAGAATAAAAGCTAAATATGATCCTGGAAATGTCTTTAGAAATCCCCAAAGCATTCCTCCAGCTTGTAGGAGATAGGTTAATTAACTATTCTACCGGTCAGTTTATGTGGAAGCTGTCCTTTAATTATTGAGGGCAGCTTCTTTTGTTACGAAGCAATATGGGGGAGTTTAAGTTAGGACTAACTTATGGTTCTTATGGAGAATACGCTTGCCCGAAGCAGAGCTATTTTCTTGACGGCATAGCGGTTGTAATATGGTTATGATGAAATCCCATAACTGCTTATACGAAAAACGGCAGATCCTGATCAACAGGAACTGCCGTTTTTTTTTGCGAGGGTAGGGTTTGAACGAATTAGGAAATAGGGGAGAGACAAGCCAATTTATTGAAGTGTAATGGAAGCAAGGCTGCCGTTCGTCTTAAGATCGGTTGAAAAGGCCAAGGTAGCAACTGCGGTAAATGTCCCGCTTGGTCCCGTTATTTTTATGGTTGGATTGGATGAATATCCAGCACCTGCATTTGTGATCTTGATTCCAGTGACTACGCCATCGGTCAGTAGCGTTGTAGCTGTCGCCGCTGTATGAGTCCATACTTCGCATTTACTGCCGTTATAGCGGTAATAGTTGGACACCTCATCCAGTCGTTCATTCGTGATGCCGTAAGGTACAAGTACCTTTAGCAGTGCTGCTTTGTTCGCCTGCGCTTCCTCAGAGGTAGGGCCATCGCTATTTGCACCAGCAGGGGTTACGCCGCTGAAGGCTTTTCTAAATACTTCAGTAGGCACGCCAAGTGCGGCTGCAATAAGCACGACAGGTCTCCCATGATCAACAGCATCGGTTTCATAGCCGCCCGTGATTGAAATCGTATACCCGTTTTGATCGGTTAGAGTGCTGCTTGTTTTCACTGCTGTTTTTTCGGATGGTTTCTGATTTGGAGCAGGAGGAGCAGCAGCTGGCTTTTTGCCTGATTTCTTTTTCGCATAGCTTTGCGCTTCTGCTGCTGTGATTTCCTTGTTTTGCGTTGGCGCACTGCTGCCATAGGCTGTGGTCAGCTGAACAGCAACGGCACTTACCGCAAGAATGGAAATTAGGGAGAACATCATTTTCTTAGTTTTCATAGGGAGGCTCCTCTCAAATGGGGAATTGCTGTATTGGATTAAGCTTAACGCAACTATAAGTCAGCTATGTGTTCATAGGAACTGGAATTGAGGTTTTATGAAAATGGATGGAGAGCAACAACTGCTGGATTAAAAAAAGCCAGCCAGATGCTACTGGCTGACCTGCGATTAACAAAGAGACTTCGTGCGATACATGCTGCGTATGACAACTTACTTACGGCTGCTTAGGCAGCAAGAGCTGAAAAGTAGTACCTTCCTGAGGGCTGCTCTCCTTCAAAATAAGCTGGCCTCCCATGGCGGCAGCCAGCATTTGGCTATAAGTCAATCCGAGGCCGAGGCCGCTGACGGTATGCTTTTTTCGCTTGCCTCGAAAATATCTCTCGAAAATATTACGCTGCTCGTCTTCTGGAATGCCGGGGCCATTGTCTTTAACCTTAATTTCATAGCTTGTATCTGAATGCTGAGCTAGATGGACACGAATGCTTCCTTCGTCACCCAATGCTTGCCTGCTATTGTTCAGCAGGTTCACGATAATTTGCTGAATACGGCTGGCATCGCCAACCGCGATAGCGCTCTGCTCAGGAATATCTGCAGACACTTCGAGCCATTCTGTCGGATCGATCAGTCCCCATTGGTAGACGATTTCGCCTACTAGCTTACAGAGATCAAGTGAATCGTGCCGAACGTTTATTTTGCCGGAAGCGAAAGCGTTAAAGTCGAGCAGATCGGTGACCATATGCTGGAGTCTACGTGTCTGCTGCAGAGATATATCCAAAAACTCCTCTGCCTCGCTTCCCGTAACGACCTGATCTCGAACCGCATGAATCAACCCATGAATGGACGCTATAGGCGTCTTTAGTTCATGCGTTACGCCAGCAAGCAGCTCCGTCCGCAGCTCTTCCAATAAGCCAAGCCGTGCAGCCATCTTCTGAAAAGAGCAGAGCAAATCGTGAATTTCTTTCTCCTTCACTTGGCCTGGGACGACGACCTGATACTGGCCGGCTTCCATCTGATTTAGCGCTTCGGCTAACTGCTTAATCGGCTTTCTTAAATTCCGCGACAGAAAGAAGATGATCAGCCACCCCAGAAGCCCAGAACTGAAAAGAAGTGAGGCAATCAAGGCATAATTCTGATTAATATGAGCCAGTTCTTGATAGCTGTAGGAAATAACAAGCGATCCGATCACGATTTTGTTATCCAGTACAGGTATTTTCAAAGTATACAAACCGTCTGAGCTTGTAACGCTCGATTGTTCATTTAGGAGAGAAGCGGTATTCGAATGGGTTAACGAATTGGTGTTACCCGTCTGAGGGGCGCTTTTCACAAAAATAGCAACGCCGCGAGCATCAAATACGCTTAAAGAGAATTGCCCGGGAAGCAAGTAGCGGCGCTGGGTGAGATCAATCCATTCGTAAAAATCTTTAGGAATAGCTATTTTTCCAGTATTATCATTCACGTACTGCACGGCTGCCTGAGCAAATGTCTCGAGGTTTTGCTTTCGTTTGTTTAGAGTCCCCTCACGAATCCACACGATAGAGATTAACCCGATGATGATTAAGCCTATGAACAGCGTAAGCACGTAGCGGAAGGTCCAGCGGCTGAGCAGCGTTTGGCGGCGATTAATAGGTTTTTGCATAAAGCATATATCCCGTCCCACGCAGCGTGCGAAGTTCCCCTTCCTCCGGGGGCCAATGCAGCAGCAGCTTTCTAAGCCGCTTAATTGCCAAATCTACGGCCCGATCACTGCCCTCGTAATCCATGCCCCATACATTCTCAATCAATTGCTCGCGATAAAAAAACTGATTCGGATGTTCTGCGAAAAACATCAGCAGCGAAAGATCGCGTGGTGTTATGGATAAACTGACTCCGTTCAGGTAAACGCTGTGGGATTTAAAATCAATCCGGACGCTCCCAAAGGTTACTTGTTCCGAACTGACTAGTGAGCGGGGCGGTCGTCTAAGTACCGCATGAATGCGTGCAACGACCTCCTCTGGCTCAAACGGCTTCGTCATATAATCATCGGCGCCTTCATTGAGTCCAAGGATACGATCGCTGACCTCCCCTCTGGCTGTAAGCATGATGACCGGACAAGTGCTTTTGCGGCGAATATGGTTTAAAACCTCCCAGCCATTCATTCCCGGCAGCAGCACGTCTAGCAAGACAAGCATGGGCTCTGAGCAATCAAAGGCTTGAACCGCTTGCAGACTATCCCGGTAAATGTGGCAATCAAAGCCGGCCTTGCGAATATAAGCAGCGAGCACCCGTGATATGGCGTCTTCGTCTTCAACAATCATAATGGTTTTCATAAAAATCCCCCAATGCTGAGTAGGGCATAACATGCTTCTGCCTTTGAAAAGAGTATGTAGCCTGAAGTGTGAAATAACGTTAAGTCAGGCATCATAGTCTTTTCTATTTTAGCGATGGATTGTGTCAGGGGAACGTCAAGCAGGATCGGAGAACTCTGATTTTGTTCGCAGGAGGTAGTATCTTCACCACGGGACTCAGAACAAAGGCCGCTGCATTCATTTTTCTCTTTTGTCCAAAATAACATTTCAAATCTTCGCCATAACCGTACGTAAATATTCAGACGGCGACATGTCCGTGAACGATTTGAAATGTCTAGAGAAGCTATGTACACTGCCGTAATGAAGCAGCTCCGCAATTTCTGTGAAGGTATGCCGCTGCTCGCGAATTATGCGTTTGGCAAGTTGTATTTTCAAATGGCGATAATATTTCATAATACTGACGTCCTTGTTTTTTTTGAAAATGGTGAGCGCATGGCTTTTGCTTAAATGAAATGTTTTGTAGATGTGCTCGAGGCGAATATCTTCATAAATATGTTCTTCCATATAAGCGCACATACGGCTAACGAGATCCTCTTCGCTTCGCTGCTTGATGGAGGCTGACAATCTCTGCTCTCGTCTGACGAGCTTGTCCCCTGCATTTCTCAAGTGGATCAGAAGCATTTCCAAATATAGTTTGATCAACTGCTCCGAACCGATAGGCGCTGCTAAATTTCGGTTAAGGGTATGGTTTCGCGGATCATCGAAGGGTGGAGTAAAGGCTGCAAAGCCATGTTTCATAATTTTCGCTAATAACTCCTTCTGCTCAGCATCCAAAGTGAAAATTTTATTTTCGAAAAACGATATTTCTTTAGAAAAGCAAATGAATGACAAGATGATCACGTTCGGCGCGATTTTCTTATTGGCCCAAACGCCATGAAATTCGTTCGGTTTATGAAAAATCATATCCCCTTGCTTAAGATGATAGCCTTCCGTATCTGCAAAAACCTCCAGCTCTCCTTTATCTACATAAACGAATTCCCAAAAATCATGCTTCTCTCCTTCAAATGCAAAGTCTTTGGAAAACTCAAAATAATGGAAGGAAACTAGCTGTTTGATGGATAACGGCTCGTAAAGTTTGGTAGGCGTGAAGTCACTATCCTTCATTGGCTATGGCCTCCTTTGCACCGTTGAACATGATGTCCATTTTGGACTTATTGCTATTATTCAAGTTCTTTTTGCTAAAGATCAGTAGAAGGCGAACGCTTACACTTATAGTAGCAGATTAGCAATAAAAAGGAATGGGTGAAATGTGATGAATGTACTAGCTGTAGGCTGTCATCCGGATGATCTAGAGATTGGTTGTGGAGGAACTTTGGCGAAGCTCGCTTCGCAAGGGCATCAGGTAACGATGGTTCATGTGGCCAATGGAGATAAAGGGCATAAGGTGATCCAGCCAGAGCAATTGAAACAACTAAGAAGACTTGAGGCCATAAAAGCTGGACAACTGATTGGTGCGGAAGTGATTAGCCTAGACGTTCCCGATTTGGCAGTGAAGTCGGATCAAGATGAGCTTATATGTAAACTTGTTAAGGTGATTCGCAGGGTCAAACCGGATTATATCATCACGCATCCGCCTGAGGATTATATGAAGGATCATATGGAGGTATCTCGGGCCGTTTTTGATGCGAGCTTCGCGGCTACCGTTCCTCATTATAATCATGCAGAAGGGGAAGAGGTTCATCATAAGGTTGTCCCACTTTATTATATGGATACGCTTGCGGGAGTCCATTTTCTGCCTACCGATTACGTGGACATTAGTGACTTTATCGAGACGAAGATTCAAATGAATGACTGCCACGAAAGCCAGATCAAATGGCTGTATGAGCATGATGGCATCGACTTTCTGGATTTTGTCAGAACGGTCTCTAAATTCCGCGGACTTCAATGCGGGAAGCCTTATGCGGAAGGTTTTAAGCAAAGCCAAGCTTGGCCGCGGTTAACCACCGAGAGATTACTGCCGTAATTAAATGGCTGCATACGCTAGTTAGGACACATAAAAGTGAATAAATAAATGGAATGGGAGAGTGGCAAGCATGAATTTTGTGCAAACGGTGCAAGGGTCCTTGTTGGAAAATTTCTATCCGGCCGGTTGGAATATGGAAGCGATTGATAAGTGCTGCTCAAATCCTCCAGAGACGATCGGAGAACGCCAGCCTTTCTGGAACGAGGCGTTTCAACTCATTTCTTGTAACGAAGTGGAAGAGCTCGACGTAAAAATGGGACATGAGATTGCCTGGCAAATTCGTCAGAGCAAGCTTGAGGGGCGTAATGTGGCTTTTATTTTGCCAGTCGGACCGATGGGCATGTATAAATGGGCGGTTTACTTTCTGAAGGAATGGAATATCGATTGCTCGCATGTATATGGCTTTAATATGGATGAATGGAGCGACGCAGAAGGACGAACCTTACCGCCAGACAATAAAGGTTCGTTCCAATATGCAATGGAGCAGGCATTCTATGGACCGCTTGGCGAGCTGACTGTTCCAGTAAATCAGCGTCACTTTGCGACATTAGATTCATTGCCGACCTATGCGGCTAAGATCACTAATTTAAAAGCTGAAGGCGCGGAGCTGATTACCGTATTCGGAATCGGCCGTATGATGCATATCGCGTTCTGGGAGCCGCATTTTGGGGCAGAATTTACTAGTGATGAAGAATGGAGCAAGCAGACGCATCGAATCGGCGCGCAGCTTCATCCGCTGACGATTGAACAGAATGCGATTACGAGCTTCAAAAGCCGGACCACGTTAGTCCCGTGCCGTGCGAATACAATTGGACCGGGTTTATTTTTGCAATCCGACAAAGTGATAGGCGGCTGCGATGGAGCATTGGGCCGAGGCATGCAATGGCAGGGACTGTCGCTTTGGACCACGTTGCGATATGGTCCTGATCGATGGCTACCTTCCACCTATATGCCGACTTTGCCGGGCAAATTATTTTACCTCAATGAATTGGCAGGCCCTCTGGAGGCGGATGTTAATTAAGCATTAATTAGTTGTAAAGTACTTTTTAGAGAAGCCTTACTTAGCTAAGGCTTTTTTCTTTTTCAATATTGGCGTTTATAAAATTGCAGTTAAAATCAGTTATAGAAGAGGCATTTGATTTTCATAGTTAATTAAATGGAATTGCCGTATACTGTGGGAAAAAAGGAGGAGTGGTAGCCTTTGTTGTGGATAAAGCAGAAGATTGGTAATATTCCTATTTTCCCAAAGCTGATAATTACTTTTCTAATTATAACTACCCCCTTGTTTACATTAAGCCTCGTATTGAATGAGCTGGGTAAGCAAGAGGTTAAAAGCCAAATATCCAACTCGATTACAACCAATATCCATTACTATTTCTTATCGCTCGAGAAGGAGTTGGAGAGGATTATTCAAACGCAGCAGGAGTTTATCAATGATGAAGATCTTATGCAATTGAGTAACGCCATATCTATTATGTCGGATTACCAACGAGTGAAGGCCATGAATGATTTGAAGCTCAAAATAACTACGCTGAAGGATTCCAGCATTTATATCAAAGATATTACGATTTATATTGATTCCATTAACGGAGCTGTTTCAACCTCTAGTGCTGAAGAGACCTTAAGCACAAGAGAAAAGGCTGAGGAAATAGCAATAGCCACGAATAAGAGTAAAGTTCCGATTACCTTCTGGCAAGATCGTTTTTATTTGAATTTGACATATCCAAACAACGCTATGAATAACGCCAAGGCACCACAATTTATTCAAAATATCGAATTATCTACGGATGCGCTTACAAATGCGTTGAATGCCTTCCCGCAGGAAGGTGGAGCGATATTATTTAGCGATAACTGGATGATTTCCAATCATAAATATCCGGACCATCTAACGCAAATCCAACAAAAATTAAAGAATGCGATGCAAGAATCAACAGCGTTTACGAAACAAATCGACGTGGACAAAGAGAAGTATATGGCCGTCTATGAGAAATCATCCTTTTTGGAAGTCTCCCTGCTCTTCTTTTTTCCCGAGAATGTCATTGTTGGTCAACTGAAAACGTATGGAATATGGTTCTGGCTCATAGTAGGAAGCTCTTTCATTATCGTTACCCTATTTTCCTATGGCATTTATTTATTAATTCATCGGCCGCTTCAGCTATTGATCAGAAGATTCAGAAATGTGGAGGGTGGCAATTTTCAAACGACGACTCCGACGACCCGTCAGGATGAATTCGGCAATATCTTTAATCAGTTTGATCGAACGGTGCAGAACTTGCGAACGCTAATTGATGAGTTGTATGTCCAGAAAATCAGGCTGCAGCAGTCGGAATTAAAACAGCTGCAAATGCAGATCACGCCTCATTTTCTGTATAACAGTTTTTTTATTTTGCATCGTTTAATTAAAAATGATGAGAATGAAACGGCAGAGCTGGTATCGAAAAACCTAGGCGACTATTTTCACTATATTACTAGAAATGGCTTGGAAGAGGTTTCACTGGAGGATGAAGTGAATCATGCCCGTTCTTACGTCGAAATTCAAAATATAAGGTTCTCGAATCGAATATCGGTCAATTTCGAGCCGCTTCCTGAAGCCTATCGCGGAGTGATGATCCCGCGCTTAATCTTACAGCCGCTGGTGGAAAATGCTTACGAGCATGGACTCGGTGATATGGTTGCGGGTGGAAGCTTGGCCATTACCTTTGAAGCGACTGAGGATAGGCTGTATTTTTCCGTTGAGGACAATGGTTTGGGAATGACAGAAGAGCAAATGTCTAGCATGATCCGGAAAATCGCCTTTGAAGAAGAAGGAGAGACAACGGGACTTATTAATATTCATCGACGCTTAAAGCTGAAATATGGCGAGCATGGCGGACTTGAAGTTATGACCGGCACCAATGGTGGTTTACGGGTAAGGATTTATATTCCACATGACAAAGGAGAATGACTATGTACCGGGTACTTATCGTCGATGATGAGCCTATTATTGTGAATAGTATGTATCGATTGCTTCAGGAGGCTGTTCACTTAGAGCTTGAGGCTTATCGGGCTTATAACGTTTATGAAGCGCTGGATTGTATGCAGCAGGTCCGGATCGATGTGGTCATTTCAGATATTCGGATGCCTGGCATGAGCGGGATGGAGCTGCATAAAAAAATCGTCCAAAGCTGGCCGCGAAGCAAGGTGATTTTCCTAACGGGATATAACGAAGCGGACTATGCACGTCAGGCCATTCGGACAGGCGGTGTCGTGGACTATGTGCTGAAAAATGAAGATGACCACGTTATTTTGGCGGCCGTGGAGAAGGCATTCGCGGAACTCGATAGAGTTGAAGACGGCGTGGATTATATGATGAATGCAAAGAAAAAGCTGCAGCTGGCTATTCCCGCCCTGCAAAAAAACACGTTGTTTGAATTGATGCGGAGCCCTTCTTTATCGCTGCAAGAAATGGAGGCTAGGTTTGCCAAGTCTGAAATTCCGTTAGCGGCTGGCGAGGGGGTATTTCTCGTCCTCGGCAGAGTTGATATTTGGCCAATGACATTAAGTGATCTAGATCGTACATTGCTTATCTATGCTTGCCAGAATATTGCCGAGGAATACTTGGATCTTACGGTTGAACATGTTTTCGTCGTTGTCGAATCTAATAAATTTCTCTGGTTCATGCAGCCTAAAGAGCTGAAGGCCGCAGATCCTTTGAATGAGGAGCAGAAACTGAAGGCTTGGCAGAATTTGAAAACAAGAGTATACGGCATAATCGAGGCTGTTCAGCAGACATGCAGACAGCTATTGAAGCTGCCCTTATCCTTTGTCATTGGACGGGATGCCTATGAGTGGGGAAACATCGGCGCGCAATTCCACTATTTGAAGGCATTGCTTGGCGATGGCTCGCATAACCGACAGGAGCTTCTCATTCAGGACTCCGAGCAGTTCGGGCTTCATATGGATTCGGGTCGCAGCCATCCATTCTCTGACTCTATGAACAATAAGAAGCAATTCGAATTGCTGGAACAATACTTATCGAGTGGACAAGCGGAGCAGTTTACGACGTTATACGATGAAATTATGAATGGGGATGACTTACCCGGGTACAAGTTCCAGTTGGAGCTGTTTTATTCGGTTTCGCTTAGCTTGATCTCTTACGCAATTCGCGCAGGGCTGTTCAATGAGCTGTCAGTCAAGATGGATATTGGGAAAATGACGCAGTATGATGCACATGAATCATGGCCAGATGCGGTTATTTACTTAGCTAAGGTGGCTGATTACGTGCTTGGGCAATATGAGCCTGCTGCTGACGAGCAAGGTGAGCGCTTGATTTCAGCTATACATCACTATGCGCAAGCTCATCTTGGAGGTGATCTATCCCTGACGAAGCTATCTACAGTCGTACATCACAGTCCAACGTATTTATCCCGTCTATACAAACGAATGACAGGTACCATGCTCTCCGACTATATAACTAAAGAACGCATGAAGAAAGCACAGCAGCAGCTAGCGGAGACTTCCATGAAAATAGGGGAAATTGCTACCAAGGTAGGGTATGAGGCTGCTCCGCAATTCAACCGCTCCTTTAAAAAAATGTTTAAATTGACTCCTCAAGAATACCGGGATCGGTTTCAAACCATGCAAGAGTAGAAGAAAGCAATAGAAGTCAAGGAAAGCAAGATTGGCAAATAGCTTCGGCTTTTCAGTTATTTTATGATAATCATGCAAGAACTAATTGATATAGGGGGACAAAATATGAAGGGTAAGGCCGCTAAAAGTATCCTGTTGTCCGTATTGGTTTTCACGATGGTCTTTGTCTCGGCTTGCAGCACAAAAAATAATGAAGGGAAAGAACCAGAAGGGTCAAGTGCCCCGACGAGTAAGACGGAAACAAGCTCACCCGAGGAAACGGCTGTCAGCTACGACCCGCTTGGGAAGATTGATCCGCCAATTGAAGTGACGGCAGTAAGAATGCTGGACTCAACGACTAAATTCGCCGAAGGGGATTCTATTGACAAAAACGCTTGGAATCAACTCTACTTTGATGAGTTTGGCATTAAACTAAAATATTTATGGGTCGCTGACCCAACGCAATATAACCAAAAGTTTAATGTTACGATGGCTTCTGGAAAGCTTCCTGACATTATGCCAGTTGACGGCACGCAGTTTAACCAATTGGTTGAAGCGGATCAACTAGCCGATTTAACAGAGGCATTGGAGAATTACGGCACGCCGCTAACGAAAGAATTATTGAGTAAAGACGGCGGATTAGGCCTTGATTCTGCGTCATTTGGCGGAAAACTGCTAGGTATCCCTGTGAATCCCGGAGCGAATGATAATGCTCCGCTGCTCTGGATACGTACGGATTGGTTAAAGAAATTGAACCTGCCTGAACCAAAGACGATGGACGATGTATTTAAGATTGCGGAAGCGTTCGCCAAACAGGATCCCGACGGAAATAAGAAAGACGATACCTATGGCCTAGGTTTAGACAAACTTTTGTATGACGCCGTTTTTGGACTACAAGGTTTCTTCAATGGCTATCATGCTAATCCGCAAATCTGGGTTGAGAATGAAGCCGGTGAATATGTATACGGAAGCATCCAACCGGAAATGAAGGTGGCGTTAGCCAAGCTTCAGGAAATGTACAAAGCAGGATGGATTGACCGCGAATTTGGCGTAAAGGATATAGAAAAATTAATTCAAGCAGGCAATGCCGGCAAACTCGGAATGTTTTTTGGCGTAATGTACGCGAATAGTTATTTTGTCGAAGGAAAGAAATTGGATGCCGAGATGGACTGGATGCCATTTGCGCTTCCTTCCATAGACGATCAACAAGCAAAACCACAATTGGTGTTTCCTATTGGCAAATATTTTGTTGTGAGAAAAGGGATGGAGCACCCTGAGGCTCTAATTAAGATGTTGAATGCTTTCCACAACGACTGGGATAAGACAAAATATCCGCTGACTGCAATCAATCAAGATGGTGATATTGCGAAGTGGGTCTATGCTCTAGTCACAGGCTCTAATCCAACTCAAAATCTGGATATGTATACGAGGGTATCAAGTGCGTTAGAGAAGAATGACGAAACACTGCTCGATCCTAAGGCATCCGGGCAGAAAATATTTTATGATAGCCTGAAAAAATGGGAAGCAGGCGATAGTGAAGGGTGGATGTATGCCAGAATCTTTGATGCTCAAAAGCTGCTGCATGACTACCACCAAAGCAATGGGTTTCTTATGACGAAATATATTGCGGGACCTACACCGACGATGGTGGAAAAAGGATCAACCTTGGAAAAAATGGAATTGGAAACATTCACTAAAATTATTATGGGTGAATCATCCATTGACGCTTTTGACGAGTTCGTAACGAATTGGAAAAATCTTGGCGGCGATGCCATAACGGCAGAAGTGGCCAAATGGAAAGCAAGTAAATAAAACAAAGCCGACCGGGAAAACAGATGTTAGCTGGTAACAGCTGTTTTCCTAGAAGGTGACTAAGATGAGGAAGTGTTTGGAATGTCCGTGATGACAGTGACAGGTAAGGTGCGGGCGGACAGTCTCGGACTGGTGCTGCCCCATGAGCACGCTTTTATTGATCTAAGAGATCTTGTGCCTGCTCCGCATACGATATCTGGCAAGGTGCTCTCACAAGAGAAAGTAAGCTTGGCCAATCTCGGCAAGCTCCAAAGAAATCCTTATGCGGTGTTGGATAACGCGGTATTGGATGACGAGAAAATCATGGAATGGGAGCTCCATGAGTTTAAGAAAGCCGGAGGAAAAACATTTGTCGATCTCACTCTTCGTGATATTGGCAGAGACCCCATCTTATTGGCTCGGTTATCCAGGGCGCTTGATATCCATATCATAGCGGGCTGCGGCTACTATATTAATGCCTCTCATCCTCCTGATATGGATGATAAAACGATTGATGCCATTGCGGAAGAAATACTCCGAGAAATTAAATACGGCATCGATGGCACCGAAATTAAAGCAGGTGTCATTGGCGAGATCGGAACAAGCGAAATCATTTATCCGAATGAAAAAAAGACGCTGATCGCAGCGGCGACAGCCCAACAGGAAACGGGTCTTGGCCTTCATGTGCATACGGATCTATGGGCAACGAATGGTTACGAGGTCGTGAAGATACTTACAGAACACGGTGCATCTGCAGAGAAAATATGTATCAACCATATTGATGTTGATCTGAAAATGGATTATATGAAAGATTTGCTGAATAAAGGGGTTTATATTGAATTCGACAATTTCGGAAAGGAGTTTTATGCGGACAGAAGGCATAAGAGCGTTCTGAAAGGCCTTTTTGCCAGAGATATAGAGAGGGTAAGAGCAATCAAGGAATTAATTGATTACGGCTTTCTCTCCAAAATATTGCTGTCCAATGATGTCTGCCTAAAAACATGCATTCACCATTATGGAGGTTGGGGATTCGATCATGTGATTACCAACATTATCCCTATGATGCAGGATGAAGGCATAACAGATGAACAAATCCAAACCCTAATGGTAGGCAATCCTGCAGCTTTCTTGGATGACGGAAGAGACTAACAGGGAGTGGTAAATGATGAAAATTATCGATTGCAGCTGTGCTGTAGGATATAAGACCGTCAATTATGAGATCGTCAATCATGAGAATTTTATCGTTAGGGAGAAAGTAAAGCAGGCTCGTGACGCCGAGGAACTGCTTCAAGAGCTTGATTTCTGTGGAATCGATAGCGCGGTAGTTAGCCATAACACGATGGCTGATGTTGACCCAGATTATGGGAACCGTGCGGTTCTGGCTGAGACGAACAAGGCGCCAGACAGGCTGCTCCCAACGTGGACGATACTGCCGCCAATTACTGAAAGTCAGTATGCGCCCCAGCATTTGTTTCCTGCGATGAAGGCCAATGGGGTACAGCTGTTAAGAGCTTATCCAGAAAGGAATCGTTATTTGCTTAATGGTGTAGTTATGGGTGATCTCATTGGGGAAATTGCGGCAGCTAAAATTCCGTTGTATCTGACTCCGAGCGAAGGCTGGCATAGTATCTACAGCCTGATGAAGGAGTATCCGACCTTGACGGTTATTCTTCATAATTATGGTTTATGGAGTCATGCCAGGCTGACGTATCCGCTATTTCAAACCTATAAAAACCTGTATATCGAGAGCGGCGATATGCAAACAGCCGGGGAGATTAAGGACATCTGCAGCAAGTTTGGATCGGAGCGCATCCTCTTCGGCTCGAACTTTCCAAGTAACGCCATAGGCGGACCGCTGGCTGCTTTACTTGGCTCCGGTATAACGAAGGATCAAATGGAGAACATCGCATACAAAAACCTCGAGAGATTACTAGGTGAGGTGACACGATGAGTATATCGAAAATGACTAATCAATCGCAATTAGCTAAAGAGTTTGTTGAAACGGGAAGGCTGTCCAGCCTCCCATTCATCGATATGCACACTCATATGGGGCCTTTCTATGGCACATATTTGCCGGAAGCCAGCTTGGAATCCATGATTCGGACGATGGATAGGGAAAACATTGAATGGATTATATCAGCACCGCACAGCGCGTTATTCGATCCTTTAGAGGGAAATTCAGAGATAAAGCCTGCGATGGAGAAATACCCGGATAGGATTTACGGTTATTACGTGGTGAACCCGCATTATGATCATAACCTGGATCAGGATCTGGCTGAATTCGACCGTGTGAAAGGTTATGTAGGAATTAAGCTTCTGCCTGATTATCACAAATATCCGCTTACTGGCGAGAAGTTCCGTAAAATTTATGAATTTGCCAATGATCGCGGCCTGCTCCTATTATCCCATACATGGGGACATAGCCCTTACAATCCGCCACAAATGATAGGAGAGCTTGCGCGAAAATATGAGAATATTACGTTCCTGCTTGGTCATTCCGCTCCCGGAGAAACGGATTATGCGATCGAGCTAGCGCGGACTCAGCCGAATGTTTATTTGGAACTTTGCGATACAGGACGACTTAATGGCATGATCGGCAAAATGGTCCATGAGGCGACTTCGGAGAAGGTCGTTTTCGGAACGGATTTTCCTTGGTACGACCCGAACTATATGCTGGGAAGCGTACTATTCTCAGGCATTAGCGATGAGGAAATCAGTCATATTATTCACCATAACGCAGTGCGTCTGCTTCATAAGGTACGGAATCTAAAAGGATAGCCAACAGAGAGGACAGGATAGGAAATGACTGAAACGATAGAATCGTTTGAAACCGCAAAGGGCAACTTGTTCGGAGATTTGTTAACAACGAGAGTTGCTAGCAAAAAACTGAAAGTGGGTTTGATCACCTTAGGATTTTTCGAGTATTGGAGAATGTTTCCGGAAACATTAAAGGCTAATGTTACGGCGGATATGACCTGCGTCTATAACAATCTCCGTAACAATCTTGATCTGGATGAAGTCATCTGGCCGGGACTTATTGACACCTTAGATGCCGCAGAGGCTGCGGGTAAAGAGCTGGCAAGCCAGCAAGTCGATCTCATTGTCTATGTGGCAGGCACTTATTGTCCCGATTATATGGCGATTCAAGCTTTAGAGCATGTTCGTCACGTGCCCGTTGTTTTATTTAATACGCAGCATCATAACAAGATTAACCTCGACACGAATTATGAGAATATTCTGAGAAATAGCGCTTTGATTGCGAATTTGCAGTTGGCCGCCACGTTTAGAAAAATGGGCTGGTACCCCGATTTAAAGGTGGTTGTGGGATCAATCAACGATCATGCTGCTTTCGAAGAAATGACGAAATACATTCGGGCATACAAAGCCTATTTAAGTCTCAAAACAACAAACATCGGTGTCATCGGCCATGTTTTCAGAGGGATGTATGATTTTGAATTCGACAAGACGATGATCAAAGGCACGCTTGGGCCGAACATTATCTCGATTCAAGTCGATCATCTTCTGGAGCAATTTAGCAAAGCAGCGGATGTGGAAATTGAAACGATTATAGAACAGACGAAAAATAGATTTAATATTGTTGGATTGAACGAGGATGATATATATAAATCTTCAAAATTTTACGTTGCTCTTAGAAATACCATGGATCGCTTCAGGCTGGATGCGTTAACGCTGCTCGGCCAGCATTACGTGGAGCAGAAGACAGGCACCACCTCGTACCTAGCTAACACCATGATGCATGAAGAAGGAAAGCTGGTCGTTAACACAGAGGGTGATGTTCACGGTCTCATTATGATGACGTTAATGAACATGCTGAGCGGTAAAGTACCCGCCTTTGCGGAGTGGGGCGAATATGACGAGGAGCTTAATGCCTTGCTTATGGTTCACCACGGCTATGCGAATACAGAATATGCGACAGATCGGAATACGGTAAAGGTCAATCGCTCTCCTGAACAATGGGGCTTGCAGGGAGCTGGCTTCGGATTTGAGTATACGTTGAAGCCGGGTGAAGTGACGATCAGCCATCTCATTATTGATGCTGAAGGTTATAAGATGCTCATTGTTAAAGGCCAAGCCTTGTCTATTCCGAAGAACATTCCTTGTGAGGAAATTACGGCTGTCATTCAATTTGGTACGCCAATTAAGCCATTTCTCGCGGCTTTAATTAAAGAGGGATTTGCTCATCATTGCATTATTGGCTATGGGGATTTGACAGAAGAGCTATCCTATGTTGCTGATTTTATGGGAATTCGAAAAGTGATTTATTAAAGCTAGTTGACTTGGCAAATAGAATGTGATGGGAGAGTTGAAAGTAATGATACAAATTCAGTCTTCAGAGTTTATAGCTAGGGTAGAGAAACTAAAGGTGTTGATGGCAGAGCAAGGAATGGGTGCGTGCCTGGTTTACGGAGATGAATATAGAAAAGAAAATTTGCGCTATTTGAGTAACTATTGGCCATTGTTTGAGAGAGGGGCGGTCATTGTTCCGCAGAGCGGACAGCCCATTGTGCTGGCAGCACCGGAAGGGGAGCTGCTGTGCCGAGAAATGACTTCCTGGCCGGACGTTCGTCTTCTTTCCCAGTTCAATTGTGTAACCGTGCCGGATGAGATTGAATACCCGCAAGCCAACTACACGAGCTTGAAAGAAATATTCGCAGAAGTGAACGTGAATAATTCGTTAAAGCGGATTGGCATTGCTGGATTAGATGCCATGCCTGAACCGCTGCTGCGTGCGATTAAGGGAAGTTTGGATGACGTGGAATGGACCGACGCTGGCGACCTTTTGTTCCATTTAAGAATGACGAAGTCAACAGACGAAATTGCATGTTTAAAGGAAGCAGCTAGAATCGCTGACGAAGGCTACAAGCTGATGATTGAACATGTTAAACCAGGCATGACCGAGCTTGAACTATCAGCCTATGCGTATGGCGAATGTATGAAGGCAGGTGCAGAGTTCGTGCCATTCATCGTTCTGACCAGCGGCGAACGGGTGAATACCATTATCGGAAGGCCGACTCGCAAGGTTATTCAGGATGGGGATATGATTATGGCTGCGATAGCGGTTCAGTATGAAGGCTATGTCGCAACTGTAGGGTTTCCATTCGTGGCAGGACAAATGAGCAGCGAGCAGCAACAGTTCATCACGCTGCTTGTAGAGGCTGAGAATATTGCATTATCCAATCTAGTGCCAGGCGGAAAGCAAAGTGATCTCGTCAAATCTGTGAAAGATTATTTTGAATCCAAACAGGTAACCCAATATGACCTTTACCCGCCGCTGCATGGTTGTGGGCTAGCAGAAGCAGAGTCTCCTTACCCTGATGATAAATCTGAAGCACTCTTCGAAATCGGAATGACGGTCAATACGGATGTCAGTTTGTTCGGACATCCATACGGTTCTAACCGAGTCGAGGAAAGCTTAATTGTGACAGAAAATGGCTATGAATCGATGTCGAAGCTAGTCAGGCATTTGAGCAAGACCTGGGTCGAAACAGCGACGATTTCGGTTAATTAAGGAGGAGCGTATGGGTAAAGAGGGCGCGAAAAATTGGTATGTCATCGATGGATATCTACCTTACAAAGGCAAAATTGATCATGATTCGCTTGAAGGGCATGAAGCCATTATGATTCTGAATTGCCACGATACAGAGGCGAAAATTTTCATGGATATCTTTTATGAAGATAGAGAACCGGATCGAGATATCCGGCTTGTTGCAGCGGCAAGAAGAGTCAAGTGTATTCGAATGGACCATCCGGATGAAATTGGAGGAATCGCGTTAGACCGGCAATTACAGTATTCATTACGGTTTAAGAGTGATGTGGATGTCATTATTCAGTACGGAAGAATGGATATTGCACAGCCCAATCTTGCTTATATCGGCATGATCGGATACTCGGAATGATGAAGAATTCCAAACTCAAACGTGAAATTCCGCTGCATCTTATGTTGATCCCAGGCGTTGTTCTTCTATTGATTTATAGTTATTTTCCGATGGCGGGAATTGCCTTTGCATTCCAAAAATTTATTCCAATACAGGGTTTGTTCGGCTCGAAATGGGTGGGCTTCGATAATTTCCGTTACGTGCTGCAGATGCCTGATTTCTGGCAGGTGCTGAAGAATACGTTTTATATCGCAACCATGAAAATCATCGCAGGGCAAATGGTTCCTATCGTTGTTGCTTTATTATTAAACGAAATGAAAAGAGCCTTCATTAAACGAGGTATTCAAACGTTGATTTATTTGCCCCATTTTTTGTCATGGGTCATTCTTGGAGCCATTCTTGTTGATATATTGTCGCCTTCCGAAGGGATTGTAAATCAAGTGCTTCAAGCTTTTGGCATCGAACCTATCTTTTTTCTTGGAAGCAATCAATGGTTTCCTTCCATTCTCATTATTTCTGATGTTTGGAAAGAATTTGGGTTTAGTACGATTGTCTATTTAGCAGCGATTACAGGCATTAATCCTTCCCTATATGAAGCTGCTATTGTTGATGGCGCCAATCATATGAGGCAGACCTGGCATATTACGCTACCAGGCATGGTACCGATCATTATCTTGTTGGCAACTTTAAGCTTGGGCAGTGTTTTGAATGCCGGATTCGATCAGGTGTTTAATTTATATGGCCCATCCGTCTATCAGAGTGGAGATATATTGGATACATTAATTTATCGGATAGGTCTTGTTGATGCTCAGTTCGGAGTAGCGACCGCTATTGGTTTGTTTAAATCGGTCGTTTCGCTCGTGCTCATCACGGTCTCTTATGTTCTAGCCTACCGTTTGGCTAATTACCGTATTTTCTAAAATAATGAAGCAGATTCATGTGTTGAGTTTTGTAGAAAGGAGTGCAGCCGATGCATCATGCGTCCTTGAGCAGGAAAATATTTGTTATTTTCAATTACATTTTTTTGGTGTCGCTTTCCCTGCTTTGCTTGCTTCCTTTGATTCAAGTGCTGTCTATTTCCTTTAGCTCCAGTCCAGCGGCATCCGCCGGTTTGGTAAAGCTTTTTCCAGTGGATTTCAGTTTGGATTCGTATCAATATATTTTGCAGAAAAAAGAGTTTATTAACTCTTTCAGCATTACGTTGAAGCGGGTTGCTATTGGTTATACAGTTAATATTTTATTGGCGCTTCTGTGCGCCTATCCTTTATCCAAGGAAGTGAAGGAGTTTCGGGCGCGCACTTATTATGCTTGGTTCTTTGTATTCACCATCCTGTTCGGTGGTGGCCTTATTCCGACCTATATCATCGTTAGTGAAACAGGCTTGCTTGATACGATCTGGGCCTTGATTATTCCAGGTGCGGTAGGTGTGTTTAATATTATTTTGCTGCTCAACTTTTTCCGTGGATTGCCTAAAGAAATTGAGGAATCCGCCTTTATAGATGGAGCAGGGCATTGGACTGTACTAACAAAGATGTATGTACCGATGTCGATGCCGGTCATTGCCACCATTTCGCTATTTACATTGGTCGGCCATTGGAATGCCTGGTTTGATGGGTTGATTTACATGAACTTCCCAGATAAGTACCCCTTATCTACTTACCTGCAATTGATGGTGATTAACAGCAATCCAATGAAAATGGATATTAACAACTTAAATGGCACGTTGGAAATATCGGAGCGTACGACACGGGCGGCACAAATTTTCTTAGGTGCGCTTCCGATTCTAATTGTTTACCCGTTCTTGCAGAAGTATTTCGTCAAAGGAATTGTGGTTGGAAGCGTGAAGGGATAATAGCAGCTTATAGGGGGAGAACAGGATGAATGCTGTAAATTATGATCGATGGATATGGATAGAATTAATTGGTTTCGATAATAGAGAAAGCGATTATGGGGTTAGTGCGTATTTGAAAAATGCCGCGTTTATTCCAGATGGCATTTCATTGCTGTTGTTCACCCCCGATTTTGTGCATGCCCATAAAGGGATGGAGGAGGAGCATAGGCTGCCAATTGAAATATGCTCCTACGCCGCGCGCCCCTATGGCAAGCATCACAACCGGCAGGAATGGACCAACTACCAGCTTCGCGGATTGGTTGAAGAACTGCAAAAGCATAGGATTGATGTATATTGCAGCTTTTTCAATTTGTTTCACTTCCAGGACAATGGCCAAGACAAAACAAGTGAGTGGTGCTCCGAGCACCCAGAGCTTTATGAAATGAGGAAGACGGGGGAAGCCTTCCCGGTCATTAACCCGCTGAAGCGATTGAAAGACGGCTCCTATTATGAGGATCTATTTGTTGCTGACTTGATGACGGTCATGCGCGATTATAACTTTGATGGGTATCATGGAGCGGATGGTTACACGAGTCCTCGTCTTACGATTGCCGAAGCAGATTACTCCGATGATATGGTCGAGCAGTTTATAAGATTCAGCGGAGTGGAATTGGCAGATAGCCTCAATCTTATTTGTGACGGTGAACCGTTAGAAATGGAGAAACGGGGCGATTGGATCTGGACCTATAAACGAATGGAATGGATTAACTTCTGTGCCAACCGATGGGGCGAGCTTTGGCAGAAGATTATGCCGGCACTGCGCAAGGAAGGCAAAAAAGCCGTTCTTAATTCAGTCTGGACCAGAGATCCGTTCGAAGCCTTGCATCGTTATGGCGTGGATTACAAGCTGCTCGCAGCATCCGGCGTAGATGCATTTGTTATAGAATCGGTAGCCGCCTCGATGTCTGCCGGTGCTGGAGAGATTGAGTACGAACCGGGGACAGAATTTAAGGCCATGATCATGACGATCAAAGCTTATGTGCCGGATATGAAGCTGATCTGTTTAAACGCGATACAGGATACGAACGAGCAGTGGGATGCGATTAGCCACGCGCCGACTCTCTTGGAGAGAGATATTTACTCCTTTTCGAATCTATTTATGAAAGATCAGCAGGGAGTACATCGCTGTACTTCAGGGTTTGTTGCATGTCTCGGCGATGGAATAAGCGTAAGCGGATGGGAATGGATAATGAATCGCTGGAACCTAGGTTATGAGGGGCAGCCTGAGCGGATCATCGGAACCAGCTTTGTATGGGCGGATGAAGCGCTGTACCCTTCGTTAGAACGCTATCCGGCAACAAGGAACTGGCCTACTTTTAAATATCTGATGGCATTCATTGACCGTGGGGCGCCGCTGCACACGATGGTGAATGTGAAGGATTTGCAGCATACAAGCGGCGCGATTTGCGTAACCGATCTGCATTTGCTGCCAGATCAGGCATTACAGCAAGTGCTTGCCTACCGAAATGGTTCATCCACTCTGGTTGGCCATATGACGGAGCGGATAGCACAAGCTTTTGCAAGTATCGGCATGAATGTAAAGGCAGCGCCAGATGAGCTGTTTTGTATGGCGCGTGAAGCTAATGGGACCGTGATTCACACCATCGTTCAGACGAAAGAAAGCAATGCCATGGACAAAAAGTCTGAAGATTTGACCCATGTAGTTGATCCGGGGTCTTGGGTAGATCCTCTGTATTTTAGTCCTGTGCCTGATGACTTCTTAAGTGGATGTGTTCAAGCTATGATAAGCTGCTCGGATGCGCCTCTGATGATTAGAAATGAACAATATATTCGGACGACGACGCTGGAGATCAACCCAGGCAAATGGCGGCTTCTAATTCAAAATTTACATTTGAACTACAAGTCAGCACATATCGATGTAGGCCGGCCTGTTACGAAGGTAAACGTGTTGACCGATTTCCCGGGCATACCTGTATTTCCAAACGGTTCCACCTTTAATTTATATGTTCCGGGAAGAGGAATGGTTGTAGTGGAAGTTGATTTGTGATGCACTAGCAGTTTGGAATCAAAAGAAGTAAGCATTAAAGGTTTTATTTTCGAATAGCCGAAAGAAATAGAGGAGGTAGAATAACATTGAGTAGGCAAACAAAAGCAGCGAATCAAGCCAAAAGACCGTCTTTAACCGTTTCCGGTGAATTTCCTATTGGAATATTCGTTAACCCTGCTCCGTCCGATACGTCCGATGCTTCCTACGCGGACATTAGGGCTATGAATGCCAACTTCATCGTAGCGACTAATTTATTGACTACGCCAGCGACGACAGACTGGGCACTGGAGAAAGCGGCAGCTCACGATCTGAAAATACTCGTGACGGACACGGGAATTCGCTGGATTCAGTCCGAATGGCTATCCCAAAATGATGATAAGGGAGAGGGGCTGTATCTTCGAAACGACAGCTCCATTGGTCAGACCTTTACAACGCCTGACGTTGATGATTTAAGCGTTATGATTCTTTCCTTTAAGAAACCTGGAGGTTGGCCGGAAGAGGCAGCCCTAACCTTAAGCATCTACACTTCTCCTAGCAAAGAAACGCTTATCGTAAAATCAGAGCTTAAAGGCCCGTTCGAGAGCGATTATCCTGAATTTGTACTAAGTGAGTTTCCTCCACAAGCCCATACCAAGTATTATTCGCTTGCTGCCAATACGACTTATTATATGGAATTGACAACGGATAGCAGGGAAGAGCTGGGACCTTTTTTAACTAGTGAAACCGATGCCTACGCTGGTGGGAGTGCTTTTGTAAATGGCGAGCCGCTATGTAATAATCTTTATTTTCAAATCACATTAAAAACTCCTCACGGCGGCACTATTTCGGCTTTTTCACCAACGGGCAGGCCATCGGATGATTATATCCGTAAGCTGGTCGAGCATTATAAGGACCATCCAGCTGTGCTGGGCTATAACCTAATTGATGAGCCTTTCGCTGAACTGTACCCTGCTATGAAAGAGACATCGGATCGGATAAAGGCATTAGATCCTACTCGATTAATTTATACCAACCATTATGCGTTAAACGAGAACGGGCTTCACTATTTTGCCCTAGAGAACGGTCGTCCCATGGGGTATGAGGACTATATTAATGACTGGCTAGCTACCGACCCGGATATGCTCTCCTATGATTATTATCCGTATTTGTCGAGCGGGGTCGACGAGAAGGTCCACTATCAGACATTAGAGTTTTTGCGTAAACAGTGTTTATCGTATGACAAGGATTTGTGGGTTTATATTCAATCGGTGGCGTATGATACTTTCTTTATCGAAAAGCCTAATGAAAATCAAATGAGATTTCAGGTGTATTCTTCTTTAGCCTACGGAGTGAAGGGATATGTGTACTTTTCCTATGCGACGGATACAGGACCGGGACTTGAAGCTATGCATGATGGATTAATTCTGCCGGATGGTTCGAAGAACGATACGTATGAATATGCCAAAAAGATAAACGAAGAAGTGTTGAATCTGGGATCAACCCTTCTCTCGCTTACTTCCTTAGCGGTATATCATACTGGTGATTTGCCCCCATCCACGGAGGATTTGCCATCTGACTTTTTCTTGCAGCCTTCAAGCGAGGATGCTGATGCATCGATGATCATCTCATATTTCAAAAATGAGGCCGGCAAAACGTTTGTTATGTTCGTCAATAAGGATTTGGAAGAGGAGCACAGGTATTCGTTCTCGTTTGCGGATAGGCCGAAATCAATTAATGAAGTGAACAAAATGTCGGGGGAAGAAGAACTTGCAGTTTATGAGCCTAAAACCGGTACATTAATGATTAGCTTCCTACCTGGAGAAGGTAAGCTTTTTGGTCTAGAGAGCTGAAGAAGGGGATGAACAAGCCAAAGGATAACTTGTACACCGAGGCGCCGTCTGTCGGCAATCGTTACCGCGAGAAGCAAAAAAGAGAATTTGATGAGTTGATTATGAGTAGGCGTCAAGCTGCAGAGGAGAAGAGATTGTCTTTCTTCCGGCTGGATACGACGAGTGTTCCCGCATTTGAGAAGGATGCTTCTCAAATGCGGGAGGCGGTCAGAAGCATGCTTGGATGGCCGCTGGATATGGATGGCGAGACCGGATCATGCTCTGTTTCCGCATCGCCACCCGCAGCCAATGTTAGTTATATCTCTGAGGATGCGCTTGGTAGGATATACAGGGTAGAAGTAGAGGCTGGATTTGGCTTAACGACCTATGGGATTTTGTTCATTCCGAAGAAGGCGGGGCCGCATCCGCTTGTTATTTCTCAACATGGGGGCTGGGGAACGCCGGAGTTATGCTCAGGGTTCTATGGAGACTCCAATTATAACGATATGACACGAAGAGTATTGAAACGCGGCATTGCAGTATTTGCTCCTCAATTATTGCTTTGGAACCCGGACGCTTACGGTCCTGAATATCATCGACACCAATATGATAAGCAATTAAAGCATGTTGGAAGCTCTATGGCTGCTGTTGAAATTTATAAAATACAAAGGGCCATCGATTATCTGATTTCAAGGCCAGACGTCGATCATTCCAAAGTGGGAATGATCGGTTTGTCGTACGGCGGATTTTATACGATGTTTACAGCCGCACTCGATACTAGAATAAAAGCGGCATATTCCTCTTGCTTTATTAATAACCGCTTTGTAGCCGATTGGCCGGACTTTACTTGGTTTAACGCGGGCAATCGGTTTTTGGATGCGGAAATCTGTGCGCTTATCGCCCCTCGTTATCTGCATTTAGAAGTAGGGAAACGAGACGAAACGTTCCTTTACGAGCATGCCCAGCCAGAAATCGATAAAGTAGCGAGCCTTTATAAGCAATTAAACCTAAGTGATCGATTTTCTGCCAAGGCCTTTGACGGCGGACACGAGCTGGACCCATCAGATGAAGGGATTGATTTTTTCTGCCAATCACTCTTTGCCATTTAAGATAGCAACAGATGTCAATAAAAGCAAAATTAGCAAATAGTATCGAATAAACAGACGATTTATAATCTTCTTGTAACCGCTTACCAGTGCAGGTTTTGAAGGAAAATAGAGGAGGGATTTGAGGGGGAAGCGTTGTAAACGCAGTGCCGAAACGTAAGTTGAATACAAATTTGTAGGATGAGGTGAAAAGTAATGTTAAGAAAAACAATGCTTGGATTGCTCGTGTCTATAATGATGATTGGAATATTATTCAATTCCTCAGTGTATGCCAACCCCAATCCGACGCCTACGGTGTCGGGAGAATTTCCGATCGGTATTTTCGTTGAGCCTCCCCCGCCAGATGTCACCGATGCTTCTTTTGCAGATATCCGCGCGATGAATGCCAATTTTATCGTAGCTAGCAACTTAAATACGACACCTGCCACAACGGATTGGGCTTTGGAGAAGGCCGCGGCAAACGATTTGAAATATTTGGTTACCGATACAGGAATCCGTTGGTACCGATCAGAATGGGTATCCCAAAGCAATGATGACGGTGGCGAAGTGTTTATTAGCAATACTCATTCCATAGGGCAATCCTTTACAACGCCTGCACAAGACGAAATGGCCATCTGGAAGCTTTCATTTAAGAAAAGCGGAGTGTGGCCGGCAGGAACTACAGCTACGGTCAGTATTTATAACGGCCCTGATAAAACAACGCTGATTGGCAGCTCAACGCTTACAGGACCGATCGTGACGAATTACCCTGAGTTTGTCATCAATGGCGCAACGGTCACCTCAAACACAAGCTACTATTTGGAGTTAACTACAAACAGTACGTCAAATCTAGGCCCCTTCTTAACGAGTGATACGGATACGTATGCCGGAGGACAAGCCTATTCGAATGGTTCCCCGCTAACCAACGATCTATATTTCCAAATGACGCTGCCTAGAGCAGGCGGAGGAAATTGGAGCGCTTTCTCGCCTACAAACGATTTAAGCGACGAATATATTGAGACTTTTGTGAATCATTACAAATCCAATCCTGCTTTGCTTGGCTATAACTTGGTGGATGAACCGTTTGGCGATGTGTTTCCTAAGCTAAAGTCGGTGTCGGATAAAATAAAGGCTATCGATCCGGATCATATGGTGTATACGAATTTGTACGGAATATGTGAGGATTGCCAGCATTACTTTAGCGGTACGAATGATCCAGTAAACGGCGGTTACGAAAATTATGTTAACGGCTGGTTAGCAACCGATCCCGACATGATTTCGTTTGACTCGTACCCTTATTTATCCACAGGGTTTGATGAGAAACCTTATTATCAATCGCTGGAATATTTCCGCAAGCAGTCCTTGCTAAAAGGCACCGATCTTTGGGCTTATATTCAAGCCATGTCTTATGACTACTTTAATATGGTAGAACCAAGCGAGAGTCAATTAAGATTTCAGGTTTATTCAACATTGGCCTACGGGGCTAAAGGATATGTCTATTTTACGTACCATACACCGGATGGCATGGATAATGGGTTGATTTTACCGGATGGCACGAAAAATAATACGTATGAGTATGCAAAAAATGTGAATGGAGAAGTACTGAATCTTGGATCAGCTCTTCTGTCGCTTACCTCCAAAGATGTGTATCACACGGGTGGTGTACCGCCTTTTGCGACAGCGCTGCCTTCGACTTATTTCTGGCAGCCATCGACTGCTGAGCCCGTGATGCCAATGATTTTATCACGCTTTGAGAATGAGGACGGAAGAGAATTCGTTATGATCGTTAACAAAGATCTGGAAAATGCTTATACGCAGTCCTTTTCGTTAAGCACGCTTCCGGATTCGGTCAAAGAAGTGTCCAAGACGACCGGTTTGGAAGTGGCAACGACATATCATGCTGGAACAGGAGCGCTATCTGCTAGCTTTGCGCCGGGAGAGGGAAGACTTTACGCACTGGATGCTGCGGAAAGTGAACTGGTAGCGAATGACCTTACCGTTGCAGCTGTGACTAATACGGCAATCAACGGGATATTAGCCGGAAGGGGTCAGGCAGGGGATACACTGACTTACAGTATTGTGACGAATGGTACCAAAGGAGCTGCAGCAGTCACAAACGCAGCGACGGGTGCTTTCACCTATACCCCAAATCAAGGGGCAAGCGGAACGGATACGTTTACGTTCAAAATAAATAATGGGGCAAAGGATTCTAATATTGCAACGGTAACCGTCCATATTGCGTCCACGCTTCAGACGACGTTAACAGGAGGAGGGTCGGCCCAGCCAGGCAAGAAATTTACTGTCAAGTTCGGTCTCAGCGGCGCTGCTGAAAGCATCTATGCGCAGGATATCAAGCTGTCTTATGATTCTTCGGTTATGGAGTTTGTTTCTGCAAAGTCCATAAAGACGGGAGTCAGTCTTCTGCGAACGGTTAAATCACCAACGGGGCAGCTTCATTTCGTTATCGGTAGCGAGGGGGCTGGGAATGCAGTAACAGGAGATTCGGATATTGTTGAAATGACTTTCAAAGCCAAAAACATAACCCAAACAGCGTCGGGTACGATATCGATTACGAGTGCTGTACTTGGGGATGCTCAGGGTAACGAAAGCCAAGCTGCTGCCTCATCTATTAGCGTGTTTATAGCTAATGAAGGCGACTTGAATTTGGATGGAGTAGTTTCCGTCGGTGACTTGGCCATCATGTCCTATCATTTTGGAAAAAATGTTAACAGTTCAGACTGGGATCAAGCCAGAAGGGCAGATCTCAATCATGATGGGGTAGTCGATTTGCAGGATATGTTGGCCCTCTCTAAGAAAATAGCGGAGTAATTCAATTGAAAAGCCTAGACAAGGTAGTACGAGGAGTAGAAGCATATGGAGTGGACATCGGAATGGATCTGGCGCTCGCAGCGCGTTAGAAAGAATGATTTTTCATATTTTCGCAAAGAGTTTAATGGAAATGGGAATTGGGATTCCGCTCGTCTATACGTATCCGGGCATCATTATGTTCAGGTCTATTTGAACGGGGAGAAGCTCGGCGGTTATGGTACCCCTGCACCTACGGATCCGTGGAAGAAGAAGTTTTTTACGGAATATGAAGTCAGTAATCAATTAGTCGTGGGTACGAATTGTATAACAGCTGATGCGCATTATTTGGGAGGCGAGGGACAAAATGTTGTCAATGGCTTGCCGGGATTTCGATTGGAGCTGCATCTATCAAGCATAAACGGAAAGACAATGGTCATAAAGTCCGATACAAGCTGGGACACATTGGTCGAAATGCCGCATCGTATAGGAGCGCCCTACCAACAAAACCGAAGGATTTCGGCTATAGAAGACTATGATGCTAGAGTCTGGGACGAGACGTGGCGTTACGCAAACGGGAACCACAGCATGAAAACAGCCAAGGCAAAAAAGGCAAAAATCAGTCGTGATGATTGGCCAATGGTTCTGCAGACCATTCCTGAGGGGACCATTGAAGAGGAGATTGCGTTAACGAAGCTGGACCTCCATGGGGGAATGGAGGAGCAGGGGGAGTTTCCTCAAGTATTTGATGTCGGAAGAATCGTTTCTGGTTGGCCTAAGCTTAAGTTAAAAGGGATAGAAGGCATGACTTTACGCCTCCGGTATTCTGAGAATCTGGACGCTGGGGGCAGAGTGGATCATAACGTCACGAACGAGAAATCGGAGCACTATTACGACCAATATACGATGAGAGGCGATAAGGTAGAGACATGGCAGCCTAATTTCTCTTACAAGGCATTCCGATACGTTGAAGTAACCGGTTATCCTATATCAATCGAGTCGGCAAATGAGCTTACCGTCTGCTTGGCCCATACAGCTATTGAATATGCAGGAAGCTTTCGTTGTTCCGATGAGCATTTGAATGAGCTTTACGATGCTTGCATCCGAACGCAGAAAAATAATACGCTCGGGCAAACGGTCGATTGTCCTCACCGGGAACAAGCGCAATATATCGCAGACACGGATTTGCAGGCGGAAACCTTGCTCTACAACTTCAACGCACTCTCTATACTAGAAAAGACGCTTAGTGATTTCGCCGATTCACAGCTGCCAGACGGCACTTTCCCTTTCAATGCTCCATCTACTTACGAGCATCCGGATTTTAATATTCAAATTCCAGAATGGGATCTGCACTATGCGACGCTGCTTTGGAAGTTATACGCTGCTTCGGGAGACCTCTCACTGCTCAAAACCTACTACAAACCGCTGTGCCGGATGGTTGATTACTTCATAAGCAAGCTTGATCAGGCAACAGGTCTCGTTCCGCTGGATAAAGGCTGGCATATAAGCGATTGGCCATATCCTTCTGTGGAACATGAAGGGGACTTTCTTGCCGTACAGCAGATCAAGCTGCTGCAAGCGATCAGAATTGCTGGGAATATTGCGGATTTATTAGGCGAGCGTGAGGAACATAAAAAATATGTAGAACAGGCCCAGACGTTAAACGAAAATATGTATAAGCATCTGTTCCATAGCGAACGGGGCGCATTTAGGGACAGCACAAATTCGAACAACACTCATCAAGGAGTTACTGCCATTGCCCTGTATGCGGATGCGCTTCGTGAAGAAGACCGTGAGAGAGCCATTGCTTATGTGGCAGAAAAACAATGGGAGTGCCGTACCGTGCTGTCGCTGCCACTGCTGCAGATGCTGTTTGAGAATAACCGTGAGAAAGAAGCCTTCGCTTTATTGGACCGCAGGGAATACCCGGGCTGGGGCTACATGATTGAGCAGGGTGCAAAGACGATGTGGGAAGGCTGGGAAGATATCGAGAGCCATTCCCATGCCTGGAACGGATATCCAGCAAGGTTATTACAGCAATATGTAGTAGGTATTCACGCTGATGCGCCAGGTTTTAAGAAAGCTGTCATACGTCCCTTTTTTCCTGATACGCTATCCTTTGCAGAGGCGACAGTCTGGACAGTTCAGGGTCATTTGTTCGCTAGATGGGAAAAAAGCAATGATGGCACTATTCGCTTTAAGACAACGATTCCTGCTGGGATAGACGCACGACTGGAGGTCCGCCTCCAAGGACGCGATATTCTTATGAAGCTGGAGTCTGGGGAACTTGATTTCGTCTTGTAAATGCGTATCCGAAGGCTAGCCAACTAACAAATCTGCTTCCAAGAGTTGCTGCCAAGCTTCAAGCCGGCGAAGAAGTGGTCTATGTTGTCTAAGGCGATAGTATTAGTGCGGGGCGGCAAGAGTGGAGAGCGATGTCCTTCCCTTTCAGCCGGATCTTGTGTCATTTGGATATGGGATGAACGATCAGAACCTGTATGAACACGGGGTTGGCGTAACGCCTGAGGACTTTGGGTACAATCTTCGCCATATAATTGAAGCAATCAGATCGAATGGTGATACCGATATCTTGCTGGTTACGCCTTGCGAGCCTAATCCGCTCTGGCGCATACCAGTGGTGCCATAGACAGGTATTCGGATGTGATCCATCAGCTAAGCAAACAATATCACCTTACCGTGGCCGACGTTCAATTGGTATGGAAACAGGAGCTAGCAGCGGGTAAAACGCCGGAAAGCCTGCTTTTAAACAATATTAATCATCCCAATGATTATGGGCATTTTATTTATTTTACGGCGTTTGCAAAGATGTTCAATTAACAATGGTAACTGCTAGTGATGACTTTAGAAGTTAATCTATTTGATAACATGTAGGCTATTAACCTCTTCCCATAGCGGCAGAGGTTTTTATTATGTGAACATAAGCTTGGATATTTAAGGGGGAGGAAGAAACGCAAGCTTGCTTTTATTTAGTATGAACGATGTGTTCGTTATTGTATGATAGATAATAGAATGACTGCCACAATAGACATATTATTATTTAGCATATAGGAGGATACATGTCCTGGAGTAAATTAAAGCAAAATCTGGAGAGCTTTCTTTGCCCTGCGTTATACGGAAGGGTCGAATACCGTTCAACCAGTTACCGTTACTTACCTGATAAATCAGGTCTTTGTTATATTGCAGTAGATAAAAAGAACGTATTCAATATGAGTGATGCAACGACTTCAATCCGATGGTATCAGACGGAGCTGGAAATAAAAAATGATTCAAACATCCAAATTCCTATCCAGCAGGAAGAAATAGAAGCGGTTAGAAAAGATACCAAGGGGGTCGTTCCGGAGGATCGTCTAATCGTTATAGCAAGAAGCAGAAAAATAGCTGAATATGCAAAAGAGCTTTTTTCAGCACAGTCAGCATTAAGTAAATCAAATTTTATTGTGGTAGCCAATCATTTTTTATCCGCTCCTATAGAGCAAAGCCTAGAGAGTAGGGATATCTTATTGAATATACTAGCTTTGGTGGACAGAAGAGTTGGCAAAAAGCGAATTTTAAGCATGGCCGAGAAGATGAAGCTAAAGCATGCAATGGTGCAGTATTTTTATGAATTACGGCGCAGCACGCTATAAGTATTGTAATATGATACAAATAAAGGAAAACGCTGTTGTTTGGGGAATATAATTAATTTATAAATAGACAAACAGCAGAGTTGGAGTGATCGGAATTGAATGGAAAAAAAAGTTTTATGCTTCTGATGATAGCTATCGCATTGCTCGCAGGCTGCAGCACCAAGCAAGCAGAGAGAACAGAGATTGCGGCAGATAGCGAATTGAGTGAAGCAGCCGCCGCTGCAGCATCGACATCATCGATCACGCAATATTTGGTCGTGGACAGCACAGCCCTAGGCAAGCAAATGAAGATTAACGTCTATGTGCCAAAAGGCTACAGCAAGGAGCGGCAATTCCCCGTACTTTATGCGCTGCATGGCAAAAACGGCAACGAAAACACTTTTTTCTCGAATGGTCTTAATGTTAACAAGCGAGCGGACAAGCTTATCCAATCAGGTGAAATTGAGCCGCTGATCATCGTAGCTCCTGAGTATGACAACAGCTATGGCATCAATTCATCATCCGTATTGGCTGAGAAAAACGAATATCGGCTGGGGATGTACGAGGATTATTTGATTAAGGATTTAATCCCCATCATCGACGCTAATTACAGTACCATTGCCGGCAGCGAAGGCCGCTATATCGGCGGTATATCGATGGGCGGTTATGCTGCATTTCACCTGGCATTTACCTATCCAGATTTATTCAGCAAAGTCGGTGGGCATAGCGCAGCCGGTGGGCATAGCGCAGCCGTATGGAAGGACACACCGGACTATTTGTCTTGGCTGTACGAAGGCGGACAAGCTCAGAGCGAAGTCGATCCGGTTATGCTTGCCGCCTCAACAGATCTTAGCGGTTTGAGCATTTATCTGGACCATGAGGATAAGGAACATCAGCATATCGCCGACGGGAATATTGCCTTGCTCGAGCAGTTGGATAAGGTAAAGGCCACGTATGAAAACCATATCAGCAGCGGGGGACATAATAACAAATATTGGTCATCTCAAATGGACAATTATCTTCGGTTTTATGCTGGGACGGAGTCTTGACGAGCTTTAGCTTAAAATGAGCCAGCCGAAATCCTCGCTGCGGTGAAAGTCGGGCTCACTCGAGTTTACCTTGGACCAGCTTCCGTAGTGAGGAAAGGCTGTCTCGTCACCGCATTTGTAGAAATTGCCGCGCAACTTTGATCCGGAGACAGGTGAGAAGCCGGGAAATAAGGTGGAAAGCCAATCCATTGGAATACTCAGCTCGGCGGACCAGAATACTTTTCCATTTGTTTCGTCAATTCGATTAATCTCGGTTCGGATATGCAGCGGCGGATGATCCTCCGGTTCAATATAGAGGCGGTCAAGACGGTCTTTGCCAAGTCCGACGAGTAATGTACCGGCAGCATTCATTTCCAGATTGAGGTAACGTGCGTCTCGATCCGGCGTGGGTTGAATAAAAAATTCTACGCAGCTGTCTCGGTATACCGGTTCATTCTGACGTGTGTAGCGAATGAGCGGATTTTCCTCGTAAACATGAAAGCTTAGCTGAAACTCTTCCTTCGTATAAGACAGAAAAATGTTGACCTCTGGGAACTGCGGAGCCTGCGTCCATTGATAGTGTTGAATCGAAATAGCGTCGGTTATGCTCCCAAAGCCGACAAGCGCTTTTTGATAGGTCACTTTAAATCACTCCTATTAAATATGGTTGATATAACCAGAACGAAGATGTTGATAAAAGCTTATCATAGAAGCGATTCACTGCCTATGCGCAAGTTTTAGATTTAATATGCAGAATTGATACTTTTGCCGTTATTTCTGATATAACCTAAACAGGCTTCCTTCGTTTCCAAACGAGGAGAGGCTTGTTTTTGGTCGTTGCCAAGCTGATCGATCTAAAATATTTTGTTAAGCAACATCGTCTATAACGGCGATAACACCAATCCTTCGCGTATATTAGGCTATGATGAGGAAAGGCGAGTCAAAGACATATATTTTTTTTAGGAAGCTCGCTTTTTGCAATAGCGGCGGTTCAATAGTCGCTCCGCTCTAAGTGATCTACATAATCTTTGGCTTCTTTGAGGCCCGAACCGCTCGCTTCCCTGAACTCCTTGATGGCTTGAATCCTTTTGCCGGATGCAATAAGCATACGTAATCTGTCGTCAATGTTTGCTTGAGGGCTGACACGGCCCATATCCGGTGAAGAGGGAGGGGATTGTTGAAGTGGGTTCGAAAATCCAGATTTATCCCGCTGATGGTTCGGTGACTTTAGATCGAATTTTATTTCATTGAGCTGCCTCTGCAGGCGGAACACTTTCAGCAGCAGCAAGAGAGACAGGACGAGTGCGCTGAGTGCAATGATTTCTACGGTTTCCATTTGAAATCGCCTCTTTCCATAGGATAATTCATTATAGCATAAGACATATTTGGACTTGATTATGAAAATATTTTTTGATAATGAGAATGATTATTACTATAATGAGAGAATTGGAAGCTGTAAATGGTTAGGGAAGGTGGACGTAATGACATTACTAGAACAACTGCCACTATGGAATCATGCGGCTATTAGGGTGCTTGATGTTCGGCGGTCTACTTTGCAATCAAGAGAAAGTGTACACGGTTTCCTTTTACCAGCGAGTGCCTTCTTAGTAGCTGTTACTGGAAACGCGAAGATTCTCATCGATGGAGTCGAGCATATCGCAGATTGCTGTTATGTATGCCATGCCGGAAAAGGCGCAACGCTAGACATTATTCAGGTGGCTGAAAAATTCGATTATTATTTTATTTTTTATAAAGCGGTTCTTATGCTGCCCAGCCGCAAAGAATTGTTAAACGCGTATAGAGACCATAATCCCTTTCAAATGCAATATGGTTTTGCTCCGGCCTACCCGCTGGGGATCTTATCAAGAGTAGAGCAGATGCATACCTATTGGCTGCTTGATGCCGAGTTGGAGAGATTTCGTGTGAGGGCGATGTTTCATCAGTTAGTGTATGACCTCCTGCAGCAGCTTCATGCCCATGAGGGAACGGGAACGACTGCTGTTCAGCCGGATTATGTAAGCCAAACGATTCGCTATATGGAGGAGCGTTATGCAGACCCGATTAGTCTACAGGATTTGGCTAATGCCCTTCATTGCAATGAGAGAAAGCTGCAGCGACTATTCAAGGCGAAGCTGCGTATCGGACCGATGGAGTATTTAATTCAAGTTCGCATGAATCATGCTCAGGAAATGCTATTGAATACGAATCTACCACTGAAGGTAATCGCTGAATCGGTAGGATATGGGGATAGTTACTATTTTAGCCGAGCTTTCAAGAAGCATTGCGGAGTTTCGCCGCTTCATTTCAGGCAGAATCGTCGGATAAGTGCATCCTATATGTCGCGTTATTCCATTGGCTCGCGTCCTATTCTCTCCTATAATGATGATTGTGATAATCATTATCAACAACCATACGGGGGAGTAATTGGAATGAATAGGAGTAAGAGATCGGTTTTGGCGGTTAGTTTAATGTTGAGTTTAATATTATTATTGAGTGCATGCACGACGGGTAACGGTACGGGGAACAACGCCGGAGGAGCAAGTCCAACAGGATCACAATCCAATGTCGCCGCATCGAACAATAATACAGCGCAACCTGCGCAACAAGCCTATCCAGTCGTTATTAAACATATGAAGGGAGAATTAACGCTGGAGCAGCACCCTTCGAAAATAGCAGTGCTCGATACCAAATTTGTAGATCAATTGGTCACCCTAAATGAGCAGCCAGCGGGCAGCGTAAAGGCTGCGGCAGATAAGTCGGATTTTCCAGCGTATTTAACCGATAAGCTAACGGATGTTAAATTGCTGGGTACGAGGGATGAACCCAACTTGGAAGCCATCGCTGCGATGGAGCCGGACTTAATCATTTGTACAGAGTTTCAAGAAAAAGTATATGAAAGCTTGTCGAAGATTGCGCCAACCATCATGCTTGACTTTAATGAAGATTGGCGTGATACGTTAGTTACTTTTGGCAAAATTGTTGGAAATGCAGAAGAAGCAACGAACGTATTGGAAGCCTATAACGAGAAAACAAGCAAGTTGAAAGAAGAATTAAAGGCTAAGCTCGGAGATCAGACCGTTGCATTAATACGTCCACGCGATGAGGGCGTTCGCATCCATACTGCGGGCCATCGCACAGGTGCGATTTTATACAATGACCTAGGTTTGTCTGCGCCTCAACAAGTCATAGATGAGAAGGATACCGCTTATCAGGTTCCGCTAGAAGCTCTGCCAGAAGTAGGAGCGGATCATTACTTCCTCGTACAAGACGACATGTTTAAGGAAATCGTTGAGGAATTTCAGCAGACAGAGACTTGGAAAAGTATCGAAGCCGTGAAGAACAATCAAGTGTATGATGTGGATTCGAATGTATGGATTGCCTATTATGGCCCCATCGCCATCAATATGATCGTTGACAGAGTTGCAGAAATTTTCATTGGAACTCCATAATATGGTAGAGCTGCTTACAAAGCCGGAGTGGGAGGAGTTAGGGGATAGATTCAACTTCACTCCCGAAGGGATGGTCCAGCCTACCACCAGCTTCATTTTTTCAACAGACTTGCTGGATCGGGAGAAATGCGAGAGCTACCTGGATCGGTTTGCGAGTGAAATCGGTTCGCCATCGAGACGAGTAACAGCGTCGATGCTGGCGAAACGCTATGCCTTTTTAACGGTTACGCCTGTCTTATACGCGATGACGGCATACAATAAAGGGTTGCAGTTAACGCTGGAGAATTGTCGATTAGCTGCACCTCACGAAGATGTGAGTAATTCTAAATTTCCCAATCTGAGCTTTGAGGAATTGAGCGTTACGGAACCGGCAGCGGGGAAACGGATAGAGTGGCGGAACCAGGTTGTGAGCCAACTATTTGAATCTCATCTGTCCCAAGTGTTTCGCTCCTTATCCATTGCTGGACGAGTGCCTATGGCGATCTTATGGGAAAATGCGCTTGTCCGTATTATTCCGATATATGAAGAAGGTTTGGAAGAAGAACAGGACCCTTCCGTAATGCTGCGATTTCAAGACGACTTTCAGTTTATTTCGCAGACGGCGCCAGCAAGCCTATTCGGGGAACGTCGTAACCCCTTTGAGAAGTTTATGAGAGCAGTGAACGCAGGTGCTGCCGACAAGACGGTGGCCTATACTCGCCAAACGTGCTGCTTTTACTACGAGATGTCCCCGGAATACTGCAGAGCCTGTCCGAAACCACTCGACTGCCGCCCCTAATAGGGGAGGTGAAACCGTAATTACACTTAGCCTGATGCAAAGGGCTTAGGATTCCGTTTGTAAACGAAAATAACCTGCAGACTAGACCGTTACAACGGACATGTCTGCAGGTTTTTTTTATAGACCGTACCTTTGTTTTCTGTTACTCAGTCTTAAAACCAACGGCTTAAATCCGGATAACCACTCGTTGCCCAGCCTCCATCAACAATTAGGCTTGCCCCGTTCACATATCCTGCATCTTCGCTTGCCAAGAAGAGCGCGGGACCAGTCATTTCTTCCGGCTTCGCAGCACGCTTCATAGGTATGCGTTCCATATAAGCAGCTTTAATATCCTCTTGCTTAAGCAAATCTGCTGTCAATGGCGTCTCGATCAGACCCGGAAGAATTGCATTCACGCGAATGCCGCTGCGAGCCAGTTCCAGTGCACCGTTTTTTGTCAGCATGTCCACGCCTGCTTTGGCGGAAGCATAAGCGGAGCCTGCATACATCGGAACTAGTGCGTTAAGCGAGGCAACGTTCACAATCGATCCTCCGCCTTGCTTAGCCATTTGCAGTGCTTGATGCTTCATGCATAGAAATACGCCTTTCATACATAGGTCAACTGTAAAATCCCAATCCGACTCGGATAGCTCGGTAATCACACCTGCTTTCGATGCTCCTGCCACATTAAACGCAAGATGCAATCCGCCAAAGCGTTCAACTGCCGCACTTACGAGATTAGCCGCATCCGCTTCCACTGTCACATTGGCTTTAACGCCGTAAAAACGTTCGCCAAGCTGAGCTTGGATCGCCTGAAGGCGATCTATATTGAGATCCGCCGCTACAACGGAAGCTCCTTCTTGAACAAGCCGTTCGGCAATTGCGTAACCGATACCGGAAGCTCCGCCTGTAACGATGGCAACCTTGTTAGCGAATCGATTGTTTATAATAGTCATTGTTGCACTCCTTTTTGATAATATCCGCTTATTTGTTAGGGGATTGAGCTGTTTTGTAACCAGTATACTTTAGCCTTTTGATCATGTATATTTAATTAAAATGTATGTTTGTTAAAATAAATTAAACAAAGAGGTTAACGGATATGAACCTTGAACAAATGGCTTATGTTCTGGAAGTAGCGAAGACGGCTTCGATAACAACAGCGTCTGCTTCTTTATGCGTAACGCAGTCTACGATTAGCCAAGCGATAACAAGGCTGGAGAAGGAGCTTGGCATCAAGTTGTTCGAAAGATCCCGCAATGGTGCGTATCCATTGGAGCAGGCCAAGGCGATTTTTGATAAATTCAAATCGGTACTCGATACCGTTCAAATGATCAAAGAAGATGCGGAATACATTGGTGAATCGATTAGCGGGGAGCTGCGTCTCTCGGCCATCCCCGGCGGTATACCTGCCATCATAAAGGCTGTAGCCAGTATGAAAAATATCCACGCGGATCTGAATTTCGAGCTTTCCGAGAAGCCTTCTTCTTTAATTATTAAGGATATTCGTGATAAACAGGCTGATCTTGGCTTAATTGCCCTTTATCAAGAAGAGATTGACGAGCAGCTTCAAGGACTCCGCTTTTATCCAATTGACGAAGGCTTCATGCGCATCTGTGTGAATAGTAGCAGCGCTTTGGCAGCGAACAAAACGATAGCATTACAGGATTTGAAAGAGCAAACCTTTGTTTTATTTAACGATGAGCTCATTGATCAGTTCATTCTCGCTCTTTCTAACGAAATTGGCGATGTTAACATATTATTTCGAACGAACAATTCAGAAGTGATCAACGCTGCTTTACAGCAATTAAATGCCGTTACCGTCGGACATGAATATTCCTTTGCCCACCATACCAACTTTCAACGGAACGATTATTTTGCAAAAGAACTGGATATGCCGCAGCGCTTGATCTCGATTGGATGGGTGCTGCAAGAGAGCAAGGCCTCGAGCACGACGATCAGAAGGTTCTTGGACCGCTTTCAGTATGTTTCATTGTCGAAATAGCTATTGACATAGCTTTGAATTTTTTCTATATTTCTCTTATTTGCTATTTTTTAATAGGGATATAGAATGAAGAGGAGGCGCTAGATTGAAAGAAATGAATCAGAAGAGCACACCATTATTTGATGCTCTTAAAAGATATGTTGATGATAAGGTCGTACCATTTCATGTACCTGGACATAAACAGGGTCGAGGATTAAAGGAATTAAGTGATTATATAGGAGAACGTGCTCTGCAAATGGACGTTAACGGTATGGAAGACTTGGACTTTGCCAATAATCCGACGGGCGTCATTCTTGAGGCAGAAGAGCTAATGGCTGATGCATTTGCGGCGCAACATGCATTTTTTCTAGTGAATGGGACCTCAGCAGGCGTACAGGCTATGATTATGAGTGCTTGCGAGCCAGGTGATAAAATTATTATCCCGAGAAACGCTCATAAATCTACTATTGGTGGAATTATTTTAAGTGGGGCCATGCCTGTTTATATACAGCCTGAAATTAACGATCAATTGGGCATAGCTATGGGGATTACAGAAGAAAATCTCAAGAAAACAATCAAAGAAAATCCTCATGCCAAGGCTGTTTTTGTCATAAACCCTACGTATTATGGAGCTGTATCGGATCTAAAAGCCATCGTAAAGCTAGCTCACAGCCATAATATGGCTGTCCTTGTAGATGAAGCTCATGGTGCGCATATGTCTTTCCATCATGAACTTCCAGTAACGGCTATGGAGGCAGGCGCAGATATGAGCGCGGCAAGCATGCACAAAACGGCAGGCTCGTTGACACAAAGCTCTGTGCTGCTGCTAAATAGTGACATGATTTCAGTGGATAGGGTTAAGCAGGTGCTGAGCCTTACCTATACAACCAGTGCTTCCTATCTATTGCTTTGTTCACTTGATATCGCCAGAAAGCAATTAGCCATTAACGGTAACGCCTTGCTTGAAGAAGCGCTATCTATTTCTAGATGGGCAAGAGAAGAGATAAACCAAATTGATGGTTTATATGCTTTTGGTAATGACTTGAATGGAATGCCGGGCTGCTATGCTTTTGATGAAACGAAATTAAGTGTAAATGTGGCAGGACTGGGATATACGGGATATCAGATAGAAACGATTTTGCGAAAGCAATATAATATTCAAATTGAGCTTGCGGATATGCATAATATTATGGCGCTAGTTAGTTTAGGTGATAGAAAACAAGACCTTGAAACATTAGTTTTTGCATTTAAAGACATAGCTGAAAAAACAGAGAAGGTTAACCTATCTAAAACGATTGCCATCCCAGCGAGCGCTCAAATGATTGTATCTCCTAGAAGCGCATTTTATAGTCCAAAAAAAGCGGTACTGTTGGAGAATTCCATCGGAGAGATAGCTGGCGTGATGGTCATGGCTTACCCTCCAGGTATACCGGTGATATGCATGGGTGAACGTGTCACAAAGGAAATTGTGGAATATATCCAGGTCCTAAAAGAACAAAAATGCGAACTTCAAGGAACAGCAGATCCCTACGTTCATTACCTTAGAGTTTTGGGCTCGGAATAGATAAGAAAGGCGGCCAACAAATTCGTTGGCTGCCTTTAAACTTTATGAATCGAAACTCTTTTAGCTTGTATGTTTTCATAATGGCAATGCATCCGATGGAATTACGGGATTCTTTAGAAGCGTTTGTAGGAACGATTTTGATTAATATAGCTCTAGCAATTTTTATTCAAGGAAGATAGCTTGATCGAACAGTGTCTACTCGTATCGTAACCCATTTGACAAGTCGTCTAAACGTTTCCAGTCTACAACAAAGATGCTTTTATGCGCCTTGCCCAGTATTTTTATATCGCATAGGCTTTTGATTACCCGATTCAGGTGACGTGGTGTTGTTCCAAGCAAAGATGATATCTCAGAAATTTGTGAAGTCTGTATTTCTTTTCCGAACTGGTTTTCGAGCCTTATTGTTAATAAATAACTCGCAAGTCTTTCTTCAACAGAAGCTAATAAGTTAATTCTTGAAGCAGTCGTACAGGTTTGCAGCTTATATGACAAATGCTTTAAAAGTTCATTTAGGAAAATATGTTTGTGCATGAGCCTATTTTCAACTATGTGTTTATTTATAAATAGAAAACTAGAGGGTTGAATAGCCTCTACTTGTGATTGAATAACGACGTTTTGTATCAGCTCGATATCCCCGAAAACTGACAAAGGATAGCAAAAACGTAATAGTAATGATTTTCCAGTACCGACACTAGTAGAAACCTTTGTAAGCCCGCCTACTTGGAAATAAAGGCCCTGTAGTTCATTTCCTTCCACAAGTACCAGTTCGCCTGCTGAATAGGTATGAAGCTGAATAGGGAGAGAGTCTGACTCAGTGAGTTTTTCATTAAGATCAAATTCTGTGATGTAGTGTTTTATCTTATCTTTATCTAAAATGATTTCCATAGGAAACTCCTTCAATTGGACATTTGTCCTTTCCATTATACAAGATGCTGATATGATTTTAAGAAAAGAAGGAGGCCTACAAGGTGAAATTTGTTTTTGATTTGGATGGTACTATATGTTTTCAAGGTAAGCCCTTAAGTGAAAAGATGGTATATACATTAGATCTATTGGTGAAAAATGGGCATGAAATTATCTTCGCTTCAGCAAGACCGATTCGTGATTTGCTTCCTGTGTTACCGCTGCATATGCATCATTATCCAATGATTGGAGGGAATGGGGCATTTGTTGTAACAGCCGACCTCAATATCAAAACTGTTCAATTTGAACCATCAATAGCAGAGGGAATTATTCGAATAATAAAGACATTTGAAGCTGAATACTTAATTGATGGCGCATGGGATTATGCTTATAATGGAAGCCAGAAACATCCAATTCGGCGGAATTTAGATCCGAATCAAAGGGCGAGAAACATTCGATTGGAAGAGCTAAATGAGATTGTGAAAGTGGTTATTTTGCGCAGCCTTAATACTGAACAACTGGTTGAAGAATTGCAAAAGCTGCCCATTATCACGTATTTACACGGAGCCGAAAATATTATCGATATTAGCCCGCAAGGTGTTGATAAATGGACGGGACTGCAATCTATGGGAATACAATCTCTTGAGTTTGTTGCATTTGGCAATGATTCAAACGATGTGCCAATGTTCCAGCATGCCATGCGTTCTATCCGTGTCGGAGATCATCCCGAACTTATATTGTTGACAACAGAAAAAGTAATTAGCGAAGAAGAGCATGTCATTAATAAAATTTTAGAAGTGATGGGGGAACTTGATAAAGAAAGGTCGCCGATTGAGAGTATATAATTTGGGATAGAATGATGCTGACATTTGTCTGTCAGCACGCACCAACAGATTCATCTCGCATTTTACAATTCTTCCACTATAGAACGAACCCAGTACCAGCAAATTACTGGGTTTTTATATCCATTAAGGAAATGCATTCCCGTAATTATCGTGAGTTAATCTGCTAACATCAATTACATTGATTTTTTGTTTAGTATCCTCACGGTATAAGAAACCATTACGAACATGATCAATAAAAAGCACACCATTCAAATGATCCATTTCATGTTGAATGCATCTTGCTAATAACCCTTCTCCTTGTATAATAAATTCTTCTCCAGCTCTATTCAATGCCCGTACTTTTACGGATTGAGCCCTCTTTACTTCTCCAACATAGCCAGGATAGGATAAACAAGCTTCTAGTCCAATCTGTTCCCCAACTTGTTCAATAATCACGGGATTTATCAATTGAATTAATCCTTCACCACAATCCATAACAACGATTCTTCTGAGGATTCCAACCTGAGGAGCCGCTAAACCAGCACCATCATGAGAATAGAGTGTTTCAATCATATCATCTAAAAGTTTCGTCATGCGCGAATTGATTCCCTCCACTGGCTTAGCAACCTTTCGCAGAATGGGATCTCCAAAAGGAATAACTACTCGTATGGCCATGTTTATGCCCCTTTCGTTTGAGATGTATGAACCCAAAGATCATTGGGTTTACAATTTAAGGTGGTACATAACGCATCCAACGTGGCTGCTTTCATTTGTTTTGGATTACTTGTTAGCAGGGCACTAATAGATGGTGCTGACAGACTATAGTCTGCTTTCTCTCTTAAAAGCCGTGCTAATTCAACACCTGACCAAATTCCTCTTTCAGCCATTACTTGTCTCAACATCCACTCTAATATTACAACCCACTCCTTTTACTGGAAATTATGTGCTGCTTAATAAATTTAGTTACTGCCTAAAAATATACTAACAAAAATTAAATAAGGATACAATAAAACTTTGGTTTGATTAATATCATCGTTGTCTTTGACTAGAGTTTTGAATTATTGATATAGGGAAATCCTCACTGATAATTACAGTGTACTAATAAATTCGTCAACGTCTCATTGACCAGACGGATGATGTGATTTAGTAAATGGGGAGGTATTATATAGATAGAAATCAAAAATAAATTAGGGGAGCTTTTACTGATAAATAAAATAGATACAATTTGTGACATCACATATCGTCTAGCCTCGTTTGATATACCACAGAATCAAATAAAGAGTTCTGACGGAGAAGCCCCAGTAATTGATTATTGCCTTAAACATTTAGGAATTGGAAAAAAAGGCGATTCTTAATAAAAGATTGTTTTATTTATAAAGCCTTCACGAAGCCATTCATATCTTTGCTGACTCGTGGATTATGAATCCATATTAGCTCAGTACCGTATGATAAAATTATCGGGAAACTACCAACAGTACATGAAAATTAGGTGCGTGATTAAAATTCAAACGATTTATGTCAAAGTTAGACATTGGTTTTTTTGGTATGGAGTTTATGGCTTTTGCAACAAAAGCTGTAACGATGAAATTACACTTTATTCTGATAAAGGGCAAAAAAAATTTTTGGGTTATTTTGAACTTACAACTGAGCAATCTCTAAAATATCTATTAAAAAATGATATGGATATTATTGGAGACGATAAAGATTATTGTGATGAAATTGAAGGGTTTATAAATGGAAAGCAAGATATTCATTATTTTTATATATATCCTAGAGATTCAGAAGTGGATTCCCTCTCCCGCCAGGTTTCTCATTTTGCTCCTACGAATATAGATGGGTATAAACCAGTCTATATTGATATGTGGACTAAATTATCTAAATCATGGGACATTGATGAAATTAAGAAGAGTGTAAGAATGCTTGCAAAGGATTTTTTGTATTTGGATATAGAAAAAGTTGAACTGATTGATATTCCAAACTATGAAGAAACAAAATTATCCTACGAACAAGATTATTTGCCTTACGTAAAGTAGTTTAACCGAAGCCAGAAGATCGTTCTGGAGAAACGAAGTGTTCGCCTTTGTAGCCGGATTCTTACCTTTAAATGTCTAAGTCAATCAAAGAATCTGGTTACAACCGCGATCGTAAAGAATGATCTACTCGCGCAGCGGCCAAAACGATAACTTCAGTTCAACTCCCTTATATAGCTAGACACGTTATAGCAATTGAATGGCCACCTTCAACTAAGGAGCGATATTTATGAACGTTGTGAAACCCTTGCCTTCCATAGCGGCGGGTTATCGTCATACCGCCTTGCTTAAAGCGGACGGCACGGTGACGGCTGTGGGCGATAATAAATATGGCCAATGTGATGTGAGCGGCTGGCGCGATATTGTGGCAGTGGCAGCCGGTAATGCCCATACGGGTAATGCTCATACCATCGGGCTTAAAGCGGACGGAACGGTAGCGGCTGTGGGCTGGAATAAGCATGACCAATGCGATGTAAGCAACTGGCGCGATATGGTGGGAGTAGCGGCGGGTTGGCGTCGTACCGTCGGGCTAAAAGCGGATGGTACAGTGGTTGCTGTGGGGCATAATAAGGAAGGCGAATGCCATGTAAGTGACTGGCGTGATATGGTGGCGGTAGCGGCGGGTGACTGGCATACCGTCGGGCTTAAAGAGGACGGCACGGTGGTTGCTGTGGGTAATAATCGGTATGGCCAATGCAAAGTAAGCAACTGGAGCGACATTGTGGCGGTAGCGGCGGGATACCTTCATACCGCCTTGCTTAAAGCGGACGGCACGGTGGTTGCTGTTGGCCGAAATACGGAAGGCCAATGTGAGGTAAGCGGTTGGCACGGCATTGTAGCTATAGCGGCGGGTAGCCATCATACCATCGGCCTGAAATCGGACGGTACAGTGGCGGTTGTGGGCTGGAACAAGCATGGCCAATGTGATGTAAGTAGCTGGCGAGATATTGTGGCGGTTGCGGCGGGTTGCACTCATACCGTGGGACTTCAATCGGATGGCAAGGTTGTTGCTGTGGGTAATAATGAATATGGCCAATGCGATGTCAGCGGCTGGAGCGGCATACAGCTACCTAGCCATTTGTTTTCATTATAAATAACTGTTGACGAAGCAATTGTACCATGTTATCTTTACTGTAATAAAAAGGCAATGTAACCTTTGGGTTCAACCTCGTATACACGGGGTTGGGCCCTTTTTGCGTTGACCTGCGAAAAGGAGAATGAGCAGAATATGAATTTAGAAGCTGTTTATCATCGTGCAAAATTAAATTGGTCCTATGCGTATGACGATCGCACTCTTCATATCCGAATTCGGACGAAGAAAGCAGATATGAAGCAGATTACTCTTGTTTACGGCGATAAGTATGATTGGAGCAAAGCGAACTCCGAAGTTCAAATGGTACGATTGGCCTCAGATGCCATGTTTGATTATTGGGAGGCGTCTGCTCAGCCGGCATTTCGTAGAGTGGTTTATTTTTTTGCCTTAAACGACGGTGAAAGCATGGTCTATTTCCAGGAGAGCGGATTTTTTGAAGTTCCGCCTGTCATTTTTTATGAAGGTCTGTTCGATTTTCCTTTTCTGAATCCCGTGGACGTTCATACTCCTCCAGCATGGGTGAAAAAAGCGGTATTTTATCAAATATTCCCTGAACGATTTGCAAACGGCGATTCAACTCTCGATCCCGATGGAACGGAGGATTGGGGAGGTACGCCGACCCCGCATAATTTCTTTGGCGGAGATCTGCAGGGCATCATCGATCATTTGGAATATCTAGCTTCGCTCGGGATAAATGCGATTTATTTGAATCCAGTCTTCGAGGGGACGACTAACCATAAATACGATACGCAGGATTACTTCAAGGTTGATCCCCATTTTGGTACGAATGACAAATTAAAAGAGCTTGTGAAGGCTTGTCATAAGCGGGGAATACGAGTACTGCTTGACGCAGTATTCAATCATTGCGGCCATACGTTTAAACCTTTTGTCGATGTGATGGAGAATGGCCTTTCCTCTGCTTTTGCCGATTGGTTTCATATACGAGAATGGCCGCTAACGGTGAAGGACGGCGTTCCAACCTATGATACGTTTGGCTTCGAGCCAATCATGCCGAAATTGAACACGGAAAATGCTGAGGTGAAGGAATACTTGCTTAAGGTGGCAAAGTATTGGATCGAAGAGGTCGAAATCGACGGGTGGAGACTTGATGTGGCGAATGAAGTCGATCATGCCTTCTGGCGCGAGTTCCGCAACACAGTGAAGGCGGTCAAACCGGATGCTTATATTTTGGGCGAAATTATGAATGATGCGCTGCCATGGCTGCTCGGGGATCAATTTGATGCTGTTATGAACTATCCGTTCACGAAGGCATGCTTGGACTTTTTTGCACATGATCGAATTGGAGCAGGGCAGCTTGCCAATAAACTCACCGGTCAAATCGTTGGTTACCCGAAGCAAGTGAATGAAGCTGCCTTTAACTTGCTCGGCAGCCATGATACGGCTCGTTTGCTCACCCTATGCGGGGGCAGTACAGAGAGGATGAAGCTTGCCACTTTGTTTCAGTTTACTTACCCAGGTGCACCTTGTATTTATTACGGTGATGAAATTGGTCTGAATGGAAAGCAAGATCCAGATAACCGTAAATGTATGGAATGGGATCCGCAGAAGCAAAACGGTGCATTGCTCGCCTTTTTTAAGCAGACGATCCGTTTGCGCCAGCAATATTCTGCGCTGCAAGACGGAGCGCTTACCTTTTTGCAAGACCAGGTGAACGATCGGAATTTAATTTACGAGCGCCGTGATGAACAGGATCAGTTCGTTATCCTTATTAACAATTCAGAGCATCGTTCTGCTTTCCGGTCAACCATTGCGGAAGGGGTTTGGACAGACTTGGTGTCTAATTCGCTAGTCATCACCTTAAAGGGTCAATTAAACTGGGATCTCCCGCCTTTCGGTTATGCGATATTGCATAAAGAAGTTAACAGGTAATAAATGATGTATTACAAAAGGTTAAATCGATGCGAATCCTTCAAGACTTGGCTATGAAATGAATAAAGATCGTCATACTCATTGGACCACTGGGTCCAATGAGTGACGATCTTTGTTTGTTTTTACTGCCTAAATTCGAGTAGGATTCTCTGTGATGACCCAATATAGATCGTTATAGTCATCATAAGACTATAAATGTAAGGGTGATCCATTATCTGCTCCAAATGAATATGATAACATTTTTAATGTAAGCGGTATCATTTTGGAGTTCAAATCCATGGATACCTATAACATAATTTGAAGGGGCGAGAACAGGATGAGAAGTAAGCTTACAGCATCATATTTTTATTATGTAATGGGTTTTAGTTTCATTGTAATGCTAGTTGTGTTGTTCAGCACACCTACCTCAGCGTATGCGGCTAATTATTACATAAGTAATAATGCCTGCAGCAATGAGAACACGGGGAACTCCGGAACGCTCACGGCTGGAAACGAAGGTCCGTGGTGTGATTTCACGAATGTGAATGCCAAGACATTTGCAGCAGGTGATACGATTTATCTTGAGCGGGGAGGCAGTTGGACGCAAGAGTTCAAGCCTATTGGAGGGACGGGGACGTCAAGCAGTTGGATTGTTGTGGATGCCTACGGCACAGGTAATCGTCCTGTAATCCGCGGCAATAGCAATGCGACGGATAAAACATTGACGTTGATGAATGCTGATTTCTGGGAAGTTCGCAATTTGGAGTTCAGTCATGCAGGCATAGGACCGCAGTTTCTGTACTCGACAACCGGCCATCAAGGTATTATTTTCCGAAACAATTATATCCACAGCATGGTAGGGGGCCCTAATGCCATCGCGATGCAAGTCCGAAGTGCTGATATCGCGGCTACTCCATCTTCAGGACAGTGGCTGGTGAAGGATGTAGAGATTTCGCATAACGAGATCGGTCCAACGACCTCTTATGGCATTGTTGTCATGCATAATAACTCTGCAGCACCGACGAGCACATTCCAAAACGTACTAGTTAAAAACAACGAGTTGCATGACATTTCTGCCAAAGCTCTCGTATTTATGAGTACAAAAAATTCGTATTGGATTGACAATCGGATAGACAAAGCTGCCAACGCCAATCAGAGTGGTGGAACGACGGCAAGCTTTCTATTCGGGACTCAGAATATGACGATAGCCAATAATCTGTTCTTAAATACACCGGACACGGGTTCGACTGATCAATCCGCTATCGACAACGAAGGGAAAAATTACTCCAATAATTTTAGAGGCAATTATTTTGCTAATAATTATGGAGGAGCTTTGGAATGGCTGCTATGTAATTGTGTCGTTCCAGACAGGTTCGGTACTGATTTTAATAGCAACAACGAGGTGATAGGCAACACGTTTGTCCGTAATGGGGGAGGGGCCATTTGGGCAACGAGCGATACGGGGCAATCCACAGGAACAATTAAAGACAGCTTGTTCTTTGAGAATGAATTCATTATCGATGAAAGTAAATTTATCGAATGGTCGGAAATATCTAATAATGTTTCCATTCCAGCTGTTAGCAAAATCAATAATGCTGCTAACGAATTCGGAGCGACGGGAACTACAGGAAACTGGTCGTATCAGCTATTCGACGGGAATAGCTACACGAGCTTGACCTATGATCTGGCTGAGAATTGGTATGGGACTGCTGGCGGTCATATTTCACAGTTTAATCTAAGCGCATCCGATTCAGCGGACCATTGGATCTCTAACGCGTGGACTGCCCCGTATAATGGCGTAATTAGTATCCGAGGGCAAGTATTTAAGAATGAAATCGGTGGTGACGGTGCACTAGCCCGCGTGACCAAGAACGGTCAAGTCATTTGGCCAGCCGCTAATGCTGCGCAGTTGATCGCATCCGACGATTTGGCAGGCTACGCGACGAATTTGGATGCGATCTCTGTTACTCAGAACGATGTTATACGGTTTGAGGTTAATAATGGTGGAACCAGCGCAGTTCATGATGTGATCAGTTGGGCACCTACTGTAGCTTTTACGAGTGGTGGACATGATTCTGCAAGTGATTCCATGGTGCCTGGTGCCATTACAGATCTTGCGATAAGTTCAATTGATCATAACAAAGCGGTTTTAACTTGGACAGCATCAGGAAGAGATGGGGCTACAGGAACGGCGAATCGTTATGATATCCGCTACTCGACCTCGCCGATTACAGACGCGAATTGGTCAAGTGCTACGAGATTAGGGAATAGACCATTTCCTGAATCTTCTGGAACTGTACAGACCGTTACCGTGCCTTTTTTAACGGCTGACAGCCTTTATTATTTTGCCATGAAAACAGTGAACGATATTCCTAATGAATCTCTCCTATCCAACGTTGCAAACGCTTCAACACTAGCAGATATTACTGAACTCGTTAATCCCGGGTTTGAAGATGGGATAGCGCCATGGGCAGCGCAAGGGGCGTCCATTGATGTGAGCAATATCTATGCACATTCGGGGAATTATTCACTTTGGGCCTTTAATCGGACGGATACTTGGGCGGGAGCCAATCAAGACATTACAAGCTTACTGAATGTCAATGGACAAGGATCGTATTCCTTTGGGGTATGGGCAAAGTACGCTGACAGCTCTGCTGGGGGATTCGTAACGCTTAATATTACGGACAGCGCGGGGTCACGATGGTTCACGGCACCTATAACGATGATAAGCCATGAAAATTTCACAGAAATTATCGGTGTCGAAAATATTACATGGACAGGCACAGTTAGCAGCGCAATCATGTACTTTCAGTCAGATGGTTCGCTGGAAGACGTCTATCTGGATGATTTCTTTGTTAACAAGGTTACGGAATCCAGCAATGAATCGACACTTGTGGGTGTTGATCAGATTTACAGCGGGGCACAATTTAGCCTGACGTACGGACTGAAAGATTTTAACGTGAATGGGTTTGAAAACATCTACGCGCAGGATCTGATTATTACATTCGATCCTGCCAAGCTGGATTTTATCGATGCCATTTCTTTGAAGTCGGGATTTGCTGTGCTTAGCCGCCAGGTAGTTGAACCTGGGAAAGTAAGAGTCATTGCAGCAGCACAAGGGACGGGATTTGCACCTAACGGGGATTGGTTGAAATTTACGTTCAAAGCTAAGCCTTCGACTCAGATCATAGAAGCGGTCACCGCCTTAAGCGATATTGTGGTTGCAAACAGTCAAGGAGATGAGTTTGAAGTGGATGGCATTTCTCATACGATTCAGATTCAAAAACGAGGAGACCTAAACGCGGATAGCAGGATCAGTATAGGCGACCTTGCTATTGTAGGCTCCTATTATGGGAAAACATCCGCCGATGCGAACTGGAACAGTACGTATATGAAGGCAGATTACAATCAAGACAATGTGATTGATATTGCGGATATGTCTGCTATTGCACAGCTAATATTAAACTGAGTAACGGAATAGATGAGAGGGACAGCCGCGATGCTGTCTCTCTCGATTTCTATAAAAGGATGGGGTCCATTGATGAAAAATAGATGGCTGTTATTAAGCTTAGTAATTTCTCTAGCTTTTGCTGTTTTTGTACCGAATCAAGCAGCAGCAGCGCCAGTGCCTTCTTATTCCTTAATCCCTTCGACACTGTCGATTCAAGCTGGCAGTGAGTTCACGGTTAAAGTCGAAGGCAGCAATATCGTCGATCTTTATGGCTATGAAGTAAACCTAACGTACGATTCAACTCGCTTGCAGCTTCAGGAATCCAAAGATAAGATCGGCGGTTTTGCTATTGATCCAATCGTTACTCAGAATCAAATTCAATATGCGGGCACCAAGATCGGTCCTATGCAGGGGGATAATGGATCGTTAACATTAAGTGAATTTAAATTTAAGACAATTGCTACCGGTGCAGCTTCCATTTCCTTAACATCTGTCAAAGCGATTAATAGTCAATTGTTATCGACTGTACAATCCCCCACAGCTGGAGTAAGCATCCAGATTAGCTCGCATTCTGCTGTCAGCGGCAGTGAAGGCGTACAGGGGAATAGCAACGGTTTAACTCCAGTGAAAATAATCGATCAAATTGCTGTTGCGATAGTGGATTCCAATCAAAAATTCGTTTCTATTCTAAATAGCGACATTGGAAGCCTGCCGCTTAAAGTACAAACGCCACAGCTGACGATCAACGTTAAGCCGGAAGTGATACAAGGACTCCGAAACCAATTGGGGAATCTGAAGGATGCCTTGTTGATGGTTAAATTCATTCCAATTGTGGATGAGACAAGAAATGCCGAATCGATGCTGCAGCGTCACCATGCTAACGTGAAAATCGTCGGACAGCCTTATGATATTAGCCTTATGCTTGTTGCTCCAGACGGGCGCAAAGCAATAGCGGAGCAAGTGGGGTCTGGTGTAGAGCTTATTTTCTCTTACTTGGACAAAGAAATAGATGAAGAGCTTCTAGGTGTCTATTATTTCAACGAAGCATCAAGAAGTTGGGAGTATGTAGGCGGTACGCTCGACGCTCCAACACATCGTGTAGCTGTTTCACTTGATCATCTGAGCAAATATGTATTGCTGGAGTACAACAAAACCTTTAAGGACATTCCCGCTGCTCACTGGGCATTCAGAACGCTGCAGATCATGGCAGCCCGGCATATTGTTAACGGTGTGACGGATGACGAGTTCAAGCCAAACGCATCCACGACTAGAGCCGAATTCACATCATTATTAGTCCGAGCACTTGGTATGAAATCAGAAGGTGCAGCTGTTACTTTTTCATCATTTGCCGACGTTTCAGCTGGGGCCTGGTATGCTGGCGACGTGGAAATGGCATACAAAGCGGGGTTAATCAACGGAATTTCTGAAGGGGAATTCGTCCCAAATGGAAAGATTACACGCGAACAGATGGCCGCCCTTATCGTAAGAGCTTTTCAATGGAAAACCAAGCAATCTATTCAGTCAGTGGATGTTCTAGAAGAATATAGTGACGCTAACGCTGTTTCCGGATGGGCAGCCAAAGAAGTCGAAATGGCACTTGCTGCGGGTTTAATGAAAGGCAAACCAGGAGATGTGTTTGATCCAAAAGCGAATTCGCTTCGCGTGGAAGCGGCCCAGGCTATGATGAATCTCATGAACCAAATATCCATACTTGAAGGACTATAAATGTAATGTCAGACCATTAAGATCGAAAATCGGATTCGATATAATAAACTTGTTCATCTTTACTATCAGGAGGAGATACAGTGAAGCTAAGTTTTCAGGAATATAAAAGTAAATTGGAAGGCTGTTGGTTAGGGAAAAATATTGGAGGGACGCTCGGAGCTCCTTTTGAATGTAAACGCGGCGTATTCGATGTTTCGTTTTATACACAGGAGCTGTATGGGGAGCCTTTGCCGAATGATGATTTGGATTTGCAACTGATCTGGTTGAATGCAGCCGAAAAATATGGAAGCGCTTTGAATGCGCAAATATTAGGCGAATATTGGATTTCTTATATCTCTCCTAATATGGGGGAGTATGGAGCTGGAAAAAATAACTTGCGTGCAGGAATCGTTCCGCCTCTATCGGGCTACAATCATAATCTTTACCGCGATAGCAACGGTGCGTTCATACGCTCTGAGATTTGGGCCTGCCTGGCACCCGGCCATCCTGAAATTGCTGTTAAATACGCCTATGAGGATGCAATCGTCGATCATAGCCATGAAGGGGTTTATGCGGAGGTTTTCTGCGCTGCTATCGAAAGTGCAGCTTTCGTAGAAAGTGATACCTACCGTTTAATAGACATCGGACTATCCTATATACCTGAAGATTCCGGGATTGCGAAGGCCGTTCATACGGCCATTCATTCTTATCAATCGGGAGCTACTTGGCAAGAGGCGAGAATACATGTTTTAACGGCTGTTCCTGGAAGCTTTGGGCTTCTGAGTACTTCCGCGATACAGCCTCAAGCTGAAGGGGATATTCCAGTAGGGCCCATTGGTTACGATGCTCCTAGTAATGTAGGCATTATGATTATCGGTTGGTTGTACGGGGAAGGTGATTTCGAGAAAAGTATTTGTATCGCGACGAATTGTGGAGAAGACGCGGACTGTACAGCTGCCACGATTGGGTCCATTATGGGCATTATTCTTGGCAAAGAGGGGCTTCCTGCGAAATGGCTCGATCCCATTGGCGACTCCATTAAGACAATAACGCTTAATGTATGCGATCAGGGTACACGAATTCCTTCTACGGTCGGAGAGCTGACTGAACGAGTGATGCGGCTTGCTCCTGAATTTCTGGGCACCGAGTTTTGCGATCTGCTTCATCCGGGGGAAGGTTATCTGATCGAAATGAATGAAGGCGATCAACTGCTCGACCATCCCGTTCACATTAATGCATGGAAAGACAGAAGCTTTAAGGATACGTTATCGCTGAGTCCATTTACGGTAAAATATGATTTTACTATTTTCAACGCTTTCCTGTATTATGGGCAGGAACCGGTGGTAAGTGAAGGAAAGCCTCGCTCCTTTAAGCTGATGATTGAAAATAATTTGTACATGCAGCAGTTTATTCAGGTGAAATGGCATGTTCCAACTGATTGGGAAGTATCACCGGGGGCACATCTGAGCTTTCCTCTAGAGCACTATCATTGCAACATCGGCACGACTGAAATTGAGTTTACCGTTACCGGGCATCAACTCACGCAACCGAGATATGACCTCTTGATAGAAGTGACATCTGTAGGCCGCCCTACCAAAGGGATAATTCCTATCGTACTAATGAATAACGGCTATTGATACATGTTAGATCATATTGAAAAAAGTAAGCGTTCTCGCTTGCTTTTTTCATGTTTCCGGACAAATTATATGTTTTAATGAGGTTAACGGCTAACCGATAGAAATGAGGTGCAGGATGCACAATATTAGATTCAAATTTTCTAGTCTAGGCATGTCCAGAAAGCTGGTCATTATCTTTGTTTTCATGCTGATTATTCCGATTACCATCTCCGCGATCGTTTCTTATAACTATTACCGGAAATCAATTGAACAAAATACGGCTGATTACGTTTCACAAACGTCCTTGGAGGTTCTAAATCGAATAGAGGATTATATTGAAGATATGCGTATGATTACGAAGATTCCGATGTACTCCAGCGAGCTTCAGAGCTACATCGCCTCTCCTGAGAATGGAATAGAGAAGGACAGCCGCATCGATTTTTTTATCCGCTTGATGTCCGATATGAAGAAGGGGACGAATGCGGTGTACATTTTCGACAATTATGGCAACACCTTTTACCGCAACAGTCTGGATGGCAACAATAAGGAGATTGCTACGCACTATGACCGCTTAAAGCAAATTGCAAGGGACCAGAGCGGCTCTGCCGTATTAATTAACACGCAAGCAGCCACAACAGCTTCTGGAAAAACGAAATATGTGCTGACGATGGTTCGAGACATCATTGATCTAACGACGTATAAACCGGTGGGTTTCGTCGCGGTTGAGACGGATTTAAGTGCGGTAGAAGCTTATTTCAAACATCTGGATCAAATTACAGGTGGTAAAACGACGATTGTGGATAATGAAAATAACGTTATTTTTGATAGCGCTTACGAAAATATATCAAGTCCCTGGGGAGACTTGGAAAGCATTGAGAAATCACAACAGGATTCGGGTAATTTCCATATTAATCAGAAAGGCGAGCAATATTATGCCATTTATCTAACTTCTCAGAAGCTGGGCTGGAAAGTATATGTATACGTGAAAACAAAGGAATTGTTCAGCAAAGCAACGAAGGTTCGTAATTCCACGCTAATTATCACTTCCGCCATTTTGCTCGTTACCTTGATCAGCTCCGTATTCATTTCCTTGGCGTTTACGAAACCGCTGCGGGCATTAACGCGGTTGATGAAAAAGGTGCAGGAGGGGGATTTCACCGTCAGCTTCCCTGTCCGATTCTCGGACGAGGTTGGTATATTGGGACTTAATTTTAACCGGATGATTAAACGGATCGATGAATTAATTAAAGACGTACAAGCAGCCTCTTATCGCAAACAGGAGGCTGAGATGGAAGCATTGCAAGCGCAAATTAATCCACATTTCATCTATAACACCTTAGAGACTTTAAGGATGAAGGCGCTGCTTAATGAGGATAGAGAGGTATCTCAAATGTCGTTATTCCTAGGTAAGTTGCTGCGATACAGCATTATCCAAGGGCGAGAAATTGTTACGGTAAAACATGAAATCGAGCATCTGACGAACTATATCAAGCTTCAAAACTACCGATTCGAAAATCGGTTTCACCTGCAGAATCATATCGATGTCAAACTTGAAAACTACAAGATGATTAAGCTTGTCTTTCAGCCTATTGTTGAGAATGCCATATTCCATGGCCTTGAGAGTAGGTCGGGACAGGGAACCATCACGATTTCATCCAAGGTGGAAGGAGATTTCTGCTACTTCACCTTTGAAGACGATGGTATTGGCATGTCGCCTGATATGGTAAGTCAATTGAACAGCCGTATTCAGTTAGGAAATGCGAATGATAGCGGAAACAGGGCAACGGGGAGCGGCATCGGACTCAAAAATGTAAATGAACGGATTAAGCTTCACTTCGGTGCGAAGTATGGCTTGTTTGTTTACAGTGAGCTGGGGAAAGGTGCAATTGTACAATTGAAGCTTCCTTTTATCGAGAGTTGAATCTATTGGAGTAGTGTTTTCATCTAGAAAGGGGAGAGCCGTATGCTAAATATTGTAATTGTGGATGATGAGGTAGCCATCTTAAAAGGAATGACCAAGCTCATAGGTGAAATGAATGCAAACTATCATGTAGTAGCTGCCTATAACAACGGACAAGAAGCGATAAACGCGATAAATACTATGCATCCGGGAAAGATCGATCTGCTTATTACCGATATCAAAATGCCATTTATGGATGGTTTGGAGCTCATTAAGGAAATCAGGATCCATCATCCGGATTTGTCTTGCCTTATTATTAGCGGCTTCTCGGATTTTGATTATGCAAGGACAGCCATGCGCTACGGTGTAATTGATTATCTCCTTAAGCCGGTAGATCCGGATGAGCTCGATGAGAAGCTGTCTGCTATTCTTCTGGTCAAGCAGCCGCCAATTAAAGCGGCAGCAGTAAATGGGGATGAGAAGAAGGCGATTCGAGTCGTTAAAAGCTGGATATCGGATCATTATCAAATGGATTTGGATATGATCGCTATCGCAGAACTGGTACATTTGAATCCGAATTATTTATCTCGCTTATTTAAGCTGGAGACGGGGGAAAGCTTGACTGGATATTTAATTGATGTCCGGATGCAGAAGGCCAAAGAGCTTCTGATGGAGCAGACTGAACTAAAGGTTTATGAAGTAGCTGAACAAATTGGCTACCAGGATTCAACGTATTTTACTAAGCTATTTAAGAAAATGAACGGTTATACGCCTTTGGAATATCGGAATAAGTGCTGAGCTGTAAATTCGTAATCGTAACTATGGAAATGTAATTATAGACCATTAAGGTCATGGAAATGCTATGTTACAATTTTATATGTAAGCGATATCATCCGGCCGAATGGTTCAGCTGCAATAAGACAAATAGGGGGATTTCTATGAAAAATAAATCACTGAGCAGTTTATTGGCAGTCGTTCTTTCTATGTCCTTGTTATCCGCATGTGGTGGAAATAATACAAGCAATAACAGCGGGCAATCAGAGGCGAGCACACCTCCAGCCGAGTCTGCAGCAGCATCGGAAACGCCGTCAACTAGTGAAATTAAAGGAAAGATTACTTTTGCAATCAACCGTACGGATGTAGATGAGAAGCTCAAAGAATATGCGGACAAATTCCATGAGAAATATCCAGAAGCTGAAGTGGTAATCGAACCTATTAAGGATTATGAAGGCACTCTAAAAATCAGGTTAGCTTCCAATGAGGCACCGGATGTCATGTACATGAATGCGATTATCACGCCAACAACTGACTTATGGCCGGAGTTTTATGCTCCTATTGACGACCTTGATTACGAAGGGAAAACATACCTGCCGCTTTCTGAATATGAAGGGAAAGCTTATGCCGTAAGTGAAGGGGTATACGTGACTGGGGTTTTATACAATAAGAAAACATTTGCTGCAGCGGGTATTGACGCTGCTCCGAAAACCTATGATGAGCTGCTTGCTGCTTTGGAGAAATTAAAGGCCAAAGGGATTCTGCCGATGGGAAGCATGCTGAAAAGCAATTGGCCGCTCGGCACATGGGAGACGGTAGCCTTTGCGAATACAGCGGATTCCAATGCGATGTATGAGCAAATGGTTAACGAGGATGCCCCGTACAATCAAGAAAATCCGTTAGTAAAAGGATTCAGCTTTGTTAGAGATTTGGTGGATAAAGGGTATTTTGAGAAAGATCTATTATCCAGCGATTGGGATATTTTGCGGAAGCAAATGGCTTCTGGAGAAGTGGGTATGCTTTATCTAGCTAACTATGGTTTGGCAGCGTTAGAGGGAACGCCAGCAGAAGATATCGGATTTTTCCCGTTGCCCATTGATAATTCTGGAGAGCCCGTCACGATGATGACTCCAGGCTGGAATGTAGTCATTAATAAGAAAAGCAAAAATATGGAGACAGCCAAAGCTTTCTACAAATTTTGGATAGAGGAATCTGGTTATCAGGACTTTACAGGCATGATTCCTGCTCTTAAAGATATGAAATCCAATAATGCTCCGCTTGCCGAGTTCCTGGCTAACGGGCCACGCATCGTTACGGTATTGCCTCCGCCGGATCGTTACAACCAAATTTTGAATAAATCGCAAATTACGAATCCAACCATTCTACAAGAAATCATGTTGAACAAGGACAGCAACATTCAGCCTATATGGGATAAATACAATAAAAAATGGGCGGATGCAAGAAAATAATAAGGGGATTATTGGAGAGCAGGGGCTTCGCTATACGCGTTCAACTGTTCTCCAAATAAGCCGGAAAGGCTGCTGAATATGGCTGTTCTATCATTAAGAATGCAGAAAATTATTATTCTGTGGTCGTTTCTGATTATTCCTTTGCTGCTGCTAGGTATATTCACTTATTACCCTGCATTCAGTTTGATTACAATAAGCTTCACGAATTGGAATGGTATTTCATCAATAAAAACAGGAGTAGGCTTAGATAACTACATTCGGGTATTTAGTGATCCCAAGTATTTCGAAATCTTTAGTCATAACCTGATCTACTTTTTTGTAGGCTTTGTACAAATTGGGTTATCTCTTTATTTCGCTGTCATTCTAAACAGTAAGCTTCGTGGAAGAAATATCTTTCGTGCGATTCTGTTCTCGCCATATATCATTAATAGCGTAGCTATCGCTTTCATGTTTACCTTTCTGTTGAACAATGAAGTCGGTGCCCTGAACGTCGTGCTGAAGGAGATCGGTCTTGAATCTTTATCCATGAATTGGCTGAGTGATCCAAAAATTATTAACTATACGCTGGCTTTTATGTCAACGTGGAAGTACATGGGTTTTATGATGGTTATTATTATAGGAGCCCTTCAATCGATACCGAATGATATTTATGAGGCAGCGAGCATTGACGGAGCAAACGGATTTCAGGCGTTCCGCTTCATTACACTGCCCAGCCTAAGAAGAATATTGGAATTATGCTTTTTCCTCAACCTGAATGGAGCTTTATCGGCCTTTGAATTTCCGTTTGTCATTTTCCCATCTGGCTCGCCGCTGGGCATGAGTGATACCTTCGTAACGAATACACTGCTGACCTCTTTCCGCTATAGTGATTTTGGTCTAGCTTCGGCAATGGGAGTTCTGTTAATGATTATTACCATCATTCTAGTTCTTGCTCAAAGATGGCTGTTCTTCGGGAGGGATGAGAAATGATTCGTACGCTCAAATATATCAGTCTATTGATTGCAGCAATCTGCATCCTGTTCCCGCCCTACATCGTGATTGTTGCGGCGTTCAAGACTCCTACAGAGTTTGCCTTATCTGCGGGATATGCACTTCCAGGCAGCTTCTTCAACTTTGATAATTTTGCAAATGTTTTGCAAAAGGGTAAATTCCTGCGTTCTTACTTTAATATTTCGTATATTATTATTCTCTCTCTCGCTGGAAATATTTTATTAGGCACGATGGTAGCTTACGCACTTGGAAGATTCCAATTCAAATTAAAGTCTTTGATTCTAGGTGCATATGCAGGTGCACTTGTCATACCTGGAATTACAACTCAGGTAGCGACTTTCGGAATTATTAAAAACTTGGGTTTGTTTAATACTCACTATTCTATGGTACTTTTATCACTGGGTGCTGATGTTGTGCAAATCTATATTTATTTGCAATTTATTAAGAATATCCCTTATGAGCTGGACGAGAGCGCTTATTTAGAAGGAGCGTCCTTGTTCCGAATTTATCGATCTATTATCTTTCCGCTCCTGACGCCTGCAACAGCGACTATTCTGATCTTGCGCACGATCAGTATTTATAATGATCTGTATTCTCCATATTTGTATATGCCTTCACAGAGTTTAGGCGTTGTGACGACTGAGCTGATGAGGTTCTCGAACAGTTATGGCTCGTCCTGGACAATGCAGTCTGCTGCTATTATTCTCGTAGCGATTCCGATGGTTATCTTTTATTTGGTTCTTCAGAAATATATTTTTTCAGGTGTAGTTAATGGAGCCGTGAAATAAGAAGGGGAAATGATCATGAAAACTAGAGTGCTGACTAAATATGAGAATAATCCGATTATGTCACCTGAACAAATGCCGCAAGAGGTGTTGTACACGTTTAATCCGGGGGCAATCAAATTTAAAAATGAATACATCATGATGATGGACGTCACGACTTTGGATGACATTCATCGCATTTGGATTGCCAGAAGCCATGATGGGTATAAATTCACTCCAGACCCAGAGCCAGTCAATTGGCCTGCACCTGATCCGGACCATCCAGAGACCTGCACGTATGATCCGCGGATTACACAAATAAGCGAGAATGAATTTATTATCTTATACGCCAGTGACTTATCGCAAAACGATGTGAGAATCGGCATATTGCGTACTTCTGATTTTGTCCATTTCGAACGTGTTTGTACGGGAAGCGAGCTTGGCAATCGGAACGGCGTGTTATTCCCTGAGAAGCGGGATAATCTTTATGTACGTTTCGATCGCCCATTCGGTAATGAATTGAACCCCTCCTATATGTGGGTTAGTTATTCTCCTGATCTTGTATTTTGGGGAAAAAGCAAACCTCTTTCTTATGAAGGCAAGCCATTCCGGGATGGTTACAAGATGGGAGCAGGCGCTGTTCCAATCAAGACCGATAAGGGCTGGCTTGAGATTTATCATACTGTATCGCAGACTTGTAATGGATTTATTTACCGGCTCAAAGCTTGTTTGCTCGATCTAGAAGATCCTTCCCGCGTCATTGGTTACACAAGGGACTATATATTATGGCCAGAACATGACTACGAAATGAAGGGTAGAGTGGCGAACGTCGTATTTACTTGTAATGCGATCGTTGAGGAAGATGGTACGGTCAAGATTTACTACGGCGCGGCAGATACAAATATTGGCCTCGCAGAGGGGCGTCTGGATGACATTATCTCAGCCTGCGTTTAAATGGGAGTCACAATTGCATCCCTATATAGCCACCGCTGATCATCCAACAGGAGCCATCATCATTTGCCCAGGCGGAGCTTATGGGGGATTAGCAGAATATGAGGGTGAGCCCATAGCTCTTTGGCTGAACACATTAGGCATTTCTGCCTTTGTTCTAAAATACCGCGTATCACCACATAAGCATCCGGCTGCGTTGTATGATGTGCAGCAAGCAATCCGGCTTGTTCGCGAACAAGCCGGGAGTTGGAATATAGATCCTAATCGTGTAGGCGTTCTCGGTTTCTCGGCAGGCGGACATCTAGCTTCAATGGCAGCTACTCAGTTTGATAGGCGAATACCTGGCGATGACGAGGCTGTAAGACAGACAAGTTGTCGTCCGGATTTGATTATTGCTTGTTATCCTGTAATCAGTTTTGGCCAATACCGTAACGATCCTTCGATGATCAATCTGCTCGGTGCTTGCCCGGAGGAAGCGTTGAAGAGGCAATTATCCTCTGAATTGCAGGTCACAAGCCAGACCCCGCCAGCCTTTCTATGGCATACGGCTGACGACCAGGCTGTTCCCGTAGAGAACAGCTTGTTGTTTGCGCTCGCGCTCAGTAAACATAAGATTCCCTTTGATTTGCACATTTACGAGAGTGGCCCGCACGGAATGGGATTAGCGACTGAGAATGACCATGTTGGCGCATGGAAATCTTCATGTGTAGAGTGGTTGAGAATTAGGAAATTCATTCCAGCACCACAATCGAAATCATAATAATAGCTACCGAGTCAGGAGACGAATTCATATGTTTAAAAGAGTGAACAAAATACCTTACGATCAGGTGTCTATTCATGATGCTTTTTGGTCCGAAAGAATGGTTAGTATGCGTGAGCATACACTGCCGCATTTATGGGATAAATTCAGGGAAGACGGTTTTTTCCGCAACTTTGATAGAGCTTCTGGCAGCTTGAAGAGTGCCTATGAAGGGGCGATCTTCAACGATGGCATATTTTATACGATGCTGGAAGGTGCCTGCTGGATCTATAAGGAGTGTCAGTCTCCTGATGTTCTAGCTCTGATAGACGAAGTTGTTGACAAAATTATCGCCATGCAGCAACCGGACGGTTATTTGAATTCTTATATCATAACGGTTGCTCCGGAACAGCGATGGAGCGATCTGCTATTCGGACATGAGCTTTACACGGCGGGCACTTTTTTCGAAGCGTCCGTTGCACACTTTGAAGCAACCGGCAGTAAAAAATTGTTAACAGCGGCTTGTCGGTTTGCGGATTTAATTGATGCGACCTTTGGCGTAGATAAACGGCTTGTTTATGAAGGGCACGAAGAGATAGAGCTTGGCCTAATCAAATTATTCGAGCTTACAGGTGAACGAAGATATAAGCAGTTGGCGGAGTTCTTTATTGAGATGAGAGGCAATCCTGAAGCTGAAGAACAAATGTATAACGGTTGGTCGGCACTTGAAGGCGTTCCTCGTGAAAGAGGAGCGCTTCCCTTCAGAGAGTACGGCATAGCCAAGTATATGCAGGCACATTTGCCTGTTAAAGAACAAGATACGATAGAAGGTCATGCGGTGAGAGCAGCCTATTTGTATGCTGCGGTAACGGATATTGCTGGAATGAATAATGACGCGGAGTATGCGGAAGCTTTGCATCGCTTGTGGTCGAATATGGTGAATAAGAGAATGTACATTACAGGCGGTATTGGGGATAACGTCTGGCGGTGGGAAGGGTTCTCGACAGACTATAACTTGCCGAATGACGAAGCTTACTGTGAAACTTGCGCTTCTATCGGCTTGGTGTTCTGGAGCAGCCGAATGAATTTTCTGTTTGCGGATGCGCATTATGCGGATGTATTGGAGAGGGTTCTTTATAATGCGCTTTTGGCAGGAATCTCTTTGGATGGAAAAGCATTTTTTTACACAAATCCACTTGAGAACGAAGGAACTCATCGACGCCAGCCTACATTTAGCTGCGCATGCTGTCCGCCTAATCTGACCCGATTTATTCCCAAAATGGGGGAGTACATTTACGGACTGAAGGACAACGATTGTTATGTGAATTTGTATATCGGCAGTGAGACGAAACTAAACATGGAAGGAAATACTGTAAAACTGAAGCAGGAAACGCAATATCCTTGGAATGGTATGACAAAACTTACTATAAATCCTGATTCCCCAACTGCATTTACTTTAAAACTACGGATACCGAGCTGGTGTAATCAAGCGGAAATTCGAGTAAATGGAAATTCAATTCCTTTAATAACGAATAAGGGCTACGCGAAAATAGATCGACAATGGCAAGAAGGAGACATCGTCGAACTCTTGCTTGAGATGAAGGTTAGACGGGTGGAATCACATCCTAATGTCGAGAGCAACCGTGAGAAAACAGCTTTGGTGCGAGGTCCGCTTGTATATTGCCTAGAGGGTGCTGACCATGGTCATGATGTAAGAGATCTGGCTTTGACTCGAAATTCTGAGTTCAGAGTGGAACATGTTTCCGATTTTCTCGGCGGAGTGACTGTCATAAAAGGATCTGGAAGTGTTATAAGAAAAGCAGAATCCACACATAGGGAGCAATTCTGGCAGACGCGGTTGTATGCAGACATTGAGAGCTGCGAATGGCAGGAGGAAGCGGTGGACATTAAGGCCATACCTTACTATGCATGGGCTAATCGTGAGCCCGGAAGCATGGCAGTTTGGATTAATGATACGCTGAAATGGACGAAAGCTGGTAGAACTGGGTCATAACAATGCCTTCATTAGAATCAGTTTTCCTGCTGTTGTCTATAACCATTAGCTTAAATTGAAGTGCTTTATGAATGATCCACATTGAACCTCGGTATCAGCCGAGGTTCAATGTGGATTTTTACTATGAGATGGTGAAGTAGGAACGGAGATAGATATTTCTTTAGATATGGATAGTGAACAAGGTTTTTCCATATGCGAAATAAAATGCAGCTAACCTCACAGGGAGGAAAGCTGCATTCATATGAATTCATATAATTGCTAGTAGTGTGTTCTCTTTCATGTACAATCGCGCTTAATAATAGAAGCGTTGTGCTGCTGGTTATTGATCGTGACGATCCTCTTCATGACGGTAGGTTTTCCAGCCTATATACTTGCCAAACGCTTCATCCATAGAATCAGCAACGCTTGACATACTGGATGATACATGGTGCTCAAAGCCATTTTCGCAAATATAACGAAGCAGCTTTTGGAATTTCGGTACTTGGATAACACCGTAACCTCCGAACGTCAACAGTGGATCACGCGTAAACTGTCCTTCGCCCGTATAGGCTGCAATACCGCCGTTTAAGTCATCGGTTGCAATGCCGCAGTACGTGAAGGGACTTGCTTTAATTCGTCCTTGTATCGTACCAAGTGTATTTTCTCTGCCCACCGTACCTGATAGGATCTCATGGTAATCCATATGAATTTCTTCGAAGACTTCCTTAGGCAAATTACTGCAGTGGAATACTACGCCTTTGTTCGGATCTTCCCCATAATTATTGTTCCAATCCAGCAATGCGCTTGGTCTCCCTGATGCCTGTTGCAGCGCATACATGCCGACAAGACCTGTAATGTCTACTTCACATGCGCTTGGAATTAGGCTGCTGCTAAGCATACTCATAATGGTACAAGGCACTACACCGAAATACTCCTCCATAGAAGTCCAGCATTGCAGCGCCGTTCCCGATAGGTCGTTATCGTTCATCCATTCCTCAACGACAACGCCGAGAGACGCCATACGAACCAAATTAGCCTGTGGGAATCCCTTTACATCGACATAAGCTGCGATTTCTTCTAGCTTACGTTTCACTGCGGGATCACTTTCTTTGCGTTTGCCTGCTCGCCCGAATACTTCTGATAGATCCAATGTCTCAATCGTAATACCAGAACGTTCTAGCAGCTTCTCGCTGTAACGGACAGTATTGAACGAGGCTGGCCGAGCACCAATAGAACCAAGTCGAGCATTGCGGAGCGACTGGACGACACGACAGGTTGCTGAGAAGCGGCGCAAATCGATTCGAAAGCTTTCGCTACTCGGATCTACGGTATGTAGAGTGGTCAATGTGAACGGAATGCCGTACTGCTTCAGGTTATTACAGACCGACATTTTACCACAGAAGCTGTCGCGTCGATCTTGAATGCCCATTAAAGTGATATTGTCACTAAATGCATGGACAAGGATAGGGACGTTTAGACCCGAATAACGTATCGTGTTCGCGACAGCCTTCTCATCACCAAAGTTAGGCAATGTAATGAGAATGCCATCGATATGGTCGCGGTTAGCTTTGAATAAATTCCCGCACTTTTTGGCATCGTCCAATGTCATAACCGCACCGTTCTTGGTTTCATTAATGTCCAAAATGACGACATCGATGCCTTCTTCTTCCAGCACGCGCAGTATCTCCACGCGTCCTGTGTGACAGAGGTGACCAGGGAAAAACCCGCGATTGCCTACAATAACCCCAAGCTTCGTTCGTTTCGTTTCTTTCCGTGCCATCGCTTGTATCCTCCTATAGGGGTAGCCCTAATATTAATGGTTATTCGTTGTTTGTTTATCTGCCGGCCCTGCCCATATGCCTTCTAGTTCACTCCAATCCCAACCTTTTAATGGTCTACCGATCGGAAGCCGCTCCCAACCCGAATGGATTCGGTTCTGAACCGATTCCCATGGCTGGATACCGCCTGTTGCACCAAGGTGTTCTACGCTGAAGGCCCCGACAGCAACGGCTCCGGTCAACGCAGCTGCTGGACCAAGCTGAAGAAGAAGACCTTGTATGAAACCGGCAATCGTACAGTCTCCGGCACCTGTTGTGCCTATGACATTCGTACGAAAGCAAGGTGCCCATAGCTCACGGTTTCTCCATTCCTCATGAATGTCCAAGGTTAATTGGTTTGTAGGATTTAGCTGCAGTTGAGGGGAGCTGCGCATGTATAATCCTGATGCGCCTAGCTTGAGTATGACCATGCCGCAGCCCATTTGGAGAAGTTCATCTGCAAGTTCCTGAATTGTCTCCTCAGGCACTACCTCGCATAAATCTCCGCCTAGCTGAAGGTGTTTTTCATACTGGTCACGATTAATCATCATTAACATTTCTTCCAGACTAGGCATGAAAACATCGACATAAGGAAGACATTTAGTTAATATGCTAATCCAATCTGCTGAGAAAGCGGCTGTCCCTTTACCTGGCATCGCCATATCTAGAGAAACGCTCATTCCTTTCGCCTTGGCCGTTCGTAGAATGCTGGACAATTGATTGCCACCATCGGCGTACATGCTTTTCATTAATGGCGGATAACCGAAATGAAAATGGCGAGCTCCACTTACTTGGTCCCAAGCGATATCATGCTCGGAGAACGTGTCGTTTGTTCCAGGACAGTGCAGGAAAATACGATCTATTCCTGGAGGGTTGAGGACTATCGTATAGGAGCTGGTTTCTCCTGTTACCTGAGTAATGTCGTCAGAAAGAGAGACATCTACGTCTCTGAGTAGATTAAGGGTCAAGCTTCCGAAAAAATCGTCACTGACTTTTCCGAAGAGACTTACGTTCGTCCCAAGCTGATGTAAGGCAATACCTGTATTCGATACAGCCCCGCCTGTACAATATTCTGCCTCGCCTACCTCTACGAGATTGCCTGGTATTAGATGGCTGTTGCTGGGCCGAGCAGAGAGGAACCTCGGTATAATATCTACCGAGATATGTCCGCACACGATGACGTCTACCTTTTCGGTAGACTCCTTATTGCGTGACATATTCCCGCCAGTAAGCAACTGATTCCTGATGATCAGGAATAATGTCGAATTCGGATGACCATGCTTCACGATGATAAATTTCAAAGATCAGCTCCGCTTCCGTGGCACCGGATGCTTCCAGGGCTTCAATGACTTTATTAGCGTGAATAATGCCTATTTCGTTGTATGCACTCGTGAATGGCCAATGTCGGCTATGTCCAACCTCTGTTTGCTGGAGATGGATAATAGGCGATACACTACCCAATTCTCTGATCCAACGATACGGGTCGCGATCATTCGGATGCGGGGCATGACCGGGATCAAGACAAAGTTTAAAAGGAAGCCCTGCACCATCGTTCAACCTTGCGAGCAGTTCTCTCGTTTCCTCAACGGTATTGGCGAACTCACGAGGAATGGACATCGGCTCGAAGATCATACAGTTCATGCCGAGATCTCGACAGAACCAGCTGAGCTCTTGCCAATATTTGATGCCTTCTGTTGTTCTCTCTTCTCTGCATGCAAGATCATCGTAGTCATTGAAGGTAAGAATACCTGGATGCCCGCCAGTCATTTTAGCCCCCATCCTTGAGGATATAACAGCAAATTTCTTGAACCAATCAAGCCATGCCTTACGCTGTTTGGCATCGGGATGCATGAAATGATTGACTCTAGTGAATGAACTGAGGAAGCTGCTTGTTATCGAAAGCCCATATTTATCTGCATTCTCAATAATCTGCTCCGTTTGCTCCTCAATAATGTCATCAGGGAGGTAGACGTTAAGAAGGTCTGCGACGAATTGGACATATTTAAGTCCCATTTCTTCGGCGACAATTCGTGTCCATACTTTAGGTTCCGGGTACTTGTTATTCGCAAAACCCATATTAATTCCTAGCTTCAAATCAAGCGCCATTAAAAGATATCCCCTTTTAGTCCGATTTACATTAACGTTAATGTTAACGTTAATGTAAATTAATATAAAACATATTGAAAGTGCTGTCAACGATTTATTAAAGGGCTTGGCAACAAATAAAACCCTACATCCGGAGAGGATGTAGGGTTTTAGGAGAGGGGTGGTATTATTCCAGAAGCGATTTTGTGCTATTTCGGATAATCAGCTTTGCATCAACGATTTCGTGGTAGTGAAGCTCTGGATTTTGCTTATACATTCGTTTCATTAATATTTCGAACGCTTTACGAGAGGTTTTGCCTTTGGAGTTGCTTATACTCGTCAACGGAAAGGGAATATACATCCGTGATTGAATGTTATCAAAACCCACAACGCTAATGTTTTCGGGTACCTTGAACTTATATTTGTTTAAGATAAAGACGGATTCCCACGCCATCATATCGTTGAAGGCGAATATGGCCGTAAAAGGCAGCTTCGATTTGATCACTTCATTAAGCTCATCGCGAGAGCCTCCCGAGATTGTAGACACTTCACGAATCAGTTCCGCATTTACGGGTATTCCGGACTCTTCCAAAGCACGCTTGTATCCAATAAGTCGCTCACGAGCGCTGGAAATCGAATGATGGGCATTAAGAAATAAGATATCCTTGTGTCCAAGCTCTACCAGATGCTGGGTAGCTAAATACCCACCCTCTTCATCATTGCTAACGACATAATCCATCGTGTCATTCTCCAAGTGGCGACCGAGAAGCACAAACGGGATTCCTAAACGTTGAAGAATTTCCATATTGTTGTCGCTGCCTTGAGCTGGACAAATAATGATACCATCGACGTTCTTGGACAAAGCCGAAAATATCGCATTTTTCTCCACTTCTTGATCCTCATAGGAGTTTAAGATGAATGTGGTATATTGCTGCTTCCTTGCTGCTGTCTCGATTTCTTTCACAGCAATAGAGAAATGGGGATTCGATACGTCAGCCACAATCACTGCAATGGTCTTCGTCATTCCCGAACGAAGGGAGCTAGCTAATGCATTACCGATATAGCCAAGCTCCTGAGCTTTTAGTTGGATGAGTTCAATGGTAGTCGCGGAAATATCTTCTTTATTCTTAAGCGCACGAGAAACGGTATTGACCGTAAACCCAGTCTGCTCAGCGATATCCTTTAAAGTAACGGCTCTAGTGGTTTTTTGATCATTTTCTTTGCCCATTTCATCATTCCTTATCCCGCGTCTCGGCGGTCCATTAGTATATGGTTTAAATACTAATGACAGCTATGCTGGTTGTCAATGTGACCGAATAGCCAAGCATGGGTTAAGCATCCCAACGTAATTATGAATTCAACGCTAAATCCCTCCGCTTGTTAAAGGCGACGAAAACGGCACATACCAGCAATACAATTCCGGTGAAAATAAATCCTTCGGTGATGTCGAAGGGCAACCAGCCGAGTACGGAGGATCCTGCAACGACTCCCAGCGAGAAGAAGGCGTAGAAATAACCGTAAGCTTTTCCGCGAAGCTCGGCAGGGGTCGCTTTAATAAGCATCGTATTAATGGATGGAAATAAGAAGGCGAAGCCTACGCCATATAGTCCGAGCACGAAATATAAAGCTAACGTAGTTGTCGATTGGCTGATGAGCAGTTGGCTGATCCCCATCAAGCCAATACCGACGGCCATCGTCTTGGCGGGGGGCACCCGGTCAAAAATCAGGTTCGTAGGCAGGACAAAAATAAGGACAGCAATAATTCCGAACGTGCTCATTAAGGTTCCGCTTAGCCTTGAATCATAGCCGAGCGTTTGAACATGCAAAGGCAGCAAATAGGCGATTACGCCTTGGGAGAACATTAAGAAAAAAGCGCCGCCGTAAGCCTTGAGTACGCCTGAGTTAAAGAGCGAGCCTGATGGTTGAACGGCAGAACTGATTTTCTCTTTCTTCGCTACCTTATACTTGCTAAGGAAAATAGCCGAAAGAATAGAAAGTGAAAAACCTAATACAGCTACGCATGTAAAGACGAACGGCACTGAGGTTTTACTGGCCATTATACCGCTGAATGCGGGTCCGATTATGGCTGCGAGACCAACGAAGGTACCAGTGAAGGCAACTTTTTTGCCTTGCTGGTCATTAATCGTTGTATTTGCTGAAAAGGTAAAGGCAGCAGGTACGATTAATCCGGCGACAAAGCCATGCAGGATTCGAACGACGATTAAGAAGAAGGGCTGATCGACGAAATGATACAGCATGAGAGCGCCGCTGGATAATATCAAGCCGACCATTAATATTTTGAAAGGTCCAATCTTGTCCGTCATAATACCCGACAAAATATTGCCCACCGTATTGGCGAGCGAATAAAGTCCAATGACAAAACCAACCACAAATGAGCTGGCACCCACGGAGGCAGCAAAGGTGCTCATGACTGGCAGCTGCGAGAACAAATCAAAAAAGGAAAAAAATACGATACTGTATACAAGCAGGGCGTAATTGAATGGCCGTACCTTATATTTCGTTTGTGCCTTCTTGAGCTGCCAGTCCAGCAAAAAGTTGCCAAGCGGTACAAAGGCCGCCAGTACTGCTGCTGCAGGCCAAAGGAGGCTCCAGTTGATACGAATGGCCGCATATAGGATCGCAAGGGCATAGATACTGAAAATGCCGCCGTGGATGCTGCCTACAATCGTGACGGCTTGCTCGATTCCCCAAATATATTTTAAAGGCATAGCGATACTTAGCAATACGAGTAATGAAATACCATCTAATAGACCGGTAATACGTAAAATGGAAATGGGATGTGCGCGCACGGGTTTTGCTCCTAATTTATATTTTGAAATGATTACTCTATTCTAACATTTTATTAGGCGGGGAAAACAGGTTGGCAGGGATTGGTTTGCTCGTTTGGCTATTCGAATGTGACAAAAGTGTAACCATTCATCCATTCCGTTAAGCTGGCTATTTGTTTGATGCGACTGAACTGCAATCATAAAATGTAAACAATTGGTTTTAAAGTAAAATGATGCACGTTTTAACCGATCTGGTTTTCTGCCTATAATGAGAATGCGAGTCAGTGGCGATACAGAATGAAAGAGGTGGTGTATCTAGTAAGAAACAGGCCCCGGAATAAAAGATTTATGGGATGTGCCGGGTTTGAATGCTTATGACAATTTTGGAGGTGGATGTATGATGAAGAAGAAGTTTGCGATGGTAGTTACTGTATGTTTGATTTTTTTGTTAGCGCTTCCAATTTCGGCTTTTGCAGGTCCTGCAGTTCCTGGCAATGGGACTAATCTTAGTGAAACATTCGGAAACCGAAAACTTACGGTTAATGTCACTTCTTTTGATGCGAATTATCAGCCGGCGTCTAACGGACCGGTTGAGGTCAGAGTCAAACTTTTGAATGGATATCCGGGTAATTACATTTATCAAACGGTCAGCCTGACATTGACATCCTCGAGTCCAAGTCTAGGTTCGTATGTCTATACTTCAAACACGCTGGATTACGGTTGGAGGATTATTGAAATCGTAGTTGACTTTGGTAATTTCGTTATTGGGAAGGCAACTAACTATTTAGTAGAGTGGTAACATAAATTTTAATTGCATAAAAATCAGTTACTCAAGACATTGCTTTTACGATACTTTTTGATCGACAGATCAGGTATTCATATAAGAAAAGCAACAGATGCACTGAAGCCGTTCCATTTGGGACGGCTTTTGTGTTGGTTATTGTTCAATTTTGCTATCGGATGATGATTGCTAGTCCGAAGGACACATGCCTATAATATATGTAACCATTTGAGGGAATACATAATAGCTTTGCAGAAAGGTTGCCGTGCGATATGCGCAGAAAAAGCCTGTTGAACAAAATGATTCTTTTTGGAAGCGTAATCAGTATTTTACCCGTGCTCATTATTGGGCTGTTTTCCTATATCCAATCCTCCAAGCAAGTGCAGGAGCGGGTCAATCAGGCTGAGCTGCAGTATGTACGGCAACTGAACGCCAATATTGAACAAGTGCTCAAGACGGTTGATCATACACTCACGAATCTAGCCGAGTCGCGTGTGATGGAGGACGCTCTGTACAGTGTGATGAGCGCGCCAAATTTTCAACTATACAACAATTTAAAAAGCGAAATTACTCATTTACAATCCTTTGATACCAAGGTCGAGGATGTAATTATCGTGAACAAGCAGCGAAATTGGCTCATTAAAAATTCGGGCATCAAGCGGCTGAATGAGCATCCCGACGAGCGGACGTATCTGGATAAATTTGAATTGATTCATAATACTTCTTGGCTTTTAGTAGAAAAGAATAGCTATAAGGATGCGATCTCGAGTCGCAGCTGTCCTTATATGATCAGTCTGGTGAAAAAGCTGCCGAATATTACGATTAACAAATATGCGCTAGCGATTGCCAACATTCCGGCTTGCAGCATTGCCGAATTAATAACGGATGGAGAGGGCCAGGAAGAGATCATCGTGCTGAATGAGGAGCAGCGAATTGTGCTTCATAAAGACAGCGCCATGATAGGCAAGCCACTTTCGTCTCATCCGGTATATGGGGCCGAGATGAGCTTTGACGGTCCATCAGGGCAACTGCAGGCGATGTATGACAGTCGGCCTTACACGGTTACCTATTACAAATCCACCTTCAACGGCTGGACCTATCTGTCTGTCGTATCGATTGATCAGTTGACTGAGGAATCAAGGCAGATTGGCTGGTTAACGCTGGGCATTAGTTTATTCATCATGATATTATCGATTCTTTTTGTCCTGCTGGGTACGAATAAGCTGTATACTCCGTTGAAGCGTTTGGTCAAAGCGATTGAAGGCCGCGATTCGGGCAGCGAGGTTTCTCCTCGTAATGAAGTGCAAGTGATCGAGGATCATATTAAGCATCTGTTTAACTCTAACTCCAAGCTGGAGAGTGAGATGCGGAGCCAGGTGCAGCAGGTGAGCTCGCTATTTCTTCACCGCATGCTCAGCGGGAGTTTGCGCGACGCAGAAATTCACGAGAAGATGAATTATTTTGGCTTTCAACCTCATTGGCAGCAAATGGCGGTACTGGCGATACAAGTGGATACGCTCGAAAATACTCATTATGAATCCAAGGATCTGGAGCTGCTGCTGTTTGCCATGTTGAATATATCGGAAGAGGTTATACCAAAGAAAAACCGGCTACCAGTTATTTTGATGGATCGTTCGGTGGTCGTTGTCGCTGGTTATAAGGAAGAAAGCTGGCAGCAAGTGGAGGAGCCGTTTTATCAACTAACAGAATTGGTAAAGCATTTGATCACTCGTTATTTGGGCCTGTCCGCCAGTATTGGCATCAGTGCGCCGTTTCAGGAAATGAAATATGCTTCGCGTGCGTACGAGGAATCACTGGAGGCTCTGACGCACCGGATTCGACTGGGCAAAGGGATTATTGTACCTTTCAGTAGTCTGCATTCGGGCAAACCTTCCGTTGCTTTCGAATACCCGGCCCGCATTGAGCATGATTTGATTCAAGCGATCAAGCTGGCTGAGCAGGAGGAAGCGGTTTTGCTGCTCAGCAATTGGATGGCCGAAGCGATTAACCAGATTCAATTGCCGGATCATTATCAGCTGTCGCTGGTTCGGCTGCTCAATCGGCTGCTCTTGCTTGGGCAGGAAGCAGGGATTGCTCTGGGCAAGAGTGGGACCTACCGAATGTCGCTTTACGAGGAAGTATTGGCGCTGCATGTCAGCGGTGAAATAGAAGATTGGTTTAAAGGTAAATTGATCATGCCTATGCTTCAGCAATTCGCTGAACGCCGCCATTCGCAGGATCAGAAGCTTTCAGAACGGATTATCGATTTGATTCAAAATCACTATGATTTCGAATTTACGCTCGAAGACTGTGCTGTGCGCCTGCATTATAATGCAAGCTATTTGAGCAGCGTGTTCAAGAAAGAGACGGGCTACACCTTCAGTGAATATTTGGCCAGCTACCGACTGCATATTGCCAAGCAGTGGCTGACGGAAACGGATATGACGGTAAAGGAAATTGCAGAGCGGCTGAAATATAACAATTCTCATAATTTTATCCGAGCTTTCCGCAAGCAAGAGGATATGACGCCCGGGCAATATCGATCTCAGTATAGCAGCCTGTAATAAAGTTATGAAAAAGCGGTATGTCAGGCATAATCATTTGGTTGGATGGAGGCGTATAATCGCCGGAAAGTCACGAATGGCAAGGGTTCTAGCCAAATGAGTATAGGCGATATGCTTCTTAACCATTTACGATGAAGCAGCAACAGAAAATACAGGTTAAGGGGTTGAATTACCATGAAAAGAAAAGTCGCAATGGGGATGCTGATGGCGCTAGCGCTGCTGGCAAGCGCATGTAGTAATGGTAGCGGCAATGCTTCAACAGGGGGCAAAGAAAATGGAGGATCAGAAGGGACTGGCGGTCAGTCGGCTCCCGCAAAAATTTCCATCATGACGCCTTTGCATATGGCAGAGACGCCAGATCCCAAGATTGAGCAGTTAATTGAAGAGAAGCTGAATGTAGATTTGGATATTCAATGGATTCCGGCATCTACGTTCCCGGATCGAATGAGCGCAGCTTTTGCTACGGGAAGCCTGACGGACATCGTTAATATCTCGATTACAGGCGCCAACCGCGAGGCCATCCGTGACGGACAGTTCTGGGACATTTCTGCTTATATCGATCAATATGAGAACTTGAAGAAGCTGAACCCGGAAGTGCTGAATAATACCAAAGTGGATGGCAAACTGTATGCGCTCTATCAAGGGCGGCCATTATCCCGCCAAGGTATCATCTATCGTCAGGATTGGGCTAAGCAGCTTGGATTGTCCGATCCGCAAAACCTGGATGAATTGTACACGATGCTTGAAAAATTCACCATTGAGGATCCCGATCAAAATGGTCAAAAGGATACCTTTGGTCTGGCAGAGCGCGGAGATCTGGTATCCGGCGCATTCAAAACGATCGCTTCCTGGAACGGAACGCCGAATGAGTGGGGTGTAATGGACGGTAAGCTTGCACCGGCATTTATGTTCCCGGAATACAAGGAAACGATGGAGTTTTTCAAGAAGCTGCGTGCAAACGGATACATTAATTCTGATTTTCCAGTTACAAGCAAGACCGAGCAGCAAAATCTGATCATGAACAGCAAGGCCGGCGCTTATATCGGCTGTATGTGTGATGTGCAGCAGCTGTATACTGGATTGGCGCAATTGCAACCTGATGCACAACTCGAGGTGTTTAATCAAGTGAAGGGGCCAAGCGGCAAATTCACCGTATTCTCAGGACCAGGCTTCAACCACCCTTATCTGTTCCCGAAATCAGCGATTAAGACAGAGGAAGAGCTGAAGCAGGTGCTAGCCTTTATGGATGGCATGATGAGTCCTGATATCGCAAATATGCTGTACTGGGGCATTGAGAACGAGCACTATACCGTTGTCGACGGCAAGGCTGTACCCGTAAAGGAGCAAGCGAAAATTGACCGGGATGTAAAACCGTACAATACGATTGAGGTTGGTGATTCTGCGACCAATAGCCGTTTGGAAGGCAAGTATGATTACACACCAATGCAGAAAGCGCAGGAATTGTTTGTCGACAATGAAGCGTTTGTCGTGCCCGATCCAACGCTTATGCTGGATTCCGATACATTTACCAAGCACAAGGACCGATTGGCTCAAATCATAACGGATGCAACCTACAACTATATGCTGGGCGAAATGGATGAGGCCGGATTTAACAAGGCAGTGGAACGCTGGAAGTCTGAGGGCGGTATGCAAATGATCGATGAGTTTAACGCTGCCTACGAGCAAAACAAATAATGTACTGCTAAGCGGCGTGTTCCTGCTGAATACAAGCGGGGACAGCCGCTGTCATAACGATACTTGTATTTCTGCTTGCTAGATAGCAGTTTGAATAGAAACCTAATCGCCTATAGTCATATATCCTTGTTTTCCGCTAGTTAAACTTGTTTATAAAACGCTTTAGGAGGGCGGAAAAGATGAACAACCAACTGACAATGTCGTCAGGCAAGCGAGCCCATATCATGCGTAACATTCTAAAAAACAAGTGGCTGTACCTGATGATCTCTCCGGGACTGCTGTATATTTTGATTTACAAATATATTCCCATGTATGGTCTGATTATCTCATTTCAGAACTACAAATCCTATCAAGGGATTCTTGGCAGCGAATGGGTAGGCTTTGAGCATTTTGAACGATTGTTTGGCTCTCCGGACTTTTGGATGATCTTCTCCAATACGATTATTTTATTTGCTCTGCAGCTGCTGATCTTTTTTCCTATACCCATTATTCTGGCTTTGATGCTTAACGAGCTGCGGTCGGAGAAATACAAACGGACGGTTCAGACCTTGATTTATTTGCCGCATTTTATGTCGTGGGTCATCGTTGTATCGATTAGTTTTGTTATTTTCACGGTGGACGGCGGTATTTTTAATAGTTTGCTGGAGTTGCTTGGGTTTGAAAAAATCAACTTCCTGCTTAAAGAAGAGTGGTTTCGCCCAATGTATATTCTTCAGGTCATATGGCGTGAGGCTGGCTGGGGAACCATTATTTTTCTAGCGGCAATCGCATCGGTTGATCCACAGCTGTACGAAGCGGCCAAGATGGACGGTGCGGGTCGAATCAGACAGATGGTCAGCATTACATTACCGGCTATCAAAAGCGTGATTATAGTTTTGCTAATTCTGAAAATTGGCGACGTGCTGGAGCTGGGGTTTGAGCATGTGTATTTGCTGCTCAATTCCACAAATCGGCAGGTGGCAGAAATATTCGATACGTATGTATATGTGACGGGTATCCATCAAGGGCAGCTCAGCTATTCCACGGCAGTCGGCTTTTTCAAAGGATTCGTAGGGCTGGTTCTGGTTATTGGCGCGAACTGGCTGGCGAAAAAACACGGCGAGGATGGCATTTACTAGAAGCACGAGAGTGAACGGGGGGAGGAAAACAAATGGTAGGCGACAAATCATGGAGCGGACGGATTTTTAATGGAGTGAATGTTCTACTGCTAGGCATCATCGGATTGGTGACGGTACTGCCGTTTATTCACGTTTTTGGCAGCTCCTTTGCGACGGCAGGCGAAATAGCATCCAAAAAGTTTCTGCTGATTCCAACGGAATTTACGTTGGATGCATACAGATTTATTTTTTCTACTAGTACATTAACTCGATCCATGCTCGTTTCAATTGGCGTGACAGCGTTTGGAACCATTTGGAGCATGTTCATTTCGGTGTTAACGGCTTACGGGCTGTCACGCAAGGATTTGATGGGACGCAATTGGATCATGTTTTTGTTCGTATTTACGATGTTGTTCAACGGCGGAATGATTCCTACATTTCTGGCCGTTAAGGAAACGGGCTTGCTGGATTCATATCTGGCTTTGATTATTCCGGTATCCATTAACGTGTTTAATATGATCATACTTAAAACCTTCTTTCAGGGGCTCCCGGGTGCATTGGAGGAATCGGCTAAAATGGACGGCTGCAACGATTTCGGTATATTGTTCCGTATTATTATTCCTTGCTCTCTCCCGGCAATTGCAACGATTTCACTTTTTTATGCGGTGACCTATTGGAATACGTATATGCACGCTATTCTCTATTTAAGCGATGCGGCCAAGTGGCCGGCGCAAGTGCTGCTGCGGCAAATTATCGTATTGGCAAGCGGCCTGAGCTATGACAATTCCGTGTATACCGATGTACCGCCGCCTTCGCAAGCAGTGAAAATGGCCGTTATCGTCGTGGCAACGCTGCCAGTGCTGCTCGTATACCCGTTTTTGCAAAAGCATTTTGCCAAAGGCGCTCTGCTCGGTTCCGTTAAAGCATAATGAGGAGGAGAGGAGTCCTATGCCCACACAAAGCTGGTCGGTTCTAACGGTAGATTCTTTGATGAGGCAATATCCTCTGCTGTCGGATCACCCCTATTTGAGTGATTGCTGGAATTATGAAAGCGGCTGCCTGCTGCTGGCGATCGCCCGTTTGTATGAGCGAACCGGCTCGCAGGAATATTTGTCCTATATTCGCAAAAATATCGATGCCTACGTTGCCGAAAACGGTTCAATTCACAGCTATAATCTAAATGATTACAATCTGGATCAGGTCAATCAGGGCAAGGTGCTGCTGTTTTTGCATCAACAAACAGGGGCCGACAACTACATGCAGGCAGCCCGTCTGCTGATTAGCCAGCTGGAAGGTCAGCCTCGCACGGAGGAGGGGAGCTTCTGGCACAAAAAGGTATACCCTTACCAAGTATGGCTGGATGGATTATATATGGCTGCTCCATTTCTTGCTGAATATGCACGGATGGAGAAGCGGCTGGAACTTCTGGATGATGTGGCCAGCCAGCTTCTGATTGCCGAGTCTCGCACGCGTAATCCGCTGACGGGTCTGCTGCACCATGCCTACGACGAAAGCAGGGAGCAGGAGTGGGCGCACCCGGAGCATGGCCGTTCGCCTCATGCTTGGGTACGGGCGATTGGCTGGTACGGCATGGCTATCGTCGATGTTCTTGACTTTATGCCTATTAGCCATAGCTTGCGAGGACAGCTTATCGGCACGTATGAGCGGCTGTTTGCGGCTTTAATACGAGTGCAGGACAGCGCGACCGGGCTGTGGCATCAGGTGCTTGGCGAGGAAGGGCGCTTCGGTAATTATTTGGAAAGCTCCGGCTCGGCCATGATCGTGTACGCAGCTCAAAAGGCGCTCAATCAGGGCTATCTTAGCGGGAAGTACCGTGCTTCGGCTGACCAAGGGTATGACGGACTGCTGCAGCATGCAGCGGCGATAGATGATGCTGGGAATGTGCATGTGCATGGCATTAACCGTGTTGCGGGATTAGGCGGGGAGCCTTATCGCGACGGTTCCTTCACTTATTATATTAGCGAACAGGTGGTCTCTAATGACTCCAAAGGGGTGGCACCGTTTATTTTTGCCTGCATAGAGAAGGAAAAAGGTGAGGCTGCTCTAAGCTAAGAACGATGATACGGCGTAATGCTGCACAATAGGATGGAGGAGAATCAATTATGAGTACGAATGCTCCGCGTGAGCTGAACTACTTTCGGCAATCGTTTGGGGATCTGGATGTGGCTCAGCGGGTAGGTGAGCTAGGCAAACCGTCCGACGAAGCTATTTTGCAGCAGTTTATCGACTCTGGGGTGAAATTCTCTGCTTCGTCGCCTGTTCTGGAGTCAGTGTATTACCGGGCGGTGCGCAAGCTGCTGGATTGCATCGTTCCAAATGCACAACAAGCACCGATTCTTCAGGAGGGAGGGGTCTATCTAGGCTGCTGGCTGGAGAGTACCGGAACGATAAATGCCGAGCTTTGCTCTCGGTTTATCCCGTCTGTTGCTGAAGCAACCTACAGCCAGTTTGCAGCGCTGCAGCGTGAAGACGGCTTGGTGCCTTACAAAATTACGGCAGAGGGCGCTGTATTTAAGCAAATTCAGCTCGTTACGCCGCCGGCTAGAAGTGCCTGGAACCATTATGCGCTGCATAGAAATCAGACAGCGCCATCCTTTTTACCACAGATGTACGAGGCGTTATCTCGATATGATAACTGGCTGTCGCAATATCGCAATACGCGGGGAAAGGGCTGTGTGGAGGCGTTTTGTGCATTTGACACAGGCCATGATTTATCGCCAAGGTTTTGGCATGTGCCGGATACTCCTCATTTGAATGACCCGGCGCTCGTGAATCCCGATTCTCCTATTTTGCCGTTTTTAGCACCGGATCTGACTGCCAGCGTATATTGCAGCCGCAAATATCTTGGTCAAATGGCGCGCGAGCTTGGGCTCTCGGACGACCAGTGGCGGGAAAAGGCGGAGCATGGGTTGGAGAGTCTGATGAAGCATTGTTTTGACCAAGTGGATCATTTTTTTTATGATGTGGATAAGCAGGGGCAATTCGTGCGCGTTCAATCCGATGTGCTGCTCCGCGTCCTTGCAAGTGAGGTGGGAGACAGGGATTTTTTTGACGAGATGCTGAGGCGATATTTGCTCAATACCTCCAAGTTTTTTGCAAAATATCCGTTTACATCGCTGTCGATGGAGGATCCGCGGTTTGATCCCTTTTCGAGCTATAATACTTGGGCGGGTGCAACGAACTTTCTCAGCCTCATTCGTGCTCCGCATGCCTTTGAATATCATCAGCGCTATGTGGAGCTCACCTGGATATTGCAGCCGATTATATCGGCGCTGTCACGCATGACACAGTTCGGGCAATGCCTCAGCCCGTGGACCGGAGAGGAGGGCTATACGGAATCGTATTCCCCGTCCATACTATGCTTGCTTGATTATATTGAAAGGCTCTGTGGTATTTTCCCGACAACCGGGAGTGAGCTATGGTTTACCGGATTGCTGCCTTATCCATTGGATCATGGCATTTCATTGGCCGAGCATACCGCCTACAGCCGTACGGTTGATGGAACAGCTTATGAGCTAATTAATAAAGAGGAGATGGCGAGTATTTATGTCAGCGGCAAGCTGCGATACCGTTTCCCGTCAGGCATTCGCCTGGTGACTGACCGTGCAGGAAATCTGAAGGCGGTGATCGGGATGACTGCGCGCAGGGTTGAAGGTATTATTGAGTACGGTGAGACACATATTTCTTTTGGCGTGGACGGAAATGAGACGCTAGTTTATGAGAATGGTGCTTTTTATTCAGCTTCATCGCCGGGTGTCGTTTATCCGACGTATGGTTAAGAATGGTTTTATAACGTATGGATTCCAATAAAGTTCCCATTCTAAATTTAACCTATTTTCTCTTGCATTCAGGTAGTTCCAGCCGCTCCCGCTGAATGGTATGATAGAAGCTGAGGGGTGACGATGACAATGAACAATGAGACAACAAACGAGGAAGTAAACAGCACGGAACCGGTCATGACAGAGGAGAAATGGGCAGAGCTTCTAAAGGCTGTTCATCATAATGGTCTTGTAGCTCTAAAAACGCAATATGATAACGTCGAGGGGCAAGTATTGAATCTCGAAGCTTACGGCCCGGTTTTTGTATTTCATGTGAAGGATGAGACGGATAGTGTATACTCCTGCGGCTTTTTTCTGCGTGAGTTGATTGCTAGATTCCAATCAGGGAATGATCCAGCCTTATGGATGGCTTCTTTCTTTGTCGAGCTAATGGAAACCAAAGGTGGAAAAACTCTTCCGCAACCGGCTTCGAGCGAAGATGAGGCAAAGGCAATTATCGACAACCTTCTCGTTCCACAATGCATCAAAGCGGTAACAGAAGAGTTCGCTCCTGAGAAGGTACATGCAGGCCTTGCTTGGAACGAAGACCACGGTCCGGTCTTTGAAGCAGGATTTCCATCGATTATCGAAGGGAATAACGTTTGCGCTATTCCTCTGCATATCCTGCTCACGCATTTGCAGCTGAATCGGGATCCAGGGGAGCTGCTGCTTCAAGGCTTGTATGACATTCGGGAAAAGAATGGCATGGACTAGCTTATGTTTTTCTAAAAAAATAGGGGGTTATTCCGATGAAGGTTCTATGACCTTCAGAGGGATGCCCTCTTTTTTTGCCTAAGTGCTGGTCTTAGCGATTCCGCTGTGCTAATTTCTCATTGAATAATATGATACGATGGAGTCAACACAATCATTAGCATAAATGCACCGTATACCTTAATGGAGGCTTTGGTTATGAAAAACGTTGTCTCGGAATGGGCGGAGTCCCACTTTCCTTTATATACGATTGGCAGCATACATTCGCTGTACAGCACCTCTAATCAGCCCATGCATAAAATTCATGAGAGTCTAGCGGTGATTCTTGCGATTGCCGGAGGCAAGGGCACTTTCCGAATCAATGATCAATCCTACGAACTTGCGGAGGGGAGTGTCATCCTTCTCCCGGCACAAAGCCATGCTGCCTTAATTGGAAATTTATCACAGCCTCTTCATACTTACATGCTTTCAATCAGTTCCCAGGAGCAGGCGAGCCCGATGTCATCCGGTGCGTTGGTTCAAAGAAGCGAGATAGCCTCTCGTTCAAGTGTGTTGTTCTTCTCGCATGAGCCTCAGATTGTGGCTGATGTGGAGGAGCTTTATATCCACCGGTTGCCGGCAAACGAGGCAAGGCATGTACAAAATCAAATGACCTTTTATCAAATCATTCTAAGGCTTCTGGAGCAGCAGGACGCCAAATATGCGGCAAGTGAGCAGCCCTCTATGGAACGCAGCATTACTTATTTGGAGAACCACTATGGCGAAAAAATCACGCGTGAGCAGTTGGCCGCCATGGCGGGCATAAGCCAATCTCACTATTCGATTCTTTTTAGACAGTTGACGGGTTTCACTCCTAATGAATACTTATCACGGCTGCGCGTTCACCGAGCCAAAGAGCTATTAATGAGTGGTTCGGGCACACTGAGGGAAATTGCGCAGAAGGTAGGGTACAAGGACGAATTTTATCTCAGCCGACGTTTCAAGCAGCAAACCGGTGTTTCGCCTTCAGATTACAGCGGCGGGTCATTACAACGAATCGCCGTACTGCTAGCGCCGTATGCTAGCCACTTGCTGTTGCTTGGACTGGAGCCTTCTGTCATTATTTCGGAAAGTAGTGAATACTTGAATACGATAGACCTTCCGCAACCGCAAACCATGATGTTTATTAATGCCAATGGCTCTGCTGAACAGGTGAGGTCGGCTTTGTTGGATAACAACATTGAGCTGATTATTGCGGCAAATGAGCATATGCATCAATTTGGGCTGCATTCAGGCCATTTGCGGGGTGCAGCACCAATCGTTGAAGTTCCATGGATGAAAATGGGATGGAAGGATCATCTTCGGCTTATTGCTCAGGCGATTCAGCGCAGCGACCGGGCAGAGGAGTGGTTGGCTGTGTTTGAAAAGGAGGAGCAGGCTGCCAGAACCATGGTGCAGCAAAGTGGAGTTGCAAATGAAACCTTAACGATTATGGTTATCAAGCCCGAGGAGCTGCTCGTTTACGGAGCGCGTAATGTCGGATATGTGATGTATCAATCACTAGGGTTACAGCCCCCAGCAAAGATTGGACAAGAGCTCGAAAAGCTGGGTGATGAATTTCATTCCGTTCCGATTGAAAGATCAGAGCTTGTTGATTATGCAGGATCACGAATATTCGTCATTGTATTTCCTGATACCAAAGGCTCTACGGCGCATGCGGAAAGAATATTTCTCTCTTCGGATTGGAAAGAGCTTCCCGCCGTAAGGCAGAATCGTGTGCAGCTGCTGGATAAGGATGAATGGGTGCCTTACAACCCAGTTTCCATTCAATTGCAGCTTGGGCGTGCGGTAGCTTTATTTTCAGGCAACCAATAGTCCAAGCTCATTTCCGTACAAAAAGGCATGGATAGGTGCAGGATGGCACCCTATAATGATGATAATGATTTTCATAATCAGATAAAATCATTGCCACATCGTTATTCAAAAGGGAGAGAGTCATTGTATGAGAAAGTTTTTTATTCCGCTAGTCCTCATTTTTGGGGTGCTTGTGACTGCTTGCAGCGGAAACCAAGAAAATAATGCCAATCCTGCTAGCAATGCGCCAAGCCCGTCCCCAGAGGCTTCTGCGGATGCGGAATCTGCTACAGTAATCTATCAATCAGAGAAAGGGCCTGTCGAGGTCCCTAGAAATCCTAAACGCGTCGTCGTGCTTACTCGTTTTTTGACCGGTAATGTTATGGCACTGGACGTGCCATTGGTTGGGGTAGACGAAATGTCCAAATCGAATCCGAACTTTGAAGAGCAGTTAAAGGACGTTGAGGCGGTAAGTGACGAAAGTTTGGAGAAAATCCTTGAGCTGCAGCCAGACCTTATTATCGGGCTGTCTGATATTCAGAATATCGATAAATTTGAGCAAATCGCGCCTACGGTTACTTACACGTATAATAAATTGAATTATTTGGAGCAACAGCTTGAAGTTGGAAAATTGCTCAATAAAGAAAAAGAAGCGCAGGCTTGGGTCAACGATTTTCAAGTTCGAACCCAAAAGGCTGGAGAAGAGATTCGGGCGAAGATCGGGGAAAACGCGACGGTTTCCGTTATCGAGACGTTTAACAAGCAGCTCTACGTATACGGGTATAACTTTGGTCGCGGAACCGAGCTGCTCTATGGGGACTTAAAGTTTGCTATGCCCCAGAAAGTCGAAGAGGGAACGAAAACGGAAGGTTATTTAGCTTTATCAACGGAAGTGTTAAATGATTACCTTGGCGATTACGTTATATTCAGCAAGGATGCCGATGAAGACAACTCTTTTCAAGATACGCAGGTTTATAAGAGCCTTCCTGTTGTCCAAAACAATCACGTCTTCGAAGTCGATGCCAAGCGATTCTACTTTAATGATCCACTGAGCCTGGAATACCAGCTGGACGTGTTCATTGAGCATTTTTTAGGTAAGGAATAAGGTTATTCAAGCAAAGATGAAGCGGTTCGAACCTAAATATAGTTAAAGGGCCGTAATTATGAGTAAAGTCCTGTGCCGCGGGGAAGAAATTCCTCTGGAACAGGGCTTATTTTTGTTTTCTAAAATAATATTAATCCTTATCCTGTGCTTTAGTTGACGTTGGAGAACGACGGTCTTTATAATTTAAATATGACTATTCCAATCCTGTTTACAAAATTACATATGCCCCCGTCCCGTCCCGGCATTGTCCTGCGACCCCGTCTAATGGAGCAACTGGCAGACGGCTTGCACGGCAAGTTAACGGTCATCACTGCCTCTGCAGGCTATGGCAAAACGACGATCGTTACCGAGTGGCTGGCTGCTTGTGAACGACCAGTTGCCTGGTTATCCATGGACGAAGGGGATAACGACCCTGCACGCTTTCTGACTTACCTCACCGCGGCTTTGCAGACCATTGCCACAAGCAATAGAGAAGGCGTATTTGCTTTGCTCCAATCTCCTCAGCTCCCGCCAGTCGAATTGATCATTACAGCCTTGCTTAATGAAATCAGCGCCATTCCAGACCCTTTCATCCTTGTTCTTGACGATTACCACGTATTGGATACTGGACCCATTGACCATGCCATTGCGATGCTTATCGAGCGAATGCCGCCACAGTTGCATGTCATCATAACTACTCGTCAAGCTCCGCGGCTGCCCTTGGCGCGGTTACGTGCCAGAAACCAATTGGCGGAAGTACGCGCCTCAGACCTGCGCTTTACTTCGAGTGAAGCTGCCGAATTTTTGACTCGAGTGATGGGTTTAAGCCTTACAGTGAAAGATATTACCTTGCTCGAATCCCGAACGGAAGGCTGGATTGCTGGATTGCAGCTAGCCGCGTTATCTGTGAAGGGACATGAAGATCCCGCTAGCTTCATCCAATCCTTCACTGGCAGCCATCGCTTCGTTATGGATTATTTGGTTGAAGAAGTATTGCAGCAGCAATCCTTAAGCATCCAAGTTTTTTTGCTGCGCACCTCTATTCTCGAACGGTTGTCCGGCCCGCTTTGCGATGCCGTTCTTTGTAGCGATGACAAGGACAAGCGGTCCCCTTCTCCTTCCGGACAAGAACAATTGGAATTTCTCGAACGCGCCAACCTATTCATCGTCCCGCTGGACAACGAGCGGCAGTGGTACCGATATCATCACCTGTTTGCTGATTTGCTGCGGAAACGACTCCATCAGAACAATTCCTTTAATGCAGGAGATGGCGTTAGCCAAGTGGCACAATTGCATACACGAGCGAGCAAATGGTATGAAGAGCATGGCCAGGAGCTTGATGCCTTTCATCACGCGGGGGCGGCAGGGGATCATCGGCGCGCTGCCCGGCTTGCGGAGGGAAACGGGATGCCTTTGCTCTTTCGCGGAGCGGTGTACCCTGTCATGAAGTGGCTCGACTCCTTGTCCAATAAAGACCGGGATGAAATGCCCTCTTTATGGGTGATGCATGCCTCGGCCATGCTGATGGTTGGCCAATTGACGGGTGTTGAACAAAAACTGCAAGCCGCTGAACAAGCACTGCGGACTGCAGAGCCAGACGATAACAATCGTGATCTTTTGGGACATATTTCCGCTATACGCGCTTCACTGGCTGTCAGTAAGCATCAGGCAGACACCATCATAACTGAATCGATTCGTGCTCTTGAATATTTGCACCCTAACAACCTGCCCGTCCGCACAGCCACGAACTGGGCACTCGGATATGCATATCATCTCCAAGGTGATCGTATCGCTGCCCGCAAAGCGTATACGGAAGCTCTAGTTAGCAGTCAGATGATCGGGCATGCCATCATTTCGATCATGTCTACCCTTGGCTTGGGGCACATACATGAAACGGAAAACGAGCTTGAAGAAGCGTTACAGTCCTATCGGCAAGTTCTAACGATAACAGGAGACTCGCCCATTCCAGTGGCTTGCGAGGCGCATCTGGGATTAGCCCGCATCTTTTATGAATGGAACGACTTGGAGAGGGCTAAGAAGCATGGTGAGCAGAGCGTGCAACTGGCGAAACAGTTTGACAGCACGGATCGAGTCGTTGCGGGCGAGGTGCTTTTAGCAAAGGTAAAGCTTGCCGAGGGAGAGAGAAATGAAGCGGCTGCTCTCTTGGCTAAAGCTGAGCTTTTGGCGCGGCAGCATCATTTTACGCAGCAGCTGCCTACGATTGTTGATACGCTCGTGCTTGTGCGGCTACAACAGGGGGATATGCCCGCAGCCGACGATCTGGCACAAAAGCATGAGCGTCGCCTTAGTCAAGCTAGAGTACAATTGGAACAAAGAGACATGGCTGGGGCACTGGCACTGCTAGGACAGCTTAAGGAGGAGGCGGAGGCGGCAGAGCATAAGAATGAGCAGCTGAAGGTGATGGTGCTGTTGTCCGTTGTTCTGCAAGCATCTGGCGAAAAGTCACGGGCTTCGCAAATACTAGCAGAAGCCTTGAGGATGGCTGAACCTGGAGGCTTTATCCGAAGCTTTGTCGACGAAGGAAGGCCGATGCAGCGGCTATTGTGCGAAGCAGCGGCAACTGGAATGATGCAGCTTTATTTAGAACAACTGCTGACTGCTTATACGGTTGAGGGTTTTGATTCGGTTTTGGAACCCTCACAGCAGAAGTATGTGCAGCCTGCCGATCTGCTAATTGAGCGGCTGAGCGAGCGGGAGCTGGAGGTTTTGCGGCTGATCGCAGAAGGACGGTCAAATCGTGAAATCAGCGAGCGGCTTTTTCTTGCTCTGAGTACGGTGAAAGGCCACAATCGGATGATTTTTGACAAATTGCAGGTTACGCGGCGAACGGAAGCAGTTGCATGTGCCCGCAAATCAGGCTTGCTGTAAGCAGGGCTAGTGAGGTGGAGAATCTAATTTCAGCAAACCATACTTTAGTATCTATATTTCAATGCCGTGCAGCAGCTATACTAAATGCAAATTCAGGTTTGGAGGAAAACCATGAAAGCAATTGTATGCACAAATTATGGATCGCCGGATGTTCTGAAGCTTCAGCAAATAAAGAAGCCTATTCCTAAGGATAATGAAGTGTTGATCAAAATTCATGCGACAACCGTTACTTCAGGCGACTGCAGAGTTCGCAGCTTCAAAAGCCCTCTCTTGTACAAAATTCCTATGAGGCTATTTCTAGGCATCCGAAGACCAAGAAACCCGATTCTTGGAACGGAGTTATCGGGTGTAATCGAAGCGGTAGGGACAGGGGTTAAGGGATTCAAGAACGGCGACCCGATTTATGCATTTACGGGAATGAAATTTGGCGGTTATGCAGAGTACATTTGCCTCGCAGCAGATAGTACGGTGACCATAAAACCAACCAATACGACTCATGAGGAGGCCGCTTCGATCCTTTTTGGGGGAACGACAGCATTGTATTTTCTGAGGAAAGGAAAGATTCAAAGCGGCCAAAAAATACTGATTTATGGGGCTTCCGGCGCAACAGGAACTTCCGCTGTGCAGCTTGCTAAATATTTTGGCGCTGAAGTTACAGGGGTGTGCAGTACCGGCAATATGGAATTGGTGAAGTCTCTCGGAGCTGACGATGTCATTGATTATACAAAGGAGGATTGGGCGGCAAGCGGTAAGCGTTACGATATCATCTTCGATGCTGTAGGGAAAACCTCCAAATCCAAATGCAAGAACGTATTGCTACCGGACGGGGTGTATGTGACCGTTGAAGGACAGGGAATTGCAAAGGTTCGGCTTGAGGATTTAATTTTTCTCAAAGAGCTAGTGGAGGCAGGAGCAGTGAAATCGGTCATAGATAGCATCTATCCGTTTGAACAAACGCCAGAAGCGCACCGTTATGTTGAGAAAGGACACAAAAAGGGAAATGTAGTAATTTCGGTGATCCTGTTATCAAAAATAAGTGAAGCGCTATAGCTATGGTATAATTACCCTATTAAACAACTATGAATGCTCATAAGGCGAATTATCGTGAGTTTTGCATGAATATGCAGGTTCGGAAAACGGATACGTCTTACCTCATAGTGAGAGGAGATTGCATGCCGCAAATCAAGAGTGTGCTAAGAAGAAAATGGTTTCTATGGCTGGCTGGTTTTATGGTTATGATCATCGCAGCATTCTCAACGGTATCTTTCCTTCTCGTAAATTCGGTTTCTGCCACTTTTGTGAAGGGGAGTATTGAAGAGAAATATGCGGCACGAGGAGCGTACCAAGTCGAAAGGCAAGAAATTACGGGCGCGGATGGAGAGAAGCTGTACAGGGTCTACGTCCCGCAGTCCGGAGATTCCAACCATCCGCTCATTGTATGGGGCAACGGAACAGGGGCATTGCCCGATAATTATGATAAGCTGTTCAGCCACTTGGCCAGCTGGGGATTTGTTGTCGTCGATACGTACAGCAAAACAACGGGAACCGGAAAAGAGATTGTTGCCGCGATCGAATATATGATGGCTGAAAATGACAAGCCAAGCAGCCAGTTCTATAAGCGGATTCAAGTGGATCACATCGGAGCGGCAGGCCATTCTCAAGGCTCTACTGGCGTCATTAATGCACATACTCATTTTGAGCGCGGTGAACTTATCCAAACCGTGGTTTCGATTGCTCTCCCGGACTTGAAATATTGTGATCCAGAGGATGTATATGATACTTCGGCAGTGCAGGTTCCTTTTTTTGTGATGGGCGGAACCCGTGATTTTATTATTTCGCCGTCTGCTTCAAACAAATTAGCTTTGACAACGGCCAATCCCGAAATTCCGGCATTGATGGCCATGGCCAAAGGAGCCGCGCATACAGCGATTGAACAGGATGGCGGCAAGCATAGAGGTTATCTGACAGCTTGGATGCGATATCAGTTAATGAATGACTTAGAGGCAAAAAGTGCTTTTACCGGCAAAAAGGCAGAAATTTTAACAAATGATCGTTGGAAGGATATTTATTCCGCTAATTTGTAAGAATAATGAGCTGCTTCGATTTACCATAACGATCTTATTACTAAACAGGTTAAATACATTGTAAATAAAAAACTTCGTAACGCTTGGGATTCCAAGCGTTTTTTCTTGTAAATATAAGATTTTATAGGTTTCACGCGATAAAGTATTCTTCTATTTCTACGAGAAACGGATCCCCTCCTCTTGCAGAGGACGGCGATCCAATTTAGTTAGAACCGGAAGTTGTCAGAGTGTACCGTTCAATCTGTAAAGTTTGCGGTACTGCCTAGGTGGTTGTCCGACAATTTTTTTGAAAACGGCATTAAAGGAATCAATATCGCGGTAACCCACCCGTTCCGCGATGCTGCTGATTTTGTACTCAGAGCTTCGGAGCAGCTCGCAGCTTTTCTGAACGCGTAGATTTTGAAGATAGGAGCCGAACGATTGTCCGGTTTGCCGCTGGAACAAACGCTGCAAATGCCTATCGCTCCACTTGGACACACGGGCCAAATCAGTCAACGTTACTGCCTCATGCATATTCTGCTTTAGGAATTGCAGCATCTGATCAAAATTAGCCACTTCAGACCTTGGCTTATCGGGGTTAGACAGATTTTTTCGGAATACGGTTACGACTAATTGGCTAAGCAGGGTGTGCAGCATGGTGGCGGAGCCGATGCCTTGAACAGTCATTTCACGATAAAGCATCTGCATAAGGCTCTCGATTGAGCCGTCGTGATCGCTGACGGAGAAATAAGGGATCCTGCGATTTTTGAGGTCTGTGAGATGCTCTTGTATGGGTTGTTCCATCAGCATGACAGTGAGTTGGTCGACCATATGCGAGTCAAACAGGCAATTATATACAATCAGTGGATTGCCTTTAGCATCGGGCGAAGTCGGGCGGAATACATGGGATACGCCAACAGGAATCGCGAACAGCATGCCTTTGCTGACTGGAATGGTTTCCTGCTCAATATGGTGAAAGCCCTTTCCTTCAGCAACATAACAATATTCGATAAAGTCGTGCGCATGAAAGGGAACGGTGAAGTCTTCCGTATATCGGTTAACTAGTAAATGAATTGTATTGTCAAAGAAAAACTCAGCTTTAAACAATTGAGCGGACGGGTTCATTGCGGACTTCCCTTCAAATAAATTGTCATGATTACAGGGATATTATGTCTTTATCGCCAGGTGATATTAGAATCGTCACGGCTATAATTATAAAATAAAAGCAAGATTAAATCTATTGAAAAGAAGGAGATAGGTCTATGTTTCGTGTAGCCAAGCTTCGCTGTGAGTACAAACAAAATCCGATAGGAATCGATGTGGCTGAACCAAGAATCAGTTGGCAATTGCGTTCTGATGATAGGGATTGCGTGCAGTCAGCTTACCAAATCCAAGCCGCAAGAGAAGCTTCCTTTGAAGCGGTGCTCTGGGATTCCGGCCAACGAAATTCCGGGCAATCGATTCACGTTGGTTTGGATGGCCTGCTGCCAGAAGCTCGAACCAGGTATTATTACCGCGTCCGAGCATGGGATCAGAATGGTAAGGACTCGGATTGGACAGAGCCAGCTTTTTTTGAAACGGGTCTTCTGGATGCAAGCCAGTGGCAGGCGGAGTGGATTCGAGCACCGCGCGCACGCTTCCCTCAGGACTCGGAGATTTGTCCGCAGCTGCGTACGTTCGTAGACGTTAAGAGCCCTGTTGCGAGCGCAACCATTTATGTGACGGCACTTGGCTTGTATGAGCTGCAGTTAAATGGGCAGCGGGTGAGTGGACACTATTTCACTCCAGGATGGACCAGCTACGGCAAACGGCTGCAGTATCAAACCTATGATGTCACTTCGCTGATGAAGGAAGGATCCAATGCGCTTGGCGCGTGGCTCGGGAACGGTTGGTACAAAGGGCATCTCGGCTGGAAAAATCAAATGGAGATGTATGGCACAACGACGGCATTGCTACTGGAGCTGCAAATTCGTTATGAGAACGGCTCTGAAGAGCGCATCGTCTCCGGCAAGAATTGGGAAGCGGCGGAAAGCGCGATAAGAATGTCAGATATTTATATGGGAGAAACGTACGATGCGCGGCTTGAACGGGATTGGACGAATTCTGCTGAAGCTGGCTGGCATGAAGTGGAGGTTATCGAGCATTCTAAGGCAATCCTCGTAGCGCAGGAGAACGTGCCCGTAACCCAAGTCACGCTTTTAAAGCCGCTAGCGATTTTGACAACGCCACAGGGAGATCGGATTTTGGACCTGGGACAAAACATGGTCGGCTGGTTGAGGTTTACCTTGAACGGTCAATCCGGGCAGACGGTCGAATTGCAGCATGCGGAAGTATTGGACGCGGATGGAAATTTCTACAGAGACAACATTCGCGCTGCGAAGCAGATCATTCGTTATACACTGAAGGGCGGGGAGCAAGAAACGTATGAGCCGCATTTTACTTTCCAAGGCTTCCGATATGCGAAGCTGACCGGGTTTCCTGACACCATTCAGGCTGAAGATTTCACAGGGGTCGTCCTGCATTCGGACATGGAGCCTACCGGCAGCTTCCACTGCTCCGATCCTCTTATTAATCAGCTTCATCATAATATCCTTTGGGGACAAAAAGGCAACTTTCTCGATGTGCCGACCGACTGTCCGCAGCGGGATGAGCGGCTCGGCTGGACTGGCGATGCGCAAATGTTCGTTCGTACAGCCTCCTATTTGATGAATACGGCGCCGTTTTTCACCAAATGGCTGCGTGATTTGAAAGCGGACCAGACCTCTGAGGGAGGCGTTCCCTTCTATATTCCGAACCTTCAGGAGTCCTTCTCTGTTGGTTGGGGAGAAACCAGCCATTCCTCTTCTGCTTGGGGAGATGCTGCCGTAATCTGTCCTTGGACGATCTATGAAATGTATGGCGACAACCGGCTGCTTGCTGAGCAATACGAGAGCATGAAGAAATGGGTTTCCTACATTCATGAACAAGGGAACAATCCATATCTGTGGAATACAGGCTTTCACTTTGGTGATTGGCTGGCACTGGATTCCAAGCCAGACAGCTATGTAGGCGCGACAGACCGTGACTATATCGCGACTGCCTTCTACGCTTATGCGGTCTCGCTCACTTTGAAAGCAGCAGCAGCGCTTGAACTGACGGGGGATGCCGAATATTACCGCGACTTGCACGAGAAAATCGTAAACGAATTCCGCAGCGAATTCGTTACGCCATCGGGTCGATTGTCAGTACCTACTCAAACCGCTCAGCTATTGGCGCTTCGCTTCGGCCTATTGGAGGGGGAAGCCAAGGAACGTTCTATTCGGAAGTTGGTGGAGCTGTTAGCCGAGGCTGGCGATCATTTAACAACAGGTTTCGTTGGTACGCCTTATTTGAATCCCGTGCTCAGTGAAATCGGGCAAAACGAGCTGGCCTATAAGCTGCTCTTTCAACAGGATTACCCCTCATGGCTGTACCAGGTAACCAAAGGGGCGACAACCATCTGGGAGCATTGGGATGGCATCAAGGAGGATGGGAGCTTCTGGAGTGCGGATATGAATTCGTTCAACCATTACGCTTACGGTGCCATCGGCGAGTGGCTTTACAGTTATGTTGGCGGAATTAAGCCAGACGAATCGCAGCCAGGTTTCAAGGTGGTTCATGTTAAGCCGCACCCGGGACCTGGCCTTGATTGGGCAGAAACGCAGCTTGAAACGATGTACGGTCAAGTCGCTTCATGCTGGAAGCGGATTGAAAATAATGGAATGGAGATACGCGTTACGATTCCGGCAAATGCTGAGGGTATTGTCCTATTGCCTGGGGCAAAGCTTGATCAGATATTGGAAAGTGGGATTCCAGTGAAGCTGGCGGAAGGAATTCGCGGCATAGAGACCGTTCTGGACGGCGTTAAGGTTGTGGTTGGATCGGGCAGCTATGAGTTTTCATTTCAGCCGGGCTAAGAAATAAATGTACAGGGAGAAAACCATTTATTTTATCGAATAAGGACATCCAGGACAGCAAATCCATGTTACCATGAATAGGCAGACGACCTAAACAAGGTCTCTTCCTATTTAGGTTATTCAACTGCCATGCATCTTAATTTTAATTTGGAGGGATAGTCCAGATGAACGTGTATAATAACGCTTCCGATGCTGCTAATCCAAGATCCGGTCTCAAGCTGTCCGACATTCCGGCTCATGATCCTTTTGTCGTTGCAGACGAAGCTTCCCAAACCTATTATTTGTATACCGGAGGAAGCCCGAGATTAAACGGAATGGACCGCTACGGCGTTCTCGTCTACAAGAGCAGGGACTTGGCCGCTTGGGAAGGTCCATACGTCGTATTCACCATTGCGGATGGAGGCTGGGCGAATCCTCAGCATGGTGCATGGGCGCCGGAAGTGCATGCTTACGCCGGACGCTACTATTTGTTTGTTACGCTGCATAATAACGATCAAGTGTTGGAAGGACTGGGTCACGGAGGCTTTCCGCTTCAGTGGCGAGGGACCGCAATTGCTGTGTCCGATTCACTGGAGGGGCCGTTCGAATTAGTCAGTCAGGATGCTCCTGTTGTGTCCGAACAATTGATGACGCTTGATGGTTCGCTTTATATTGACGAAGACGGCAGCCCATGGATGGTGTACTGCCACGAATGGGTTCAGATAGCGGATGGCACAGTGGAAGCCGTACGATTGAAGGGCGATCTCACTGGCTGTGCCTCGGAGCCTATTCATTTGTTTAACGGCTCCGAAGCGCCTTGGGAAAACGGAGAACAACCGGAGGATGCTTCTCTGCCCGTGTATGTGACAGACGGATGCCAGCTGTACCGGACGAGTCGCAATCATCTGGTTATGCTTTGGTCTACTTATGAGAAGGGAAGCTATGTGCAGACGATCGCGCGGTCCGCATCCGGCAAGCTGGAAGGGCCGTGGGAGCAGTTGGAACCGCTTGTGTTCGATGATAGCGGCCATGGTATGCTCTTTCAAACGTTCCAAGGCGATTGGTTGCTTATTCTGCACTCTCCGTTCCGTATGCCTGAATCCAGATGCAGGTTGTATGATATGATCGATACTGGCGAATCCTTCCTCGTTAAATCGCCAAGAGCGGATTTGGACGGCAAATAAATTGAAAGCGTTACCGGTTAGAAATGGCTAAAAATCAGTCTTTTTGCGAAATGGTATGAATTCTGTGAAAATGTTAATCTTATGTAAGCGATAAGCTGTGTTATAATTTTGCCCAGAAGATAACGTTGGGAGATTACACCAACTGGATGGACTGGGAGGTACGCATGTTCAGAGAAAGCAAGCCAGTTAAAAATCTTATCTTGACCATGATTTTGGGAATGTTGCTACTTTGTATCGGACCGCTGTCTGCCGTTTCGGCGGCAGAAGCTGCGAGTGAAGTAACGATAAAGCTAGATGGTGAAACGGTGAAAATGACTGATCCTGCGCTTATGCGGGAGGGTAGGCTGTATGTGCCTATGGCTCGCGTAGCGAGTTTGTTCGGTGCAAAGGCAACTTGGGATGAAGACAATGAGGAAGCAACCATACATACAGCTTTAAATGATAAAATCGTGCTTGGAAGCGGCGTGCCTGTTGTGTATTTCAATGGCAGCCGGTATCTCATGGATGCTGCTCCTTTCTTAACGGATGGCAGATTATATGTGCCATTGCGTCAGCTGTCGGAATTGCTGCATGCGAATCTGAATCTGAATACAGAATCAGATGTGATTGAACTTACGAAGGTACAGCCCGCTGTCATAAAGGAACAGTACGGATTGGATGAAATCAGCAAAGAATTTGGACCAAGCAAGTTGGAACTGTTGAAGCGGAATGGATTCGATAGCAAAGCCGTCATCAAGCCTGGAACAAAGGTTAAGATTATTATTCCTTCCATCTTTGATACGGTCGCAAAATCGTTTACAGAAGCAGAACTCACACTGCTTGCCAAAATTACAATGGTTGAAGCAGGATATGAGTCTTATGAGGGACAGCTTGCCTTAGCAAATGTGATATTGAACAGAGTGAAAGATAGCAGATTTCCGGATTCGATACGAGACGTTATTTATTCGGGTAAGCAGTTCCCGCCAGCTCATAATGGCTTGCTTGACAAGAGCAAACCTAACGCAAGCGTTTTGCGCGCTGCCAAAGATGCTTTAAATGGCAAAAATAACATTGAGAATGCGGTTTATTTCTTTAATCCTGAGGTGTCCAAAGGATCATTCTGGTCCGGCTTGGATGTCATCACTACCATTGGCCATCATAGTTTTGCAAAATAGAGAAGTCCGTTATGGCACTAATGCCATAGGGGACTTTTTTTTTGAGCCGCAAATTCAAGTTCTCTTCCTTGTCAGATTTGAGAATGAATATAATACCGCGGCTCTCCTCATATATATAGATAGGGAAGGGGGTCAGAATATGTGGATGCTTATTCTTATGCTAGCCGGATGTCTAAGCGGTTTTATTTTGTTTAGAAGAAATATAGTGCCACGTTCGTCTGCGCCTGATCTGCATCTTATGAAGCTGTCTGTCATTATTCCAGCTAGAAATGAAGAAGGCAATTTGCCCTATCTCCTTGATTCACTCCGCTCACAAACTCTTCAGCCCTTTGAAATTATTGTTGTGGATGATTTCTCGGATGACCGTACGAGGGAAATAGCAGAGAGCTACGGTGTAAAGGTTATTGCAGGCAGCAGCCTTCCGGAAGGCTGGACGGGGAAAAGCTGGGCCGTCTGGAATGGTTATTTGCAGGCTGCCGGCGATATGTTTGTCTTTTTGGATGCAGATATCCGGTTGGCGCCCGACGCGCTGGCTTCGTTATGTAAGGCAAGGGAACGATCGAATGGTGTCATTTCGGTTGTTCCTTTTCACTATACGGAGAAACTTTATGAAAAACTCGCGCTGATTATGAACATGCTTGGCATTTTTACGTTTACTTCCGTATTTGAAAAAGGCAATCGAAGGAAAGGCCTTTACGGCTCCTGCATCCTTGCCTTGCGAGAGGATTACGAAAAAATTAATGGCCACGAGAGCGTCAAATCAGAGGTACTGGATGATTTGCTTATCGGAGCAAAGTTTATAGCTGCAGGCGTTTCAGTGACCAATTTTATCGGCTATGGCTTGGTTTCGTTCCGTATGTATCCAAACGGTATCCGAAGTGAGATTGAGGGCTTTAGCAAAGGTGCTGTACTGAGCACTTCAACGCTTAGTTCATTAACGATTATCCCTATAGCCATTTGGGTGGTGGGGCTCCTTATGTCAAATACGTTATTTATTTTTACGAACACAGAATGGGCGGTTCCTTTATTGATCGGGTATATCCTATACATGCTGCAATTATTTTATTTTATGAAATATGTAGGTACATTTGGCTTCTTAATTCCACTGTTACATGTTCTTGCATCCTTGTTTTTTGTTGTGATTATGATTTATTCGTTGTACCAGGTCGTTGTCCTGCGGCAAGTAAAATGGAGAGGGAGGTACATCCGGGTAGGGGGCAGGCGGAAATGATGATTATTTTGCTGACTGCAGGTTCTTTTTTGTCGGGATCCCTGATGTTTTCGTACTGGCTGGGGCTGCTGGGGAGAAAAAATATCACGGCTGTTGGTGACGGCAATCCTGGTGCCTTAAACTTGTGGAAAGCAGCTGGTTATAAACTCGGTTTTGCCGGTGTGTTGCTGGATTTTTTGAAAGGTTATCTTCCTGTTCTTTTGCTTGTCGGCAGCAGTTACGCCAAAGGTTTCTTTCTTATTCCGCTGGCACTTGCACCGATTGCTGGTCATGCCTTTTCTCCGTTTCTTAAAGGGAGGGGTGGAAAGGCAATCGCTGTTACCTTCGGGGTATGGAGCGCGCTCACAGGCTTTGAGGCTTCACTGGTGTATGCGATCATTTTGGCGCTGCTCGCTGGAGCAGCCAGCTTAATCTATAAAAACAAATCTAAAACTACCGATGGAGATGGACTTCAGGTTGTGATTGGCATGCTTATTCTTTCCATTTATTTGTCTATCCGAATGTTTTCCGTTATTCTCCTGCTGATCTGGCTCGGAAATTTTGCCATTCTTCTTTATAGGCATCGAAAGGAAGTTATGAAACGATTGAAGAAAACTCAAATCAATAAACAAACCGCCTCTAAGGATGAATAGGATCCTTGGAGGCGGTTTGTTTGATGGCTGCTTAGAAAAATGAATGAATTAATAGCGCTACAGAATGGTCATACAGCGCTTTGGCTGTTGCTTCGTTAGGAATATGTCCTCCTAAATACAAGTGAATGGTGCCATGGAGTGATGACCAAACCAGATTTACAACAAGCAGGGGATCTTTCTCGGAAATTAACCCCTGTGCAATTGCCTGACTAATGATGGTGATCAATCGTTGCAGAGCGGTAATGGTCGCCAATAAACTTTCCTCGCCCGGCTTGAAATCGCCAAAGGCCCCGCCAAACATCAGCATGTAGTAGCTGGTATGGTTTTTAGAAAATTGCCAATAAGCCTCGGCAAGCTCACGCAGATATTGTTTGAGGTCAGCTTGAGCTGGAACCTCTTCGAAGGCAGCAGCAAGTAATTTGCAGCCTTCTAGATAAAGTTGTTTGGCTAATCCTTCCTTGCTGCCAAACAAGTTATATATAATTTTGGTAGAGCATTCCATTTTCTCGGCTACCCGGCGGATGGTGACAGCTTCAGGTCCTTGCTCCTGCATAATCGTTGCCGCCGCTTCGATAATGTTAAGTTTCAGCATTTCGGCATGCTGGAGTTTAGCTTCAGGGTAAGTTGTCACCGCACGGCTATCTATAGATGGCTTGTCGGACGCCTTGTTCATTTCAGTTCACACCCTTAGAACGATAGTTTTATCCACAGTAACCTTGTTTTCTACAGCTTATTTTACTTGTTCTGTAGCGAAAATGCTACTTTATCCATAGCTAACAAGTTGACTTGGAGCGCAATACGGTCGATATATGGTTGTAAATCACATGTGTTGACACTTTGATTCCGTTAGAATACAATGAATTCATATAGAAACAGTGTTTCTTATGAGAAACGAAGGAGAGAATATGAAATGATATCGATACAAAACAAATGGACGCTAATTACAGGGGCTTCATCAGGAATAGGGGAAGCATTCGCACATGAATTGGCAGCAAGAGGGAGCCACCTTATTTTGGTTGCTCGTACAGAAGCCAAACTACGCGCGTTGGCAGAGAAGCTGCAGCAAGCTCATCGGATCAAAGCGGAGGTTATTGTCTGTGACTTAGCTGAGGAGGGTTCTCCAAACCGCCTCTATCAAGAGTGTGCAGATCGAGGTTTAAGCGTGGATATTCTTATTAATAATGCGGGGTTCGCTACGTATGGGCTATTTGAACAATTGTCTGGACCAAGGCAGCATGAAGAAATGATGCTTAACGTAGTGGCTGTTGCCGATCTTACGCATTTATTCTTATCCTCGATGCTGCAAAGAAAAAGCGGCGTGGTTATTAACTTAGCATCAACTGCTGGTTTTCAACCTCTTCCTAATATGGCGGTCTATGGTGCCACCAAAGCTTTCGTATTATCATTCACACAAGCACTTTGGGAAGAGAACAGGAAACGAGGGGTACAATTCCTTGCGTTATGCCCAGGGTCAACGGAAACGGACTTTTTCAACGTTGTCGCGGCTGAAGAAGCATCCGTGGGCAAAAGGGCTACACCTGAATATGTCGTCCAAACGGCCCTTCGTTCCCTTCAAGCCGAAAAATCCTATGTGATCCCTGGGCTGATGAATTATATCTCTTCCCAAATGTCTCGATTTGTACCTCGGAAGCAAATGCTGTATATCGTTGGACGAATGCTTCGCACTCGGTAAGCGATTCTGACAGACTGTATTAGAATAGTGATCCATAACATAAGCAACCTAATCGGTTGGACTGCCGTTATGCATATGAACGTGCTTACTCGGAAATCCTCATCCCTAGCAGTAGAGCAGATGCTGTGCTATTCATTCCTATCAAGAATAATGTGGAAAATAGTGAAATGATATCTATTTATTGTGCTAGAATGATATAGAGCTATTTACCATCATGTGCATATACGTATAGCAACAGCCAATCAGATTAGGAGTGACTAGGATATGGTGCATTGGAAGCAGCAGCTTTATGACTCGGCAAATCGTGTGGCAAATCAATTTAAGGATTACCCCGGCATTGTTTCCGTGGCTATTGGCGGCAGTCTCGCTCGTGGAATGGCTTGGAAGCACTCGGATTTAGAACTGTGTGTGATTGTAGATCAGCATTTGCAGGAGCTTCAATATTTTAATTACATGGAGAATATGGGAGTCGAGATCATTCAGATCAAAAAACAGCAGGTAGAAGAATTTTTGGCTGGAGAAGGCTTGCCTAAGGAAGCCGTTCTTCAGTTTCCGATCCAGATTTACAAATGCCGGATCGTTCATGATCCTTCTGGAATATTGGCGAAGTTTAAAGCGGCTTATGATGACACGCTGTTTCACTCTGATGTAACTGCAAAGAAAAGAGAGCAGGCGCTGCAAAGTGTTGATCAGCGTTATGCTCTGGCGGAAAGTCTGCTTAGCGGTGGCTTTCCGAACACAGCGCTTGCTCATCTGAGACTGGCAAGCAACGACCTTCTCTTAGCTTATTACTGGCATAATCATATTTTACCGAGAAGCCAAAACAGGACGGTTTATTTGCTGAAGCAAAACGCTGAACGTTTCGGTTTCGTGGACTTTTATAACACGTTTCTTCAAATTTTCGGCTTGAATCAACCGCTGCCAGCGATGAAGCAAAGTCTGTTCCAGTCTCAAAGCGAGATCTATCAATTGGCAAATGCAGGGTGGGGCAGCAACTCGGTCCTTTTTTTGCAAAATGCGGTGGATCAAAATTTGGAATGGGGCTATGACAAAAGCATTCTTTATGTTTATAAATGGTGCGTGCATCTGCTCAAAAGCGGGAAGTTGGAAGATAAGAACGTTTATGATCACAAGCAGTTTGAGGCTGACTACCCTAAGCTCTATCAATTTCTTGATTTCGATAAAATGACATCCGAAGAGATCCGAGGCTTGTTCGATCGGTTTCACGATGCTAGAAGCAAGCTTGCATGAGGATTGTTTGCAGACTCTTCGCAGAATGCTTGAAGGCATCCGTTAAATGGAAAGAGCGTCTATAATGAACTGCTAAGCTGCTCAAGTTACAATAGGTCGCCGGATATAAAGGAAAGAGACCGTACTTCGATGATGAAGGCGGTCTTCTTGCTATATAATCCCAGAAGAGATTATGATTCAAAATCTGAATTTCATCAGCAGTAGCTGCTGGCTAAGCTTTATTTTTCCTCCTTAGGTTCGTGAACCTCATTAAGATGGGCGCTGTCCATCATGCTTGATTCGTTATAAAATAGTGGAGTATGACTTCCTTTAGCTTAAACGAGGAGCTGGAGCGTTTAATGATTGCAGCTGCTGAGTATACGCAGGATGATCATTTTGGGCTTCATCAAGGCCAGATGACGGACTTTATGGATTGAGGCATTCTCGGCTATGTGATGATACACTCGGGTATGATTGCTGATTCATTGGCAGCATACCAGCGTTACAACGTTATTTTACGATTGGGCAGGAAACCACGGATGAGATGACACAGGCAGGGGGATTCTCAGAACAGGTCGCACAGTTGATGAAGAAGTCCATGCCCTCTTTCTTTCCCTCCTTGCAGCAGACTGCGGAATCGTTCGGTACTATCACAAGAACGCTTCAGCACAAATGGAAGGAAGAGAACACGACCTACAATAATCTTTCTATCCAGATACGCAAAGAAATGACGATGGGTTATTTGAGGAAATGGGAGTATTCGGTGGGGGAGATCGCTTATGTGCTGCACTTCTCGGAGTCTAGCGTCTTTCAGAGCGCCTTCAAGAAGTGGTCGGGATTCACGCCTGGGCAGTACCGTGCCGAGCTCATGAAAGAGCATGCGAGCAGTAAGAGAGAAGTTGAGAATAAGCGATAACAATAAGCGATAGATCAGGGATGCGTGAAAATAAATGGACCATCTTTCGAAGAATATAACATGGCACCAAGGCGGCACAGATCGCTTAGTCCAAGAGGAGCTCAAAGGACATCGCAGCAGGGTAATCTGGTTGACTGGGCTTTCCGGTTCCGGGAAGTCATCGGTTGCAACAGAGCTGGAGAGGAGATTGTTTCAGCAAAGCATACATACGACAACGCTGGATGGGGACAATTTACGCCATGGTTTAAATAGCGACCTTGGCTTCTCGTCCGAAGCAAGAAAGGAAAATATCCGCAGGCTTGGCGAGGTTGCTAGATTATTTACTGAGGCTGGATTAGTCGTTATTGTTGCCTCCATCTCTCCGTTCCAAGCAGATCGGGAACGGGCGAGAGCGCGGTTTACTCCTGGCGAATTTATCGAGGTATATCTTTCATGTCCGCTGGAGGTCTGCGAGCAGCGTGACCCGAAAGGGTTATATAAAAAGGCAAGGGTGGGGGAAATCGCCGAATTTACGGGGATTTCCTCTCCTTACGAGGTGCCGCTGCACCCGGAATTGAAAATTCCGACGGACCAAATGACGGTAACGAAGGCAGTCGATTGCATTTTAGCGTATATGACTGCATTAGAGAAAGGGAATTCCCATGAAAATTAGATGATGTGATTCCACGGATTATGCATCTGAGAAGAGGTGAACCATGACTAACGAGACCAGTAAGTCAAAAACAATGGGCGCTTTTTTAAAATCACGCCGTGAGCGGCTTCAGCCCGCACAAGCCGGCATTGCCAGCTCTTACGGCAATCGAAGAACGCCAGGGCTGCGCCGAGAGGAAGTGGCCATGCTCGCAGGCGTCAGTGCGACTTATTATACATGGCTGGAACAAGGAAGAGAGGTAACGGCATCCAAGGATATTATCGAGAGCATAGGCAAAGCTCTTCAACTAACGCATGATGAGCGGATGCATCTGTACCAGCTATGGAACCCCAATGAGCTGGAATTTGCCACTCCAATCAATACAACTCTAAATCCGCACTGGCGAAACATTATCGAGCAGCTTCCCTATCCCGCCTTCATCAGTAATGAAAGATGTGAGGTGCTTGCTTGGAATCGGGGGGCTAATCATGTGATTGCGGATTTCGATTCTTTGCCGGAAACCGGGAGGAACATGATAAGAATGCTGTTTCTGGATAAGGAACTGAGCCGCCGCATAGTGAATTGGGATGCATTTGCCTCCTATTCAGTGGCCGTGTTCCGCACCTATCATGATAAGCATCAGGATGATCCGTGGTTTAAGGAAACGGTAGAACTGCTCTCGAAGGAAAGTGTACATTTCGAAGCTATGTGGAAGCAGCATGATATACAGCTCAAAAAAGTAAGCCGGGTACTCATCCAGCTTCCAGGTGCAGTACAGGCGTCAGTATATGATATCCAATCCTTTGGTAATCATGCCGATTATCCGGAGTTGAATATTTGTATCTATATGCCGATCTTGGAAGCTGACACGGATCATCCTTAAGTTGAGTAGATGAAGCGATGGCTGGCAAGCGGGTAATCTGGTTACTAGCATAAACATACTGTGGTTGACTCTGGACACGCAGGTTAGAATGGGGACATGTTCAACCATCCATCTACTCTAAGAAAAGAGGAAACCGTATGCTAGAGAAAAGAAAACTGGGACGCGAAGGCTTAGAAGTTTCAGCGCTAGGGCTTGGCACGATGATGCTGGCTAATAATGAAGAGTCGGTACGCACGATTCAGGGAGCGCTTGATCTTGGTGTGACCATGTTTGATACCGCGGATCTATATGGCGAAGAATATTCGCTGCAGCGGTTCGGCGGTAATGAGAAGCTGGTTGGACGAGCGCTTAAGGGGCGACGGGATGAAGCGATCATCGCGACCAAGTTCGGCGTTACGCACAGCCAGGGACCTAAAGGTGATCCGGCTTACATCAAAAAGTCAGTGGATGCCAGCTTGTACCAGCTCGGCATTGATTATATCGATCTTTATTACCAGCACCGGGTAGACCCGAATACTCCAATCGAGGAAACGGTCAGCACGATGGCCGATTTGGTCAAGGAAGGGAAAATTCGTTATATCGGTCTGTCGGAAGCGACTGCGGATCAGATTAAGCGTGCCCATGCCGTGCATCCGATTACGGCGGTAGAAACGGAGTATTCGTTGTGGAGCAGGGAAGTGGAGGACGAGATTTTACCACTTCTAAATGAGCTTGGCATCGGCTTTGTACCGTATAGTCCGCTCGGAAGAGGTTTTCTCACTGGCCAGATCAAGAAGTTTGAAGACCTGCCCGCTGACGATTATCGCCGCTACTATCCAAGGTTTCAAGGCGACAATTTTGCCAAAAACTTGGAGGTGGTTACCCTGATTGAATCCATGGCCGCGCAAAAAGGCTGCACGGCTGCCCAGCTTGGGCTAGCATGGCTGCTTGCGCAGGGAAGTCAGATCGTTCCGATTCCGGGAACGAAGAGGCTGGAGCGAATCGCAGAAAACCTTGGCTCCCTTCAAGTCACCTTATCTGCTGAAGATCTTGCAGAGATTGAACATATTTCGCCTAAAGGCATTGCCGCAGGCAGCCGGTTTCCTGGAGCCAATGCATAAGAGCTGAACTTGATAGTTCGGTTCGTTGTTAGTGAAGGAGCTTTCCTGAGAGGGGGAGGCTCCTTTCTTTCTTTCTTTCTTTCATTCGATCGGATAAGAATAAAAGGACGATCCTTAGGTTGAATTTGAACCTAGGAATCGTCCTTTTTTCTGTTATTTTGCAGGTAAAGCCGGCTTGCGGATCGTCTTTATCGACTGGCGGTAGACGAGTAAGATATACGCAAGGTCCAGAATGAGAATTAAAACATACATGATGAACAGCAAAATGGAGTGAGGATAAAGTGAATAGCAGAGGATAGAAGCGCACAAGGTGCCGAACATTTTGGAATAGGCGATCGCAAGGGACTGGCCCCTCAGTTCTTTGGTGAACAATAATTTGATAAAAAGGATGGACATCATTAGATTGATGCCAAAAGCGGAGTAAATGCCCATTTTATCATGGAATTCAACCGCGATCCCATAATGCAGGAGCAGGGCTATGACGAGCAGGGAGAAGACCGATGCGTATATGGTGCGTTTGGAGAAGGGCACACCTTTGGAATAGTAAAGAAATTGCAGCAAAATGATGCAGTCTAGCAAAAACCAAATTAAAGTTACGATTTGTTGAAGCGGGTGAAACGGCATGATAAACGTAAATAAAAATTCCCATGTAATATTAGCGCAAATGGACGCAAGCGGCATGCCGCAGGACTGGTCTTTATACCCTTTGTAAATAACGAGAAGGTAAACAACCGTCCATAATACAGCGACACCAATCATCAGCAGATATTCGATTTTGAGCGGCAAGAGGTGTTCCATAGAGACGTAATCACATCCTTTCAGCAACTATTGGTCATTGAAACCCGGTTTTGGCTTGTCTATGTATATGAAACAAGATATTCCCGTAGACCAGCAAGGAGAAAGCGACGTTATAATTGGCAGCATAGAGCACTGAGTATGCTCAGCCAAGGATAATGGGGTCAAGCATAAAGATTGTGATTCCTATTTTTATAGACCATGGAATTAACGGAAAAATAGATAAACTGCGTGGAATACCACGGTGGAAATGAGGAAATACCTTAATCGTTTTATGTAATTCGGTCTTTGGAATAGGTAAACTTACTTCTAACAAGCGGATACTCGCGAGGATTGGCTTGGAAGCCAGATTTCAACCATTTGGCATAAAAGGATAGGAGTTGTTATTAGCATGAACCATCATATTGCATCTAAGGATCAGCGTGACGCCATAATGCCAGCTGCTGATCGTTTCCCGTGGGCTGGCCTGCTGACGTTAGCCATGGCAGTATTTATTGGCGTCCTTACCGAGACGATTCCAGCAGGTTTGCTCCCTCAAATTAGCGCTGGCCTTGGCATTTCAGAAGCACTCGCCGGCCAGCTCATTACATTATATGCGCTCGGCTCACTGCTGGCTGCAATTCCGCTAACTGCAGCGACACGCGGCTGGGGAAGAAGACGGCTGCTGCTGCTGTGCATCATTGGTTTTCTAGTATTCAATTCGGTAACGGCTTTGTCTTCGAGCTATGTACTCACGCTAGCTGCCCGTTTCCTAGCAGGCGTCGCTGCCGGCGTATTGTGGGGAATGGCCGCTGGTTTTGCCAGACGTATCGTACCTGATGCGCTTAAAGGCCGCGCCATGGCGGTAGCTATGGTGGGTACCCCTCTCGCTTTGGCTCTTGGTGTCCCTGCTGGAACAGCGCTTGGCGGAATGATAGGCTGGAGAGCGGTTCTCGGAATCATGTCGCTTCTGACCGTTGTACTCATTCCCTTAGTGTTCTTGAAGCTTCCGAATCTGCCTGGGCAACCCGCAGGAAGCAGAGTCCCGTTAGCTCAAGTGTTCGTTATGCCGGGTGTGCGTCCCGTATTGGCTGTCGTACTTGGCTGGGTGCTGGCCCATAACATTTTATATACCTATATTGCTCCATATGCTGCGAAGCTGGGTCTTTCCCAGCGGGTAGATGTGGTTCTGCTTATTTTCGGAATAACGTCCGTGATCGGAATTTGGATCACAGGGATGTGGATAGACCGCATGAAGCGGCAATTGGTATTAATCAGCATTGGCGGTTTTGTGTTAAGCTCCATCATGCTTGGACTTGGCAGCACGCACGCCGTAGTTATTTATGCAGCAGTTGGCTTATGGGGGATAACATTTGGCGGAGCAGCGACGCTGCTGCAGACGGCCGTAGCCGAAGCGGCTGGCGAGAATGCGGACGTGGCTCAGTCCATGCTGGTCACCGTTTGGAATCTGGCTATCGGAGGGGGCGGTCTCATAGGAGCCGTTTTACTGGAAACGCTTGGAGTAAGCTCATTCCCTTGGGCATTGGCGCTGCTGCTCCTGCTGGCTTGGATCATTGCGTGGCGTGCCAAGGCCTACGGCTTCCCACGCTCAAATCGTTGATCAGGTCTATTTTGATCTCATCGTTCACTGGCTTGATCGAGCATGGGAATAAGGAACTTATGGTCAATGGGAGAGGACATGACAATCAGAATAGTATAGGTGCCATATTTGTCGCACTGATTGCCAAACTCCTCCAGTGAGCGTGTGGAATCGGTCATTACTTTCAATAAATAGTTATGTTCGCCGCTGATGCGGTGACATTCGATCACATCGGGACTTGTCTGGATGAAATCAAGAAAGGCATGGCAATCCCTAGTACGAAACAACATATAGGCTGCTGCGCCTTTTCCAACCTTTTCTGGCGAGAGGATCGTACGGTATTCCTCGATAATTCCCTGTTCCTCCATACGCCGGACTCTTTCTGTTACGGCAGGCTGGGATAGTGCGACAGCTTTTCCTAGCTCGGTCATCGAAATTCTTGCCTGTTTCTGAAGATGAAACAAAATTTGTTTATCAATATGATCCATGTTCGATATCCTCCTAAAAATATAAGGTTAAATAAATTGTAAAATCTTTTATGTCTTATAGAATCGGCTCATATAAGAAGAGGGAGGTTCGCCCAGCACTTTCTTAAATACGCGGCTAAAATAATAAGGATTGCGGTAGCCAAGCCGCTCGCTGATCTCCGATACGTTCATAGAGGTATTTCTCATCCACTCAATCGCTTTTCCCATTCGCAGGCGGGCATGCGCTTCCACAATCGTTTGTCCCGTCTGTTTCTTAAAGGAGGCAGAGAGATAACTATAGTTTAGCCTCATATGGATGGCAATGCTTGTTGAATCAAAGTCCTCTTCAAGATGCTGCAGCAAAAAAGCGATTATCCGACCAGCGATTACATCTGATTTTCCTGTTTGCAGCCCGTTCTCCTTTTGCTGAAATTCCTTCTGCAATTCAAGAAACAGCTGACAGACCCGCAAGCTTATCTCCAGCATGCCATGATTGGCAGGTAGGAGATAATTCGAGGTTAAAGCCTTCAGGCGTGTTTCCAATCCTAAATGAAAGGGTGATGTTCCGTACTTTGGCATTGGAATTACATAGTGGTAATGATCCGGTTGGTAGTAATCAATTTCCGGCAACGGCGGGTGCTCACGATATACAATTCCGTCATCGAATGGGACATTGAAATGAATCCAATACCAGCATGTGCCGGGTGCTGTTGCGGGAAGACCCCAGTGATGCATTCCTCTTTTCAAAAATAAATGCTCATTCGCTCCAACGAAATATTCCACTCCCTCCTCAATGACCTGCATGCAGCCGCGAACGACAAACAGAAAGACATCATAGTCGGCAATGCGATCGGGATGCGTATAAGCAGCTTCCGTATGGCTCATCCCAATATCCCTTATTAAAGGGATGCGGTCGGCGCTTAAATAGACTTGACCATTCATGATGAATTCTTCGCCTCCGACGTCCGATTTTTGAACTTTGAATAAGATGTTAAAACCAAAAAAAGTATAGGTAATCTGAGGGTTTGTGCATTTTTCTTTATTCCCCTTCATTATACGATAAGGCTATCGAATAAAAAAAGGGAGGCTATCTCGAATGAACCATTTCAAACTCAAGGATTTTCCAAATGGAAGCGTGAGGCTTAATCAGGGACCACTGCAAGCACGGCTTCAATTAAATAAACAATATGTGATGAGCCTGACGAATGAAAATTTGCTGCGGAATTTTTATTTGGAAGCAGGGTTATGGAGCTACAGCGGAAACGGGGGAACGACTAGCGCCACAGCTACCAGCATGGATGGCCCTGAACAATGGCATTGGGGTTGGGAGTCGCCAACCTGCGAGCTGCGCGGGCATATGATGGGCCACTGGTTATCGGCTGCTGCACGCATCTATCGCCAAACAAGCGATAACCTTGTAAAAGCGAAAGCTGATTTCATCGTCACTGAATTGGCCAGATGCCAGGAAGCGATCGGCAGCGGTTGGCTGGCTGCTTTTCCAGAAACCTATATGCACCGGATTGTAAAAGGCAAATGGGTATGGGCACCGCATTACACGGTTCATAAGCTGCTCATGGGGCTCTATGAGATGCACCAGTTGGCAGGGAATGAGCAGGCGCTAACGGTCATGGTCGATATGGCGGCATGGTTTTATGAGTGGACGGATACGTTCTCGCGCAAGCAAATGGACGATCTGCTTGATCAGGAAACGGGAGGCATGCTGGAGACTTGGGCGGATCTCTATGGGCTAACCAAGGATGTGAAGCATCGAGAGCTCATCAGCCGTTATGACCGACGCCGTTTTTTTGATGCCTTGATAGCAGGCGAAGATGCGTTGACCAACAAGCATGCGAATACTCAGATTCCGGAGATATTGGGTGCGGCTAAGGCATGGGAGGTGACAGGAGAGGGGCGTTATCGCCAAATCGTTGAAGCATTTTGGAAATGCGCAGTTGAGGACCGTGGTTATCTTGTAACCGGAGCCGCAGATGATGCGGAGCTTTGGATGCCTGCCGGAAATATGACAAGGATGGGCGTGGGACAGGAGCATTGCGTGAATTACAATATGATGCGGCTGGCGCATGTGCTGCTTCGCTGGACAGGCAATCCTGCGTATGCGGATTATTGGGAGCGCCGCTTCATAAATGGCGTGCTTGCTCATCAACATAGCGAAACGGGCATGATCTCCTATTTTCTTGGCATAGGAGCGGGCAGCAGCAAAAAATGGGGCTCGCCGACGCAGCATTTCTGGTGCTGTCACGGTACACTCGTGCAAGCGAATGCTTCTTATGACGAGCAAATCTTTTTAAAGGATGAGGGTGGGATTGCTATTCTGCAGTGGCTGCCCGCGTCCTTAACGACAAAGGTTGATGATGCAGCCTTGACGTTGACCATCGAACAAGACGGACAGCATGGGTTATACCCGCTGAATTCCTGGAACGTGGCAGGCATGACGGCAATAACGAAAGTGGATCAGCCGCCTATTCCTGTACATCGCCCAGATCGATTTAAGTATGAAATGAACGTAGCCCTCTCTACGAATAAAGTGTTTGGCTTGAAGCTGCGTCTGCCATGGTGGCTAAACGGCAAAGCCTTGATTTATGTTAATGGCGTGCTGCAGGTAGGCGATTGGCAGCCATCCACGTATGCTGTGTTGGAGCGGGAATGGGCAGATGGGGACCATATTCAGGTGGAGCTGCCGAAGACGTTAACAGCGGAGCAGCTTCCAGGCGAGCCAGACACCTATGCTTTCCTGGATGGTCCAATCGTCTTGGCAGGATTAGTAGCGGAAGAAAGGCGACTCGCTGGCAATCCCGAGCGATTGGACACGCTGCTGGTCCCGGACCGGGAAAGAAACCATAGCTGGTGGAACTCCGGATATTATCGCACGAAAGGCCAGGAGTGCGGCATTCGTTTTATTCCGTTGTATGAAATAAAGGATGAAGCCTACAGCGTTTACTTCCCCATGAGGCCAGCTTCGGTTTATTCTTGAAACACCGAAAAGCCCCAGCTAATGAATAGACGAAGCTCTTATTACTCTTATCCATAAAGGGGCATAAGAGCTTCTTTTTTTGATAAAGGTTGCTATCGGTCTTGATCCACTGGTATAATACAAAACGAACGTTCAGTATTATTTGCGATAGAGGGAAGAAATAACCTCCGAATAGGTGTGTGGGCGAATGAACAAAAAACAAATGCAAACCGAGCTTACTAAAAAAAGAGTTGCTGACGCGGCTAGAGCACTGTTTGCTCAGAAAGGCTATAAGGGAACCTCCATTGAAGATATTGTCGATGCGACAGGCAGCAGTAAAGGGAATATCTATTACCATTTTAAGAGCAAGGAAGGATTGTTTCTTTATTTGCTTGACGAATGGGATTTGGAGTGGGAACGGAAATGGCGGGAGAAGGAGAACTCGTACCATACAACGGTAGACAAGCTGTTCGGGATTGCTGAGCAAATGGTTCTTGATGATCTGAATCATCCACTGACAAAAGCAGCTGACGAGTTTTTCAATAATGAAGAGAAGACCAATGAAGTTGATGAGCGGATGGCGGTTATGGTGGATCGGCATTTGTTATTCAATAAAGAATTGCTGCAGGAGGGAATAAACAGAGGGGAATTTAAGGATGATAACGTAGATAGGCTGGCGATTGTTTTTGAAGGTTTCTTTATGGGACTTGGCCAAATGTCGCGTCGTAAAAACAAGCCGGAGGAGGCGCTTCAGCTGTATCATGCAGCCGTGAAGGTCTTTTTATATGGTGTTGCGAAAGAAAAATAATAAGGTAACGGCGGGCAATTCCATAAGCAATGATGGAATGTGTACTGCCGCCTGAATACAGACCGAACATTCAGTATGATTTGAAAGTGATGAGAGGGTTTTGATGATGGCATTGTTGTTAAGGAATAGGGGAGCCGTGCTTCTCCTCATGTTTAATATTCTTCTAGTATTTATCGGCATCGGGCTTGTTATACCTGTCATGCCTACTTATATGAGAGAGCTGCATTTGAATGGCAGCATCGTTGGGTTGATGGTTGCCGCCTTTTCGTTGACGCAGCTCTTGTTCTCGCCATTGGCGGGCAGGCTGTCCGATACCTACGGCAGGAAAAAGAATATCGTGTTCGGAGTCATTATTTTCGCCATTTCGGAGTTTTTATTCGGGATGGTCAGCGAACCGGTGTATTTGTTTGCAGCACGCATGCTGGGTGGGATTGGTGCAGCTCTTATTATGCCATCCGTTATGGCTTACATCGCAGATGTAACGACGGTAGAGGAACGAGCCAAAGGGATGGGCTATATTAACGCGGCTATTACGACCGGGTTTATTATTGGTCCTGGTATAGGAGGGATATTAGCTGAATACGGCACTCGTGTGCCCTTCTATGCCGCAGGTATTGCAGGTGTGATTTCAGCCCTGTTAACCATATTTATTTTACCGGACTCGGGGGTAAGGAAAGTACAGAAGAGCGCCAAGCTGAGGGAAGCGACGGAGACCAGTTTTGCCTCGCAGCTGCTGCGTTCCTACCGGGAACCATATTTTTTAAGCTTGATTATCGTGCTGGTTGCTTCCTTTGGATTAGCGAATTATGAGACGGTATTTGGTTTGTTTGTGGATCAAAAGTTTGGTTTTACCGCGAAAGACATTGCCATTATTATTACGTTTGGCTCAATTGCCGGTGCTGTCGTACAAGTCACTATATTCGGATGGATCTTAAACCGATTTGGAGAGCGCAATGTTATATCCGCTTCTTTGCTTACGGCTGGGCTGTTTGTACTGCTCACTCTGTTCACGAAGAGCTACTGGATGATTTTGGCCGTTACCTTTGTTTTGTTTTTGTCGATTGATATTTTGCGACCGGCTATCGGTACGCAAATTTCCAAAATGGCAAATGAGCAGCAAGGCTATCTGGCAGGGCTGAACTCGGCATTTACCAGCTTGGGGAACATCGTTGGCCCGATCGTTGCAGGGTTTCTCTTTGATATCGATATTAATTTTCCATATATTTCAGCATCCATTGTATTGTTCCTATGCTGCGTTTTGTCGGTTAGGGCTGCCAAAGGAGACAAACGGAAAGCGAATGGCTAATTGATTCTTTATTATACAGAAGAAGCCCGCTCATGGTGAGCGGGCTTCTTCTATTTTCGATTAATAACAATTTGGCTATTCAGGGATTTTTTTTGCAAAAGTAAGGGTTGATCACCGGAATGGAAAATCGTTATAATATCGCTAAAACGGTGTAATGTCAAAATTTATAGTCAATGAGGTGGGTTATATGTACCGAACACTGGCCGCCGCGCATACGGGCTGCGGTGAGAGTCCTGATAACACGATGGCGTCTTTTGTGGAGGGCGTAAGGTCTGGCGCTGATATTGTAGAAGTTGATATTGTTGTAGCGAGGGATGGGAGTGCCATTCTTATGCATGACGACACACCTGAACTTCTATTGCATTCCTATGAGGAATGGAATCAGCCCCATTTGCGAGTGCTGCTGAATACGGCTTACGAGGAGCATGAGATCGCAACGCTAGAGCAAATTTTCCGGGCAGCCGAGCCGCTCGGCATTAACCTAAATTTGGATATCAAATCGGCTGCAAGCATTGAACCCACGATCGCATTGATTCGTAAATACAGGGCGCAGGAGCGGTCGTACATTACGGGTTATTCGGAATCGATTACGGAGACCTATCCGGATATTCAAGTCATGCTGAATACCCCCGTTGAACTTACGCCGGAACAATTAGACAACTATGAGAGGTACGCAGAAACGGCATGCCAGGAAGCGAAGCAAAGAGGATACAGCGGGCTGAACATGAAGGGGACGACTTGCCGTCCTTTCATGGTAGAAGCGGCTCACCATATTGGCCTGTAGGTCTGGGTCTATACCGTCAATGAAAAAGAGCTTATGCAGCAATTTATCGAAATGAGTGTTGATGCCATAACGACGCGTGAACCCGAAGCGCTTCTGAGCCTTTTGGGGAGGACGGCACGTTAGGCAATAGATGGTTCCGCAGCCATGTCTCTTTATATGCAGCTTCCGTCTTCCGGCACTCATCACTCTACTTGAAAATAAAAACGCCGTTTCCAACCATGCGCCCCCGATCATGTATCCGGGGGTTATGGTTTGGAAGCGGCGTTTTTTTCATGTTCGATGCAAACAAAGTTTACTTAAAGCACTGCGCTGCCCTTAGGCTTGATCGAATAAACGCAGCGGTTGCTGTTCGTCAGCATATGCGATTTGCGTTCCACGTCAACATCCTCCCCAAGCACCTGCTGAATCATCTCCAGCTCTTTGCTGCAAAGGCCGGAGCATACTTTCGCTGCTTCGCAGATGGGACAGTGCTTCTCCACAAAGCTATAGGATCCATCAACGTTGTCGATCACTTCCGCCATGTATCCCTCAGCCGTGCGCGCATGCGCAAGTGCTTCCAACTGCTCCTTCAACGGAAGGTCGGAGGGAGCTTTGCTTAAATATTGGATGATCTGCTTGCGGTTGCGGATCTCCAGCATTTTTTCCAAGCCTTCTTCTTCAAAGGCTTCCCGCATGGACTCAATCATGCTCACGAGAAGGTCCGCATGACCGTCAGGAAAGAGGCGATTTGCTTCAGGCGTTAGTCTCCACATTTTGGCTGGACGGCCCATGGGTCTCGCTTCCTCTTCAAATGCGACCAGTCGTTCCTCTTGCAGATTATATAAATGCTGCCGCACGGCCATGCCTGTTAATCCAAGCAGCTTGGCTAGTTGAAGCGCGTCTAAAGCGCCTTCTTGCTTCAGCAGCTTGATGATCTCCCGTTTCGTTCGTATTGCCATTCCTTCTTTGGAAGCTGTGGTTGTTTTTGCCATGCTACGGCACCTTCTTTTTATAGAAAAGTGGATGAAACGATCTATTAACATTGTAAAGAAAAAAGTTGACTAAGTCAAAATAAAACCTTATATTTGATTTTGTAAAGAAATATGTTTACAAAGTATCCGGATACAACGTATACATAAATCGCAGATTTTAGGGAGGCCAGGCATGATGACTGAGAAACAAAGTATTTTTGGACCACGTTATGTTGCTTTGACGATTGGGATTATTTTGGCTGTAATGGCTGTTGGATTCGAAGGCTTGGCCGTAACGACGGTTGCGCCGGCGATTGCTAATGATTTAAAAGGAATGGCGCTTTATGGTTGGATTTTTAGTGCGTACTTGTTAGCGCAAATTATCGGAACGCTGGTCGTTGGACGTGTGATTGACAGGAGAGGGCCCGCCATGCCATTCACGGCAGCGATTGCCTTGTTTGCTGTTGGGTTAGTAGCGGCAGCCATGGCTAGCGATATGATTATACTGATCGCAGCGCGTGCCTTGCAGGGATTTGGTGCTGGTGCGATGATGACCTGTGTTTATACGGCGATTTCATTAAGCTATCCTGATGAGCTGCGGGCGAAAATATTAGGAGCATTCGGAACCGCGTACGTTTTGCCTTCTATGATTGGTCCATACGTTGCCGGTGTCATCGCTCAGCAATTTTCGTGGAGATTCGTGTTTTGGGGTGTGCTTCCGTTTCTGGTGCTCGCAACCTTCTTAAGCCTGCCTGTTTTCCGAAAGTTGAAAATTCCCAGCGTTCAAAAGCAAAACGGCAGAGGAGCGACCTTGCTGTCCATCCTGCTTGCGATTGGAACCGGGCTTTTCTTAAGCGGTCTAGGCATGCTTCCAAGCGCAGCAGGAATTATGCTGGTGCTGCTTGGCTTAGTGCTCATGGCGCAGCCGCTTCGGAAATTGCTTCCGGCCGGTACGCTGGGCTTGCGCACCGGCTTGCCATCGCTCATTGCTTCGCGCGGTTTATTTTTTGCGGCTTATGTAAGTACGCAAAATTTTCTAGTACTGGCATTAACGGAAACCAAAGGTTTGACGGCAGATTTGGCGGGGCTAATCGTAGCAAGCGCTGCACTTAGCTGGTGTGTCGTATCCTATTTGCAGTCCCACTGGGATGCTGCGGATCAAGGAAGAGGCCGACACAAGCGAATAAGAATAGGCGTGCTGCTCATGATTGTAGGAATCGGCATCGTCGTTTGGGTGCCTGACCTTAATATTGCCCTATCCGTTATCGGCCAAATGATCACAGGGATTGGAATCGGGCTGGCTCATCCGACTAGCGGAGCCGTTGCTTTTGCAAATGCCAAAGAAGGTGAATCGGGCGAGGTATCCGCCAACCTCCAGTTTGCGGATTCATTCACGCCAGGTGTCGTTATCGGGATCGGGGGCGCAATTATTGCTATTGGTCAAGCTGCCGGGCTACTCATGGAAAATGGCATTTTTGGGGCAATGCTGCTTAATCTTGTATTGATTTGCCTAAGTTTGCTCGCGAGCTCTCGCTTAAAAACAAGTCGTTCAACCGGAAAAGCAACGGATGGAGCCACGGCTAGCATTCATTAAGTCATTGAAATTGGCAGGACTTCATGCGAAGTAATATAATAAACACAACCAACCTAAGGGGGGTTATATTCAAACAAGGAGCAGGTATGGATAAAATTCAATATTTATCACAATTTAATTTGCTTCATTCGCTGTCGATGGAAGAGTTGATTGAAATGGATCAGCTAACCTCTATCACAACGATTCCCAAGAATACGTTTATTCAAACGCCAGATACGTTTCGCGAAGGCCTTTATTTTGTGAAAAGAGGAATGGTTCGCCTATACAGGCTTAATGCCGAAGGGAAGCAGTTCACTTCAGATATCCTCAATGAAGGCAATGTATTTGGCGAGATGGCTAAAATTTCGTTCGGAACGCGGGATCATTACATTGAAACGATCGAGGATAGCGATATCTGTTTGCTGGACAAGACAAGGTTTGACGATTTCCTCATCAACCATCCCCGCTTTATGATGGCATTGCTTGGCGTATTGAGCGAGCGGATCGCCTCGATGAGCCTTTTATCGCAGCACCTGGCCCTTGGAAATTTGCATCATAAAATTATGTTTACGCTCGTAAAGCTGTCCAATCAATTTGGCATCATCAATGAGGGTGCCTATTATAAAATCGGAGTATCGTTGACTCATCAGGAGATTGCTCATTTTGCAGGCGCAACTAGAGAGGCTGTAACTGTAGCCTTGCAAGAGCTGGTGAAGGAAGAAGCAATCAAGACAGGGTTTAAAACTGTCTGGATTCACAGAGATAAGCTATTTGACATTCAGCGATCTCAAGTCTAGTTGTAAACCACATTACATCCTATCCTGTCAAAAGGCTGTATGCTGTTGGTAACGCCCGTCTAATGACGGACTTGCAGAGGAAGTGTGGTTACAATGGATAAGGAGAACAGTCGGAAAGGTTCTAATACTCTTTTGGAGCGAAAGGGAGCTATCCGAATATGTGATATTCCGATTGACGTTAGGCTGCTGCTGCAGGAAGGGAAACTGCAATCGGTCAATTTAACCGAATGGCTATCTGTCGATCATTTGCTATTGCTGAAAAACGTTCTGATTGAGTTCGGGCTTGAGCGCGAATCAATAGCTATCTTGCAAAGGCTGGAGCAATTAAACGAACCGAAAGTAATGAAAGTCATACCCGCAATCGCAAAAGAGTGGCTTGTTCTTATCGAACAGGATGAGAAGGCAAGCCGTATATTTGACAGGCTCTCTGCGCATTCATCCGATAGCGTTCGCTGCTGGGCAGCTTATATTATCGGATTGGATGCGCGTTCCAACCTGCAAGAAAAATTAAAAGCCATTCGGGTATTTGCCGCAGATCTGCATTTTGGCGTTCGTGAGATCGCTTGGATGGCTTTAAGGCAGCCCATTGCTGAAGATTTGAAGCGGGCGCTTTATTTGCTAAGCGTGTGGGTCATTGATCCTGATCCCAATATTAGACGCTTTGCAGTTGAATTAACGCGGCCTCAAGGCGTTTGGGCCAAACATATTCAGGAGCTGAAGTTGAACCCTGCGATGGCCATTCCTCTCCTGGCTACCGTTATGTCCGATCCGTCTAAGTATGTTCAGGATTCCGTAGGCAATTGGTTGAATGACGCTAGCAAGACCAATCCGGATTGGGTGATACGCATTTGCAGCGATTGGCTGGATAGATCGGATACAAAGGCGACGCAGCGCATAGCTGCACGAGCCCAAAGAAGTATGATGAGAAGCAAATAAATGCTGAATACTGCCGTAGTGAACTGCGGCAGCCCCATTATTCCTTGTTCAACATGTCTAATAGTTTGTTGAACACGAGATCGCTGTTGGTCCAATGGATATAATGATTCGCATTCGTGATGGTCTCTTGCATGCTGTTACTGGACCATTGCAGAAGCTCTTGCTGTACGTTTCGCCATGCTGCTCCACTGTCTGATGACAGGATAAGCAGGGGGATTTCCTTTAAATGACCGTGATCCAGAACGATTTGCGCGTTTTCATTCATTAGGCTTATGAAGCTTAGATTGCTCGTATTTCCTGCTTTGTTGTAATACATCGCTTTGTCCATCGCTCTTACTTCTTCAGGGAGCTGCGGATTCCGCAGGTTTTCAGCAGCAAACGGCAATAATATCCCTGCAGTTCCTAATGCCCTAATAATCCCGGTCACCCGGAGAGCCGCCACTAACCGATTCACAATATAAGATTTGGTTTCCCATTCTTTAGCGTAAAACTCAGGGCTTCCTCCATCGAGCAGTACGATGCCTTTAACTTCATCCGGGTATTTTTGGGCAAAATGTAAAACTTCAAGCGAAGCGAGCGAATGGCCCACCAATAAGTAAGGCGGTGCTTCATGGGCTTGTTCAAGCGAGTCATGCAGTTCATCAACCATAATTTCTACTGACCTTGGCCTGTCAGTTTCTCCACTCCATCCAAATCCAGCGCGGTCATAACTTACCGTCCTTGCGTAAGGCCGCAGTTGATTCTGTAAAAGATAATAATCGGTATAAGCCGAAGGGGTTCCGGAGCCAGCAACAAACACAACCGCTGTATCTCCTTCTCCTGTGCGATAGGCATGCAAATCAAATGATTTAGTTGCGAAAATCTCTCCAGGCGATGAGAACATGCTGCTTTCGCGCAGCATCATTTGATGCTGCCAAATTGTGCCGATCGCAAGCAGCAGACACATAATCCCCGTTAATTTTAACCACCGAGTCCTCTTGGATCTTCTATTTGTTTTTTCCATCCTGTATACCTTATCCTTTTCTGTATTGAAGGGGTTGATCTAAATCATACCTCATCAAGCTTAGGCATAACCACGATTACATCCAAATGGCCTTAAAAATTTACAATCCGATGACTATCCATTAATACGGCTATGAAACTCTCCTCTTATAATGAAGTCAAACTAACGTTTGCATGAGGAGACTATATGACATCCGATCAAATTTCGCAATTTGAAAAGAAAGTGATCATCCGAAATATCGAAGCGGCAGACTTTACTAAAATCATCGCGCTGCAGCATATTTGCTTTCCGAATATGAACCCTTGGCAAACCGATCATTTGGAGAGTCACATTCGAATTTTTCCCGAGGGGCAAATTTGCGTTGAGCTGGATGGGGAGATCATTGGCTCCTGTTCAAGCCTGATCGTTAACTTTGACGATTATTTAGAGCAGCACACGTATTCAGAAATCACGGACCGCGGCTTTATCCGCAACCATAATCCGCGCGGCGGCAGCTTGTATGGGATGGAGGTTATGGTGCATCCCGACTATCGCCGGATGAAGATTGGCAGAAGGCTGTATGAGGCGCGCAAGCGCTTGGCCGAGAAGCTGAACCTTAGAAGCATCATCGTCGGCGGTCGCATTCCGGGTTATCACAAGCATAGCGACGAGATGTCGCCAAGAGAATATGCCGAAGAGGTGCTTCAGCAAAATATTTATGATCCGGTGCTTACTTTTCAAATGATGAACGGCTTCACGCTGAAGCGAATCATTACGAATTATTTGTCCGATGACGAGGATTCGCACAACTTCGCTGCGCTGCTTGAATGGAATAACATTGACTATAAGATAAGCAGCAGCAAAACGCACTATAAGCTCTCGTTTCCTGTTCGCATTTGTGTCATTCAATATATGATGAAAAAAATCGATTCCTTCGAGGAATTCGCCACCCAGTGCGAGCATTACGTGGATGTTTCAGCAGATTATAAATCGGATTTTGCGGTGTTTCCGGAAAACGTTACGATGCAGCTGCTCTCTTTTTTGGAGGAGCGCTCACCAAGCCTTGCCGTTCGGAAGCTGACGACGTTTACCGCTCAGTATGTGGAGCTGTTCTCCGAGCTCGCCGTGAAGTACAACGTGAACATTATCGGCGGCTCCCATTTTGTTGAGAAGAACAACCGGATTTATAATGTGGGTCACTTATTCCGGCGGGATGGCACGATTGAACAGCAGTATAAGCTGCATATCTCGCCGAATGAACGCAGGTGGTGGGGGATTAACGGGGGTTCGAAGCTGGAAGTATTCGATACCGATTGCGGCAAAATATCCATTCAGCTGAGCAGCGATATCGAGTACCCGGAAATTTCGCGAATCGTCGCGGAGGAAGGGGCTCAAATCATTTTCGTGCCGTTCTGCGCAGAGGATCGGCAAGCCTTTCTTCGTATTAAATATTGTGCGCAGGCACGCGCTATCGAAAATCAAGTGTTTACAGTGACGTCAGGAACCGTTGGCAATCTTACGCATGTCGATAATGTCGATATTCAGTATGCGCAGTCAGGCGTATATACGCCTGCCGATTTCTCGTTTCCGCGCGACGGCATTGCCGGAGAATGCAGTGAAAATACGGAGACGGTGATTATGGCCGAGGTGGACATGGAAATTTTGCAGCGTCACCGCAAATCGACTGACGTGCTCACATTCCGCGATCGCCGAACGGATATCTATTCCCTTCAAATTCGCTCATAGACAAGGAAGAGCCCGATGAATATATTAACTGTCGCCGTTGCGCAATACAGCCTTTCGGATGTTCCGTCCGAAGAGGCGTTCTGGACTGGATTAGCTTTGAAGATTCGTAAAGCAGCCGAGAATGGCGCGGACCTGATTGTTTTACCCGAATATATGACCGCACATTTGCTTAGCTTTCAGCCGGAGTTGTCCCATGAAGAGGCATGTTTGCATTTAGACGAGTATACGGGAGAGTATCGCTCTTTTTTTCAGCGAAGCAGCCGGGAGCTGAATGTGATGATTTTGGGAGGTACCCATATTTGCCGAGAAGGGGAAAGGTTTGTGAACAAAGCCAGCCTTTTCTTCCCGGATGGCCGTATCGAGGAGCAAAACAAGCTTCATCTGACGCCCGAGGAACGGATGAGATGGCCGCTCTCCGAAGGAGATAAGCTGAATATCATTGAAACGAAATGGGGACGCTGGGCGATTCTGACCTGCTACGATATTGAATTTCCCGAGCTTTCAAGATTCGCTGCAGAGCAAGGAGTAGAGTTGATTTTATGCCCATCTTACACGGATACGGCTTATGGCTATCACCGCGTACGCTATTGCTGCCAAGCTAGGGCGATCGAGAATCAGCTGTTTGTTGCGCTAAGCGGAATCGTAGGCTCGCTGCCCGAGCAGCGTCCACAAATCGACCAGGGCTACTGCCAAGCAGGGCTATTTTCCCCATGCGATATGCCCTTTACAGCCTCTGGTTTAATCGGAGCGGGAAGGCTGAATGAGGATGAGGTTGTTTTGGGGGAGCTGGACTTTAGCCTTCTACATGAAAACCGTACGAATGGCGCAGTAGCGCCTTTTTATGACCGCCGACCTGCTCTATACGAGAAGCTATCGGACAAAATGACAATAGGGGAGTGCTAAATGGTGGAATATTCAACGTATGGTCGGCATGTGGCGGTTGATGCATGGGGAATTGCCTTTGAACATTTAAACGAAGCGGATTTGCTGCTCGCTCAAATGGTACAAGCTGCTGAAGCTAGCGGTGCAACGGTTTTATCGGTTCAGTCCAAGCAATTCGAGCCACAGGGCGCTACGGTGCTTGTGCTGTTGTCGGAGAGCCATATGTCGATTCATACCTATCCCGAGAAGGGCTTCGCTGCACTGGATTGCTATACTTGCGGTGAAACCGTCGATCCACGGGTGGCAATCGAGGCTATGCTCGCTTTTTTGCAGCCGTCTTCTTTTTCTGAGGTGAATATAACAAGAGGCATGGGAGAGCTGGACGTCCGCATCTTGAATGCGATAGAGAGGTTAGAAGCGCAACTATAGGCCTTAATGGCTGCGAAAATGATCGCTCAATATCGGATATCACGGAAAAGAAGCTGTTCCTTAATAAAGGACAGCTTCTTTTCCGTTCATTCATCAATGGTGATCTGCTCCTGGTGTTCAGTGCGAGCGGCCGCGTCGCGCCAAATGAGGCGAATGATCGTGCCTTTCCCCAAAGCCGTATCCACTTGAATGTGGCCATGCATGGCTTCGATCAGCCCTTTGGATACGGCCATGCCAAGGCCTGTTCCGTTTGGTGTAGCAGATGTGTCGGTTCCTCTATAGTATCGTTCGAACAGCCGAGCCGCTGTAACTTCATCCATGCCAGCTCCGTTATCTGCGAATTGAATCGTTATTTGCTCGCCATCCCTGCTTGCCACGACTGAGACGGTAAGGATCGTCCCCGGAGGATTATGCAGCAGAGCATTGGCAACTAAATTATGAATGACCCTCTCGAGCCAAGGGGCATACAGCTTAACCGTGATGTCGGAAGGAGCAGCCTGAAACTGGATTGCTTCTTTCTCATAATGAGGACTGGCTCCCGCTTGCTTTAACATGTCACGCAGCCAGCTATTCAGCTCCATTTCCTCTGAATCCGGCGCCCGAGCCCCGCTCTTTAATCGATAAGTCAGAGCAAGATCGTTAATCAGATTTTCCATATGCGCAGATTTCTCCAGCATGGTGCCGGAAAACTTGCGAACCTCCTCGGTCGTCCATTCATATTGCGGTTCAGCAAGTAAATGGGCATAACCTTTAATTGAAACGAGCGGCGTTTTCAAATCATGGCTAACTCCTGCGATCCATTCCTCTCTTAGGCTGTCCGTCTGTTGACGCAGTACCTGATCCTTCTGCAGAGTACCAGAGAGCTTATCGATGGAATGCATGACGTCGGCAAAAATACGGTAACGACGCCTCCATTTGCCTGATCGCATCCGGCTGCGATGGACGCCCCGGTGATTCACGGGCTCATGATATACGGCTTTGCCAAGCGCGTCGAGCCAGGTGAGCATATGAAGCAGGGGGACTCCGAAGCGGTGCGCCTGCCACAGGGAGAGGAATACGAATGAAAGGAATATGGCCGTGAACATGGCCGCCATGCCAATTAGAATCGTACGCTCTTCCGCGGGCAGAAACAAACGATTGCCGATAGCGATGCCGTCAGCATTGGGAAGGCAGACGACCCATGTGCGGCCGGTTTCATTATCGTAGGTTGAAGCCAGATGAAAACCGTATCTTTCATTATATATAGAGCGCAGAGCTAGCTCTTGCAGCGTATAGGCAGATGGTGCTGATTCAGGACGGTTATAGGAGACGAGCTCTGATCCGTCTGCATCAAGAAGCTGAACGAAGCCGCCTAGCTGCTTAATTCTGGCAGCCGTGTCACCGGGCAGCAGCAGTCCTTCCTCAGATGAGAAAGTTCCTTTGCTGCTTATTTTTTCTAATAGCATGCCTATATCATTTTGCTCGCCGTATAACAAAGTGAATATCCTTCCGTCTTTCTCCTGAATCCATAGATAAAGTTGGTAGGGGAACGGCGCGGTTCCCATCCAATAAGACATAAACTCGCCGGGCGCATATTTTTTCGGTACATCCTTGGGGGTATTATAAGATTGCTCGACCGCGCCATTCTCGTCAATGCTTTGCAGCCAGCCGCCGTTTTTCTTGACTCTTTCCAGCAAATCGGGATCGAAATGCACACCATCCTTGCCCATCTCCGAGGATTCGACCAATTGAGCCAGGCCGATGGAAGCAAAATCGTGGGAGATTCGGATTTCGACAAAACGGTTTAGGACCCAAAGGATGGTAATGGCGGATATGAGCAGAACGAAGGCGCCAGCGGTAGCCAACTGGAGAACAAAGCGCAGGGTGAGTTTCCGTTTGATGTTCATAATCGATCGGAACCCGTTGTTTCCGACTGAACAAGCTTATAGCCAAGTCCTCTCACATTTACGATAAAGATCGGGTTTGCTGGGTCAGGCTCAATTCGCTCTCTAATGCGGTGGATATGAACCATAACCGTATTGTCATCATGCAGCGCTTCTTCGCCCCAAACGCATTCATACAGCTCACTTTTGCTGAATATGCGATTAGGGTTTTTGCACAAAAACAGAAGCAGTTGAAAGACAAGTGCGGGACAAGCGACCGGTCTTTGCTCGACGCGAAGCTCACCTGCCGCTTCATCGACCTGGAAATGTCCGTAATCGTATACCGTCTTCGTTTTGGTGGAAGAGAGTTCGGATGATGCAGACGCCAAATCTAGGGCTTTATGTTTAGCGGCCAAGTAGCGGCGCAGATGGGAGCGAATGCGCGCAACGACCTCCAGCGGATTAAATGGCTTTGTAATATAATCATCCCCGCCTACCGCAAAGCCGGTCAGCTTGTCAAAATCGGATTCGCGAGCAGTGAGAAACAATATGGGCGCATCCGTCGTTTGACGGAGAAAAGGGCATATTTCAACTCCGCTGCGTCCAGGCAAAAGGACGTCTAATACGATCAGATCATAGGTTTTGGCTTCGCAAGCAGCAATGGCCGCTTCTCCTGTTATGACCATATCTACGTTCGTGTAGCCTTCCTTACGCAGTACAGTTTGCAATAAATCAAGGATGGATTGTTCATCGTCAACAAGCAATATAGCCGCATCGTTCATTCGTAAATTCCTTTCTACCGCGGTATCGTTACCCTCATCATAGCATGTTTTGCTGTAAATGAACGAAGCGCTGTCTTAACGGAACCTTAATTGTCTGCTTAGTCTGTGGTGAAGAGTTAAGTCGCAGTTAAAGCTGCGTTATACGGAAGCTAAGTCTGGCTTGTTAGACTAAGAAAGACAGAAGCGAAGACATCCATATAAGCGGAGGTGCGGAAGTGAAGAGAACAGACGGAAAGATTAAATGGAATGTGCTCTATTATAGCAAAACGGTACTGGCGGCTGGTGCGCTTGCAGCGCTCTTAACGGCATGCGGAGGAGGGAATTCGGCAGTGGCAACGGACAAACCAGCAGTGACCACGGAGGTACCGGCAGAAACAACGAGCACGGAGGTTAACAGGATCAAACCTGAGGATTTGCCAGCAGCTCTGCTTGACGGCAAGTATACGGAGGTGTACGCCGGATTTAGCAATGAGTTTAAAAAGCAAGTGAGCGAAGCCGATTTTGTGAGCATGTCTAATGATTTTTTGAAGGATATCAGCTCGTTCAAGCAGGCTTCGACCATGCAGCTTAATGGGGGCGACTACCGCTCATGGATTAGTGATTCTGAGGAAATGGGAATGACAGCCGTATTCGATGAAGAAGGAGTCGTTTTGGGGCTGCAGGCTAAGCCGCTTTCGGATTGGCCGGAAACGGATAACCGCTTGACGAAGACTGCATTTGATTTCCCTCTGAAAGGGGAATGGTTTATTTTCTGGGGTGGCCGCAACGAGCTTGTCAATTATCATTATGAGCATGAAAGCCAGCGGTATGCGTATGACATTATACAGAACAAGGACGGCTATTCCTATAAGGGTGACCCGCTAAAAAATGAAAGTTACTACGCTTTCGGCAAGCCCGTACTTGCGCCAGCGGACGGAACCGTAGTCGCCGTCGTCAATGACGTACCGGATAACGAGCCCGTAGGTGTCATGAACGAAAAGGTGCCCGCAGGCAATGAGGTTGTCATTGATCATGGCGGGGAGTATAGTGTGCTGGCCCACCTGAAGAAAGGCTCCGTTACGGTAAAGGTAGGAGACAAAGTGAAAAGCGGCGATGAAATCGGGCTGCTCGGCAATTCCGGCAATTCCAGCGAAGCTCATCTTCATTACCAGGTATCGGATGGCGCAGATTTGTTTGCGTCCCTCTCGCTGAATATTAACTGGAAGAACGGCATGACTCCTTTGCAGGGAGAAACGGTAACAGCTGAGTAATCAGTATGACATGAGTAAGCTAATAAAAAGCTGTTCCATGCGGTATTGAATCGCAGGAACAGCTTTTCTTTTTTACTAACTAGGTGTTCGAGTGGAAACGCTTATGCGTGGGAAACCGCTTGAATCCATGCCGCATATAACCTTCCGAGGCCGCGCAGAATCAGCGGCAGCAGCAATACAAGCACCAAACCTATGCCGGCAGCTACCCATGACCGTTCATAGGAGGTTAGTTCTGTGAAAAACGGGTAGTTCACCCATTCAAACGTATCAAGCTCATAAGAGAAGAATGATTCGCTGATTTTATAGGCTAAGGGAGCTAGCATAACGGCAAAGGCCGTAATCGGCAAAACGACAGCGATCGTAAAAGCTGCAATGCTGATAGGAAGCTGTACCAGGCTATACAGGATACTGCGATAGGAGCGTCCGTCCTTGAGTAAGGAGAAGAACGACGATGAAGCTTCGGATTTGAGCGCCGCCGGATGGTTTGTGATTGAATGCTGCGGATCACTGCCCCGCATCCATCGGCTGACTTGTTGTTCTTCTTGTTCCATGAACCCCCGGCATAGAGCAAAGGTCAGTGCCAGCATAGGCAATCCAATCCATAGAATGGCGAGCGGCAAGCTGACGCATATCCCCGCAATGGCAACGACAAACGCAATGATTCCTTTGGGCAGTGACAGGATAAGCAGGTTCCAGGCTTTAAATGCATTTTGTTTTTTCATCTTCGTATTCCTCTCCGGATCATATTGTTACCAGTATAGAAGTTTCACTTCGCTTCGGCATTTGTCTCCGGGCTGAAATTTGGCAGGACCTTGGTCTAGGATCGTTGGCGGGGGATACGATGCTTGTCTGGCTAACCTATTCTGATTCTGTATAAATTTCAAGTAATGACACATTGAAACACCTACTGAAAAAAATCCTCGAACTTGAGGTTATAGAAACCTATATCTCTTATGAAACAGGAGGAATTTTCAAAAATGAGGGAGTTCTGGCCAAATGCGAACACAGGAACAACAGAGACTGATCCAAATGCTGATGTCACATTTCCAGATTTTTCATTTGGGCTAAGCAAGCAGCCGAAGCGGGTGAACATCAATATAAAATTACAATTTCAAACAAGGACGGAAAGTGAGTTGCTCCACGACCTTAGGGGACTTCGATCGAGTGAGGAGATGCTGCTAACTTTTAACCTAGGCCATGTCCGAAGCAAGAAAGTCCTTGTTCACCCAGATCATGCCCCGATCTCCATGCAATGAAACTGGATTTCGCTTAGAGGGGAGAGCGTCACTTGGTTATGTAATTTCAGGTTCGCATTATGACGGCTATTAGGGTTAGTCTTCTTTATGCAAAATAGGATTGAAAATAAAAAATGGCGTTACAGTAAAATTAGCTCTGTTCCGCCATTCCTCTATGTAATCGATTGTTTACTTATTCAATATTTACACTAATATATTGGGTGACATAGGCGTTCCAATGGTATGAGACCATAATGCTCTGAGTTCCTTTTCTAAGTCCGGTAACCATACCTTTGCTGTCAACGGAAATGATAGAACCTGAGGAATAAAACTTTAATCCCATTTGACCGTAATCCAGCCCAAGTCGGTTATTTCCCTCTGGGTCGATAACTAGATTTAATGTTTTGCTTTCGCCGACTTTTAGGCTAAGCTTCCCCATCACGGAACCGTTTTCGTAAGTAGTTCCTGTGCTCTCATCATAATAGGACACTTTACGAATTGGCTGATCAATTACAAAGTTGAAATTGTTATCAGTAGGATCCCAATGAAAGTTTGTTTTGGCTTGAGTGTCTTTATCGAAGTTAGACCAACCTAGAAATTTGATGTAATTGTAACCGACGCGTAGGTATGGATATTTGTAAAAGCCAGAATAGAACTCTCCATAGATAGGGGCGCTTGGGAAAACTTGTTCTGCCATAGTTGCAATTTGCATTTGGAAGTCCCGAAGCTTATTTTTCGTTTGTAACTTTTCTTCGCTTGTTATGACTCTGCCATATTGTACAATTTCAAGATCCGGATAGTCCTGATCCAAAGTTAGTGGTGCCGGTCCCATCCAATCAATGCGAATATATACTTTGTATCCTGGAGAGCCTGTGACCTGAAATCGCGGATTCCAATCACCGAGTGCTGAAGGTAACGAAATATAATTCTGATTTAAAAATGCTTCAAATAGTTGAATGCTGCCTTCGTTAATAACATCTTGAAGAGTGATTAGTTTCTCTTTTACGTTGATGGTTAATTGATCGGATAGCTTCGTTCCTTCAGCAGTGGCTGTTATGGTTGCCTTTCCAGGAGAAACAGCAGATATAATGCCATTTCCGTCTACCAAAGCCACTTCAGAATTATCAGATCGCCATATGATTTTAGAGTTTTTGACATGACTTGGGTTGACAGTAGCTAAGAGTTGTCTAGTAGCACCTGCATTCATCTCAATTATTGAGTCGGAAAGCTCAACACTTATCACCTTGGCTTCACGAACGATCAAGTTGCTTTTTAAGACGATTTGATTGCCGATAAAAGCTTGAATAACTGTCGATCCAGCTGAAACGCCAGTTATTAAGCCCTCTTCGACCGTAGCTATTTTATTGTCATCGGTTGTCCATAATACCTTATAACCAATCGCGTCCACTGATTGGTTTTCTTTTTCGTTTAAAACCACCTTCATTTGCTCCGATTCTCCAGCCTCGATTGATACAGAAGATTTGCTGATTCGGACATCGGATGCTTGCAGGTTGGTAACACGGATCGTACAAGAAACGGAGTTGCCTTCACTGACAGTTCCGGTAATCTTTGTGCTTCCATTAGCTATTGCCGTGACTAGACCTTCACTATTAACCGTAGCTACCATGTCATTTGAGGATGTCCATATTATTTTTACACGTTGCAAGTCTATTTTTCCTGATACTGGTTTTAGTTGCGTAATGAGCCCAGGGAACATCTTAATTTCCGATGGTCTGCCTTCTAGATACAGAGAGGGACTTGTGATCGAAACGGCATGATCAGCTTTTTTCCATGTTACGTCATTTCCGGTGGCTTCCCCAATAAATCTTAGAGGAACGAGGGTATTGCCTCTTATCACCATAGGAACGACAGACAAGTTTCTGTACTGTCCGTTAACGCGCGCTTGCGACTGTCCAATGATAAGTTGAATGTCTAGACCATCTTTTTTACCCGTAATGGTTTGGCTGCGTTGATCCCAAGTAATTGTTAAACCCAGCTTTTCAAAAATCGTTCGGAATGGTACCATTACCGTCCCACTCACCATGACAGGTTCATTGCTTAACTTAATTGGTTGACCGTCAATATACACTTTGATGGGTGCTGCAGCGTCGTTAATTGATGGAACAGAGAGAAAAACAAATATCGAAAACATGGCAATCAAAATTTTTCGCAAAATACCAACTTCCTTTCAACTCAACTCATTGAAAAAATAACCATCTTATCATATCACTTCATCGGAAAATAATGGAAGTAATTTGAGAGGGGATTATAAAGATATAATTGAGGCGTTTTCTGCGTAGGGGGGATGAAGCTGATAAGTATTGAAAATTAAAAGTTTAACATGACAAACAGGCCATAATTCGATATGATGAGCAAGATAATTTAATATGAAAAACAGGTGCCAACGATGCGTTTAAACGATAAAAGCATGGATTGGTTAAAAGGGAAGCAGGTGAAATTCCTGCGCGGTCCCGCCACTGTAAGAGAGGAGCCCTTTCAAGAATGCCACTGGGAAACCGGGAAGGCTGCGAGGGCGATGATTCTGAGCCAGAAGACCTGCCTGTTTTTAATACACCATGAACTCTACGATGGATAGGAAGGTGTTTATTAGTGCATGCAAAATGTGACTGTATACTCTATTAAACCTCTTAACAATTCCTGTTGAGAGGTTTTTTTCTGTGCGGTTGCTGTTTGTGTCTGACTATCTATCTAAATAGAAAGGGGACTTATTTATGAAAATTCGCAAACCATTTCTTGCGTGGCTGTTGGTTGGAAGCCTGTTTTTGTCTATCTTCTCTGCGAATGTCAATCTTTCTTATGCAGCTGATGCGGAAAATGACGTGGATATAAAATCGTTATACTCCGATGCCAATGCCATCTCCCCATGGGCTGCTGGCGCGATTGGTAAGGCTACGCACAACGGTTTCGTTCAAGGCAGCAATGGGAAGTTTAATCCGAAGTCAACCGTGACCAGAGCGGAATTCGCCAAGATGCTTGTTGCTGTTCTGAATCTAGAAGTCAAGGCCGACGCAACCAGCAGCTTCACTGACGTAACGGCAAAGGATTGGTTCTATCCTTACGTAACAGCAGCTTCCAATGCGGGCTATATGACAGGGTTTAACCGAAAATTTGATCCGAAGGCAAGCATTACGCGCGAGCAATTGGCAGCAACGCTTGCAAGGGCATTGGCTTTGGAGCCGGCTAAACCGGCCGCCAACATCAAAGATATCGAAGCAGCATCCGCTTGGGCCAAATCCGATATCGAAACGATCGTCGCTTCTGAATTAATGCAGGGCGACCAGAACCAATTCCAACCAAAAGCATTCGTAACCAGAGAAATGGCTGCCGTAGTAGCCATGAGAGCATATGATTTTGAGATTATTAGCAAGCCGAGTGAAGGAAATAGCGATCCAAGCAAGCACGAAGCGGTAACGAAGCAGATAAAAGCGACGGCTGCTTTTATGCAGAAGGCTGTGGCGAATCCGGTTATAGCAAGCGTTGGCGGGGAGTGGACCGTACTCGGTCTGGCCCGTTCAGGCGTAAAGATTCCGGATGAATATTATGCCAATTACTACGCTAACGTAGAAAAAACATTGAAGGAAAAAGCAGGCAAGCTGCATAATGTTAAATATACGGAGTATGACCGCGTCATTTTGGCTTTGACAGCCATTGGCAAAGGCATCGATGACGTAGCGGGTTATAACCTTAGAGAACCGCTCGCTGATTACGAAACGGTAATCAAGCAAGGCATTAACGGACCGATCTTCGCGCTGATTGCTCTTGACAGCAAGCATTACGAGATTCCTGTCGTGGCAGGCGTAAAGACGCAGACGACAAGGGAGCTGCTTGTCGATTTTATTTTGAACAGGGAAATTAAAGCCGGGGGCTGGGCTTTAGGGGCGAATGCCGAGGTAGCGGACCCGGATATTACATCGATGGTCATCCAAGGACTGACGCCTTATTACGAAACGAATAATAAAGCCAAAGCTGCCGTCGACCGCGGCCTTGACTGGCTCTCGAAAGCTCAGAAAGCGGATGGCGGTTATGCGAGCGGAGGCTCTGCCAATTCGGAGAGCGCCGCGCAGGTCGTTGTAGCTTTATCCGGACTTGGCATTGATCCGCAGCAAGATGCGCGATTTGTGAAAAACGGCCACTCGGTTGTTGAAGCGTTATTCGGCTACGCTGCGGCTGGCGGCGGCTTCTACCATGTGAAGCAAGGCGGCGTCGATAATGGCGGGGCGAAGCCCGGGGAAGTGGACCTCATGGCATCGGATCAGGCGTTTTATGCACTGGTCGCTTATGATCGGTTCGTGACCAAGCAAACGCGTCTTTATGATATGACGGATGTGAAATAACCATTAAATCGGATGCTGAGCAAGGGTAGCTAGTGGACCCTTGCTTAGTTATTTAAGGAGGGAATGGGTGAAATGAGCAAAAAAAAGTGGCTGGCCGCGATTGTGGTTATCGGGGTATTGGCGATTGCATTCTTTTGGGGCGGCAATTATCCGAAAGGCTCGGTAAAGCTGAATGAAAGCAGCCTGGAAGCACAGTCATCCGCTGAGCCAGTGTCCACCGAACAGGCTGAACATTCCAATACGATAGAACCAAGTGCGGGGGAAGAAGCGACAGCAACAAATAGCGCGGAACCGTCGAGTAAGCCAGCGGTAGAGCCTATGGTTACACCAGACCTAGAAGAGACAGCGAAGCCGGAAACGTCGGACGAATCTGTCGTGCCAGACGATAAAGCAACGCCAAAACCGACGGCAACGGCAGCAGGGAACGAAGGCAAAACGCCTGCTACCAAAGCGCCGGTTAAGGAAACAAGCAAGCCGGATAAAGGCACACCCGCTAAGCCGGACACAAGCAAGGATAAATATTTGACGGACCCAGTGCCGGAAGGAAAGCCGAAGCCGGTTGAATGGCAGGACACCACCGTCGATAAGAGCCAGAAGCTAACGGTGACGTTGTCCGTTACGGCGGCTAGCATTTTGGACAATATGGATTTGTTCAATGAAGACAAGCTGGAAGTGCTGCCTGAAGACGGCATTATTTATAAAGCTCAGAAGGTTACCTTTTACGAAGGGGAGTCTGTGTTTGACGTCCTGCTTAGGGAAATGAAAAAGAGCAAAATCCACATGGAATTTGAAATGACGCCCATTTACAACAGCAATTATATAGAAGGAATTAACAATATCTATGAATTTGACTGCGGCGAGCTGAGTGGCTGGATGTACAAAGTAAATGGATGGTTTCCGAATTACGGGAGCAGCCGCTACCTGCTTAAGGACGGCGATGTCATCGACTGGGTGTACACCTGTGATTTAGGAAGAGATATTGGCGGGGAAAATGGCGCCGCGGGGAGCAAAGGATAATGAAGGACCGGTTCGCGAGCTTTCATCCCCTTGTTAATTTTGTTTATTTTGCTTCCATTCTCGTGTTTAGCATGGTCTTTATGCATCCAGTGCTGCAGGCCGCTTCCTTGATCAGTGCCGTTGTCTATTCCATTATGCTTAATGGGAAAAAAGCGGTCAAATTCAATTTGCTTTACATGCTGCCGTTATTATTGGTTGCGGCGGTCTTAAATCCGGTGTTTAACCATGCGGGCGTTACCATCTTGTTTTATTTAAAAAACGGGAATCCCATCACGCTGGAATCCATTTTGTATGGGATATCTGCTGCTTGTATGTATGTGACGGTCATCGTCTGGTTCTCCTGCTATAATGCGGTAATGACTTCGGATAAATTTATTTATCTGTTTGGCAAAATCATGCCCGCGCTATCGCTGATTTTCTCGATGGTGCTGCGTTTTGTTCCGAGGTATTTGGCTCAGATCAAGGTGATCTCGAATGCGCAAAAATGTATCGGCAGGGATGTTACGCAAGGCAATTTGCTTGCCAGAGCGCGCAACGGGATGACGATTCTGTCCATTATGACGACTTGGGCGCTCGAAAATGCGATCGAAACGGCCGATTCCATGAAATCGCGAGGCTACGGGCTGCCGGGGCGCACAAGCTTTTCTTTGTTTCGGTTCGATGCCCGGGATCAAAGCGTCATGCTTGTTTTAATCGGATTAATTGCCCTCGTATTGTTCGGTGCCTTGATGGGGGAGAACACGATACGGTTTTTTCCGTCGGTGAAATGGCTAGCGGTAACGCCGCGCAGCATCGCCGTCTACATCGCTTATTTTGGACTATGCATGGTGCCTGTAATCATCAATGTGGTGGAGGATATGAAATGGAAACGTATCGAATCGAGGATTTAGTTTTTTCGTTTCCCGGACAGGAAAGAGAGACGCTCTCCCATATTAACCTGACGATCGCAAGCGGGGAGTTCATAACGCTTTGCGGCAAATCGGGCTGCGGGAAGAGCACGCTGCTCAGGCAGCTGAAAACGATTCTAACACCGCACGGTGAGCGAAGCGGGAAGATTTATTTCTGCAACCAGCCTATCGAGGATATGGACCAGCGTACGCAAGCGTCAGAGATCGGCTTTGTCCTCCAGAATCCAGACAATCAGATTGTGACCGACAAGGTGTGGCATGAGCTAGCCTTCGGCCTGGAGAGCCTTGGCTACGACAATGCGACGATCCGGCTGCGGGTGGCTGAGATGGCGAGTTTTTTTGGCATCCATACTTGGTTTCACAAGAGTGTAACGGAGCTCTCCGGCGGTCAAAAGCAGCTCCTTAACCTAGCGTCTATTATGGCTATGCATCCTTCGGTGCTCATTCTCGATGAACCGACCTCCCAGCTGGACCCGATTGCGGCTTCCGACTTTCTGGAAACGGTCAAAAAGATCAACAGGGAGCTGGGCACTACGATTATTATGACGGAACACCGGCTTGAGGACATCCTGCCGCTTTCCGATCGTCTGATCGTTATGGAAGCGGGGGCGATTATTGCGGAAGGTTTGCCGAATCAGGTTGGGGCTTCGCTAGGCGATAAGAAACACCCGATGTTTCTGTCGATGCCCTCCCCCATGCAAATCCAGGCACGCGTAAGCGCAGAGCCTATCGCTCCCATTACAGTCAAGGAAGGCCGGCAATGGCTGAATGCCTTTCTTGCCGATAAGACAGCGGCTCCGATGCCGGAAGGCAAGGAAAACTCAAAAGCATCGGCCCCAGCGGTCATTCAGTTCAAGGACGTTTGGTTCAAGTATGAGAAGAACGGCACTGATATCATAAAAGATTTGTCCTTCGAGGTGAGGGAGGGCCAGTTTTATTGCATCGTCGGAGGCAACGGCACGGGCAAATCAACGACGCTGTCGCTGATCAGCGGGCTTTTGCAGCCCTACCGGGGGAAAATTCTAATCGGTGGCAAAAATCCGGCGAAAATAAGCGCGAAAGAGCTGTTTACTAGAAATATAGGCTTCCTGCCGCAAAACCCGCAATCGCTTTTCGTGAAAAAAACGGTCGAGCTAGATCTCCATGAAATGCTGGCCCAGACGCCGCTAAGCAAGGAAGAAAAATCGGAGAAAATCCGTTCCATCGTAAAGTTTGCGGAGCTGGAGCATTTGCTTGCTATGCATCCATACGATTTGAGCGGCGGAGAGCAGCAGCGGGCGGCGCTGGCGAAAGTGCTGCTGCTGGAACCTCGGGTACTGCTGCTGGATGAGCCGACCAAAGGACTGGATAGCTTTTTCAAGGAGAAGCTGGCGGTCTTCCTGCAAAAGCTGAATGAGGGCGGCGTGACTATCGTTATGGTTTCGCATGATGTTGAATTTTGCGCAAAGTATGGCGAGCTATGCTCAATGTTTTTTGATGGAAGCATCATTACAACGAATGCAACCCGCAAGTTTTTTGCAGGCAACAGCTTTTATACGACGGCTGCCAACCGGATGGCTCGGCATATTTGGACTGAAGGAGTAACCATTGAGGGTGTGATCGAGCTATGTCTGAGAAGCAAATAACGGGCCAGCCTTTAAGCCGCCGGAACTGGCTGTCCGCTGTACTTATTCTAGTTGTTATTCCGGCTACGATTTTGCTTGGCGTTTTTGTGCTAGAGGACCGCAAATATTATTTCATTAGTTTGTTGATCGTATTTTATACGATGATCCCATTTGCGCTCGTATTCGAGAAGCGTAAACCGCAGGCGCGGGAGCTGATCGTTATCGCGGTTTTGGCAGCGATTGCGGTCGCTGGCCGCTCGGCATTTTTTATGGTTCCGCAGTTTAAGCCCGTCGTCGCGATCGTCATTATCGCTGGAGTCAGCTTCGGAGCGGAAGCCGGTTTTCTCGTCGGCGCTACCGCGGGTTTCGTATCCAACTTTTTCTTTGGCCAGGGGCCGTGGACGCCTTGGCAAATGTTTTGCTTTGGGCTTATCGGTTTTCTAGCCGGCATTTTATTCAAGAAAGGCTTGCTGAAGAGGACGAAGCTATCTTTATGCCTTTTTGGTGGCTTATCGACCTTTTTTGTATACGGGGGCATTATCAATATAGGATCGGTCATGATGTTTTCTTCTCATTTCTCCTGGGAAGTGCTGCTCGCCTCCTACGTCTCAGGGTTTTGGTTCGATATGGTGCATGCGATTGCGACTGTTATGTTCCTCTTTATCCTTGCGCGGCCAATGCTAGAGAAGCTGGATCGCATCAAAACCAAGTACGGGTTGATTGAACCGGTGTCGGCCAAAAAATGAACTTCAAAGCAGGAAATAACCCCGCGCAATTTTGCGCTTCGGGGTTATTTCCTGACCGCTAACGCGGGTATTGACGAGCATGAAGGAAAGCAGTATATTTAAATTGTTTCATATGAAACAATTATTGGTCGGATTTATAAAATTAACTGATAAACATTTGAATATATTGTTTCATATGAAACAATATAAAGTGGTTTGTTATGCTTAAGACTACTCCAAAGGAGGATGAAATGAATGAGTATTGCAAATACGATTCGGTCAAGAAGAAGTATCCGTCAATTCAATGATCGGGCGGTTTCAATGGAATTAATCATTCAACTGTTAAACGATGCGGTGTGGGCGCCTAACCATGGCATGCGTGAACCATGGCGCTTTATCGTTGTGGAGCGCGAGGGAGCGAAGGAGAAGGTATCTCGCTTAATCCTCGATTCCATGAGCCATATGAAGCGTATAAAGCTGCTTCCCGAAAAAGTGAAGCAGTTAATGAGAACCCGATTGAATCAAGTGCCCGCACATTTAATCGTGGTCATGAAGGTGGACAAGGACAGGCACAAGCAAGAAGAGGACTATGCGGCGGTTAGCTGCCTCATTCAAAATTTTCAACTGTTGGCATGGGAGAAGGAGCTTGGCATGATTTGGTCTACGATGGAGTTTATTCGATCTCCATTATTTCATGAGGGTGTGGGCATACAACCGAATGAACAGGTCGTTGGGATGCTGCATATGGGCTATTTCGATAAAATGCCAAAAGGGAAGCCACGTACGCCTGCAGAGAAAAAGTTAACGGTGCTATAGCTAGCGATCTATTTAAGGAATTAGAGGGACAAACCGCCAACGAGCAGAAAGCTCTTTGGCGGTTTGTATTATCCTTGTTATTATTTCAGCAGCCAAAGTGCTGGCACGTTAGAGGGCTCCCAGCCTAGCAGAGAGGTATGAGCTTGGCGACACTCATAAACGGAGCCATTGTAGGTTACGAGCGTTCCGATTGCATAGGAAGTATTGGCAGCCCACGCCGGAGCGGTAGAAGCGGCAGCCGTTGTGCCGTTTACGGTGCTAGCCGCGGACTGGTTGCCCGCAGCGTCGATTGCGCGAACGTTGAAGGTATACGTAGTGCTTGCGCTAAGACCCGTAACCGTGTAGGACGTCGCATTGGCGGCTACGGTAGTGACTAAGGTAGCGCCGCGATAAATTTGGTAGCCGGTAACGCCAACATTGTCGGTCGAAGCCGTCCACATTAGCATAAGGCTGCTCGAGGTTGGCGCACCCATGACATGAAGCCCGCCAGGGGCAGTTGGTGCCTGCGTGTCGTTGCCCACAGGCGCATTCGTCGTTACCGTTACGGAGTTGCTGGCGCTAGATTCATTGCCTGCATTGTCTATAGCTTTTACATGGAAGGTATAGGCGGTGTTCGCTGTTAATCCTGTTACATTATAAGTAAGGGTCGTTCCGGATACGGTAGCTGCTATGTTAGAACCGTTATAGATGCGGTAGCCGGTAACGCCCACATTATCGGTAGAAGCGTTCCATGCGAGTGAGACGCTGGTTGTTGTTTTGGCTGGCGATGCCAAGGCAGTCGGCGCGGTAGGCGCTTGGGTATCAACAGGATTGGTGCCACTGAAGTTAACGTCAATGACATTATAGAAAGCATTTGCCGTATCGGCGACTTCCCAAACGGCGAGAATGATATGGTAACCGCTGCGAGCAGGCACGTTACAGCTGTTGGAATAAGAGAATGGCGGCTGCGCTCCGCCGTAACTTACGGAACAGAAAGGAGTCAGGTCGAAGGAATCTCGCGTAAGCGCGGCGTTCGGATTCCAGTTGGTTTTCGTAATATAGTATTTCCAGCTGGCTGTAGAGTGATTGGCCGTTAGCTTCCATGTAAACATGTTTTGGCCGGAGGACATATTCACTTTCGCCCAACGGGTAGCGGATTGCTCGTCAAGCTTAGGAAACGCGCCATTTGCGCTGGCAATTTTGCCGTCAGCAGGCCCAGCAGCAGGGAATCCCTTTGGTGCTTCTAGGCTTTGCGGCTCGTAGACAATCGATCCGCAATCGGTATTTTGACCGGATTTGCAAAGTGCGGCGCGGCTTGCAGGTCCTTCAACATAACCATGTGCAAAAAGCTGCTGGGAGAATAGCGTTGATCCTAGAACCGTAATGAGTAGAACCGCAAGATAAGTACGAAGTTGTTTCACCGTTACCTTTGATAAGCGAATAGTAGACAATGCATTAGCCTCCTTCAAATTGGGGGGATGAAATTGCCATTACATTTAAGCGCTTTAATTTTTAGGCGCTTCTTTATTGCTTTGCATGAACGGGTGATTAAACCTCCTTCGTTTCATTTTGTATATATAAACTCTATAGAGTTCATATCGTGATTCGCGTTTGGATGGTTTCCTGATGAACGGCTGTTCGGCTCATGCGGTATGGTGCAGGAACGGTAGGGTCGAGCTGGAGGCTGGAGCGGGTGTGTTAGGATGGACAATTTTACAATTTCCTTAGGGCTGAAATCATTGTACTACACCTCTGCCATATTTATGAGAGTATTTTGGAGTATTTAATCAAATATTTGATCGATAACAACAAAATATAGAATGATTAGATCGGAAGTAGGCGGTAAAGCCGCGTCATTATGGGGTTTTATACGGAACCCAATGAGGGTTTACTTTCAGCTTAGGCCCCATTAAGCGCACAGTGATAGGAAAGGGATCTAGGACTTTTGGATTAAAATGGATAATGATTAAGCGAGGGGCTAGTATTTTTATGCTCTGGGATTTTTATATTATAATAGAGGAGCGTACATAATGCCTTTTCATACCCGTCACGTTATAATAAAGCTTAGTTGATAAATGGGATTGTCATAGAGAGGGATTGGAGAATTGAAATGATCTATAAAAGTCTGGAAGAGTGTATCCTTGATTTAGAGAAAAACGGGCATTTGGTCCGAATAACGGAAGAAGTGGACCCGCATTTGGAAATGGCCGCTATTCATATGAAGGTATATGAAGCGGGCGGTCCTGCATTATTGTTCGAAAATGTGAAAGGCTCAAAATTCCGTTCGGTGTCCAACCTCTTTGGAACGATCGAGCGCAGCAAATTCATTTTCCGCCAGACATGGGATTCGGTCCAAAACGTGATCGCTTTGCGGAATGATCCGATGAAGGCATTAAAAAATCCGTTTAAGCAGGTCGGTTCGGGAATCGCTGCCATCTCTGCTTTGCCATTGAAAAAGTCCGATGGGATGCCGGTTGCCATGCACGAAATCAGCATAGCTGACCTTCCGCTAATTAAGTCCTGGCAGATGGATGGCGGAGCATTCGTGACTTTGCCGCAAGTCTATTCGGAGGACCCGGATAATCCGGGCATCATGAACTCGAATTTGGGAATGTACCGTATCCAGCTAAGCGGCAACGAATATGAATTAAATAAAGAAGTAGGCGTGCATTACCAGATCCACCGCGGCATTGGCATTCATCAGGACAAAGCGAATAGGCGAAATGAGCCGCTTAAAGTAAGTATTTTCATAGGCGGTCCGCCGGCACATACCTTGTCAGCTGTTATGCCTTTGCCGGAGGGAATGAGTGAGCTGACCTTTGCGGGGTTGCTTTCGGGGCGCCGTTTCCGATACAGCTATATCGATGGCCATTGTGTGAGCAATGATGCTGATTTTGTCATTACTGGTGAAATTCATCAAGGCGAGACGAAGCCGGAAGGGCCGTTTGGCGACCATTTGGGTTATTACAGCTTGACGCATCCGTTTCCGGTCATGAAAGTGCACAAAGTATATGCGAGAACAAACGCGATTTTTCCGTTTACCGTCGTGGGCAGGCCGCCGCAGGAGGATACTTCGTTCGGTGAATTGATTCATGAGCTGACAGGCAGCGCGATTAAGCAAGAGATTCCAGGTGTGAAGGAGGTTCATGCGGTAGATGCTGCAGGTGTACATCCTCTTCTATTCGCCATTGGCAGCGAGCGTTATACGCCATATCAGAAAGTGAAGCAGCCGGCTGAAATTTTGACGATTGCCAATCGAATATTGGGAACAGGACAGCTCAGCTTGGCTAAGTTCTTATTTATTGCAGCAGAAGAAAGTGAGCCGCTCAGTACACATCGGATGGAGTCGTTTTTAACCTATATGCTGGAACGCATGGACCTTCGCCGCGATCTTCATTTTTATACGAATACGACCATTGATACGCTTGATTACTCCGGAACGGGATTAAACAGCGGGAGCAAGGTCGTTTTTGCGGCGGCGGGAGATAAGAAGAGGGAATTATGCCGCCAGGTTCCCGCGGTTTTTGGTGATTTGCAAGGATTTGAACAAGCAAGCCTGGTTATGCCAGGCATCATTGCGATTCAAGGGCCTAAATTTACCGATTATGCACAAGCGCAGCGAGAGATGGATGCTTTAAGCGAAATGATTTTAGCTAAGGGAGCGCTTGAATCATGCCCAATGATTATCGTCTGTGACGATAGCCCGTTTATAAGCGCTGAGCTCAACAATTTTCTGTGGGCGACATTTACGCGAAGCAACCCGTCACATGATATTTATGGCGTGAATAGCGCATTTGAAAACAAGCATTGGGCTTGCGACAATGTCATCATTGACGCCCGGATCAAACCGCACCAAGCGCCTCCGTTAATTCCCGATCCGACAGTCGAGCAGCACCTCAAACGATTGTTTGCACAGGGAGCGAGTTTAAGCGGTGTTCCTATTTCTTAAATTATTAGCAAACGAGATAGAAGAAAGATAGCAAGCTGCAAAAGCCTTTCCCATCAAAGGATAAGGCTTTTGCTTGCTATTGCATAGAGGAGGAAGGGTTTGTTGGATCAGCATCAGATAAGCAAAGAGTACGTTTATGATCTATTTCTTAAATTTTTCCATCAAATGGAGCAATTCGAGGAGCATGAAAGCGAATTGCTGCTGGAGGAGCTTCGCAAAACGATAGCCATCGAAGGTTCGATGAATATGACGGAAATTCATGTCATCGCTTGTGTCGGGCAGCATGAGCCTATTAACCTGACCTCGGTTGCGGAGAAAATGGAATTGAGCAAAGGAAATATTTCAAAGGTCACGAACAAGCTCTTAAAGCACGGCTGGCTTCGCAAAACGCAATTAAAAGATAATAAGAAGGAAATCTTCTTCCGGCTGACGCCCACCGGGAAGAAGCTGTTTGCCGTGCACGAAAAATTGCATGAAAAAGCACAGGAGCAATTTATGGGCTTTTTGAGTCAATATGACGGAAGTGAGCTGGCATTTATCAAAAAGCTTATGCTGGATATCCTCTCATTTTATGAGCAGCGCATTATGCGTAATGCTTCGGACTAAGTTTTCGACTCTACGATTCGCGTCTTCAACCTTACCTTCGTGTTTTTCGCTTCTTCACTAGATTCTAATCACCCTGCTTCTTCATCTGCATCATGTAGAGATAACTAATCAACCCGTTTGATTAGGAGAAAAATAATTTGTGACCAAATGACTTTCCTATTTGTGTTAAAGGTAAAAGGAGGTCAAACCATCATGAGTAGCAATTCGCTCCGGCCGGGCGAAGATTTCTCGGCTGCTTATAGAATTTATGGCAGCATGCTTTACAAAATTGCCTTGCTTCATCTTGGCAGCAAAGAGGATGCGGAAGAGGCGCTGCAGGAAACGTTTATCAAGCTGATGTATAAAGCGCCTGCATTCCAGGATCTGGAGCATGAGAAAGCGTGGCTAATCAGAGTCATGACGAATCATTGCAAAAATGTTCGGAGCAGTCTGTGGCGCAAGCGCGTGGTTAAGCTGGAGAACATGGATCAATGGTTTGAAACGGCAGAGGATCGAACGATGCTTGATAACATCATGAAGCTGCCTTTCAAGTATAAAATGACCATCCATCTCTATTACTATGAAGATTATGCCATAAAGCAGATTGCCGACATTTTGCAAATCAGCGAATCTGCTGTTAAAATGCGCCTACAGCGCGGCAGACAGCTGTTAAAGCTTGATCTGGAAGGAGAGCAGCATGGATGAAACAGAGTGATTATAAAAGAATTATGGATCAGCTCGAACCGGATAACGAGTTGCAGAACCAATTGGCACAAGGGCTGCTGGAGAAGGGAGATACACCGGTTAGATGGCGACGACCCTTGTATCTCGCAGCAAGTTTACTCTGCGTCATAAGTATTGGCTATATTTCTTTTGAAGCTAGGAAGAGTGACTACAAGCTGGAATCAGTGATAAGCGTAGACCATAGTCAGAAGGAGGCTACGGGACAAGTCAGTCCACATGCGATTACGATTCCTAAGATTGAGCTCCCCAAGCAATCGCTTGAGATCGCAGATATGGTGGGCTTAATCGTGTATAAAGGCAATATTTATATGCAGGGTTCCTCTTCCATTACGCCGGAGGCAGCAACGAAGCTTCGTGGGGAGAAGCTGGGCCGAACGAAAGCGGGAATCGATGAATACAGCGGCAATGAAAGCTATGTGGAATTAGCGTCAACGATTGGCGTCACCGATGTTTTTTCCGTAAAGGGATATGATAGCAATTTTCGGATTATGTCTTATCAAGAGCATGAGGGAAACAATTATGCTGAGCTTTATGAGCGGCTGAACAGCATTACCCTAACGAATGGTGCGGACCTTTTTGAGAAAATGAAGCTAAAGAACAACATAACAACGGTGATGGCTCAGGATTACGATAATTGGAATAATAGCAAATCAACGTTTCATGAGCTGAAAGTGGATGATCGCTTTGGTACGTTTTTGAACAGCTTATATGAAGCAATTCCTCGTGATCATGGAAAGCTTTATGATGAGGGGATTTATAATCATGGAGAGCAAAATCAGAAGGTGCTGTTCTTAACGATGGCGGATCAGACAGAGATTACATTGTTTTTGTTCAACGGTAACTATGTGCAGTATCCTGGCGCTTCTGTATTTTTTGAGATGGAGCCAGTCGCATTCTCGGCCATATGGGATGCAATTCCTTAATGGGGCCACGAAAGAAGCTATTCGAGCAGCAGCTATCTGCAGCTCGAATAGCTTCTTTTCCATTTGTTGTGATACTCAGCCCTACCACATATCAGATCTGTACCCAAAGAAGCCCTGAGTCCTTTATTTTACGTTTCCAGTAATATCTTGCCTGTAAGTGACAAGTCGTATCCGGCTATATTTTGAAGCTCGCTCTTGAAAGCATCGGATTGAAGAATATACAAAAGAGAAGCAAGCCATGCTTGATTTTGCTCGGTTTTGAGCATAACGAGATCATAGCGCTCCTGAATAAGCGGGATAAAATCAATTTGCCCAACGATAGCGGCCGCTTTCTCGATGCCAACTCCGACATCGGCTTCCCCGGATGCTACTTTGGAAGCTACGCCAATATGATTGTTTTGCTCTAGCTCATAGCCTGCTAGCTTGTTTGCCGAAATGCCGTGGAGGCGCAGCTGTTCATCCAATAGCACGCGGGCGCCAGAGCCTTTCTCGCGATTCGCGAGGCGCAGTCCTTGACGGCCGAGGTCCTTCCAGCTTGTGAGCGCGAGTGGATTGCCTTGTTTTACATATAAGCCTGCATTCCTCGATAGCAAATTCACCACCAGATAAGACGAGCCGACGAGCAGCTTGCGAATATAGGGAAGATTATATTCCCCCGTATCCCCGTCCAGCAGATGGGTACTCACAATATCGGATTCACCACGATACATGGAAATCAGGCTGTCGAGACTTCCGACGTAAGCACGCAGCGGGCGTATGCCGGGTATGTTTTTCTCCATATGCTTGGCTAGAATATCAAGGCTAAGGTCTTGTCCAGTTATGACAACCGGATGCGGTCCTTTATGGGAAGCAACGGCTTGGTACGCAGCGGTCGGCCCGGACTGGGGACTGCGTTCATGGCTTTGCATACCCTTAGCCCGTCGTTTATAGGCTTCCAGATCGGCAGGGTCCACGCGCATCTGCTTGCCAACACGGTAAGAGGCCAGCTCACCCTTTTTGATAAGATCATATACCGTTAACTTTGATATTTTTAATAGCTTCGCAATTTCTTCAGTCGTGTAAGAGATGTCGCTTGACATGTGACTCCTCCTTGTTAGTAGATCATACCGTTTCAATCTAAAACTCATTGTATCACATTGAATCATGAACGTTATGTTAATTAAGTTTACAAAACAAATGCATTCTAGGTATAATTCATATTAGATTTATCAGGATATATCTAGATATAATACAGGAGGGAAACAAATGTTTAAAAAGATGAAGGGTTATATGTTTTTGTGTGCTTTCGTTATTGTGGCGCTGGTAGCAGCAGGCTGCGGCAACGGACAAAATACGCAAGCCAACGAGAGCAATGCTGCACAAGCGACAGCGACAGCTACGGCTGAACCAACCGCGGAGCCGCTTGAATCGGTAGAGCTGACGATCTCGGCAGCAGCGAGCATGACCGATGCTCTGAAGGAAATTCAAACGGCCTACCAAACGATTCATCCCAATATAACATTGAGCTTTAATTTCGGTGCATCCGGTGCGCTTCAGCAGCAAATTGAGCAGGGTGCGCCTGCCGATCTATTTTTGTCCGCTGCTGTGAAAAATATGACCGCACTCATCGATAAAGAGCTTATCGACGCGAATCAGCAAGTGAATTTGCTCGCAAATGAGCTTGTGGTGGTTATCCCGACTGACGCGAAAACAGCCATCGAGAGCGTTAACGATTTGACGAAAGCAGATGTGAAGACTGTTGCAATCGGCATTCCGGAGAGCGTGCCTGCCGGGAACTATGCCAAAGAAGCTTTGACAAGCGCAAACCTATGGGATGCCCTGCAGTCGAAGTCGGTGCAAGCCAAAGATGTAAGGCAAGTACTGCAATACGTAGAAACCGGAAACGCTGATGCAGGATTTGTTTACAAAACAGATGCATTAACCTCTGAGCAAGTGAAAATAGCATTTACAGTGGATGCATCATCCTACAAAGCTATTCAATATCCAATCGGCATCGTAAAAGCAACCAAGCACAGTAAGGAAGCGGAGGAGTTCTATACGTACTTGCAATCGCAAGAAGCATTGGACGTGTTCGTTAAATATGGTTTCTCCATTTCTAACTAATGAGGGATTTGTTAAGCGGAAATGAGTTTTGGTCACCGATTAAACTTTCGCTGCAAGTAGCTTTATTATCCAGCATCGTAGTGGTTATTGTCGGAGTGGCTATTGCCTGGTGGATGTCTCGCCGGTCCTTCAATGGGAAGCTGGCACTAGAAACAGTGTTTATGTTGCCGATAGTCCTACCCCCAACGGTCGTCGGCTTTTTGCTGCTCGTTATGCTGGGGCGCAGAAGCTGGGTTGGAGAGTTTATCGAGTGGTTGTTTTCAGCGCCCATTATTTTTTCCTGGTGGGCTGCAGTCGTTGCTGCTATTGTCGTTTCATTTCCGCTAGTTTACCAGACCATGAAGACCGGTTTTGCTTCCGTCGACCGAAATTTGGAGGATGCGGGACGTTCCATGGGCGCAAGCGAATGGCAGGTCTTTCGTCACATTACACTGCCGCTTGCTTACCGTTCGCTTAGCACCGCTTTTATTTTAGGCTTTGCTCGCGGCTTGGGAGAATTCGGTGCGACGTTAATGATTGCAGGCAACATTCCGGGCAAGACGCAGACGATTCCTACTGCCATTTATGTAGCGGTGGATTCCGGGAATCTCTCGATGGCTTGGGCTTGGACATGCGCCATTATTGTTATTTCATTTGTGTTGCTCCTGCTTACCGGGAGGAAAAGCTCGTAATCGAAGCTGACAGACGAGCTAATAAAGCTGCAAGTAAAACAAGCCTTCCCTCTAGTCTAGTAAAGGGAGGGCTTGTTTCCGTGTTGGACGATGCTGTGCGATGTGATACGCTAGTGACAGGACTCATTTGGTCTCAAATTTATGAACGAAGGCGAGGAAAGTCAGCATGCTTCGACGACTACGGATAGGAGCATTGGCTGCTGTCTTCATTCTTGTCCTATATTTGCTGTATACGGCGTACAGTATCGTTTCGTTTGCAGACAAAAATGAACGGGTCCGATCCGATGCGGCCATCGTGCTCGGAGCAGCCGTTTGGAGAGAAGAGCCCTCGCCGGTATTAGCGGAGCGAATGAATCATGCCATATGGCTGAATAACAATGGCTATGTCGCCAAAATTATTGCAACAGGCGGTATTGGAGACGGAGATGCCATTTCTGAGGCCGAGGCCGCCAAGCGATATGCGGTGCAGAAGGGAATACCCGAAGTCGATGTTATTCTCGAGGTGGAGTCACGCATCACAGAGCAGAATCTGGAATATGCCTATGCAATTGCTCGGCAAAATCATCTGCGCACGTTAACGATTGTCAGCGATCCGCTTCATATGAAACGCGCGGTACACATGGCCAAGGATCTTGGCATGGAGGCTTATTCTTCACCAACCCAGACCTCTGTTTATCAGAGCATGAGAACCAAATTTCCTTTTTTGCTCAGAGAAATCTTCTTTATGGTCGGATATCAAGTCAAAATGTTGTTCTAATGGGTGAGGCTCTTTGGTTGTGTTAATCGAGCAAAGAGAGCGTCACATTGACAGTGTTGTCGATAAATAAACGGTCGGGCTTTGCTTTCAACATAACCGTCAATCCGATTAATGAAACGACCAAAGCCTGCGCCAGTGCTACTGAACTCGTTCCCGGCTTAAGCTCTCCAGTAGAAATTCCCCGTTCAATGGTCTCTTGAAAGAGGGCAGATAAATAGAGCTGATGCTCCCTTGTCAGAATCTCGAATTTAGGATCATGCGGCGCCAGCTCAACCATCGTATTAATGCAAAAGCATCCCCGGCTAGGAGCATCCCCATTCTCCCTTTCCACTACGCCTTCAAAATAATCGCGAAACGATTGCTTCACGGACTGTTGTTTCAGTATCGCTCTAGCAGCGGCAGCATGCTGCCGCGCATATTGGCGGAGTGCAGCTTCAAACAGCTGCTTCTTGTCGCCAAATGCAGCGTACAGGCTTGGCCGTTGAATGCCCATCTTGGCGGTCAGATCACTTAATGAGGCAGCTTCAAATCCCTTTTCCCAAAATAACTGCATTGCCGAATCTAAAGCCTTATGCTCATCAAACTCACGGGTTCGAGCCATAATGATGTCCCCTTTTCATATCGATCGGTATGATATTATTTTACGATTATTATGGATAGTAAGTCAAATTGATTGACATATCGATGTAGTTATTATATATTCCTTGTCATTATAACGTACTGAATGGTACGTAATAAGAACAGGGAGTGAAGCATCATGTACGAGAGAAACGCAGACTTGGTTTTTACCGAAAAAGCTCCAGCGATTTCCGGTTCTGCTTTATTGTTCATTGCAATGGCCAGCGGCTTAGCCGTAGCGAATATTTATTTTGCGCAGCCGCTCCTTGATACCATGGGCCGCACATTCGGAATCGCGCAAGCGAATATTGGGATGATCATAACGATAACCCAAATTTTTTATGCGCTGGGGCTGTTTTTTCTGGTGCCGCTTGGTGATTTGCTGAATCAACGCCGGCTTGCTGTCGGCATGTTATCCATTTCGGCCTTGGCATTGCTTACCGTAGGAATAGCCCCCTCCGTGATTGTAGTCATGATTGGTATGGCGTTCATTGGCTTGTTTGCCGTTGTTGCTCAGGTACTGGTGGCGTATACAGCAAGCTTGGCGGCCCCAGAAGACCGTGGCCGTGCGGTCGGGTTGGTCACAAGCGGAATCGTTATTGGCATTTTGCTGGCACGGACGATAGCCGGTTTGTTGACTGACCTTGCCGGATGGCGTTCCGTCTATTATTTTTCCGCCGTATTGACGATGCTGATGGCGGCAGCTATCTATAGGAAACTCCCCCGCCAAGCAGCGACGCAAAGAAGCATGGCTTACCCTCAGCTTCTTCGCTCCGTATGGCAGTTGTTCGTTCAAGAGCCGCTGCTCAGGGTTCGGGCAGTGCTCGCTTTGTTTATTTTTACCGTATTCAGCATACTATGGACCTCGCTTGTACTGCCGTTAAGTGCGCCGCCGCTGTCGCTTTCTCATTCCTCCATTGGTTCGTTTGGCCTTGCAGGGGTGGCAGGGGCCCTTGCTGCTGTAAGGGCAGGGAAGCTTGCTGACCGCGGTCTAGGCCAAAGGACTACTGGAATCGCGCTTATTTTATTGCTGCTCGCATGGGTCCCTCTAAGCTTCACGGAACAATCGCTCTGGGCACTCATAATCGGCGTCATTGCGCTTGATTTTGCGGTTCAAGCGGTACATGTGACCAATCAGTCTATGATTTTGAGCTTGCGTCCAGAATCGCGCAGCCGATTAACGGCTGGATATATGATCTTTTACTCAATTGGCAGCGCTATAGGATCCATCTCCTCTACCGTCGCCTATGCACATGCTGGCTGGAGGGGCGTCAGCCTCCTTGGTGCCTCGGTTAGTGCGGCAGGCTTGCTTTTCTGGGCAGTGACGAGGCATATCGGATTTTCAAAGCGAAAATAAAGGAATTATGAGGAACTAGATATTTGCGTTATGCCGGACAGGCTCAAATCGCTCCTTGCATCCGAAGCATCCTTGCTGAAAGAACCGCTTAAGCATGCGCCTCATATCAAATCCATGCCTACCTTTGCACTCGTTGCAAAAGCCTAAGGCAGTAGGTGGATTTTCATAAACGCTATTTATTTTTATCATGCTCAGAGCTGCAGCAATCAAGACAAGAAGGCATTGCCGGAATGTAATCTCCCGGCAATGCCCCGTTCACCAACCGATTATTTGACAAGTCCTTTTTCCTGCTTGAATTTCTCCCACTGCGCTTCGATTTCCTTCTCGATCTTCTCTTGTCCAGAGGCAATTAGCTTCTCGCGGTACTTCGGAAGCTCCTTGGCTGGATCGACGGAGCCTGATTCCAGAGCAGCTTGGTATTCATTGTTAACCGAAGTTACGTTCGCGGTTTCCGCTTTCATGTTCTCTTCGTTTACGCCAAAGCCGCTCGTTGCTGGAACGAGTGCGCTGTCGTTGAGAGCGATCGTTCTCTCCCAAGTGTCAGCAGCCTGGCCAGGCTTCAGGTACGCATTGAATTGATTGCCGAACACCCAGTCGCCATTTGGCGCATAACCGGAATCCTTGATCGGTTCAATATACAGATCATCGGTTTTGGTATAATGCTTGCCTTCGATGCCGTTGCAAATCAGGTTATACAAATACTTATCCGTGTTGAGCAAATTGATCAGCATTAATGTGCGTTCCGGATTTTTGGAGCCTTTGTTAATGACGTGCATCGCGCCGGAAATGCCGGTGAAGTAGCTGTCGGAGATCGGAGCATAAACGACTTCATTGCCGCCGTTAATCGCCATTTCGCCTGCTTCTCCGCCTGGTTTGGAGGTGAACTCAAGCCCGACTGCTACGTTTCCTTTGCTCTTCAAATCATTGATATTTTGGATAATTGGCGCATCCTCGTTAATATAACCGGCTTGGTACCAGCTGCGCATCGTATCGAGATATTCTTTTTTATTGTCTAAAATTTGAAGGTTGCCGATGTACTTGAGGGACGGATCATCCTTGGCATAGCTCAGAGCAAGGCCTTCGCCGACAGTAGTCCGGTCGCTATATAAGCCCCAAGAGTTTTGCGCGAGTCCAAGCGGAATGATGCCGGGCTCGTTGTCCTTCAGGTTTTTTAGAAACGGCTCGATGTCTTTGTAAGATTGAATGGAATTAATGTCCAGGTTGTACTTTTCAACAAAACGTTTTTGGATAACTAGGCTCTTGGATTTGGCAGCAACTTGATAGATAGGAAAGCCGTATACTTTGCCGTCTACCGCGAGCATATCCGGCCAAAATTTATCCGGGATATTCGCACGTGCCTCAGGAGCGTATTCCGTGATCATATCTTCCGTGAGCTCAAGGTAGGCGCCGCGGTCGATATAAGGCTGATAATTGCCCAGCCAGCCCTTAGAGCTCCAAGCTAGGTCAAAATCTTCTCCGGCAGCAAGCATTGCATTCAGCTTCGGCTCGTATTCGTCGAAAGTGAGCGGTTTCAAATCAACCGTTGCATTGATTTTTTCTTTTAAATATTTGTTGATTTCATCGTTGACGAGCTTCTGGTCCGGGCCTGGGTTGGCCGATACCGGATAGATGAAGGTCAGCTTCACTTCAGGCAGCGAAGGGGCTTCGCTTGCTTCGGCTTCCGGCGATTTCTCGGCCGCACTAGTTGGAGCATTAGAAGCATTTGGCGTATTGCCATTGTTGGAGCACGCTGCGAGCATCGCAAGGCATAAGGAAAGCACGAACCAATTGACCCATCTTGTTTTTTTCACGTTGAACCCTCCGTTTATGATGTTTTATATATGGCACAATAGTCGCTCCTTATCCTTTCAAGGAACCTACTGTAATACCCTTCACGAAATACTTTTGAAAGAAAGGAAAAATAATGAGCATCGGTCCGCCTGCAAGAATCGCCATTGCCATCCGGACCGATAAGGTAGGAAAATTAGCATAAGCAAGCTTGTCGGCGACCTGAGCCAGCGGCGAATTAGCCAAAAATTCGATTTGGGACAAAATACGGACAAGCAGCAATTGAAGCGGGATATATTTGTCGTTATCGATGAACAGCAGCGCGTAATACCATTCATTCCAATAGCCGAAAGCGATGAACAAGCCCAAGGTAGCAAGCGCAGGCGTTGCCAGCGGCAAAATAATGGTGAAGAAAATTCGGAATTCCTTCGCGCCGTCCACCTTTGCCGACTCGATGATTTCTTTTGAAATCTTGTCCAGGAAGCCCTTCATGATCATAATGTTAAAGGGGCTTAGCAGGGTCGGAATGATCAACGCGAGCAGCGAGTTCTTTAGGTGCAAATATTGCGTCATCATGATATAGAACGGTATTAGTCCCCCATTGAACAGCATGGTGAAGAAAATGTAGAACGTGATGGGGCGGTTATAACGAAAGTCCATCCTGGATATGGGATAAGCGGTCATCGCAGTCAAAAGCAAGGATATAAAGGTACCGATGACAGTGATCAGGATGGTGACCATATACCCTTTTAGCAGCGGATCGGGCTTCTGGAATACGATTCGGTAAGCCTCCACGCTCCACTCCCTGGGCAAGAACTGATAGCCGTCCTGCACAAGGCTGTTCTCAGAGGTCAAGGATATAATGACGACCAAAACGAAGGGCAGGGCGATAGCTAGGCATAAGGCGATTAAAAACACATTGATGAAACCATTCATCAGGTTAAAACCTTTTGTATTTGGCATATAAGAGCTCCTCCATTTTAAAACAGCGCATTATCCTTATCTGCTTTGCGTACAAGAAAGTTGGCGGATAGGACGGTTACGAGACCGACGACTGATTGCAGGAAGCCGACAGCGGCTGCAGAGTTAATATCTCCGAGTTTGGTCAGTGCGCGATAGACATACGTATCAATAATATCGGTCGTCGGGAAGTTAGGTCCTACATTGTTCGGCACAAAATAATGAAGGCCGAAGTCGCCGCGGAAAATATTGCCGAGCCCGAGAATAAACAGAATAATGACCAGCGGCTTGAGCAGCGGGAGCGTAATGCGCCACATCATCTGAATGCGCGAAGCGCCGTCCAGCCGAGCGGCCTCATAATAATCCGTATTGATGCCGGTAATGCCGGCGTAATAGACGAGAGTTGAGAAACCAATACCCTTCCATAAAGCGACCAGCGGCAAAATAAAGATCCAAGGCGTCGTCTCCAAATACCATTTATGCGGTTCGAGTCCAAACCAGCCGATCATCGTATTTAGAAATCCTCCCTTATGGTCAAGGAAAGCATTCGTAATGTAACCGACAAGCACAAAAGAGATGAAGTAGGGCAGGAACATCGTTGTTTGATAAATTTTGATTAATTTTCCGCTGAGCTCATTGAGCAGAAGGGCGAGCAGCAAAGCTGCGACCGTGCCAAGCACAATATAGGTGATATTGTAAAGCAGAGTATTGCGAATGATGCGAACGGCGTCCTGGGCTTTGAACAAAAATTCAAAGTTGTTGAAGCCTACCCATTTGCTGCCGAAGATGCCTTGGTCATACCTGAAATACTTGAAGGCTAGTATCAGCCCGATCATAGGAATGTAGGCGATTACAAATTTGAATAACACACCCGGCGTTGCGAGCAGCAGCAGCTCGCGGTTCTTCTTTAAATGCTTCCATTCTTTGCTTAGCCAGCTCGGCTTAGGCGGCTGGCTCTCCGCCTGAATGCGAGTGGCTGCGGGCTCTGTCTTGGCCACTAATGATCTCCTCCATCTGAAACGTTCCTGTTCTGATGCCAATCATGCCATGAAGATATCGCGCTGGGTAGAATAGGTTTTGCGAATTACTGTATTGGAAAGGTGTACAAAATTCGATTTTGTGCATATTCAGGAGAAACCCAGGCATAGCAATGGCCCTTCACCCACTGCAAGCAGTGAAGGAAGGGCCATATGGATGATTCGAAGGTATTTAGGAGATGGATTTCTTCATCCGGTACTCCTTCGGCGTGCTGCCGACCTTGCCTTTGAACAGCCGGAAAAAGTAGCTTTGATTGGCATAGCCGCATTTGTCCATAATTTCTGATATCGTATAGTTGTCCTGTTCAAGCAGCAGCTGAGCATGATTCAGGCGAACCTCGTTAATATATTCGGTAATGGACATGTGATAGTTTTCTTTAAATAGCTTGCCAATGTAAGCCGACGACAGCTTTACGCTTGTGGCGATGGATTGCTGGCTTAAATTCATATCCGGAAACTTCTGCTCAATAAGTTCTTTGACCGTCTCCAGCATCATTTCGTTGCGTTCCATGTTGGCCGGCCGTTGTCCCTCGCAAATTTTGGCGCACACCGATAGGAGGGAGAGGTACATCTCCTCTAAGGTTTCTTTCTCTTGCGTAATTTGATGAATGTAATCCATATCATCGGAGAAGGAGATGATCCGGTTCTCATGGATATCGGCTGCCGTATTTTTGATTACCCATGCCAGATTGGAAACCGCGCGGATAATATCCTCATAATGGAATCCGGCGATTAGGGAGAAGGCTTTCTCCAGCTCGTTTCCCGCATTGGTCAACTGGCCTTTCTTAAGGGCCTCTGTCAGCTTCTTCTCGATGGCGTCAGGCAGGGACATTTGCTTGCTGGCGAGATTTTCTTTAATATCCTCCGATGCAATGATGGTTTTATGGCCTTTCACAATGACGTATTGGCTCAGGCGCAGCGCCTGTGAATAAGCCGTTGAAAGAAACGGGTACTGGGAAATGATATCGCTTATGCCACAGGACAAGGAGATGCCGTAATAGCGCTCAATCGTATCCTGAACCTCCCGAAGCAGCGGCGTCACTTGCGCAAATGGCGAAGGGGTCTCCTGCACTATTTGCGAGAGGATGAGCACGACATGGTCGCCGCGCACCTCAACGGCTTCACAAGGATAATAACGGCCCATTACCTCGCCCGCAATATTGACGATTGCGAAATTGTATAGTTTTTTGGATGTGCCTGTAATGCTGCTGTCGTAGGCCGCAAAGTTATCGATTCTCATGACGCAAACGAGCAACTGGTCCTTCACAGAAATGTTGAGCTCATGCTTCTCGATTAAATGCTGCATATCATGGTGCGAGAACAGCTGGCTGTCGGTTAGAAATCTGCGAATATAGTATTGGCTGACGATATGCTCGGAGCTAATCTCGCTAAGCTTCTCGGATAGCTTCATAAAATTGTCGCTCATCAGGCTAAGCTCATCGAAGGAAGCAGAGCCATCCTGCTTCTCGTCGGGAAGATGAGGCTTGATTCGCTTGATCATATTTTCGATAGGGTGGTAAAGCTTGTAGGATAGCCATACCGACATGCCTACCGCAAGCAGCAGGAAAAGGCCGGAGAGGAGCAGCGACTGGTTGCGTGCTTTCGTTACTTGCTCCATAAGCTTGCTATAGGACTGGATATATAGAATGGTCCAAGCGCCGATCCCGTCTTCCATATACGTGAGCATTTCCTTCTCTCCCGAAAGATCGCCGATGACAAAACCGGACATGCGGCTGCCGCTGGATTTATCCTCTTGAACGAGCTCTTTGATATGCGCTTGGTCCTGATCGGACATGAAGCTGGCAAGCGGATCAGAAGTCAGCAGCTGGCCGTCTTGCGTCTGGATGTAAATGTCGCCTTGATCGCGGTTGCTGGCGACGTTCATTTTTTTGAGGCTGTCGAACACCCAATCGGACTTGATAAACAAAATGATAGCAGACTGGATGTTTGAGAACGGTTTCAAAGAATCTGTAACGATGAACGCGAACGTATCGATACGCCCGTCGCTCTGCTCCAAGCTCATCGGGATGAGCCGGTTGGTAGGCTGAGGATGGCTCGGGTCCAGAAGCGCTCGCCTAATCTTCTCCTTCGTTACGCCATCGTCTAGAAGAAAGTTGCTGCTCGAGCCGTACAGCTCGGATTGCGCTTGATTATAAATGACCATCGAATGGAGGAAAGAGGAGCTCTCCATAATATTGGACATTTGGCGATGGCCGCGGATAAGGTCCATCTTGGGCAAAGTTTCGTTAAACATGAGCGGGATCAGAAAATGATCACGGTATGCGAAATTGGATAAACGGGAAATGATTTCATTCATATACGTAAGATTATATTGAATTTGGGAGAGAACCTTTAAATTGGACTCTTCTTGAATGCTCTTTACCGTTTTCTCCAGCACATACGTGTTGGATACGGAGGAGGCGACGAGCACGATGACCATCGTTGCCGTGATGGAGAACATGACTCGCTGCAAATATTTTTTGGATTTGTAAAATCCGAATACTTTCATCCGATCCAAGCCCCCCGGTGTACGATCTGTTTATTTTGGACCGATCTTTGAGAAATCAATGCTGCTCCAGCCTAAGCGGTAAGCGGGCGACTCAGGCCTCAGCCTGTAATCTGCCATCTCGGCATCGATGAATAATGGATCTGAAAATACGGTGTTTTTATCGTATTTTCCATTCGAAAGCGACCGCCACTCTTGGAATCCGTATTCCTTTCTCCCAAGTGGGTCATCCCCTCGATCGGGCAGAGGCAAGCAGCCGCCGATGAGGCAGGGTTTGCCGTTTCGAAAGTATAGATTACGGTCAGCGGCGGCGAAGCGCTCTTCGCTGTAATTGACGAAATAATAAAGATATCCTGAATTATAAATGATATTGCCTGCAATTTCGATATGTTTGTTTTCCTCGTCCGCCATCTCTTGGGAGCCGACGGCGGCAATGGCATCTGGATTGGACACAAGCAAATTATTGCTGATCCGGTTGCCGATTCCTTTGGCGAAAATAAGCATCCACAGCTTGCCGCTGCCGCTGCTGTAAAGCCTGGTGATGATGTTATTGGTGACGGTGAAATCATCGGCAGCGTCGTCCAAATAGATGCCAAAGCCGAAGGAGAAATGAATGCCGCTATCATGCAAATAATTGTGGTCTATCAAGTTGCCCCTGCCAACGCCCCATGCCTCGATCAGCCCTCCGTCCTGGCTGTCCGTCATCACGCGTGAAATATCGTTATAGGCGATAAGGTTGTTGCGGCTGTGCAGAAATGCCCAGTGATTGTCCCAGGTGACGTCGATCCCATACAGCTTGGAGGGCATCGTTTTGTGCCGCAGCCCTTTCATGGAAATTCCGTATCGCGGCAGATCGGCGATAAGATTGTTTGTAATTTGGTTATTGCCGCTTTGATAGAGCAAAATGCCGCAGCCATGCCCAACCAGCTCGCCGCCTTGCTGGATATGGTTATTGGCAATGCGGTTATGGCTGTTGGTATATGAGGCTTCAGGGTCCTCGAAGGGACCAGCACCCGGGGCAAAGCCATTTAAGCTGATACCGATATAGCCGAACTGGTTAATATCATTTCCTTCGATTGCGATGGATTTGGCGTAATGATCCAGAAAGATCGCACAGCTGCCCGCAAAGCCGATCTGGCAGGATTCAATCTGAATATCTTCCGCATGATTGATATAAATAAGTCCCTCACGGTGCTCCGTCTGCTCCACATTATCGTCCATCATCCGGTATTCCGGGAAGAAGTCGGTGCAGGCAAGCGTAAGGCGGGAGAAGGATAGCGACCTTACTGTTTGCCCGGGAGACCGGCCGTTGATATCCAGCAGCCTTGTCACCATGGGGGCAATGATGGTTTGTTTATTCGGGTCTGCGTGATCGTTCGCGGGCCAATAATATAAAGTGCTCTCCCCCTGATCAAAATAATATTGCCCAGGCGACTGAAGAAAGCTTAAATGGCCCTGGATATAATAGCGCGAGCCCGCGCCAATCGGCCAAGTGGAGGGGGACTCAAACTGGGCAAAGCGCTCGGTTCGGTTCACGGCCGCGACGGATTTTAATTCGGAGAACCAATTCCACTCTCCCTCTCCCGGCCATACGAATACCTGTGTTCCCGACAGGTCCTGTTCAAGCGGCATATCCTCCACGCGCATGAACAGTCCTTGCCGCGCTTCTTGCTCATTAGAAGCCGTGCTGGAGAGGTCCGTCTCGTAATAGCCGGACGCGGGCAGGCGGGCTTGCTTAACTCTTGCTCCCTCTGCATAAAGTGTATGAAAAGTTAGGCCGCTATCCAATTTGGCTGCCCAAATATTGCCTTTAAATACGGTCCATCCCGTTATTTTTTTGCCGCCGGCAATGACGGCTTCTTCGCCAGGAAAAGCACTATAACGGACCAAAAAGCCATCCTTCCCGCCATCCCTGTCATCAAAGCGCAGAGCAGCCTCTTGCTCATAAAGGCCTCCGCGAATATGCACGTTAACGTTGTGGTCCATCCCTTGCTCAATGTACTCCCGAACATGCTCCCGTGCTCTGCCGATTGTGCGGAAGGGGGCGTTCATGCTCCCGCTCTGTTTGTCGTTCCCGTCCATGGCTACGTAAAAGTTCCGATCCATCGCTAAAGACCTCCCTCTATCTACTGTACAATTTAGTTATAAAACCATTGCCGCAAAGGATGCAAGGGCTTTCAAATAAAGTACACTTAATCGTTATTTTCACAGTAGACTGCTCATGGCTGCCATGTTAACTTTACCTTCGATCCATCGTTTTCCAACGATAAAGAAGAAAGATAAAGCTAACATAAGGAGGCGGAAGGCATGTCGGCATCAGGCAGAAGCAGGGGGGATTTTGATCAGGGATGGTTATTTCATAAAGGGGATATTCCGATTCCCTACGCGGTAAAGGGCGGAATGACCGGCGGGCTGACGGACTGCGCGCAGCGAGAGGAAGGGGAGTGGCTCGACATTGCCTATGTAAACAAAGAGGCACAGCAGGTGCAAGACGGCTGGAGCCCTGTTCGGCTGCCGCATGACTGGTGCCTCGATGAGCAATACGTCAATGATCCCGAGCTGGGCTCCCGGGCAGGCAGCCATGGCTATTTGCCTACGGGCATCGGCTTTTACCGCAAGCGGTTTGCGATGCCCGCAGGGGAGCATGGAAGAACGATTGCCTTGCAGTTTGACGGTGTAACGGGAAGAAGCACGGTTTGGGTGAACGGGCATTTAATCGGGGAACGCTTTGGCGGTTATACAAGCTTCTCCTATGATATCTCGGATGTTCTCCGCTATGGAACGGAGGGTGACAATGTCATTCTCGTTAAAGTAGACGCAACTGATTTTGAGGGCTGGTGGTACGAAGGGAGCGGGATCTATCGGCATGTCTGGCTGCAATCGACGAATTCGCTGCAGGTTGCGGATTCGGGCACCTTTATTACCGCATCAAATCTCTCAGATGAACAGGCAACCCTCCGAATCGAGACTCGAATCAGCAATAAAGAAGAGCTAGAGCGGCCGTTTGAATTGCGGACCTTTATCAAGGAAAGCGAGAGCGGACGCGAGGTTGGCGCGCTTGTTATGCAATCAAAGGTAGTCGATATTGGGGAGAAGGTGATCGAGCAGGAGCTGATTGTAGAGACTCCAAGACTTTGGTCACCCGAGCAGCCTTTTTTGTATATCGCGATATCGGAAGTGTATGAAAATAATCAATTATTAGATCGTTATGAAACGACCTTTGGCATTCGCAGCCTGTTATTTGATGCAGATCGGGGATTTGTGCTAAACGGCAGCCCGTATCCGATTAAAGGCACCAGCAACCATCAGGATTTTGCCGGTGTAGGCGTAGCGATGCCGGATGCGCTTATCGCATACAAGCTGAAGCTGCTGAAGGAAATGGGCTGCAATGCTTACCGCAGCGCCCATCATCCTCCATCGCCAGCGCTTCTGGACCTATGCGACAGAATGGGCATGCTCGTGATGAACGAGAACAGGAAGCTCGACAGCAGTTCAAGAGGACTGGAGGAGCTAAGCCGCATGGTCATTCGCGACCGCAATCATCCGTCGGTTATTCTGTGGAGCCTGGAGAACGAGGAGGTGCTTGAAGGGACCGTCATGGGGGCACGCATTTTGAGAACGATGTCAAAGCTGACAAGGAAGCTCGACCCGACCCGGCCCACGATGGCGGCCATGAACCATGGCTGGAGCAGCGGCGGATATGCCGAGGCTGTCGATATTGTAGGCTACAACTACGGGCATCGGGGGGCAGACCTTGATGGGCGCAGCAAAAATCCGGACCGGCTCATCATTGGAAGCGAATCGGCGAGCTTTACGACGACAAGGGGCATTTATGAGGATGATCCGGTTAAGGGCTACTGCTCCGCTTACGGAACGAGCATCCCTTCATGGGGCTGCAGCCCGGAGAGGTCATGGTCGGATGTCATTCAGCATCCGTTCCTGACCGGCGTTTTCCTATGGACGGGTTTTGATTATCGGGGAGAGCCGACGCCTTATGAGTGGCCTTGCATCGGCTCGCATTTTGGGATGATGGATTCATGCGGTTTTCCGAAGGACATCTATTATTTCATGAGAGCGTTGTGGCGAGACGAGCCGCTTGTTCATTTGCTGCCGCATTGGAATTGGCCAGGGCGGGAAGGAGAACCTATCCGTGTCATGGTTTATACCAACTGCGATATGATTGAGCTGATTTTGAACGGACGCTCGCTTGGCCTGCGGCAAGTTCAGCCCATGTCCAGTCTCGAATGGCAAGTCCCCTATGAGCCGGGTGAGCTTAAAGCCATTGGGCGCAATCAAGGAGAGGTGGCAGCCGAGACGGAAAGAATAACGTCCGGTAAGCCTCATGCCATTTTTCTGGAAGCAGACCGGTTGTTGATTGCGGCAGACGGGGCGGACATTGCGGCTATCCGGGTGAGCATCGTAGACATGCGAGGGTATGTTGTGCCTTATGCGGATACGGAAGTGAGCTTTTGCGTTGAAGGCGCGGGCCTGCTGCTTGGGGTAGGAAACGGCAATCCGAGCAGCCATGAATCGGATCGGGCGAGCAGCCGCAGAGCGTTCAACGGGCATGCGCTTGCCTTAGTGCAAGCAGGATCGGAGGGAGGCGGCATTACCGTTAAAGCGGCAGCGGCCGGATTGCTGCCAGCGGTTTTAACAGTGGAAGCACACCCTGCAGCTGGTGCTTTCATGGAAGAAGCTGCCCTGCTTGGGGAAGGAGAGGAACGCTATGTCTAGGTCGCCTTTTCCACTCGGAGCAGCAGGCATAGAACTTGGTGCTTATATTACCAGATACAATCAAGCCGATCCCATCCAGAGCTGTGAAGTAAGCTGGGACGGAATGAGCGGTCATGCCAGCACGGCAGAAGGCGCGCAGTGGTCTGTCCGAGTCACCAAATCAGGAAAAATTGATGCCAAGGAGGGGCAACGGCTCGCTGCTGAGTTCCATTCAGTGGGAGTATCAGAGCAGTCGACTGTTAATCTGTCCTTTCAGGTCAGCGATTGGTCTGTTCAACATTACGTGCTCGTCCCCGGAGCCGTCTATGCTGGCAATCGGTTCGGCGTTCGAGAGCTTTCCTACGCCCCCTGCTGGACGAGGCTTAGTGATCACGGCGCGGATGTGCCGACGCTTATTACCGACGTTCCGCGTCTTTCGATCGATGAGGGAGCTCCTTCCGCCTTCCATCTGCTGACTGGCGATGCGGCTACACCCGCTATCGGCTTTGTTGATGAGAAGAACGCGATCGGCTGGCTGTTCGTCACGGAGCAAGGGACAGCTCTTGGCGATACGTCGATGCATCTGGAGGAGAACGGGGACCGAAGCACGGCACGAATTTCCTTCCAGGCGCCTGGTGTCAGACCAGCACTGAAATATGAAATGGCAACGACCAAGGTGCCAAGCACAGACAAGGGCTATGATTTTAAGCCGGGCGATTCAGTGGTGTTGAACTGCCGCGTCTATCGGTTTCCTTGCGGCAGCGTGCCGGCGCTGTTTGAGAAATTTGCCGAGGTGCGGCGCCAAGGCCACGAAGCGGTCAGCTTGGCACCGAGCTTGCCATTCTCCGCAGCTTGGGGCATTCAAGAGAAAAAGTATAACGAGCTGAATTGGAACGCTCCGCTGGGGTACTATGCGGTTGGAACGATAGATATGAAGCATCAGGATTGGCAAGTGGGCTGGGTCGGAGGGGGAATGTCCAGTCTGGCTCTGCTGCAGGAAGGCACGGAGCTGTCGGTTAGCCGCTCGCTAGATACGCTCCGCTTTATGTTCGGAAGCCAGACGCCGTCGGGCTTCTTCCATGGCGTATGCTACAACGGGCAATGGTTTGGAGATGAATTCAACGATGCCCCAAACCGTCCCTATCCTGAGCAATGGCATATTGTTCGCAAGAGTGCTGACGCCTTGTATTTTATTTTGAAGCATTTTATCGCTTTGGAGCAGGGGAATTCCGCATTCGTCATTCCAGAGCCATGGCTGGAGGGCACGAGAAAGCTTGCAGACGCCTTCGTCAGGCTATGGCAGAAATATGGGCAATTCGGCCAATGGGTGCACAACGAATCGGGAGATATGCTGATTGGCAATTCAGCGGGGGCAGCGATGGCGCCTGCCGGTCTTGCCCTTTGCGGGGAGTATTTCGCAGATCCAGCGTATTCTGAAATCGCCGAGGCTTCTGCTCTTTATTATTATAATCACTTCACTGCGATCGGCGTAACGACAGGCGGGCCAGGCGAGATCCTGCAATGTCCGGACAGCGAGTCGGCATTTGCCTTGCTGGAATCCTACATGGTGCTGTATGAGACAAGCGGCAATCGTGCATGGATCAAGCGGGCAGAAGAGGCGGCGCTGCAAGCGATGAGCTGGTGCGTCTCCTACGATTTTCGCTTCCCGGCAGGCTCGACCTTTGAGCGGCTGGGCATCCGCACAAGCGGCTCGGTTATTGCCAATGTCCAAAACAAACACAGCGCGCCAGGCATTTGCACGTTGTCCGGCGATTCCTTATTAAAGTTGTACCGTGCCACGGGCAAGGAGATCTATTTGGAGCTCTTGCGTGAAATCGCAGGCCATTTGCCGCAATATTTATCTCGCGAGGATCGCCCGGTTAAAGGCTGGGACGGCTATGATATGCCACCGGGGTATATGAGCGAGCGGGTCAATATGAGCGATTGGGAAGGCAAAGCTTACGTAGGCGAGGTCATCCCCTACTCCTGCTGGTGCGAGGTTTCGCTTATGCTGACCTATGCCGAGCTTCCTGGCATTTATGTAAATAAAACGAGTGGACGCGTGACGGCCATCGATCAAGTCGAGTGCCGCGTAGAGTCCGCTGCGGACGGTAGGCGAATGCTCTCCATTAGCAACCCCGGCATTTTCCCGGCGAGCGTCAAGTTGTTGATGGAAGATCAAAGCGAGGCAGAGCTTCCGCTTGGGTCGTGTGCATCATCGAGCTGGCAGCGGATAGCGATTGCTGCCGGCGAGACGGTTTATGTCATTTTATAAAAGCAATGGTTAAAGGAAGTGGAACGGCTGCTTTGCCGCAGATGACGGCAGCAGCCGTTTTGCATGAGCAGGCGAGCGTAAGCCTTTACGGTTATTCGAAAAATGTACAGCCGGACTATACAGGAATTGCCGGATTGTACACTTTGTTTTTGCAGTTTGACCCGTCATGCTCTAGTTAGCTGCCAGACAACAGCTTCAGGTCGGTCCAAAGGTACCGTATGGTGAAAGGAGGATAGGGAGCATCTAAGGGAAAGAAGCCGGCAAAGCGCGTACCAGCATTCCAGCTCAGATGCAGCCATTCAGAAGAAATGAATGCAAGAGAGACAAGGGAGGATTATAAATGATATCAGGGAAAAAATTAAACAAAAAGGTCATATGCTTGGTCTGCTCCGCGGCTTTGCTGCTGCCGGCTCTGCCCATGCCTGCCGTGTTTGCGTCCGTCATTAATGTAACCGCTTTCGGTGCGGATGGTACAGATGGACATGATGATTTAGCTGGCATTCAAGCTGCCATAGACAGCGCTTCAGCGGGAGAAACCGTCTATATCCCTGCGGGAACGTATTTCGTGTCCGACTCCATCGAAAGCAAATCAGATGTTAAACTTGCAGGGGAGAGCCGAGATACAACGATTATAAAATATACAGGGGAATCGGTGGGTTACCTCCTATCGCTTAATGGCAGGAGCCGGGTTGAAGTGTCCCAGCTCACGCTTGACGGAAACGGCAATGCGAACGCGGATGGCGGCATTACGGCTGACGATACGCTCGCCGCAGGTAGCGGCGGCCATCAGCTGCACCATAACCGGATTATCAATATGACAAGGGAAGAAGGATTCGGTCCGTTCGGCATTCTCGTTGCACATACGGACAATGTGGTCATTACGGATAATGAATTTTCGAATATGGGTCTCAACTCGACATGGGGAGCTGGCATGCGGGTCGGCTATGATTCGAATTATCCGGTCATCATTCGCAATACCATTGCGGATACGGGACGCGGGGGCATTTTTCTCAATGATGGGGTTGAGGGTGCAGTCGTTCGTCATAACATTGTAACCGGATCGGGCCATAAGGAACACGGCCTCTCCATTGAGCTTCATACGAATGTCAATCATTCACTCGTTGAGGATAATCAGGTTGATCATTGGCTGAGCGTCGTACGCTCAGAGTATAACGCGATTCGCCGCAATACTATTCAAACCTCCGGTGATACGGTTAAAGGGATGGGCCTCGAAATTATGTCCAACCATTCGGTAACATCCGATAATTTGGTGGATGGCGGCCAGCAGGTTGGCATGCAGCAATCGCCGGGCACCGGATATCAATATTGGGGCTACAACACGATTCAAAATCTGGTGATGTGGGGGATGCAGCTGCAAGGCGAAGGTACGGGAGAGATCGAGCAAAATCAATATTTTTACAAAAATATTTTCCAGCAGACGCAAACCGGCCATCCTTCCGTTGCCTACCCGGGCTATGACGGCTACGGCTTGCGCATCCATGGGAGCTCCCGGAACATTACGTTCGACAGCAATGTGATTCGCGATAACGGCGGCAAAGCGATAGATATTACGGGAGCCGCTGGCGTAGACCGGATCAGCTTTATTAATAATGTAATTACCGGAAATGCAGGCCCGACGATTGAAACCTATCCGGATGCGGCTGTAGATCTGGAATGGTCGGGCAATACGGTAAGCGGGAACGGAACGGACACGCAGCTTGAATCGCGCGGCTTCGCCGATCCGAAACCGACGGCTGAATTCGAAGCGCCATTAGTGGCAGAAGCGGGACAGCCGGTATATTTTAGCAATGGATCAAGCGGCAACGGAGGAACTATCGTCGAACACTTATGGGACTTTGGAGACGGCCTGCCTTCGACCGAGATCAATCCCTCCTATACGTACAACGAGCCGGGTGACTACCGCGTTACGCTAGTCGTGTGGAGTGATTTAGGGAGAGCGAGCTTGAAGGAGCAGATCATCCGAGTACAAGGCGCCGATGCTGAAGCGCCGAGCGCGCCAAGCGGGCTTACCGTCACATCGAAGTCGGAAACGAGCGTCGGTCTGTCTTGGACGGCCGCCACTGACAATGTTGGCGTAGCTGGTTATGAGGTGTATGAAGGTACACGGTTGGCGGGAACAGCTTCCGGCGAAACGGCTTACGTAGTAACCGGTTTGAATCCGGGTACGGCCTATAGCTTTACGGTGGTGGCTAAGGACGCGGCTGGCCATGTATCCGCTCCAAGCATTGCGCTTGAAGTAACGACAAACAGCTCAATCCCGACAACGCCAAGCGGACCAAGCGCTACAAGTGTTCCAGGTTCATCCACAACAGGCGAACAAACGATTACACGTGAGGAACTCGTCCAGCCGGGCAGCGGCGACAAGGTGGTCATTGCGGTTAAGGGCGGAGTTAACAAAATCAGTCTGCCTGCGGATGCGGGAGAGGCACTCACCGACCGACAGCTTGAGCTAAAATGGGACGCGATCGCGGTAACGATTCCGTCAGCAACGCTTAAGCAGCTGGCAGAGCTTACCGATCAAGCGGGCGTCAAGGGCGGCAGCATCGTGCTGAATGTCCAAATTCTCACGGCTTCGGAAGAGGAAGCACTATTGGCAAAAGCGGAAGAGATGGATTCACTCTCTATTAAAGCTCTCGGTTCCGTTTATGACTTTACGCTAGCGCTTCGCAAGGCGGACGGACACCTGCTCTCGCTTCCGGCATTCATAAGTCCAATTGGTCTACGTGTGAAGGCAGAAGCTGCAGGAAACCAAAGCACGGCTGGCATTTACGAGATTGCAGATAACGGAAAGCTTACTTATGCGGGAGGGGCAGCGGCAAATGGGGAAGTAAGCGGAGCTGCCTACCATTTCAGCAAATACGCGGCGCTTGAGGTTAGCCGAACGTTTCAGGATGTCCCTAAAACGCACTGGGCATATGCTACGATCAGTGAACTGGCTTCCAAACTGATCATTCAAGGAACTAGCCCTGCGGCATTTGAGCCTAAGCGGGAAGTGACGCGGGCCGAATTCATCGTCATGCTTATGCATGCTTTGGGTGCTGGAGGGCCGCAGGGCGATGCATTGCAGCTGCCGGAGTTCTCTGACCGGAACTTGATTGGCTTATGGGCGGAGCAAGCGGTTGCGCAAGCCGCGCAAGCTGGTTTAATCAGCGGTTACGGGGACGGCAGCTTCCGGCCTCAAGCAACGATCAGCCGGGCGGAAATGGCCGTCATTATCGCCAAAGCGCGCGGAACTGCTAATACGGAGGACGGAGCGCCGACGTTTACGGATAGTGCCGCGATTCCGGAATGGGCACGGCAAGCGGCAGCCGCATTAGCGCAGCAAGGCATACTTAAAGGACGGGCGGGCGGTGAATTTGATCCGCAGGCATCGTTAACGCGAGTGGAAGCGGCGATGGTTATCGCAGCGATTTTAAATGCTGTGAACTAGAAAATGGAGCAATCCCGTTCCAGCGGCTTGGGGCGGGACTCCTTGGTAATCATTGTAAGCGGTGGTGGTTGAGTGTATTGCCGGCCAATTGGCTTGAATCTTTATTGCAGTAATCCGTAAAAAATATAGCCGCTGAATGCAGGCTTTGGCTTATTGTACAGTTTCAATTGATTATGCAATTTGTCATGATGAGAGAGCAGAGATGCAGGAGTGATACCTTGCTGTGCCTATGAAAGTGAGAGGGGATGATGGATGCCATTAAACGGCTTGTTCGGAATTGAATCGCAAATTATAGCATAAAGGAGAGGATGTTCGATCATGAAGATGAAATCCTTGAAGGCCAAGCTGTTTAGCGTAACCTTGTCCATGGCTTTACTGCTGCCAGCTATTCCGCTGCCAGGAGCATTTGCAGCGAGTATAAATGTAACCGCTTACGGGGCGAGTGGTTCCGACGGAGCGGATGACAAAGCAGCGTTTCAGAGCGCAATCAATGCGGCTGTTTCCGGAGATACGGTATATATCCCGGCTGGTACTTATTATTTAAGCGGAGCGGTTACCGGCAAGTCAGGCGTCAGCATCAAAGGCGAAAGCCGCGATACGACGATCATCAAATCTACCTCCACCGGGCAGGAGCTAATGTTCAGTTTCTATAATCTATCCAATGTGGAAATTTCCGATCTGACGCTCGATGGGAACAGCAACAGCTCGATTCTCTCGGCTGTCGTATCGGAAGGCGGCAGCAATAACAAAATGCGCCATTTGCGTGTCAAGGATTTTACCGCTTCCGCAGGCTTTGGACCATTTGCGCTATACGCAATCGGCTCGCCGAATATCGAGGTTAGCGACAATATCATTACCAACATCGGCGTTAACTCCGCCTGGGGCGGCGCGGTGCGGACAGGCTGGGGCTCGGATGGCGCGAAAATTTTGAACAATACCATTCATGATACGGGCCGGGGCGGTATTTTCGCCAATGATGGCTGCCGATATGTGGAGGTAAGGGGCAACAACATTACCGGTACGGGCCATCATACGGAAGGGCTTGGCATCGAGCTCCATACGGACTGTGATTATTCGTTAATCGAAGACAACTATGTTGATCACTGGATTAGCGCGGTCAGATCGAAGTATATTGCCGTCCGCAATAACGTTGTTAAGGCGACGGATGGATCGGTTGGATATATGGGACTTGAAGTAATGGTGGAGCATGGCGTAACGACGGGCAACCTCGTCGATGGAGGCCAGCAGGTCGGGATGCAGCAGTCACCGGGAACCGGCTATCAGTATTGGGGCTACAATACGATTCAAAATATGGTGATGTGGGGCATGCAGCTGCAAGGCGAGGGCACGGGCCAAACGGAGCAGTATCAATACTTTTACAAAAACACGTTCAAGGACGGGCCGCGTGACAATCCGCAGGCAGCCTATGCTGGCTATGGAGGCAATGCGATTCGCATTCATGGCAACTCGCAAAATCTGACCTTCGACAGCAACCAGATTATTAACAATGGCCGCAAAGGCATTGAGATTACGACAGCTTCGGGCGTTGACCGTCTTAGCTTTATTAATAACACGATTACAGGAAACACGGGCGAGTCGATTGACCAGTATCCTGCGAGTGCCGCCAATCTAGAATGGAGCGGCAATACGGTCAGCGGCAACGGTACGAATACGCAGTTAACCAGTCGCGGCTTTTCGAATCCGAAGCCAGTGGCGAACTTCAGCGCGCCGCTTACCGTTCAATTGGGCTCATCCGTGACGTTTACGAACTCTTCAACGGATAACGGCACGATTGCCGAAAATTTATGGGATTTCGGTGAAGGCGTACCAAGCACGGCGGTAAGCCCGACCTATACGTATCAGAAGGCTGGCACTTTCCGCGTCACGCTCGTCGTATGGGACAACGAAGGAAGAGCGAGCCTGAAGGAGCAGAACGTTACGGTTAATGCAGGCCCGCCGGATACGCAGGCGCCAGCGGCGCCAGCAAGTCTGGCTTCGCCTTCAAAGACCGACGTATCGGTTAATCTGACCTGGTCCGCATCGACGGATAATGTTGGGGTCGTCGGCTACGAAATTTACCGCGGCGGAACGCTCATTGGCACGACCGCTGGCGCTAGCAGCACAGCGTTCAACGTGACCGGCTTGACACCAAGCACGGCTTACAGCTTCACGGTGAAAGCGAAGGATGCCGCCGGTAATTTGTCCACAGCCAGCAATACGCTGAATGTGACGACGAACGCGCCGGATACGACGGCACCTACCGTACCCGCTAATCTGGCCTCGCTAGCCCATACGGATGTGAGCGTCAGCTTGACTTGGTCGCCATCCACCGATAATTTGGCGGTCACCGGCTATGAAGTTTACCGCGGTGGCGTGCTTGCCGGAACGACAACGGGAGCGGCTTCAACAAGCTTTACAGTCACGGGCTTGACGCCAAGCACGGCGTACAGCTTTACGGTGAAAGCGAAGGATGCCGCGGGCAACTTGTCAGCTGCAAGCACGGTTGTTAGCGTGACAACGAATCCGCCAGCCGTTACCACCTATTTAAGCGATCTGACGTGGTCCTCGGCAACGACCGGCTGGGGCAATGTGCAGAAGGATAAGAGCAACGAGCAGCGCACGATCACGCTGAACGGGACGACTTATGCGAAGGGAATCGGTACACATGCAAATTCGGAAATTTTCTATAATTTAAACGGCAATTATTATCGCTTCCAATCCGATGTCGGCGTGGATGACGAAGTGTTGGCCATCAATAACGGTACTGTGACGTTCGAGGTTTGGCTCGATGGCGTAAAAGCTTATGAGAGCGGTGTGATGAACGCCGATACGGCCACCAAGTCCATCGATCTAAACGTCACAGGCGTTAACGTCCTTAAGCTTGTTGTCGGCGATGCGGGCGATGGCACTGGGTATGATCATGCAGATTGGGCAGGAGCAAGGTTAACCTCCGCCTCAGGCGGGAATCCGAATCCGGGCGATACCGTCGCGCCGAGCGCGCCTGCTAACTTGGCATCCCCAAGCAAAACGGCAACGAGCGTCAGTTTGACTTGGAGCGCTTCCACCGATAATGTAGGCGTGACAGGCTATAACATTTACAATGGTGCAAGTCTGGCCGGGTCGACTACCGGCGCAGCAGCTACTTCGTTTACCGTTTCGGGCCTGACAGCGAGCACAGCTTACAGCTTTACCGTAAAGGCTAAAGATGCGGCTAACAACTTATCGGCCGCTAGTACGGCGCTCAGTGTTACGACGAATGCTGCTCCTGGCGGAGGCGGAACGGGCAATGGCCTGCTCGGCCAATATTATGCCGGTAACTTTGGCAGCCTGGAGATGGAGCGGGTAGATGCTACCATCGATTTCGATTGGGGCGGCGACCGTCCTACGGTGAACGTGCCAGGCGAATGGTTTACGGTACGCTGGACAGGCAAAGTTCAACCGCAGTATACGGAAACCTACACGTTCTATACGCATACGGATGATGGCGTGCGCTTGTGGGTGAACGGCCAGCAGCTGATTACCCAGTGGCAATCGATGAACGGCGAGCTCAGCGCGACGATCTCGTTGACCGCGGGCGTGAAATACGACATTAAGATGGAATATTTGGAGAACGGCGGAAACGCGCATGCCCGCCTTTCTTGGTCAAGCGCTTCGCAAGCGAAGCAGATTGTACCGAATGAGCGGTTGTTTTTAAGCTAAAAATCATCAGGCAAGAGGAAAAGAGCGGAATGACTGGCGCTATAGGGCGCGGCATTCGGCTCTTTTTTCTATCCTGTGCAGAAGTGGAGAGAGGATAGCAGTTATTTTAATGTAATAAAAGGTTTAATGGCTTCTGCCAATGGAATAATAGGCCGGCCTGTTAATTTTATTAAATCATTAGAGGTGGATGCGGTATCGATTTTTCTTAAAAAGCCATATATCCAATTTTGAATTTGGGGATCGGGCCGAAGGGAAATAAGCTTTCCGGTTAGCGTCTGGAGGGCAGCGGCCAAATCTGGGAAGGTCCAACCCTGCGGCGCTGCAAGCTCGTAAATGTTATTCACATGCTCGTCCCCTTGCCGGATAAGCACTTTCGCTGCCGCCCCTGCAAGATCCTGTCGCGTCACGCTGTTGAAGGTCCAGTCTCCCGGAAGATAACGAAGCTCTCCAGCAGCAACGGCTTCATTTAGGCCAAGCACGCCAACGAAATCGGTATACAGCGCATTTCGAAGAAAGGTATAAGGAATGCCAGTGGCTTGAATAGCGTGCTCCGTTGCCGCATGTACGTTAGACGGAATATCCGCGTTATCTCGAATGAAAGCAAAGCTGGTATAGAGGAGTTGGGCCACGCTTGCTTTGTTGGCTGCGTCGATGACTTGCTTGTGCTGTCGCAAGCGGACGGCATCATCTGAGTTGGAGCTTGAGATGAGGAGGAGCTTGGAAACGCCGGCAAAGGCCCGCCCAAGGGATTCCGGCTGGTCATAATCGCAAAATCGTACCTGAATTCCCTGTTCTTCAAAAACACTCGCTTGCTCAAGGTCGCGAACGCAGGCGATGATGCCCTCCGCAGGCTGGCTATGCACAAGCTCCTTCAGAATTAAACGGCCTAATTGGCCAGTGGCGCCTGTAATGGCAATGGACATAACTATTCATCCTTTCTTTTTTTCTGTAAATGCTCTTGCTTTCATGCGGGTGCTGCGGTGAAAAGTAGGAGTGAATAAGTGAGTGGTTAAGTTCGCAACTCAAGACGATGAACATAAACCTTCCTAATTTAAATGGTTTGGATAGTAGTTGAGGACTTAACTAAATGAGCGAAAAGCCGCATCACGGATGATTTAGCTTCTTTAGTAACGTAAATAACTGGTTCAATTCTTGCTCGCTAAGCTTGCTCATCTTGTCCGTAATGCCTTGGCGGTTCTCGGGCAAATGCTGAAGCAAGAGGCTCTGTCCTTCCGTGGTAATGGAAATAATCGTTTTTCGGCCGTCCTGCGGGTGGCTGGCTCTGCGAATGAGTCCTTCACTCTCGAGCGGAGTAAGCAGAAGCGTAATATTGGATTTGGTCACGCCGATTTTTTTGGCAAGCATGGAGGGGAGGATAGTTCCGCCTTCCTTCATAATCTCCACGAGAAGCCGAATCCGGGCGCCGTTTTGACCTTTGGATTGCCAATATTTCTCCGAAACGTCGACTAATCTTGCCGTTGCTTCCACCAAAGAGAAAAAAACCTTCGTATGCAGGGGCAATTCGAGCACATAGGCTTGAAGCTCGTTCTTTGTTTCCTCTGTAAAGTCCATATCAGGAGTCACCACCGTTATATAGTTAAGTCCTTAACTAAAATGAATGTACTACAGCCAAAGGACTTCTGTCAAATCAAAATTATATTTCTCACAATCTCGAATTCATTCAGCAGATTGCATAAGTCATGCTTCCTAGAGTCCTTCTATTTGCTATCTAGATTGTGTAAATATTTTACTATAGAATTAGATGTAAAAAATGTGTGGTGAATGACTCTGTTTAAGCTATTGTTAATTGAAGATGATACGACGCTTTTTAAAGAGATCAAAGAACGATTATCGCTTTGGTCCTACGATGTGTATGGGATTCGCGATTTTAGCCAGGTGATTCAAGAATTCACATCTATTCAGCCTGACTTAGTCGTAATTGATATTCAATTACCCAAATTTGATGGATTTCATTGGTGCAGACTCATTCGAGCTAACTCCAACATCCCGATTATATTTTTATCCTCACGCGACCACCCTACGGATATCGTCATGTCTATGCAGCTTGGTGCCGATGATTTTATTCAAAAACCCTTTCATTTCGATGTGTTGATTGCAAAGGTACAAGCCATTCTTCGTCGCGTCTATAATTACAATTCCGAGAAAAACGAGCTCAAAACATGGTGCGGTGCAGCTGTCGATTATGAGCGAAATACAGTGATGAATGCTGAAGGCACCGTAGAGCTAACTAAAAATGAAGTATACATACTCAAGTTGCTTATTGATAAAAAAAATAAAATTGTAAGCCGTGACGAAATCATTAACCATTTGTGGAATGACAAACGTTTCATTAGCGACAATACGCTTACTGTCAACGTTAACCGTCTACGCAAAAAGCTCGACGAGCTTGGCTTGGGCGTGAACATTGAAACGAAAGTAGGACAAGGCTATATGGCGACTGAAGAGGCGAATGGCTATGATTAAACGATACCTAATTGAAAGACGCAGCTGGATCGCTTTATTTCTAATCATGCAGCTAATCGTTATCTTTGTATCTTTTATGGATGCAGCGGTCCCGCTAGCTTCCATGCTCTATATCGTTTATTTGTCCCTAATCATCTTTATTTTATTTTTTTTTAGTCGCTACCACATAGAGACGAAATATTACAAAAGTCTAGAAGAGCAAAATGAAAGTCTCGATTTATCGCGAATAAGCATGCCTGATCGTCCGTTTGAACAAATCATTGAAACCTGTATAATTAACCAAGTCCAATATTCAAAACAAGCTTCGGCGCAAAATCAGATGACTTTGGAGCAGGAAAAGGATGACTTGCTTGCTTGGATTCATGAAGTGAAAACACCTTTAACAGCCATGAGTTTAATGATCGATCGTATGGATGATGACACGATGAAATCAAATTTGACCTATGAATGGCTGCGAATCCATCTTTTGCTTGACCAACAGCTTCATCAAAGACGAATTCTTTTTATTGAGAATGATTTATTTATGGAGAACACCGAGTTAGAAACGGTCATATTCAATGAAATCAAAACGCTGCAATCCTGGTGCATTCAGAAAGGGATCGGCTTTGATATCGAATTAGAAGCAGCTACCGTTGTAAGTGATGCCAAATGGGTCGCCTATATTATTAGGCAACTGCTAACTAACGCTGTGAAATATAGTGAAGCCACAGATATTACGATTACTAGTTATAAACACGCTGATCAGACTATTCTTAAGGTGCGAGATTACGGTCGAGGTATTGACCCTAGAGATTTGCCACGCATATTTGATAAAGGCTTCACATCAACTGCGATTCATCGAGACATCACCGCTACAGGGATGGGCTTATATTTGGCCAAAAAAGCAGCTTTGTCTTTATTTATCCATATTCATGTGGAATCCATACTTGGTGAAGGCACGACCGTTACACTCACTTTTCCGCAAAAAAATGAATTTGTTCGAATTACAAGCATGTGACAATAATGTCATATGCTTTTTATATTTTGTTCGGACAATCGAAGGATGAACAGAACGGACCCATTTATAATAAAGCTAACGAGAAAAGGGAGTGTGTCGATATGGTAATTCTTGAAGCAAATAAAATTCACAAAATATATGGTAACAAGTTCAACAAACATGAAGTATTAAAAGGTTTGGATGTTCGGATTGAAAAGGGCGAATTTGTGAGCATCATGGGATCTTCAGGCTCAGGGAAAACGACATTACTCAACGTTCTGTCATCGATCGATCATATTAGCAGCGGCACCATTACAATTGAAGGAAAAGAAATTTCCGGCATGAAAGAGAAGCAGCTGGCTGAATTTCGAAAAAGTCATTTGGGGTTTGTCTTTCAAGAGTATAACCTGCTTGACACATTGACGGTTAAGGAAAACATTCTTTTACCCTTATCCATTACAAAGACGCCGAAAAAAGAAGCCGAGCTGCGGTTTCAAACTCTTGCAAACGAGCTTGGTATTTATGATCTAAAAGACAAGTATCCAAACGAAATTTCAGGCGGTCAAAAACAACGCACCTCCGCGGCACGAGCGTTTATCCATGAACCGAGCATTATTTTTGCTGACGAGCCGACTGGCGCACTTGATTCCAAATCTGCCTCAGACTTATTGAATAAACTAAGTGATTTAAATCAAAAGCTGAAATCTACGATCGTTATGGTCACTCATGACCCCGTTGCAGCAAGCTATTGCAGCAGAGTTATATTTATTAAAGACGGTCAAATCTTCACACAGCTAAATAAAGGAGAAGAAACAAGACAAGCTTTCTTCAGCGACATCATGAAAACACAGAGTGTTTTGGGTGGGGTACAAAATGAACATTAATGACCTGATGTTCCGAAATTTGCGAAAAAATTTAAAGAACTATTATCTTTATGTTTTCGCTTTAGTTTTCAGTGCCGCACTTTATTTCGCGTTTGTCACTCTGCAATTTGACCCTTCGATGGATGAAGTCAAAGGTTCCATTAAAGGAGGCGCTGCCATTAAGGCAGCCTCTGTCGTCCTTGTTGCTATCGTTTCTATATTTCTGTTATACGCCAATAACATCTTTATCAAACGACGCAGCAAAGAGATTGGCTTGTTTCAGCTTATTGGAATGACTAAACATAAAATCTTTCGTATTTTGACTGCTGAGAACTTTATTCTTTATTTCAGTTCATTGATACTCGGGATATTCGCGGGATTTTCCGTATCCAAATTGCTTATTATGATGTTATTTAAAATAATTGGCGTCTATGACATAGCAGAGCTTCATTTTTCAACGAATGCTTTAATCCAAACACTCATTGTGTTTTCTGTGATTTATCTCTTTATTATGCTTATGAATTATAAATTCATCAGAAGACAAACCATATTATCTTTATTCAAAGCCACTTCTGTAGCAGAAGGAAGAGTTAAGAAGATGTCATTCCTCGAAATGCTAATGGGCGTAGTCGGATTGACATTAATCGCTATAGGCTATTACGTTTCTTCAAAACTATTTGGCGGGGACTTCGTCTCGATGACAGAGCTATTCGCTGCGATGGTATTTATATTGGGCTCCGTTATTATCGGTACTTACTTGTTCTATAAAGGATCTGTCGGCTTTATATTTAATATGATTCGGAAGAAAAAGAATGGTCATCTGTCGATTAACGATGTCATGTCTTTATCCTCCATCATGTTTCGAATGAAATCAAATGCGGTATTGTTGACTATTATTACAACCGTATCCGCGCTTGCAATTGGTCTTTTATGTTTAAGCTATATTTCCTATTACTCAGCGGAAGCATCGGCCAAAAGTTATGTCCCTGATGATTTCTCAATTACAAACCTACAAGACGCTGACAAATTCAAAGCAGCATTAACGGCTAAAAACTTGTCGTATACCGAAAAAATAATTGAGGTAGTGCAAGCAAATATCAATATGAAGAGTATTTTGAAAACAGAATTGGACGGATTGAACATCGATCCGAATATTGTTACTTCCGCCGTTATCAGTGAACAAGCCTTCGATGGCTTGAATCTATCGGCAGACGAAGCCCTTCTCACAAAATCGAGCGATATGATGCAAAAATTTATGGAATTAGATAACGCTGGTCCGATTGAGCTACAAGGCATGAGCGAAGTTATTCCGTTGTCGTATAAAGAAACAAATCGAGAGTCACCGGTTTCATGGTCTTTCAGAAGCGGCGGCTTGCCCGTTTTGATTGTCGATGAAACGATTTTTAATCGCTTGAAACAAGATTTAAATCCAGTTATTCAGAAAAAATCTTCTATTTATGTTGGAATTGAGATGGACGATAAAACAAATGTGGAAGAAGCGAATGAGATTTTTAACGAATTAGGGTTTAATACGATTAATGCTTATGATTCTCAAATTGGTGTGCGCGACCATCAGAAGCTTAACATGGGGCTCATTATGTTTATCGTTGGTTTTCTCGGATTAACGTTCCTCATCACCTCCGGTTGTATTCTTTATTTTAAACAAATGGATGAAAGTGAAGAAGAAAAATCGAGTTATACGATTCTCAGAAAGCTAGGCTTCACACAGGTGGATTTGCTAAAAGGTATCCAAATGAAGCAGCTGTTTAATTTTGGAATACCATTAATCGTTGGCCTGCTTCATAGTTATTTCGCTGTCCAATCCGGCTGGTTTTTATTCGGAACTGAGCTTTATGCACCTATGATTATTGTCATGGTACTGTACACGGCATTGTACTCAGTTTTCGGAATACTCTCTGTGATTTATTACAAAAAAGTAATCAAAGAGTCGCTTTAATGAATTAAACCGACCACCCCAGTACATAGGTACTGGGGTGGTTTTGAGTTTTTATACATAAAAACATCTAAACCTCATGAACTTGTGATCGGTTTATGCAAGCATAAATTATCATAATTTTCAATTTATTCAGCGATTTGCATAAGTCATGTAGATTGAACTTCTCATTTTCATTTTAGATCATAGACCGTTTCTTCTTGTAGCATTCAACTTATTGAATAACAAGATTTTGTTAGCTCATTCAAGGGTTTTGCAAGTATTTTTTAATGAGTTCAAACGGAGCAGGCCGTATAGTTAGGGTTAGTTGCCGAGCTTGGACCGAGCAAGATGAGCAGATAGAGGAGTGGCTGACCATTGAAAGTGAATGTTGAGAGTTTGCAAGCAAAGCAGGATAAGGCGAGTTTAGGGCTGCGGCTGAAATTCAAGCTGTTGAACGAAGGCAAGCTTTTAAAGAGAGATTTGTTTCTCTACCTGCTAGTATTTCCCGGGCTATTATATTTCCTTGTCTTTAAGTACATTCCGATGTGGGGCGTGTTGATTGCCTTTCAGGAGTATTCGCCTTACTTAGGTTTTTTGCACAGTGAGTGGGTAGGCTTTGAACATTTTCAACGATTGTTTTCCAATCCTGAATTTTACAGAATATTCAGAAATACGATGGCGATCAACCTGTTAAGCCTCGTTTTTTTCTTTCCGCTGCCGATCATTCTTTCCTTAATGATGAACGAGCTAAGGCTGCAATGGTTTAAGAAAACGATTCAATCCATCGTTTATTTGCCCCATTTTCTATCCTGGGTCGTTATCGTTGGCATGAGCTTTCTGATGCTCTCGCAATCGGAGGGAGTTATCAATCAGCTTCTGGTCGTATTCGGATATGAAAAAATCGATTTTCTGACGAACCCCGATTATTTCTGGATTCTTCTAACGCTTCAATCGATTTGGAAAGAAGTGGGCTGGGGAACGGTCTTGTTCCTCGCGGCCATTGCAGGTGTCGATACGCAGCAATATGAGGCCGCCAAGCTGGACGGTGCAGGCAGGCTGAAGCAAATGTGGCATGTTACGCTGCCGGCGATTCGCAACGTTATTATTATTCTGCTCATCCTGCGCATCGGACACATCATGGATGTTGGGTTCGAGCAAGTGTATCTGATGATGAATGGTGCAGTGTCAGAGGTGGCTGAGGTGTTCGATACGTATGTGTACCGAGTCGGTATTTTGCAGGCACAGTTCAGCTACAGTACGGCAGTTGGCTTGTTTAAATCCTTTATTGGCGTAGCGTTGGTCATCTTTGCCAACTGGCTGGCGAAAAAAATGGGCGAGGATGGTGTTTATTAATGCGTGAAGCTCCTGTATCTACGATTCGCGAGAGCAGGTTTGACCGGCTATTTGGCGCCTTCAACGTCACGGTTTTGCTGCTGGTTGGATTGGTGTGCCTGTTCCCTTTCTATTATGTATTTGTCATTTCATTTACAACGCCGGAAGAATACCGTCAGGGAGGGCTGCTGCTATTCCCAAAAACATGGACACTTGTTTCCTATGAATATTTGCTTTCCACCTCAACCTTTATGAGAGCAACCGGCATTAGCGCGTTTCTAGCGGTTGTTGGAACCTTATGCAGCCTGGTGATTACATCCTCCTTGTCTTATGGACTTTCGCGAAAGCGGATGAGAGGCAGAAAGCCGTTGATGTTTCTTATTTTGCTTACGACCTTGTTTAATCCCGGCATCATTCCCGGCTATCTGGTGGTGAAGGAGCTTGGCATGATTGACAGCTTATGGTCGCTCATCATTCCCGTTATGACGAGCGGGTGGTATGTGCTGTTGATGAAAGGCTTCTTCGATTCGATACCCGTTGGTCTGGAAGAGGCTGCACGCATCGATGGCTGCAATGATATGAGCGTGTGGTTCCGTATTATTTTGCCGCTATCGCTCCCATCGCTCGCCGCATTCGGTTTGTTCTATGCTGTTTCGTATTGGAACACGTTTTTTAATGCCGTGCTGTTTATCAATGATACAGCAAAATGGCCGCTGCAAATTTTATTGCAAAATATGCTAATTGATTCTTCAACGGCCATGGGCGGGGCAGCGGCAAGCGACACCGGCATGGCAAGCATTCCATCGGAAACGAAAAAAATGGCGGCTGTCATTATTTCGACGATTCCTATTCTTCTGGTATATCCATTCCTGCAAAAGCATTTTGCCAAAGGGGCCATGGTTGGCTCCGTCAAGGAATGAGAGATATAATAAAAAGATCATCAGGGAGGCAAACAAAGTATGGACAGAAAGAAAGCATGGCTTGGTTGGTTTACAGCTATTTTGGCAATAACCGTCATTATTTCAGGCTGCGGAGGCAAAAATAATGCAGCTAACAATGGCGCCGCAGGCGGAGAATCAGGGCAGGGGCCGACGGACATTAGCGTACTGACGATTTATTACCAGAAGGAGCCGCCAGCCCAAGACAATCGGATTTTGAAGGAAGTCGAGAAGCGTACGAATACGAAGCTGGACATCACATGGGTGACGCCGAACAACTTCAATGAGAAGGTCAACGTGACGCTCGCTTCCGGCAAGCTTCCAGACCTGATGCTTGTCACCGATACAAGCAACGCCGCTTTTCAGAACATGGCTAAGCAAGGCGCGTTTTGGGATTTGAGCGAAATGATTAAGGAATACCCGAACTTAATGAAATTTCCTGATATAACGTTCACGAACAATTTGGTTGAGGGCAAGCTTTACGGGGTGCCGCGGGTAAGACCGACCGAAGGCAACGCCCAGCCGTTGATCCGAACGGATTGGCTGCAAAAGCTGAACCTTGAGGTGCCAACGACAATGGATGAGCTGTATACCGTAATGAAAGCGTTCAAGGAAAATGCACCTGATGGGCAAAAGGATACAGTAGGCTTATCTGGCTATGTCAACCAATCGGATATGGGCCAATTCACCTTTATTCAGGAAGCGTTCACAGGCACGGGCGGTAAATATAAAGTAGTGGACGGCAAGCTTGTTGATACCACCTTTGATCCTTCTATGAAGCAATCGCTGGAATGGCTGCAAAGTGCCTATAATGACGGTTTGATTCCTAAGGATTTTGCGCTGCTTAAGCATGATCAGGCGAAGGATATGGTTTACGCGGGCAAAGCAGGCATTTTCCCGGATAAGCCGAACCAAATTCCGATGATGGTGAAAGAGCTTCAGGCAGCGGGCAAAGCTGACGCGGATCTGGAATGGACGCCATATTTGGAAAGCGCTAACGGAAAATACGCCTCTAAAGGCACGGGCCACTTTGGGATGTTCGTGATTTCCAAGAGCGTTAAGGAAGATAAAGTGAAAAAGCTGCTGGCGTTTCTTGATTACGGCGCGTCGGATGAAGGCCATGAATTGGCGGCTTATGGGATGGAAGGCGAGGATTTCACGAAGGATGGCGACAACTATGTGCTGACAGAAGCAGCTTCCAAGGATCTCAGCTTCCAGTTTATGCAAAACTTTTTTATGAAATACGATAAATACGGTAATTTGGGCACAGGCCTTTCAGCAGAAAAGCTTGAGCATGAGCGTGCACTGATTGATCAAGCGGCTGACGCGAGCGTATCCAATCCTTCATCTGGGTTAATTACGGAGACGGGGTCCAAGCTGGGCAGCGATTATGACAAAAAAATTCAGGATTTGAAAACGAAAATTATAATGGGCAAAGCAAGCTTAGAGGATTGGGATGCGCTTGTGGCAGAGCTTCAGGCCGATCAAACCTACCAAAAAATAATTTCGGAAATGAATGAGGCTTACGAAGCGAGAAACAGCGCCAAATAAATAAGCTCCCCCTCATCATCTCTTAGGAGAAGGTGGGGGTATGCTGGCTTCCGGTCGTTTCTCCGCTAAATCGCTGGTGTTCGGGGGGATTGGATTGAGACAGAAATGGCCGATATGGCCTAAAACAGGGATGCTGCGAGGAGAATACTTCAGGAGGAGCCTGGTGCTCGTGCTTATCATTACAAGTATTCCTTCCTTTATCATCGCAGTGAGCAATTATATCATTGGCGTGAATCAAATTGAGAAGCAGGTGTTTAAAACCCATACGCTGCGCATTGAGCAGTTCTCCGATATGATGAACAGCCAGTTTGACCAAATTTCGATGCTCATGAGCAGATGGTCTAACAATCCCATGTTCGGCTCGTATCTGGAGAATTACAGTTTTCTGAACCATATCAACGAGACTCAGGAGCTTATGCAAACCATGACCGTTGTTGGCGGATCCAGCTTATTGGTTAACGACGCCTACTTATTTCTAAATGGACAGCAAGCCCTGTTGTCCGCAGACGGAATCGAATATTTGAATGCTGCTCTTATAAAGGATTATCAAGCGAGCCTGAACAACAACACAGGCCTATTCTTGTCCTATCGCCTGCCGATTAACAATAAAGGGAACGAGTCGCCTGTCTCGATTATTTTCAAGCTGCCATGGCACTCACAGCATCCGTTTGGCGCTTTCGTCCTGACGATCAGCCCAGCTGAAATCAAAAGAAATATTGCCTACTTGCAGGCCGGTGAGAAGGGGACGTCGTTTTTGCTTCAAAGCTCTGGTGAATTTGTGCTGGAGCCGTCTGCGGGCGAGGCTGAATTATCTGCGGAGCTAAGGCAATATTTGAAGGCTAATCAGTCGAATAACCTCAACTTCGATAGTTTCCCGTTCAAATGGAAGAGAGACACCTATCTAGTATCGCTGGGCCATGTTGATCTTGCAGGCTGGACTTATGTCACGGCAACTCCGTTATCTGAACTGACCAAGCCCGTAGCAGTTTCTTCGAAATGGATTTTGATTTGCAGCTTGGCTGGTTTGTTCATTGCTTTGCTGCTGTCGTGGTACGCCTCGCTTCGGCTATACAAGCCAATTGGTCGTTTAGTTACGCTTCTTGGCGCGGACCGGAGCAGCAGCCATACTGTGGTTCAACATGAGATGGAGTTTATTGAGCAAAAATGGATGACGGTGATGAACGAATCGAGAACGTTAAAGGAACGGCTGCAGCAAGCCGTTCCTTCCTTGCGGGAGGGGTTCCTGCTGCAGCTCGTTCAAGGACATTTGTATGCCAGCAATGAAGCCAGCTTAAGACAGCGAATGGAGAGCTTGGGGTGGAAGACCGAACACCGCCAGTTTTCGCTTCTGCTTATTCAGCTGTCCGGACTGAGTGAAAGCGAATCGCGCTTTAAAGAGGATGATCGGCAGCTTATTTCGTTTGCGGCAGGCAATATCTCGGAAGAGCTGGCGGCTAACCGCCAAATCGAGGCTCATCTCATCAACTTTCAGGATATGTCGGTCGGTTTATTATGTGCCGCTGATCTTAGCAGCAGTGCCAAGGAGCGGAGAGAACAGCTGCAAGGCTTGTCTCAGGAGCTTGTTACCACCTTGTCTGGTGTGCTGCGACTGCATGTGACCATCATCATCTGCAGATGGACAGAGCAAATCGGAGCGATTCCGGAATTATTGGAGCAAACCCGGCATGCGATCAGCTACCGTGAGCTTCAGGAAATACATCAGATTATTGATATGGAAGATATTAATCCGATGCAAGCCTACCAAATTCAATATCCATTTGTGGAGGAGAAGGAGCTGCTTCATGCTATGCGCCTCGGGTTCGCGGAGGAAACCGAGCTGCGATTTACGGAATATATGGCTGAGCTTGAACGAATGAGCATGCGGGAAATGCCCGTTCGCCAAGCATTGCTTCAATTGCTCGGCAGCGTGCGCCATATGCTCATTGAGCTGGGCTTTGTACAGCATCCCTTGTTCAAAGAAGGAAATGTGTATGGCGATTTGCTGGGACTTCCCGATATAACAGCGATGCGGCTATGGTTTCGAGAGAAAATTATTGCCCCTTATCTGGAAGAGTTTAATAAAGCCCAAAATATCGGTGCAAGAAGAATTGTGGAAGAAGCTGCTTTGCTGCTGAGCAAGGAATATATGAAGGATCTATCGTTGGAGGAATGTGCGGAGCGCTGCCGAACGAGCCCGTATATGCTGAGCAGATCCTTTAAGCAGGTAACGGGAGTCAATTATGTAGACTACATCATGACGCTCAGAATTGATAAAGCCAAGGAACTGATAGCTTCAACGCCAATGAAGATTAGTGAAATCGCGGAAAGCGTTGGCTATCAGCATTCGTATTTTAACAAAATTTTCAAAGGCGAGACCGGTATGACACCAACGGAATACCGAAAAGCATTCAACAGATATCATTAGGAGGAAAATAGATGACCCGATTGTTTCAAACGAATGAGCTTCGAAAGGTAACTTTGCTGGATGGCATGTGGGATTTCACGCCGGTTGATGCCAATGATGTAAACCTTGGGCAGCTCAGCTACGCCTATAAGCTTGCGGTTCCTGGCTGCTGGGAGATGCATCCTGAATTATTGACGTATAGGGGAAGCGGGGCTTATAGGAAACGGGTAACGATCAAAGAGAAAACCTCCCTACGATTCGTATTTAAAGGGGTGAGCCATACAGCCAAAGTTTATTTTGACGGTAAGCTTATCACAGAGCATTACAATGCCTATACGGCATTCGATGCGATCGTGGATGAAGCGGAAGCGGGGGAGCATGAGCTTATCGTGCTTGCGGACAACAGCTTTGGCGAATTTTCAGCCTTGCATATTCCAAACGATTATTACACGTATGGCGGCATTAACCGGCCTGTTTCAATGGAGGAAGTGAAATCGCTGTTCATTGAGCGGCTAGCTTTTACGCCAGTTTGGGAAAACGGTGGCTGGAGGGGCATCGTTCAAGCCTATGTTCGCAATATTGGCGTGGAAGAGCAGGTTTATCGCCTTTCTTTTGAGCTAGGCGGGAAGGTTATGGATCTGGGAGAAGGGCGTGCAGCGGCTGGGAACAATTCGGTTAGCGATGCAACCTTTGACTTTTCTGAAGCTGAGGCTTGGTCGCCGGAAAACCCCGTGTTGTACATGCTAAAAGCAAGGCTCCTAGTGGATAATGCGAATGTGGACGATTTAATTGAACGTGTGGGCTTCCGAGCCGTGACCACGAAGGATGGGAAAATTCAGCTGAACGGACAGGAAATCGTTTTTAAAGGCGTTAACCGTCATGAGGACCATCCCATGGTCGGCTCCGCGATTCCGCTTCAACTGATGGCGGTAGATGCCGATTTGATCACCGATATGGGCTGCAACTCGGTACGTACAAGCCATTATCCTAATGACGAGCTGTTTCTTGATTTGTGTGACGAGAGAGGCATTTTGGTGTGGGAAGAGAACCATGCGCGGGGACTAAGTTTGGAGCAGATGCGCAATCCTAATTTCCGCTGGCAGTGCGAGCAGGTGAACCGTGAGATGGTGGAGCAGCATTATAATCATCCGTCCATCGTAATCTGGGCGATTCTCAATGAATGTGCCAGTGATACGGCAGAAGGCCGGGAGATGTACAAGGAGCAGCTGGAGCAGATTCGGGCGCTTGATGCGAGCCGCCCGTTGACCTTCGCTTCCCACCATCGTGCAAAGGAGCTTTGCTTCGATTTGGCGGACATCGTCTCTTTTAATTTGTATCCCGGCTGGTACGGGGACGAGGACCCGGGCGAGCTGTGCGATCTGGCACGTGGATGGGCAGACGCTATCGGCGGATTAGGCAAACCGATGATTATGAGCGAGTTCGGGGGCGATGGCTATTATGGGCATCGAGATCCCAGCCGGGTGCGGGGTACGGAGGAGCGGCAAGCCGATATTATCGAGGCCAACCTGTCCGCTTATACGTCGAGGCCGTTCATATCCGGCATGTTCATCTGGCAATATTGCGATTGCAGAGTGACGGAAGGCACGGATTGGCTCATTACAAGAGCAGGAACTCAGAACAGCAAAGGGATCGTTGACCGCTATCGCAGGCCAAAGCTCGCTTATTCAGTTGTGCAGCGCTATTTCAAAGCTGATGCAAAGCAGAATTAGCGCTTATTATCGTTGAGATAGAGTATGCAGCAGTAAGCAGGCTGGAACAACGTTTTTATACCGAGAGGTCAATCAGATGATTCTGGTTGATCTTTTTTGTTATTAGAATTGCTGAAATGAACATACTAAAAATTAATTCCGTTTTTTGGACGAATGGAGTTTTTTTGATTTTATAGGCGAGATGTGGTACAAAAGCTTGCGTATTGGGTAGTAAATTGCAGTAACGGTGCACATCCAAATGGTTGTATGGTATTATAGTACTAACGATAAAACAAGCCTGAAGCAAAGCTGCCATAATGAAGGAGTTTTTATTTTGAATGATGCGATGATCATGTTGAAGAAAACGAGCCGTACTTTCTATATTCCCATTAACCGGTTAAAAGAAGGGTTAAAAGAAGCAGTAGCGGCTGCCTATTTATGTATGCGTGCCATTGATGAAATTGAAGATCATGAAACGCTGTCAGACGATTTGAAGGTGGAGCTTCTGCTTGGTGTTCACGAGGCATTCCAGTCTTCAGATGTGATTGGAAATTCACGTAAACTCCTTGCTCCTTACGCAGGTGTGCTGCCGGATGTTACGATGAGAATTGACGAATGGGCGCAACTTTGTCCTCCAACGGTGAATGAGGTCGTATATCGCAATACGGCAAAGATGTCGAAGCAGATGGGCGAATGGGTACACGCAGGATGGAACATCCATACGGAAGAGGACTTGGACAATTATACCTACAGCGTAGCTGGCATGGTTGGAGAAATGCTCTCTGAAATATGGCTATGGTATGATGGCACGAAATCGGATATGGTGAAAGCGGTAGCGTTTGGCAGAGGGCTGCAAGCTGTCAATATATTACGAAATCGCAAAGAGGATCTAGAACGTGGCGTCGACTTTTTTCCGGATGGCTGGGGTCCGAAGGAAATGATGAAGTATACGCGCCGAAACCTGAAAATTGCTGATGAATATATTAAGGACCTAAAGGGCGGACCTGCTCTGGATTTTTGCAAAATACCGTTGACGCTCGCACATGCTACTGTTAATCTGATTGCTGCAGGCGGAAATAAGCTTACAAGAGATGCAGTAATGAAGCTTGTCGGCAGCATTAATTAAATAGCAGTGGAACTAAAAAAACGCAAAGCCCATGGGCTTTGCGTTTATTTGCTTTTACTTGGATGACGGGCGATTAGCCGAACGAGCTCTACGAGCAATAGAGGCAACGATGTGGAGGAGGGGTACGCGAGATAACGAGGCTCCCACGCAGGCGAGAACTTTTCTTTGTACCTTCGCAGTCCAACAAAGCCATACCAGCTTCCTCCGTATTGGAACAAGATTCGGGCGAGCTTTTCCTCTTTTATCGCTTTTTGCGTTTGCCCTACGCTCGAGAGCGGGGCCATTCCCAAATTGAATCGGCTGTAGCCCTCTGACTTAGCCCATTCCAATAAGCAAATGAACAACTGGTCCATCGTACCGTTTGGCGTATCTTTTAAATATCGCATTAAATCAACAGACATAGTGGCGTTATCATAGCCAGGCGCGAGCGAAGCGAAAGCGACAATGTCATCATCTGGTTGGATGAGCAGTGCAATCGGCGCTTGCTGCAGATAGCTTTCCTCAAACCAGCCGAGGGAATAGCCTTTTTCTTTTTTGCCTCCAAGCCACTGGCTTGAAATGTTGGCGAGTCTCTTCATCAACGCTTCCGAATGCGGAGGATGGGTAACTTTAAAGCGGAAGCCTTCTCGTTCAAATCGGTTTTTGACCGTTCGCAGGTTACCATTTGATTTTCCAGCAAGTGTGAAGCTCTCTAATGGAACCAAGGCTTCCTCTCCGAGCTTAAAGAAGCGGAAACCATTCTCATGGTAAATCGGCAAATAGTCAGGTGCTGCCTGATAGAAAACAACCTCTAGCGCAAAGCGGTCCGCATATTGCTGGAATTGCTGAATTGCAGAGCTGACAAGGCTCTTTGCACCAATAGGATCGCCCAGCACAACCAGCTTGTTTCTAATTTTGGCATAGGGAATCAATACACGGTCGTCTACTGCCCAGAAGAAGCTTTTATCTCCCGTATAAAGCATATGTGTGAGTAAATTTCCTTGCTCCTTCTCCAAAAAGGCAGCTAATTTTTCTTGATCCTGTCGACTGGCCCCGTTCATATCAAGCGGCTTCGGCCGGAACACATACAACAGGGAGAGCATAAGCCAAGCGACTAAAAGTCCAAATATAGCGACAATCGTATGCTGGCTTGGCTCAAGCAGCCATTCCTTGTTCGCTTTCGGAGGCAAATGCTTCATAAATGCAGGGTGGATCAGTGAACCGATAACGGAATAGCCATAAACAATCAGAAGCGTAATAATTCCCCAGCCTAGGGCGCTCCATTTGCCAAGCGGGATGGCAACGCGGTAGAAACGATGCCTCGAAACCCATAGCAGCAGCGCGACAAGAAGAAGAAAGATCGCTTCTTCGTAATCAAATGCCTTCGCCAAGGTGAATAGCGCGCCGGAGCAAAGCAGCAGCAGCGCCCAGTAATATGCCCGTTTGACTCTGAGTGAAATTCCACGCGACAGTACGATGAGCATGATGCCGATAATAACGCTAAGCTGATGGGATAATCTCATAATCGGCAGCGATAACAGTTCTTCCGTAAAATGAATCCGGTAAAGCATGCCCGGCGTTGCGGCGGATAGCAGCAGGATGATGCCGCTAGCAAATACTAGCTTGCCCAGTGACCATGCGCCAACCTCGCCAATTAATTTAAATTGCCCTGGCCACCGCCATATTATCTGCCACAGATTGAGAGCACGTTCCATGGTGCTTCCTTCGGATGGGTCGGAGCGCTTCCGGTAGATTGGGAATTCGAAAGCCGCCAGCATGAGACCGATCAACCAGGGGATGATGTAATACAGCAGCCGAAAAAGAACGAGAATAACGGCGCATTTCTCAGGGGGATAACCAAGCAGCTGCAGGCCAAGAATGGCCGTCAGATCAAATCCGCCAATCCCGCCTGGCGCCAGGCTGACAATGCCGGCAATAGCGGCTATCGTATAAATGCCAATGGCGTGAGTGAATGAAAGTCCGGGAACAATCATCTCGCCAATGAGCCAGAAAGCCAATCCTGCAAAAAACCACTCCAAGAAGGAAGCGCCAATCGATGCGGCTGTGATTCGCCAGTTCAGCTGGCCTTGATTTCGGTTAAACCATTTTGAGAACAAGGTTGTCCGCTGAATGAGCAGAAACAGTGGCAAATAAAGAGCAACCCCCCACGTTGCGTAAGCCAGCCAAGGATGTTCCTGTAGCAAAGGCTTGATTGGAAAAATGCCCACGATGCTCAGCCACGCGAGTACGGATAAACCGGTAAACGTAATCGTAGATAAAAATGCTACAGATGCAGCAATACTGTTCATGGGGATATTGCGATTCCGATACAGAATCGTTCGCAGCCCAGCTCCGGTCAGTCCAGCAAACCCAATCAGATTGTTGGACGTATTCGCAATCCAGCCATAACGAAACGTATCCCATACGCCAATTGAAAAATGAAACTGCTTTCGGATTAAGAAATCATATGTATTCATAATGGATACAGCGAAAAAGGAGATGCCAAGCATAGTTAATACGGTTTTTGGAGACATGTGATGCAAATAATGCAGGGTAGTTCCCCAATCGATAGCCTTGAATTCTTTCTGGCCTTCCCAATACACCAGAGCGAATATGGCAAAGGGCAGCAGTATCCTGAGCAATTTGGCACGATAGAGGATGGAAAGAAACTTGATGAGCTGCAGCTTTTGCGCGAATTCTTGTAACCAATTCATGGTAGGACCCCTTGTAGGTGGAATGACTCTTCTTTGTTATTTTGACAGGAAGGAATCCTCTTGTACAGTCCGACGATGGAACGAGCTAATCTGGTTCCCGATTCCGTTTATGTATCATCGCATAACAGTCGCTTTAAGAACAACAACAAGCAGTTTGGCATAGAGCATGAGGACTACAGATAAATAAACGAATAGAGGCGGTTTACTCATCTATTATGATGATGTAAACCGCCTTTTTATGCTTGTAACAGGAGTAATTTGTAAGATAGAGCCGCTTAGGCTCATTAGGCTTGTACAATATTTTTTCCGGTTATGGAAGACGGGAGCAGAGAATAGACATTTTGCAGCAGGAGCACCTTTGGGCTAAGCTTGAATTTGGAGCCCATAAACGTGCAGCGGTCATAATTAAACCGCAGGGACGAAATATGAATCGTACAGTTGGTGAAAGAGCATCCAATGTAATGCGAACCGTCAAAGTATACGTCTTCGTTTTTATATTGTTTGTTTTGAATATATTCCATTTTGAATTTCCTCCTTCTATTAAAAACAATCCTATTAAATGATATGCAGCCAAGTTATTTCTATGTGTATAACCTATTAAGAATCATTTGAAACAGGAATGGGGGAAAATGTCCTGTTAAATGATTCCTATGAACCAAAATAGAGAGAATTAGAGAGTGGGTTCGGCTGCGTATGGTTTGCTTCGTGTTGCAGAAACACGTTTGCGGGATTGATTTTCCGCTCTAATTAATCCTGATCAGCAGCCACTCGGGGCAGTGTTTCTATAAATGCATACAAAGCGCTGCTGACAAAGGAATCTCTTCGCGTAATAAAATTGGTCTTCATATGTTTGAGGGATACGGGAATGGGATGGGATCGAAGGGTTCCTTCTGCTTCTTGTTTAACCACGACGATTCTGGGCATTAACGAAATGCCTAACCCAGCCGATACGCCTCCAATAATCGCCTCTAATGTGCCGAATTCCATGATGGTCGGGTACGCGGTGCCGCTGGCTTGCAGCCATTTCTCCAATACTGCCCGGTAGGAACAACCCATGCTGTACACAAGTATGGGTCTCGTCATTGCTTCCTCGATGCTGGATACAGAAGGATGCGAGATGATGACCAGCTCCTCGTTAAATACGGGAAAAGACTGCAGCTCCTGATGATCACATTCGCAGCCGATAAAAGCCCCGTCCAACTCGTATTGAAGCACCTTCTCCATCAAGGACTGCGAATGTCCCGTTGTTAAGGACAGGAGCACCTTCGGATGCTGGCCGTAATAGGAAGAAAGCAGAGTTGGCAAACGGACGGCTGCGGCTGTTTGAGTCGAGCCTATGGATAACGGGCCATTCGGTTCATCCGAGGAGGTTAAAGCCTGGGAGGCTTCTTCCAGGAGCCCGATAATTTTGTCGGCGTAGGTCAGGAGCGTTTTGCCGCTAGCAGATAGAGTCATGCCGCGGTTATGACGGAGAAATAATGACGTCCCCAGCTCTTGCTCAAGACCGCGAATTCTGGCTGTGACATTGGACTGAACATAACCAAGCTTCTGTGCAGCTTTGGTTATCGTGCCTTCGCGTGCAACCATTTGAAATATGCGCAAATCGGAGCTTTCCATTGTGATCAGCCTCCAGACAATAACAGGGGAATAACGCTCCTGCTTTGATATCATATTTTATGATACATAGTATCTTTAATGATCATTATACATAACACCAGAGTCGGATTACAATAATGGCAGAAGGAAGTAAAGAAAACGAAAGGAGTGGAGTACGATGGAATTTAATCATAAAACGGTGTTGGTTACTGGCGGAGGTACGGGGATAGGGCGTGCCGTTAGTATTGAGCTGGCGAGCATGGGAGCAAATGTAGCCGTAAATTATTCCCGTTCGAGAGAAGAGGCAGAGGAAACCGCAACGTTCATCCAGCGAACAGGCGGTAACGCGATAGCTATACAAGCGGATGTAGCTAAGGAGGTTGAGGTTCGAAAAATGGTTCAACATATCGCGGAACGTTTCGGTACCGTGGATATGCTAGTTAATAATGCAAGCATCACCCGACATATTCCACTTCATGATTTGGACAGCGTGACGGATGAATCGTGGGATGAGCTCTATAACGTGAATGTCAAAGGGATGTTTTATTGTGCCCGCGCCGTCAGTCCTTATATGAAAAAGAATAAAAAAGGAGTCATCGTGAACGTCGGCAGCGTGGCTGGTATAACCGGACTGGGCTCGTCGCTTCCGTATGCCGTCTCCAAAGCGGCGGTGCATGGTTTGACCAAGTCGCTTGCTCGTGCGCTTGCTCCGGAGATTAGAGTCTGCGGCGTAGCGCCGGGGGCGGTAGCGACCCGCTGGTGGGAGGGACGCGAGGAACAAATGAACCGGCTCGCCGGCCATATTTTATTGCAGCGGATTTTGACGCCGGAAGATATTGCCTTGATTATTTGTTCACTATTGCAGCAGGATGCGATTACAGGGCAAACGATAACGGCAGATGGCGGGCAAACCATATAATACGACGCAGGAAGGGAATCACCATGAACAAATACAAATATATGAGCCTAATCCTATTAACGACATTTTTGATGGGGATCGCTTTTCCGGTGGGAAAGATCGGCTTAGCTTATGCACCGCCGTTTCTTCTAATGGGCATGCGATATATCATTGCAGGAGGAGTGCTGGCATGGATCGTCAGAAGGCGCCCACGCCCTAAAGGACGCAAGCAATGGGGGCAGGCTGCGATGATCGGATGGTTTCAAACCGCCGCCGTTATGGGCTGTGTTTATTACAGCATGAGCTGGATAACTTCCAGTGAATCTTCGATCCTAACGAGTATAAGCCCGCTTATTGTTATTATCATCTCTACAGTCGTAATGGGGGCTTCCTACAGCAAGAGGCAATGGTTTGGCGTTTTCATCGGTTTTATCGGTGTAGCCTTTACTTTCGGATTTCATTTATCCCTTCAACCCGGAACCTTTATTTGCCTTGCAGGCGCCGCCTGTTTCGCAGCGGCAACATTGTTGATCAAACGCTGGGGGCCATCATTTGATATGACGGTTTTGGCTGCTTATCAGATGCTCGCAGGCGGGATTACGCTTCTCGTTATCAGCTTGTTCACGGAGCATCTTTATTTCATTGCCACGTTTAAATCGGTAGGGGTGCTGCTGGTGCTTGCCCTATTTTGCTCCATTGTGCAATTTTCCGTCTGGTTTTATTTGCTGCGAAGCGGCGACGCTGCCAAAACAAGCTCTTATTTGTTTTTAGCGCCATTTTTCGGCGTTTTGACTAGTTGGCTGCTTCTCGGAGAACAAGTGAAGTGGTATGCGGCCGTCGGTGGGGTGTTTATCTGCATCGGTATCATTATGGTGAACAGGGTGAGCAGGGCTCGGATTCCAGCAGTCACTTGAAAAATGTATGCTTTTGCGCATTCAGCTTCGATGATTTCGGCCATTGATATGGTCCTTTAGTTTGAGCGGCCGCTGCAGCAGTGCCTGACCGAGGGCGCTGCTTTTTATTTTTTCGTTGACAAATCAACTCACTCTATTTACTATTAGTTTGAATTCAAACAACTTTAGGGTGGTGAGGCTCCGTATGTGTAAAGAAGACCATGTCATTCGCTTCCCATGGGAGCATGAGGATAGCAATACATTACTTATTAAGCTTGCTTTCGTTACGATCAGGCGTGAAATTGAAACTGCTCTGCGTCCGCTCGGGTTAACTCCCCAGCAATCGCAGTCACTTCATTTATTATCCATGTCTCCTGGTGCGATGAATGCTGATTTGGAGAAACTTCTCTTTATTGACAAGTCGAGCGTTACTAGCTTGATTAATGGGATGGTCAGGAAAGAGTGGGTTGTTCGGCGCGATCACGAGCAGGATGCAAGAATGAAACGCATTTATTTGACGGAGAAAGGGATTGAAATGTATCAGCAGTCCTCGCAGGCTGTCAAGGCGGCTAAGGACAAATCGAACCAGATGCTTACGCATGAGGAATCCGCTACTTTGCAGGCGCTGCTTCGAAAGTTCATCAAAGCATATGAGTAAGGCGGCTTCGTTTTTTGCTTAAATAGTTTGAATTCAAACAATATGAGATAAGTGACCGGAAGGGAGTTTGTATGAAATGGAAGCAACAAGCGTTCAAAATAATGGCGAGAAGTTGATGCCGATCTTAGCCTTCACTTTGGTTTTTTCAATCATGAATGCTTCGATGTTTAATGTGGTCATGCCGGTGATTAGCAAGGAATTTGGTATTTCACCCTCGCAGGTAAGCTGGCTGCTCACCGGCTACATGATCGTTTACGCGGTCGGTTCGGTTACTTATGGCAAGCTTGCCGATAAATACCGCCTGAAGGATTTGCTTACCTTCGGCTTGATATTCTTTGCGCTTGGCTCCGTGGTAGGGCTGACTGCAAATGAATATTGGATGATCGTGCTAGGCCGAATTTTGCAGGCCAGCGGCGCAGCAGTCATCCCTGCTACGGCGATGATTGTGCCCGTGAGGTATTTCTCCCCTGAGAAGCGGGGTAGGGCACTCGGTACGGTTGCAGCTGGATTAGCGCTCGGAACAGCGCTTGCACCGATCGTTGCCGGTCTCGTTACGAGTGTTGCCAGCTGGCGATTTTTGTTCCTACTTTCGCTGATTCCTCTGCTCGCGCTGCCTTTCTTCCGAAAGTATTTGGATAACCAAAGAGGCGGAGCGCAAAAGATCGATTTCCTAGGCGGAATTCTGCTCGGTGGGGCTGTTGCGTTGCTGCTGCTGGCGATATCGCAAGGAAATCTTCTCCTTGGCCTTGGCGGCGCAGTGGCATTAGTTCTATTCATTATCCGGATAAGGACGGCAGCGGAGCCGTTTATCCAGCCAAAGCTGTTCGCCAACAAAAAATATTCCTTTGGCCTATTCATTACGTTTCTTGCTACTGCGTTAAGCTTTGGCATGCCATTTCTGACACCGCAATTTTTGGCAGGGCTAAACGGTCTATCGCCGGCAGTTATCGGATTAGTGATGTTCCCAGCAGCGATCATTTCAGCCTTTATGGGACGCCGTGGAGGCAAGCTTGCGGATGAGAAAGGCAACTCTTTTTTGGTCTATACCGCGATTTCGCTTAGTTTTACTTGTTTTGTATTGCTGTCTATTTTAGTCGGAGCGTCGCCATATCTTATCTTATTTGTATTGATCTTTGGCAATATGGGTCAGACCTTTATGCAAATTGCGATGTCCAACACGATATCTCGAACCTTGTCCAAGGAACAAATCGGTGTTGGCATGGGACTGATGTCCTTACTGAACTTTATCTCAGGGGCAATGACAACAAGTATTATAGGCAAACTGCTTGATGCAAAGGATACGACGATGCACCTTAACCCTTTTGTCATTCATCGTGGAGCTTATCTCTACAGCAACATCTTTTTCGCGTTAGCTATTCTAGCCGCCATTATTGTTGCGATTTATTATTTCTCCTTCAGCTCAGCCGGAGGCAAGGCCGGTTTGAAACCGAAGCGAAGCGAGAAGGAATCCACTTCTTCGACTGCGTGAAGGGGATAACTCTATCTTCTGAAAGCAGGATTCCATACGGACGCATAGTCGGTCAATGATAGTCCATTTATTATTGGGATTTCCTCCATAAATAATCTTTGAAATAGGTCTAAAAAATAGATCTAATCTAGCCTAGCGGATCCAAATAGGAAGAATATGGATGGGTTTTGGAGAAATAGAGAAGTTGAACGGAAGAAAAGAAGTATAAGCGAAGCGAGAAGATCGTTCTGGAGAAACGAAGTGCTCGCCTTTGTAGTCGGATTCTTGCCTTTACATGTCTAAATTAATCAAAGAATCTGGCTACAACCGCGACCTTAAAGAATGATCTTCTCGCACAGCGATCAAAACGCAAATCGTTAATTCAGCTGAACTAGGAGCGTTTTGATCTTATAATTACGGAAGGCTTCCTGAACTTTTCGGGAAGCCTTTTTTGTCATGTCAGGTTATGAACGTTTTCTGTGTAATAGAGAGAAAGGGGGAGAATGATAGAGGAATAGCTAGAATTTAAACTATGAAAGCGATTTTTTTGGCTAAAATCGATTTGATAAAGGGGTCAGCAGTAAATATACTAAGTGATTATATGTTAGTTAATATAACATTAGATATAGAGATAGGAGATGGGGAACCTTTTTTTACATCGTAATAGTAATCTTTTAGTTGTGATAGCAGAAAAAATGTTAGATTAATTTACATTTCGTAGGTGATTGAGGAGGATATGATGAAAAACTCATTAATGAAGAAGTTTTGTGCAGCAGTTGTTACGACCACCCTATTTACGAGTCTAGTTTTCATAGCCGCTCCAACCCGTACATATGCACAGCAGGATGAGACGGTTGCCGTAAATGAACAAGAAACAGAAAATATTATTACACTGGCAGCGGGATCACCCGTTCTTGGCATTAGCGGCCCCGTACTAGCAAAGATCGGTGAGCAGTTCCAGGTTAACGTTTCATTATCTTCTTACGCCAGTGACGTGAAGGCTGGTAAATACACGATAGAATACAATTCGGCCTTGTTTGATTATGTGTCATCCAGTCCGGCGACGGACAAGACGCAAATCCTTAGCGAAAATAAAGGCATTAGCCAAGTGACGATTGTTACTGCGGTGACGGGCAGTGCGCTTGCGGATGGGGAACAAGTATTGCACCTTTCCTTTATTGCAAAGGCGAGAGCCGGCGTAAATAACATAACGGTATCGGCTGAGCTTGGCTTGGGTGACGAGGGTACCACTTCGACAACACAAGCATCCACGCATGGCGTTGCGGTTACGGCAAACGAAACGGGAGTCAAAGGAGATTTGAACGGTAACAACGTCGTTGATATTGGAGATTTGGCTTTATTAATCGGATATTTCGGAATCGATTCGAGCAGTGTAGATTGGGTAAAAGCTGTCGCTGCCGATTTTGACGGAAATGGAATCATTGAAATTTCGGATTTGGCTGCGCTCGGCAAGCTTATCGTATTTGATGCCGGCAAACCCTTCGAGGTGATGGAGACCAGCGTCATGGATATTCAAAATGCGATGGAAGCCGGCACGCTAAGCGCTGTAGACCTGGTGAACATGTATTTGGATCGAATCGCTGCCTATGATTCGACAGGGCCAACGCTGAAATCTATTATTTCTGTAAACCCAGAGGCGTTAACAATCGCAGCAGAACTTGATCAAGAGCGCAAAACGAAAGGCCCTCGAAGCTTGCTGCACGGCGTTCCAATTATCGTTAAGGATAATTATAACACCATTGGCATGGCGACAACGGCAGGCTGTACGTGTCTGAAGGATAACTTCACGACAAGCGACGCGTTTATGGTACAAAAATTGAAGGACGCTGGAGCGATTATTTTGGCAAAGTCCAATCTGCATGAGTTTGCATTTGGTCTTTCTACGATCAGCTCGCTTGGCGGACAAACGCTAAATCCTTATGATCTGACTAAAAATCCAGGCGGCTCGTCTGGCGGTACTGGCGCAGCGCTTGCGGCAAACTTTGGTGTTATTGGACTAGGTACGGACACGGGAGGTTCCATCCGCGTTCCATCCTCCTATAACAACCTGGTTGGACTTCGTCCAACGATTGGATTAACTAGCCGAGAAGGCATCATTCCGCTGGCACTTTCACAGGATGTTGGCGGACCGATTGCTAGAACGGTAACCGATATCGCTATTTCGATGGATGTAATGAAAGGCTACGATCCGGAAGATGCTGCAACATTGTATAGTGTTGGCCGTACGCCTAGCACCTATACCGCATTTTTGGATGCTGATGGTTTAAAGGGAGCACGTATTGGAGTTATTGACGCCCTGCTTGGCACGAATGCAAAAGTTAAAGGTTTGACGGAGCAAGCGATCGCTGATATGGAAGCGGCAGGAGCAACGATTGTTCATGTTGAGGTTCCTAACTTAACTAAAATTTTAGGTTACAGCAGCTTAAGCGGCTTCGAATTCAAATCGCAACTTAACGAGTATTTTGAAAAATATATCAATAATGTACCTGGCACGCTTGTTCCTTATCGTTCGCTAGGTGACATTATCGCATCGGAAACAGACATGCTCGGCAGCCAATTGTCTTCATACAAGACAAGAAATGCGATTGGTGATTTGAGTACGAATACGGATTATATGGACATTATTGTGAATCGTCCTAAAATTACTCAGACATCGCTGCTTAAAACAATGACGGACAATGATTTGGATGCTCTTCTTTATCCGTCAACGGCTAACCCGCCTACTAGCTTATCATCAACGAACGCAGGTAGTGCCAACCGTCTTAGCCCGTTCTCTGGATTCCCGGCAATCTCGGTACCGGCTGGCTTTGTCGATAACGGCGAGCAGCCAAAGCTTCCTCAAAACATTGAGCTGCTAGGCAGACCTTTCGATGAGCAAACCTTAATCAAGCTTGCTTACTCCTTCGAGCAGCACACGCACCACCGTGAAGCTCCATCCACAACGCCGGCTCTTGTTGAAGTGCCGCAGACGCCGCCTGCACTTGTGCCGGCAGCCTAAACGAAGCATAGCAATTGGACAATGAAAGGGGCTGATCCAGCCCCTTTCATCCATCTATACGCATTATTTCAACCTGAAAGGAAGAGATCTACCTATGGCACGTAAATGGCTCCTTCTGTGCAGCTCGTTACTTCTAATTATACTCATGCTTCCCGTAGCAGCTTTTGCGGCTGAGACCTCTGCGGTATCTATTCTGGTTTCAAATAATCAGCCTTCCCTAGAGGAGAGCATTCAGGTCACCGTTAAGGCGGAGCAAGTGTCTGATTTGTATGCCTTCGAGCTATCCCTTTATTATGATCCGACTCAGCTGGAATTTCAGGAAGGCAGTGAGAAAACAGCACTAAAAGGCTTTGCTGTCCCTGTGAAGCAGTCAGAAGTTGGTGGTCATCATCTCGTATTTGCCCATACGAAAACAGGAACTACAGCAAGCGTTAACGGATCGGCAGAGCTGGTTACTTTTACATTCGTAGCCAAAAAAGCTGCAAATGCCGTCATTACGCTAAAGGATGTTAAGCTAATTGATTCAGGTTTGCATCAAAGTGTGACTGCTGCGGTTTCTTCAAACATCACGATTGCAGGCGGAGGCGGATCAGTGCCTAGTCCTAGCCCGAGTCCTAACCCAAGCCCTAACCCAAGCCCTAACCCAAGCCCAAGCCCTAATCCGAGCCCAATTTCGAGCTCAAGCCCTTCGACGGAGACTGACGTGGTAGACGTGACATCTTCACAGCTAACAAATGCAACGGGCAGCACGGTAATGGTTCAACTGCCGGAAAGTGCGACAAAAGTAAAGCTTCCTTATAATGCATTTGAGCTGCTCGGCAGCAGGCAGCTAGAGGTAAGTGCAGGCGAAATGAAGCTGCTTGTACCAAGCGCGATATTTAAGCAGCTTGAGGGAAAGGTTCCCGCAGAGCAGTTGAAGGATAGCGCCATCATTTTGAAAATCGAGTCCTTAGCCAAAGGTCAAGCGGATACTATGCTTGCTTTAATTGCTTCCGAATCCAAAGCGGGTGTGAAAGCAGGCGGAGACATTTATGAATTTAATCTCTACCTTCAAACCAAGGATGGTGGAATGCACGAATTAAAAGATTTTAACGAGGCGATGACGATTCATATCGCAGCTGGCAGCACGATCGATACAAAGCTTTCAAATATTTATTATGTGGCGGAAAACGGAAAGCTTGAATTTGTCGGCGGTGATTATACTAACGGACAGATGACTGCCAAGATCAGTCATTTTAGCAAATATGCATTATTGGAAATCAATAAATCGTTTGCCGACGTACAGGCGGATTTCTGGGCAGCCACTGTCATTAAGGAACTGGCCGCCAAGCAAATCGTAACCGGAACGGGTGATACGACCTTTGAACCGCTGCGGAGCGTAACGCGTGCTGAATTCACATCGCTGCTCGTCAGAGCTTTGAAGCTGACAGAAGCGGGCACTTCAACCTTTGCAGACGTGAAAGGTACCGAATGGTATGCAGCTGATATTAACATGGCTGTAAAAGCGGGATTGATTCAAGGACGCAGCGCAGCTGTGTTTGCGCCAAATGAGAAAATTACGCGGGAGGAGCTGGCTGTTCTTGTGCTTAGGGCATTCGAGCTCCAATCAGGCACGAAACCAGCTGGTGGACTTAAGGCCACCTTCCAAGATGCAGCCCAAATTAGCGTCTGGGCAGGTGCGGATGTAAGCAAGGCAGTGGAGCTAGGGTTGCTGCAAGGACGCACCAAGGATCAATTTGTGCCCAAGGGCATTTCCAATCGGGCGGAAGCTGCCCAAGTGATTTATAATTTGTTGTTTAAAGCATAATGAAGGATCGTCCCTCTTGCCGGATATGAATGCCTAGCATTCTTCCCGCAAGGGGGTTTTTTTGTGCATAATGGACCTGATTTTAATAAGGTTATAGAATTTATGAATTAGTAAAAACAGGAAATGAGTGTTAAAATTCGGTTACGGTAAAGCGATTAGCGTGTAAGCTGCAGGAATATTTTCACTACCCTTTTTTGAATGAAAAAAGCGAAAGCAATGAGGAGGACAAAATATGGGCAATCCTTTATTGGTCATCGTAGGGGCGGGGCCGGGCGTAAGTTCGGCTGTCGCCAAAAGATTTGGGAATGAAGATTTTCGCGTGGTACTGTTGGCCCGAAGAGCTGAGGCACTCAAAGGGTATACAAAGGAGCTTAACGAGCTAGGTATCGAAGCGCATAGCTTGACAGCAGACGCGTCAGATCCAGCTTCTTTGGCAACGGCATTCGAAACGATAAATAAGCAGTATGGAGCGCCGGATGTACTCGTTTATAACGCGGCGGTCATTTCTAGATTTAAACCGACGGAATTGACGGAGAAGCAACTGCTTGAGGAGTTTAAAGTCAATGTGGTAGGCGCTTTGACGAGCGCGAAGCAAGTCATTCCGGATATGATCGCGAGAAGACAAGGCACCATATTATTTACCGGTGGCGGCCTGTCGCTCTACCCTTCTGTGACGTCAGCTTCCTTGTCCATCGGTAAAGCAGGCATTCGTTCTCTTTCTTTTACGTTAGCAGATGAACTTGAGCCGCATGGTATTTATGTTGGCACCGTAACGATTGGCGGGTATGTGCAGAAAGGCAGCTTTTTTGACCCGGATGCGATTGCTGAGCAATACTGGGTATTGCATACAAACCGAAATGAAAAAGAATATTTATATTTGCAAGCCTAATTCGCCATGCTAAGAAAGCATTTCGAGCTGAAAAGCCGGAATGTTTTTTTATTTTGCTGCTTGACATAAACAACTGTATAAATTAAGATTACAGTATCAAAAAAAGTTACAGTTAAATGTGCAGATAAATAGATAGCGGGAGAGATGAATATAATGAAAACAAATTATAAGCCTTTGTTCGAGAAGGTTTTTTTACCAAGTGGCAGTGAACTGAAAAATCGTGTCGTGATGGCACCTATGACGAATTTTTCTTCCCATGATGATGGAACGGTATCCGATTCTGAGCTAGCTTATTATGAGCGTCGTGCAGGCGGAGTTGGCCTTGTTGTCACGGCATGCGTCTATGTCACGTCTAACGGCAAAGGCTTCCAAGGTGAATTCGGAGCCCATAGCGATGAGATGATACCAAGCTTAAGCCGATTGGCTGCATCCATTAAAGAGAAAGGTGCAAAGGCTGTGCTTCAAATCTTCCATGGCGGGAGAGAATGCCCGGTAAACTTGGTGCCGGGAGGCGATGTTGTAAGTGCTAGTGCCGTAGCTTCCGAGCAAAATCCAAATGTCATACCGCGCGCATTATTGGATGACGAAATCGAGTCGATCATTCGCGATTTTGGTGAGGCGACAAGAAGAGCGATAGAGGCTGGCTTTGACGGCGTGGAGGTCCATGGCGCTAACGGTTATATTGTACAGCAATTTTTCTCCGCGCATTCCAATACGCGTGAAGACCGCTGGGGTGGCGATATTGATAGTCGGCTTCGTTTTCCGCTTGCCATCGTAGATGAAGTGAAGCGGGTTGCAACCGAGCATGCGAAGCAGCCTTTTATCGTCGGCTATCGCTTCTCCCCTGAAGAAGCAACCACGCCAGGGATTACGATGGAAGATACCTTCCGTCTTGTAGATGAGCTTGCGACGAAAGAACTAGATTATTTGCATGTGTCGCTTATGGAATTTTGGTCTCTGCCTAGACGAGGAGCAGCCGAGTCGAAGACACGCCTCGAATGGATTCAAGAGCGAGTGGGGCACCTAGTTCCTGTCATTGGCGTCGGTTCCATCCATACGCCTGACGATGCCATTAAAGCTCTTTCAACAGGAGTTCCGCTAGTTGCCATCGGAAGAGAACTCATTGTCGAGCCCGATTGGGTGGAGAAGGTCGCAGAAGGACGCGAGGATGAAATAAAAACAACGCTTAACAAGGCAGACCAAGACCGTTTGGTCGTGCCAACCCCGCTTTGGCAAGCAATCGTTCATACGCCGGGCTGGTTTCCGTTAGGCGATTAACATAGATGCAATCCACCCATAAGCCTTTTTAATTAGGCGATGGGAGTGTTTGTAGAGTAAAGCGCGCGCGAAATAAATTAACAAAAAAGGCAAGCCGAAGTACCTTCGGTTTGCCTTTTTTGTGTTCCGTATGGAGTTGGATTCCAGGGGAACCGCTTAGAAGATTTGGCAGTTGTTTTAGTACTAAAGTTATTGTATGATCATATAATAGGTTGGCAACCTAACTAAAATAGTAAATTAGTTTTGTCGCCAATGGGCCATAATAAATTAAAAGGTTTAGGAGTGTAGGGCATATGGAGCAATTAACGCAAAAGAAGAAAGTGACCATCATGATTGCTCTGATGGCGGCGATGTTCTTTGCTGCTATTAATCAGACGATTGTAAGCACGGCAATGCCGAGGATTATTGCTATACTCGGAGGGATTGAATATTATACTTGGGTCATTACCATTTATATGCTTACCTCCACGATTGCTACTGTGCTTGTCGGCAAGTTATCCGATATTTATGGACGGAAGCCATTCCTGTTAGTCGGGATTGTATTTTTCATTATCGGTGCCTTCCTTTGCGGCACATCAACTAGCGTGTTTCAGCTTATTACTTACCGAGGAATTCAAGGCTTAGGTGGCGGTATTCTCATGTCAGCCACAGTCACGGCCGTCGGTGATTTATTCGCACCACGGGAGCGGGCAAAATGGACTGGCATTATGATGGCCGTATTCGGCTTCTCGAGTGTCATCGGGCCGACCTTGGGCGGCTTCATGGTTGATCATATCGCTTGGAAGTGGATTTTCTGGATTTTCCTTCCCCTTGGCTTAGTCGCATTCGGTATGATTTGGTCCATGTTTCCAAAAACCGCTCGCAAAACAACGGAATCGATTGATTATGCTGGTTCCCTGTTATTGTCGCTTATGTTGGTTGCTTTGCTGCTTGGATTCTCTTGGGCAGGTACGAAATACGCTTGGGCTTCTCCTCAAATCATTAGCATGTTTGCCGCAGCATTCGTTTTATTGGTCATTTTGCTGCTTGTTGAACGTAAAGCAAAAAGTCCTGTATTGCCATTGTCCATGTTTAAAAATAGTATCGTTACGATCTCGAATTCCATTGGCTTCTTGATGAATGCCGGCATGATGGGCGCAATGATGTATCTCCCGTTTTTCGTCCAAGGCGTGCTCGGAATTTCGCCTACCTATTCAGGCTTTGTTAATATGCCGATGTCCATTGCGATGATTTTCCTGAGCACATTGTCAGGACGGTGGATTTCCAAATCAGGTAAATACAAACGGTTCGCGATTGCAGGTATGCCGTTCATGGTTGTAGGCATGCTTATGATGGCCTTTATGAACAATGTCGGCGTTGCAGTGGCGGCGATGATCGTATTCGGTATCGGATTGGGTATATCGATGCCTGTATTTACTTTAACAGTGCAAAATGCGGTTGCTCCAACGCAGCTTGGCGTTGCAACGGCAACAGCTACCTTGTTCCGTAACCTCGGCGGTACCATCGGGATTGCGGTGATGGGAACCGTTATGAACTCCACCATGTCAAGCAAGCTTGAGGCTGCTGTCAAAGCAGGCGAAGGCCCGGATTTATCACAGGTAGATGCTGAAACGGCTCAAAATCTATCCAGCTTCCTAAATCCGCAAATGCTGCTCGATCAACCTAAACTGAAGGAACTGCACGCTACGCTGCCAGAACAAATTCAGCCTTTGTTTACGCATATTATTGAGATGGTAAGGGAAGTGTTAAGTGAATCTTTGACGGTGGTATTCCTGTTTGGTATGTCACTGCTCATTGTAGCGTTTGTACTCGTGTTTTTCTTGAAAGAGATACCGCTGCGCTCTGCAAATGATGCGAAAGCGAAAGCGAGCCCTGAAGCCGCAGAACAACTGAAAAAAGAGCCTGCTCTGAATTAACAGACTTTAAAAGAAGGGATTCCGCCAGCTGCAGTTACTGCGACCAGCGGAATCCCCTTTGTGTGTTACAGGTCTTTATTGTTATTAGCTGACTCTAGATATTGGAATACTTCGTTCAGCATTTCGACCAGCTGATCGCTTTTTTCTTTGCCCAATTGATCAATCATGCCGGTGAAAATAGCACGATAGCGATTTACCGCTTTCTGCGCAATCTGATCGCCTTTGACCGTTAACGTGATCTCTGTTATTCTGCGATCATTCTTGTCGGCCGTTCTAATGAGATAGCCGGCAGCGATCAAGCTGTTTAGCATTTGGGTTACGGTAGGTGAGGTCACTTGCAGTATTTTGCTGATCTCGGTTACGGTTGTGCCGGTGGTCCCTTTATCATTGCTTTGCTTGACACATACGAGCATCCGGACTTCACTGGCCTTTAATCCGCCCCACATTGTTTTTTTGCGCCAATCCGCCCGGGCAAATTGCTGGAACACATCCACAAGCGCCGGCATATTTTCATATTTATCTACGCTCATTCGATTCACCTCGGTGAATTTATTATACCGTTATACCGGTTGCCAAGGCAATTATAGTAACTCACATACGATGAAGTCAATATGAGGAACGAAAAGGGGTGCAAAATGAACGATTACGAAGAGTGGAAGGAGTTATCTCCGCTTTTAAAGGGTGTCTATAAAAAGATAAAAGCGGAATGGTATAAAGGCATGGATTGCAGCTTTTCCATTAATCAGACGAGAATGTTACAATATCTAAGTAAGCACAGTCCGATGAAGTCAACGGATCTCTCGGAATTACTGTTCATTACCGCTGGCGGCGTTACGCTGATGGGAGACAAGCTGGTAGAGAGAGGGTTGATCAGCAGATACCGCGGAGAAGAAGACCGAAGAGTTGTCTATCTGGCTATAACAGATGAAGGCAGAACCTATATTGATTCGTTTAAAGAGAATGATGAAATGATTATCCGCTATATAAGCGAACGAATATCCAAGCAGGATTTGGCTCAATTAAAACGAATATTTACGTTGCTTAATGATTAGCCCTTAACAAACGATCAGTTAGCAACAGCCTGTGGGAGGAGAACAATAGTATATGGTCATCGATCAAATGCAAAAAATGAAAGATATGAAGCAGCAGGTTACCCGTTTTCTAATGATGTACAAGTTTGCGCTGCAGGAGCTGGAAACAAAAATTGAAATTTTGAAGGAAGAGTTCCATCTCTTACACGATTATAACCCTATTGAGCATACGAGCTCTCGGATGAAATCGCCAAAAAGCATTCTGGAGAAGCTTCATCGCAAGCAAAGTGAGCTGACGTTCCCAAGCATTCGGAATAATATTAAAGATATTGCGGGGCTGCGGATTACTTGCTCGTTTATTTCAGACATCTACCGCATTAGCGATATGCTGAAAAATCAGAGTGACTTGAATCTGCTGGAAGTTAAAGATTATATCAAAAACCCGAAACCAAACGGCTATCAAAGTCTTCATCTGCTTATCGAGGTGCCGGTGTTCATCTCGGATCGACGTGAGAACGTATGCGTAGAGGTTCAAATCCGCACGATTGCCATGGATTTCTGGGCTAGCTTGGAACATAAAATTTATTATAAATATCAGCAAGCGATTCCGCCCCGGCTTCTGAGCGAACTGAAGGAAGCGGCGGATTCAGCTTCTGCGCTCGATCAGAAAATGGAGCGCCTTCATAATGAAATCGAGGCCATCAAGGAAGAACGGGAAAATGACATCGGCGATGAAATGATTCAGCTCTTGATGAACAACCAACGTTTCTCCATTCCGACGATGCTCATGGATTTGTTCGATGATGAACAATTGAAATAAAAAGTAGTGAACCCCGAAGCAGTGACATAAAGTGAAAGTAGTGCAATTTATGCTACCAAGCGAAAATGCGCTGGTTGAAGGGTGGTCATGCGGCGATGGTCATTGCTAGCTTTCAAGCCTTTATTGAGGTGTTTGGTTTATCCATTTCAATGAGCCTGGTTGGCGGGCTTATCGGACATTTTGTAAAAAATGGCATTATCGAGCTGCCGAAGCTCGTCATCGAATACGATGAGGATGATTTAAAGCTGTCCTCGAACTGGCTGATGAAGTGGCTTCAACGCGTGTATTATTTTATTATTTTTGTCATCGGGTTTAGGGATAACAGCAATGCGAAGAAAAAGATTTTTTTTGATCTAGGCTTTTTGGGTGATTTGCTGATTGCCATAGGGACGGGAATTCTTGCGAAAACGGCGCTCTCCATGGCGAATACAAGCGATAATTTTGCGGTGGTGAGCAGCTCCTTGCTTGCAGGTTATGCGGGCTTATCCTATTTGAAGGGCAAGCAAAACAAAGAGTTTGCAGACCTTTTCCCGGAAGAAATGGATGACCCAAATCCGCGAACGCCACCGAAATAACATGCAAGTTTGCTTACGATTTGCGTATAATGACCATAGAACATTAACTCGTGCCTTCTAGGGCAGTTATCTATCCTAAATTACCGTTAAGGAGGGTGGAGCATGTGGGGAAAAAATCGGTCAAAGTAACTCCTGAAGAAATGCAGGAGCTGAGGAAGCTAGCGGAGATTGTGAAAAACCCTCACCTTCCGATGTCTGACCGTCGAATTGCGAAGACGCAGTACGAGTCCATCATCAATTACGCCAAAAGCAGCAATCGGGGCATCATTACTTCTGTATAATCGGAAGGCACAAATAGTAAATCCGCTCTCATAAGAGAGCGGATTCTTTTTTTGTTATGGCAATTCAATCGTAACCTCGCGTTTGCTTGCGGCAGAGCGGAGAACGCCGTCAATGATGGCTTGATTGTACAATATTTCTGCACCGGGAATGGGGGCAGGGCGGTTTTCGGTAATCGCAGCGACAAAGTCTCTGACCTTCTCGTCGAATAAATTCAAGCCGTGCTGAATAACAGGAATGTCCGATTGCGTGTGCTGATTCACGACATCATGAAAGAGCGTCATGCTGCCTACGCTGCCATCCCATACGCCACTCCATGGGCCAATGCCTGCTGGAGTCACTTTAAGGCCGCCATCCGTACCTAGAAACATGGTTGCACCGAGTGAATCCATGTGCATCGCCCAGCTGATTTTGTAATTTAGGACGATATCCCCTTCAAGCCGGATCATCGCTACGCCAAAATCCTCGACTTCAAATTTTGAAGCCTCTTTGTGATACAAAGGGTTTGTTCCAAAATGATTGGACGTGTAGGCCGAGACTGTCAGAGGTTTGGGATAGCCAAGCGCATTCAGCGCCATGTCCAGAGAATAACAGCCAATATCAGCCATTGCGCCTGCACCCGCAAGCTCTTTGCTGATAAAGGTACCGCCAGGCATGCCTCGCCGTCTGCCACCGCCCGTTTCAACGAAATAGACATTGCCCAGCTTGCCGGATTGTACAATTTCTTTAATTAATGACATGTTAGGGTCATATCTGGGTTGAAAGCCTACGGTGAGCATCTTTCCACTGCGCTCAGCAGCTTCCACCATTTCGATAGACTGCTGCAGCGTGACCGACATTGGCTTCTCGACGAGCACATGCTTGCCCGCATTTAAAGCGTTTACAGACGTCTCATGGTGAGCGAAGTTCGGTGTACATATACTGACGCCATCCAAATCAAGGTCCAGCAGCTTGCGGTGATCCTCGAATGCAGTGGCATGGACAAGCTCTTCTTGCTCGATGAATGCTTGTGCTCTGCCGGGCAAGCTGTCAGCTACAGCAACTATTTCTACGTGCAGCGGCATTTTCTTATAGGCTGAAGCATGCGCTCTTGCTATGCCGCCGCTTCCGATAATTCCAATTCTAATCGTTCTTGTCATTCGATTTCCCTCTTTTCATTGTGTTGCTTCTACTTTAGCACAGCTGCAGGGCGCATGAAATGACGAGAATAGGACATGGAAACTACAAAATCATGACATCGAAGAGGAAGGCGTCAAGCTTCATTTTGTACAAAAAAATGCTCACGTTTGTCCATTGCCACCTGAAGCAATTATGCTATACGATAAAACAGATGTAATTGATAACGATTTTCATTTACACATATTATAAATGGGATAGGAAGGAAGTTGTTTATGCTGCGCCGTTTTTTTGCTTACTACAAGCCTTACAAGAAGCTTTTTATTTTGGATTTCTCCTGCGCCATATTGGCCGCGTTGCTAGAACTTGCTTTCCCGCTTGCAGTCAACCGCGTCGTCGATGATTTGCTGCCGAGCGGCAACTGGAAGTGGATATTGTATGCCTGTATCGCACTGCTTAGTATTTACATATTTAGCTCCGCTTTGCATTACGTTGTTACCTATTGGGGACATAAGCTGGGTATAAATATCGAATCGGATATGCGCAAGCAGCTGTTCGACCGTGTACAGAAGCTGAGCTTCCGTTTTTTTGATAACAATAAGACCGGCCACCTGGTTTCGCGCATGACGAATGATTTGATGGATATCGGAGAGATAGCCCACCACGGGCCAGAGGATCTGTTTATTGCCTTGATGACGCTTACTGGCGCATTCGCGATCATGCTAAGCATCAATTGGCAGCTTGCTTTGATGACCTTTATTATCATTCCGCTAATGATCTATTTATCGCTTTTTTTCAGCCGCAAAATGTCAGCAGCTTTCAATCGAATGTTCTCTGATATTGCTGATTACAACGCACGCGTTGAAAATAACGTAAGCGGCATTCGCGTAGTGCAAGCTTTCGCTAACGAAAAGCATGAAATGGCTCGTTTTGCTGAAAATAACGGCCGCTTCCGCTTGACGAAGCTGGTTGCATACCGCGTGATGGCGTGGAACTCATCGATCAGCTTTATTTTGATGAGATTGATTTCTTTGTTCGTTCTCGTATGCGGCACTTGGTTTGTTATCCAAGGGCAAATGAGCTACGGTGAGTTTATTGCGTTCGTCATGCTCTCTAACGTATTCTTAAGCCCTATCCAACAGATTAATTCGGTTATCGAAACGTATCCAAAAGGAATTGCTGGATTCAAGCGTTACTTGGAACTGCTCGAAACGGCGCCTGATATTGACGATGCGCCGGATGCAGTTGCCATGAGCAACGTGAAAGGCGATATTCAGTTCAAAAATGTAACCTTTGGTTATGAGAATAAAGATAAGGTTTTGAAGGGACTAAACCTGTCCATTCGCGCAGGTGAAACGGTCGCGTTAGTTGGCCCTTCTGGAGCAGGAAAGACGACGCTTTGCAGCTTGCTGCCCCGTTTTTACGATGTGGAGGAAGGTTCTATCGCCATTGATCATGTGGACATTCGCAAAATGACGCTGGAATCCTTGCGTTCGAATATCGGTATTGTTCAGCAGGACGTATTCCTCTTCGATGGAAGCATCAGAGAAAATATTGCCTATGGCAAGCTTGGGGCGTCGGATGAGGAAGTTATGCAGGCTGCACGCCAGGCACAGCTGGAGGAGCTTGTATTGTCGCAGCCTGAGGGGCTTGATACGTTGATAGGGGAGAGAGGCGTCAAGCTCTCTGGGGGCCAAAAGCAGCGGCTTTCGATCGCCCGTATGTTCTTGAAGAACCCGCCTATACTCATTTTGGATGAGGCGACCTCAGCGCTCGATACCGAGACAGAGGCGGCTATCCAGCTCGCTCTTGCCGAGCTGTCACGCGGCCGTACGACGCTTGTCATCGCACATCGCCTGGCAACGATTAAGAATGCCGACCGGATTGTGGTCGTTGCTGAGCAAGGAATTGCTGAGCAGGGCAATCACGATGAACTGGTCATTGCCAAGGGCGCATACAGCCGCCTTCACCAAGCTCAATTTGGCGCTTAAGGCCATTCAGGAGGTTTGGATGAGCAGCTCGGGGAGAAGCGATAACAGCTTTTCTCTCGTAGCTGCATCTTCATAATTCCAGTCCTCTTCATTCAGCAAGTAGCTGTATCCGTTCTTGACGGCAGGAAGATTTCTCCACAGCGCGCTGCTCATAAGCTCTTCCATGGCACCCCGAGATTCTGGGCTCTCAGGAAGTATCATAAATATACGGTCACCTGCATAATGATGAATCGTTCTGGCCGTGATTTCTTTATAAGGCCTGCCTGATCGGATCACTTCCTGGATCTTGCCAGCTGGGCGGAAGCCTTTGGGGTGGTACAAGATTGAAGATAAACCAATATTACCCATAACAAATAGCCGTTTGCCCCTATGAAAGACGAATACGGAAGCCGTTTCTTCCGGACCTATAAATTCCCGAAGCTGCTGCCACATAAATAACGTACTGCTGTTATGACGAAGAAGCCATTGTTGGGCTTCTTTTTTTTTGCCAAACCACTCTCCAAGCATCATCAATCTGGCATCCAGCGAGCCGCGTGAATTATAGGTAAGAGTAGGGGCAATCTGCGAAATTTTGGCGTACAGCTTCTCATCGGAATGGTCAAAAATAATTAAATCGGGTGAGAGCCGGGACGCTTCCTCTTCACTGATAGGCGTATCTTTGCAGAACATTTGTCCTCCGACAAGCGGAATATCCAGCATCTTCATATCGCCCACAGATTCCCCGCAATAAAGTACACGGCTAGGCTGCGAAGGGATTCTGACTTCATGTCCGGTCCAATCCTTGACAAGAATGTTTTGGTTCATGGATATGGCATATTGTCTAGGAGAATAACCGGTCATCAGACGGAAGCGCCGGCTAAAATAATACTCGTCCGCAAAGCCGACGCGCTCAGCAATTTCCCGGAGCGGATTTTCGGTATGAACCAACCATTCCTTCGCGCGATTAATTCGAAGCTGAGTCAAATAATCCAGCGGTTTTTTGCCGGTCAGCTCCTTGAAAATGGACGTATATTGCCAGGCAGGGACATGGGCCATTTGGGCAAGCTGCCTGACGGTAATATTATCTTGAAAATTCATTTCCATATATTCAATGGTATGCTCGACAGTTTGCGCGGAGCTTGCCGTGGGCTCAAACTTTAAATTATGCTCAAGCAAAAAAGCGATGACCGTCTGAAAATGAATCTGCTGGCGATGAGCTTCCCTATCGTCACGGTTGGTTAGGCCGATATTAAGCTGATTGATGAGGTCCGCCCACTGTGCCAGCGGATAGGTGCGAAGCTCTTGCCGGTCAGCGAACAAAGGTTTGACGAAGGGCTTGGCAGAACCGTCCTCGACATGGAAAACATGAAAGCAGATCCGGTAAAACTCGATCTTGCTATCCTCGCTGCTCTCAAATTGGTAGGCGGTGGAGGGGGAGAGCAGGAATGAGCTTTCCGGTGTGAATAGGCAGCCCTGTTCTCCGGTATAAAGATGGCCGCTTCCGCTTTTGAATACAATCAGCATATGGCTTGAGGCCATGTCCTCGGCTAACACAGCGCCTTCCGAATAGCTGAACAGCTCTATATCTATAAAATGAAAAAGCAAGGATCGCAGCGGTAAAGCGGCTAATGGCGATGCGGACATGATGCAGCCTCTTTTCAGTATTGAGAATAATTATCAATTAATATGATTATAGACAAAAAGAAGAAGCTTTTCAACAGAAGTTGAAGAGCTTCTTCGGATTATTGGTGAACTAGGGCGTTATTTATTCAAGAGAACTTTTGGAAGCTCGTCAATGAGCCATTCCCTTGAAGTGGCATCGCTGGATGCTTTGTTAATGTCAATGGTATAGACCTGTCCGCTTTGCGCTGCAGGAAGCTTTTTCCAGATCTCGCTTTCCATCAATTCGTTGGTCGATTGCTGAGCTTCCGGAACAACGGGATTCAGAATGAAAATTCGATCTCCTGCATATTCGGACAGCAGCTCGGGAGATATTTCTGCAAAGCCGGTTTCTTTATCGAGAAGGTCTTGGATGATTGGCGTTGGCTTAAAGCCGCCTTCTTCATATAAGAACTGTGGCAGGCCGGCGATGGCCATAATGAAGAGTCGGTTGCCCGGATACATCGTGAACACAGAAGCCGTTTCTCCTTCTTTAATGCCGCTCTCATGCAGTTGCTTCCACATGCTGGACGTTTTTTCTTTGTATGCGGCCAGCCACTCTTCAGCCTCCTGTTTCTTATTCAGCAGATCCCCAAGCGTACGCATCCGCACATCGAGCTTGTCAAAGGTGTTGAAGGTTACGGTTGGAGCCACTTTAGAGATGGCCTCGTACTGCTGCTCGTCTGAATTAGAGAAAATAATCAGGTCAGGCTTGAGCGACAATGATTTCTCTACGCTTAACGGAAAACCAACATCCTCGGCATCCGGCAATAGGTTTTCTATGACCGTACCTTCAATAGCATCCGTCATAATACCAATTGGCTTAACTCCCAGGGCAAGCAAGTCACCCGTTGTCTCGCCGTGAAAAATGACACGCTGCGGGGTTGTAGGAACTTCGACATCATGCTTGGTCCAGTCGGTAAACATACGGGTTGTTTCTGCCGCTTGTTCCGTTGTGGTAGGTGCTTCTGTCGTTTCTGCAGTAGGGCTCGCAGTATTTACAGATTTGTTCTCGTTGCTGCCGCAGGCTAGCAATAATGCCCCCATTAATGTAAATGTAGCCAAAATAGCAGCGGGTTTCGTGCCTCGATACATGTTATTTCTCCTCCGATAAATAAATTGATGTAAGATAATGAGAATCATTATCGATGTATACAATCGTAATGGATTGATTGCCGGTACTCAATGGACAAAACGAAGCAGGCCATTTTATTTTGTCCAAGTCTTTGCAAACGATTAATGATCTGATATATTTAATTAGTAATAATTACGAATAAAGAGGGAGAGCTATGGCTAAAAAATCTAAAGTGGTCAAAGAGCAACAAAGACAAGCGCTTGTCGCCAAGTATGCGGATCTTAGGAGAGAGCTGAAGGAGAGAGGCGATTATGCTGCATTGCAGAAGCTGCCTAGAGATTCATCGGCAACCCGACTGCATAACCGTTGCGAGCTGACAGGACGTCCTCACGGTTATCTGAACAAATTCAAAGTATCTCGGATTAAATTTCGCGAGCTTGCTCATGCCGGTCAAATTCCCGGCGTAAAAAAAGCAAGCTGGTAGACAAGGCCTGCTGTTTTAAAAGATTCAAAGAGGTGATTCTTGAAAATGATGGACCCATTTACCCTAAGAAGAATCGAGTCGATCATGGATGGCTATATTCATCAGAAGGTTCCTGGTGATCTAAGAGTATCGATTAGGCTGAAGCATGAGATTGTAGACAATCAGCTGACGTTAGCAGAGGAGAGGGCGACTTCGCTGCGAAATGAGTGGGTGCGCGTTGATATCGTACAATTTCGTTTGGAATCGCAGAAATGGAATGTGTATGCGAAGAACGGTGAAAATACATGGTCCTTTGTTGAAATCATTACTCCGAGCGAAGATTTCGAGCGACAGCTTGAACAAGTGGAGATCGATCAGGATGGTTTGTTTTGGAAGTCTTGAGACTTCCCCTGAAAGCGGAAACCCCGCAACAGTTGACTGGACATTCTATAAGCCTGGTCCAATTGTGCTTGAGCTGTTTTTGCGTATTCAGCAATCCGATATGGCCCCAAAAAAAATGAAAACGAAAGCAAGCGGCTGGTACCCTAAATGAGGGTGCCGGCTTTTTTTGTTATGCCGTGGGGCATTAATGTTTCTGCTTCAGTAATGTTGCCTACAATTCTTGGAAACTTAGCGGAGTTATGGACATGAACGGCGGACAATTTATGAAAATAGAGGAAAATACGAATCTAACATGCAAGTCACATATTAAAATTTGCGGCAAATGAAAAAGCTTACATTTTTCATGGGGAATGATTTTAAAATCAGAATAGCGAAACAACGAAGGGAAATGCGCCTTTAACATGGCGTATCAAGCCGTATTTTAATTTTTATAATATTTGCGGCAAATAACTGAAATAAATTAGCCAAAAAATATTGACAATATGAAAAAATTGCATTACTATCAAAACATGAACTGAAGCTGGTTAGCTTATCTGACATCTATTTTTTGGTAATGGAATTGGCGCAAAAAATGACAACGGAGTGTGGGGACATGGGAAAGATTAGAATGGCATTTATCGGTGTTGGTGATATGGGCTCGCATCATTGCATCGGCTTTGACAGGCTGGAAGAATGCGAGGTGAAGTATATATGCGATATGAACGAATCCAACGTTGCGCGTACACTGGTGGAGCTTGCAAATAGTAAGCCGGTGATTTGCACGGATTATCGCGAGCTGCTCGGCAAAGAGGATTTGGATGCGGTCGTCATTAGCGTGCCGAACTATTTGCACAGAGAAGTTGCGGTTGCTTTCTTGGAGGCCGGCAAGCACGTCTTTCTGGAGAAGCCGGTTGCCCATACGCTCGAGGATTGCGATGCCATTATCGAGGCCGCGGAGCGGCATGATCGCATTTTGCAAATCGGTCTTGTGTATCGTTATTCCAATCTGTATCGCAGGATGGCTAAGGAACTGGAGCAGGGACGCCTTGGTGATGTGAAGCTGATGTGGTGTAAGGAGTTCCGAGACCCGTTCCCGCCCACGGATTGGTTCTATGACAAATCCAAATCGGGGGGAGCGATTGTCGAGAAGGACTGTCATCACTTTGATATTTTCAACTGGATGATCAAAGCAAAGCCCGTTCGCGTGTTTGCTTCAGGCGGACAGCATGTGATGAAGCAGGGGCAGGAGAATCGGATTACCAATTCGTACAGCCACTACCCTGCCAAAAATATTGCGGATACATCGATCGTCGACCATGCCTTTATCACCGTCGATTACGACAATGGGAGCAAGGCGAATCTCGGTTTGTGCATGTACCTTAAGCCAAGAAATTTAATGGGAGAAGGACTTGAAATTGGCTTAATCGGGGAAAATGGTGGACAAATGGTGGCTAAGAACGATAAGACGATTGATATCGTTGGCGGTGAGGACTTCACGAAGGATCATCTTGAAATGGATGTAACCTCGGACTCGATCATGGGCGGACATACCGGTGGGCAAACCCAGCGAATTGAGTTTATCAAATGTATTCATGAAGGAAAGCAGCCGTTCGCAACTGCGCAGATTGGAAGAAATGCGCTCTTGATTGCTCTTGCTGCAGAAAAGTCCATTCTTGAGGAACGGTATGTCTATTTGGAAGAACTAACGAGCTAAGGGGTGTCATGATGAAGAGCTTGAGGAAGTATGACACATTATTGTTTTTTCTGTTCATTATGCCGTGGATCATCGGATTTATAACCTTTTTCCTTATTCCGTTTGGGACGTCGGTCTTTTATGCCTTTACCGACGCGAAGCTGCCTGGCGCGGTTAATTATAACTTTGTCGGCTTCAGCAATTTCATTCATATGATCGATGATCCGATTTTTATGAAAAGCTTGCTCAATACGATGTATTTCGTCGTATTCGGTGTTCCGATTGTAACGACGGGAATGCTGCTGCTCGCTCTGCTGCTGAATTTTAACGTAAAAGGAATTGCACTGTTCCGTACCTTCTACTATTTGCCTACGCTTGTGCCAATCGTGGCAACGGTCATTATTTGGCGGCTCGTATTCAACTCCGAGTTTGGCATTTTAAATGCGGGCCTTAGCATCTTCGGAATGGATAAAATCGACTGGATCGGCGGAGAGCATACGATCAAGCCTGTCATTATCCTCCTTCAGGTATGGATTTCCGGAAGCGGTGTTCTGATCTTTCTGGCCGCGCTCAAAAATGTTCCGAGGCATCTGTATGAAGCGGCTGAGATCGATGGAGCAGGCAGGCTCAGAAGCTTTTTCTCGATTACGCTCCCGATGATCAGTCCGTCGATTTTATTTGTCATTATCATTCAAACGATGTACAACTTTCAAATGTTTACAGAAGCCTTATTGCTCTCAAAGGGTGGACCTAACTACGCAGCGTATACGTTTGTGTACAACATTTATAAGTCGGCATTTACCGATCTGAAGTTCAGTATGGCCATGTCGCAATCGATATTCTTATTTGCCTTGATCGCGCTGGTTACCTTTGTATTAATGAAGCTGTCCAACCGTTTTGTCTATTACGAGGGTGAGAAATAGGGGGAAACACATATGAATGGCGGACAAAAAAGCAGCCTGGCCGGCACAACGCTGAAATATTTTTTGCTGTGTGCGACACTGATGCTGTTTGCCGGGCCTCTCCTCTGGATGCTCTCGACGATGATGAAAACAAAGATGGAAACCTACAAGGTTCCCCCATCCATATTACCGGAGCAGCTTACCTTTGAGGCCTTTGATCGATTATTTACCGTACAGCCGCTCATGTGGAAGTGGATACAAAATTCGTTTACGATATCGATCTTTGTTGCACTTGGTGCAGTCATTTCCAGCTCGATCGTAGCCTACGGCTTCTCGCGGTTTGCCACGAAATACAGAGACAAGCTGTTTCCAATTGTATTATTGACTTTAATGATTCCACCTTCCATCATGATGATCCCATCCTATGTGCTCTTTGCGAAGCTGCACTGGATCGACACCTGGCTGCCGCTTATTGTACCTGCATGGCTGGGGGGAGCGTATTATATTTTCTTGTTCCGGCAGTTCTTTCTCACAATTCCGCAGGAGCTGGATGAAGCAACTTATCTCGATGGAGGTAATCGTTGGACGGTGTACGCGAAGGTCATTATGCCGTTATCTAAGCCGATTATCATGACGACGATCATTTTTGCTTTCGTTAATTCGTGGCTCGACTTTCTTGGGCCGTTCTTGTATATCAAGAACAACGAGCTGTTTACCCTTAGCGTCGGCCTTCAAATGCTAATCGGACAGACGAGTCAGGATTTCCCGGCGCTTGCTGCCGGCGCATTTATAAGTATTATTCCCATTGGGCTGCTGTACTTTTTTGCTCAGCGCTATATCGTTGAGGGGGTGGTCCTTACAGGGTCCAAAGGATAGCTGTATGAGTTAGGCTCGTGTTTATTGTCTTCCAAACTATTGTAAAAGGGGAAATTTACATGAATACGAAACACAGATGGATGTTCAGTGCTTGGGTTATGGTTTTGGCAATGGCTGTACTATTTACAGGTTGCGGCAGCAATAATGGCAGCAGTGGCACGAATGCTACAAACAAGCCTGACACCGGCGAGAACGCAGCAGCGCCTTCAGGTGAGCCTGTAACGATTACTTATTCCCAGTGGGGAACGGCGGAAGAGCTGCAGCGTACACAGGAACTTCTAAATAAATTCATGGAAACGAATAAAGATATTAAAGTGAAGTTGGAAGGCAAGGATTGGGGCAGCTATTGGGATGGGCTGACTGCTAATGCCGCGGGTGGCACACTGCCGGATGTGTTTAAAACCAGCTATGCTTACATTGAAAAATATGCAGAACTCGGTATTTTCAAAGAGCTTGATGGGCTGCTGGCTGCGAACTCTTTCGATCTTGCTAATATTGATGAAAGTTTGCTGGGGCTGCATAAGTATCAGGACAAGCAGGTTTCGCTGCCGATCGATGCCAATGTTATCGTGTGGTATTACAATACGGCATTGTTTGCAGATTCCAAAACAAATCCTTATGGCGCGGCGATGCCTAGCCTTGAGCCCACATGGGATGAAATCGTAGATATCGCAACGAAAATGACGCTCGATAAAAACGGCAAGCATGCCGGCGAAGCTGATTTTGATGCAAAAAATATTGTGCAATGGGGCATGTCTATCTCGCCAGGCTCAACAATGGATTGGTTCCTAGAGCCCGAGCTATGGTCGAACGGCGCAAAATTAGTAAATGATGACGGCTCGCTCGCACTGGATACGCCTGAAGCGCTTGAAGTACTTAACTTTTTCATCGATCTGACCAAGAACAAAAAAATAAATACGACGCCAGCGCAAATCGAAGGATTGGGCGGCCAAGTTAATCTAAGCATCACGACGGGCAAGGTCGCTATGAATCCAGGCGGCAACTGGAATACAACGAATTACAAAGAAGCTGGCATCAAATACGGCATCGCTTATTTGCCGAAGTTCAAGACGAACCAAACGGTCGTTCAACCGGCAGGCATGGCGATCAGCGCGAATACGAAGCATGAAGAAGCTTCCGTTAAATTGCTTTCCTGGCTTGCTGGTCCAGAGGGCCAAACCGAGCTTGCAAAGCAGGGATACGCCATTCCGGCCAACAAAGCGGCAGCGGATGCTTATATTCAAACCGCAGGCAGCGAAAATAAAATTTTCCTGGATGCGCAGCAATATGGAATCATCTCACCGTTTACCGCAAAGAAAACCGATTTGGTATGGACGTATGGCGAACAGGCATTAAAGCTGCCGCTATCGGGTGAAGGCGACCTACAAGCTGCAATTAGCGATTTGGCTTCCAAAGTTAAATAGCAGCAGGTCATTATATGGTAAGAGAGAAAAAGCAGGGCAAACGCTGGAGAGGCGTTTGCCCTGCTTTTTACGCTAGATACGCTTGAATTCTTGACATCCTTATCCAAGCAATATAAAATTAAATTTGCCGCAATTTTTTGTGAGGAATTAAAATTTGCCCCAATAAAGGAAGCGTGCCTAGATTTTTTTTTGTGGAGAGAGGGCTGGAAAATGGCTAAACTGAAAGATATTGCGGATCGGGTTGGCGTATCCATTTCGACGGTATCGCGGGTGATGAAAAATGATGCCAACCGATCGGTTAGCGATGAGACGCGCAAAAAAATTTGGGAAACGGCAGAACAGCTCGGCTACCGTACGAATCGTGTGCCAAAGACGAAAAAAAATGAATCCAAAAGCGCGTATCATATTGGCTGCGTCGTGGCGATTCCACAAAATAAATATAATAATCCGTATTTTTCGGTTATTTTGGAAGGCATTGAAAAAGCGCTTGCTGCAGCGGGAATGCGCCTTGAATTTGTATACAGCATTGAAAATGAATCCGATGTCGATCAGCTTCGCACGCTCATCAAGGAGCATCGCATTGACGGCATGCTTGTGGTGGAACGCATCGATTCCGAAGCCTACCAATGGATAAAAGCTAACGTAAGGGCAGTCGTAGGCGTCGATATTTCGGACAAAGAGGTTCCTATTGTCAGCTATGATCGCGAAGCGGCGGCCAAGGAAGCGGTTCAGCATTTGATTGAACAAGGCCACCGACAAATCGGTTACATTGGCGGAGCGGAGCTGGATGATGATTTCCGCGACGAAAAACGTTTCTTAGGTTATCAAAGCGCAATGAAAGAAGCGGGTCTGCCTATATATGATCATTGGGTGATCGATGTCAAATGGGATGTAGCCTTAAGCTACGAGCTGACAAGGCAGGCGTTCGAGAAAAACGACCATACGCCAACGGCGATTTTTGCGGCGAGCGATATGATGGCGATAGCCGCTATGCGGGCCGCAACTGAACGTGAGCTGAAAATTCCGGATGACATCGCTTTCTTTGGCGTAGACAATATTGAAATATCGGAATTCACTTCGCCGCCATTATCAACCATTCATGTTCCGAAGCTGGAGATGGGGATGTTTGCCGTTAAGCTATTGCTTGATTATTTGGAGAATCAATATGCGATTCCGGTTAAAATGATTATTCCGTATCAATGTCTGCTGAGGCATTCAACGAGATTCAAAATCGAACGCGATACGAAATAGTGCCCTCTGATCTTCCTTAACCTCAAAAATCCCCAAAGCCCAAGTCGGCTTTGGGGATTTTTTCTGCGTTCCTCCATTCCTCCCTTTATAAAATCTTAGAGAGCTTTCTGTATTCGCGTGGGGAGATGCCCTCATGACGCCGGAAAATGCGGCTGAAATAGTGAATATCCGAATACCCGACGAGATCGCCGATCCGCTCAATGGATAAATCAGATTCGCGCAACCACTTTCTTGCTTCCCTGTGACGGATGGATTGCACGAATTCGCTTGGCGGCATGCCTGCAATTTGCTTGAACAGCTTAGCTGCATGATCAACGCTCATATTCATTTTTTTGGCGATGGCGGAATTGGTCCAATGCTGGGAAGGGGCGGCTTCAATTTGCTCCATTAGTTCAGCTAGGCGTGCGCCGTGTACGGTCGCTTGCGAGAGGGTACGCGATAAAGGCGTGCGAAGCAGTAGGGTAAGGATTTGCAGCATTAATCCTTTGCAAGCCAGCTCATATCCAAGCGGGCGCATCGTAAATTCCTCGACAACCAGCTCCATGAGCTGGACGCAGGCAATTGGAGGCGTATAAACCGGATGCTCGGATAAAGCAGAGTGACCTTCTACTACGGCTTCATAGCAAAATTTTTGCGGCCATACGGCAGATTCGTTGACGAGCATATCGGCTTCCGTCTGAATATCCAGCTCATCAAAAAAGTCGAAATGAATGCCAAGAAAACGAGCATCTGGAGCGGATACGATCTCATTCTGGTGAAAGATGCCGGAAGGCAGCAGGATTAGCTGACCGGCTTCAAGCTGATAACGCTGTCCTTGCATGAGAGTAGCAGCCTCGCCTTGACAGACGTACAGCAGCTCAAAATCATACAATCTTCGCTCGGAGAGCCTTCCCATGGGCATGCGTTGAAACTGGGCATAGTGCACGCTCGGGGACCATTCGCGCATGGCTGCCGAACGCTGCTGTGGATAGTGGTTGGAGGGGCTTTCCATGAGTCTGCATTCCTTCCTGATGATTGATTTGAATTTGCACGGAATCGTCCAAATAATCTCTATTTCAACTAAATAAATGGGATGATAAATCGTTTATTATATGTATTATCACATGTGAGTGGTTAACTTTCAACATCTCGTAATTAGCTAAAAATGTGCTTTAATCCATTGGAGGCTGCCACGATTCAGAGCATTAAAACTTACGTCGGAATGATCCGCTTTAAGAGCAGGCTGACATTTGTCTGAACTAATGATTTTAATCTACAGGAGGTCTATAGATGAAAAAAGGAATTAACATTTGGTCGTTCAAAGATGGCGAGACGATCGCAGATTGCATCCAAACGGCGAAGAAGGCTGGCTTCGACGGGATCGAGCTTTCGTTGAATGAAACGGGAGAGCTCAGCCTTGCTGCAACGGACAAGGAAATCAACGAGATCAAAGCTAGACTTGCGGATGCCGAGCTGGAGATCGCAGGACTTGCCACTGGACTTTATTGGTCATACCCGATGACGAGCGGGGATGCAGCCATACGTGAGAAAGCCGTCGATGTAGCCAAGAAGCAGTTGGAGCTTGCTGCAGCGCTTGGCGTTGACACGATCCTGGTCATCCCTGGAGCTGTCGGCGTGGACTTTATTCCGGGCAGCGAGGTAACGGATTATGAGTACGCATATGAGCGTGCGCTAGAATCCATCAGCAAGCTGGTTCCGTATGCCGAAAGCGCTGGCGTGTCCATTGGTATTGAAAATGTCTGGAACAAGTTCCTGCTCTCGCCGCTTGAGCTGCGCACCTTTATCGATGCGCACCAGTCGAGCTTTGTAGGCTCGTATTTCGACGTAGGGAATGCGCTGCAAAACGGATATCCGGAGCAATGGATTCGCATACTGGGACACCGGATCAAGAAGGTGCATTTCAAGGATTATCGCCGTCAGGCTGGCGGCTTGCATGGTTTTGTCGACCTGTTAGCTGGTGACGTTAATTATCCTGCGGTCATGGAAGCGCTTCGTGCGATTGATTACAACAACTACGTTACTGGAGAAATGATTCCTCCATATACGCATCATTCGGAGCAAATTATTTATAATACATCCCGAGCAATGGACGCGATATTGGGACGTCAAAGCAGCTAATTAAAAAAGAAACGGAGGTTATGGAGATGTTAAAGGTTGGATTAATCGGATTTGGATTTATGGGACGCATGCATTTTGACAATTATGTCCGCTTAGCTGCTGAGGGGGCGCCTGTGCAGCTTGTAGCCATCTGCGATCTGCTCATTGAGGAGCTTAAAGAAGGCAAGGCATCAGGCAATATGGCGACAGAGCAAGAGGTATACGATCTTACCCCTTACCGCCTGTACGACAACATTTCGGAGATGTTGGAGAACGAAGAATTGGATGTCGTGGATATTACGCTGCCAACCTACCTGCATGCCGATCTGACATGCTCGCTGCTGGAGCGAGGGCTGCATGTTTTATGCGAAAAGCCGGTAGCGGGAACGTCGGAGGACGGATGGCGTATGGCGAATGCGGCGGAGACTACAGGGAAAACGCTGATGATCGGTCAATGCTTGCGCTTCTGGCCTGCGTATGAATACTTAAAGGCTGCCGTGTCCGATGGCCGTTACGGAGCAGTTACTGGCGGTTACTTCTTTAGAGGTTCTGCTGCGCCTAAGGGCTGGTTTCTCGATGGCAGCAAAAGTGGCGGCTGCTTGCTAGACATGCATATTCATGATGCCGATATGATTCACTGGCTGTTCGGTAAGCCTGAGAAGGTATCTACGCTGGCTCGCAATGTGATTCCGGGCAGCGGCTATGATGTGGTTTCCACTCATTATATTTATCCCGACGGTAAAGTGCTGAATGCACAGGCCGATTGGACATTAGAAGGAGATTATGGCTTCTCCATGACGTTCCGCGTTAATTTTGAAGGCGGAAATGTAGTATTTGAGAACGGACAGCTAAAGGTGAATCCGAATGATGCGCCGGGCTTTGTTGCCGAGCTATCCGAGGATATGGGCTATTATCGCCAAATTAAGTATTTTATCGAATCGGTGAATGAAGGCAAAGCGGTGACGACCTGCTTGCCTTCGAGCGCGGTAGGTACGCTTGAGATCATTGAAGCCGAGCTTCGTTCGGCAGATCAGGGTGGGGCTTTCGTCCAATTATAAAATGACAGCGTTGTAGTTGTAAGAAAAGCGTTTAAGCTATTCACCCCTGTATTCGTTCATAAATAAGCAAAGAAGCTGCGTCCCGTGGGGGCGCAGCTTCTTTGCTTAGACAGGGGGGGGGAGCTTCCGCTAAGTCTAAATGCCATAAAGCTGGCGGTAAACGGTTGGCGTCATCCCTTCATGCTCCATAAAGCGCTTGTTGAAATAACTGACGCTTGGATAGCCGGCATCACTGGCAATTTGCCCAATGTTCATCTCTTTGCGCTCCAGAAGCCATTGCTTAGCCATTTGCAGCCGTGAGCGCGTAATGAAATCCATAGGCGTCATTTCCATGACGCTGCGGAACAATTTACAGAAGTAGTACGGACTAACGCCTGCTTGCTCTGCCCAATATTCTAGAACGAAAGGCTGCGCGGCTTCCTGCTGCATCAAGGGAAGCAGCTCCAGAATCCGGTTGCCCGAGCTGCTTGCTTTGCTGCCGGAAATCGGCACGGCCTGCTCCACGAACACGGCGAGAATGGCAAACGTAAGGGCTGCAAGCTTCGTTGGATGCAGCATGCGGAAGGTTTCTGCTTCGACGAGCAGCTCCTCATGGACCTGCTCCCAAGCAGCGGGCTGGCGCACTGTCCATAGCTGGCTTTTGTGAAAGCCTCTCTCAATCATGTAATCCTGCAATCCGCTTCCATAGAAATGAACCCAACGAATGTCCCAAGGATCATCCTTGCTGCTATAGTAATGCTGCTGCTGAAGTGGGAAGTAGAGGACGGCTTCCCCTGCTTCGAGCGTATGGACGACACCGTCACATTCTACATATCCCTTTCCGGATACAACGTAATGAATATTAAAGTTGTTTAAAGATCCGGCGTCCCGCACGGAGTAATGCTCGGGATGCTCCCAGTAATTTCCGACGGATTCCGGGAAAATAAAAAATGGATTTTGCGGAAGCGTAAGCAGATGGCTTTGTCTTTGCATATGCATTCTCTCCATGACAATATTGTTTTAGTTGATAACAAAATAATATCATTTTATTTTTGATTATTCTATTTTACACTATAGAAAAGTATATTCCACCCATTAAATTCTGCTTATTTAAGAACAACTGATAAGCAGATATCTTCTGTGGGAGGCAAGGCTAAAGCTGGTTCTTATCACAATATAATAATAATCATAGATATGGAGTGAGTCTGGGATGACAAGGGAAAAACTGAAATGGGGCATTTTAGGCTGTGCGGGCATCGCCAAACGGGCGATGATACCTGGACTTCATCTTTCGGAGTTAAACGAGGCGGCAGCGATTGCCAGCCGGGACCTGGACAATGCAAAGCGGACGGCGGAGGAACTGAATATTCCAACTGCTTATGGCAGCTATGAAGAGCTGCTTGCCGATCCGTCTATTGATGTCGTCTATATTCCGCTGCCTAACCATTTGCATAGGGAATGGGCGATCCGGGCAGCAGAGGCTGGTAAGCATATTTTATGCGAGAAGCCGCTGGCCTTGACGGCGAAGGAAGCGGCAGAAATGGAAGAGGCGGCAGCCAAGGCCGGCGTTCTCTTATCCGAGGCATTTATGTATCGCTACCATCCGCGCTATGACATGATCAAGAAGCTGATCGATGACGGAGAAATCGGTGAGGTGCGCGGTATCCGCAGTGCCTTTACATTCAATAATGCAGGGCACAAAGAAAATGTAAGATACCGCAAGGAATGGGGCGGTGGCTCTATTTACGATGTAGGTTGCTACCCAATCAACGCGGCAAGGCTGCTGTTGGGCAAAGAACCGGAAGCGGTGACGGTACAGGCCTTGTTCTCTCCGGAGCATGACCATGTGGATATGATGGCTTCTGGTTTAGTTGAATTTAGTGATAACGTATCTTTAACCTTTGATTGCGGAATGTGGGCGGCTTTCCGCAACCCACTCGAAGTACTCGGCGCCGATGGTATTATTGAGGTGCCTTCCGCTTTCGTAACCGGCGAGCCGGGAAGCGGGAATTTCTTCGTCAGCGCCAAAGGAGGTCGCCGCGAGGTTGAGGTGCCCCATGTGAATGCGTACACGGCTCAGGCTGATCATCTCTCCCGTGCGATATTAGGAGAATCGGAGCTGCAGTTCGGTGGGGCTGATGCAGTCAACAATATGAAGGTTATTGATGCTTGTCTGCAATCTGCGCAAGATCGTGCAAGAATTCGCTTATAATCCTTCCGGTTATAACCGGGGAGTACAAATAACAGGAATGAAGATTAGAGGAGGAAGCAACGATGGAATACATTCAAATTAAAGGTTCGCCAAAGAAAGTGTCGCGCTTAATGAAGGGTTCGGATTACTTTTATCATGACACTTACGAGAAAGCGGCTGCGAATCTGGACGCTTTCATGGCAATTGGCGGTAATTCGATTGACACCGCTCATATTTATTGCGGCGGGCAGAGCGAAGAAGTGATTGGTCGTTATATGCAGGAGCGCGGCAATCGTGAAGATCTGGTTATTTTGACCAAATGCGCACACCATGACCAAAATGGTCCTCGTGTAAACAAAGAGGCGATTCAAGCGGATCTTACGTCCAGCCTTGCCCGCCTGCAAACGGACTACATTGACCTCTATGCCTTGCACCGGGATGATCCTGCCGTGCCTGCGGGAGAGGTTATTGAAATTTTAAACGAGCATGTTAAGGCAGGAAGCATCCGGGCAATCGGAGTATCGAACTGGACTTGGCAGCGAATTAAAGAAGCGAATGAGTATGCGGAAGCTAATGGACTTGTCGGTTTTTCATTCAGCAGCCCTAATCTTAGCCTAGCCAAAGCGAACGAGCCATTCTGGGCAGGCTGTGTTTCTGCAGATGAAGAAACCTGCGGATGGCATGAACAGGAGCAGTTCCCGCTTTTATCCTGGTCCTCGCAGGCACGCGGATTCTTTACGGGACGTTTCACTCCCGAGGTTCGCGACAATGCGGATCTGGTACGCGTTTTTTATAGCGACGACAACTGGGAGCGTTTGGAACGCGCGAAGCAGCTTGCAGAGAAGAAAGGCGTTAGCGCCATTCAAATTGCGCTTGCTTATGTACTAAATCAACCATTTCCGACATGTGCTTTGATTGGCGCGCAAACAGCGGAGGAGCTGCATTCCTGCGATGCGGGATCTCTCATCCAACTAACTAAGGAAGAGATGGATTGGCTTGACCTCGCAGTTCAAACAGTATAAATCTGCGATACTTGAGCAAATGCAAAAGACAAAGCTATTCCTTGTGAATAGCTTTGTCTTTTTTTGGTTTGTGTGGTGATAATTTTGCAAGGAAGACAGGCGATTTCAGCTAGTTTGGGTTTGAGCCTAGGCTGAGGATTGGTCAATCAGAGCTTTCGAAGCTTTGGAGGAAATAGCAGAATACCGATACTTTTCAGCAGTAATCTTGCTTCCGCAAAAATAGCGAAAACCTTATGATGAGGTCAAGAAGAACGAATCTATCGCTAAAGGAGCAACCGCCCATGTCGAATGTATTAAACACATTAACCGAAGAACAAATTCAGCAGTTCCGCACGGAAGGTTATTTAATTGTAAAAGGGCTGTTCTCGGAAGAGGATGTCCGCATTATTGAAAATAAATTTGAGGAAATTAGCCATCAAACCATTCCGGGCTTGTTTGAGCCGGTACTTGATGGGAGTACCAATGATCCCTTGAAGCGGTATCCGCGTGTAATGCATCCGCATCGCTTTGATGAGACCGCTAAGCAATATTTGCTTCATAAGCCGGTAATGGAGGTACTGTCCGATTTGTATGGCGAAGAGGCGCTTGCTGCTCAAAGCATGTTTTATTACAAGCCGCCAGGCTCACGGGGCCAAGCGCTGCACCAGGACAATTTCTATCTGCAGGTAGAGCCGGGCAACTGCATCGCAGCGTGGACGGCGATTGATGCAGCGAATGAAGAGAATGGCGGACTGCTTGTTGTTCCGAAGACGAGCGAGCATGAGCTGAGCTGTCCGGAGATGGCGGATTCGTCAGAATCCTTCACCACCCATTACGTCAAGCCGCCGAAGGACCAGAAGGCGATGCCGGTCATCATGGACAAAGGGGATGTATTGTTTTTTAACGGCAACCTCATTCATGGCTCCTACCGCAACAAGACCAAGGACCAGTTCCGCCGCGCATTTATTTGCCATTATGCGAATGTTTCCGCCACACATATTAATACCCACTATCGTCCGCTGTTCAGGCAGGATGGGACGGCTGTCGATTTAGAAATCAATGCGAACGGAGGCCCTTGCGGAATTGATTTCGAAATGGCCTATCCGCACTAAATGGGGAAGAACATGAACGGAAAATTGCAGGTTGAAATGTCGTGGTGGGGGATGAACGGTTTGCATGGAACAGCCGGGCACCCCGCTGGAATGGAAGAGAAGGTAAAACGAATTGCAGAGAACGGATTCGACGGCATTAATGCCTTTGTTCCTCCTCTAGAGGAGAGCGGACGGTGGAAGGAACTGCTGGAGCAATATGGCTTAGCCTACAGTGTCAATGCTTATCCGACCTGTTTAACGGATATGGCCGAATTTTTGGAGAAGGCAGCAGCCTTTGGCAAGGTTCGCTACATTAATGCTCAGGTCATGAAGCCCTTCTTAACTGGAGATTCAGCACTTGAATTGCTCTCGGGCATCGATGCGCTGTCTCGGCAAGCGGGCATACCCGTCTATATTGAGACGCATCGCGGCACGATCACGCAGGATCTCATTCGCACGGCGCAATTTTTGGAGTCGCTTCCATCGCTGGAACTTACAATCGATTATTCTCATTATGTCGTAGCAGGGGAACTGCATACGGTCTCTCCAGAGGCGGAAGCGCTTCTTCAGTCGCTGCTGCCAAATGCCTCTAGCATTCACACACGTATCTCAAACGGTGAGCAGATTCAGATTGATCCGGGAGAAGCGGGTGCTCATCCGATGCTGCCGCATTTTGCAAGATGGTGGGAGAGTGCGATGAGGCACTGGAGACAAGCGGAAAGGAATGAGAATGATTGTTTTCCGGTTGTCATTGAACTTGGGCCTGCACCATACGCCATTACTTTAGATGAGTCTGGTTCCAGAACAACCGAAATTAGCGATCGCTGGGCGCAATCGTTATATTTGAAGAAACTTGTACAGCAGCTGTGGGATAAATCGAGCCTATAGCAAAAACCTGACTGGATGCGCGGTAGCGGCCAGTCAGGTTTTTTTAATAGTAGAAGATTTTAAAGGTTTCATACCATAAAGCAGTCTTCTATTTCTACGCATAACGGATACCCTCCTCTTAGAGAGGAGGGCGAAGCCATTTCTTGTTGCGTGAAGCTCCTATTCATCATCTTCACTGACAGATACGGTGAGTACGTTTGACTCTACTTCGCCGGTAAATGTCTGGTTTCCACTTGGATAGCTGTATTTGGCTCGGGCATACCCTATCATTTCATCTCCCGAGACCACATCGGTTACAATGGCAGAGTATACGATTTGCAGTGAATCGCCTGGTAGTAGGTTGCCGAGCTCCCAGCTCCCTTTTCCGTCATAAGCGTTAGGAGGGAGCCGTCTGCCGTCTACCCGGAATGATTTTGGCAAAATATCGACACCAAGAGGAAAGTCACTGATAAAAGCAAGGTCCGCAGCCAAATTACCTTTATTTGAAACCATCGAATGAATCGTGATTGAATCGCCATACTCTACGCTAGCTGGAGTTACATTCGCTTCAATCGTAATGATTGGCGAAGCCACCGTTGTCGCAGCTGTATTGGAGTAAGCGGTATAACTTACGACTCTCCCATCAGAGAGTCTAAATGTATAGTTGGCCCTAGCTGTATTGGTTATTGGCGAGCTGCCTGTGAAAGGCGAGGATATAATGGCGTCGAAGGTTACTATGTTTTGGGATTGACCAATTAACGTGCCAAGCATAATGCCATCCTCCATGTTTTCACCCAGCAGTTGCGCACCATTAAGCTTCAAGCTGCCGGGTGCGAATGCGGTGCCAGCAGGAATGATATCCTCAAGTACAGCGTCTACCGCGATGTTTTGCACATTGCTGATCGTGATGGCATAGCGCAGCCAATCACCAGGAATCGCGTTGTTTCGGTCTACCTGCTTGGTCACCGTGATTTCCGGCTTAATTAGCGTAACGGTAACCGTGTTAGATTCGATAAAGCTAGGCGTACCTGAGACCAGATAACGGATAATGGCTTGGCTGATGGACAATTCAGGAGAATCCTCTGTCGTTTGGGTACGGTACGTAATAAAGACAGTGGACTGCGTCCTCAACAAGCCAATCGGTATGCCGGTCCGAGGATCAGCCCCAGGGGAAATGACGGCATTGATCGTGACGCTGCCGGGGACAAAGAGTGCACCGACAGGTAGGGTGATGAAAGCAGTCGCGTCCCGAAGGGCAAGATTGCCTTCATTGACGACTGTTAAGCGATACGTTACATAATCAGACGGAAAGGTTTGATTTGTGCTTGCGCTTAGAACGGCTGCGATGGATACGTTGTTTACTGGAGTAACTAGCTTATTGGAATAGCTGGTGCTTGTAATGGAGCGTCCTTCGGCGGTTTGAAATACAGCATCGGCACGGGCTTGGTTGACGAGTTGCAGGCTTCCTGGCAAAGAAACAACGATAAGCTGGAACACGACACGCGTCGTTTCTTGTGGCGCCAAACTCCCAAGCGCAATTCCTGTATCAGGATTAGCGCCTGGGACGGGGACGCCGTCAAGGAGGACGCTATTGGCAACGAACGATGTCCCCTCTGGCAGCTTGTCGGTCAACGTGACCGTTCCCGCTACATTTCCGGCATTGGTTGCAATGAGGGAATAAGTGATCGTGCTACCAAGGAATACCTCACTCTCATAGGCGCTTTTGTCAATCAGGACGCGGGTGCCGATCAGAGCCGTGTTGACGGTATTGGAGTAGGTGACCATCTCTACACTGCCCGAAGCAAATTGGACGAGCGATTGGTTTTGGAGCATGGGTTGATTGAAAGGCAGCGGGCTCATATGGTTGTAACCAGCACCTGAAATGTTACGGTTGAGCTGGCTCCTGGAGCGATCGTTCCGATCGAAATGCCAGTGTTCGGATTTGCGGAAGGCTTTGGCGAGCCATCCACGGTGACGCTGCCTGCTGTAAAGGTCGTGCCCGCGGGAACCGGATCGACAAGTATGACGTTGTTAACGGCTGCAATGCCGTTATTCGTCGCAATAATGGTATACGTAATGGTGTCGCCTACGACCGCATCGATGGAAGAAGCGCTCTTTAAGACGGAAACATTTGGCGATGAGACCGGGATCGTTAATGTATTGGACAAAATGGTTCCGGTAAGCACACGCCCATCCGGCGGCGAGAAGGAGAAATTTGCTGTCGCTTGGTTAACCAACTGCTGAGGCGAAGGCAGGGCATCGACAGTCACCTGCAGTGTGATGACTACACTGATCGTTGCGCCAGGAGGCACGCTTCCAATGGGAATGCCTGCGGCTGGATTGGCACCCGGCTGCGGTACTCCGTTCACGAGTACGCTGTTTGGTATGAAAGCCGCACCAGTTGGGATGGTATCGAACACCGATACGTCTGCTGCAATATTCCCAGTGTTAGTAATGGCGAGTGAATAAGTAATCGTGTCTCCAACCGTCGCATTTGAGGTGTCAGCCGATTTGGCAAGCGATAGCAGCGGCTGATAGATCGGTGTCACCACGGTATTGGAGAAGGTGCTGCCGGAGAAAGCGCCTGACGTAAAGCTGACGGTGGCGCGATTGCTGAGCGATGCTGGATTTGGCAGCGTATTAACGCGCACATTGAAATCGACCAGTACGGTTGCGCCAGGCGCAATCGTTCCGAGGATGATGCCATTGGCGGGATCGGCAGCCGGGCGTGCAACTCCATCGACCAGCACGCTGCCGATCTGGAAGGATGCGCCTGTAGGAATCGGATCGACGACCTGAACATTATTAATATTGGCAATTCCGCTATTGGTTACGGATAAACGGTAAGTGACGATATCTCCAATAACGGCGTCAGTTGCCGTTGTGCTTTTGACAGCTGTCACGTTCGGCGAAGAAACCGGGATCGACAATGTGTTTGTGGAAAAAGCGCCGTTTAAGGTGCGACCATCTGGCAGCGTGAAGCTGTAGGTGGCCGAAGCTTGATTGACAAGCTGCTGGCCAGGCGGGAGAGCATTGATGACAAGAGAAAATGAAACCGTTGCTGTCGTGGAAACATTGCCTAATGGAATACCTGCAGCAGGATCTGCTCCTGGTACGAGCTGGCCGTTCACGATTACGCTGTTTTGCACAAGGCTGGTACCAGCAGGGATAATATCGGTGAGAATGACGGTTCCCGGATAGTTACCGGTATTTTGCACAGCTATCGTGTAAACTACGGTGTCGCCGATCGTAGCGTTGCTTGTGCTTCCGCTTTTGACGCCGGTCAGGATCGGCTGGTACACCGGAATGATGACGGTATTGGAAAAGGTTACGCCTGAGAATACTCCGGATGTAAAGCTGACGGATGACCGATTGCTGAGCTGCGCTGGAGATGGCAGGGAAGTAACCGTTACATTAAAGGAAACAAGCACCGTCTGACCTTGGGTAATCGTGCCGATGGCCACTCCAGTAGCTGGATTTGCGCTAGGTCTTGCTACACCATCAACGAGTACGCTACCTGGAATCAAAGCACTGCCGACGGGCAGCGGGTCCGTAAATATGACATTATTGACGGCTGCTATGCCGCTGTTAAGAATCGAAATGGAATAGGTGACGATATCTCCGACAGCTACGGATGTAGAAGCGGCGCTCTTGGCGACGCTAACATTAGGCGCGGATACCGAAATGACAACGGTATTGGAGCGTGCGCTTCCGCTGAGCGTTCGTCCACTTGGGAGCGTGAAAGAAAAGGTCGCATTTGCTTGATTGCTTAGCTGTTGCGGATTCGGGAGCGAATCGATAATAACCGAGAAGACGACGGAAACCGTTGTGTTTGGCGCCACGGCGCCAATGGGAATTCCGGCTACTGGATCTGTGCCAGGCTGGGGGGCCCCGCCGATCAACACGCTATTTGGGACGAAGACTGCACCTGCAGGAATATTGTCCGTGACGGTTGCCGTGCCTGCATAATTTCCCGTATTGCTGACATCGATCCGGTAACTAACCGTATCGCCGACTGTTGCGTTAATGGTATTTGCACTTTTTGCCATGGAAATGATCGGCTGATATACTGGCGTATTGACGAGGTTGGATATCGTCATGCCAGAGAAAACACCAGAGGTGAAGGTGACGCTGGCTTGGTTGCCAATTTGGCCTGTGACGGGAATGGCAACGACGGTAACCTGGAAGGTTACGGTTACTGTAGCAGATGCGACTATTGATCCAAGTGAGATGCCTGAAGCAGGTACGCCTGGATTGGGTACACCATTAATGGTTACGCTGCCTGGAACGAAAGCGGCGCCTGCGGGGATAGCGTCATTGAGAATGACGTTGTTGATGTTTTCTATTCCGCTATTGTTAACGGCTATGGAATAAGTGATGACCTCACCGATTGCTGCATCTACCGAAGCTGTGCTTTTTACTACGGCAACGTTGGGTGCGGAGACGGGAATCGATAGCGTATTGGATTGGGCATTTCCGTTAAGAAGCCTTCCGTCAGGCGGCGTGAACGTATACGCAGCCGTCGCTTGATTGACTAAAAATTGAGGACTCGGCAGTGTCGTGATGACAACGGAATAAGTGACGGGAATAGAGGCTCCTGGAGGAATGGATCCGACGTTGATGCCTGTGATTGGAGATTCCCCGGGATGCGGCACGCCCCCGACAACGACACTATTAGGAGAGAAGGTCGTTCCGGCCGGAAGTAAATCGCTAAGGGTAAGTAAACCTTCGAGGTTTCCAGCATTGCTAACGAGAACCGTATAAGTAACTGTATCTCCTAACGTAGCATTGCTGGTATTTGCGCTAAGCAATAAGGAGATTTGCGGCTGCGTGACAGGTGTCGTCGTCGTATTGGACGAGGATGATGCAGAGAATGCGCCCGAAGTGAAGCTAACTGTTGATTGGTTCGTGATCTGGGAGGGGACTGCCATCGTTACTCTCACCTCAAATGTTACGGTAGCAGAGCCGCCAGGGGCTAGGGTACCGATTGGAATGCCGGTGGATGGTGCTGCGTCCACGCGGGGACTGCCGTTTACAATTACACTTCCTGCGATGAAAGAAATATTTGCCGCTAAGGCATCGTTAAGCAACACATTGTTGACAGGAGCGATCCCGTTATTCGTCACCACGGAGGCATAAGTAAAAGTGTCGCCGACAACTACTGAAGTTGGCCCAACGGATTTTGTTAACGTGACATTCGGCGGTGAAACAGGAATGTTAACCGTATTTGAAGAAGAAACCCCGCTAAGTAATCTTCCATTAGGCAGGATATAGTTATATTGAGCTACACCTTGATTGACTAGCTGCTGAGGATTGGGCAAGAAAGTAACGGTCACAATAAAGCTGACTTCAGTTATTGTACCGGGGAAGACGTTGCCGATCGGTATGCCCGTAACTGGACTTAGGCCAGGAAAGGGAACCCCTCTAATGAGTACGCTGTTTTGGTCAAATACCGTGCCTGAGGGGATGTTATCCATCAGTGTAACAATGGCTTCGGTATTGCCGCTATTACTGATCCGAATCGTGTAAGTATACGTATCCCCGACCGTTGCGCTTTGCGTGCTGGCCAGCTTCTCAAGCGATAGGATTGGCTGGAAGACGGGGATATTTACCGTTCCAGATAAGGATGATCCGCTAAAGGCACCAGAAGTATAGCTGACGCCGGCACGGTTGGCGATAATAGCAGGAGTAGGCAGTGAAGTTACCAGTACTTGAAAGGCAACGGTAACCGTTGTTAACGGATTAATCGTGCCAAGTGAAAAGCCCGTGTTCGGATTGGCAGCGCTTGTCACGCCGTTAATCGTCGTGCTGCCGCTCACGAAGCTTGTTCCGCTAGGTATGGAATCTGAGAAATTAACGTTCGTTACAGGTACAATACTATTATTCGCAACGTTAATCGTAAAGGTTATGATATCGCCAATCGCGGCTGCTGTTGAATTGGCGCTTTTTGATACCATTACGTTTGGCGTTTGGGCGGTAAGGGTTACGGTATTGGAGCTGCTGCTTCCGGATAAGTTTCGACCGCTTGGCAGTTGGTAGGTGAAGCCGACTACGGCTTGGTTGATCAGTGTGGCAGGCGATGGCAAGGTGTTTAGCACCACTTGAAAAGAAACCGTTGAAGTAACCGCAGTTGTCAATGCGCCAAGTGGAATTCCGGTTACGGGGCTGGCACCTGGCTGGGCTAGGCCATTCACGATTACGCTCCCGGACACGAAAGCTGTTCCGCTTGGGATGTTATCTGTCAGCGAGCCTTGTGCGGTAATATTGCCTGTGTTGCTCACAATGAACGAATAGGTAATATTACCGCCAACGGTAGCATTAGACGGCGAACCTGTTTTGACAACTCTAATGATCGGTTGAAAGACGGGAGTTGTCACAGAGCCTGAAAGAGATAAACCTGAGAAAACGCCCGAGCTGTAAGAGACGGAAGCCTGATTGATGAAGGTGCCTGAGCTTGGAACCGCTACCGCGTTAATTCCAAAGGTAATGGTTACCGAGCTGCCAGGCGATATGGTTCCGATCGATATGCCGCTAGCAGGGTTTGCCGCCGGTTGTGAAGTTCCTGCGACGACAACGCTTCCTGCCACAAACTGCGCTCCGGAAGGAATAGGGTCCGTTACGCTGACATTCGTAACAGCTGCAATGCCGCTATTCGTGACGATAAGGGTATAGGTAAGAGTTTCACCAACTGCGATATCGGCCAGACTGGCACTCTTGACGGCCATGACGCTCGGAAGCCGAACTGGAATCGTTATCGTATTTGAAGCTAATGAGCCTGAAAAGATTCTCCCATCCGGAATTTGGTACGTATAGGTGGACGATGCTTGATTAACGAGCTGCGGTGGCGAGGGCAGCGAATTGACCTGTACTTGAAACGTAATGGTAGAAGACCCTCCGGCGGCTACTGAACCAATGGAGACGCCTGCTGGCGGGTTTGCTCCAGGAACGACGACACCATTAATGCGAAAGCTGTTTGGAACAAAGGTCGTTCCGGCAGGAATATTGTCTGTTAAATTGACAATCGCGGCTGAACTTCCACTGTTGGACACAAGCAGGGTATAAGTGAATTGATCGCCAACCGTTGCGTTCGTTGTGTTCGCACTTTTTACAATGGACAAATTAGGAGCATATACGGGAATCGTAACCGTATTCGATGGAATAACTCCCGTGATAATAGAACCGCCGGCAACACTTTGAAAGGTAAAAGCAGCATTTGCAGTGCTCGAAAGCTGCGCTGTACTTGGCAATGAGGTGACGACAGCTTGATAAGTAACCGTAATTGAGCTTGAAAGATTCAGAGATCCAAGCGGAGCACCTGTTCGAATGTCGAAGGTCGGTTTGGCGACACCTCCAACCGTAACACTGCCAGGAGCAAAGGTTACACCGGCCGGCAATGTATCTGTCAACACGATGCTGGCAGCGTTCGCCGTTCCTGAATTGCTGACTGTAACCGTAAACGTAATGATATCGCCGATCGTCGGCCCCGTTGCATTCTCACTTAGGGCAACGGTAATCAAAGGGGCATTGATGTTGACCTGAATCGCATTAGCATTGAGTACGTAGGCGTCCCCGGAAGTTGTCAGTGACAGTACTGCGGAGCTTTGGTTATTTGTGAGTCTTGCCGAAATATCGACGTTGGTAATGTCCCAGCCTTGGCGGCCACCAACGATATTGGAACCGGGAGCCCCGTTTATTTGATTGCGGTCACCGAAGGTTCCGGTTGTATTTAATGAGCCGCTGTCATTATTGATTTGTGATGCAAAGAAATTGTTTGCAAAGTTATTCGTTCCCGAGAGGGCAACCAAACTTGCCGACGTGGGCCCAAAAAGCGCCTGGTCTCCTGTACGGTTAGCATCGCCCTCTTGCCCGCTGAACAAGGCTCTGCCGCCAAGCGCTCCGGATATCGGTGTCGCGAATCCAGTGATTGTCGTATTAACAGGCCCAGACGTGCTCTGGACGAGAATAGCTCCTGCACGCAGTGACATGTTGCGAAAGGGCAAGGAAGGATTCTGATAGATAACGGCTAGTGTCCAGCCTGCGTGATTAGCCGTGGAATCGCCTGGTATGATAATCGTTCCGACGACACTGCCCGTTGTATACGTACCAGCACCTGCTGGCAGTACAAGAGCGGTAACGTTTGCCGATCGGGTATAACCGAAAGCGCCTCCCCCAAGATCAAAGGTATTGCTGGTTGCAGCATCTGGCGATACGCTCGATGTTCCAAGCGGTGTTTGAAATGAAACCGGATTATTGATGGCCGCGCTTAAATTAACGGTTCCATTAATATAGGTTCCGCCCCAAATCAGCTCCGCATAAAGGACAGTGCTTCCGGCTGGCAATACGAGAGTGGCCGCTGAACTGTTCTCTAAATAGTTGCTTGTCGTTCCGAGAGGGTATGTACCATATCGAACGGCAGTGTTTGTTGTAACGAAAGCGCCAATACTGTCAGATGTGCCCGGAACCCCTGCTACTTCGGAGCGGCTAAGGCCCAGTGTATTCCCTGTAAACGTAATGGCGCCGGTTGCATTCAAGGTTGCACGGACGACCAGAGGTATTGGATTCACCCCCTTTACTCAATAGGATTAGAACTAGGGGTTAAGGATGCCCCTCTTGATGAATCAAGATCTTATCTATTCAATTGTATGAATCATTTCAATTTTTTTGTTTGTCTACAAAAAAATAATTATAAGGTTTGAAAAAGATTAGACCGGATATCTTAATTAGGAAAAATGGCCCATCATGGAGTGGGAGAGCAGCTATTCAAGCCAATAAGTTTAAAATAGTCCAATCGATAAGGTTAAAATAATCCAATTAAACGTTTTCACGATAAAGCTATACTATTTAAAACGCTTACAACAAACAGGATTTGCAAGAAAAGATGTGAAACGGATACAATGGGGATCGAGCGCTGCAGCTGCATAGGGGCTATGCAATGTTAGCGGCGTCAACTGTTGAAGTTGGATATCATTATATAGCTGTCATTCCAATCGGGATGACAGCAGCAACCGAACTAACGCCTGATGGGACAAGGGTGTTGGTTTTTTGTGTGTGGCCGTCGATTTAAAGTAATGATCACGGATATCCTATCATCTAGAAGCGAAGCGGGGGGTGCCTGATCTGATGTTTGAGAGGCTTATTAGAATTGTGACTGATCCATTCCGGAGAAGCATTCGCAATAAACTGATTTTTACGATGATCTTTTTGTCCGTCATACCGATCGTGGCGGTGACGGCTCTCGCCACCGAAAACAACCGCAAGTCCATGGAAGAGGAAGTCATTAGCACGAATCTTTCCAATATGAAATGGACAGGCGTTTATTTGGGCGATCAGTTTACGCTTCTTAACAACATGATTTATACCGTACTGATCAGCCCTCATCTCAACGATTATTTGGCGAGTACGGAAGGATCTACCATCTATAACCAGTTCGCAGCTCAAAAAAATATTATGGACACACTCAGCAATTTGTTTTATTCCGCAGGAAATCAAGTTACTGGTGTTGAGCTTTATTTAAGCGAGCCGCGCAAGCTGTTTACCATTAGCTCCTATCAGTATGATCTTGAGACACCGAGGACAATTCCGGAACCTTACAAGCAGCTCGTAGAGCAGCAGAAAGACCTGATTATAAGATCGCAGGCTAAAAGTGGAGAATTCCAACTGATTCGCAGCATTAACCGATTCGAAAACCGGGACAAGCTCGGCGGTATTTCATTGAAAATCAAATGGTCGATGCTGGATCAAACGCTGGATTTGATCGGGAGGGGAGAGGAGCACAAAGTTTTAATTGCGGGTGAAGACGGTGATATCTTGTACCAGCCTTTTGGGGAAAAGCCGTCGGATGAGGTGATGGCCATGGTGCAGAAAGCCGGTGAAGGGCAAGGGTACTTCCGAATGCCCAAGGAATATGTCTTCTATAATTCCATTGATTCGGTAGGGCTGAAGTTGGTGACGATTATCCCAACCAGCTTTATTAACAAAAGTTCCCAGTCTACGATGCATTTTGGTCTTATTATTGGAGCGATAACGATCGTGCTGTCCATAGTAGTTGCCACGCTGCTGGCTTGGCGGACAGCGACCCCAATCGTCACGCTGGCAAGATCGATGCAAGGACTTGGCCTCATCAAAGAAACGGAATTACCGCAAACCACTCGGGTAGACGAGATCGGCTTGCTAGAGACGAAGCTATACAACATGTCCTACCGCATAAGAGAGCATATTAAAACAGAATACAGCATGAATCTCGAGAAGAAGACCGCGGAGCTAAAGGCGCTGCAAGCACAGATTAATCCTCATTTTCTGCAAAATACGCTCCAAATGATCGGCAGTATGCTTTTTACCAAAAAACCGATCGAGAGCTACGAAATTATCCGTTCACTTAGCGATATGTTCCGATATGTCATTCGTGACCCAAATGACCTGGCAACGTTAAAGGCAGAGATGGATCATTTGAACAATTATTTGCTGATCCAGAAGCAGCGATTCTCCTCTAGGCTAACCTATGCGATCAAAATAGATGAGTCTGCGTTGGGTTGCCGAATTCCGAAGCTGACATTGCAGCCTATCGTGGAAAATGCGTTTATGCATGGATTGGAAAATAAATCAGGCGATTGGCATCTTCAAATCTCGATCATTTGCGAACAGGAAACGGTAAGAATTCAAATTAGCGATAATGGTGTGGGCATAAGTGAGAACAAACTGACCAGCCTACAGAAACGGCTTCATAACCAGACAGGACAACTATGGACGCATGGGAACCGCATCGGCATACAAAATGTAGCTACCCGCATTCAAATGCATTTTGGCGCTTCTTTCGGGATTGCCATGGAGAGCGAGCTTAATCAAGGTACGATAGTAACGGTAATTATTCCGATGGAACGGGGAGGTGAGCTTCATGATTAAGGTATTGATCGTGGACGATGAGAGCTGGACAAGAGATATTATTAAAGCGTTTGGTGAATGGAATGAGCTCGGAATGCAAATTATAGGGGAAGCGGAAGATGGCAAAGAGGCGCTCCAATTAATCGAACAATTGCAGCCCCAAATCGTGATTACCGATATGCGCATGCCCGGTACTGACGGCGTCCAGCTGCTGCAAATGCTGAGTGAACAGCATCAGCACATCAAAACCGTCGTCATTAGCGGGTATGATGATTTTCAGTATGCGAAGCATGCGATCCGGTATAAAGCGGTTGATTATTTATTGAAGCCTGTTGATCCTAAGGAGCTGAATAACGCTCTGCAAAATTGCAAGCGGGTGCTGGAAGCTGCGCAGAACGAGCGCAGTCCCTTATCGCTGGATTTGTCATATTCGCTCGCGACCTTCAAGCAGCTGGTTAGATCCCACTATAACGATCTTAACCTTGACGGCGTATCGGCAACGCTTAGCCATATGATGAAGGAACTTGAGAGCAATGGTGTAACGAAGCCGGCGATGCTCGAGCAAGTTATGCAGGAGCTTTTACTGCTGCTGAAAGAACTTATGAAGGCTAACTCGCAAGAAAGCGAGGCATTGCATGCGGATTACGGACAGGAAGCCGTAGAGTCATGCGCTAATACAGAAGCTTTTCTGAAAGGGCGTTATACAGCCATGCTGGAGCAGCTTATTCAGCACCGGAAATTCAAAAATAAATTGAATTTGGCTGAGGTCAAGCTGTATATGGAGGAGCATTATACAGAGCCGGTCACACTGGAGCAGCTGGCAAGAGCATTTTTTGTAAGCAAGGAATATTTGAGCAAAATGTTTAAACAGGAATTCGGTCGCAATGTAACGGATTATATGCTCCATCTGCGGATGGTGAAGGCGAAGGACTGGCTGCTCGATGAGAGCATACCGATAAAAACGATCGCAGAAATGGCGGGATATGAGGACATTACGTATTTCTACCGTGTATTTAAAAAGCATTTTGGCATTGCGCCAGGTGAAATGAGGAAAAATAGCGAGGTTTAAAATTGTCCAAGCAAAGAGTCTAATTCTGTCCAATTAAACGCTTTCAAAAATTAGCTACAATGAAAGCGTAAACAAAACAAGCTTCTGGGAGGTCAATTTAGATGAAAAAGATAGTTAAAGGTATGATGATCACTGCTCTTGCAGCAACCGTGCTTGCAGGCTGCGGCAACAATGCGAACAGCACCGACAATGAAGGCGGTTCAACAGGAGGCGGAGAAGCAAAGAGCGTTAAGCTCAAAATGTTTATCGCTCAGCCAAGGTTCAAGGAACAATACGATAAATATATCGCAGCTTTCGTAGCGAAAGAAAAAGCGGATAAAAATATCGATGTTTCTGTACAACTTGAAATGCCAACGTCCGATAATGCGGCTCAAATTTTAAAAACACGGCTTGCATCTAATGATGCGCCTGACATTTTTGCCCTGCATGCAACGAACGAGATTCCTTCTTACTATAAAGCAGGATACCTCGAAGATTTGTCCGATCAGCCTTTCGTTGGCAAATTGCTGGACAGCGTGAAGCCAGCAGTTACAACGAATGACGGTAAAGTTGTTGCAGTTCCTTTGGAGACGATCTCATGGGGTTACTTGTACAACAAAAAGATTTTCACGGAACAAGGCATTACGCCTCCAACAACATTGACGGAAATGAAAGCTGTAACTGAGAAGCTGAAAGCGAACAAAATTACGCCTTTCGTTCTTTCTTATAAAGAAGCATGGATTCCACAACTGCTGCTTCCGCTCGCAGCAGGCGCGCTAATTGAAACAGGCAACAAAGATTTCGTTGAACGCATGAACAAGGACGAAGGTTCATTTACAGAAATGAAGTCGATGTTCGACATCTTTGACCTGATTAATGCGAATGGTACTGATAAAGCTACCGAGGTCGGCGGAGATGATGGCGCAGCTGCTTTTGCTGCTGGCAAAGGCGCAATGTGGCTGCAAGGTCCATGGTACGCAGAAACGATTTTGAAAAACGATCCGAATATGGACTTCGGCGTAGCGCCATTGCCGATCAATGACAATCCGGACGCAACGCTTATCAACATGGGTGCTTCCACTTCCCTTGCGGTATCCAAAACAACAAAAAACAAAGAAGTAGCGCTTGATTTCATTAACTATGTGCTCGATGATACGGCTTCCAACGATTTCTTCCAAAGCTTGAAATTCAACCCAATTTCAAACATTCACACGTATGACAGCTATCCTTGGGTCAACGATGCGATGGTGTACATCAAAGAAGGCAAAGCTTATCAAGAGCCTAAAATTCCTCAATCCGTAAAAGACGAGGTGGGCAAAGGCCTTCAAGCTTACTACGCTGGTCAATTGTCCCAAGATGACGTTCTTAAAGCGCTCGACAAGGCATGGCAGTCCTACAACAAAGTCAACAAATAAGAGCATAAGGTAAGGGATGAAGAGGAGTCGAGAGTTCTTCTTCGCTTCATCCCTTTTTTATTAGAGACACATAGGAGAGGGGCGGATACTGTGCCGACCAAGAGCTACAAAAAATACATCTCGCTGTTTACGTTTGTCGCGCCCGCATTTATTTTATATGCCGTCTTCCTGTTGATTCCGACGATAAGCGGAATGGTGTACAGCTTCACTGATTGGAACGGACTGAACAGAAACTACGACTTTATCGGCTTCGGCAACTTTGTCGAGGCGCTAACGGAGGACCCGGATTTCGTAGGTTCATTGCTGTTTACGTTAAAATACGTCGTGTTTATGGTCGTTTTGCAAAATGTGTTCGCGCTGCTGTTGGCTGTATTCATTGAATCGCGCCGCAAAACGAAAGGCTTCTTCCGGACCATTTTCTTTATGCCGAACATGATCAGTACAATTATCAGTGCATTTATGTGGACTTTCGTATTCGCTCAGGTGCTGCCTCAGCTCGCAGAGAAAACAGCTTTGACTTTTCTAGACCAAGCATGGATTGGAGATCCGAAGGTCAGCTTCTTCTCCATTCTAACCGTATCGTTATGGAACGGTGTCGGCTACATGATGATCATCTACTTGGCGGGTCTGCAAGGCGTGCCGCAAAGCTTGAAGGAAGCGGCGAGAATCGATGGTGCTAATGCATTCCAAACGTTCCGCAATGTGACGCTGCCCATGATTACTCATGCCATTACGATTTGTTTCTTCCTTACGCTCAATGGCGCCTTCAAGGTGTTTGAAGTCGTTTATGGCTTAACTGGCGGGGGCCCTGGCCGAAGCACTCAGGTCATTACGATGAATATTTACGAAGAAGCGTTCTCCAACAACTTCCGTTATGGCTATGCCAGCGCGAAATCGGTTATTTTGTTTATCATTATTCTGATTTTTACGTTTATTCAAATTCAAGTGATGAAGAGAAGAGAGGTGGAAGCATGAGGCAAAACAAGGCATCCTCCATTCTGATTACGGTCATTCTGTCCATTGGGGCGGCAATCTCTTTCTTTCCTATTTATCTGGCGATTATTAACTCTTTCAAAACGCAGGGAGAAATGTTCAAATCGTTCATTTCTTTGCCAACCAAGCTTCATTTCAACAACTATGCAGATGCTTTTAATCAAATTAATTTATTGAACAGCACGGTGAACTCCATTGTCATTTCGGTCATCGGAATCGGCGGGATCGTTTTTTGTGCCGCATTGGCCGGTTATAAGCTTTCCAGAACGAGCGGCAAAATCAGCAGTTTTATTTTCTTCTTGTTTATTGCTTCCATGCTCGTTCCGTTTCATTCGATCATGATCCCATTGACTAGAATGGCCAAAGCCTTGTCCGTTCAAGGCAGCACGTATGGGCTTGCAATCATATACATTGGGCTTGGCGTCAACATGGCGATTTTCCTCTACCATGGATTTGTAAAGTCGATCCCGAGAGAGCTAGAGGAAGCTGCGCAAATTGACGGCTGCAATGAATACCAAACGTTTTTCAAAATTATTTTTCCACTGCTCGTACCGATCACAGTAACGATCTCCATCCTTGATTTTCTTTGGATATGGAATGACTTCCTGCTGCCGCTCCTTATGCTTACGGATACCAGTAACTATACGTTAATCCTGTCCACGAATACACTGTTCGGCGAATACAACAAGGAATGGTCGCTTATCCTGGCTGCGCTAGTGCTGACTGCGATTCCGGTGATCATCATCTATTCATTTTTCCAACGATTCATCATGCACGGGATTGCTGAGGGCGCGGTCAAAGGATAACAGCAAGACAGGCTGCCGAAGTGCTTGCCTATTAATAACTTTCACCATTTAGTTTATAATGAAAAGGCTGATACAAGGAGACTTGTGTCAGTCTTATTTGTATTCGCTAGGGAAGAGGAAAATAAGGAAATTGAATACTCATTAACTTGACGTAACTTAATAACTTATGTAATATTACTTACGTAAAGTAACTAGGTAATTGAATAAAGACATCTGATGTCTTTGCATATAAAAGCAATGAAAGCGGTGTTTATCATCAAAGAGGAATTACAGAAAGAAGCTGCACGGCCGGGAGAAAGTGTTGAGCCATTTGAATTTGGCATTTATACGCTCGGTGATCTCAGTATGAATCCGGTTACTGGTCAATCCATAAGCCCGAGAGACCGCATGAAAGAAATCGTAGAGGCGGCGAAGTTGGCGGACGAAGCGGGTATTGATTTATTTGGCGTTGGAGAGCATCATCGTTTGGACTTCGTAGTAACCTCTCCACCTGTCGTATTGGCAGCAATTGCCCAAGCCACCAAGCGCATTCGCTTAACTAGCGCGACTACAGTGCTGGGAACTTCCGATCCGGTTAGGGTATTTGAGGATTTTGCAACCTTGGACTTGCTATCCGATGGCCGGGCGGAAATCATTGCCGGGCGCGGCGCATATGTGGAATCATTTCCTTTGTTTGGCTATGAGCTTAGTGAGTATAAACAGCTGTTTAATGAAAAAATCAAGCTGCTGCTGGAGCTGGGCGAAGCGGATAGAACGACTTGGAACGGCAGTTATCGCTCGGCTCTTCTAGATGCTGAAATCGCTCCGCGGCCGCTGCAGCCGCGATTGCCTGTATGGGTTGGCGTCGGAGGCACACCTCAGAGTGCTGAGCTTGCGGGTACGCTCGGCACTGGTATGGCACTTGCAATTCTTGGCGGTGATCCTTCGTATTTCAAGCCGTTGGTTGACGTGTATCGGACAGCCGGCATACAGGCAGGTCATGATCTGAAGTCGCTGAAAGTCGCGATTACAAGTCATAGCTATATTGCTGCAACAACCGAACAGGCCAAGGATGAATATTATCCCTATTATGCCTATTATTTAGAAAACTTCATGGGCGGAAACGCCAGAGGCGAGCAACTGACCAGAGAGCGCTTCGAGCAACTGGCCAGCCCAATCAATGCGCTTGCGGTAGGAAGTCCCGAGCAAATTATCGAGAAGATTTTGGCGCAGCATGAGATTTTTGGACATCACCGGTTTATGGCACAATTCGATATAGGCGGAATTCCCTTCTCGAAGGTTGCGACTTCGATCGAGCTGCTAGCCACAAAGGTTGCACCTGTCGTGCGGAGAGAGATCAGGAATGCAGCGATTAATAGAGCCCATCAGAATAAATAATGTGCAATAAGAGAAAAAATGGTCCCGGTCATTCATGCACGGGGTTGCTATACGTATGATTAGGTTAGCCAGCATGCCTGGTTGGCCTTTTTTATATTTTGAAACAAGCTGTTTTGGGCTAAAGGATTTGTTTTATCAGTTGGTTTTATTTGACATAAGAGGGGAGTTGCGCAATGATTTAATGATACACGAATTGTGAATCGTTTAAACTCGAAAGGAGATATCATGGTTCTAGATGACAAAGGTTATAAAGTTAGTCATCCTTCACAGCTGCCAACATTAATATCGATCGGCTTCTCAACGGCTCTCATCATTTACAGTTTGATTAAGTCCAACGACTATACTCATTTTTTATCCTATTTTTCATACATAGCTATTACCATTTGCCTTACCGGTATGGGTTTGACCCTCTATCGAAGCTTTAAGAAGCCATTCAAGATAAAGCTACATAGGGAATCCCTCTTTTTAAATGGGATGACAATTAAAGCGGAAAACATTAAAGCTATTTATATCATGGGATACTTCAAGCCTGTGATTGGTATAAAAACGACAGGGGAATTCATGGTTCCTTTTAAGCTGAGTTTTAGGTATTTGGAGGAGGAAATTCAAGGAATAACCGCAATAAAGGCGTGGGCAAAAGAAAATCAAATCAAAGTGACGCTTCAAGGCTTTATGACGAAATGATTGGCTGGTTGTACAAAATATCTCCTGATTGGGGAAGCAAAATTGGCGGAGAATCGTATTGAAGTTAAAAATATAAGAAGCGAGTATTGCACGGATGAGCATTTAGGTATCGTTATTGACGATGTTCCATTAGATATATTGCTCCATCGCGTTTATCCTGACAAACAGGTTCTTGGTCTTATTCCTACTATATTGAATTGGGTTCATGATCTAGAACAGAGGTCATTCCTTTTAAGCAGATACCAATCCTCTAAAGAGATAGAAACCATTCCTATTCTAATGTGTCCGGATGATTGCGATTTATGGTGCACATTAATCATTGCTGAGGTTGCTAAACAAGGAGAGCTCATCGTTTGGCGGAGAATCGGCCGTGATCAGAGTACAGGGCTAGATCTGTTGGGTGGCTATCAGGCAATTGGTTCGGAAGTGGAATGGCTGGAGAGCGTGCCGCAGATGACGTTTAAAGAAGCGGAGTATTACGTTCAAATGAATAAAATATTCAAATAAAATCAATTTCACCATACCTACTAGGGATGATGAAATGGTACAATTATAGGAAAATGGACAGATGAGGGAGAGGCGTAATGGAAGCTTCCAAACTAGATGGGTTAAGGCAAGGGATTGATCAATTGGACGAGGAAATTATTTCCTTGCTGGCAAAACGGTTTCAATTAACGGAAGAAGTGGGTATCTATAAAGCAATGAATCAGCTTGCGGCGCAGGACTCAGGCCGTGAATCCAAGCAATTTGAAAAGATTAAAAGGATCGCAGCCAGCAAAGAGCTGGACCCGGAATATGCCGTAGCCATTTACAGATGTTTGATGGATGTCGTCATTTCACGGCATAAAGATATTGAACAAGCCTATACGCAAAACGATTCAATGGAAAAAATAGAAGCCTGATCCCATACTTTTTGTCTCGCTGAGAAGGAGGACAACGATGATCGTATACGAGAAGGAAGATTCTTTCATCCTCATAGCACAGCATGATCACGCGCGCATATCCGGCGACCTTGTTAGCGCTTGGCAAGGAGAGTTGTTTCATAGCGCTGAGCGCAGAGATGAGCTTGCTTGTGCCGCGTATGAGCATGACAGCAGTTGGATAGAGCTCGACCGAATTCCGCTTTGGAATGATGCGGCAAATGCTCCGTTTTCTTTCCGTGATTTTCCGGGCAACATCAGGTTTACTTTTTACTCCAAAGGGCTGGACCGTGTGCAGGAAACAAATGAATATGCTGCCTTGCTGGGCAGTATTCTCTATACGACGCTTGCCGAGAGATTCAGAAACGAGGATACGATTCCGTTTGTGGAAAGGGAATTCTCGCGTCAGAGCTCGATTATTGAGCAGTTAGGGCTGGATGTGAAGCTGCTTCAACTGCATGCCAAGGCGCTGCTGCTATGTGATGAGCTGTCTTTATTTGTTTGCATGGAGCAGCCGGGCACACCGCGTCAAAATTACGAGTGGTTCGCCAAAGGGTTTCCTTACTGGTTCGATCGTTCAGGGCAAACCTCTTTGCTCGCTGATTGGAAGGGGCCGAATATCATTGAACTGGATCCGTTTCCATTCAGTAAAGCGGTGGATACGTCTCTTTGGTATAAAGAGGTAAGCAAGGCTTCAATCACCAAGTCTGGCGTCGCCGCAGCTTACCAGGATGAAGAGACTAGGGAGCATAAGCTGCGATTTCAACCGAAACGGGAAGAGTAAGAAACCATAGGAAATAGGCTCCGTCTGATAAAGGCGGCAGCCTTTTTTGTATTTAGACACTGCTTACTTGACAGGACCCATAGCAGCTATGGAGAGCTCCACTTTAATGTTTACAACTGCGTGGGAGAAAGCTTCGGGCCAATCCTCTTCCACCTTAATGTACTGCTTATATTGCTTAGCTCTTGCATATACGCCAAGGCCTATGGGATCTAGCCTATGCTTCTGCATTTTTTGAATCAGTCCCTCTATTTGCTTCTCCATAAGAGCAGAAGCTTGCTTCTCCAGTTTCTTCGCGTCTTGTGCTACATTAACAGGAAAGAGATGTTCGGAGAGGCCGATCTTGGTTTTAATATGGATGTCGAATGTAAATCTTCCATTCTCATATCCAGATTTAATTTTCGTTTTCAGTTTTCCCCCTGTGAAGCTCAGCATGTCGGTCTCGAATGGACCTTTAAGCGGCTTACCGGGTATTCGGTACGACATACTGAAACCGGGGTCCGCCTGCTTTTGCAAAATACTGAGCAATACGGTTTCCTGTGCGTTTAAGGACATCGCATATTTGCCCTTAGCATTGAGCAATGCCGAGCCTTTTAACTGGACTTGTTTGTTTGTGATTTTAATTTCAGCTATATAGGGGGTAACACCTTTATCAAAAAATTGACGGTGCAGTTCTTGAGCTGTTGTGGAGTAGGTTTCAGATCTTTTGGTCTTTGTATCTACCATGCCCCGGAGCAAGATCGGCATGAGCGGCTGATCCGGCGGGTTTAAGTAAATGACATCTTTCACCTGACCGTCTACGGCGATCATCCGGTCTGTAATTGTATTTCTTGCATCGCGAAACAGCACGTCAAGCATGGCGAACCAATCCTCTTGCTGCAGCAGGCGTCTGCCAAGCAAAATAACTTGATAATTACGTCCTTGGATGGTACCGGCAGTTTGAGCATCTTGAAAGGATCTGGATTGGCGAAGCGATTCAGCGGTTCCTGCAATCTCTTGGCTTTTTTTCTTAATGTTTTTGCTGAAAACGGGGACGGTGCCGTAAAAATGAAATTTGTCGTTCTTGTCTAGATCCATGCCAAGAGCGAGCGGTGTTGCTGCATTTTCCAAATATAACTGATCACTGCACGCGGAGGCAAAGATACTTGCAGCAGCAAGAATAGCGCAAACGTAAATAGTGGTCCGTCTCATGAGGCAGCCCTCCGGTGAAATCGCTTATACAGTGTTAAATAAACGAGCAGTAGACTCGGCAGGATATACTCTATGCAAAAACCGAAACGAGCAAGCCATAATTCAATTTTATCGCTTTGATTATACGTGGGCAGGTAGAAAAAAGTACCGATCGCAAGCACAATGACCAATGCACGAAGCGGAAAACGATGGTCGCTTAAACCAAACACCTGACTAATGCAGAAGGATGCAATATACATGCAAGGAATCCACACTAAAGAAAATACGAATAAATAAAAGGAGATAAACGGAATCTCGATTCGCTCAATAAAACGAAATTCAATCGTTTTCAATATACTGATGATGGGGTCATTAAAGACAGTGCTTTCATGAGGGCTATAATAAATGAAGCATATCGTTGTGATGAAAATATAGACAGACATGGTTATCGAATTTGATATAACAAGAGCGCTAACAGCCTTTTCTTTTTTTTGCAAATAAGGGTACAAAATAAATACGGCAATGATGCCAAGACTGGGGTAGATCGTTGCTTTCACAGCTGTTAAAACAGGCAGAAAACCGTCTTTGAAGAGAGGCAGCAAGTTCAGCCAATGAGCATATTTTAAGGTGAATAAATAAACAAACGGCAGCCAGCAGGAAATAACCGTCACCAGCTCGGCATATCTTCCTAGTATACGAGGGCCGCCCAAGGCGATTTTGTAGGCGGGAAATAAGAGCAGAATCATCAACACATAACCTTGTGTGTTCGGCATGAGCCATGTTTTAACAATAAGGATGGCGCGAACCAGTCCGTCATACATCAGGTGCAGGAAATAGAATGCCAGCAGCAGGGAAAAGCCTTTTGCGACCCATGCTCCCATCGTTTTGGATAAGGTATCGTATAGCGATTTCTCCGAGCTTTTTCTCATGACCATAATAATGATATAACCGCATAGAAGATTCAGCAAATAGCCGAGAGGAAGGGCGAGCAAGCCATCCGTACCAGCGGCTTCCGCCAGCTTTCTTGGCAAGGAGAGTACCGCTACACTGATCTGAATACCGGAAATAATAAAAATAAACTGCATGGACGTAATACTGTTTTTTTCCGTATTGATCAAGGTTTGCCCTCCTCCGGCTTATCATTTGATTGCGTAGTGTCTTGCTTGGCCAGCGTGCTCGTTGGCCTTTTGTTCAATAACCAAAGTGGAGCGCGTACAATTGTATCCTTCCAATCAGAAAAACGGACCGGCGCAAGCGGATTTCCATAAGGCATGCCTAATGATTTTAGCGTTAGCAGATGAGCGATCATGGTCATTAAACCGATGATGATCCCGACGAATCCGAATAGGGATGCCAAAATCATGAGAATAAAACGGATTAACCGCACAGCTGCGACCATATCGTAGTTAGGCAAAATAAAAGAAGAGATGGCGGTGAAGGCGACGACTATGACCATGACGTTGCTAATTAGCCCTGCCTGTACGACCGCTTGACCAAGCACAATGCCACCTACGATTCCAACGGTTTGGCCAACGGGAGCAGGAAGCCGAACGCCTGCTTCACGAAGCATCTCCAATGTGATTTCCATCAGAATAGCTTCTACGAATGGCGGAAAGGGTACTTGCCCGCGCGACTCTCCCAGAGTTAGTAGAAGCTTCAGTGGAATGATTTCAATGTGAAAGGAGGTGACAGCAATAAAGAAAGCTGGCAGGAAGGCCGCTGTAATGAAGGCAAATAACCGCAGCAAGCGCAAAAAGGTAGCAATGGACCAACGTGTACTATAGTCGTCGATACTTTGGAAAAAGGAATAAAAGCTAACCGGTGCGACTAGAACGCTGGGCGAGCGGTCAACGACAACGACGCATCTTCCTTGCAAAATTTGCGAGGCAGCAGAATCTGGGCGCTCCGTTAAGACGAATTGAGGAAATAGAGAGTAAGGATTATCTTCTATTAACTCGGACAGTTCTCCCGTATTTAAAATAACGTCTACGTCTATTTTTTGGATTCTTTCCTCCATGGAACGCAGAAGTTCAGGGTTCATCACATCAGCTAAATATAAGAGTGTAACATTCGTTTGTCCGCGTCTTCCGACGATCAAGCGGCGCATCTTTAATTCCCGGTTCGGAATGTAACGCCGAATCATCGCTATGTTTTGCCCGCTTGTCTCAACAAAACCCTGATGGGCGCCCTTTAATGACGCTTCCATTTGCGGGTCCTCAATCGCTCGTTGTGGCCAGCCGCCTGTTCCAAGCGCATAGGCTTTGTCTCTGCCATCGACGAGCAGAACGCTGCTTCCATGAAGTAACGATATTTCAATTTGAGACCAGCGGGACTCTTCTATAATATGACCTACGGTCATCATGAGCTCGTCGCCAGGCTTTCCGTCTTCGGTATGAACCTGTAGCGGGCGGAGGACATCATTATTAATGGCTTGCTGGTCGCTCAGCCCATCGATAAATAGGAGTGCTGCTTGCTCTTGAGTCTGTTTGATGGTGAAGGTTCTAATAAATAAATCGGGCGATTCAGAAAATAAGTTTCGGACGATTTTAAGATTTTCATCCAGGTTAAAAAGGATACCATCCTCTTGTTCAGGCTTGTCCATCTCGTTTTCTGCATGGATCATCAAAGATATCCTCCTTTCCCGGCTGAAGTCATGATCGGCTATTCTATTTTGCCACGCTTTACCATGAGTATACGTGGCCAACAAAAATCCCCCCTCGCATAGTGCAAGGGGGGATGGTGATTAATGGTCAATAGGGAAGCAACTTTCCCAGTACTTAGGTGCCTGCTTTGAACAAGGTGGCAATGGAGCCGCCTTCGGTAATGATTTTGATCGCTGTAGCTAGAAGCGGGGACATCGGCAAAACGATAAACTTATCGGAACGCTGTTCGCCGATATCAATCGTATCGGTAATGACGACCTCCCGAATATTCGGGTGATCAAGCTTCTCCAGCGCATTGGCGGAGAACAGCCCATGCGTTGCACATATGTAAGAGTCATGGGCGCCTTTTTTCTTAAGCGCTTCGACTACGTTAACGATCGTGCTGCCTGTGTCAATCAGGTCTTCAATTATAATCGGAGTCATATCTTCAACGTCTCCGATAATATGTGTAATCTCGGATTGGTTATGCGCTGGCCGGTTTTTAATCATGATCGCAAATGGACAATCTAGCAGGCCAGCAAGCTTTTCTGCTGTTGTTGCACGTCCTGCGTCAGGAGAGACGACGACAGGGTTTTTAATATTTTTGCCTCTTAAGTATTCGATAATCAGATCAAGCGCAGTCAAATGATCGACCGGAATATCGAAGAAGCCCTGAATCGGATCGGCATGCAAATCAACGGTAATGATTCGGTTAGCACCGACCGTCGTAAGCACATCTGCGACGAGCTTGGCGGAAATGGGCTCCCGTGGAGCTGATTTTCTTTCTTGACGAGCATAACCATAATAGGGCATAACAATGTTGATGGTTTTGGCGGATGCCCGCTTGGCAGCATCAATCATGACAAGCGTTTCGATTAAATGCTCGTTAACGGGATGGGAAAGCGATTGTACGATAAAGACGTCACAGGTACGAATGGACTCACCATAGGAAACATGAATTTCGCCGCTCTGTTGTCGTGAGATAGCGACATTTCCTAGGGGAAGATCAAGCTCTTTGCATAGCTCCTCGGCAAGCCTCTGATTCGAGGTGCCGGAAAAAATTTTAATCTTTTGCATAAGATCCTCCTTAAAACTACGATAAACGACATTCTTTGCTCAATCATAACAAACAAAGCATAGGAGGACAAATCATTGCGGTACTTTTTCGGGGATTGGAACAAATAAGGAAAGGTGATAAAGTACTTTAATGGGAAAGAAAGAGGAAAAGGAGATTTATGAAATGGCTGTTTACAATGAATCCCGACCCCAAATAGCCAATCAGTCAACGGGAGCTAAGAGGTTTTGGCTTATTTTATTGTTGGGTTGTCTTTCGGCATTTGGGCCCCTGTCACTGGACATGTATTTGCCTGCATTGCCTAAGCTTGAAGATGATTTTGGGACCAGCTCATCTCTTGTGCAATTAAGCTTAACCGCTTGTATGATAGGCCTGTCCGTTGGGCAATTATTTGCAGGAACATGGAGCGACGTTCGTGGAAGAAGGCTGCCGCTGCTTATTTTTCTTGCCATATATGGGGTGTCGTCCGTGTTATGCGCCTTTGCGCCATCAATCGGTTTACTGATCGTACTACGTTTCATACAAGGCTTCTCAGGATCTGCGGGCATTGTTGTTTCTCGGGCAATTGTAAGGGATATGTATTCGGGTCCAGAGCTCACCCGTTTTTTTGCAATGCTTATGCTTGTAAACGGAGCAGCACCGATATTTGCACCTATCTTTGGCGGGCAGCTGCTTAAGTTCACCTCTTGGGAGGGCGTTTTTGTCGTTCTGGGCATTTGGGGTGTAGTTATTTTTGCCGCTGTTTTATTCGGTATGCCGGAGACACTTGCACCCGAGAAACGGATGGTAGCCGGGATTCGCCCCATGCTATCCACCTTCGGCATGCTGCTGAGGGATCGTTCATTTATGGGATATGCGCTAGCTCAGGGCCTTGTCATGGCAGCCATGTTTGCGTATATTGCGGGGTCTCCATTTGTCCTCCAAAATATATATGGTGTTAGCCCGCAGGGCTTCAGCTTGTTATTTGCGCTAAATGGACTAGGCATTATTATATTTGGTCAAGTTACGGGACGACTTGCAGGTAAAGTAGGAGAGAAAAAGCTATTTGCTATTGGACTCATACTGGCTTCAACAGCGGGACTGTCCCTGCTTGTAATGATTATTTTAAACGCGCCGCTTTTTGCCTTACTGATACCGCTGTTTTTTGTTGTATCAAGCGTAGGCATCATATCAACGACAGGTTTCTCGCTTGCGATGCAAAAACATGGTCATGCTGCAGGCAGCGCTTTCGCACTGCTTGGGCTGTTATCCTTTACATTTGGCGGCATTATGGCTCCGCTAGTCGGGCTAGGTGGAAGTGCAAATGCGCTTCCTATGGGAATTTGGATTGCCCTTGCTGAGCTTGGCGCCGCAGCATGCTATATTTTCATGATTTATCTCCCTTCGAAAGGGCGGTAATTCTCGTAAAACGCAAGCCTGCCTCCGACAAACCTTATTTTCAGGTGTGAGGAGGCTCTTTTTTTGGGGAGGGCTGCGGGTGTATAATGTGTGCTTAGAAAGAGGTGGAAGCATGTCTCAAGAGATTAGAGCTTACGAGCTGGTTGCACTGAAGGAAATAGCGGAAATGCTCAACAGCACCAACAATATGAATCAAATGTTAGACGATGTGTTAATTAAGCTGCTTGAAGTTACGGGCTTTACGACTGGTTGGATCTTTATGACGGATAACCGAAGCGAGAAGCTGTGTGCGGCTTCCCATGCCTTGCCGCAAGGGCTGAACGCTAATAACCAGCAGGTGATGTGCGGAACGGAATGCTGGTGCCTGCAAAGCTACATGCAAAATAAATTGCATCATGCCGTTAATATTATAGAATGCTCTCGAATTACCTATGCCATTACTCATTCACTTGGAGATACGGAAGGCATATCTCACCATGCCACCGTGCCGCTAAAAGCCGGTACTGACAGCTTTGGTTTGCTAAACGTCTCACAGACCGGAAAGGTTTATTTCTCGGAGGAAGAGCTGGCGCTGCTTGAGGCGATCGCTTATCAAATTGGGACGGCAATCAAGCGGATTAGGCTGTATCAGCTGCAGGAGCAGCATGCGATTCATTATGCGAAGCTCGGCAACGTTATTCAGAGCATTAATGCAGTGCAAGACATTAATCAACTGCCGCTGCAGGCGGTTAAACATATTGGGGATACTTTCCACTGGCAGCATGTTTCGTTATTTATGTATGAGCAGCAGCAATTATCGCTTCGCGCTCATTATACGAACAACCAATTAAACAAAGAATGGCTCTCGCTTGCCATTGACGAAGGGGGACCTGTCAGCACGGCGTTCAGCGAAAATCGGCTTGTCGCCTTGGCGAATTGCGAGCAGGTGCCTTACAAGTCGTTGTCCTCTATTGGTATTCCGCCATTCTTATCGGCGGTTGCTGTACCGCTTCGTATCCGAAGCCGTTCAATCGGCGTACTATTCCTCAGCAGCCAGCTGCCGCATCAGTTCGATGATTACCTGGATGATTTCATGTATTCGCTGGGGGACCATTTTACGTTAAGCGTAGAAAATTTGCGGGTGTATGAACAGCGCCGAGAGCTGGCCTTAATGGAAGAGAGAAACCGGATGGCAAGGGATCTGCATGATTCGGTTATTCAGAAGGTGTTCTCGCTATCCTTTCTGGCGAAAGGCGCAGAGACGGTGCTCGCGGGCAAGGAGCCGATCGTGGAGCGTTCCTTGCAAGAGATCAGGCAGCTGTCGCAGGAAGCGTTGAAGGAAATGCGAACTTTGATTTGGCAGCTGCGCCCGGCAGGATTGGAGCATGGCCTGCTAACCGCATTGAAAAAATACGGAAATAGTATGGAGATCGTCGTATACGAACAGGTAGAAGGTGTGCGGGAGCTGCCCCGGGCAATCGAGGAAGCTTTTTGGCGGATCGGCCAGGAGGCTTTAAATAATGTCAAAAAACATGCGGACACGAATGTGGTGTACATCCGTTTGGTAAAATCAGAACAGCTGGCCAGCCTTGAGATTAGAGATAAAGGCCGTGGTTTCTCACCGGAAAAGCGCAAAGGGAAGCGCACGATGGGCATGCTATCCATGAGGGAACGGGCGGAAACGCTTGGCGGAGAATTAATGATTCAAAGCGGAAAGGGACAGCCGACGATTGTGAAGGCGACCATTCCCATTGCGTCAGAGATGGATACGTGGGAAGAGGAATGAGGAGTAGCCGTGACAATTAAAATTTTATTAGTGGATGACCATCAAATCGTTTTAAAAGGGATCTCTTTTTTCTTAAGCATGCAGCCTGATTTCGAGCTGGTAGGCGAAGCTAACAACGGCCGTGAAGCGGTGGAGAAGGCAGGTGAATTGCAGCCTGACCTCATCTTAATGGATTTGAATATGCCAATTATGGATGGATTAGAGGCGAGTAATCTAATCGCCAAGCAATTTCCAGATATGAAGGTGCTCGTGCTGACAAGTTTCTCGGATCTGAGCCATATCGTGCCTGCCCTTCAGTCGGGTGTTGTCGGTTATATGCTTAAGGATGTAGAGCCCGATCAACTGGCAGAAGCCATTCGCAGCGCGTATAAGGGGAATGTTCAGCTGCATCCGGATATTTCAGCAGCCCTTCTCAATCAGCTGGCTCCTTCGGAGAAGGCTGTGAAGGAACCGGTTAGAAGTGAGCTGTCCGATACGTTAACCCCTAGGGAGCTGGAGGTGCTTAAGCTGCTTACCAAGGGGATGAGCAACCGAGAAATTGCGTCTGCGCTGACGGTTGCTGAGAAAACAGTCAAAACCCATGTCAGCAGCATTTTGAGCAAGCTGAATCTGGCGGATCGAACACAAGCGGCATTGTATGCGGTACAATTCATGAACGTAAACAAAGTTTAAGCGGTGATCTAAGACTATAGTCGTAAGACTTGTACTCCGCCTTAAACGGTCAATAAGCGATATTTTTTCAGTCTATTAGCCGATGTGTTTCTCCTCAAAGCTATATACAATTAAGATACTTACAAAAAGTAAATCAAACACTGTGGAGGGAAACACAAAATGAGTACAGTATTATTTGTTAAAGCAAACGATCGCGGAATTGAACAGGCGACAAGCGTAAAGCTATACCACGCATTTCTAGACAGCTATAAAGCCAGCCACCCGGAAGATACGGTTGTTGAGCTTGATTTGTTCAAAGAAGAATTGCCATACCTGAATGCAGACATGATTAACGGTAACTTCAAAGCAGCTCGCGGCTTCGATCTGACGCCAGCCGAGCAAGCGGCAGTAACCGTATCCGATAAATACATTAACCAATTCCTAGCTGCAGATAAAGTCGTATTTGCTTTCCCGCTTTGGAACTTCACAGTACCTGCGGTATTGCATACGTATATTGACTACCTTTCCCAAGCTGGCAAAACTTTCTCTTATACAGCTGAAGGTCCGGTTGGATTGGTTACTGACAAAAAAGTTGCTCTTCTTAACGCTCGTGGCGGTGTTTATTCTGAAGGTCCAGCTGCTTCGGTTGAGATGGCCTTTAACCTTATCCGCAATGTAATGGGCTTCTTCGGCGTCACAAACCTCGAGAGCGTCATTATCGAAGGTCACAACCAGCTTCCTGATCAAGCCGAAGCGATTGTTGCGAACGGCCTAGAGCAAGCGAAAAAAGTTGCAGCAAGCTTCTAATTCAAAACCTATGAGCCAAGGCAACCGGTCATTTGACTGGTTGTCTTTTTTTTGAAATATAGGAAGTGTATCCTTATTCTATACATTCTCTATATTTATAGGAATGAAACGCGCCGCGCGGCCAAAGGACGGCGATAGCCGTTTCACCTTGGCGCGACCAATTTCCCTGAAAAAAATGATTGACTTCTTGGACAGGAAAATGGTTTTATTATATAGACCGATCGCTATAATCGAGGAGTGAATGGATGTCGGAAAAAACAAATACACGGCAAATGATATTGGATACCGCTGCGCGTCTTTTTTTTACGAAAGGGTATCATGCGACGGGTTTAAGCCAAATTATTAAAGAAAGCGATTGTCCTAAAGGCTCTTTGTATTATTATTTTCCCAAGGGCAAGGAAGAGCTGGCTCTGGAGTGCATCCAATGCACGAAATTGTTTGTTACCGAGAAATGGAAAGCCAAGTTCGATGCCTACAATGACCCGGCTGAGGCCGTGCAGGCCTTTGTGATGGAACTAGGAACGGATGCGGAAAAATGCGATTTTCAAGGTTACATGCCATTTAGCTTCTGGATGGCTGTAGAGACATCTGCCATCAGCGAGAAGCTGAGAGAGGCAGGACAAGACGTATTTGCTTCTTGGCAAGCGGTCGTATCAGAGAGGCTGATCCAGGCCGGCATGGAGAAGACGAGAGCGGAGGACGTAGGTGTCGTTATCGTTTCACTGCTGGAAGGTGCTCTTATCCTTGCCATTACGAAACGCGATAAACAGCCGTTAGCTACTGCGTCAAAATGTATTCCGTATTTAATTAATAAATGTCCTTCTCTTTGAGAAGTCATTCATAAAAAAAGATAGAAAGATTATGGGAGAGTGGAAAGCTTGCAAGCATCAATGGCAGAACCGCAACAAAATACGGGGCAAAAATATAAAGTAATCCCCATTATGATTTCGTTATTGTTAGCTGGATTTATAGGCATGTTCAGCGAAACGGCGCTTAACGTAGCGCTTAGTGATTTAATAAGCATATTTAATATCAGTGCTGCAACCGTGCAATGGCTCACGACGGGTTACCTTCTCACATTAGGAATATTGGTTCCCGTATCCGGTTTGTTGCTGCAATGGTTTTCGACTAGGCAGCTATTCATAGCTGCGCTTAGCTTTTCTGTTTTAGGCACTCTGGTTGCGGCGCTAGCGCCTAGCTTTGAAGTGTTATTGACTGCGCGTGTCATTCAGGCTGCAGGTACGGCATTGCTGCTTCCGCTCATGTTCAATACGATCCTCATCATTTTCCCAGCGGAAAAAAGAGGAGCAGCCATGGGCGTCATCGGGCTCGTTATAATGGTCGCGCCTGCCGTTGGGCCTACGATTGCGGGGTTATTGATCGAGAATTTAAGCTGGCACTGGATTTTCTGGTTGTCGCTGCCGTTCCTCGTGATCGCTTTGCTGTTTGGCATGCTTTACATGCAAAACGTATCCACGATTACAAAACCGAAAATTGATATTTTCTCACTTGTCTTTTCTACACTCGGCTTTGGCGGAATCGTCTTTGCATTCAGCAGCGCTGGCGAAGGAGAAGGCGGTTGGGGCAGTACGAAGGTTATTGCTTCGATGATTGTGGGTATAGTGGCGCTGGTTATCTTTGCCATTCGTCAGCTAACGATGAAGCAGCCGATGATGAACCTGCGTGCATTCAAGCATCCGATGTTCGTCGTAGGTACGCTAATGGTCTTCATTTGTATGATGGTCATCTTGTCATCCATGCTCGTATTGCCGATGTATTTGATTAGAGGGCTTGGCCTTAGCGCTTTGACAGCAGGGCTTGTTATGCTGCCAGGCGGCCTTATCAACGGTATTATGTCTCCCATTATGGGAAGCCTCTTCGATAAATTTGGACCGAAATGGCTCGTTATTCCTGGACTTGTCATTGTTGCTGCCGTGCTTTGGTTCTTCTCGGGCATCACGACAGCATCGACGCTCACGCTTATTATCGTGCTTCATTCCTGCTTGATGGTCGGTATTTCCATGGTATGGATGCCTTCCCAAACCAATGGCCTCAATCAGCTGCCACGTGAGCTGTATCCGGATGGAACCGCGATTATGAACACGCTCCAGCAAGTGGCGGGTGCCATCGGTACAGCGGTAGCGGTAAGCGTCATGACTGCCGGCATTAACGGCTTTATGAAGGATGCTGCCGATCCAACAGATCCAGCCAACGCACCACTCGCTTTGACAGCAGGCATTCAAAACGCCTTTATCTTTGCGACGGTGGTTGCGGTCATCGGCTTGATTGTCGCTTTCTTCATCAAGCGGGTTCATGTGGGCAAGCAGCATTAACAGAATAGAGTAAAGAGACAGTACCTATACACAGGTGCTGTCTCTTTTTTTTGGAAGGATTGACGTTGAGAAATATTATCATCTACAATAATGAGAATACTGCGATAGAGAAGCAAGGCTGCATAAAAAAGGCGGGTCAGGGAATGAAAAGAATATTGCTCATTGAAGATGAAAGAAATTTAGCACGATTTATTGAGCTGGAGCTGCGGCATGAATCGTTTGATATTGTTGTTGCATCCGATGGGAATAGTGGATTGGAGCTTGCGCTGCGCGAAGATTGGGATGCTATTTTGCTTGATCTGATGCTGCCAGGCTTAGATGGCCTGGAGGTTTGCCGCCGGATTCGCACTTTGAAATCTACACCTATTCTCATGTTGACGGCTAGAGATAGTATTTCGGACCGCGTCTCAGGTCTGGATAGCGGAGCAGATGACTATATCCCGAAGCCATTCGCGATTGAAGAGCTTTTAGCGCGGCTTCGTGTCGTCTTCAGAAGACAAGAGAAGCAGGCGGAAGAGCAGCGGTCCATGCTAGTGTTCGGCGAGCTTAGCGTTGATCTGGATGCCAGAATCGTGAGCAAAGGAAATCAAATGATCGGGCTGACGAAGCGGGAGTATGAGCTGCTGCTCGCTTTTATGCACAATCCGAACCGCGTGCTCTCACGGGAAACGCTGCTGGATAAGGTGTGGGGTTTCGACGCTGCGGTCGATACGAATGTTGTGGACGTTTATGTAAGATACTTACGCAATAAAATAGATTCGCCGGAGAAGGAAAGCTGTATTCAAACGCAGCGCGGCGTAGGATATGTGATGAGAAAATGAACAGGCTGCGACAATGGTTTTCTCGTTTTCCGATTAAGTGGAAGCTGACCTTATGGTCAGCTTTGCTGCTGTTTCTGCTGTTTGTTGCGTATAATGCCGTTCAATATGTTTTTGTTGAGAAATGGATGGTTAAGCAAACGGAAATGAATACGAAAGAGGATATGCGCGAGATTTTGAATTACTTATTGGAGAAGGAGTTTACGTTCGAAGAGTCAGAGATGGCCTCGATTCGCAGCTTCCTCGAAAAGGTAAATGAACGCAATCAGTTGATTCGGCTGTTAGACGAGAACGGGGATCAGATACTCGTTGTTTCAGAAAATATACCCGATCAATGGATGGATGTATATCCACGTACTAAGCTCGCCGGAAAAGGCACCTGGTTTCTAGATTCTAATTTGCTGCTCATGAGGAGCCCACTTACCATATTTTCTTTCAATGGCACGGTGGAAATTGTGAAAAATAATGAGGATTTCGAAAAGCTCAGCACGGCTTTTTTTCGTATCATGATCATTTGCTGTTTTGGAGCTGTCATTATTAGCGGCATCGGCGGAGGTCTGCTTGCGCGCCAGTTGCTTAAGCCGCTTCAAACGATGAACCAAGCGATGGTCGGTGTGAAGAACAAAGGCGTGAAGGAACGTGTAAGGCTGAATGAAAACAAAAACGATGAGATTGCTGCTTTAATGAAGCTGTTTAACGAAATGATGGATCAGCTCGAGCGCTCCTTCGGCCAGCAGAAGCAATTTGTCGAGGATGCCTCTCATGAACTCAGAACCCCAGTCGCGATTATGGAGGGCCATTTGCAGCTGCTGCAGCGGTGGGGCAAGGATGATCCAGCTATACTAGAAGAATCGTTGAACGCTTCCGTGGAAGAGCTGGCTCGCTTAAAGGGGCTTGTACAGGAGCTACTTTCCCTTTCCCGCGCGGAGAAGGAACTCCCTGCAAAGGATGAGCAATGGATGCATTCAGCTAAAACAATAGAGAAGCTCATTGGAAACATAACCTTGCTGCATCCTGATTTTCACGTGGAAGCGGAGCTTGGACCAATCTCACAAGCGGTGCTTTTTGTGTCGGAGCAGCATTTGGAGCAAATCATGCTCATTTTACTTGATAATGCGATTCGTTATTCAGGTGCGAGCAGGACGATCGAGGTGTCCGGCGCTCTTCATGAGGATGAAGTGCTCCTTTCCGTGAAAGACTTTGGTATAGGCATCTCGGAAACAGACCTCTCCTTCGTGATGAATCGCTTCTACCGGGCAGACAAGTCTAGGAGCGGCGCGAGCGGCGGTCATGGGCTTGGATTAGCGATCGCCACGCGGCTTGTTCAGCGTTATGACGGCCGATTGATCATGAAGAGCAGGGAGGGAGAAGGCACGACGGTTACTGTTTTTCTCAAAGTGAACGGCTAACGCCGTCCTTTGGCGGCGCGGCGTGTTTCATTCCGAGAAATATAGAGAATGTATAGCCTAAGGATATACATTCCTATATTTTAAAAAAGTTGCCCGAAATTAAATTTCGGACAACTTTTTTTGTTTTCACAGCATTTTCTCATTTTAGTCCGTTACAATAAGAACTGTTGAGTTGATGGTAATGATATTCATTATCAAATATAAATAAGCGAATGAGAGGTACCACCAAGATGAAAAAGAAAAACCTAGCAGGAATCATCATGATAACGATGCTCACACTGCTCGTATTAGCAGGCTGCGGAGCGAATAATACAGGAAATAACAAGTCAGCAGCTTCGTCTCCGTCACCTGAGGCAAGTGAGAAGGCTGCTAATTCGGAAGGTAATAAGAATGAAGCTGTTAAGGATAATGGCAAGGACCAGATCGTAAATGTATTTACAGCAAGACACTATGATGTAGATAGCCAGCTGTTTGATGCTTTTACAAAGGAAACGGGCATTAAAGTGAATGAAATCAAAGGTACAGCCGAAGAGCTGGTCGAACGATTGAAGCGTGAAGGCGAGAGTTCTGAAGCGGATTTGTTCATTACCGTTGATGGCGGGGTATTGAATTATGCGAAGCAAAATGATGTGCTTCAGCCAATTCAATCGGCTTCGGTTGATGCCAATGTGCCGGCGGAGTGGCGGGATAACGATAACAATTGGGTAGGGATTGCAACGCGAGCTCGCGTTATCGTCTACGCCAAGGACCGCGTGAAACCAGATCAGCTGTCCACATATGAGGATTTGGCAAGTGATAAGTGGAAAGGGAAAGTATTAGCGCGCTCTTCCTCCAGCTTGTATAATCAATCGCTGCTGGCTTCCTTCATCGAACTGAACGGGGAAGAGGCTGCTGAGACTTGGGCGAAAGGGATTGTCACAAATTTTGCTCGTAATCCAGAAGGCGGAGACCGCGATCAAGCGAAAGCAATTGTAGCTGGAATAGGCGACGTCGCCATTATGAATACTTATTATGTTGGGCAAATGCTTCATTCCAAGGATGCTGAAGAGGTTAAAGTGGCCGAGCAAATTGGCGTATTTTTCCCGAATCAAGACACCACAGGTACACATCTGAACATCAGCGGCGTTGGGCTTACCAAACATGCGAAAAACAAGGATAACGCGATTAAGCTGATCGAATATATGACAGGCAAGGACGGTCAAACGCTGCTGACGCAAGGAAGCTTCGAGTTTCCAGTCAATGCAGAGGCTGACAAGCCAGAGCTGCTGAAAGGCTGGGGAGATTTCAAAACTCAGCAGCTCAACTTCTCCAAGCTGGGCGATCATAATAAAAAAGCAGTTGAGCTTCTAGCGAAGGTAGGCTGGAAATAAAAATGTTCGTCTCTACCTTGCTGCGAAACTTGAAAAGAAGGCTAAACGGCTGGGTAATCTTGAGCGTGATAGGGGCCGTAATGGCCCTTGTCCCGTCTCTTTATATTTTATTTGGCTTATTCCGCAGACCGAATGAAAACTGGCAGCAAATTAAGGACTACATGCTGTTTGATTCGATTATGCAGTCCATGTGGCTGGTGCTTGGCACCGTTTTCTTCTCCGTTATCATCGGGGTGTCGCTTGCGTGGCTTATGGCTGCCCATGACTTTCCGCTGCGCGGATTTTTTCATTTTGCCTTCCTGCTTCCACTTGCGATCCCGCCTTACATTGGGGCCTATACTTACGGCTCAATGCTTAGCTATACGGGGAGCATACAAGCATTTATGCGTAATTCACTTGGCGTAACACCTAATCAGGCTTATTTTGATATTTTGTCCATGAAGGGCGCCATCTTTATATTTACTCTTTTTTTGTTTCCTTATATTTATTTGATAACCAAAACATTTCTGGAGAAGCAAAGCGCTGCGTTTATCGAAAATGCTAGGCTGCTTGGGAAAGGGAAGCTTCATGTTTTTTTTCGAATCGTATTGCCCTTGTCTCAAGCGGCAATCGTTGGCGGAGCAAGCCTGGTCGCTTTTGAGGTTTTGAACGATTTTGGCGTTACGAAGCATTATGGCATACCTTCGTTTACGGCGACTATTTTCAAAACCTGGTTCGGCATGTATGACGTGGATTCAGCCATTCGGCTCGCGGCATTGCTAATGAGCGTCATAATTGGCTTGTTCATCGTAGAGCGGCTGCTGCGCAGACGCAGAAGGTTTCATTCGCCCACAAGTCGGACGAGTCCGCTCAGAAGAAGGCGCTTAAACAAGCTGGGGACCGCGGCAGCGGTTGCTTCCTGTACCGTTATTTTTGCACTTTCTTTTGCGATCCCAGTTGTTCAGCTGATTGTATGGGCGACATGGACCTATGCGGATGTGTTCAATGGGAAGTTTGTTCAACTGATACGCAATACGCTGGTGGTTTCCCTCGTTTCGATTGGACTGCTCATGCTTCTTGCCGTTATTGTTGCTAACGTAAGCCGCTCCTACAAGCATTCGACCTTTGCGATTGCGATTACTAAGCTTATTTCGATGGGTTACTCTATACCGGGAGCTGTGTTGTCGATTGGCGTGCTGGCGGTGTTCATATCCATTGATCATCAGCTCGGCGGATTCTACGGCTGGTTAGGCTGGGGTTCAGGCAAACTAGTGCTAAGCATGTCGCTGGTTATGCTCGTATTTGCTTACGTGATCCGTTTTTTGGCGGTGGGCTTTAACGCCGTCGAATCGGGCTTCGATAAAATAGGCAATCGTTATTCGGAAGCTTCACGAACACTTGGTATGAGCATGACCAAAACGTTCTTCAAGGTGGATTTTCCTATGATTAAAGGCTCGATCCTCGCAGGTTTCCTGTTAACGTTCATGGAAATGGTCAAGGAGCTTCCGCTTACGCTGCTGCTGCGCCCTTTTAATTTTGAGACACTGGCAACCAAAGCATACCAATACGCTAGCGATGAGCAGATCCATCAGGCATCGGTTCCTTCGCTATTCATTATTGCAGTTGGTACACTATCCGTCTTTTTCTATCATTGGTTGGGAGAGAAGAAATCAACATGACATTTTTTGAGCTGACAGACGTCTCTTTCGGATATGCGAAGCGGAATGCTTCCGTTCTGAAGCAATTCTCCATGAGTGTGGAAAAAGGGGAAGTGGTTGGGCTGCTTGGGCAAAGCGGCTGTGGCAAAAGCACCCTGCTGCGAATCATTGCCGGACTTGAACTGCCAGATTCGGGACGAATCACCATTAACGGCAGAACGTTGGTCGACCAGCAGCATTTTATCGAGCCCGAGCAGCGTGGTGTGGGCATGGTATTTCAGGATTATGCTTTATTTCCTCATTTGACCGTTGGCCAAAATATATTATTCGGGCTGCATCAGCTATCGAAAAAGAATAGGTTGCTTCGTCTGGAGGAAATGTTGGAGTTCATTCAACTGCAGCATCTCGTGAAGCGGTATCCACATGAGCTTAGCGGAGGGCAGCAGCAGCGGGTTGCTTTTGCAAGGGCGCTAGCTCCATCGCCAGAATTGTTATTAATGGATGAGCCATTCAGCAGCCTGGATGCTCATTTGAAACAAGACATTCGAGAAGAGCTGAAGCAATTGCTGCGTGCGGCTAATATGACCTGTCTGCTCGTTACACATGATCAAGAAGACGCAGCTGTCATCTGTGACCGTATCGTGCAGATGACAAGCCAGGCATAAAAGAAAAAGGACATTAGCCATTAGGCTAGTGTCCTTTTTGAAATTACAGGAGAGTATATCATTTCGCTATCCCTTCTCTACATTTCTCGGAATGAAACGCGCTGCGCCGCCAAAGGACGCCGTCAGGCGTTTCTTCTTAAGCAATTGGCTAAATGGTTGGTCAAATTACATGCCAATTGGACGGTTTCGATGTGGCTAAAACACGATATGCTAGTGTTATATCCATAGCTCAGGAATACCGGTTGATAGCATAAAGGAGACGGCGACGATGAAACAACGAAATGCAAGGGTAGCAGTCGTTCAGGCAGCCCCCATCCTGTTTGACAAACAATCGGCCTTTCAGAAAATAGCCAGCTGTGCCAAAGAAGCGCAAGCGAAGGGAGCTCATTTGCTGCTTTTTCCCGAGGTTTTTATTTCAGGCTATCCGAGAGGACTCTCCTTCGGTGCCAGAGTCGGCAGTCGAACAGCAGAAGGGCGTGAGGACTGGGCTAGATATTGTGATAGCGCGATTACGATTCCCGGCACGGATACGGATCTGCTTGGAGAAATCGCAAGAGAAGCAGGCTTGTATTTAATCGTCGGCGTCGTGGAACGGGATCAAGAATTTAGCCACTCTACACTCTATAACAGCATTGTATATTTCGGACCAGACGGTCAACTGCTCGGTAAGCACCGCAAACTGATGCCAACCGGATCGGAACGGTTATTATGGGGGCAGGGTGACGGAAGCTCACTTACCGTCATCGATACCCCTTTCGGGCGAATTGGCGGATTAATCTGCTGGGAAAATTATATGCCTCTTGCGAGAACGGCAATGTATGCCAAAGGAATCGATATTTTGGTTACGCCGACAGCAGACGCGCGTGATACATGGCAAGCAACGCTGAAGCATATTGCCTGTGAAGGAAGGTGTTATGTTCTCTCAAGCAATCAATATGTAACGAAGGCCATGTATCCACGTGATTTGAATGGTTATGATGAACTAGAACAGGATGTGGACCCCCTTTGCCGTGGCGGAAGCGCTATTGTAGGACCTTTGGGTGATTATGTTGCAGAGCCGGTATATGGGGAAGAAACGATTTTGTATGCGGATTTAGATATGTCGCTTGTAACCGCCAGCCGATTCGATTTTGATGTCGTCGGTCATTATAATCGTCCGGATATTTTCCAGCTTCATGTCAACGAAGCCAGCCAGCGCATTGTTACTTTTAGCTAGTTAAAACGGACTTAAGATGCTATACAAATAGGCTAGCCTTCATTCGTTTTTTGGGAGGTTCCTGCAGCGTTGAATCACGTTTATCTTTGCATAACATTTAGGAGGGATTCAGATGGAAGTGCCAGTTGGCGTATGGGTGGCTTCGGCCATTATTGTTGTTATTTTAGCGTGGATTACTTTCTGGATAACGAATAAAGCTTATTCGCGCAGATGGGAAGACAAAGATACCGAGGATCAGGGCAAGCATTATTAGTCCATAAGATACTTGGTAAGAGCACAATAGTAGGAAACTCCACTCATGATCTAATTAATGCTACAATAGTAGAAAAACATGAGGGGACGAGAACGGGAGTGCACAACAAGCTGCGCCCCGGATAAAAGATGGATGTAACGGAGCCTCTAGAAACGAAGCCATGTGCCGTATGCAAGGAAATAAAGCCGATCACGCAATTTTTGCGAAGAACCGGCAAGCGCTCCAGCATGGGATCACGCCGCGGGGCGTGCCGAGCCTGCCGCAAGGCTAAGACGGCAGCAGTAATGCCGGCAGATGCCCAGCTTCAGGATCAAAAGGCGATGAGACGAAGAGCACAGGCCAATAAACCGCGGTTATCCCCACCCATGCCTTCTATACCGCTTCCGAATGATCCTGCCGCTTTGAAGACGACTCGCCAAGGAACCATATGGATGAGAGGCAAGACGGATAAAGGCAGGCGCTGGTATCAAGAAATAGAGCTTGAGCTTGCTGTCACACTGGTGAAGGAGCATGCTGCGGTTATCGTTAACCGACATACGATTCGCCGGTTGTTTAGCAATAAGGATTTTCGGCGCTATATTTTGGAGCGCGACAACCATATCTGTTACTTTTGCGGAGAGTTTGGCGATACGATCGACCACATGCTGCCACGTGCAAAGGGTGGCCATACGACGCCTGTCAATTGTGTCTGTGCATGCAACGCTTGCAATCAATCCAAGGCTGATCAGGATTTGCAAGTTTTTATGAAATATGAAGAAGATAGACCGTAATGTAGTTTCATGTTATGGGCTAGCTTCTTTTTTTATTAAGCTTATAAATAAAAGTAAGTGATGATCCAACCTTTCGTATTGGAGCTCATTAATATTCGTTCGTGTAGGAACCTTCATCTCCACAGCAATTGTGGAGATAAAGGTTCTTTACACTAACACTTTACTGCTAAAAAGGATTAATGTATTATCGTGATAAAGGAATTCAACTACATACGATGAGGGTGATTTTGATGCAAACGAATCAACACGAGGTACAGCCGCGCAAAGCACTGGAGCAAATGAAGCCCTATTCTCCTGGGAAGCCGATATGGGAAGTTCAGAGAGAGCTAGGTCTGGATCGGGTAATCAAGCTAGCGTCCAATGAGAACCCGTTGGGGCCTTCCCCAAAAGCGCTCGAAGCTATTCAGGCGGTATTAACCGATCTTCACCGTTATCCAGACGCTCAAACGATCGATTTGAAGCACGCGATTGCGGGCCATTATGACCTTAGCACCGAACAAGTCATCGTAACGAATGGCGGAGACGAGCTAATAACGCTAGTATCGGAAGCTTTTTTGGATGCCGGTGATGAAATTATCGTCCCAGGACCGACTTTTAGCGAATATGAATTCGGTGCGCAGCTCATGGGGGCGAAAGCCATAACCGTTCCGTTAACCGAGGATTTTGCTTTTGATACGCAGGCGATCCTGACCGCCGTAACAGAACGTACAAAACTCGTTTATATTTGTTCTCCGAACAATCCTACCGGCACCATTTTAACTTATTCTGAGCTGAAGCAGCTGCTGGATGCCTTGCCTAAACGCATACTTGTTGTGCTGGATGCGGCATATAGTCATTTCGTGTCTGTTGAGCCCTATTCTGATGGTATATCGTTTGTTCGAGAAGGTTATCCGCTGCTGGTGTTAAAAACCTTTTCCAAAATATATGGCCTTGCGGGTATACGCGTAGGTTTCGGGGCTGCTCCGCAGCCTATCATTCAGAGCATTCTGCAGGTCAAGGAGCCGTTTAATGTGAACACGCTGGCTCAGGCTGCAGCGGTGGCGGCTATTGCTGATGAAGGGCATGTCATACGCTCGCGCGAGCTAGTGGTTCGTGAACGGGAACGGCTATATGCGGGATTTCGCCAGTTAGGCGTTGAATACACAGAGAGCATGAGTAATTTTGTACTTGTCAGGCTGGGGCTAAAAGCAGAGGATGTATATGGTCAGTTAATGACACGAGGGATTATTGTGCGATATGGGAAGATATGGGGGCTGCCGGAACATATTCGCATTTCAATCGGTACACCGGAGGAGAATGACAGCCTGTTATCGGTTTTAAGCGATGTCTTGGTTAAACTCAACGTATAATGGAATAAGGAAAAAGAAAAGCAGCCTCCAGCATCGTGATTAAACGTGGCTCTGAAGGAACCCATTAGTTGTTAACAACAGTGGATTCAAGAAGGCCGAAGTTCAATCCGTACTCTTTGGCTGCTTTTTTCGTTGCTTGTTTCTTAGCCCGTAAATTCCTGCACCCATGTGCTTTTAAAATAGGCGATCCCGACTTTAGTAAAGCTGCTGCTCATAATATTAGCTCGATGGCCCGCGCTATTCATCCAATCGTTCATGACCTTTTTAGGGGTGGGTTGACCCTTAGCGATATTTTCTCCTGCTGCGTTATAGTTGATTTGAAATTTTTTCATCATATCAAATGGTGAGCCATAGGTGGGAGAGTTATGGTCAAAATAACGGTTATTATACAGATCCTGTGCTTTCACCAATGCCATTTTGGATAAAGCGTCATCCATAACAAGAAGGCTTAAGCCTGTCTTAGCCCGTTCTGCATTAACCATTTCCAGCACATCCTGATCATAATGGATGGAGGTCTGGGCTTGATCTGCCGGGTATTCAGCTGAAGCAAGGTCATCTGATGTCCATTTGGATTTGAGTTGGCCGTTCTGCTTCATGGATAGCGTTGAGCTTTTGGATGGAGCAGCAGTAATGGACGAGGCTTGAGTCACATTAGCGGCAGATGACGGCTTGGTACCTTTGTTTGAATGTGTGGAGCATCCGGCAACTAATAGTAGGACAAGCAGGAGGAACAGTTTTTTCATGTTTGACACACCTTTATCGTTTAATGGGGGATTGTGAATAAGCTTATTTTTCCCTTCAAAAAGTGATGTAATCCTTCAGCAAAAGAAAATTTCGATTTTTTGAAAGATGACTTGCTTATTATAAAAGCCTATGGTATATTATCAATACAAACAACAAATTTAACCTTAAATTCACTTATTGAAAAGGTTGTCATTTGTATGATGATATCTTTTTCAATGTGTGATTTTTAGTTTTTCTGGAAAAAACATGTTAATAACTTATTGGAGGTAATCAATTATGGAACAAGGTACAGTAAAATGGTTTAACGCAGAGAAAGGCTTTGGCTTTATTGAAGTAGAAGGCGGAAATGACGTATTCGTACATTTCTCCGCTATTCAAGGCGAAGGCTTCAAATCGCTTGACGAAGGTCAACGCGTTGAGTTCAACGTAACTCAAGGCAACCGTGGACCACAAGCAGAAAACGTTGTAAAACTGTAGTATTCAAACAAAGAGCTCTTAACCTTCTGGTTAAGAGCTTTTTTTTGTCTAGATAAGCCAACAAAAAAAGCCGATCTCCGCATATTGACACGGAGATCGGCTTTTTAGCTTATGATTAACGCAAATTGGTAATGTTTACTTCAGGGTTAACGTCTGCTTCGTAATCAATGCCATCAGTCTCGAAGCCGAACAGTTGGAAAAACTCGCGGCGGTAGCCTTCCAGATCGGAAAGACCATAAACGTTCTCTGTTGAGAGCTTGGCCCAAACGTCAGCTACCTCAGCTTGAATTTCAGGTCTCATTTCCCAATCATCTACACGGATCAGGCCTCTATCATCAACAAGCGTTTCGCTTTTGCCGTATAGGCGTTCGGAGAACAGGCGATACATTTGCTCAATACAGCCCTCATGGATGCCTTTTTCCTTCATAACTTTATATAGTGCAGATATATAAAGCGGCACAACCGGGATAGCGGAGCTTGATTGTGTAACAAGCGCCTTGTTGACGGATACGAAGGCTCGTCCACCATTAGCGCCAAGCTGCGCATTAAGGCGGTGCGCTGTCGCTTCAAGATCGTTTTTGGCAGCGCCAATTGTTCCTTCGCGGTAAACGGCATGCGTAATCTCAGGTCCAATATATGAGTAAGCAACGGTTGTCGCGCCATCTGAAAGTGCGCCTGATTGCTGAAGCTCGTCAATCCACATTTGCCAGTCCTCACCGCCCATGACTGCAATCGTCTGGCGAAGCTCGTCTTCAGTAGCTGGCTCGATGGTCGCCTGAGAAACCTCGCCACTGTGGAAGTTAACGGTCTTGTTCGTATAAGTGCCGCCTAGTGGCTTGATTACGGATGAAAAAGTTTCGCCAGTCTTTGGATGAGTACGGCGAGGGGACGCAACGCTGTACACGACAAGGTCGATTTGCCCAAGCTCTGTGCGAATGAGATCAATCGTCTTTGCTTTGATTTCGTCAGAGAAAGCGTCTCCAACGATGCTGTAGGATTTGCGTCCGGCAGCCGCAGCGGCCTCTTCGAATGCTGCAGAGTTGTACCAGCCAGCCGAAGCCGTGCGAGCGCCTTCAGCGGCTTTGTCGAAATAAACGCCAACCGTATTGGCGCCTGCAGCGAAAGATGAGACGATACGGGAAGCCAGGCCATAGCCTGTCGAGGCACCGATAACAAGCACATTGCGAGGGCCTTCGATGGATGGCTTAGCATTAACATAATCAATTTGGCGCTGTACTTGCTGTGCACAGCCTTCAGGATGAGCAGTCGTACAAATGAATCCGCGTGTTTTCGGTTGAATAATCATATTAGAATATTCCTCTCTCTTATGGAATTGGTTAGTAAGGGTTATGTAGCGTTAGAACTCTATCTTATTTTACCGACTTTTTCTTCAGAAGGGAAGTTCCCTGAAAGGACAAATCAGAATTATTCCGGTATCATTCAAAAAAACAAATAAGCGCCGGAAAGGCATTGCTGCTTTCCCTGCGCTTATCTTGTGAAAATTAATAACGGCCCGCGAGCTGCTGCTCAGCCATTTGAACGAGCCGGCGTGTAATTAATCCACCGATGGAGCCCATATCGCGAGTAGTCATATTGCCGTAATAGCCATCTTGTGGAAGTTGAATGCCAAGCTCTTGGGCAACTTCAAATTTAAGCTGTTCAAGTGCTGCGCGTGCTTGCGGGACAAGAAGTTGGTTTGTTCGGTTTGCCATCTTTTCTCAGCCTCCTTCTAAACCTATTATGCGGAATAGAAACAGAGATTATTCGTTAATTTCACCTAAATTTACCGCCGATTTCTGGTATGCGTCCATGTTAAAATGGATACACGGGAGGGGAGGCGTTATGTTTATGAAACCTATGCTCATGACGGAGCTGGATAAGCCTTTTGATGACCCGAATTATATTTTTGAACCGATGATTGAGGGGCAGCGTTTGCAATTATCCTTTCTGGGGAGCAAAGCGAAATTATATTCCCGGCATTTCAATGATTTGACGCGCCAATATCCAGAATTACATAATGTTCCGCTAAGAGAACCTGCTGATGTCGTTTTGGACGGCGAAGTGGCTTATGTAAATCCGCTGACGGGAATCGTTGATTTCGAAAGGCTGCAGGAGCGTTATAGACTTAATAAAGAGCCTCGCATCCGTGATGCAAAACGAATGTATCCGGTCAAATTTTTTGTATTCGATATTCTTTTTTATAATGGCATAGACCTGAGAGCAACACCGCTGCATGAGCGAAAAAAGCTGCTCAACCAGGTATTGGAGGATAACGCATTCTATACGAAGATGTTATTTGTAGACACAGTGGGTATCGTTCTATTTGATCTCGTTCAACGCTTCGGGCTTGAAGGCATCGCTTGTAAACGAAAGGATAGCCTTTATGAGGAAGGACGGACAAGCAGCTGGATTAAGATAAGAAATCATGATGATCATCAACCCGCTTTTCGTCATGCTCCTGCAGAGGACGCTGTTCTACCTAGAGTGGCAATTAGTTAGGAGTTTCATAAAACGGGGATTGAATAGTTACGGCATGCAAACGATTCAACGTTTGTGTGCCGTATTTTTTTTTGAGCAAGAAAAACTTAAGCTGTTCAAAGACTTTAAAAGTTGTCATACTAGGGATGCAAATGTTGTTATCTTGTCATGGTGAGGTGCAATATGAACTTTTTGTTCGATCCTGTCAAGTTCGACGGTCAGACGTTTTTATGGTCGCATAGGGCCAGAGCGGATATGGCCTATCCGGGTTATTATCACTGGCATCAATGCATGGAGCTCTTATATATTCATGAAGGCGAAGGCAGCATTATCGTTAATCAGCATTCCTATGAGATGAAGCGAGGGATGCTCTTTCTATTTCAGCCCTTTCAATTGCACAAGGTGTTTGCAAATGTGAGCCCAGACAAGCCTTATACGCGGTCAATGGCTTACTTAGATCCGGCTGTCGCAGCAGAGGGCTTGAACTCGTTTCCGCTGCGCCACAGCTTGTTTATGAAGGTATGGCAGGGGAAATCGGTTGGTCCAGCATTTCAACTGGAGGAGGTAGCCAAAGAACTAGAGGACTGCTTCATGTTGTACGATAACCTTTACAACCAAGGAAGGGGACAGGCACAAGAAGAGGTAGTGATGTTGATTTTGCAGTTGATGGGGCTAATTAATCACGCGCAGAGCAGATCGGGAAAGCAGCTGGATGTGGGAGCCGAGGGAAGGGCCCTACGATATTCAGAGCAGATTATGCAATGGATTGAGGAGCATTTTGCGGAGGAAGTCAGTTTGGATCATTTGGCCGACTTCATGCATTTATCTAAATTTTACGTTTCCCGTGTCTTCCACGAGGAGACTGGCAGCAATATTACAGATTATTTGACAGCTAGAAGAATCAAGCAAGCGAGCAGGCTGCTGCAGTCTACATCGCATTCAATAGAGCAGGTGGGTATATTGGTGGGGTATCCAAATGTTTCATATTTCATCCATATGTTTAAGAAAGTAGTAGGCGTTACACCACTACGGTACAGACAGCGGCATCTCGGAAGCTTAAAGTAGATGCTGCCAATAATAAAGGAAAAGCCGCCTTCGCGAGAGGCGAAAGCAGCTTCATTTTAAGCTTTAAAGCAAAGAGTTGACTTAGGATACGACGCGTTTTGCCGTTACATAGCTCTTGGTCCAGTAGCTGGTATTTAAATTGGAGACCGTTACGCCTTGGCTAGTGGAGCTGTGAATGATTTTATTATTTCCTGCATAGATAGCCACATGGCTGATGGTCTTGCCATTTGTCTTGAAAAATACAAGATCGCCCATGCTCAAAGAACCTTTCGCTACCGTCTCGCCTACCTTCGCTTGAGCAGACGAAGTGCGTGGAAGGCTTACATCAAGCCCTTTAAATAAAAACTGGGTGAAAGAAGAGCAGTCAAATGCGTATGTAACGCCAGCTGGTGCACCGAATTTATATGGAGTACCAATATATTCTTTTCCCGATTCTATAAGATTGATGGTTTCAGGTGTTGCTGCGTGTGCTTTTGGTGCAAATGCTCCGAATGTGATTGCCGACATGACGATCGCGCTGCAAATGCCTGCTTTGGCAATCGATTTCATTATGTGTAGTTTTCTCATGCTGTCAGGATGTCCCTCCGCGTTTCGTATTATGTGTTTGACTATAACACATGCGAAAAGCGGCTTTTTTCGCTTATTAGAGCGAAAAGATGGCCGCTAAAGGGATTATGAGCAATTATGAGAAAAAAATGAAAAATTATTAATAATTATCCGCTTGAAATATGCCTTAAGGCATATTCGCGCCTCTAGCGCTTACCAGAAGGGTATACCATTGTTCCCTTGTCATTAGATCTGCTTGTCTTGCCGCGTCTTTGCAGGCAATAATACGCTCCGGATTTACCGTGCCGATGACTGGCTGAATGCGTGCAGGATGCTTCATCAGCCACCCCAGCACAATGGCCTCAGTAGTGGTTTCATTTTCCTCGGCTAGCTGCTTAACGAGAGCGGCGGTTTGTATTTCAGCTTCAGTGGCATTCTCAGACAAACGTCCGGAGAACCGGCCCTGAGCAAGTGGTCCCCATGCTTGAATTTGGATATTTTCCATTTGCATAAATTCCATGAGTCCTTCGGCAAAATTGTCTTTTAAGCCTGCTTTTTGATTGACATGAATGCCTTGATCCACCCAGTCATGACGCAGCAGGCTGAGTTCCAGTTGGTTAACGACAATCGGATCAGGAAGCGCCCGCTGCAGAAAACGAATTTGTCCGGGACTCATATTGGATACGCCGAAGTTGCGAACTTTACCGGACAGCTTGAGCTTGGTAAATGCTTCGGCTATTTCATCTGGCTCCATAAGCGGGTCAGGGCGATGCAGCAGAAGTACATCCAGATATTCCGTGCCAAGACGTTCAAGAATCCCATCTACCGATGGCAAGATGTGCTCCTTAGAGAAGTTGAATCGTCCAGGCAGTACGCCGTCGGAGAGCTCAATGCCAACCTTGGATTGAATGACAATTTGCTCACGAAGCTTAGGCTGGCGCTTAAGGACTTGTCCAAAAATAAATTCAGCCTTGCCTCTAGTGTAGATGTCTGCATGATCGTACATAGTTATGCCAATCGACAAAGCCGCTTCAACGGCTGCCTCAGCTTGCGTGATATGATCCGGCGTAATAGGATCTGCAAGATCCCAGCTTCCTCCAAACCCCATACACCCAAGTGCAAGTCGGCTATTGGAAATTCCTCTACGCTCAAGCGGCATTAATTTCATTGTTCATCAACCTCCGTATAATGGGATACCAGCTTTGACAGGTCCTATTATACCTTGCTGATATTATTCATAGAAGGACTGAAAAAAAGTTCACTAACTAACCTTAACAAGCATACCCGTATTCCATTGCAGCTTTTCTAAAAAATATTTGCAAGCGCTTCATGAGAATACTGCCATAGGAGTCATAAATAAGGTAGAATAGAACATTGATAGATCTGTTAAATTAGCATCTAGACGTCCAAGGGAGGAATAGAGTTTGGCTTTCATTACATGTAATTTTCATTCAGAAGTGCTAGGCCTCAGTACGTCGATGACCGTTATTTTGCCTCAACAGACAACCACGCAGATCGGAATGAACAACCGCAGCAGCCAGAAGCTTCACAAAACGCTATATTTGCTGCACGGCTTATCCGATGATGATACGATCTGGTCGAGAAGAACCTCGATCGAACGTTATGTAGCTGAGCTTGGAATCGCCGTAGTCATGCCTAATGTGCATCAAAGCTTTTATACCGATATGGAGTATGGCAATAAATATTGGACCTTCTTGTCGGAAGAACTTCCGGCTGTAGCCAGATCCTTCTTCCCTTTATCAGACGCTAGGGAAGACAATTATGTTGCAGGCTTGTCGATGGGAGGATATGGAGCATTTAAATTGGCGCTTCGTCATCCCGACCGTTTTGCTGCTGCTGGCAGCTTATCGGGAGCGCTCGACATGGCCAGTCATATTCAGGATCCTGCATTTCCTCACATGGTGCCGTATTTCAATCTGATTTACGGAGGCAAGGATATCACCGGCACTGACGAGGATCTGCTGCACCTGCTTTCCGCGAATTCGCCATCTATGGCGGAGAAACCCGCACTGTACCAATGCTGCGGCACAGAGGATTTTTTGTATAAGGACAATCTCGCTTTCAGGGACAAGTGCAAAGCCGTAGATTATCCGCTGACGTATGTAGAAGGACCAGGCAACCACGAATGGGGTTATTGGGACACGCATATCCAGCATTTCCTTGCTTGGCTGCCAGTGTCATTCCGCTAAAATCGGATGTTAAGAAAAGACTGTCTCTGTCGTAGTTTTAACTACAAGGGGCGGTTTTTTTCTGTTTTTCGCATAAAAAGATTCTCTCATAACAAGGTGACCATATGGGAATGGATGGAGCCATTCACTTTGCAGGTGTGGAGAGGTGAAATATGATTTGGCTCTACATTTCACAACCAGTTGTTGGATAAAGTGGATTGACACTTGAAATTTGAAGAAGTAACATGGGGCACATAAGGTGGAGGGGGTTCTCCTAAATAAAGAAAGGTGAAGAGGTGCTAATGGGGGATGCGTAAATATATTCCATTTTCCTACAAAATGATGCTGCCCTATCTGCTGTTAGTCATGATAACAGATGTGGTCATCGGTTTTTTCTCTTATCAGACCGCACTGCAATCCAGAACAGAGCTCGTTCAAACGAACGTGAAATGGACGATGCAGCAGATCAGTGATAACATCCAATACAAAATGTTAGATATGCAAGCGGTTTCAGACTCGCTGTTTGGCAGCACTTCCTTCCAGAAGTACCTGCAGATAACCGGGGACAGTCTGGAAGTATATGAGATGACCTCTCGTAATCTGCTCCCTACGTTGGAGACATCTCTAGGTATGTCCGTCCAAAAAATAAGGCTTATCTTGTATCCTGCCAATAAAAAAATCAACGAAGTATACGGGAAGCTGGACACTGCGATTACGAGCCAAAGCTATCATATCCTTTCTTTTTCGCGGCTAGAACAGCAGGTTGATTTTCGCGAGTTCGTCCAGTCGGGTAAGGACAATAAGTGGATTCAGATGGACACGGACAAAAGCTTGAACAATATTTCGCTGCTGCGAAAGCTCATATCGTTTAATGATTACCAGACTGAGATTGGTTATTTGCGTATGAGCATTCCATTAAAGGACATTTTTCTATCCTTTGCTGCTTTGGATCTGAACGAAGGCAGTGTCATTCGGATTATCAATCAAAGAGATGGAGCTACTCTTATTCAGAACGCAGAGGCCAGCGGTTCTTCGGATGAATATCTCAAGGTGAAGATTGACATACCAGCCTCCGATTTTAGGCTCGAAACGATGGTTCCTATGAAGATATTGAAAGAGGATGCGGGTAAGATTCGTAATATTACGATGCTTGTATGCGGCATCAGCTTTGTTATTATCGCCTTGATCGCCGTCATCATTGCTCGCTATTCAGGCCGCAAGATGCTTCGGATCGTTACGCATGTACGCTCCTTTCAGAATGGGAATTTTGAGATGAGAATCCCCTTCAAAGGCAATGATGAATTCAGCCTTCTCTCCGTTGCTTTCAACCGGATGGCGCATCATATTGACGAGCTGATTCGTGAAGTTTATTTGCAAGGCATGCAGAAGAAGGAGAAGGAGCTTGAAGCGCTTCAGGCTCAAATCAACCCTCATTTTTTGTACAACACTTTATCCTCAATTAACAGCTTGGCCAATATTGGCGAGATCGAGAAGCTGAGTGCGATGGTATCGCAAATGTCAAAATTTTATCGGTTAACGCTAAACGATGGGAAGATGATTATTTCACTAAATAACGAAATCAATCAGGTGAAAGCCTACCTCGAAATTCAGATGATCAAATATGCCAACCGCTTTTCAGTAAGCTATTCGATTGAGCCTGAGCTTGCTGATTGTCCGATTATTAAGCTGATCCTGCAGCCTTTTGTGGAGAATGTGTTCCAGCATGCATGGTTCGATGAGCATATTCATATCGGCATTACTGGCAGGAGAGAGGGCGGAAGCATTATTTTGCAAATAAACGATAACGGCATCGGCATGCCACCCGAAAAGCTTCAGGTACTGCTCCAGCCAAGGGAGGAACCGGGAGGTTATGGCATTCGGAATGTCAATGAACGGATTAAGCTGCAATACGGTGACGACTATGGTGTCTACATCGATAGTAAAATCGGCATCGGCACTTCCGTGCGCTTGACGCTGCCTTATCTTAAATCTCAGCCAAACGAAGGAGGAGCAAGCAATGAATTACCATATCCTGCTGGTGGATGACGAGTCCATCGACTTGGAGTGGCTGAAGCGCCGCGTGATGAACAGCGTAGCAGGCAGAGGCACAGTAACAGCAGTGAACAGCGCTTTCGCAGCACTTAAGCGGCTGCAGGATTCATCGATTGATATCTTGCTTTCGGATATCCGCATGCCGGTTATGTCCGGGCTGGAGCTGGCCGCAAAGGCAAGAGAGCTGCAGCCGAAGCTCAAAATCGTGTTCGTGAGCGGACATGAGGATTTTGGGTATGCCAAGCAAGCGATGCAAGTCAGCGCCACAGCATATTTGCTTAAGCCGATTGAGGATCATGAGCTAAGTACGACCTTGCATAGCTTGATGGCTGCGATTGATACAGAGAGGCAAGCTGCCCAATCTGACCAACAGTGGAAAGAGGCGCTGCCGCTTATCGAGAAGGAGCTTGTGTTGAGCTGGCTGGAGGGCATAGCTTCGCCGCAGGTTAGGCATGTGCCTGAAAATGCCCTTCGGCATCTTGCCTTGCAGCGTGATCCTGCCGTTGCGCTTATCGAGATCGATGATTGGGAGTGGAAGCGGGATCAGCTGTCAGAAAACGAAAAAAATCGGGTCCCGATAGATATCTTCAAAGCGATTGAAAATTATGCCAAGGAGCATAACTACGGCTACTGCATTCGGGACAAGCAGCGCAGGGCGCTCATTATTTCTACTTGCGGCAAGGAAGGGTTTACCCAGCTGTCTGAGAGACTGGTTCGATTCATTAGCGATCGCTTTCCCTTAACCATCACGATCGGAATCGGAAACAGCGTGGCGGAAGCTTCTGAGCTTGGGAGCTCTTACCAGCAAGCGGTCCAGGCGGTTAAGGATAAGCTGTTTCTTGGGAAAAATCGCGTGATCACCTATTCCGCAGGGAAGGAGCGAGGTGGAGCTGCCGTCATCGACATGGATGCGATCAGCGAGGCTATCTTTCAAGACATGCTGCAGTACCAGCTTGTTTCCCTTAGCGAGCGGCTGGAGAGCTTGTTCATGCAGCTCGAGAAGCTTGAGGAGAAAGCGACAATTATTCATATAGCCGTCCAGTTTATTTCCCGGCTGCACATGCATTGCCAGCAGCTGAACGAGGACCTGTATGTCCTGCTGAACTGGGAGTATATTCACTTGAATGTGATGTTCCATTTCGAAACGATTTATGATTTGAAATCCTGGCTAAGAAGAAGGCTGTTTGAGCTCTCAGAGCTGCTGTACAGCAAGAAACAAAAACAAGGGAGAACTATTATTGAGCAAATCAACCAGTATATTGGCAGTCAGCTGGATCAAAAAATTACGTTAAAGCAGGTTGCAGCCAAATTCGAATTTTCGCCCAACTATCTTGGCCAAATGTTTAAGGACGAGACCGGGGAGCATTTCAGCGACCACTTGATCAAGCTGCGGATTAACCGGGCTTGTGAGCTGCTGCTGCAGCCCCAATATAAAGTGTATGAAATCGCGGATCAGCTTAGCTACAAGAATATTTTGTATTTTAACCGGCAGTTTAAGCAAATAACGGGCATGACTCCGGGAGAATATCGGAAGACGAATAAGGTATAAGTGATGAAAAATAGTGGCATCTTGAGGGGCAGGAGCTAATCCTGCCCTTTTTTGATATGTTTTTTGGACTCATCGTTGAATTCGTATTATATATCGTTGTTTCGCTCCATAGTGAAAACGCTGACATCCCTGTATGGTTAGTATAGAAACTTTAAAGCAAAGGTTGTGAGCAGCATGAAGCAGGCAGGCGCGGTGAAGGGGAAGCAAACAGAATCAGCACTCCATCGGTTTGCGGCGCAATGGGAAGTCCAGTCGATGATCTGGCCGGGCATCTTATTTATCCTTGTATTCAGCTATGTCCCGATGTGGGGGATTATATTGGCATTTAAGGAATACGACATTTTTGAAGGCGTGTTGAAAAGCCCGTGGGTAGGGTGGAAGCAGTTTCGCCTGTTTTTTGAATCGCCGGATTTAGTTATGGTCATTAGAAATACAATTGTGATTGCTTTACTAAAGCTCTTTATTATTTTCCCAGCACCTATTGTGCTTGCCTTGATGCTTAACGAAGTGAAGCATATGGCGTTTAAACGAATCGTTCAAACGCTTACGTATTTGCCGCATTTCATTTCGTGGATCATTGTTTCGGGTCTTGTATTCTCGATCTTGTCCGTGGACAGCGGAAGCTTGAATCTGCTGCTTCAGAAGCTAGGCATCATCAAACATGGTGTGAACTGGCTGTCCTTTCCCGAGTACTTCTATGGTATTTTAATTACATCGGGGTTATGGAAGGAAATAGGATTCAGCTCTATTATTTACCTAGCAGCTATCGTTGGCGTAAATCCGCATTTGTATGAGGCTGCTTCGATTGACGGTGCCGGCCGAATAAGAAAAATATTTTCGGTCACCTTGCCAACGATTGCACCCGTCATCACGATCTTCCTCATCCTCAATATCGGAAATTTGCTGAGCGCGGGTTTTGAGGATATTCTCGCTATGACGAACAATGGGAATAACGCGATTTTGCGAAATGTTTCGCAGGTTATCGATACGTATGTATATACGATAGGGTTGAATCAACAGCGTTACTCCTACGCCATTGCCGTTGGACTCTTCAAAGCGGTGATCAATATTATGCTGCTTTGGGGCGCTAACAAGCTGGCGAGAAAAGTAGGGGGGTCCTCATTGTGGTAGTTCATGCAAATAGGATTGGAGGCGGCAGAACATATGAAAACTAGCGGATCTGACCGCATCATGAACACGGTTATCTACGGAGCGCTCGCGCTTCTCTCATTCTTCTCGTTATACCCCTTTTGGAATGCTTTCATCATTTCATTGAACGAAGGGACGAATACTTCTTTGGGAGGCTTAACGTTCTGGCCAAGGCAATTAACCTTTGATAATTATGAGGTCATTCTCAATGACAACCGTTTTTTTAAAGCAACCTTTGTTTCTGTCATCCGGACGGTTGCTGGAACGGCCTCTGCTATTTTTCTAACGGCTTTGTTTGCCTACGGGCTGTCGAAGAAAGGGGTTATCGGCCATAAATGGTATATGCTGCTGGCGATTTTTACGATGTATTTCCAAGGCGGCCTGATCCCAACGTATTTATGGTTTCGCGAGCTTGGACTCTTCAACAATATATGGGTACTGTTCGTGCCATGGATGATTTCGGTATGGAATATGATTGTGTTTCGCACCTTCTTCAAAGGTATACCAGAGGGGCTGGAAGAATCGGCTAAAATAGACGGATGTTCGAATTACGGCTTGTTCTTCCGGATTATCGTCCCTTTATCGGGCCCTGTTGTCGCCACATTGTCGCTGTTCCAAGCGGTTTTCTTCTGGAATGAGTGGTTCCACTCCGGTATCTACATTAACGATGCCGCCTTGCTGCCCGTTCAGAACTATTTGGTCAATATGATCAATTCGAATTCGGCTCAAGAAATGATTTCACAGCTTGGGAATGTGCCAGGAGGCGCAGGCGATGTCGTATCACGATCGATTACGCCAAAATCATTGCAAATGACTGCGCTCATTGTCGTCAGCTTGCCGATTATTATGGTATACCCGTTCGTTCAGAAGTTTTTTGTTAAAGGTGTATTAATTGGCTCAATGAAAGAGTAGCTTTGCATTTTCGGGCTTAACAAGCCCTTGAATGATAGATTACATTCTTGAAAGGGGACTCACTATGAAACAGAAAAAACGGTTTTCAGCTTTCATCATGATGGTATTAGCTTTTACAGTCGTATTGGCAGCATGCAGCAGCAATAATAATGGAAAGACAACAGAAACGCCATCATCAAAACCTAGCAATACCTCGCCGCAGGAAGAGGCGGGATCAGGCGACATTGTGCCATTTGGCGAGCAGCCGCTAGAATTCAGCCTCTATTCCAACTATGACTTCTCTACGCCGATCGGTTACGGGGACGATGTAACGAGCAAATGGATGAAGGAAACGATGAAGCTGAATTTAATTGAGATTGGTTCTAACGGAAATGCCAAACAGAAATTCGGCACAATGATGGCTGCCAATGAGCTGCCGGATGCGATCATGATGGACCGGGGGTCACCGGAATACAATACGATGGTGAAGAACAAGCTGCTTGTTCCGCTTGATGAGTATTACGAGAAATACCCGACACTGCGGAATCTGATCGACGACAGCACCTTTAATATGCTGAAGCACGAGGATGGCCACATTTATGTCATTCCAAACTGGTTCGACAGCGAGAAAAATCCTTACAAATATTCAAATACAGGCTGGACTGTAAATCGGAAAATTTATAAAGAGCTTGGCGAACCGGCGCTTGCTACCTTTGAGGATCTATATGCTTATTTGAAGCAAGTGAAATCAAAATATCCGGATGTCGTTCCGCTCGAAACCGGCATTACGATGAACGGCGTCAATATGCTGTTTAAGCTTTTCTATACAGGCTATGGCGAAAACCGCACCATCTGGAACATTGGGGATATTCCGAGATTCCCTAATACTGCTACCTCAACGATGGAATCGATCTTTAACGATTCGGCTTATAAAGAAGCTTTCGTATGGATGAATAAGCTTTACCGTGAAGGACTAATCACACAGGATATGTTCACGCAGAAGCAAGAACAGGTCGTCGAGAAGCTGAACTCAGGCAGGCTTGCTATGACAGGCTTCTCCAATATTACAGGTCAAGGCATTACCGCTAATAACATCTTGAAGGCTTCTGACCCGGATGCCGGCTATGACTATATTCCGTTTCTGGCTGCACCTGAAGTAGATGTAGATTCGGTAAATCCACATACCTTTGGTACATTGGGCTGGAATGTAAACGTTATCACTTCTACAGCAAAAGAACCCGAGCGCATCTTTCAATTTTTCGATTGGTTTGCCGGTGCAGAAGGACAGCGCCTAAACTCCTTTGGTCCTCCGGGGGTACTGTACGACGAAGTCGATGAGAATGGTGCGCCGATTGACAATGAAAGAGCGAAGACGATCTCAGCGGAAGAGAAAGCCAATCTGAAGCTTGGTATTTTTAATCCGGAAGGCTCCTGGATGTTCTATGTCATTGGCCATCACAAAAACGCACAAAACCCTGAAACCGCGAACTGGGGCAACGAAGCCAGTGAGTTTTTTGGCAAGTATGCCAAGGTGAACACCGACCAATTCAACAACATGGTCATCGATCCGAAATCGGATACTGGCATCGTGCAAGAGCAGATTAAGCAAATGTGGTTCGAATACAACGCTAAGCTGATTTTCGCCAAATCAGATCAAGAATTTGAATCCACTTTTGAGAAGCTGCAAACAGGTGTGAACAAGCTAGGCTATGATAAGGTGCTTGAAGCCTACACGAAGGTGTGGCAAGCCAATCTTGAGCTAATGAAATAAACGGAAGCGAACGGCGGCCGGTTTCCGATCTCGAATCGGGAGCCGGCCGTCTTTATAAATGGACACGAACCGTAGGGAGGAAATGAACAGATGATTGACCGCAAAGCTTTGGTTAGTCGCCATAATCCGGTGATTCGCGGATTCGACCGATACAGCTGTCTCTCCGTTGGGAACGGCGAATATGCGTTTACCGTGGATGCAACGGGACTGCAAACCTATCCAAAGGAGTATGAGGAGGAGGGAGTGCCCCTCGGGCACTTCTCGAACTGGGCTTGGCACACGGACCCCAACCCGGAAGGATATCGGATGGAAGATTTTAAATTAACCTATTACGAGACCTTCAATGGGAGAAGCGTTGGATTTCCTTATATGCCATCCGGTGAGATGACGGAGGAATATAAGTTCCTCAAATTAAATCCACATCGACTTCATCTTGGAAGAATTCAGTTCAGCTTGAAGCTGGAGGACGGTGAGCCAGCGCCAAAGGAGCATTTGACTGGTACCGAGCAGGTATTGGATTTGTGGAGCGGAGTGATAACAAGCCGGTTTCAGCTTGCGGGAAAGCAGACCACGGTTCAAACCTGCTGCCACCCCGAGAAGGACATGATAGCGATCCATGTGGAATCCGAGCTGATCCGCACAGGCCAGCTGCAAGTTGCTTTTCACTTTCCCTATGGAGAGTGGAGCCGGACTGGCGTGAATTGGGGCAACCCGGAAGGGCATCGAACCGACATAACGGCGGGAAGCAGCGCGAGCGCTTGCCTAGTTCGAGAGATGGATCAAACGAGCGTTGCCGCACAGATTTTGTGGTCAGCTGGCAAGCTAGTCCGGGACGGGGAAGATGCGCATCGCTTCTTGTTCATTCCAGATCCTATGAGCGAGTCTTTTGATCTGAGTTTTCATTCCGTACCGACAATCTCCAAAGCCGGGGCTGTGAATTTTCAGGAAACGCTGACCGCCAGCGCTCTGTACTGGGAAGGCTTCTGGAGCAGGGGAGCCGCCGTTGAACTCATTGAAAGCAGCGATAAGCGTGCATCGGAGCTGGAGCGGAGAATCATTTTATCCCAGTATTTGACCGCCATTCAATCATCGGGATCGCTCCCTCCACAGGAATCCGGGCTTACGCATAACAGCTGGGCAGGGAAATTTCATTTGGAGATGCATTGGTGGCATGCCGTGCATTTCGCCTACTGGAACCGCCATGACTTGCTGGAAAACAGTTTGGCTTGGTATGGCAGCATTTTGGGAAAAGCACAGGAAACAGCAGCATTTCAAGGGTATGAGGGCGCACGCTGGCCAAAATGCGTTCCGCCTGATGGCGTAAATGCTCCTTGTTATATCGAACCGTTTCTGGTCTGGCAGCAGCCGCATCCCATCTATTATGCGGAACTGATTCACCGGATAACAGGCAGCAGTGAAACTTTGGCGCATTACGCTGAAATCGTCTTCGAGACGGCGGCCTTTATGGCCTCCTATGCCGAATGGGATGAGACGAATCAACGGTATGTGCTGGGCGCGCCAATCGCTCCTGCACAAGAGATTTACGATCATGCAACCACGATGAATCCAACGTTCGAGCTATCTTATTGGAGCTTCGGACTATCCACAGCGAATGCTTGGAAGGAAAAGCTGGGACAACCACGGGTAGAGCTGTGGGACCATGTTATTGCCCATCTATCTCCACTGCCTGTTGTTGAGGGATTATATGTCGCAGCGGAGACAGCCAGCAATACTTTTACAGAGAAAGCCGGACTGAAGGATCATCCCACGATGCTTGCTCCGCTTGGGCTGCTTCCCGGTTGTATGGTGGACGAAGAGACGATGCGCCGTACGCTTGAACAGGTCGTACAGCAGTGGGACTGGGACGCAACATGGGGCTGGGATTACCCAATGGCGGCGATGACGGCAGCGCGGCTTGGCGAAGGGAAGTTGGCCTTGGATTTGCTGCTGATGGACAAAAAGACGAATACCTTCTTGCCGAACGGCCATAATTACCAGCGCCTGCAGCTGCCAACTTATTTGCCTGGAAACGGCGGCTTGCTTACAACGGTAGCTATGATGGCCGCAGGCTGGGACGGTGGGCCAGACCTTGCAGCTCCTGGATTTCCTCAGGACGGTACGTGGACCGTACGGCATGAAGGACTTATAAAGATGATTTAAACCAACCGCTTGGAGGAGAGCCAGATGGATTCGAACGAATGGAAGCTATGGTACGAGCGCCCGGCTGAGGATTGGGTCGAGGCGCTGCCGATCGGAAACGGCCGGCTCGGAGGAATGGTGTTCGGCGGGACCAGACACGAGCACATCCAGCTCAATGAGGATACCTTGTGGTCCGGATACCCCCGTGATTCATCTGCTTATGATGCAAAGCCTTACTTGGAGAAGGTTCGGGCTCTGGTTGCGGAGGGCAGCTATGCCAAGGCGCAGCAAATGATTGAGGAGAACATGCTTGGTCCATGGAATGACTGCTATCAGGCCATGGGTGATCTGCATATCGCCTTTGCAGGCGGTGATAGCTTTGCAGATTACCGCCGCGGTGACGAGCCGATCCATTATCGGCGCGAGCTGAATTTGGCAACGGCAGTCGCAGCGACGGAGTTCAGCTTAAGCGGTGTGAGCTTTAAGAGGGAGTCCTTCGTATCGGCTGTCGATCAAGTCATGGTAATTCGGCTTACAGCTGACAAGCCAGGCAAATTGAATTGTCAGCTGTCGCTGAGCAGCCCACTCAATCATGCAGTGTACAAAGCTGGCGCCGATCTTATTTCACTTAGCGGTCAGGCGCCAAGCTACACCGAGCCCTATGCTTACCGCATTGCTGAGCCTGTTCGATTTGAGGAAAACAAGGGCTTGACGTTTGGAATCGAGCTGAAAGCATTCATTGAAGAGGGACATCTGGAGGTAACTGGCGGTCGCATTCTCATTAGCGGAGCAAGCGCGGTGACACTGCTGCTCAGTGCGGCGACCAGCTTCAATGGTTTTGACAAGGACCCGCATCCGGACGCGGAGGGCAAAGATCCGCTGCTCGCATGCAGGCATCAGCTGCAAGAGGCGGCAGTCTACACGTACGAGGAACTGAGGAGCCGGCATATCGCCGATCATAGCGAGTTATTTAATAGAATGGATCTTTCACTTGGCGATGGAGGCTGTTCAGACCTGCCGACGGATGAGCGGATTTTGAAGCTGCGGGAAGGGCAGGAGGACCACTCGCTGGCAGCATTATTTTTCCAATATGGCCGTTACCTGCTCATAGCGAGTTCCCGCCCAGGCACGCAGCCGGCCACGCTGCAAGGGATATGGAATGAGATGACGCGTCCTCCCTGGCAGTGTAATTATACGACCAATATCAATGTGCAGATGAACTACTGGCATGCCGAGGCTTGCAATCTGTCAGAATGTCATTTGCCTTTGTTCGATATGCTTGACGATTTAAGAATTACCGGAGCAAAAATGGTCATGGAGGATTACGGCTGCCGCGGCTGGACAGCTCACCATGGCGTCGATTTGTGGAGAGTTGCCGCGCCTTCCGGAGGACCATCGAAAGGTCCGGCAAGTTGGGCTTTTTGGCCAATGGCGGGACCTTGGCTCGCGCAGCATCCCTGGGAGCATTATCAATTCAGCAAGGACAAGGTTTTTCTGGCTGAACGTGCTTATCCGATCATGAAGGAAGCGGCATTGTTTTGTCTGGATTGGCTCGTTGAAGATCAGGAGGGACGCTTGGTCACGAATCCTTCGACGTCGCCGGAGAACACGTTTATTGCTCCGGATGGCCAGAGAAGCGCTGTAAGCACCAGCTCAACGATGGATGTGGCACTGATTAGGGAATTGTTTACGAATTGCATGGAGGCTATTGGCATCCTGGAGGAAGACGAAGCTTTCGGCCTTGAACTGAGACAAGCAAGAGAGAGGTTGCTTCCGCTGCGCATTGGCAAGCATGGCCAGCTGCAGGAATGGTCAGAGGATTTCGAGGAGGCAGAGCCGGGCCATCGGCATACCGCACATTTGTATCCCCTTCACCCTGGACAAGAAATCAGTCCGAGAACGACGCCTGCGCTGGCCGAGGCTTGCCTTACGACGCTGCGTCGTCGTCATGCGCATGAGGGCGAGGATGCCATCGGCTGGTGCTATGCCTGGATGGTGAATCAATATGCACGGCTGGGGGATGCTCAAATGGCGCATAGCTATTTGATCAAACTGCTGAAAAATCCTTACTCTAATCTGTTTAACGCGCATCGCCATCCGAAGCTGACCTTTTATCCGCTCACCATAGAAGCCAATTTTGGCGGTACCGCAGGCATCGCGGAGATGCTGCTGCAGAGTCATTTGAATGAGCTGCATTTGCTGCCCGCACTTCCCAATGAATGGTCTAGCGGCTATATCAGAGGCTTGCGTGCAAGGGGCGGGTTTGAGGTTGCGATGGAATGGAAGTCTGGCCAGCTGCAGCGAGTTTCGATTCGTTCCCAAAGCGGCGAGAATTGTCGGGTTCGGACACCCATGCCGATGAGGCTTGCAGGGGCAGCTTGCCCAAGTGATCCTCTTCAAGAGGGCAGGGAATCGGAAGTGCTGTTCTTCCCTACCGTACCTGGTGAAGTATACGAGCTTTATCCGCTGAGCTAACCAGAAGGCTGCTTGATTGAGGCTTGCGGGAGCTAGAAACAAACGCAGGATCAAGTGGTGGGTCATAATCAAACAACGGCTAAAGGAGCTGCAACATGACAATCAATGAGCTTCGAGATTGGGAAAACCTTGAGGTGCTGAGCCGGAACTTAGAACGGCCGCATGCTCATTTTATCCCTTATGCGGATAGAGATGCAGCCATGCAGGGGGAGGGTAATGACAGCCCTTATGCGATGCAGTTAAATGGCAGTTGGCCGTTTTATTACGCAGAATCGCCATCCGAAGCTCCGGATGGGTTCTATGAGAAAGGGTTCAATTGCGAGAATTGGGAGCAGATTTCCGTTCCCGGCAATTGGCAAATGCATGGTTATGGTCGTCCGCTGTACAGCAGCAGTAAGTATCCATTCCCGATGGAGCCGCCGCTGGTACCGGACCGAAATCCGACTGGCTGTTATTTAAAAACTTTTACGGTGCCGGACATGTGGGCTGAACGGCGAATCTATTTGACGTTTGAGGGTGTAGATTCTGCTTTTCATGTATGGATCAACGGCGAGTTGGCGGGTTATAGCCAAGGAAGCCATATGCCTTCTGAATTCGACATCACGGCTCTTGCACAGCCAGGCGAAAATAGGTTGGCTGTACGCGTATATCAATGGTCGGATGGAAGTTATTTGGAGGATCAGGACAAATGGCGGCTGAGTGGGATTTTCCGGGATGTCCATTTACTTGCAAGGTCGGAGCAGCATATTCGCGATGTGGCTGTTACGACGAAGCTGGATGCTGCTTACGCGGATGCAGAACTGGATGTTGAAGTATCGGTTTGCAACCGATCCATGGACGAGGACGTGACGCGCCTCCTGCATGTAACGCTGATTGATCCCGAGGGTCATATCGTGCTTGACGATACGGAAATGGGAGGCTTTCGGCTGGCAGCCGGAGGGGAAGAGACGACTGTTCTGAAGCTGCCTGTTGCAGCGCCGTTCAAATGGAGTGCAGAGACGCCAAGCTTATATACGTTGCTGCTGACGCTGCATGGCGGACTGGAGCAAGCAGAGGAAACCGTGCGGCTAAAGGTTGGCTTTCGTTCTGTAGAAATCAGGCAAGGCGAGCTCCTCGTGAATGGCCGGTCGGTTATTTTGAAGGGCGTTAACCGGAATGAATTTGATCCAAGGCTAGGTTTTGTCGTGACGGAGGAGATGATGCTTGGGGATATCGTGCTGATGAAGCAGCATAACATTAACTCGGTTCGCGCTTCACACTATCCAAATGATACGCGATGGCTTGATTTATGTGACGAATACGGGCTTTATGTGATGGACGAAGCGGATATTGAAACGCATGGTTTTCATTTTATCGGCAACGAGGGGCACTTATCCCAAGACCCTACATGGGAGAGGGCGTATTTGGACCGTCTCGTTCGAATGGTGGAGCGGGATAAAAACTATCCTTCGATTATTATATGGTCGCTCGGCAATGAGTCGGGATTTGGCTGCAACCAGGATACGCTGGCCGCTTGGGTTCGGCGCCATGAACCGACAAGACCGATTCATTATGAACGGGCGTATGACGCAGAACTGGTCGATATCGTAAGTGCAATGTATCCGTCCGTTGATACGGTCATTAAGGAAGGGATGAATACGACGGAGCAAAGGCCCTACCTGATGTGTGAATATGCGCATGCCATGGGCAATTCGGTTGGCAACTTGAAGGAGTATTGGGACGCTATCTACCATTATCCTCGTTTGCTCGGTGGACATATCTGGGAGTGGGCGGATCACGGGATCGTCCGGCAGTTGGAAACGGGTGACGAATGTTACGCCTACGGTGGAGACTTCGGCGATTATCCGAACGCCGGGACTTTCTGCCTTGACGGCTTGCTGTTTCCGGACCGTGGCTTGAAGGCTTCGATTTTGGAGCTGAAAAAAGTTATCGAGCCCGTAGCGGCGGAGTGGGAAAATCAAACAGCAGGCACAATTAAGCTGACAAATCGATATGATTTTGTGGATATGAGCCATTTACGGGCAATCTGGTCGCTGCGAAGGGATGGGGAGGAGCTGGAGCGGGGGGAGCTAGACTTGCCTGTGATTCCTGCCCGCACGCAAGGAAAGTTGACCATTCCCTATACGACTGGCCTGCTGGAGCAGAAAGGTGAATGCTGGATTCATATTAGCTTCACGCTTTGCGAGAATGTGCTTTGGGCAAGCAGCGGTTATGAGGTCGCGTGGGCCGATTTGATGCTGGCTCCCATGCCGAACAAGCAGCTAGAACAACATGTTGTGCCAACCGGCCGATGGGCAAAGCTTGCCGTAGCTCAGACAGAACAGGACATTGCGGTAACCGAGACGGAACGGGATATTTCGGTAACGGGGCAAAGGTTTGAGCTGGGTTTCTGTAAGCGAAGCGGAACGATCAGCCGCTGGTCATACGAGGGGATGCCGCTTATTTCAAGCGGTCCGCGGCTTAACCTATGGCGGGCGCCTTTGGATAACGACGTGCATCTAAAGAAGGAGTGGATGGCTGCGGGCTATGACCAGCTGCGGCAGGTGACGAGATCCGTTTCGATGGATCAGACTGTGGATGGCGCGCTGAGCATCCAAGCGACGTTTGCGCATGGCGCAGATGGACTAGGCATGTGTTTTCATTCGGAATCGCTCTATACGGTGTATGAAAGCGGAGAAATAACGGTAACTACCCGTTTATATCCCTTGGAGCGCAAAAGCGTGCCTGAGCGCGCGCGGACCGGGCTGCATTTGGATGTGATGGTGGCGGCGAGCTCGCCATTTCGCGCAGAGCTTCCTCCACTGCCTAGATTCGGCATTCAGCTTGAAATGCCGGAGGGCTTTGATCGTTTTGATTGGTATGGACTTGGGCCTCATGAATGTTATGCGGACCGTAAAGAGAGCGGCAAGCTGGGCATTTATGGCGGCACAGTGCAGGAACAGTTCGTTCCTTATATCAAGCCCCAAGAAAATGGGAGCAAGGCTGATGTGCGCTGGGCTGTCATCTCCCATCCGTCAGGCATCGGGCTGATGATGGCGGGCGAGCAGGTTATGCAAGCTGGGGTGCATCACTACAAGGCGGAGGATTTAGCTGCAGCGACACATGTGCATAAGCTCGCAAGGCGCAAGGAAACGATTGTCAGCCTCGATGCGAGGCAAAGCGGAATCGGCAACCACAGCTGCGGCTATGCACCTACACTGCCGCAATATTTAGTGGAAGCAGGCGAGCAAGCCTTTACTTATCGGTTAAAGCCGTTCGCTATGGATGAAAGTTCTCCGATGGAAATGAGCAAGCAACCGCCTGGCTTCTAAAGAAGTCAGGTAAGAGAGAGAATGGACCTGATCAAAATGGAGCGAGGAGAGATATTGAATGTTTAATGGAAAAGCAGCCAAAATTCTTTATGGCGGCGATTACAACCCGGAGCAATGGCCGCGCGAGGTTTGGCAGGAGGATATGCGATTATTTCAGCTTGCAGGCGTGAATATTGCAACGGTCAATGTGTTCTCTTGGGCGCTTAATCAACCGGATGAAAATACGTATAGCTTTGAATGGCTCGACGAAACACTGGATCTGCTTCACGCTTCCGGCGTCCATGTCTGCATGGGCACAAGCACCGCCGCTCATCCAGCATGGATGGCGACCCAATATCCGGATGTGCTGCTTGTCGAATCGGACGGGAAAAAGCGGAAGTTCGGACGGCGGCATAACTCTTGTCCAAGCAGCCCCACTTATCGCAAATATGCTACACGGATGGCTCAGCAGCTGGCGGAGCGCTACAAGGACCATCCAGCGATTCTACTATGGCATGTGAATAATGAATATGGCTTGCGCTGCTATTGCGAAAATTGCGAGCAAGCCTTTCGGGACTGGCTGCAGCAGAAATACGGCACGCTCGATAAGCTGAACGAGGCTTGGTACACACGCTTTTGGGGGCATACCTTCTACGACTGGAAAGAGATTGTCGCGCCAAGCGCGCTAAGCGAGCATTTTCAGATTAACGGCGTGGAGACGACCTGCTTTCAAGGCATTTCGCTCGATTATGCCAGATTCACTTCGGATAATATTCTCGATTGTTACAAGCTGGAGCGAGATGCGATTAAGGCCATTATTCCGGATGCGGTTGTGACAACGAATTTTCAAAGCAATGGGACGTATAAACCGCTTGATTACTTTAAATGGGCAAAGGAACTGGATGTCATCGGGCTGGATGCGTACCCTACGAGCGATATGCCAGTCAGCTATACGTCCATGCGCCATGATCTAATGAGAGGTTTGAAGGACGGTGATCCTTACCTGTTGATGGAATCCTGCCCAAGCCAATTGAACTGGAAACCGCAAAATGCGTTGAAGAGGCCAGGCGTGAACAGGCTATGGGGTTATCAAGCGATTGCGCGCGGCGCTGACAGCATTATGTATTTTCAACTGCGCAGGTCTTTAGGCGCGTTTGAGAAGTTTCATGGTGCGATGATTGATCATGCAGGGCATGAGCATACGCGGGTGTTTCGGGAGTGCGCGGAGCTTGGAGCGGAGCTTGATCGGCTCGGGGATACGTTGGTAGGGGCGCGGACAGAAGCGAAGGTTGCGATTTTGTTTGATTGGGAGAACTGGTGGGCTATTGAATATTCGAGCGGTTTGACCGTTGATTTGAAATATTTGAATGAGGTACAGCATTATTACGATGCATTTTTCAGTCAAAATATTCAGGTTGACCTGATCGGTACGGATTCGGAACTAAGCGGGTACGACCTGGTTGTCGCGCCTGTTCTATATATGGTCAAAGAGGGGTATGCGTCCAAGCTGGAGCAGTACGTGCAAAGCGGGGGCACTTTCGTAACCACTTTCTTCAGTGGGATCGTGAATGAGAATGACCGTGTTACTCCGGGAGGTTATCCTGGAGAGCTGCGCAAATTGCTTGGCATCTGGGTGGAGGAAAGCGATGCGCTTTTGACTTCCAAAACGAATCAGCTGAAGATGAGTGCTTCGCTAGGCAGCCTTGAGCAGGGCAGCACCTACGACTGCCGCATATTATGCGATCTTGTTCATTCGGAGGGGGCTGAGGTGCTAGCTGAATATGGCTCTGATTTCTACAAGGGTATGCCAGCGTTGACAAAAAACAGCTATGGCGCTGGAGAAGCCTGGTATGTTGCGTCGAGTCCCGAGCCTGTTTTTCTGCAAAAGCTGATGGGCAGATTGTGTGAGCAAATTGGCATTCAGCCGCTTCTCGCGGCTTCTGATCTTGTAGAGGTCAGCAGCAGGCAGAAAGGCGACAAACGTTTTCTATTTGTTCTTAATCATAACGATGAACCAAGAACGATTGAGCTCGGCCAAACAGTTCAGACTGATTTATTAAGCGGGAATGACGTCAGCGGCAAGATTGAGCTTGCGGCTAACGGCGTTCTGATTCTAGAAAGCGAGCAGAGGAGAGATTAGCAATGGCAAAAAGATTATTACCAGACACGCTGACGTTGGAGGCTCGCGCGGGACATGCGATGAACGCAATCGTTGGCATGGCGGATCGCGATTATGACGATATTCCGTTTTTTGCAGCTAACCTGATGACGGAGCCTGCGAATCTGACGCATGGAGACTGGGATTACGGGTCTTCGCACGGACGGATGGTTGACGGCATGATTTTGGCGCGGCATATGTCCGGGGAGACGTTTGGGTCAGACATTGAAGCCAAATACAGATCGAACCTGCTCTCGTTCTTCAAGGAAGACGGGCTGA